>JAFCGF010000028.1 GCA_017608295.1 Candidatus Woesearchaeota archaeon
CGTCAGATATGACTTTTTACCCAACCTGTGGAAATGTGAACTGAACAGAAAAAGCCTTTTGGAGCGTAATATTACTAAATGTGTCGAGTCTTCTTTATTTAATTACATTATTGTGGCCTCGGACTCTCCAGCAGTTCAAGATGTTATGAATCTTTTTGATGACAAACGCCTCCGTTTTTTAAAACGCAGCACTGAAAATACACTGCGTTCTAAAACTCTGATACCAACTTTAAAAAGTATTATAAGCAAGTTTGATCCAGAATGTAGTGGACTGACTGTATTATCATATATACAGGCGCCATTTGTACAGACCGAAACACTTGAAGAAGCCACCGTTACATTAGTATTAAATGATGTAGACTCGTCTATGGGAGTTGCCAAAGTCAAAGACAGGCTATTTAAAAGATCACCTCACGGCCTCCAACCTCTCAATCCGTCAAGTGGTTTTGCGTCGGATTTTGACACGATATACAGGGAAGCCAATACATCCCTGGCCTTGCGAAATAAAAACATCCTCATGGGTTCTATGATGGGTCCTCAGGTTGTTCATTTCACCGTTGCCGATGATGAACATTTTTTTATCAACTCCGAACAGACACTAAAAATCGCAGGGATTTTATTAAAAGATGAGTGATTTTAAAGATTACGGTGTTATTATTGCAGCGCGTACTGATTCGCATCGTCTTTATGGAAAGGTGTTACTTCCCCTGAAAGGAATACCCTTAATTACTTTCCTGATAAGACGCATAAAAAAATCTGAGATTATTACTCAGATAATTCTGGCAACTACGACGCTTCCGGAAGATGACGAACTTGTAAATATTGCCTTATCGGAAAGAATTAATGTTTTCCGCGGAGAGAAGAACAATGTTGTAAAACGATTTGTCGATGCCGCAGCAGCATATAATTTGGATTATGTTGTACGCGTAACAGGTGATTGTCCGTTCGTGAACGGCGCAAGTCTTGATTACTGCCTGATGCAATGCAAACAGATCAACTGGTTTGACCTGGCAACAACCAAAGGTAATTTTCCGGTTGGTATAGATTATGAAATTTACAAAACGGAGACACTTGAAATGCTGAATAGTGAAACGTTAACGTCTGATGAACGGGAGCATCTTACATTACCCATCTATAATCGATCTGATCGCTTCCATATTGTTCAGCTAATGCCACCCGACACCTGGACTCATGATTGCTCATCTTTTACTGTCGACACGGAGGCGGATTATCACTTTGCCAAAACTCTTGCCGAACCACAGACTGATATTCACTTTGACATACCCACACTGCTTCGTTCGGCATCGTCAATTTCACAAACCCAATAAAACACACAAATATGAGAATAGATTACTCGAAACCATCAGCGGATATTCAAAAAGAGGTTAATGTCAGGCTCCAGAACGACAAGGAACTTTTTGAGCGCCAGTTTTCTGAATCACAGAGACTATTAAGTTGTGAAGACAGAAAAGAGTGTGCTTTGTGTGCCAGGCCGCTTGTTGGCGAAATGTTCAACCACAGAGATATTCCCTTTGTTATGTGTGCCACATGCAGCCACGTCCAGACAAAAGCGATGCCCCCTGCGGATTACCCTAACATTTCCTTCAATGCCGTATACCCCGCGTCTGATGCAGAAGCATACCGGGACAGAAAAGCAAGGATTTACAAACCCAAGCTGGACTGGATAATAAGCTGTTTAAAGGAATTGCAATATTCCCCTGACACCATCAAACAAATGAAATGGGTTGAAATGGGTGCGGGAGCAGGCTACTTCATATCCTGTCTGGCTGCTGCCGGCATTAAAGATATAACAGGGATTGATTCGGACAAAAAACTTGTGGAAATTGCCAACACATTCACGCACGGTAACAGGGTACATTATTATAGCGGCAGATTATCTGATGCCTTTGAACAATATCCTGCAGATATATACGTGGCGTTTTTTGTGCTGGAACATATTTTTGATACACACGAGTTTTTTCTAAAAATAAAATCTCTCCCCCCCCAAACCATATTTATATTCTCTGTTCCAGTATTTGGGTTTTCATGCCTTCTTGAAAATATTTTTAAAAATAACTATGCTCGGAATCTTGATGCTGTCATTCATACGCAATTATATACGGACAATTCCATTGCATACGCCGCGGCTGAAGCAGGCTATGAAATATTAGCCCAGTGGATATTCGGACAGGATGCAACGGATTTTACACGTTTTATGCTGCACAACCTTTCTGAAAACTTCTCTGAACAGCTATTGAAAAAACTGGGAAATTATTTTACCAGCTTGCAGGATCCCTTGCAACATTGTTTGGATTCTTTGAAACTTGCAGACCAAAGACATATTATAATTAAGAAAAATAAAAGTAAATGAGACAAAAAACACTATCCCTTTTTAACAATTATTACAGCCAGATCGGTGAAAACTATTTTATTAGATTATTAAGTGCCATATATCTTTTTGATTTTCTAGACAGATTAAAAATAAAAGGATTTCCAAGCAATTGGTATAATTTGCTGGAAAAAGAACTTTCAGAGTTAATTAATGTTTCTAACTTTATAAACAATTCATATGAAAACTCGCTAAACAGTTTTGATAAATGGGACAATGATGTTGCTGTAAAAGATATTCAGGCAAAAACCGGAGAGATATATTTTAACCTTTGGAAAGATTTTAAAAAAGAAGAATATTATATCCAAGCATATAATCTGCTAAAGGAACGTTTGGAAAAAAATAATATTTTTTTGTCAGGTGTTACGAGAGCACTTGATGATGGTTGTGGAGGAGGAAGGTATACCTTAGTTTTAAAAAAGCTTGGATGTTCATTTGTGATCGGTATTGATGCAAGCCTGAACTCTATAAAGTTTGCGAAAAAAATGAACCTCTTTAATAAAAGCGAAGTGTATTTCACGGCTTCTTCTGTTTTGGAATTGCCATTTGAATCAGAATTCTTTGATTTTGTTTTTTGCAATGGGGTGTTACACCATACCCAAAGTACTGAACAAGGGCTTAAAGAGATTTACCGTGTATTAAAAAAGGGCAGTTATTGCTGGCTTTATCTTTACGGTGGCAAAGCGTCGTTCTTTTGGGATACAGTTGATCTGTGTCGGAAACTCTTAACTTCGGTACCTCAGCAATATACACAGACTGCCATGAAGGTGATGGGTTATCCCCCGGGAAGAATCTTTCACAGGACTGACTTTTTTTATGTGCCAATCAACAACAGATACTTCTCATCAGAAGTTGAGGAACTGATTGAAAATACAGGCTTTATAAATTTTACGCGACTAAAAAGAGGTGCAGAGCATGACTGGGATGAGATACTGTATAACAACTCATCAATTGATCCCTATATATATAGTGAAGGTGAAATGAGATATTTAATTTTTAAATGATATTTTATTTTTTTATAAAAATTCTTTGAAGAGCTCATAGCACAACCTAATAATCCTCTTATTAAAATTATATGAGCATTTGGAGAAAAGAGAAGGCTCTATTTTATGAAAATTTTAGGAATTCACGACGGTCATAATGCTACGGCCGCCTTGATGCTTGATGGTCAAGTTGCTGCAATGATAAGCGAGGAGAGGTTAACGTATCGCAAAAATGAAATGGGCTTTCCCGAAAAAGCAATAAACGAGTGTTTGCGGATCGCCGGCATTCAGGGAAGCGACCTTGATGTCGTTGCTCTTTCCACCATTTCGATACCGATTCACTACCTGCGAATCAAGCGTGAATTCAGTTTTACTATCCGTGACTGGCTGGACGAGCAGGAATACTATTGGAAACCCCTGCTGTTTGAAAACAGGGTTAATGTCGAGTACCTGGAAGAAGTACTTACTGATGGACGATTTGCAGAAGAACAGAATTACCGTTTTAACGGGGTTCCTTTACAGTTAACGCCTGAGCAGAACCGCTCATACCTTGATAGAATTCGGGCAGAAACCCTTTCCAGATTATACGGGATATCAGGTGACAAAATAGTCAGTTATGACCACCACAAATGCCATCAGTATTATGCCTACTTTGCCAGCCCTTTCAGAAATGAACCGGCACTTGTGTTTACCTGTGACGGTGGCGGAGATGGAGTAAACGGGACTGTGTGTATAGTGGAGAACGATAATATTAAAGAAATCGCCCGTAACAACTGTACGGACCTGGCGCGGCTGTATCGTTATATCACCCTCCTGCTGGGCATGAAGATAGGCGAGCATGAATACAAGGTGATGGGGCTGGCTCCGTATGCTTCGGATTATGAAATCAAAAAATGCGACAAAGTTTTTAAGAATATTTTTCATGTTCCTGACCTGCTTATTGAATACAAAAATCGGCCCTCAGACCTTTTCTTTTATTTTCGTGAACAACTGGCTGACTGCCGGTTCGACGGCATTGCCGGTGGCGTTCAGAAATTGGTTGAAGAGGTGGGCAGGGAGTGGTTCTCTGCCGTAACAAATAAATTAAATATCAGCCGTATCGTTTTTGCCGGCGGTTTATCAATGAATGTCAAACTTAACAAACATATCGGTGAAATTGGTTCTGTGCAGGAATTTTACTGCCCTCCCAGTGCCGGTGATGAAAGCACAGCTTTGGGCGCTTGTTATCTGGCTCACCGCTCGGTTTCTGATTCGCCGGTTGCTTCCATGAGGAACAACTATTTAGGCCCCAGCTTCTCGTCTGCTGAAATTCTTGAGGCAGTTTCAAAAATGAAAAACTGTACTGTACACAGGAATATTCAAAATAAGGATATTGTCAAACTGCTGGTACAAGACCAGGTTATCGGGCGCTTTGCAGGGAGAATGGAATTCGGGGCACGCGCCCTGGGAAATCGTTCCATCATTGCAAATCCAGGCAATCCGGCCATTGCAAGAAAGATTAATAAAAAGATAAAATTCAGGGATTTCTGGATGCCATTTGCTCCATCGGTTCTTGACCTTTATGTAGACAGGTATCTCATCAACCCCAAGCGCCTGATGTCAGATCACATGACCCTTTCTTTTGATGTAACCGAGGAAGGCAGGAAGGCTTTGATTGCGGCAATACATCCTTCTGATTATACTGCGAGGGCACATATCGTTACCAGAGAATTAAACCCCGGTTACTATGAACTTATAGAAGCTTTTGCTGAGGAAACAGGTGTTGGCGCGGTTTTGAATACATCCTTTAACCTGCATGGCCTTCCCTTGGTCTGCAGCCCAGAACAGGCTGTCCATGGATTCGAAAATTCAGACCTGGATGCTATGGTTTTGGAGGACATTCTGGTTATCAGGGAAAGATAAGACAGGATTGCTGGTTGTGAAACTAAAAAATCGCCTGGAAGAATATTTTGATCGGCTTTGGCCTATTCATCGCAGCTTGGCAGGTCCGGGTTATCGTAAGTCTCTTGGAATTTTGTCTGAGATTGTTCCTTTCGAGCAGCTTGAATTTCCAACTGGAACTAAAGTGTTTGACTGGACTATCCCTAAAGAATGGCATGTAAACGATGCCTATATCGTTGACCCAAATGGGGTTAAAAGATTGGATGTCAAGACTAATAACCTCCATCTGGTTGGCTATTCGGTTCCGTTTCAGGGCAGGCTTTCACTGGAAGAGCTGAAAGAGCACCTCCACAGCCTGCCGGAGATGCCCGACGCAGTGCCTTATATGGTTTCCTATTATGAGGAAAGGTGGGGTTTCTGTATCTCCCACCGTGAGTTGAAATCACTTTGCGCAGGTGAATATCAGGTTTTCATAAATACTGAGTTGAAAAACGGTCATGTGGTAGTGGGCGAAGCAGTTCTTGAAGGTGACACCGACGAAGAAATTCTGTTTTCCAGTTATCTGTGCCATCCGTCCATGGCCAACAACGAGCTATCAGGCCCCCTTGTGCTGGCATTCCTCTATGAACGTCTGGCAGCCCTGAAAAACCGCAGGTATACCTATCGTTTTGTTATTGGCCCTGAAACCATAGGCGCGATTGCGTATCTTTCTATTCGAGGTTCGCACTTCAAACGGAAATTGCGCGCTGGATACGTACTAACGTGCATAGGAAACAATGAGAACTTTACCTATAAGAAATCCCGCATAGAAAAAAACAGCATCGTGGATAAAGCGGCAGAACTTGTGTTAAGAGACTTTGGAAAACATACCATTGTACCCTTCTTCCCCAATGGAAGCGATGAGAGGCAGTATTGCTCCCCAGGTTTTAATCTGCCGGTTGGCTCACTGATGCGCTCAATATATTCCAATTGGCCAGAATATCACACTTCACTTGATAACAAGCAATTTATCAATTTCAGAAAGATTGCAGAAGCCGTTGATGTCTGTGAAAAAATTGTAATTGCCCTTGAAAACAATTATCAATGGATAAGCACCTGCATGGAATGCGAACCATTCTTGAGTTCATACGGTGTTTTCCCAACACAGCACTCTGTTAAATTTGTTGAAGACTGGAAAATGGCCATACTTTGGATACTGAATATGGCAGATGGATCGAATGATTTGCTTGCAGTTGCTCAGCGGTCAAATTTACCGATGGATCTTCTTATTGCAACTGCCAAAAAGCTTGCTAATGTTGGCCTACTTGAAAAACAGGATAGGATTGTAAAGGTGGAATAATAAATCTATAAAGTTAGGGAAACTAAGACATTTTGAAGTTTAGAAATCCATAGAGAGAAAGGTATCAAATATGTGGAGGAATTCAAAAAATATTATTAATAAAGTTCTGATACTTCTGCCATTTGGTCTCTTTATATTAGGCCTCGTTAGCCAATCAGCCAGTAAGTCAACATTTCTAGGAAAGAGCCTAAGCCTCTGGGTTGCTACCATAACCTTTGGTATCATCGTAATTATTATGGTTATTATAACTAGACGATTCCCGATTTGCATTAAAGTTAAGGAGAAAATAGTATCGGTATTGTTGATATCTGTTATTTCGGTTTTGCTATTTGAATTTGCGTCATTCTTGTTCGCAAGATATTTACCATTAGAAATATTATTTAGAACGCCTGTTTGGATACAAGATATTTTACCTAAGGCTGTATTCGAAAGAGAGCATTATCGTGTAGCTTATAAAGATGAATATATTGATGATCCCGTTTTTGCATGGCGATATGCACCACAGTTGAATGTAGTCTTCAAAAATCCTGAGTTCAGTTACCGACTTATTACTGACTCATATGGTTTTCGAAATGTCGATGAAAGTTTGTATAATGATGCTGACGTTATCGTAACAGGAGATTCATTTACTATGGGTGCGCCTGTTGACTTTGATGAATCTTGGCCTCAACAATTATCAAAAATTACTGGGTTGCGTATTTTGAATTTAAGCACGGCAGGTTGGGATGTATACCAATATCCCCGGGTTTTTGAACGATACGGCGCCAATGCTTCTCCAGAATTAATCATGGTCTCATTAACAACCTGGAATGATTTCAAAACGCGATACTATAGATATAACGATTATCGACAAGTTAATGAAGATGTGAAAGGGTTCCGAGATTTTTCTAAGAGGGAAACACAAAAATATTGTATAGATTATACAAATTTATACGAAAAGAATTATTTAGGCTTTTTGTTCGCAAATATCAGACAGCTTATTCCCAAGCGTATTCCTCCATTTGGTTATGCAAGCTTCACCTTTGTGAAAGACATACTCACAGGAGAAATAAATTCTCCATCCTCTTGCAAATTTGTAATAAACGGTAAAAGACTTGAATTCACCTTTAATATAAGAAAATTCGGCAAAGAGAAAAACTATCAGTGGCGGCTTAAAGAAATCGCAAAAGACTTAGACCATATCAAGGAATTTGCTGACGCTTATGAATCGAAACTGTACTATATTTATTTACCGAGTCCTGAAGAAATTTATATTCCCATTTTAAATTCTGCTACGGAGTTGGACATATGCGCGAGATCGGTTATCTCAGATTTAAAGGCAGGGCGGCTCGATATGGATCAATATTCTGCAGGATATGAAGAAGCATTAAGAGAAAATTCGAACCTTCTGTTAAACACGATTCCTTGTCTGAAACGGTTTGCTATGCAGGGCGAAAAATTATTTTGGACTTACAATTTCCATCCTAATAAATTAGGGTACAGAAGAATTGCTGAATGTATTGCCGCTCTCATTAGTCGAAAGGAGGGAGTCAGTAAATGAGAGATGAAGGTAAGAGAAAAAGGTAAGAGAAAAAGAATGATGATAAGAATGAAAAAGTGTGTTGGAGGATAAGTGTCCATTGACTTATAATTATCAAGACATAAAAAACGCCTATAACAAGTTGGGAGTTAAAAAAGGGCGTACCGTCTTGATAAAGACGGATATTCGGTTTTTAGGTCCCTACAAAGCCTCAAATCAAGCGGATATTTTAAAGTCTAATTTTGATGCCCTTTCAGAATTAATTGATTTGAGCAAAGGGACTCTGGTCGTCTGCACAGCAAGTACAAGCTTATGCAATACAAATATCCCATTTGACTTGAAAAAGACAAAAAGCGAAAGGGGGGTGTTAACGGAGTACATACGCAACCAACCAGGGGCGATTAGAAGTTTACACCCGTTTATGTCATATACAGCAATTGGGAAAGATGCCAATTTCATTTGTAGAAATGTTAGCCGGCATGCGTTCGGTCCAGAAAGTCCAAAGTCTCGGATAATCGATATGGATGGTCTATTTATAAGTATAGGGTTGCATCCGCGGTTAACCTGTTCAGTCCCACATCATGTGGAAATTATTATGGGGGTCCCATACAGATATACAAAAGAATTTATGCATCCGATTGTCTGGGATGGAGAAATACGCAAAATGCCATTCTATCTATATGTTTGGTATAAGGAGTGCCAAATAAAAAAGGACCAGAATATTAAGATATTCAAAAGATTTATTGATTCTGGTTATACATGTAACAAGCAGGTTTTGGGGCGTGGCAATATCTATTCGCTTTCGCTAAAAGATTATTTCGTCAATACGTTGCAGGCATTCAAAGACGATATTTTTGTTTGCTTAGAAGAAGAACCGGAAATCAAGCCTTATAGGGCCTAACGTTAGATGCACTTCCACGAATTATTCTCAAACCTGTCATTTTGTGATATGCATAAATTTTATTTTCGAGAGAGAAAGGTGATGAACTCGTAAAAAGTCCATTTTCCCCTCCCCTCGGTGAGGGGATTAAGGGGAGGGGGAAGAAAACAACTTGAAATATCATTGCTTTTCACCCTCACCCTGTTAAATATCATGTATTAGTTGATCAATAACACTTATCATGCTCTACTTAACAGTATGTTATATCAGCGTTTCTATCTTATTGTTTAACAGGGCAGGCCCTCTCCTATCAAGGGAGAAGGAGTATTTTAGACTTTTTACGAAGCCATCATAGGTAAAGTAATACAAATGTCTATTAAATCTCAAGTAAAACGAATTTTGAAAACTGTTTTAGAGGTCAATGTTAATGCTGATGCTTCAGTACAAAATATTCATTCTTGGGATAGTCTAAATTATTTAGTTATAGTTGCTTCTCTAGAGAAAGAATTTAATATCGAATTTGATCCCGATGAACTCATACAGTTAAATTCTTTCCAAAACATAGTTTCTATATTATCCAGAAAACTATCCTAAGATAATTACTGCCCTTATCAAGTATGTGGCAAATATTGGCTATTCTGATCCGAAAACCTGGATAAATAAGATTACAAGTGATCTCTCCGACAGTCTGAAAGGGTAATTCAGAAAAGACAATGGATAACGATAATTACAAATATGCCTTTGTTGTTAGTACAGGGAGATGCGGAACAACGCTACTCGGCATTCTCCTTAATATGGCTAATAATGTTTTGGCTTTAAATGAGGGACAAATTCGGGGAGAAGACTTGCAGGGAGAGCAGTGCTTAAAAGCAATGACCCTTCAAAATTTACAGGCCTACAAGAATCCTTCTACTGCTGAAGCAATATTGAAACAAGCACGATTTGAACAGATACCTCTTCTGCTCAAGAAAAAACAGAAAACATACTACATTGAAATTGCCTACTATCTGGCACCTTTTACTGCTGCTTTATGGAAAGTGTTCCCTAATTCAAAGTTGGTTTTCCTCTATAGAGACGGAAGAGACTTTGTGCAGTCCGTTTACACAAACCAAGTTCCAGATCCGATGCCTGTCGGATATATAAACGATAGAGAATTGACTGCGGTGGAAAGATTCGTTGCAATGGGGCGATTGCGGCCGTTGGAACGTTCCGTTTTTTTTAAGCAATGGTCCCTTATGTCCCCATTTCAAAAGAATGCCTGGCTTTGGAATGAAACAAACCGAATAATTCTCAAACAAATGAAATTCTGGCCCAAGGAACTTGTTTTCTCGATAAAAATGGAGCGCTTGCTTCAACCAGAGGCTTTGCACAACTTGTTACAATTCTTGGAAATTGATGATATAGAATATGGGGTGATCAAGCGGCTGCTTAAACAGAAAATCAACAAACGAGAGGGAAAAATTCTTCCCCATTGGGGCCAATGGAATAATGACTTAAAAGACGATTTCAAACGAATAGGGCAAGATATGCTTGAGACCCTCGGCTATGAAAATGATGTCAACTGGTAGGGAGGCAATAGAGTCCATGGGAGAGAGAAGAACGATCTTAGACTATTATTATGAGATTTTGGATCGATGTCGCGGTCTGGAAGCGGTTTGGAGCAGCAGTAAATCGTATAAGTTCGATGATTTAGAAAAACGGTCTAATGAGATTGCTAACTACTTGAAAGCACAAGGCATCCATTCCCATGATTGCATTGCAATTATTATGAAAAGAGGGTTTGAATACGTTGCTTCAATTTTGGCGGTAATGAAGCTGGGCGCCATATATGTACCACTCAACGTACATATGCCTGAACAAAGAGTGAATTATATTTTAGGTAGTTGTAAACCAAAATTGGTTCTATCAGATAGTAACGTATTATTCCCTATTAGCTGTGCGGTTCCAATCAATGAAGTGCAGTCTGAACAATCAGGCAATTGTCATCAATTTGTTCCTATTGATCCCAAAATGGTTGCATACATAATATACACAAGCGGCTCCACTGGAGAACCTAAAGGAGTGATAATCAGTCACCGTGCTTTAGTCAACTTTTCTGAATGGATAAGGGGATATTTTGGCAAATATAGTCAAAACAGAATCCTCAATATTGCAAGTTTTTCCTTTGATCAATCTGTTCTTGATTTCGTTTTGATGTTTACTTTAGGCTGCAGCATGTCAATTTTATCAAAACGCCTGAATCCATTTGAACTTCTTTCGACAATAGGCAATCGAAAAATACAAGTCATTTCAACGGTTCCTACTACATTCGGCTTAATATCATCTATCGAAAAACATCTTCCCAAATACGATATTTCAAGCCTGAAAGCCGTGATCCTAGGCGGGGCTGCGTTTCCAACAGGTTTAAAAACAAAGCTGTTTCAAGTTAAACATGATCTTGAAGTTTACAATATTTACGGTCCTACGGAAGCAACTGTCTATTGCATGGTGAAAAAAATCGCCTCTGATCATATTTCAAAACATGAGACGCTTCCATTAGGCTCACCTGCAACTAATATGAATGTATTTTTGATTGATGAAAACGATGAAGTGCTTGAGCAAAATGGCGTATCAGGAGAACTTGTCATCACAGGACCTCAAGTTATGGAAGGTTATTTGGGGGACGAAAAGATCACCAAGAAAATTAAAACAATAAATAATGATTATTTTAATAACCAAAAGGTATATCGTACCGGCGATGTTGTTTATAGAGATGTAAAAGGAGAATATTTCTTTTTGGGAAGAACTGACGATCAGATAAAGTCGTCTGGATATAGAATACATTTATTGGAAATAGAGAACACAATCAATAAGTTCAAAGATGTGAATGAATGTGCCGTTATCGCTGTAAAGGATACAAGAATTGAGAATCGAATAATTGGTTTTATTAGTGCTGGAAAATCGTTTAACAAGGAAAAGTTTAGTAAACATCTTCGCAATAATCTTCCCACTTACATGATTCCACACGAAAAAATATTTGTGAAGGATTTGCCAAGAAACATAGCAGAAAAAATAGATAAAACGTTATTAAAAAATAGTTATTTGAATAACAAGTTTTCGCGAGATACTTCACGTTGACCTTTTTACAATTTTATTTGTATCAATCAATAACTCAAATAACCTCCATGAAATCGATTTTGCAAGGTCTTGGAAGACAGAAAAAAGCCATAAAGGTAGCCATATTTACCGGACGCAAATATACTTTTCTTGATGCTATAGTTCCTTTCATCTGGCATTTGATTCGACAGGAGGAAGACTATCGGATATTCATTTATTATTGCAGTAAAAACCGAAAAGAAACTCTTTTAAATGACATATTCTACAAAGCCTTTTTTCATGAAGAGGGCATTATTCATCGGACAATTTTTGACGCAAATTGGTCTATGCGTAAATTTTTTGGATTGTTTGTTTCCCTTGTTTGTAAAATCCTTGCACGCTTCCACCGGATAAAATTCGTGAAGCTATTGTATGGTATTGTGTCAGCTATTGAATCAAAACTTACTTTTGATTTGAATACCTGTCTTAATAAGGTGCTTTTTTCCAGTGAAGAAGAAGGTGTAATAATAGTCGATGAACGTTTGATGAGGAGTGGGTGCCCATGGCGTGAAATATTCTTAAAATTTGCACAGATAACGCAAAGGCATTTGTTTATTCGAAATCATGGTCTCCATCAATGGTCTTTCGGGATTGCAACGTTCAAGCCACTAGAAGGTGTGTTGTATGAATATTGGTGTCCATGCCCTGCTCAACTCTTACCTGATAGTCATTTAATAACTAAGGAAGTGTATAGTGTTGGTTCACCCGGATTCGATACTGATTGGATAAAATTCATCAAGTCCAAGAATACGAGAAAGAAGGACCGTAGTATCTGTGTTTATTTGATTAGAAAGATTTTGCCTCCTACGCAGCGGTCCGCACTTGATTGGGGTGATATTACATTTGCTGAATTCTTTAATAATACAAAAGTGCTCTTTAAAGATTCGGGTTTGCATGAAGAGATGGATATTATCATTAAACCTTACCCAACCATGGATGAGGGTATTCTTCACATGGCCTTACAAGAGCTTGATTTGCGATCGTACGAGATTGAATATAGTACAATATATTCATTAGTAGGAAACATTGATTTGGTTGTTGGTGAATTATCAGGCTCATTTTTTATACCTTATTTCGCACGGATTCCGAGTGTCATGATGGGCTTCGGAATTGAAAGACTTGCACGTGAATCTGTGAAACCCGAGCTTCGTTTGGCAATAGATGCAAAAGCTATGAGACCTGGCTGGTATTACTATATGGATAGCCCTGAACAACTAGTTTCCATTGTGGATGAACTATGGGATGAGACCGGTTCGGTCTCATCCATCGCCAAGTCTAAGATGGAAGAGGGCATCGCTTACATGCGAAAGCTATTTCCGGATAACTCGGCAGATCGTTGTTTCAAAAGAATGTTGTTGGCAAGGAAATCCTAACCCACATTTGGAAGTTAGTTATGCAGCAAGTCCTTCTGATCTGAGATATAGTGCCGTAAACATGCAATTGGTAAATGCTTATTTTCCCAATGATAAGACGACATGAATGATAAGAAAAAACCTGAAGTGTTAGCATTAATCCCTGCACGTAGCGGTTCCAAGGTTGTTCCGGATAAGAATATCAAGCCAATTTCAGGGAAGCCGTTACTTGCTTATTCGATCAAACATGCACTGGATTCAGAGCTGATTGATAGGACTATTATTAGTACAGACAGTCCAGTTTATGCTGAGATTGCCCGCAAGTATGGTGCTGAGTCTCCGTTTCTTCGTCCTCAAGAGATATCTCAAGATTCTTCAACAGACTTGGAGCTATTTACCCATGCCTTAAACTGGCTTTATGAAAAAGAAAGCTATGTTCCAGATATATGCGTTCATTTGAGGCCGACGTATCCTATTCGTAATGTGAAGGATATTGATAAGGCTATCCAGATATTAATGAATAACCCGGATATCGATTCAGTGAGATCTGTAGTGCTAGTGAATGAGACACCTTTTAAAATGTGGTTCAGAGGTGACAGCAACTTATTGTCGCCAGTGGTTAAGATGGAAATCAAAGAAGCTTACAATCTTCCTCGTCAACTACTTCCAGGAGTTTTTGTCCAGAATGCCTGTATTGATGTTGTAAGAACCAGGATAATTACAGAGATGAAATCAATGACAGGTTCGAGAATTTATGGATACGTTATGGATAACTATTTTGATATAGATACTGAACAACAGTTGAAAATTGCAGAAAGGTATCTCAAACAAAATTGCACCATAAGAGAGAAAAAGCAGGATGACAATGAAAGGGAAAGTGACTTTAAGACCTTTTGCTTTGACATAGATGGAGTAATAGCAGCCCTAGTTCCGGGCAATCAATATGACTTGGCAAGTCCCTTAGCTGATAATATACAGTTAATAAATTCGCTCTATGAGCAAGGGCATCAAATAATACTTTTTACGGCAAGGGGTTCTAAGACAGGTATCGACTGGAGAGAAGCTACCAGGAAACAGATGAGTGAATGGGGAGTTAAATACCATAAACTATTGTTCGATAAGCCAGCAGCCGACTATTATATTGATGACAAATTAATTTCCATGGAACACTTAAAAACCTTAATAAAATAACATTGTCTTGTATTAGAAGTGACCGCTATGAATGATTTGTTTGAGGATCTGTTCATTTTCGAGATGGCAAACAACCATCAGGGTATTATGGAGCACGCCCTCAAGATTATTGAAGCCATGGGTAAAATTGCAAGGAAACATGGTATCCAGGCTGGTGTGAAGTTTCAATACCGTGATCTGGATACGTTCATCCATCCAGACTTTAAAAATCGTAAAGACGTTAAACACATTCCTCGATTTCTTAGTACTCGATTAAGCGAAAAGGAGTTCTTAGCCTTGACAGATGCAGTACGAGACCAGGGAATGATTACAATAACCACACCCTTTGACGAACCGTCAGTTCACCAGTGTATTGACCACGGCATCCAAATCATCAAGGTTGGAAGTTGCAGTGCTACTGACTGGCCATTACTTGAAACCATTGCAAAGGCAAGAAAGCCAGTGATAATCTCGACCGGTGGTCTCTCGATATACGATATCGATAATGTTGTAAGTCTCTTCACACACCAAGGTGTCGGTTTTGCACTCATGCATTGTGTTGCTGTGTACCCGACCCCAAACAACATGCTACAGATGAACTTTCTCAGTAAGATGATTAGGCGCTATTCCTACCTTCCCATAGGTTATTCAGGCCATGAAGACCCAGATAACCTGGATGCTGTGAAGATAGCAGTAAGCAAAGGTGCAACCATACTTGAACGTCACGTTGGCATTCAGACTGATACAATCAAACTTAATAAATACACGATGAATCCTGAACAAACAGATTCATGGGTTTCCAGTGCACTTACTGCAAAAGAAATATGCGGCAGGGGTGATGAAAAACGAGTTAGCCAGACAGAAGTTGAATCACTGTTGTCGTTGAAGCGCGGTGTATATGCTGCTCGAAACATAAAAAAAGGAAGCGTCCTTAAGAATAAGGATGTCTTTTTCGCAATGCCTTGTGCAGAAGGGCAAACAGATAGTGGAGAATTTAGTCAGAAACGAGCAACATTCACCGCATCAAGGGATTATAAGCACAACGAGTCCATAAAAGAACACCGTCAACCAGACACGATTAGTATCGTTCGAAGCATTATCCATGACGCAAAGGGAATGATATACGAAGCGGGGATAGTGCTTGGTAATGACTTTGAAATAGAACTTTCTCACCACTGCGGAATTGAGCATTTCAGGCAGACAGGAGCATTAATAGTGAATATAATCAACCGTGAGTACTGCAAAAAGTTAGTCGTTCTACTTCCGGGTCAAAAACATCCAAACCACTACCACAAGGTTAAAGAAGAGACATTTCAGCTGCTTTGGGGGGACCTGTATATCTGTTTAAATGAAATAGACTGTCAAATGAAGCCTGGTGATAAACTGCTGATTGAGCGAGGTGCATGGCACAGTTTCACCAGTACTAAAGGGACGATATTTGAGGAAGTTTCTACAACCCATGTCAAAGGGGACTCCTACTACGAAGACAAACAGATACATGCTCTGGATCCTATGCAGCGCAAGACTATTATCGAAACCTGGTAAACGCTTGGGTTTAGAATGACTTCACAACTTAGAATAGCAATTACCCTTCCCTATCTTTTCAGTGTGCGTGACTTTCTTTTTACTCCAGCCTGGAGTGAAATGGCAAGAAGGAGGGATGCACATTTTTTTTTATTAGCTTCAGACGAAGGACTAGGTGCAGTGATTTCTGCGCGAAAATGCCCGAATATCTCTTTTGTGAGGTACCCACCGTCACCCAAACGAAGGCCATCTGTTATAGAAAGAGTAATGAGAAAAGATTTGGCAGCTTGTGTATGGTTGGGATTACTTCAAAAACTTGATAGAGGTTACATTTTAGATTCTCTCGTATATCGTTATGCAGTATTAAACGACCTCTCACACTATAGAATTCGCAAGGGAAGGAGTCGCAAAGAAAGGATACGCCAGAAAATCTTTTATGACTATAGAAAGGCAGAAAGGGCAGGATTTCCCTTCCCACGGAGCAAGGTGTTTTTTAGGTTTTTATATGAAATTCACCATGGCTTCTTTAAGACTATTCATAAAAATGATACCGCTTTCTTACGAGGCTTGAAGCCTGATTTATTCGTTTTAGGTCGTTTGCATTATATGCCAGCCGCCTATTGGGCGAGAGTTTCGAGATACCTGGGAATTCCAATGATTGGAATCGTATCAAGTTGGGATCATCCTACCACAAAAGGACCAACGCCCCGTGGTATGAGTAGATATATAGTTGCAAGTAAACGGATGGTGGAAGAGATGTCTGATCTTCATGGGATAAAGAAGGATAAGATCTGTCAAATTGGCAAAGTACAAATGGATATATACAATGACCCATCTATTTTCTATGATCGCAAGGATTTTTTGAGGGGATTGGGTGTGCCCCCTGATTATCGTTTGGTAACCCTTGGGACAAATACTACTGGCTTGAAAGAGCATGAGGTTTCTATAGCACAGAAATTATCCAACGATTTTGTAAATTTTCGTTATGGAAAAGCTGCGTTGCTCATACGCACGCATCCGCAGGACAAGGATTGGAAAAGGGATTTTCTGTCTCTATCAAGTCCTCCGCAAGTTATCTGTCACATGGCCTGTTCTTTTGGGACCCGAGCAGAAGATAATCTTTCCTATTGTGATGATGATATGATCATGTTAGCAAACATGATGAAGCATTCTGATGTAGTCATTCAGAGTCGTGGTTCACTAGCACTTGATTCCATCGCCTTTGATACACCCGTAATTTCCCTGGCCTTTGATGGTGATCTTGAGAGAAAGCCAGAGGATTCATTCCTCCATGAATATGAATTTGAACACTATAAACCTCTTATCACTGCCCAGGGTACATGGATGGTAGGGTCATATGATAAACTCGACCAAGCTATTCTGGAGTACCTAAAGGAACCAGCAATTCATGGTAAAGGAAGAAGGATTATTCGTGAGGAGCACATAGAACCTCTAGACGGTAAGGCTTCGAAGAGGCTCATTGACTGTATTGTGGATTCAGCCAAAATGGCCAGAGAAAAAAAGCTTCCTGAAGGGGACTGGGATCACACGGGTTTGGGAAACTTAAGGTGGTCGGCTCGTCAAATATACAATATTCATGATTATGTTTAAAAGGCAAATGTCAACAGATTTTTCTGAGCGTGATCTTATACTGAGGCTAAAATATTTAGAGGGGAAAGAACATATTTTAGTTGATGTAGGTGCACATGTGGGTTCTTTTGCTAAACCATTTGCGGCAAAAGGTTGGAGCATAGTTGCTTTTGAACCTGAGCCTACAAATTATAAAGAGCTATGCGTCAATCTCCAAGAATTCTGCAATGTTATGTGCTTTGAAAAAGCTGTAGCTGATAGGTCAGGGGAAAACATCCCCTTTTATGTAAGTTCTGAACACTGGGGCATACACTCGTTGAAACCTTTTCATTCAACGCATCAGACCCGCATAATGGTGGAGGCAGTGAGGCTTGATAAGTGGCTAGCTGAAGTGGGAGTAAATGAGATCACCGTTTTGAAAATAGATGTTGAAGGAGCTGATTTCTTGGTGATAAAGAGCTTTGACTTTAATAAGTTCCACCCTGAAGTGGTTATTTGTGAGTTTATGGACAAGCGCACTAAAAAGAATTTCGGTTATACATATCATGATGTGGTTGCATATATGGATTGCTTTAAGTATAAGGCCTTTGTTTCTGAATGGGAACCAATAGTAGAATACAGTCGCAGAAATGTGGTTACTGCTTCACCTAAGTTTATGAAATGTCTACCTTATCCGCTTGATCACAGTCCTGCTTGGGGGAATTTAATCTTTATACCCGAGGCACAGACTAAGCAGTTTGAATATACTCTGTCAGCCTATCTGAAGGATCTGAAACGAGCTAAGCAGATTAAAAGTCTTTGCTCTGGCCTCAGTAGAATTCCAGGTGCCAGAACTCTCTATAATACTTTACGTAATATGCATCCAAACCAGGGTGATAAGGTATAGTTAGTATGCCCAAGATTTCAATTGTAATTCGCTGTTGCAATGAAGAACAACATATCGGCCGCCTGTTAATCGGCATTATGCAACAAACAATCCGGGACTTAGAAATTGTTGTGGTAGACTCCGGCTCTACTGATGCGACTCTATCAATTGCTTCCCGCTACCCGGTGAAGATTATCGAAATAGATCCAGAGGAGTTTTCCTTTGGACGATCGCTTAACGTCGGATGTGAGGAGGCAAGCGGAGAGTTGATAATTATTGCCAGTGCCCATATCTATCCTATTTACAAAGACTGGTTAGAAAAATTATTATTACCCTTTTCTAACCAGAAAGTTGCGTTGGTCTATGGGAAACAGAGGGGAAATGAAACAACGAAGTTTTCAGAATGTCAGATATTCAAGAAATGGTTCCCTGATACATCAAGTTTGAAGCAAAGTCACTCTTTCTGCAATAATGCCAATGCTGCGATTAAAAAATCAATCTGGGAACAAGTATCTTATGATGAAACATTGACTGGTTTAGAAGATCTTGACTGGGCTAATAGGGTAATGCAGTTGGGTTATCATATTGCTTATGTTGCTGAAGCCGAGATATTGCACGTCCATGATGAAACGTCAAGGGCCATTTACAACCGTTACCGTCGAGAAGCTATCGCCATGAAGCACATCTTTCCTCAAACACGGTTCAGCTTATGGGACTTTATCCAGTTGTTTACCACTAATGTAATAAGTGATTCATATCATGCCCTGCATGATCGAGTGTTTCGGAACAACCTGAGCAGTATTATTACCTTTAGACTCGCTCAGTTTTGGGGAACTTATATGGGTTATTCCCGGTACGGTCCTGTTACCATAGAGCTCAAGGAGAAATTTTATTACCCAAACGGTTTGTCACGTTCTGATTCTGGTGGTGCAAAGCCAAGCAGGGGACGTCGTATTGATTATACCGGCATTTCAATGAAGGAGGATAATTGAAAGACATTATTGATATCACAGTCCCCTTGCAATCGGATATGCCAATCTGGCCAAGGGTTGTAGGGCCTCGACTCACACAGACCAGGAGTATAGAGTTGGGAGATTCAGCTAATGTTTCAAGGTTGGATTGTGATGTTCATACAGGAACCCATGTGGAGACTCCGCGGCATTTCTTTAATGATGGAATTACCATTGAGCGGTTGTCATTGAGTGCCATGATTGGGCCTGCAATGGTGGCCTATTTACCGGAAGTAGATGTTGTTACAGCAAATGATCTGGTAAATCTTGGGTTGTCATCTGGAGTCAAACGACTTTTGCTACGGACGCACAACTCTGAGTTGTGGGAGAAAGCTGTAAAGGAATTCAGGAAAGACTATGTTGCGCTTACTGATGATGCTGCTCAATGGATCGTTGATCAAGATATGCAGCTTGTTGGTGTTGATTACCTTTCAATTCAGCCCTACGGTAATAAATCTCATGCCCATCAAATTCTTCTCAGAGGAGGAGTAATTATCATTGAGGGATTAAATCTGGCGAATGTGCATCCGAGAATTTATGAACTGACATGTCTACCACTGAAATTAACTGGAGCAGAGGCTGCTCCAGCAAGAGCGGTGCTAAGGCGTTTGTCATCACATGTAGGAGATCTATTGTGAAATCACATATTGTTGCTCTGGTTCCGATGCGCCATCATAGTGAAAGATTGACTGAAAAAAACTATCGCTCCTTCGCTGGCAAACCGCTTTACCATTATATTATTGGTAGCCTCTCATCATGCCCATATATCAGCAGAGTGGTAATCGATACTGATAGCACGCTAATCATGGAAGATACGTCAAAATACTTTCCAAGAGTACAACTGATCGAACGACCGGATCACTTAAGGTCTGGTACTATACCTATGAATGATGTACTGCTTTATGATGTTACACAGGTAAAAGCTGACTTTTATTTGCAGACGCACAGCACAAATCCATTGATCCGTACTGAAACTGTTACACAAGCAATCATACGTTTTCTTGATAGCTATCCTATGTATGATTCACTTTTTTCGGTCACCCGAGTTAATACCCGCTTATGGGACAGTCAAGCAAGAGCAATCAACCATAATCCCGAGTTACTCCTTCGAACCCAGGACCTGCCGCCCGTGTACGAAGAGAATTCATGCCTATATATTTTTAGCCGGACGACTCTGGAGACCAGAAAAAACCGCATTGGAGAGAGACCACTTATGTTCGAGACGGACCGCATTGAAGGCTGGGACATTGACGATGAACTTGACTTTCGCTTGGCCGAATACCTCTACAAAGAACGCCAACAAACATTCCAAGGAGATGGATCATGAAATGGAAGATACTGGTATCAGCTCCCTATATGCAGCCAGTGATCGATCGCTTCCGGCCGGTCCTTGAAGAACATGACATCGAAGTCGTATTGCCAGCAGTTCAGGAGTACCTGTCCGAGGAGGATCTTCTGCAGTGGGTTGGTGATGTGGATGGGGTTATTTCTGGCGATGATCATTTCACTGAGCGGGTGCTGAAAGCGGCACCTCGTTTGAAGGTGGTTTCGAAGTGGGGAACAGGAATTGACTCGATCGATTCAAAAGCCTGCAAGCGATTTGGTGTTGCTGTACGTAATACACCAAACGCTTTCACTAAGGCCGTAGCAGATTCGGTGATAGGTTACATTCTCTGCTTTGCCCGCCAGTTACCATGGATGGATAAGGATATCAGAGCGGGGGTTTGGTCAAAGCGATCAGCTGTTTCTCTCAGTGAGTGCACTTTGGGTGTCATTGGTGTAGGGAATATAGGCAAGGCGGTTGTCAGGCGGGCTATTGCCTTTGGGATGCGAGTGCTCGGTAACGATATAGTAGAAATGCCCCTTGAGTTTTTATCTGAAACCGGAATCGAAATGATTACCAAAGAAAATCTGTTATGTCAGGCTGATTTTGTCAGCATTAACTGCACATTAGATCCAACAAGTTTTCATTTAATGAGCGATCGGGAATATGAGCTTATGAGGCCAACTGCATGTATTATCAATACGGCACGAGGTTCTATTATTGACGAACCCGCTTTAATAAAAGCTCTGGAGGAGGGGCATATTTCTGGTGCTGCATTGGATGTGTTTGAGGTTGAGCCACTTCCTGAGGACAGCCCTCTGCGCCAGATGGAGAATGTGTTGCTGTCACCTCATAACGCTAACAGCAGTCCAGAAGCCTGGGAGAGAGTACACCAGAATACGATTCGTAACTTATTAGAGGTATTGGGGAGAAAAAATAAATGAATCAAGTCGTTTTAATTACAGGAGTGGCAGGCGGTATCGGAAGTGCTACGGCAAAAGTATTCGCTGAGGCAGGTTGGCACGTGATTGGTGTTGATTATCATGAAATCAGAGACCTTCGTTGTGTCCATCACTTCATTCAGGCTGACATTTCGGATATTAAAGCAACAGAGAACATCTTTGTCGAAGTTACAGAAAATGAAGGGCAGCTTGATGCCTTAATAAATAATGCAGCTATACAAATCAATAAGCCTATAGTGGAGATGACACTTGATGAGTGGGATAAAGTGATGGCTGTCAACTTGCGTTCGGTGTATCTGACTACAAAGTATGCCTATGAGCTAATGTGCAAAAAAGGTGGAACTATAGTTAACGTTAGCTCTGTACATGCTCTTGCCACGTCAGCAAATGTTGCTGCCTATGCTGCAAGCAAGGGAGCATTACTGGCACTAACTCGTGCCTTAGCTATAGAGTTGGGTCAATACAAAATTAGAGTTAATGCCGTTCTTCCTGGTGCGATAGATACCCCTATGCTCCATGAGGGATTGAGTAGGGGACATGTGAGGGGATATAATACACAAGAATTAGTTCAGGCATTAGGCAAAAAGCATGTCATTGGACGAGTGGGACAGCCCAAAGAAATAGCTCAGGCCGTCCTTTTTTTAGCCGATAATGATCGTTCATCGTTTATGACTGGACAGGCCCTGGTCATAGATGGGGGAGCAACTGCAAGGTTAAGTACGGAGTGAATTCAATGAAAGAGGTTATAAAAATTATTTTCTCACGTGAGGTCTGGAGAGTTGGAAGATGGTTATATTACGCTATACAGAGGATAGTATTCCATACCATAAAAGGGATGATACTAAGGCCAATCCTTAAAAGTAGTAAAAATAAGGTATTTATAGTTGCTCCTGAATCAGTGAAAGAACAAGTAGTCGTGATTAAACATAGATGTGCTTTTTATATTCCTGAACTATCAGTTGAAATTTTGAAGATTGACCTAAAACAAAACCTACCGATAAAAACTGCCTTTGGTTCTGAACCTCTTTTAGTGCTTGGTGACGTAAAGCTCAAACCAATCTGGGTAAATAGATGTCGTGGAGGAATCTTTAATGTTGATTATCTCCGTAATCCTGGAGATGGCTGGCAATGGCATAAACTTATGAACTATGTATCACAACAAGGTAAAGAATATCTGAAGGAATCTAAGTATCGGTTTGTTAGATATGTTGGACTAATACAAAAAGAACAACTTGATAAATGCTATATTTTCGGTACAGGTCCTTCCTTAATGAAAGCAATCGATAGAGACTGGTCAGATGGATATCGTATTGTATGTAACACAATTGTGCGAGATCCAGAACTGTGGAACCACATTGATCCTCATTTCATTGTTGCAGGGGATGGCATTTATCATTTTGGATACACAAGTTTTGCTAAAGCCTTTAGAAAGGATCTGGCTGAGAGGTTAAGTGAATCTAGGACAATGTTTATTTATCCCTCGTTGTTTCATAGTTTAGTGATAAGAGAGTTCAGGCATCTTGCTGATCGATTAATTGCGATACCGCAATTGAACCATGAAAAGATTAATGTCAACCTAACGCAAGAATTTGCTTTACCACGATTAGGAAATGTATTACCGCTATTACTTTTACCCGTGGCTTGTACCTTATCCAGGAATGTCTATATGCTCGGGTTTGATGGACGCGCACCAAACGATAAATTATTCTGGAGTAACTCCAGTAAACACTATTACCCAGAATTTATAGAA
>JAFCGF010000098.1 GCA_017608295.1 Candidatus Woesearchaeota archaeon
CTAATGTATCCATAGAAATTTTTCTTGTAATGTATGTCTAATTCTAACAGCATAAAAATATGTTTATGAAAACTCGTTTAAAATGATTTATGTCAATATGTATTTAATTGCATATCGGGTTAGAATTCATCCTCCTTCGCCAACTCTTCCTCTGTCTCACAGTCTAAATCCAAATTCCTATTCAACTCGTACTATGAGCTGCCAACACTACTGGCTCCTGCACAACCCCCCGCCTGACTACCGCAAGTACGAACAGGGTGGTCGTACGAGGAGGTTATTCCGTTTAGCGGTTATATACCGCTTGACGGATCAGCATGGTCCAGTTAGAGGAAAAAACCATTGGTTCATTCATGGGGGAAAAACAACAGCCACGAATTCACTAATAAAAAAAAATAACTATTTGAATTCGGCATATTTGTTATCCATCCGTGCATTCGTGGTTTAATATGTTTTGACATGATTTATAGTCTGGCAAATAACGGTCCATGAAAGGATTTCCTGCTAAATAATATAGCAGACTGGTTTTATTTGGGGATTTTAATAATACTATATTGGTCAAGCATTCCTATTATGTACTCACTAACTCACTACACCACTAACCCATTAACAATTCTCCTAGATCCTGATAATCATTTGGACACTTGCTTGCCTCAGGTATGGGAGGAGGGCAGGCAGGCGTCACTATTATCCACACATAGCCCACTATTTGTATCTTTTATCCTAAATTTTTTCAAGCGAAGTTTTTCAATTCGAAATTGACCATTCAAAATTCGAAATGATTTTTCCTCAGAGAAATCCTATCTTTGTTAACAGACAAATAATTTCCCTTCATGCTGGAACCCATTGCCCATTTTTATTCAATTCATGGTTTTGATACCAATATTATCCAACAACTTGTCTGTGGAGAATTGTACGTTGGATTGATGCTTGAGAATGGAAATATTGGAGTATGTTCCACGCTAAAGCGAAGGGTAAACCTCGGAATAGAAGATCTGGAGACCTTAGATCTTCACAACATATCTCACAGGATTGCCCTGACAGCTTACTATAACGCATTACTAAATTACTCGAATCTATTTCCAGGATCTTCTGATATTTTTGATGAGATAAATTTCAAACAATACAATAACATTGTTATGATTGGTCATTTTGAATCTCTATTGCAAAAATTCGAGGGAGAAAACATCAATATCACAGTTTTCGACAACCTGGTTGAAATGAGTGGAATGGCAAAACCAGAAAAGCAACCGGAATATATTAAAAATGCGGAAGCTGTAATTCTAACTGGTACTTCGGTCTTTAATAACACGTTCTCTAATATTATTGGTTGGTCGAAACCAGGCTGTGATATTTTTGTGCTTGGTCCATCTACAATTCTTCACCCTGAAATGTTCCTTTATGGTAACATCAGGGTGCTTTTTGGGGCTCTTTTCGAAAAACAGGATGATCGCCCATTAAAAATTATTCAAGAGGGTAAAGGAACCAGGGATTTTCTACCATTTATGAGGAAAGTTTACTTAAAACGAGATAAATGAAAAATGATCCGTTTGAGATCCTGAAAACAAAGAAAGTTGGAATTGCCGGAGCAGGAGGTCTGGGATCGAACTGTGCTGTCGCTCTTGCCCGGATAGGCATTGGTGAGCTGGTAGTAGTTGATTTTGATAGAGTGGATGAGAGTAACCTGAACAGGCAATATTATTTTGTTAACCAGATTGGAATGAAAAAAGTTGTAGCCCTGAAGGATAACATCAATAGACTGAATCCAGAGGTTACAGTCCATGCACACGACCTCACTCTGGATAGTGAAAACCTGGTCTCTACTTTTAAAGGATGTGATGTTATTGTGGAAGCATTTGATCTGGCTGAAATGAAGGAGATGATAATCGAAACAGTCCAATCAAAACTTCCTGACATACCTCTTGTAGTGGGGCTTGGACTGGCCGGATGGGGTGACAACAATTCTCTCAAAACACGGCAGATAGGCAATTTGTACATTTGTGGGGATGAGAAAAGAGAGACCTCCGGGTTACTCCCACCACTGGCTCCCAGAGTGGGTGTAGTGGCCAACATGCAGGCAAATCAGGTCATGGAAATTTTATTGGGTAAAATGTCATGAGGATTACACTGAATAACCGGACTGAAGAGTTGCATCAATCTTCATTAACTGTAACTGAATTGCTTCAGGTTAAAAACTTTACCTTTAAGCTGCTTGTGGTTAAAATCAATGGCAAATTGATAAGGAAGGAGGAATATAATACAGCCACTATAATTGATAAGGAAGGAGGAATATAATACAGCCACTATAAATGATGGGGATAATGTTTCGGTTTTGCATATGATAAGTGGAGGATGAAGGGAGACGATGTGAGGGGGAGACTGTGAGAAGAGGTACTCGGTACTTGGTACTGGTTCCTCGAACTTCGTACTATGACTGTGTAATGGACTATAGCGTTGGCAGCTCATAGTACGAATTGAAGAGGTAATGATGTCTGGAAGATGAGATTTTGAGACTGTGAGACGATGTGACAAGGAGAGGGGGAGAGGGCTTGCCACGTGAAATGCAACGCTTGCCCTGCTTGCCCCGCAAGGAAGAATGACTGTGTCGGGGTGAAATTTGAGGTACGAAAATATTTCATCAGAGTAGGGGCATATTTCACTGTTGGGAGATGATGAGACTGTGTGACTATGAGAAGAGTGCTCGGTACTCCTGACTGCCGTCAGGCAGGCGGTACTGTTTCCTCGAACTTAGTACTAT
>JAFCGF010000068.1 GCA_017608295.1 Candidatus Woesearchaeota archaeon
TTTTACGTATATTTGTTGAAAAAGGCTATCCCGCGGGAGCGGGATTTAGTTCAACAGGTGGTATCATCATTGCCGATAGCGCTTTGTTCGAAAACAATTATAAAGCTGTTGAGTTCCTCACCTATAGTAATCGCCATATCAGCAGCTTTAAACGAACAACTTTTCAAACCACAAGAACCTATATTGACGCTTACAACTGGTATCCATCTGATTTTGTCAGTTTATATGATGTAAGTGATGTTAACTTTCTGGGATGTGCTTTCCAGAATTCAACATATACAACTGATTCAGTTCTAAATTCCACAAAAGGCCGCGGTATTTATTCGATTGATGCGCAGTATAACATTGACATCTATTGCACCAGTGAGGCTTCTCCCTGTCCTGATGCAGCCCAGAGCCCGTGTAATTTCAATGGGTTACACTATGGGATCAAAGCAATAAATTACGAATCTGGCGATAATTTAACGGTCAATAAAGCATCTTTTACAAATAACGCAAGAAGTGCCTATTTATCTGTTTGTGATAATTCGCAAATCACATCAAATAATTTCTTTATTCCCAACATCAATCATGACACCAGTTACGGCTTATATTTGAATTCATGCACCGGGTATAAGGTTGAAGAGAACATCCTTCGCGAAATTGGTGATTCTCCCACCAGCATAGCTATAGGGATCGTCGTTAATAATTCGGGAACGGAGATGAACGAAATCTACAACAACCAGTTCGATGCCCTAAAATATGCCATTCTTGCCCAGGATGAAAACCGGAGTTCTGATGACAGTACCGGACTTGTTATCAGATGCAACGATTACGACTCTACCTTATATGACTTGGTCGTCTCCATCAGCGATACCAACTATAGTAGCGACTGGGGAATCGCCCTTTATCAGGGCGATTCGCTATCAGTTATGGGGCCAGCTGCAAATACATTTTCCGATCAACATTCAAGCGGAGCAACCGATATAGATAATTATGGGGCTTTGTTTAAATATTATCATCACACAGAGCAGCTGGGTGACCCACGGCTCGAACCCGATTATTACTCGAATGTAACGGTGAGACCAACTATTTGGGAATACTCAAAAGATAGTTGTTGTCCTTCAAAACTCAATGGAGGCGGAGGATCACCAGAGGATTATAAACAGGAAATCGCATACGAGTCAAATATTATTAGCACCAAGGAATCGCAATTAAATGCGTTAGTAGATGGCGGAAGCACTGAAGACTTGAATACTGAAATTCTTACATCATTACCACCAGAGGCTCTTGATCTCAGGAATCAACTCCTAAACGAATCACCCTATCTCTCCGATACAGCAATGCAATCGGCCATATCGAAAGAGAATGTATTACCCAACGAAATGATCCGTGATATTCTGGTTGCAAATCCTCAATCGGCAACATCAGACAAAGTTTTTCCGTGATATTCTGGTTGCAAATCCTCAATCGGCAACATCAGACAAAGTTTTGGATGAGCTGAACAACCGGTTTGTTCCCATGCCTGATTTGATGATGGCAGAGATACTGGCGGGGGAAGAGATCGTGTCGGCGAAAGAAGCGTTGGATGCCGAACTTTTCTCCCATAAAGCCAGGAGATCGGTAGCACTGAATAACCTTATCCGCTTTTATAAAAACGATACAACTAACCCGGCATCACATGACAGTTTGATCGTATTACTGCAAAATGAATCGTCTCTGTCTTCAAAATATCGACTTGCGTTTGAATACATGCATGTTAGCGATACGAACAACTTGAATTATACACTGTCAGCAATCACATCAACATATAATCTTAGTCAGCAGCAAAGTAGCATGCATGATAATTATACAACTTATTTTTCAGTGTTGAAGAATCTATTGAAAAATGGGAAAAATATATTTACCATGGATTCCTCATTACTCCCTGCTATCCACAACCTTCATACAAACAGCCTTGAACCGGTAAAATCATATACGCGGAATATTCTGATTGCACGCGGAGCAATCAACTACTATGAGCCAATCCTGCTACCCGATGAATTAAAGTCATCAAAAGGGAAGAAAACATACAGAACTGGTAAGTTTGTCGAAGAATCATATATGAAGGTTTTTCCAAATCCGGCCTGGCAGTATGTCATTATTGAATACAATTTAAAAGACAAATTCACTGAAAAGAACGAAGTATTATTGACCCTGACAAATATGAGAGGGAATTCTGTTTTTCAAAAACAATTAATGAAACGTCAGGACCAGGACCTTATAAACACATCCGGATTCATTCCCGGTGTTTATATTTGTTCGCTTTGGGTCAACGGAAAAATGCTTGATACAAGTAAATTTGT
The DNA here is from genome assembly GCA_017608295.1 of Candidatus Woesearchaeota archaeon. The sequence continues at coordinate 2,325 of JAFCGF010000068.1, forward strand.
AGTTTTAGAATAAAACGGCACCCCCAGGAAAAAATTCGGAGGATTTGCTATCTTTATACCATGCTTAGAATTCTCATTTTTGTAATACTAATCTTTGTTTCAATATATTCTGTTAGCCAGGATTGGGTGAGAATCTATGGTGAAGGGCAGAGTGCTTTATGCAGGGATGTCATTGAAGATTATGATAAAGGGTATGATATTTTGGGAATGATAGGTAATTATAAATATGCCTGGTTACTAAAAACTGATATTAACGGGGATACTTTATGGGATAAAAGATTTGGAAATGCACAACTCCAGGTAGGAACAAGCAATGTTGAAAAATCAGATGATGGAGGATATATTTTTTGTGGTACATGGACGAAATTTAATCTCTCATTTGATGCTTTTATCATGAAACTGAATTCCTGTGCTGAGGTTGAATGGTGTAAAACTTTAATTACACCAACTAATTATGATATGGGTATCCGGGGCAAAGTTACTCCAGAAGGTGATTATATTTTGCTGGGTGCTTACTTTAAAACAGAACCCTACTCAAACACTTCGCTTTTCAAGTTCAATAGTTCCGGAGATTTAATCTGGCACCAGTTTTACCCATTGGAATATATCTATTATGATGATCAACCAACAGATTTAATAATGGACGATGATGGGTATTTAATCGTGACTCGACGGTATTATCCTGATCCAGGATCAACAAGTCCCGCAATCCTACGCTCTAACTTTATTAAAACAGATACTGGAGGCAATGAACTCTGGAATACTGTTTATGTTGATAGTGGTTATTATTATAGCAGACCATGGGGCTCAAATAAAAATCAATACGGACACTATTACACAGCATGTACTCATACTATTTATAGTTCCGGGGATAATCCAGCTATAATAAAAGTCCTCCATAATGGTGATCAGTCCTATAACCAAGATATAATCAATACTGGAACGTTTAATCTTAGTGGGATGGGAACTATTGATTTTCTTCACGATACCAACATTGTAATGTTTGGAGGATGGTTAATATCGACGATAGAAAGCAATGTAGTTATAAAAACGGATACATTCGGAAATCTGAGAAAAACAAAAGAATTGCCTCAAACATCGAAAGCCTTTACCAAAGCAGCAAAGACATTTGACAATAAATTCGTTTCCGTTGCTAACGACATGTCCGGTGGCTGGAGGGTCTTTATGGTTAAAGTCAATTCTGCCCTGGAGTATGATAGTATATACACACAACCTTTTACATATGACAGCCTATGTCCATATCCGATTGTATCAAGCACTGTTGATCCTGATTGCGAAAATGTGTATGTGGGGATTGATGAGCCCTTTAAGAATCCTGAGACTACAAAGCTAAAGGTCTATCCAAACCCAGCCAAAGACCATATTACCATTGAAGTGCCAAAATACCTGATAGTACATAACACCACAAGTACAATTCCTTCCACTACAATTTACCATCAATGGGGGTCAGCGATGCTGGAAGTATATGACCTGTTTGGGAGGAAGGTGTTTGAGAAACAAGTTATCCGTGCGGACAGAGAGATCGATTTGGATGTTTCAGATTGGCAGGCGGGGATGTACTTGCTCAGACTTGTTTTTCAAAACCAGCCTGTTGCAAATGAGAAGGTGGTAGTGGAGTAAATCCACTTCAACCCCTAACCCTAATAAAACAAAAATTACCTCGAATAAAATGATCGAGGCAACAAATATATAATCGAAAAAGAGAGATTTTTCGCCTATGGCGTGATAAGGCGAGATAAGGCGAGATAAGGCGAGGTATGGCGAGGTATGGCGAGGTATGGCGAGGTATGGTAAGGAAATCCTTGTATCTATCTGATTGTTATTTACATGCATTGCTTCTGTTTTTATCGGTATATTCATTAATATATTCATTAATGGCCTTGATTTTAATGAAGTAAAGTCTTCTTGTGATGCTGATAAGCAGCAAAAAGAAAGGTTATGGAAAAAGAATAGTAGATAAACCGGTTAGATTGACCACTCCAGGCCGATTGAAAGGGACCATCATAAATGATTTATTATCAGACTAATACTGTGGTCAAGCTCATCCGGCGCAAGGTGGTCAGAGTCTCCGGTTTTTCCACTGAATTACAAGGTCTTTGATTTTGATTAGTCGGGGCGAGAAGACTCGAACTTCCGACCCCTTGCACCCCATCAATTATTATTAATTCTTATAGATTTCCGGTATCAAATCATCATATATCTTCTTGTTTGCTTCGTCAATAGCCTCAGTGGAAAGTTGATCCAGATAAATTTGTGTCGTATTTGGGTCCTTATGTCCCAGGCCTTGTTGAATAAGGGATAACGGAAGATTTTTCTGATTTGCCAGATTCGCCCAGGAGTGCCTCGCTAGATTGCTGTGTAACGGTCGGGAAATTTTTAATTCTGCACCGAGTCTTTTTAACCTGCGATTGTACAGGTGGCGTTGATCTGAAATTTCATCATGTATATCCTTCTTCTTTCCTGTTATAATTGGGAAAACATAATCGTTGGGTCCTTTACCTTCAGAAAAAGCATCCATGATCTTTTTTATCTTGGGATGGATATCTATTGAATAAACCTTTCCAGTCTTAGATCTCGTGTATATGATTCGCTTTTTTTCAATATTTTTCATTTTCAATAATGCCATGTCAATAAAATTCATACCCATACAATAGAAACTGAACATAAACAGATCGCGGACATAACTCATCTCTGCCTGACCTAACATAACAATTTCAAGCTGAAACAAATCAAATAATGTCAATGCTTCTATATGTGATTTGGTTATTTTGATAGAATACTTTTTAAAAGGGTTGTCTTCTTCTGATGCTTTTCCCTCTTTGACAGCATGGTTGTAAATAGCGCGTATGGTTTGCATATAGATCCGCAATCCCTTGGTGGTCCCATTCTTGGCCTGATACTGTGTTTCAAGCCTCTTCAGCAGACGATAGGTCAATTCATTAAAAAAGATATGCTCTTTCTTTGGAAAGGATCGCTTCAGAAAACGCAAGGTTTGTTCATATACCTTGGCATTTCCCACTCTCCCTGCAGATCTAAGTTCGGAAATAAGGTGTTCGGTAAATTCATAAAATGAAAGCTGGTCTGAAAGATTTAAAACCCGGTTACGTAAATCCAATGCATCCATTTCATTCAATTCCCCTCTCCTGCGAAGTTTTTCGATTACCTTTAACCCATCAGTCTTAATGAAAAATAAGCCATTATTGAACTCCTCCAGGTCATCAATGGTTCTGCAACCTGATCTGACACGCTCCTTTTTTTGATCCCAGTACTGCGCCTCAACATGATACCCGGTTGGTATATAGACTTGTTTGTGACCATGGTATAAAAGCAAACAAATCCTCCGGGATCCATCCTTTTTTTTACTCCGCTTGTCAATGATCAATGATAGACTTGTCATATTGTAATAAGTTATTTGCCATAAAATTTGCCATAAAAATACATATTAATTTCGATATTTCCAACAATTTTTGTAAAATGTAAAATTACATGTCATTGATTTAGAGTATATTTAACATGTATAATAAAATATCGTAGAATGCTTGACAGGCATGGGGTCGCTGGTTCGAATCCAGTACATCCCACTAACTGGAAATCAAAGCCTTGCATTAGATTGTGAGGCTTTTTTATTTGGGTTGGTTGAAACATGGTTGAAACAAAATGGTAATTCAATGTGATGTAATATTATTTCGACGTCGTTTGAATGATTGAGAAGCCCAAAGAAGCAGAAATCATCTCTTAATGGCTCTGAATGGTATACTGAGGGAGTGTTTTATAGTTAAAATCAGTGTTTTCTCATGAATTCTCATTAATATTTCATATATTTACATGAATTATGTGATCTCAAAACCATTCACCATGAAAAGGTTCATCTTAATTATTGTTGTCCTTTGCTATATCTCAGGATACGGACAAGTTGGCATTAACACTGATAACAGCGATCCTGATGCATCCGCCGGGCTGGATGTAAAGTTTACAAACAAAGGTCTTTTACCCCCCCGTATTGCTGATACAAATGCAATTAGCACACCGGCAGAGGGTTTACTGGTGTATGACATGAGTTCCCATTGTATGCGTTATTATAATGGTACTAAATGGTCTGAATGTATGGGTTTTTATTCGTGGTCTTGCGGGGATCCTATCACAATTAACCATGTGGCCGGAACTGTAGCCCCGGTTAACAAAACAGTAACTTATAGCACAGTAACAAATATACCCGGAGAAACAACAAAGTGTTGGATTACCCGAAACCTGGGTGCAAGCCACCAGGCAACCGCTGTTGATGATGACACTGAAGCCTCAGCAGGCTGGTATTGGCAGTTTAACCGCAAGCAGGGGTATAAGCATGATGGAACAACCAGAACGCCTAATACCACCTGGATAACCCCTATTGTTGAAGACCTTGACTGGCAGGCTGCCAATGATCCGTGTATTCTTGAGCTTGGCAGTGGCTGGCGTATTCCAACCTATACCGAATGGACCAATGTGGATGCAAGTGGAAGCTGGACAAACTGGAACGACCCATGGAGCTCCGGGTTAAAAATGCACGCTGCCGGGCTCATAAGCCACAGCGATGGTTCTTTGCAAGCTAGAGGTGAGGCAGGCTACTACTGGAGCAATACGCAGGCCAGCACTACCAATGGCTGGTACCTGGCCTTCAACCCTGGCAGCTGTAAAATGTACATCTACTTCAAGGCGAGTGGCTTTTCGCTGCGCTGCCTCAGAGAGTGATTGCGCCCAGACGCACACAAAACGACCGGGAACAACTATTACAGGTCTATATAAGTGCGCTTGCTGTAATCAAAATTAGAGGACTTTCTAATTGCTATTATGATCTAATCAGCCTTTGCATTTATCCCATGCCCATGCGAGCATCACCTGTCATTCCGAGGAACGAAGCGACGAGGAACCTCCATCGTAATGCACTGCTGCCGGAACAACCTGGCGACACGAAATACGCGATACGCGATCAGGGATAAATTTATCGCATATACCAGTAAAATTTGATTACTTTGTGGACGAAAAACTCAGGTATGCTTCATTTTTTATGATAAACATCCCGGTCGGCCTATCGTTCCTGCCACCTGCCTGAGAAAGGTAACGACGGCATCGGCATCAGGCTGGTCTGTAACAGGAAAAACAACTAATTGAGGAATATGGGAACCCATCATGATCTGCTCAGAAATCCGGATGGCAAAAGGTTCCTGGTGCCTTTTATCCTGGGGACCAGTCTCTTTTTTCTAACGGGTATGATCTTCGGATCCTGATTTGAAGTGTTTTTGGAATTCTTTTTTCCGCCACCAGTACCAGGTATCCACCTCCGCCGGCGCCGCTGAGTTTCCAGCCCAAGGCCTGATCGCTGACTGATGCGATCACCTCCCGGATAAAAGGATTACTCATGTATGGGAACATACTGACCTGCGCTTCGAAAGAAGCAGTCATGGCTTTCCCAAATGCATGAATGTCCCGTTGTTTTGCAGCATCCCACAACCGGTCGGCTGCTGTCGCCAGAACAGTAGCTTTTCCGGCAGATATTTATTTTGGAAGAGGTGAAAAGTATTCAGTAACAATGAAAGGAAACAAAGATTAGAACCTTGAACTTCAGAAGAAACCAATAAGTTAATTAGAAAACCAAGAAGGCAATTTAATTATGTTTAGTGGCTTTGAAATATCCAAAACAACACTTTAAGTTTGTAAACAAAAAAGTCCGAGTAGCTGATGGCAAACAAACATTTTGTCGAAGACGCACAATGAACACCCTCTAACAATCATTTGATTATTAATTACAACACTCTGTGCAACTATTACTTCCAGAGCCACTCGACCCGAGGTGACCTTCGATTTCAAGAGTGAATCCATCATATGCAATCTTTACTTTTTTGAATCCACATGCCCATGCCCAGTTACATTCCATAATACAACAATCAAGCTCCTTAGTAGTCTTGCACGTTATTTTGGCTTCCCCTAAAGTATACGACGCAGTGCAATTTTTATCGCATGAAACAGCAACGCCATCTCTACAATTTGCAGTTAGTATTCCTCTTGCATATCCACGGGTCCAATTTTCCCACCCATCATCTTCTTCCCAGATCCACCACATCCTAATATCACAACAAGTAACAGTTTTTAAGCTAGAAGTGCCTGATCCGCAAGCATTTGATAACATGTTGTCATACAATATGTTATCATTATTTGTAACACATGTAGTTGTAAAAGAATTACCACCCTTAGTCCAAGAAATTTCAATTACATTACATCCAATCAGTACTATATTGTCGATCTGATCCTGCCAGGCTTTTATATCATCAGTGCTTATTGTTGCATCATCTTTAACTAGTAATGCTGTTATATTATCTAGATTTGCTATATCAATACTCGGAAACCAAGCTGTCTCAGGATTTGTAATATCTTCTACAATTTTTTTACGCTCATTCTCTGATGTACTAGTATATTTGAATGTCCATCCATTAGCTTTTATCTTTTGTCCGTATAAATCATTCCAGTTTTTAATAGCTTCATCAAGCTGTTTTTCAAAATTCTCTGGTGTTTCATTTTTGCTACATCTTAAAACAAGAAGAAAAATTAACACTATTAATCCCAAAAATAGAACTGTAATTTTTTTCATAATCTTATTTTTTAAAATTAAAAAAACCAATAAATGACTAGAAATGAACTACCCCGCGGCAAGCAGCGGGGTATCTTAAAACAAAGCTAACTGCTTACTTCTATGCAAAACGGTGTATTCTTTCTCAAGTCCTTGGTCTCGAACGTATTTCG
>JAFCGF010000010.1 GCA_017608295.1 Candidatus Woesearchaeota archaeon
ATCACAGCCGGATTCGAAGTAATTGTTATTGTCCTGGTCGACGCGGATATCCGTGCCGCTCGCTGTACATGTATTGTCAAAGGTACACATGCCGCTTGCACTGTAATCGCCGCCCGCTGTCGCGTCTGCGTCACAGGCGTCACCGCTGTTGTCAATATCGTAATCATACTTGCAGTTTGAGCAGGTGTCGCGGTATTCAGTGTCATTGTAGCACATGTGGGCTGTGGTGTCGCAGCCGTCAGCAGTGCAGGTGCCTTCCTGCGTAAAGAAATAATTCGTGAAGGCGCCGAAGGAGTTGTCACACGCGTAACCAGTGTCATCCCTGCAGGTCAGGGAGGCAGGAGCGCCCTTATCAGCGTTGCTGCAACCATCAGTGCCGCAATTCAATTCTGCAGGAATTGTCGTGTCGCAGGTCGCGCCCACACACACACCATCCGCGGTGTCATCATTATCTGTGTCACAGATAGAGCCGTTCAGGTCGCCGTTGCATTCACTAGTCTCAAAGGTACCGTCCTGGTCAGCATCTACCATCACACCGCTAGCCTGACAAAGCAGGGTCGCGTTACAGGTTCCTTCTCTGACCCAGGGTGAGGCCATATCGACAGCGACTGAGCTGTTACAGGGATTTCCTGGAGTGCAGCCCGCGACAAACACATCGCCTTCGCTGAGGTTCACGCTCACCAGGCTGCCTGAAGCAGTACAGCCTGTTTTGGTCACCATGCCGCTTACACTGTAGTTGCCGTCGGAAGTGATGCTCAGGTCACAGCTCTTTCCATCGCTGTCCTCGCTCTGGTTATAATCTGGGATGGTGACCTGGCCATCGTCCCTGTAGTGGCTGCCATTATAATATATGTAGTTCGCGACCTCACAGTCATAGTTCGTGTTCTCCGTATCGCCGCCGTCATCGAAGCACATGCCGCTCTGAGCCCACGTGCCGCTGCTTGCATCAGCTTCACACTGGATACCGCCGTAGCCGTCACAGCTACCATAGTACACATTGGTCTGGTTCACCACATCAACGCCGTCGCAGCTCTTATCAGCGAGGCACAGGCCATCCTGAGTAAAGGGTGAGTCGAGGTCAGTCACGGTAGCGGTGTCGCACATGTCGCCGCCGTTGCCTGTGCAGCCAACCACGAAGTAATTGTTGTTGCTACCGTTAGCGCTTACAAGGCCGGTCGCTGCAGTACAGCCGTTCGTTGTCATCATTCCTGTGGCTGAGTAGTTGCCGCCTGAGGTAATAGTGCTGTCACAGCTTCGGCCGTCGTTGGGCGTTGAAGATGATGATGCCTGCTACCTCACAATCGAAATTCGTGCCGTCGCTGTTGCCACCGTCGTCAAAGCACATGCCGCTCTGAGCGAATGAGCCGGAACTCGCGTCTGCTTCACACTCCATGCCACCGTAGCCGTCGCAGTCAACCTGGAACGTGCCGCTGTTGTTCACTACATCTGCAGCGTCACAATCACTCTCTGCGCACAGGCCAGTCTGGGTGAACGACGTGCCGCCATTGCCGTCACAGATGTCACCGCTTGAGTCACAGGGGGTATCAAATACATTGCCCGCAGACTGGTCCACGCGGATGATTGTGCCGCTCGCAGTGCAAGTGTTGCCAGTGGTACACATGCCAGCTGCGCTGTAATCACCGCCTGCTGTGGCGTCAAGGTCACAGTCGTCGCCGCTGTTGTCATCATCCCAGTCAGTGTCACAACTCGAGCAGGCACTATAATATGTACCATCATCATTGCACGTGTGGCCTGCAGTGTCGCAGCCCTCGTCAGCACACGTGCCGCTCTGCTCAAAGTAACCACTGCTCGCGTCCGCCTCGCACTGGTAGCTCTCATGGGTGGCGCAGGTGCCGTAGAACACGTGGCTCTGGTTCACCACATCGGTGCCGTCGCAGCTCTTGTCATTGAGGCAGAGGCCAGTCTGGCCCCACGGAGAGTCCAGGCTATTGGAACTTGCACTGTCGCACAGGTCGCCGCCTGTCACATTACAGCCAGCGACAAAGTAGTTGTTGTTGGTGACATTCACACTCACAATGCCTCCAGTAGCTACACATACACCGCCCGCCAGCATAATGCCGTCTGCGGAGTAGTTGCCGCCTGAGGTGATGGCGCTGTCACAGCTCCTGGCGTCATTATCTATATCATAGTCATAATCATTTGTGCCGTTCTGCGAGTCGTCAATGTAATGGCTGTCATTGTAGAGGATGATGCCAGCAACCTCACAGTCGAAGTTCGTGCCGTCGCTGCCGCCGCCGTCGTCAAAGCACATGCCGCTCTGGGCGAACTCGCCGCTGCTCGCGTCAGCTTCACACTCCATGCCGCCGCCGTCGTTGCAGTTGGCGAGGAATGTGCCGCTGTTGTTCACAACATCAACCGCATCACAGTTGTTCGCCGCGCACAGACCTTCCTGGACCCACGGCGCATTGAAGTCAGCGACAATGCTGCCGTTGCACAGGTCGCCGCTTGCGTCGCAGTCCTCAGCGAAATAGTTGTTGTCGCTTGCGTCAACATGCACTTCGGTGCCGAGGGCTGAGCAACCAGCACTCGTCACCATGCCTGAGGGGCTGTAGTTGCCACCAGTCGTGAGGGAAAGGTCACAGCTGTCACCGCTGTTATCCTCATCGTAATCATAGTCTACTGCTGCAACTGCGCCATCATCTTCGAAGTGAGAGAGGTTCCAGAAGATGTAGCCGCTGGTCAGGCAGTCAAAGTTCGTGCCGTCGCTTGCGCCGCCGTCATCGAAGCACATGCCGTCCTGGCTCCACGTGCCGCTTGTCGGTGTCGTCTCACACTGCACGCCGCCGTAGCCGTCGCAGCTGCCGTAATACACATTGGTATGGTTCACCACATCGCTGCCGTCACAGCTCTTGTCAGCGAGGCACAGGCCGTCCTGTGTGAATGGTGAGTCCAGGTCAGTTACGGTGGCAGTGTCACACATGTCGCCGCCGTTGCCGGTGCAGCCAACCACGAAGTAATTGTTGTTGCTGCCGTTAGCGCTTACAAGGCCGGTCGCTGCAGTACAGCCGTTCGTTGTCATCATTCCTGTGGCTGAGTAGTTGCCGCCTGAGGTAATAGTGCTGTCACAGCTTCGGCCGTCGTTGTGTACCTAGTCGCGTTGAAGATGATGATGCCGGCAACCTCGCAATCGAAATTCGTGCCGTCGCTCGCGCCGCCGTCGTCGAAGCACATGCCGCTCTGGGCGAACTCGCCGCTGCTCGCGTCAGCCTCACACTCCATGCCACCGCCGTCGTTGCAATCAGCGAGGAACGTGCCGCTGTTGTTCACGACATCCTGCGCATCACAGGCGTTGGCTGCGCACAGGCCGAACTGCGCCCACGGATCATTGAAGCTAACCGCGATGCTGTCGTCACAAAGGTCGCCGCTTGAGTCACAAGTTTCGCTAAAGTAGTTGTTGTTGCTCGCGTCGACATGGACCTCGCTGGTTGAAGCTGTGCAGCCGGCATTAGTGACCATACCAGTTGGGGAGTAGTTGCCGCCCGAACCCAATACGTCGTCACAGCTGTCACCAGTGTTGTCCTCGTCGTAATCATAATCTGCTGCTGCGACATCATTATCATCCTCAAAGTGCGTGGTGTTCCAGAAGATGTAGCCAGAGGTCTCGCAGTCGAAGACTGAACGCCGCCGTAACCGTCGCAGCTGGTGTAGTAGGCATTGGTATGGTTCACCACATCACTGCCGTCGCAGCTCTTGTCAGCGAGGCAGATACCGTCCTGCGTGAACGGTGAGTCAAGAGAAACGGCTGTCGCGGTGTCGCACATGTCGCCGCCATCGCCTGTGCAGCCAACAACGAAGTAATTGTTATTAGAGCCGTTAGCGCTCACAAGACCAGTCGCGGCTGTGCAGCCGTTTGTGGTCATCATTCCTGTGGCTGAGTAGTTGCCGCCGGAGGTGATGGTGCTGTCACAGCTTCGGCCGTCGTTGTCACTATCATAATCATACGTGTCGGTGTTGTTCTGCGTATCGTCGATGTATCTCGTGGCGTTAAAAATGATGATGCCTGCTACCTCGCAATCGAAGTTCGTGCCATCGCTGTTGCCGCCGTCATCGAAGCACATGCCGCTCTGAGCGAACGAGCCGCTGCTCGCGTCAGCTTCACACTCCATGCCGCCGCCGTCGTTGCAGTCCGCGAGGAACGTGCCGCTGTTGTTCACCACATCCTGAGCGTCACAGTCATTTGCCGCGCACAACCCAGTCTGGGTGAAGGAGGTGCCACCGCCGTCATCACAGATGTCGCCGCTCTCATCACAGCCGGATTCGAAGTAATTGTTATTGTCCTGGTCGACGCGGATATCCGTGCCGCTCGCTGTACATGTATTGTCAAAGGTACACATGCCGCTTGCACTGTAATTCACTATCATCATAGCACACATGTCCTGAGGTGTCGCAGCCGTCAGCGCTACAGGTTCCGTCCTGCGTGAAGAAGTTGTCTGTGAAGGCGCCAAAGGAGTTGTCACAGGCGAAACCAGTGCTGGCTCCGCACGTAAGGGCAGAGGGTGCGCCCATGTCAGTATTGTCACAGCCGTCAGTGTCACACTTCAATTCAGTGGGTATGGTTGTGTCGCAGGTCGTGCTCACACACACTCCATCGGCAGTGTCATCATTATCTGTGTCGCAGAGGGAGCCGTTCCAGGTCTGGTTGCAGTCGCTGGTCTCAAAGGTCCCGTCCTGGTCTGTGTCGACCATCACACCGCTGTCCTGGCATAGCAGGCTTGCGTTGCAGGTGCCTTCCCTGCCCCATGGAGCGGTCATATCTACTGCGACTGAGCTGTTACAGGGGAAGCCAGGCTCGCAGCCAACAACAAATACATTCCCATTGCTTAAATTCACGCTTACCAGGCTGCCTGAAGCAGTGCAGCCCGCTGAGGTCACCATGCCGCTTACACTATAGTTGCCATCGGAAGTGAGGCTCAGGTCACAGCTGTCGCCATCGTTATCCTCATCATAATCATAATCTGCGGCGGCGACTGCGCCGTCGTCCTCGTAGTGTGTGCCGTTGTAGAATATGTAGCCGCTGGTCAGGCAGTCGAAGTTCGTGCCGTCGCTTACGCCGCCGTCATCGAAGCACATGCCATCCTGGCTCCACGTGCCGCTTGTCGGTGCCGATTCACACTGCACGCCTCCCTGGTCATTGCAGTTCCCGTAGTATATGTTGGTGTTATTGACCACGTCGCTGCCGTCACAGCTCTTATCAGCAAGGCACAGGCCATCCTGAGTGAAGGGTGAGTCAAGGTCAGTCACGGTGGCGGTGTCGCACATGTCGCCGCCGTTCCCTGTGCAGCCCACGACAAAGTAATTGTTGTTGCTTCCGTTCACGCTTACCAGGCCGGTTGCCGCAGTGCAGCCGTTTGTTGTCATAAGGCCAGTGGCTGAATAATTGCCGCCGGAGGTGATGGTCGCGTCACAGCTTCGGCCGTCGTTGTCACTGTCATAATCATATGTATCGGAGTTGTTCTGCGTGTCGTCTATGTATCTCGTGGCGTTGAAGATGATAATGCCGGCAACCTCACAGTCGAAGTTCGTGCCGTCACTGTTGCCGCCGTCGTCGAAGCACATGCCGCTCTGGGCGAACTCGCCGCTGCTCGCGTCAGCCTCACACTCCATGCCACCGCCGTCGTTGCAATCAGCAAGGAACGTGCCGCTGTTGTTCACCACATCCTGCGCGTCGCAGGCGTTCGCAGCGCACAGGCCTTCCTGGCCCCACAGAACTGTCGCGTGGGCAGTGACGCTATCATCGCACAGGTCGCCGCTCGCATCGCAAGTATCAACAAAGTAGTTGTTGTCGCTCTGGTCGACGCGAACTGTGCTAGTGGCAGCAGTGCAAGCGCTTTTTGTCACCATGCCATCTGCAGTGTAATCATGGCCGCCGCTCCAGTCGCCTGTGTCGTCACAGCTGACACCGTCGCTGTTTTCATCATAATCATAATCCCAGGTGCCCACTTGGGTATCGTCCCTGTAATGGCTGGCGTTATAATATACATAGTCTGCGGTCTCGCAGTCAAAGTTCGTGCCGTCGCTCTCGCCGCCATCATCGAAGCACACGCCGTCCTGAGTGTAGTCACCGGATGTCGCGACTGAATCGCACTGCTTTCCGCCATGGCCATCGCAGTCGCCGTAGTATGAGCCGCCGTCCAGAGCGACGTCAGAGCCGTCACAGGTGTTGCCATCTACGCACAAGCCATCCTGCACGTACGGTGACTCCAGGCTGCTATCATCAATGCTTAGGTCGCACTGGTCTGCGCTCGCGTCGCAGGTCGCCTTGAAGTAGTCGCTGTCAGTTGCGTCAATGCGGACAGTTCCAGAATCGGTGCACACTGCCTTGGAACCGTCTGTCGTGACCATGCCGTCCGCACTGTAATCATCGGTGAAGGTCGGGTCACAACTCATGCCGTCGCTGTCCGTTGCAGAATCATAGTCACCGGCGACCTGCTGGCTTTCGTTCCGGTACGATGTCCCGTTGTAATAGACAAAGCTACCGGACACCGCGTTACAGTCGTGGTTCGTGCCCAGTAGCGCTCCTTCAAGATCATCAAAGCACAGGCCGTCCTGGGCGAAGTTGCCATTGCCTGCAGTATAGTCGCAGGAATCTCCGCCACGGCCGTCGCAGTCGCCATAGGCGTTATCAGTGCCAAGGTCGCAGCCGTCGCCGGTACAGTGCATTGCAATCGGGTTGGAGGTGTTGCACGAGCCGTCCGCCACACACTTGCCGCCGCTGGCGCCATTCCAGGCGTTCGAGTCCTCGCTGCAGCCATAACCGTCATAAACATCGCAGGTTCCTGTTTCCCGGCAGTAGCCAGCGACACACAGGTTAGACTCACAGTCAGTTCCACTATCACACTGCGCACTGTCGTTGTGGAGATACTCTAAGGTGACATTGACGAGTTTAGGGGTGGCGTGGTCGTCACCGCTGGTGAAGATTGCCCTCCACTGCACGAATTCTGTATCGTTGGCCGCGTTGATGACCTGGCCCGAGGTGACGTGGCCAGTCGGATAGAACACTGAGGCATCGGTTTCGTGGTAATTGTAAATGGTCACCTCGTCAATCGTGGCATTGGCATGAACGTCCTTGCCCTCTGTGCTGCCTATGTAAAAATAACTGCCTACTAAGCCGGAGGACACCTTTGTGCCAACGTTCTCGGAATAATCTCCGTAAAACTTGCCGTTGATGGAAAAGTTGCATGCCCCGCTGCCCCGTGTCCACCCAGCAGCAATGTGGAACCACTCGCCCGCGGCCCATTTATATCCTGCTGCGTTGCTACTGTTCGTCCCGCAGGAAAAGTAATGAGTTACATTCGAGACCTGGAGGAAGATGGCATCATCAAGATGCTGGAGCCACACCTTTTGAGGCTTCTTGAAGTAACTGCTATTTGCAATTGTGAAGAGCACGTGTCTCTCTGTGTCATCCAAACTCCACTCAGGCTTGACCCACATGCTAATTGTTCCAGAATCAGCACTCCTGTCAAAATTCTCAAGATAATCCTGATAAATTTCATCAGCGGTCTTGGCATAGTCGTAGATTGCGATTTCATCAAGTGCCCCACCATAGAGCCCCCAGGGGCGGCTGGCATCAGGCCTTGAGATGCCAAAGGTCAGATTAGAGGCTTTGCTAGGATCAAAAGGACCTCCCCAGGTGTCATTTTCAACCTTAAGCACACCATTGAGGTAAACCCTAAGCTCGTTTAGCTCACCTGTATCATAAGTGACTGCAAGGTGATACCAGGTAGTATCCGCGATACCTATATCATACGACTTCTTGCCACCATAATCCGCTGTATCTAGATAGAGATCAATCGAGGAACCATCTGTGCCGATTTCAAGGTTATCATTATCTGATACGGAGCACTGGGCGACGAGCACGTTCTCAACGCCATGATTTGTCTCGTTGTCCATATCAGTGTCCCTATAGAACCAGAGTTCTATGGTGAACGCGGATGGCGTATCGAGGTCGTCAATGTCCCCCATGTTGATATAGTCATTCACACCGTCAAATCTGATGCCGCTATCATAGCGGCCCCAGTTGGTCATTGTCGGGCTTCCTGAGACAATGCCCTCATTCCCGTTCTCATCAGTAACAGTTGTGCCACTAGTTTCGTCCAGACGCAGGACCATGATTGCGCGCTCGTTGTTGCTATGGCCACTGGCATAGCGGAGCACGCTCTGGACTGGGCCCGCAGTGGCGCTCATGTCTGCGGCGTCTGGGTTCTCTATATCGCGCTTTTCGCCTGAGTCGAATCGCCCTGCCTTGGGATTATCCGGATACGGCACATCCAGAGTGGTGGGGCCGAGGAAGAAGGTTGTGAAAGTACTAGTGATACCTGCCCAGACAGCAAAATCGCCATTCGCGGCGGTATCCTGGTCAAAGGCGGTCACGACCTCATTATTCGAGGCATCGAGGATATGAATATCGGCAAAGTAAGCATAAGTGGTTCCAGAATCCGTTGAGGATGGGTGAAGCCCAGTTATGAAACCCATCATCATGTCCTCCAGGCCGGTCAATGGGCAGATACGCGTATACCACGTGCCATTGGCGTATGCATGAAGGTCAGTCCATGGGGCGCAGTTCACTCCATTCTGATCAGTGTTACCCTGATTCCTCAGGTAGGTGCCGGAAAAATCCTGTATATCTATTCCTGCCTGGAAGTTCTCGCTCCATGGCGGGAAGTAGATGCTGTACACAAGCTTATAGTCAGCGGAGCCGTCCAGCACGTACTGGCTCTTCGAAATGTTGCGGTAGTCATAAGGATTAGGGCCTGAATCAGCAGTTCCAGCATGGAGCAACACCTTGGTCTGGGGGACCTCGCGGTCTGCTCCCTCGTAGTCGCCGTCAAAACTCGCGTGGAACACGACGCCGTCGTTGGTGGCGTGAGGAGCGGGTATGGGCTCCGGGCCTGTCCAGTCACCATCTGGCGGGTCAGCCAGGCCCGAGCGCGTCTGCATGAAGAGCCCAGTCCTTCCCTTTGCGTAGAGTTCTCTTACTTCTCCGTGAGTCAGAACATCGCTTGTCACAAGCACTTCGTCAAGCTCGCCATCCCAGGAACCAGCATTCGTAGACCCTGCACCAATAGTGAGATTAACACCTATATTAGGATCCTCGCCAGTTCCAACATCAATCAGTTCACCATCAAGATATATCTTTGCAGCTGTTGCACTATCAGTCACTACAACATGATGCCATCTATCTTCATATATCAGTGATGACGGAACCTCCACTCTAGCATCATAGCAGATATTGCCTGCACTATCGGTACAAGCACCACTAGCGTAATCCTGGAGTAGCCACCAGGTGCCAGTTGCTCGTCTTCCGTCCATGATATAATCGTTCCCGTTATTGAGATTCGACGACTTGAACCAGATGGCAAGGGACATGGCAGAGGGATTACCCAGGTCGCCCCCATAACGGACTCGGTCGTTAGTACCATCAAAGTAAAGGGCGTATCCCTGCTTGCTCTGGTTCGTCCATGTCGCTCCGGTGATGGTGCCGTCATAGCCGTTGCTTCCCTTGTCATACGCTGTGCTGCCCGAGCCCTCATCAAACCTGAAATAGGCGATAATACTGCTGTCATCTTCGTCCCAACCTGTATCTGCAGTCCAGTTCAGGGTCTTCCACCGTGAGCGGTTGGTGTCTCCCACGTCGCTCGTGCTGTGCGTGTATAATCCGTCGTGGTAGTACTCGCGGATTTCGTCAATGGAGAGCGAGCGGTTCCAGATAGCAACCTCATCCAAGGTACCGTTCCACCTGGCTGAGGTGGTGTCACTCCGCCTACCTATTCTCAGGGGATAGCTACTCGCATGCGTGGTGTTATACGCTATAAATTGTGGGACATTAGTAGTATCGCTGGCGATAAGTACTCCGTCAGCATAGAGATGCACATACTGACCTGCTTTATACACGCCTACAATATGAGTCCATCGGTTGAGATTGGTTTCAAGGAAGTCTGGATCATCCGCGTTGCCATAATGTGTTCCGTTGTAGACAATGAAACGGAAGTAGTTGCCAGTCCAGGTGTTTCCAAGACTCCATCCAGTAGAGCTGCTTGATGCGCCGTAATCATACGCGCAGACCGCTGTCCTGCCACCGACAGAATTATTAGATAGGGGATATACCCAGACGCTGACAGTCAAGTCCCCAGTGTATTCCTGAATCATGGCACCAGTACCGCAGGAAAGGTCATCTGCATCATCGCCGAATTCCATGCCTTTAGTGCCAAAACGGCCATCCGTTGTCGTGGGAGTTCCAGCTGCAGTGCAGTGGAAACCATTACCGCTTGAATCATTGTAATTGCCGTCCAGATGGAACAATCCAATCAAATCAGGTGAAGTGGGCACATAAGGCTTTGTCGGAGGAGTGAAATTAAGGGTAAGGTTGGTGTCGATGTTGGTCGTGTGGGAGGTGAACTCATTGGAGAACGAGGTATAGTCAAAGGCGAAGTTGTTGGCGTACCCAACTGAATAACCGAAGAGGAATTCCTGCTGATGCACCCCGGGAGTCAGCACGCGGACAGTGTGGAACGAGGTCTCGCCGTTGCAATTGTAGTCACGGACAAATACGCCACTCATCGAGAGGTTGAGCGTGGTGTTGAGGAGCTGCGTGTAATTGAGATAGGTCAAATTGGACTGCCCTGGAACAGGATGGCCGAGACCTGCGCTGAAGCATGCTATTGTCGCGTTGCCGAATGATGTGGTGCTGTTTTCGCACGAGACGCGCGAATCAGTGGTCAGGACCCAGAGAGCTGTATCAATAGGGATGTTGTTGCACTTCAACTGGAGGAACGCGAGGTCTCCGGCAGTGTGGTTGCTCGCGTTGCTTCCCTGCACCCAGATGTACTCAGGGAACTCGGCGAACATTGTGCCATTCACAGCCCGGATGGTAAGGTTCGCGGTGCCAGAGGTGTTAAACCTCACTGACCATTCCCCTCCAACAGTTGGATATGACTGCACATCGATGATAATCAATTCAATGTCAAACTGCACATTGCCAACCTCAGGGATGAGCCACCGCAACTGCTCGACAAGGGTATCATTATCAGCGTCGATGTACGTCAGGTTGAATCGCGGGTCAGAGGTCACGTCGACGCGGAACCAGTCCTGCTGCGGCAGCGAGACGTTATCCGCAAGAATCTCGACCGGCACGGGAGTCTCATTCACAGTAGGTGTTTCATTGAGAGCAGGAGTCTCATTAAGCACAGGCGATTCGTTCAGCAGTGGAGTCTCATTAAGCACAGGGCTCTCATTGAGAGCAGGAGTCTCATTCAGTATTGGAGTCTCATTAAGCACGGGTGTCTCGTTGAGTGCTGGCGTGGCGTTCAGCGTAAGGTTCTGCTCCTCCACCACCTGGCCGAGAGACACATTCTGCTCTATCTCAGTGACATAACCGAAATACTCAAGGTAATCCGCTCTCGACAAGTTCCAGAAGAGGCGTATTGATTTCACCGGCGAGGGAGTGATGTTCATCACAGCAGTGAGGTTCGTGTAGTTGAAGGGCGAAACAATATTGAGCCGCGTGTGACCAAATCTCGACACTGTCTCGTTCATCTCTGCGGCTGGAGTGTAGTACTCAATGGAATACTTCCGCGACTCCTTCGGGTTGAGCGTAACATCGAACTCCGGCTCGAGTTCAGACAGGCCGGCGAACTGGCTTGCGACACCCAGAGCCTTGCCCTTATCTTTCTTCCCCAGCAGTTTCTCACCGGACTCTGCTGCATCTTTTGTCCTCAGTGTGACGCCAAGCCCTACAAGCCGCACATCATCAGCCGGAACCTCCTGCTCTTTAACCTCATCCCTGACCTTGATGTTATGCGCCCAGCCAGGCACATGTGAGTTCACTACCAGCACCTGGCTCTCGTTCCTGAGATTCGTGACTGTGATGTCCTTACGCCACTTGACAGGCTTGCCTACAATGCCCTCAACCATGACCTCTGTCTCGACAATCTCCTCAGTAATATTCAACGTCACGTTCTCAGTCACGTTCAGAGTCAGGTTCAGTGTCATGTTCACGGTGGCGTTCGTGAGGTTCACTCGCTCAACAACCAGCACGAGCAACTCATTGCTCAGCGCAGTCAGCGTACCATCAAAGGCGCTCACTACAGTGCTGCGCGCGCCGATGAAGTTCCGGTCTGGCATAAGGACCATCCGCTCCCCGACAAACACAATAGTAAAGTTAGCCATAGAGGTGGCGTTGAAGTAAAGGTGGTCATTGTTCGAGTCATTAAAGTGCTTCGAGAGGTCAAGGGTATAGGTACTGTTCACTTCCATCTCGATAGGTGGAATCTCCTCATAAAGCAAAGGTAGCGCGTTCTGCCGGTACACATCCACAGGGATAACAGCCCGTACAGCAAACTCGCCGTCGCTGGCAATCACCACAAGCTCTGTCTTACCACTGAAGCCCGGCTTTGCACTCACACTCAGTTGTGGTTCGTCAATCTCAATGATAAGATCATCAGAGAGTGCGATGTAATCAAGCCCATCGCCATCGGGGTCTGCAAACAACACAGGAAGCTCTAAATCCACAAGAGAACTCTCTTTAGACACAGGCTCCAAGAGTAGTGCCTCGGGCTTATCATCAAAGAGAAGAATGCTCTCGTTCTCGAATAGGAACTCGGGCGGGCGGTTCTCCTCACTGACATAGTACGTGAGGTTGTCCAGCACAAGGGTGGCGTTCTCCACTTCTACCACGAGGCGGTAGATAGTGCCGCTAATCTTTGGCAGCACGCAACTCTCAACGCAAAAATCTTCGAATTGGATGACCTGCTCAAGCTCACTCGGAGGCTCTGTGATGTTATCAGTCACATTTTCGAGCACGGGCTCAGTCACGTTCAGCGTCACGTTCTCAGTGAGGTTGAGCGTCAGGTTCTCAAGCACGGGCTCAGTCACGTTCAGCGTCACGTTCTCAGTGATGTTGAGTGTCAGGTTCTCAAGCACAGGGTCAGTCACGTTCAGCGTCACGTTCTCAGTGAGGTTGAGTGTCAGGTTCTCAAGCACAGGCTCAGTCACGTTCAGGGTCACGTTCTCAGTGAGATTGAGCGTCAGGTTCTCAAGCACGGGCTCAGTCACGTTCAGCGTCACGTTCTCAGTGAGGTTGAATGTCAGGTTCTCAGGAATATCCAACTGGACATCAAGTGTAAGGTTTTCAATAGGAAGCGTGAGATTGTCTAAAGAAGAATTGGCGTCAGTGGCAGTGACCTCGTCGATGGCCAGGCCGGTGATGCTTGTGATGCCCGCATCACTCGGAGGAGAGGGCAAAGAGTTCGAATCGAGAATGAGATAACGAGAAACATTGCTCTTGTTCTCAGGATAGAAATCCTCAAGATAGACTGAGAAGGTACCGTTGCCTATGACTGAGCCGGACAGGCGCAGGCCGACAAGCAGATCATTCTGCTCCAGGGTGATGAGGTGATGCGCTGGCTCAGAAAAACTTACCCCGAGGGGCTCGATGTGCGGAGTACCCTCCCCACTCACTATCAATCCGGTAAACACCGGACCGAACAGCAATCCGGCAAACACAAAAAGCAGCACGACAAGAATCACCGCGGCTGACCTCTGCGACACCTGAGGGAAGCGCACTCCCTCCCCAATGGAAGGGCCGCGCACCATCTCCTCGATGCGCGACGGCAACTTTTCCTCCACGCCAAGTGCTGTCTCGACGGCAGCAGGCGCAACAACAGGCTCTGGTTTTGGCCTCTTGGAGATGTACTGCATAGCGAGCGAGTCGAGCCTCAAAGCAAATAGCCGCTCCTCTGCCTTTGTGGCAAGCCCATCGTAGTAGGCGTGCCATTCCTGGGGTTCTTTTCCCTCGAGGAATTTGCTCCTCAGGAGCTCGAACTGCGTGTAGCTTATCTCCTTCGACTTATACCGCTTGTCGAGCTGGCCAAGCACAAGAGAAATCTCCTGCTTGCGGAATTTCGTGTTGAGGATGTACTTCCTCAATTCGTATTCGCTCCGCACCAGAGCGGCCCTGGGCTCGGTCAGCTCTTTCTCTATGCCCTCAATCTCCTTCAGCAGTGCTGAGAAATAGGCCTGCCATTCCTTCAGGGGCCTACTCCCTAGGAGGTCACGAAGGCGCTTGTCATAGGCATCTTTCGAGCACTGGCCAGAAACAAGGTCGTTCCTAAGCCGAGCAACTTGCTGTTCGTAGCGCGCCTGCTTTTCGACGATAGATGCGCGCTGCGCTGCGAGAAATGCCCGTGCTTCCCTAACGGCAGGTGGTGTGCGCTTGCGGGACCGCTTTTTCGAGCCAGATTTGGGTTTTTGGGTGGTTCGCGTACGAGAAGTAGTCTTTGTAGGGCTCGGTTTCTTTGTCTTACTATCGGTCACGCGCGCACCCATTAGAGTATATATGCGGAAAATAAACTTTTAAGCCTTGGGTACACTATGTCATGACTGACTTAGTCAGACAAAATGCAAACTCCTGCGAATTCAGGCGAGATAAAGTTTTAAACGCAAGAATTCTTAACGTGACTCAGGGTTTTGAGGGAGTTTATCGGCAGGTAAAGCAAGGCAATGAAATGCCACCCTCCACAAGACTTATTAATATTGTCCCATTAATGGGACATATGGACCAATATTGAATCAAAAAAATGCGCATACACCAGTACTTAGAAGACATGTTGGGAAGCAAGACACGGATAGCAACGCTAAGAGTGCTGTTTCACTATCCCTCTAAAATATTCACTGGAAGAGAGCTCGCCCGCCTCGCGAAAGGCGCAAGCAAAAGTTCAGTCCTGAGGGCTATCAAGGACCTGGAATCAAGCGGCATCGTAAGCACCGAGTGCCACGGAAGAACACTCCTCATTCAACTAAATTGTGACCATTTCATCTACGAGAACATGAGCAGACTCTTCAGAGAAGAGCGGAAATCCTTCGGAAAAGTGAAGGGAAAACTTAAAGCTATGATTCCTGCCACAGCCTATTGCTGCCTGCTCTTTGGCAGCGTCGCACGAGGTGAGGAAAGGTCAGGAAGTGATGTGGACCTTCTTCTCATCCTCAGGGATGCAAGAGCAAAGAAGAAACTGGAAATGGAATTACCCACGCACCTGGAGGATTATGAATTGATGCTCAGCTGGCACATATGGAGCCTAAGCGAATTCAGAAAGCAACGTCATACGCACTTAGGCAAGAGTATCAAGCGTGATGCAATCCTTATCATGGGTGAGGATCCATGGCAGCAATAAAAACAGCTGGAGTAGAGAAGCGTTTCCATATGAATTACCTCACACGGGCAGCCGAATGTGCTGCGGAGATGCGCAATGCACTTAAAGAGAAACGCTGGAACGCTGCGGCCATCCTCGCTGTGCACTGCGCTATTAGCTCTGCTGATGCGCTCACAGTATTCTACTTCGAGAAGAGGCATGCAGGAACACAGCACAGCGAGGTCCTGAGACTCTTCCGCCAGGTTCCTGAACCGCAAGCAATAAAGAAGGAGAGACAGTTGAAGCGGCTTCTGGATTTGAAAAAAGATGCTGAATACTCAAAGAGACTAATAAGGGAAACAGAAGCGAGAGACGCAGTCAAGCAGGCAAAGCGATTCCTCAACTGGACAATGTCCTTACTTAGCCCTTAAAGCTCAGCAAGGTCATTCTGGAAATCATCAGCCAGGCCGTAGGTCTTCGGCCTGCGGTGATTCACCACTTTCACCACGCGCCTGTCCATGAGCAGAGACAACTGTTTTCCCACGCTTCCAGCGCTCGTATTCATAATTTTCGCGAGCTGATTGGCAGAGCGGGTGCCTTCTGTCAAGAGTTTCAGGAGGCGCTTCTGCATCGGGCTGAAAGCCAGCTGGTCCACCTCTTCAAGGTCGAGAACTCCAGGGTCAAGGGTGGGCTGGACAAGCCTGTAGGGCTCCTCTTCAAAGAAATTGTCCTGAAGCTCATCAAGAACAGTGATGGCATGCTCGGGATGAATCTGCTCCATCTTGCCCTCTTTAAAGCTGGAGGAGAGGTGCATCGCCACTAATTCGCAGGCCTCGAGCATCTTTCGGGGATTATAGTTCGCCTGCTTAGCGAGAGCAGGTATTGTCGAATGATGGAAGGGATGCTTCGCGTCTGTCCTCAGTTCCACAAGTTCGCGAGCCTGATCGTCGCTGAGCGACTTCATGCGCACGATGCGGTTGCCAATGCGGTGCTTGAAGCTGTCAGAATAATCGAACGGCGGCTTGGTCTGCGCCATCACCACTGCCTTAAGCACATCGCTGTCATACAGGGTCTTGATATGGTTCTTCAGCTGGGCATCAGAGGCATGGCCCTCGTCGAGAAGCAGGACAACATCTTTTGGCTTTCGAAAGAAAAGCTTGTCAAGAAAGGGCCGCTCTTTCATCAGATGCTTGTGGAGGTCAAAGAATTCGTCGAGCTCCTCAGCGTTAAGGTACACGACACGGTCTTTATCGAGCTGGCTCCTCACGAGCCTGAGCAGAGAAGTCTTTCCAGTGCCGGTATTGCCGGTAAGGAGGCAAATATTCCCAGAAGTCAAGTGATGTGTCAAGAGTTCCCTCTCTCTCTCAAGACCAACGAGGTTCACGTTCGGCTTGATTGAAAATGGGTTGTCCTCCCAGTTATACGCGTGGAACCACATCTAACGTCTCTGCCTCTCTAGCCTTTCCCGCCTTGAGGATATTTAAAGTTTTCTATAGATGAGAGACAAAACAAGGAATATTGTCACCCCTTGAAAGGAGATTCCTTATTTCCGACCCGTAGGTTTAAATATCTCAGGCATTGTGGATACGATGAATATTATCATGACATCGGCATATGACATCATCTCAGTGGGCTCGAATGTCGTGGACCTATTTGTCGACACCGGCCTGCCTGAGTTGAGAAGCGAGAAGGAAGAGGAGAAGTTCATTGGCTATCCTGTGGGGGCGAAAATCCTCATCAGGGAGACGCACTTCGAGACAGGCGGAGGAGGGACCAACACAGCAGTAGCTTTCTCGCGCCTCGGCCTTAATACGGGCTATTTAGGTAACATCAGCACAGATGACTTCGGGCAGAAAATCATGGCGCAGCTCGAAGAGGAAAATATTACATTCCTCGGCACGCGCTCAAAGGAGAGGAGCGGATTCTCCGTCATCCTTGACAGCAAGGAGCGCAATCGCACTATCCTAGTGTACAAGGGCGCATCCAATCACCTTGACTACGCCAAACTTAAGCTCAAGACGCTCGATACGAAGTGGCTCTACTTCTCCTCGATGGGAGAGAAGTCCTACGAGACGCAGAAGAAGCTCATCCGCTACGCATCGAAGAATGACATCAAGGTCGCATTCAACCCGAGCTGGTACCAGGCAGAAGAGGGACGGAAGCACCTCATGCCCCTTATCGAACGAACCGAGCTGCTGGTCATGAACAACGAAGAGGCGCAGCTCATCGCCGAGACCAGGGAGAAGCCCTGGGAAGTTCTATCATCATTCGGGCCGCGCACTGTGTGCATCACCGCAGGCAAAAAGCCGGTCAAGCTCTACCATGACGGAACGCTCCACGAGCTCATCCCTCACCTACTCACTCCAAAGGAAGTCACTGGCGCGGGAGACGCCTTCGCCTCGGGGTTGGTGTACGGCATCATAAAAGAGAAGCCAATGGAAACCTGCCTCAAGATAGCTCTTGTGAATTCACAGTCTGTCATCATGCACATCGGAGCCAAGAACAAGCTCCTCACATTCACGGAGGCCATGGCTGCTGCAAAAAAGAATCCTGTGGAGATACGGAGGCTAGGATGAACTGGCTCGTGATAAATTTTAAGACATATAGTGAGTCCACTGGAAAGGACGCAGTCCGGCTTGCCAAGCAGGCCGGAAAAGATAAACGGATTATTCTCGCTGTCCAGCCGACTGACATATACCGCGTGAAGCAAGAATCCCCTCTCACCCTTTATGCCCAGCACGTGGACCCTGTGGAGCCGGACCGCAACACAGGCTACATCCCACCAAAGGCAGTTATAGAAGCAGGCGCAAAAGGCACATTGCTCAACCATGCCGAGAGAAGGCTTTCGTTCAATGATATTGTGAACGCTGTCGAGACCTGCAGGCAGTACAAGCTCAAGACCATGGTATGCGCCCCGAACATCTCCCAGGCAAAGCGCCTCATCGACGTCCAGCCAGACTTCATCGCCTACGAGGACCCTGAGCTCATAGGCACAGGCAAATCAGTATCGACGCTCCAGCCCGACCTCATACGGAAATTCGCCGGCATGTTAAACGGCACGGGAATCATCCCGCTGTGCGGCGCAGGCATCTCCACAACAGAGGACGTGCAGGCCGCGATAGAGCTCGGCACCAAAGGAGTGCTGGTGGCGTCCGCGATAGTCAAGGCGCAGAACCCAAAAAAGGTCATCGAAGATTTCCTTGAGGCATTAGGCTGAGCCATCATACCACCTCATACGCAGTTCTCGACGAGGAATACACACTTTATCGACGAAAAATTATTATAGGGGTAGGGCTCTTGAAAAGAAGAAACTTACCCCCAACAGTATGGTACGTCACTTTGTCCTCGGAAACGGCAACATTCTTGTAGGTCTCGACAGCAACGGCCATCTCCGCGACTTCTACTTTCCCTTTGTCGGGCAGGAGAACCATGTCGGCGGCAGAATCCACAAGATGGGTATCTGGGCGGACGGCGAATTTTCCTGGTTCGACTCCAAAGACTGGAAGAAAGACCTCTCCTACAAGAAGGAAGTGCTCGTGAGCCATATCACCTCTGTCAATGAGCGCCTTGGCCTCGAAGTGGAGATGAACTGCGCTGTGTGCCACAACAAGGACATCTACATCCGCAAGCTCACTGTCAGGAACACGAGCAGCAAGAAGCGGGAGATACGCCTGTTCTTTCATCAGCATTTCGTCATTTCAAGGGCCAACATCGGCGATACTGCCTACTACGACCCGACGCAGCATGCGCTCATTCACTATAAGGGCAGGCGCTACTTCCTGGCAAATGCGTGCGTGGGCCGCAATGCCAAGAAGGGCTTCACGAGCTACGCCACCGGCCTGGTGGAAGAGTTCGGACTTGAAGGCTCATACAAGGACGCGGAGGACGGCGTCCTGAGCGAAAATCCCATAGAGCACGGCTCTGTGGACAGCACCCTATCCCTCAATTTTAACATCCCGCCGAAGTGCTCGCAGGAGTGCTACTACTGGATTGCAGCGGGCAAGAAGTTCGGCTCTGTGCATTCTCTCAACGAGTCTGTGCTGAGGCATGGGCCGGAGAAACTGCTCAATGCCACAGAAGCACATTGGACAGACTGGGTCAACAAGGGCAGGTTCGAATTCCACGCCCTCAGCCCCAGAGTTATTGATTTGTTCAAAAGAAGCCTCCTGCTCATCACAACACATGTTGACAACCGCGGCGCCATCATTGCCTCGAGCGACTCGGACATCCTTTTTCGAAGGAAAGATACCTACAATTACATGTGGCCCAGGGACGGCGCGCTCATCTCCCGCTCATTGGACCGCGCAGGATACGTCAATATCACAAGCAGGTTCTTCAAGTTCTGCTCGGAATCAATAACTGATGAGGGCTATTTTTTCCACAAGTACAATCCAGACGGCTCAGTGGGAAGCACCTGGCACCCCTGGCTTGAGGATGGAAGAATCCAATTGCCAATCCAGGAGGACGAGATTGCGCTGGTCATTGACGCATTGTGGAAACACTACTTTCACCATGGCAACACAGAATTCATCAAAAGGCTGTTCGAGCCCTTCATCCGCAAGTCCGCAGACTTCATGACACGCTTCATAGACCTCAAGACTTGCCTGCCAAAGGAAAGCTATGGCCTCTGGGAAGAGAAGCTAGGAATCCATACGTTCACCTGCTCCACGACCTATGCCGGGCTCAGGGCAGCTGCCAATTTCGAGCGCGTGTTTGGCACCCAAACCCGGGCGAAGCGCTACCTGCGGGAGGCAGAGCGCATACGGGAGAACACGGTGAAAAAGCTCTATGACTCCAAGGCAGGCTACTTCATCAAAGGCCTGTACTATGACCACGACAGGCTCAAGAAGGACATGACCCTGGATGTGAGCAGCTTCTATGGCATCTTCGAATACGGCCTTCTGCCAGTCACTGATGAAAGAGTCACGTCAACATTCAACGAGGTAAGGAAGCGCCTCTGGTGCAACACCGCAATAGGCGGCCTTGCGCGCTATGAGGACGACAACTACCACCGCGTGGATAGAGACACACCGGGTAACCCGTGGCTCATCACAACATTATGGCTGGCAGAATACTACATCAAGCTCGCCACGAATGAAGAAGAATTAAGGCCTGCTATAGAAATTTTCGAATGGGTCGCGGACAATGCCCTCGACACTGGGGTGCTGCCCGAGCAGCTCGACCCGCACACAGGAGAGCCGCTGTCGGTCGCGCCGCTCACGTGGAGCCACGCCGGCTTCGCCATCGCTATCAACAAGTATTTGCAGAAGCTGGATGAGCTCAAACTCTACCAGCACAAGGAAAAACAGGACAGGGTGAAGATTACAGGAAAATGACACAAAGAATACTGATGTTCGGCTGGGAGTTCCCGCCGGACAATAAAGGGGGACTGGGAACCGCATGTGAAGGCCTGGTCAAGGGGCTATGCAGGAAAGACGTTGAGGTCATCCTCGTGCTGCCCCAGAAGCAGGAATGCGAAATCAATCATTGTACAATAGTATCGCCTGATACTAAACTGCACAAGCGCTATGTGCGCTCACTGCTCCAGGGGTACCAGACGATTGAGGGCTATGAGGCAGAGCATGCCAAAATGCACGGCGTGAAGGACCTCTACGGCAAGAACCTGTATGACGAAGTCGAGCGCTATGCAGAGGCAGCAAAGGACATCGCAGTTGCAACGGATTTCGACGTCATCCACGCGCATGACTGGATGACCTTCAAGGCAGGCATCGCAGCGAAGGAGGCAAGCGGAAAGCCCCTTATCGTGCAGGTCCACGCGACTGAGTTTGACAGGTCCGGCGGTTTGGGAGTGACTCCGCATGTGTACGGCCTCGAGCGCGAGGGGATGCACAAGGCGGACAAGATCATCACGGTAAGTGAATTCACCAAGGGAAAGATTGTCGAGCACTACGGCATCCCCGCAGACAAGGTTCGCGTGGTGCACAACGCGGTCGAATTCACCGAAAGGGACTTCCGCAGCTCAGGTCTCGCATCAAGAGAAGGCCCTCTGGTATTATTCCTTGGCAGGATTACACTACAGAAAGGCCCGGAGTACTTCCTCGAAGCAGCGAAGAAGGTTCTTGAGATACGGGAGGACATCACGTTCGTATTCGCAGGCTCAGGCGACATGCAGAAACAGATGATACGGGAAGTGGCTGCTGCAGGGCTGAGCGACAGGATACTATTCACAGGCTGGCTCCGCGGGCCGGACGTCGACAAGATGTACCAGATGGCAGATTTGTACATCATGCCCTCTGTCTCAGAGCCCTTTGGGATAACCCCACTCGAAGCGATGCGCAATGACGTTCCAGTCATCATCTCAAAGCAATCAGGTGTCTCGGAGATACTGACGCACTGCCTCAAGGTGGACTTCTGGGACATCGACGAGCTTGCCAACAAGATTCTCGCAGTACTGGAGCACCGCGAGCTCAAGGGAGAGCTCACGCGGCAGGGAAAAGAAGAGGTTCTCGGCATCAGCTGGGATGTTCCTGCCGAGAAGTGCATCACACTCTACAAGGAGGTTACAGGAGGATAAGATGGTTTCAATCTGCATGTATTTCCAGGTGCACCAGCCCTATCGGCTTGGGCGCTTTCAGTTCTTTAACATAGGACAGAAGAAGCACTATTACGATGAGGACAAGAACAATGAACTCCTCCACAGGATAGGGGACAAGTGCTATATCCCCACGACAAAGCTACTCCGCGAGCTTATTGACAAGCATCCGGAGTTCAAGGTGAGCTTCAGCTTCTCCGGCGTTGTGCTGGACCAGTTCGAGCAGTACTATCCTGAGGTGCTGGATGGCTTCAAGGACATCATAAAAACAGGCAACGCGGAAATTCTCTCTGAAACATACCATCATTCCCTTGCTTTTGTGTACTCGCCGGAGGAATTCGAGGAGCAGATAAAGCTTCACGCAAAGAAGATAAAGAAGCTCTTCGGGCAGAAGCCGAGAGTACTCAGGAATACTGAGCTTGTGTACAGCAATGAGCTGGCAGCCAAGGCAGAGGAGATGGGATATGATGCTGTGCTTGTCGAAGGCGCGGACAAAATTCTGGGCTGGCGCTCTCCGGATTTCGTGTACAAGCCGGTGAATGCCAAGATCAAGTTGCTACTCAAGAACTACCGGCTGAGCGATGACGTGGCATTCAGGTTCTCTGAACGGAGCTGGAAAGAATGGCCGTTGACAGTAGAGAAATATGCCAAGTGGATAAATAAAATCAACGGCAATGGTGTCACGTGCAACCTCTTCATGGACTATGAGACATTTGGGGAGCACCAGTGGGAGTCCACAGGAATCTTCGACTTCCTCAGGCACTTGCCCGGAGAGCTGCTCAAGCATCCTGATAACAACTTCAAGTTCCCGAGCGAAGTGGCGGAATCATTTGAGCCGGTCGGAGAGCTGGATGTGCCGGAATACATCTCCTGGGCTGACATCGAGCGCGATTTGAGCGCATGGCTCGGCAACGACATGCAACGCTCAGCCATCAAGCTCGTGTACCGCATGGAGCGCGCTGTCAAGGACTCAAAGGACAAGAAGCTCCTAGAGGACTGGCGAAAGCTCCAGACCTCGGACCATTTCTACTACATGTGCACCAAATGGTTCGCTGACGGCGATGTGCACAAGTACTTCAATCCCTATGAATCGCCGTATGACGCCTTCATCACCTTCATGAACATACTCAAGGACATGCAGCATCGCATTGCGCAGTCCAAGGAGGGACCGAGATGAGACAGAGAACTTCCCACAAGAAGAAAACAACACGAACTACACCAAAGAAGACGCAGGTAAAAAAACCGGCAAAAAGGACCCCAGCAAAGACGCAGCCAGTGAAGAGAAAGGCACCCTCACGAAAGAGGAATGTACGCCACCACAAATACTGGCCAGATGTGTCAGATGAGCAGGCGTTCTGGGTAAGAGACGGCCAGGTGCTGAAGAACCTCTCCGACCTTCCCGAGGCCCTGAAGAACATGGACAAAGACACCTTCAGGCACCACGTGAACAAGGAAAAGAACGACTTCGCGAACTGGATCTACCACGCGGTCGGCGACAGGGACCTTGCAGAAGAAGTGCGCGGGCATAGATCAAGAACCTCTATTATCAGGGCAATCAAGAGCCGGCTTTAAAGCCAGGGCTCTAGGGCTATTCGCCCAGCACTCTCCGCGTCTCCCTAGCTATTTCCAGCTCTTCATTAGTAGGGATGACGAGCGCTGCCATCTTTGATTCAGGAGCGGTGATAATCTTCTTTCCAGCAACATTGGCCTCGCTGTCGAACTTTAGGCCCATATAGGTGAACTGCGCCAATATTCTCTTGCGCACCTCAACCGCGTTCTCGCCTATGCCTGCGGTGAACACAATAGCGTCCGCGCCATCTAGCAGCGCGATGTAAGAGCCAATGCCCTTCACTACCGAGCCTGTGAATATCTCAAGCGCGAGTTCAGCGTCCTTGTTGCCCTTGGACGCGTTCTCGAGGATGTCGCGCATGTCCCTCGTGCCTGCAAGTGCCAGCAGTCCTGATTCCTTATTCATAATCTCCTCAACTTCAGCGGGTTTCATCCGCTCACGGTCACCGATGATTGTCGGAATCGCAGGGTCAATTGAGCCGCACCGCGTCCCCATCACCACTCCCTCCAAGGGAGTGTAGCCCATAGTGTTCTCAATGGACTTGCCGTGCAGAATCGCGGTAAGGGAGGAGCCATTGCCGAGATGGCACGTCACAAGCTTCAGCTGGCCAAGGGGCTTTCCAAGGAGCTTTGCTGCCTCCTTTGCCACGAACTGGTGCGATATGCCATGGAAGCCAAAGCGCCGCATCCTGTACTTGGCAAAGAATTCCTTGGGAATCGCATAGCGATAGCGCGCCTCTGGCATCGTGCTGTGGAAGGCAGTATCGAACACACCCACCTGGGGCTTACCAAGCTTTCCGCATGCGGTAATCCCATCAAGGTTATGGGGATTGTGCAGGGGTGCAAGGGGGATGCAGGACCGCACTGTATCAACTGCCTCCTTGTTCAGCCTCGTGCTCTGGAGAAAATGCTCCCCTCCATGCACAATGCGATGACCGATGGCGTCTATCTGGTCAGTGGACTTCAGCACTCCGTGCGTCTCATCCACCAGAAGGGTAAGCATCTCTTTGACCCCTTGTTCATGGCTTTCAATGTCCCTGTCGATTTCCAGCTCTTTTGAGCCGTGCCTGTGCACGATTTTCGAGCCATCAATGCCTATCCTGTCCACAATGCCTGAGCAGAGCTCTTCGAATCGCTCTCCCTCGATATGGTGGAAGAGCCGATACTTCACAGTGGAGCTGCCTGAGTTTATGACGAGAATAGTGTTCGCTTCCATGCACCGCTATCAGCACCGAAAGCCTATAAATGTTTCCCCTGCGCACGCTATAGGCTATGTACACTTCTGAAAGGCGGGCCTAATACAAATTGGTCGTGTAGTAGCTGCTCTCGAGCGTCTCCCACTCCTGCTTGATTTTGGCCTCAATCTTCTTGAGCTCCTCATCTTTAAGGTGCTTGAAGCGCTTCTGCTTCCTCATGTGCTCCTTGATATCGCCAAGCCGGGGTTTCATCGTTACCTTCAGGTCTTTGCCATCACGGAGTTCATACAGGGGCCAGATGCCGAGCTGGACCATCTCCTTGCCTATTTGCCGGCTCAGGGATGAATCAAAACCCCAGCCAGTCGGACAGGGGGCTATAACCTCAATGTATCTGAAGCCCTTCATGTCCCTCGCAGCCTCCACTTTATTGAGGAAGTCTATCTCAAAGGCAGTGCATGCGGTGGCGACATAGGGCACGCCATGGGCAGCGACAATCCTCGCCATGTTCTTCCTCGGCATGAGATTGCCCTCTGGAATTGCCTGGCCGGGAGGCGATGTGGAGGTAAAGCTTCCATAGGGTGTAGCGGAACTCGCCTGGAATCCAGTGTTTCCGTAACCTGAGTTGTTGTAGCAGATGTAAAGCAGGTCCTCATTCCGGGTAGCTGCCCCGCTCAGGGCCTGGATACCAATATCATACGTCGCCCCATCTCCTGCCTGGCCAATCACGACAACGTGCTTACCAGCAGCCTCATATCCCATCCTGATGCCAGTCATCACTGCAGCAGTATTTTCAATAGCTCCGTGCACCCACGGCACCTTATAGGGAGTAAATGGATACATCGAAGAGAGTGTCATGCATCCCGCAGGATTCACTATGATGGTCTCTTTCCCGAGAACCTTCAGCGCCAGCCGAAAAGTGAGGATGGCCTCGCACCCAGCGCACGCAGGCGTCCCTCCAGTAATCCACTCTTTCCTGTCCAGGTTCTTCAATGTGATTGCCATCTTACATCACCCACTTCAATCCGTCCTTATCACTCTTCTTCAAATCCTTGATAATATCTTCCATGTCCGTCGCCTTGACAGGATACCCGCCGAGGCCTGCGATGTAATTGTTCAGTATCTCTTGGTTTCCCTGGCGCAGTGCCTTGCACACCTCGAGGTACAATATCCCTCCCGAGCCGGGTGAGTTGTTCTGGTCAACGACAGCGACGCGCTTCACATCCTTAAGGATGTCCGCGAGGCGCTCATGGACAAATGGACGAACCACTCTGGGCCTCACCATACCCACTTTGACACCCTTCTCGCGCATCCTCTTCACACCTTCCTTCATAATGCACGCATTCGCTCCAATGCCCATAATGACATATTCAGCGTCATCCATCATGAACTGGTCAAAGATATCGTATCTCCTTCCAGTAATCTTCTCGAATTCCTTATGTGCCTGGTCGATGACCTCAATAGCGTTGTTCATCGCCCTCTGGACCTGCTGCCTGAACTCTGTATAGCCAGGTATCACTGGGATGCCCAAGGTCATGGGGTTATCAGTATCGAGAGTGATGTCCATCTTCAGCGGAGGCAGGAACTTGTCAATCTGCTCGACTGAGGGGATGTGCACAGGCTCCCTTGTAAAGGAATGGGTGAACCCGTCCATATTCACTGCTGAGGGCAGCATCACGCGCTTGTCCTCGCCCACGCGGTATCCAATGATGACTGAATCTAGGATTTCCTGGTTTCTCTCGGAGATGTAAGTGATGAAGCCGGTGTCCCTTGTCATCAGGATGTCGTTATGGTCGCTCCACAGTGTAATTGGCGCACTTATCCCTCGGGAGACATTCGCCATCACCAGAGGCAACCTGTTACCCGCTGCGATGGGCAGCATCTCGAACATGAGCAGCAGCCCCTGGGATGAAGAGCCTGTAAAGGTCCTCTGGCCGGTCATCTGCGAGCCTATAGCAGCGCTCATCACTGAGTGCTCGCTCTCCAGAGTACGGAACTGGCCGGTGTAGATGCCTTTTGACCTCCATTGGGCGAAGGCCTCCATAATCTCGGTCTGGGGTGTGATGGGAAAGAAGGGTGTACAGGTCACTTTAGAAACAAGAGCGCCGTATGCTGCGCTAAAGTTACCGGTGATGAGCTCAATCTCTCCCTGGTGAGGTATCTTGACGTCTTGTGTTTTTGCCATAGTCTTATGTCCCTCCATGGTCATCCCTCGTGGGTGTCCCTCACTTTCTCAATTGCCTCCTCCTTCTTCGGGCACACTTCCTGGCAGATGAGGCAGCCCTTGCACAATTCATAATTGACAATCGGCTTGCCCTCATCGTTCATCGTTATCGCAGAGTCAGGGCAGGCTGCCCAGCACATGTCGCAGGCGATGCAGGCCTCGTGGTGCATCACAGGCTTGAACACACGCCAGTCTCCTGTCTTGCGCTTCTCTCCCTCGCCATCCTTCGGGACAGCATGGGGAACGCCGTCTGTGCCTGTGTATTTGACCTCCTTATCTTCAACTATCATCGTCAGTCCTCCTTCTTCAGGGCCTCGAAGCCCTTCTTGGCTGCCTCCTGATTGAGCTGCACGAGCTTCGGGGAGAATTTACCCCCCATCTCGCGGCCGATGCCGTCCACGAGGTTCTGAATAGAGATTTCAGGGATGTAATTGAGGGCAGCCCCTGCCATTGCGGTATTGGGAATCGGCCGCCCAAGGACAGATAGTGCGATGTCAGTGGCATTGAGTGTGATGAAGCCTTCCTGCGGCTCCTTGATATTGAGCAGCACAGGCGTGTCCTCTTTCTTGCCCTCGAGGCAGGGCTCCATTGGCACAGTGGGGTCGATGATGATGATAAGGTCAGGCCTGCGGATTGCACCCCGCATGAGGATACGCTCTTTATCGAAGCGGACGAAGCTCACGAGCGGCGCGCCGCGACGCTCAGCACCGTAGAGGGCGAAGTCCTGGATTTGGAAGCCAGCGAGATATGCCGCCCTCCCGATAAGCTGTGCGACGGTTTTTACACCCTGGCCGCCGCGACCATGAATCCTTATCTCTTTCATAGTAGTGTTGAAATCGTGTTCCAAGGATTTAAATGTAACGGAAATAAATCAACACCCCCCTATTAAATGGTCTTTCAAAATGGACTGCTCATTCCAGTGATTGAGCTTGGACTGAAGTAAATGCCGCCACAGCAGCCACATCTTCTGCTGAGCACCCCCTTGAGAGGTCGTTCACAGGCTTCTTCAGGCCCTGCACAATGGGGCCAAGGGCTTCGGCATGGGCAAGGCGCTGGACGAGCTTATAAGCGATGTTCCCAGCATTGAGGTCAGGAAAAATAAATACGTTCACATTACCTGCCACATCACTGCCTGGAAACTTGCGCTTGCCGATTTCAGGCACAATCGCCGCGTCCACCTGCATTTCTCCGTCGAGCTTCAGGTCGGGAGCGCGCTCTTTTGCTATTCGCACCGCCTCCTTCACCTTATCCACAAGGGGATGGCTCGCGCTCCCATGTGTCGAAAAAGAGAGCATGCCCACATAGGGCTCAAGGCCAAATGCCTTTGCGGTCTGTGCGCTCTCTATCGCAATCTCAGCGAGCTGTTCAGCTGTGGGATTAGGATTGACTGCGCAATCCCCGAAAACCTCTATACCCTCGGGAAGGCACATGAAGAACACGCTCGATACAATATGCACTCCTTCAGCAGTGCCAAGAAGCTCGAATGCAGGCTTCAGGGTGTGCCCTGTCGATGTCGTCGCTCCCGACACGATGCCGTCTATCTCGCCTTTCGCGAGGAGCATGGTGGCAAAGTACATCCTGCCGAAATACTGGGGATGATAATTTGGTGCGTCAAGGGGGTAGCCTACAGACGTAAACACAACCTTCGCTTTCTCAGAGGTCATGCCCTTATGCTTCCTCAACTCCACATATTCAGCCATGAATTCCTCAAAGCGAGGGTCTGTCTCATGATTCAGGATTGTAATGTTCTCTGACATCTCCACTCCGGCAGCTTCCATCGCAGCCTTCACGTCATCTTCCTTCCCAAGGAGAGTCACATGCGACACCGTCTTCTCCTTGAGGGCAAACGCTGCTCCCCTGAGGATGCGCTCATCTGTTGCTTCGGGAAATGCGATATGCCTGGGATGGGCGGCTGCCCTCTTTTTCACATCATAAAGAAATCGCTCAGCGACAGTGTGTGCTTCAGTTATCTGTTCCTGGACCATACTCTCACCTCGCTAATCCTAAAGCTCATACTGATATAAACCTTTCCTCCATAACGACAACGATTAAAAAGCGCATATCCTTTCTCAGGAACCATGAAGAAGATAGTCGTGGGCATGTCAGGCGGCGTGGATTCGTCGATGAGCCTCGTGCTGCTCAAGCAGCAGGGATGGCAGCCTGTTGGTGTGAGCCTGAAGCTAGCTGTGTGGGAGGACGAGCAGAATGCTCTCCGCGAAAATGTGTGCTGCACAGATGAATCACTGGCAATCGCGAAGAGTGTGTGCAATTCACTTGACATCCCTCACCACATCTATGATGTCCAGGAAGAATTCCAGAGAGAGGTTATAGATTATTTCATCGCTGAGCATAAGGCAAACAGGACTCCCAATCCATGCGTCATGTGCAATCCACGGCTCAAGTTCGCCAAGCTCTTCGAGTTCGCCAGGAAGCATGGCATTGACCATATTGCCACAGGCCATTATGCGAGAATCCGACTGGATAAAGACAGTAACACATACCAGCTGCTGCGCGGCATCGACCACTCAAAAGACCAATCCTATGGATTATCATACCTCCCGCAGAAATGGTTCTCAAAAATTGTGTTCCCGCTTGGAGACATGAAAAAAGAAGATGTTTTCCAGCTCGCAAAGAAACACGGGTTCGACACGTTCCTCAAGCGGAAAGAGAGCCAGGATTTGTGTTTTGTATCCAGCAAAGCGCTTAACCGCTTTCTCGAGAAGAAGGTTGGCATCTCACCAGGAGACATTGTGGACAGCGAAGGAAAAAAGGTAGGCAGCCACAAGGGCCTGCATTTCTACACTATTGGCCAGTCAAAGGGCATCGGCTCCCACATAAAGTACCACGTGATGGACTATAATATAGGGAAGAATCAGCTCATCGTCACTCCCGACGACACCCTCCTCCAAACCCGCAACGTAGCTCTCGGGCAGATGCATTATCTGTCTGGCAGTGCGCCGACTGAGCCTTTCGCAGTTGAAGCAAAGGTGCGCTATTCCAGCAGCCTAGGCAAGGCGATACTAACCCCGGCTGGCGGCAGAAACGACAGCACTGCGACCATCTCATTCGAGCAGCCCCAGAGCGCAGTGACACCGGGACAGTTCTGCGTATTCTACCAGAAAGAAGTCTGTTTGGGCGCAGGCATTATCAGGAGTGCCCTCAAGAGCAGCATTCAGGCATTGCACTCAGAGCAGTAAAAGCTGATGAGGTCCCAGTCGAGAGTAAGGGGGACTGTTCTCCGTTCTCGCTGAATTATATTGCCGCCGAAAAACTGCTTCAGCCTATTGGGAGTGCGCATGTCCAGCACATACTTGTGGGGCGCATCAGCAAGCTTTTGGAGCGGGGTGATGCGCTGCATCTTGTTTCCTCTCTTCGGAGGGAAAATATGGTCCGCGCCGCACACATAGGCAATCCTCTTTGCGTCGAGGGCATTGAGTGCCATTGAGGTGTACTCGTTGCGAATTTTTATCCCAATATCTGATACGCTCAGCAGGTATTTCTGGATTGCCGCCTTCTCCTCCTCTGGAGTAAGGGACTTTTGCCTATAATAATTCTCAGCCCGCCTCACATCTTTTCCAGGGGCGCACTCAAGAATCTGTTTGGATGTGCCATAAGAGAAAAACGCATCAATCGTCTGCCTGAGGCACCGCGTCATCTCGAGATACGGCAGGGCAAGGGGATCCTCAGAAAGAATATCCTGCTGGTGGAGCGGGCAGAAAGGCTGCCAGTCAAGGTAGTAGAGCGGCAACTCGTTCTTCACTGCATACACTTCAGCGGTGCTTATACTGCAGTAAGTACTGAAGCCGAG
This sequence comes from Candidatus Woesearchaeota archaeon, assembly GCA_017608295.1. The sequence continues at coordinate 30,494 of JAFCGF010000010.1, forward strand.
CTGGCGAAGGTCCTCCTCGCAGAAGGGGCGCTCAAGCAATTCCTGTGTGATGTTCTCCTTTGTGAAATAGACAGACAGTGCTGCGTTCAGATCTTTTCCCATCTCAAGGGCGATGGCATCCGGCTGATAGGTATCAAGGACCTCGAGAGTACGTTCCAGGCTGTCCTCATCGTGGGCCTCGGCGAGGAAGAGCACGCTCTTCTCACCATCCGGAATCTCGAGCAGCCGGTTCAGGCTCATTTACAGCACCTCGGGAAAATACTTCGCGAGCAGCCCCGATAGCGGCTCAAGGGATTCGCACCTGAAGGTGTAGAGGCCGGCATCGTCTTTCATCACAATTCCGTTGTCGACAACTTCCACTGGATTTCCGCACTCTGAAGGAAAATTGTCCTCCCCGTCCAGGGACCAGGTGACAAAGGGAATCCAGGCGGTGTGCATCCCGTGCTCTCGCGCAGGGTGCAAATCCCCATCATAATCATTGCCAATCATTATAGCGTTCTCTGCTGGAATTCCGCCAAGCAATTCTGCATAATCTGCCGCTGTTTTAACGGATGTGACTCGAACATTCTCTGGCGGAATCCATTGATGGACTCCACTGCGGAAGAACTTCCTGCGCTGGATATTGTACTGGCTGTAATGCGGGCGGTCATGATGAATCGGCTCTCCGCGTGTGAGCAGGCACATCTTCACATCCCTATCAGCAAGCGCGGTAAGCGTTTCCTTCGCATGAGGCATTAGCTGGTCAGAGATGTTGTACACAGTGCTTCCGATTCTTGCAGCAGTCCTGGCCTGTTCCCACTCAGGCACCACTCCAAGGAGCTCGCACATCCCCACATACGCCAGCTCACAAGCCTGGGGAAATATCTGATGGTCAAATGGGCTTCCCTCTTCCATGAGCCCTGCAAAATTCTGAATGTTCTCAAGGTGAAGCACCTGCGCCATAACTGAAAGGGCAAGGGCAGGCACATACTCTTTATGCGCATTTGAAAAGGCATCAAGCGTGAGCCCGAGGAGCGCATTTGGCGGAGTAACAATCATCCCATCAGAGACCTGGGTAATCCGCTCAAGCACATCCTTGTGCTCACGGCCATCATATAGTAAGGTGATGGTATCCACAAAGTGAGTTATAGCATCAGGAGCATCAGGGTCATCATCCAACCGTTGCTTAAGAGTCTCTGCAAAGGCGTTCGTGAAAATTCCTTCAGAATAAATCTTGTTTTGAATCTTCTTCGCAAGAGCTACAGTATCATCTGCTGCCCTACCAAGCTGAGGTGAAAAGGCCTCGCTCATCCACACCATGAAGTCTGCTACTGTGCGGGCATAGTACTGCCTGCAGGGAATAAGGGTATCGTCAAGGTCAAACACCACCGCCTCGAGGCCAGAGCTAGCCATATCCTTGGTGAACTCGCTTTCTTTTAAATATATTGTCATTTAAAAGTAGTCTATTTTTTCACAATTCATGCACTGACAGGAGAGTATATATAGCACCACACTAGATTTGCACCCATGCTTATCTCATCAAAGAGTCACACTGCAGCGCTCGAGCAGCTCAGGGAACAATTGGAGAAGCACCTCACCGAGCAGTCTGAGCGCATCTCAAAGTTCGAGGAGCAGAACAAAGAAACCATCGCATCTCTTACGAGTGAGATTACCGCGATACGGAAGCACCTCTCTGGATTGGAGAAGCAGCAGCTCAACGTGATGAGGCCCCTGCAGGACGAGCTCGAGCGCGTCGAGCGCCTGGGAAATAAATTGGAGAGGACTATCAACTCATTCCAGGTGCTGCGCGACAAGGCCTCGACAAAGCTTCTTGAGGAAACGAAGCGCGAGATAACCACGCAGCTCGCCTCTCTCACTGAATCGACAGCAGACTATAAACGGGTCTCAGCTGAGCTCAAGACTCTCCGCGCACAGCTTGACCTCACCACCCAGAAGCTCAACCGCTTCAATGAGCAGAAGGCGAAGAAGATGGATACAACCAGCTTCACCCGCGAGCTCGCGAAGCGCGAGAAGGAAGCGATGCAGTTGGTGCGCGAGAACGAGCGCCTTAAGGGCATGATAGGGCGTGAAAGGAGAAGAAGGCCGTCGAACAGGCCGAGGCATCGCAACAGGCCGCGCCAGAAGCCACCTGACCACACACCCAAGCAAAAAGCTTAAGATTCTTTCACCCTCCTTCACACAGATGGATATTCTGGGACCTGCGGCATGCCTCTCAAAAAAATGCTTCTGTGAAGCTCTTAGAGATGGGCCGCTGATGCAGCCCGTGAATACCATCACCTCAATTCCTATCGTACTGGTTGGGCTGTATCTCCTGTTCAGCGTGTGGAAATACAGGGAAACACTCTCACACAGGATGCGCGGAAGCGCAGTGCTCTACGGCACCATCCTCGGGCTGTCAGCAGTTATTGCCGGACTTGGCAGCATCTACCTGCATGCGAAGTTCACTTTTCTCGGGCAGTGGATAGACCTCCTGGGCATGTATCTCGCAATCCTTGCGCTCCTGGTCCACAACATCACCCGGCTAAGGGACAGGACATTCAGAGAGGGCATGGGCATGTACATCATCCTGGTTTTGCTCAGCGCGATATTCCTTTATGCGGTTCAACCCCTAAGGAGGCACCTGTTCGTGTTGCTCGCAGCCATCACTTTAGTCCTGGAAATAATCGTGATTCGGGTGAAAAAGCCTAAGATGGGGTTCACCAACGGCCGCATGCTCCTGGGCTCATTTGTGCTGATGTCTGTCGTGTGGATACTTGACAACACGCATCTGGTGTGCTGGCCTGAGAGCCTTTTTCAGCTGCACGCGATATGGCATTTCTTCGCAGCACTAGTGGTACTCCTGGTATTCTCTTATCACACGTCAGAAGAGCAATAGCACGTATCCTCAGTCAAAGAAGACAACAGAATAGTCCTTGAACTCCATGTCTTCATAGACAAACTTCGCAGAGAACTTCTTTCCCTCATTGAGCCATTCGAGGAATATCCTGTCCCCTTCCCAGAGGTTAAGCGACTGTATCTTGTTATCGTCGACCCATTCGAGGTTTCCCTCGTTGCATTCTTTCAATTCGCCCTCGAATTCAGTCGCGGTGAACAAAATAGTATATTCGCCGTCAAAGCCCTCAAAGGGAGGAAAGGTCAGGAAGCCCCGCAACTGCGGATTCTTTATCCGCAAACCGCTTTCCTCGAAAACCTCGCGGACAACACATTCCTCAGGACTCTCCCCCGACTCCATGCCGCCGCCAAGGCCAATCCATTTGCCGGAATTGATATCCTTCTCCTTCTTCACGCGGTGGAGCATCAATGTCTTTCCATCGCGCTTGACATAACAAAGAGTGGTGAGTCTCATAGGGGAGAAAAACACTACGCTCTTGATAATCCTTTTGGTCACCTGACTTTCTTGTCACACTTACTTCCAAAAAAGATTTATCTCCATAAAACAATCCTATATACAACAAGACAAAGGTGTCACACAATGGGAAAAGGCTCATCAAGTGGCGGATCAGCAGGCAAGGCATCTGCAGGGAGCGGAATAGGTTACTCTGCAAAAGGTATGGGCTCAGGAAAAGGAGGCAAAGGTGGAGGGGCTCCCATAGGATCTCCTGGCCTAAGTAAAATGTACAGTGCCCGCAGCCCTGGCATTGAAGGAAAGCTGGGGTCAAGCCATTCTGATTCAAGTCCCAGACAGAGCAAATATGACATTGCACAAATCTATTCAAAACTCTCCGGAGTCAAAAAAGGAGATTATTCACCAATGAACCAGATGTATATCTCCCTGGCGGGTGGAAAAAAGAGTGATTCAAAATACGCTCCCCTTCAGCAGAACACGCCACGAGGGAAATCTCAGAGTTCTCAGAGTTCGAAAAAATCAAAGAACATCGAAACACTCATCCAAAAGGCGCTTAAAGGCAAAACAGGAAAATCAATTTCAAGAATGGAATTGAAGAAAACGCTGGAGAATATCCAATCAGAAAAACGGGGTTACCAGTGGCTGGGTAATGGAGAATATCAACCTGTCATGCCGTCCACGGCGAAATTCATGGCAGAGGTAATTAAAGAAGCCTCTGATGAAAAATTCCTCTGCCCAGCGTGCCTCTTTGGATGGGGCGTGCATATCTGCGGCAGGTAAGTCCTACGTATGAATCTGCACGAACTTGGCGAAGCTCCTGTCATAGGTCCGCTCGACATCATTAGGGAAGCAGCAGGCCGGCAATTGGTCCATGCTCAGGTGATAGTGCAGGCAGTCACAGCACTTCCCCTTCTTGGAGCAGCCGGAATAAGTACAGTTGCACCTATCCAGGTTCTTCTGGATATCACATTCCATGTTCAATCATCCATGAACTCTTCCAGTATATCAGATATGTCAACATCAGAGCGGGGCTCCCACCTGCCCTCGCAGTTCTCAGCGAGAGTGTTGAATTCATCCTTGCCGAACACTCCTGTCTGGAGCTTTTTCTTTCCAGTGAGAGCCTGATAGAATCCCGCAGTGCCTTTCTGGTAATCATAATTGATGACGACCTGCATATTGTCGAATTCGCCGGGTTGGAGAGTGCAGACCTGCATCTCTTCCCTATTCCCGACCATCAGCGCAACCCCGTCGATTGTGCCATCATCTGTGAGGTCAGCATCCACGAACACTACGCCAGCCACCTGCTTGAGCCCTATACGCTCAAGGCCATAGCCCATCATTCCGTCCCGGGTCATCATGAAGCTCATCTGGAAGTGAGGATAGTGCAGCATATGCATGCCGTCCTCAGGTAGGTTCTCAGCAAGATATTCAATGCGCTCAGTGTGCGGAGGCAGAGGCTCCTTTGCCTCGCCTACAGCAGTGAGAGCGAGTGCCCCTCCTGCAAGAGCCAGTGCGATGCTTCCAACAGTTCTCAGTGTTTTTGCCTTGTATGTGTCCATTGTTTTCCCCCAGTTGTTCTCGCTAATCTTGCGACGCGACGCCGACGCCCGGATTTGAACCGGGATATCCGTTAGGAAACAAGATTTCTTGAAACGGAGTTTCAAGAACATGAAGACTCCGTTTTCATGTTTCCAGTCTTGCGCAATACCAGATTATGCGACGTCGGCATGAATGCAATGAATGCCGGCGGCGCGACCAGCAATTTTATTGTTGTGTATGCGACGTCGGCAATGCTTATCTCACGGGAGCAGTGCCAGCGTTAAAAAACCTTGTGGTTTCATAATGGAATTCAGCGCTTCCGGCAGTTTTCACAGGCATATTTCGAGTTTCATACTACTTTGTGAAGATAAAAATTATATATGGGCAATGCTCTCAATAACCAAAGGACCTGAAAAGGGGGATGTACCATGTATTGTGATGAAGACTGTACCTGTGACGACAAATGCTCAGAATGCACTGACTGCTGCGAACCAACAGAGGAAGAAGAGACCATTGCTGATATTCTACTGGGTTATAAAGCAGATGCCAAGGAGAAACTTGAGGAGTTTATTGCCAAGGGAAAGGAGCAGGCTGAAAGCCTTGAAAAAGAGGTTAATGCCGCTGTCGATGATGTGAAGGACTACGTCACGGACACAAAGGAATGCATTGCCGCAACCTATGAAACCGCGAAGGACGAGAAGCACATTGGCTATCTTGTAATGTCCACAGGTGTAAAGCACCTCAAGTCAGCCACCGAGAAGATTCTTGAATCTACACCCAGCGAGCTTGACCCAAAGACACTCGAAGGCCTCGGACGCATCACCGTCTACGGCGGCCAGGGGCTCTTTGGCTGGGCTGTCACGAAGACAGGCGCAGGAATTTTTGTCACAGAAGAGGGTATCAGATATCTCAAGAAGCGGGCCAAGGACAAGGCAGCTGAAGAAGACGATATCGTCGAAGAGGATTAAGTATCAAAGCTCTTCAACGTAATAATCGCTCACAACAAACTTCGTATCCAGCTCAAGCTTTATCGTTAGGTCGGGAAGCCGCTTCTGTACCTCATCAGCCAGTGAAAGCGCCAACTCATAGCCTAAGCGAATCTGCTCATCCTCACGCCCCCTTTTCACCACACGTATGTCCAGGAGTCCATCTGAGGCGTCGACATACAGCAAAGAAAGATAAGGGTACTGGCGGGTGGCCTTCTCGGGATTGACCTTAGTATCCCAATAGCCCTGTGTGCGCAGTTCCCTCGCCTGGCCTTTAAGTGTCGCCAGAATATCGTTCAGTGAAGCCAGCCTCTCAGGGATGTCTATCCCATAACTACCATAGGCTATGCTGAAGGTATTTCCTATGCGTTCACCCAGATCCTTGAACTTCTCTTTCAATGACCTGCTAACCCGTCGTTCCTGTTCAACAAGCACCTTTTCAATCTCATTCTCATTGTAACTAATAGAAGTCTCCCATCCAGCCAGAATCTCCTCACTGGCATCACACTTGTGGTAGACGAACCAGTGCTCAGGGATGAGTGAGGGCAGGAACCATGGACTTTCTATCTCCTGCCTTGGAGAGTGCACAGGCAGATACTCATCAGTAAGACAATTCTCAATCACATCTTCCATGGTGGCGCGGAGCTTGTCCATATTAATGACAGCATCGCCCCTCCGCACCTTCGCATCCACACTCACATACGTGTTTTCGTCAGCATTGATAACCGGCCCTACAAGATCGATAATTGCCATAGTATCCTCCCAATTAAGGGGGACAAAGAATCCCTCTTAAATTTATCCCACACCAGATGGAAAAGTTTTCCTGAATGAGAAGAATAGATATTTAAATTCACTTTTAACCCCTGATTATGGAGGCACATCCAAAATGAACGAAGAATCCAGAAATAAATCACTAATCGACCGCATACATGAGAGCGAATTCTACCAGACCGCACAGGAGGAGAACCATTACTGGCTCCAATGTTATGAGCGGGGGAAGGAATTACTGCTCGATATCCCGACAGGCATCAATTCATGGAAGGATGTCGGTCTTTTTTACTTGAATTTCGCCAAGGGCATGGGCTATGCTGCACTCGCAGGATGTCTGATATTGTATGAAGTGCCTGCAAGAGGCATAGTTAAGAATACGAGAAGCATTGGTGAGAATCACAGAAGTATAGCAGGGAATATTGACAGAATACTGAAAGGAACAGAAGAAGAAAAAAGGGAAGAGACCTAGCGCTCGACCATCTAGATTCTGCGTAAATTTTATATAGATTCCTTACTTTTCTTACATTTAAGATTAATTGTATTGGTGAAGACCATGACACTTGTTGAAATAAAGACCGCCACAATAACCGAAAAAGGCCAGATTGCAATCCCAAAAACCATCAGGAAACTCGAAGGATTTACAGAAGGATCAAAGATAGTTTTATTAACATTTGAGGACCATGTAGAGCTTCGACCCATGCAGCAGATGCGCGAAAGGCTCGGCACTGCCATCGCAAGCGAGAGCAGTCTCGCAAAGGGCTGGAAGGGAAAGGGTGAAGACAAGGCATGGAAGGATTTGTGAAAGGAGATGTTGTTGTCCTGCCGTTCCCTTTCACGAATCTCACCAAATCCAAGAAAAGGCCTGGATTGGTCGTTGCCAGTCTCGAAGGCAATGACATCATCCTCTGCCAGATCACAAGCAAAGCCCGTTATGACAGGTATGCCCTGCCTCTCAGCAACACTGACCTCAAGAAAGGAGAACTCTATGTTGATAGCATGATTCGGCCTAATAAGTTATTCACTGCTGATACTTCACTCATTCTGTACAAACTAGGAGCGTTGAAAAAATCAAAAATACAAGAGGTTGAGGATGCCCTTGTGAAGATTCTGTCTTAATGAGTCAGCGCTCGACCATCTCAATCTCGATGTGCAAGCCCTCGGGAATAGGCACACGCATAATCAGCCTGAGAGCGCGCTCGTCCACGCCCAAATCAATAAGGCGCTTGTGAACACGCATCTCAAAGCGGTCCCATGTCGCGGTCCCATCTCCACTTGGACCCTTTCGAGTTGTTACTTTCAGTCTCTTCGTAGGAAGCGGAATGGGGCCTCGCATATCTACACCAGTCTTCTCCACGATATCGCAGATGAAGTCGCACGTAGCATTAATCTTGCCTATGTCCGTGCTTACTAGCTTGATGCGAGCCCTTTGCATTCTTTTTCCTCAATAAATTTACTTCTTTGCAGGCTTATCTGCGCCGAGAACCTTCTCAGTCAGCTCAATGCACATGCCAGCTGCGACAGTCCTTCCTGAGTCGCGGATAGCGAAGCGAGCAAGCTGCGGAATCTCCTTCTGCAGCTCAATCACGAGCGGGTGCACCGGCTTGATTCTAACCTTAGCAGCGTCGCCGTTCTTCAGCATGTCCACTTTGCCCAGTGATGCGCCGGTCATCGGGTCGATCTTCTCGAGAATCTCGGTTATCTGACAGGCAATCTGTGCAGTGTGGATGTGGAACACAGGCGTATATCCTGCTGTGAGCACACTAGGGTGCTGGAGCACGACTATCTGCGCTGTGAACTCTGAAGCAACTGTAGGCGGCTTTGAACTTGGTCCAACGACGTCGCCGCGGGCCACGTCCTTCTTGCCCACGCCACGGATGTTGAATCCGACATTATCGCCAGGCTCAGCCTGAGTCATCTGCTCGTGGTGCATCTCGATGGACTTGCACTCGCCACTTACGCCACGACCGTCACGGGCCGGAACCACTGTAACAGTATCACCAACCTTCATTATGCCGGTATCGATTCGCCCCACAGTGACAACTCCAACACCAGTGATGTTGTACACATCCTGAATAGGCAGCCTGAGTGGTAGCTTAGTAGGCTTCTCCGGCACATTGAAGTTATCAACAGCCTTGAGCAGGGTCGGCCCCTTGTACCAGGGCATGTTCTCGCTCGGCTTGGCGAGGTTATCGCCAGGGAAAGCTGCGGTCGGCACGAACTGCACATTATCAGTCTGGTAGCCAACAATCTTCAGGAGCTTCGTGACTTCCTCAACGACTTCCTTGAAGCGCTCTTCCTTGAACTGGCACATGTCCATTTTATTGACTTCGACGATGAGCTGCCCCACGCCAAGGGTCTTGGCGAGGAAGACGTGCTCCTCTGTCTGCTGCTGGACACCGTCACCAACGTTTGCTGAGACGACCAGCACAGCGGCATCTGCCTGGGATGCGCCAGTGATCATGTTCTTGACGAAATCCCTGTGGCCCGGAGCGTCGATGATGGTGAAGTAGTACTTATCCGTATCGAACCTCTTGTGGGCAAGGTCGATGGTCAGTCCTCTTTCTTGCTCTTCCTTGAGGCCGTCCATCACATAGGCGAACTCGAATCCGCTTTTTCCGAGTTCCTTGGCTTTGTCCTTGAGCTTACGCATGGTCTGCTCGTCGATGTTTCCTGAATCATACATCAGCCTGCCGACTGAGGTGGACTTACCGTGGTCCACGTGACCGATGAAAATCAGGTTTAGGTGTTCTTTTTCTTTGGCCATTTTAATGGGTCTCCTTTGTTTTTTGTATCATATCTGTCGCTATATCCTCACAAAAGTGGGATTAGGACTTGCTAGGGATACGTATGTTGATTTATAAATCTTTCTTCAATAAGGGGGAGAGAGCCCGACGACAAAAAGAAGAGCTGCTTCGAAGAGTTTATATATCTGAACCAAGAGAAAGAGGCTATGCTCTTCGGCTCTAAGAAGGGGAAATCGTCCAAAAAGGAGGAATCAAAGAAGAAAAGTGAGCACACTGCCTATTCCACCACTCACCACACCAAACCAGAGGAGCACCATCATGCCCCACACCCCCATCCTCCCGAGCATCATGAGCAGCATAAGACAGTACACCACAAGGGTACTGCTCCGCATCACCACACGCCGCATGCTACGCATCACCCCCACAGGCGCAAAAGGCATGATGCGGCAATCCAGGCCATCATCATCGCTGTGTTTGCCATGTCCATCTGTACAATGCTCTTTGTCATGAATGAAAGGCTGAGCGCAGTAATTCACTATCAGAATAGCGAGCTCAGCCCCGCGCTTGAGGAGTTTTCGCGATGGTCCCAGGCGAGAGGCCTCATCCAGCCGACACATATCGCTGTCCAGGCGCAGGAGACAGAGGAGGGAATAATACTCGAAGAAAATCTCGTGCTCCGCGGCCTTCAGGGGCCTTCGATGGAGCCATCCATATTCCCGGGCAACACACTCCTGCTCAGGCCTGTGACAGATAAGACTGCAATCCGTGAGGGGCACATAGTCCGCTTCAATTACGGCGACGAAACCTATGTGCACCGCGTACTCGCAGCGTATGAGAACAGAATCATAACCCAGGGAGACAACTCACTCACACAGGAGAGCATCTCCAGGGAAGACATCACCCACATTGTCGTGGGGGTGCTATATACGTAGGACACAATGGCAACCAAAGGAAAAGAAGTGAACCCGACAGGCATCATCTGCACAGTGGGCCCGAGCAGCTCGCGCACCCACACCCTACACGACATGCGAAAAGCCGGCATGACCATGATACGCGTGAATATGGCGCACGCAAGCCCGACTGACCTTGAATACTTCGTGGACCGCACCCGAAAGATAACGAACCGGCTCTCTATCCTTGTGGACCTTCCAGGCCCGAAAATCCGCTTTGGCAGCATCGCGCCCATGCACATCTCCAAGGGAATGCTCATCTCCCTCACCACCAGGCCAGCGCCCCACATTGGCAGGCTTCCAGTAGATTATCCATTACTACACCAAAAAGTCTCTCCAGGCGACAAGCTGAAAGTGGACGATGGAAAGGTCAGCCTCACAGTAAGGGAAGTGGAAGAGCATGACATTCATTGCGAGGTTGAATACGGTACCCAGCTCATGCCGCACAAGGGACTCAATCTCCACAAGGTCGATGAGGATTTTCCTGTCATCACCCCGCATGACCTCGCCCTCATCCCGCAGATAGTGCCGAGCAGGCCCCAGTACGTTGCCATTTCCTTTGTCCAGAAGCCAGAGAACATAATAGCGGTGCGTGAAGCGCTGGATAAGGAAGGCGGCGAGTCCATCCAGCTCATCGCGAAGATTGAGACTCCTGAAGGCGTCGAGAATCTCAAGGACATCCTCAAGTGCGAGCACACATCCGGTGTCATGGTCGCGCGCGGCGACCTCTGCTATGAGGGCGAGCGCGCCAATCTGTTCCACAATTCCCTCAACATCATCCACAAGGCGCGTAAGGCAGGCAAATATTGCGTCATGGCGACGCAGATACTCGAGTCCATGAAAACGCGGCCTGTCCCGAGCAGGGCGGAAATCTTCGACATCTCCCTTGCTGTTACGCTCGGCTGCAACGCCGTAATGACATCAGGCGAGACTGCCGTGGGAGACTTTCCGGTAGACACTGTCCGCGTGATGCGCGAGATAGTGGCACATGCAGAGGGACAGCAGGGTGAGTTGAGGAAGCTGCTCAAAGACATCATAAGCATCTAGGGTGAAGCGATGCAGTGCCCTGAATGCGGAGAAAAAGTCGACCCCGAAGAGGAATTCTGCCTCAACTGCGGCACGATTCTCAAGCCTGAGTCCTTTAAGCAGGACGAGCCAAACAAGCTTCGAACAGAGAAATCATTCAAATGGCTCATGCCGGCGCTTGTGATTCTCATGATTCTCCTTTTTGTCGCGTCGAACTTCTATTTTGTCCTGGCTAAGCTGTTCCCTTCAGGACCTGTGGGCATGGTCGAGCACGTTGAGAATAGCGAAATCTGCCAGAGTGAGGACATGCTCATCAACATCTATGGAAGGGCAATAGATTGCTCAACCAGAAGCGGGTGCAAGACCATATGCATGCATGAGGAACGGGGCATATGCTCTGTCATCGGACACAGGCCCCTCTCTTCGACCACGTATGGAGGAGAATGCACCTGTTATTGCAGGTTAAACACCTGACAAGATTTATTAAGCGCGGTCACCCAGACACATGCCATGGCATACAGGACTCTCTTGATTGGCATCATGTGCATGTTGTTTCTCATCGCTCCCGCTGCTCTCGCACAACAGCTCGCTCTCACCGACGATTTTGAATCAGGAGAGTATCAATGGACTCTGAACGAAGGATGGTCTCTCATTGAGCTAGAAGACAGTAACCAAGTACTCAAGGGCATTAACCACGCATGGGCACGGTCTGAAGCAGATGGAGTGGTGTTCAAGTACGTGGCAAGAATCAAGATTGAGACAGGAACGCTCCAGATGGGCTTCCGTCTCTCAGAAGATTCTGAAGGTCCCGTACGATACTTCGTCGGTTTAAACGCTGATGGCCAATCTACCAACATCCAGAAGCAGACAGGCTCAGATGACACTATCGAAATATTGAAGCACGTCCAGAGGGGCGTTTCGGCAAACGAATGGCACGATATCACCATCTGGATGGACGGCAATAGGATAAACGTCCATGTTGATGATGTGCTGATGATATGGGCCAAAGATGAGGGAGAACTCATCACAACAGGGGGTGGAGTGCATTTCGAGACACTTGACAACAGCATCGCGTATGTGGATGACATCATGGTAGAGGTGCTTGAGCCTGAGGACATGCCCATCGAGACTCCAGTGTACTCAAAGCCCCCGAATGTCCTGACCAAAAGGGTCTCAAGCGGGGTCATCGGGCAGTCTGACGGAGAGATTGTGTTTGAGGTGAGCAATGAGGACCCCAATCATAATCTCCAGGGCTACCTCACTTGTGACATCCCATCTGATATGGTTGTGACAAGCGCGATGGGAGCAGCCACTGGAGAGCAGGTGCAGTACATCAGCCAAAAGTTCATCATTGATCCTGCTCCTGGAAGTGAGAGCATGTCTCTAAGGCTGAGCAGCGCGAAGCCAGGTGACAAGTACATCAGGTGCACAGTCAACTATGTCTTATACAGCGAAGAGAAAGGCTATATCAGCATAGGAGGGCAATACAGCTCCAACATCAAATACCAGGAGATTACAGTCAACAGGGATGTTTCATTCCTACCGGGAGAACTAGTAGATGAGCCGGGCAGCAAGGACACAGGGACAGACAGGAACATGGTCTATGCTCTCGCAGCTATCGCCGCACTAGCCATCCTCTTCCTAGTGTACAAGGTGGGGACACTTTCAGCCCAGAAAAAGAAGTAAATTTCATCACCACAGAAGAGTAACATTTATATAGTGCGCACCCATCTTGAGATACATGAAGTTAGTCGTACCTAGCAGCGAACAGTATCTCGATGAGATTATCGAGCACTGCTGGAAGGAATTCGGTGACCCAGCCGAGACTATTGAGTACTGGGAAGAATTCATGCCCATCCTCACCTACCCTTCATTTGAGGAGACAGGCCTGCTCCTGCTCGACGGTGATAAGCTCGCAGGCTTCGCGCTCCACACTTCCTTTGAAAATTATGCTGTAGCAATAGGCACAGACACAATGTACATGGAAACTGGGCTGCATTTCCTCACAGGAAGAGCAGCAGCTGAAGGCATGGGCCTTCCGTGGTCTATGGAGTGGCAGCTGAGGGAATCTTCAGCAAGCCATGTAGGCCACAGGGATTTCAAGTTTGAGGTTAAAGGCTATCCCAACAGCATCAGGGAAATGTGCCCTGAAGACGCCTACTTGAGCGAGCTTGTTGTCGCAGAAGAGTACAGAGGACAGGGACTCGGGACTGGTATTATCGCAGGGCTGTGCGCGATGCTTGAATCGCAGGGAGTAAAGAGGCTCTTCAGCCATGCCTCAAGCCCGGCTTCAGAACGTGCCCATGAGAAAGCAGGACTCAAGCGCATCGCATACATCAGCCCATTCTACTGGGACGGTGGCGGAACGACATTCATGGGATGTACTCTCGGAGATGAGAACGATGAGTGATTATTCTCCTATGAAAGAACCGCGTCCCCTTAGATACTATGCAGAAGAGCGCCTGGACGAATCGATTGACTATTTCCTCATCACACAGCGCATTCCAGAGGATACCCTAAGGGTAAAGCGCCCCGAGGTGAGATACAATCTTGTAGGCAGTCATTACGACCCACTCATCAACACTGTCACTGTCGGGCCAACGTGGTTCAACAGCATGTTCATGTACGGAGAGGAGGCTGCCCACTGGCTCTTCCACAGCGTGAATCCAGATGAGACTATAACCGGCTTCAATCCCCACGATAAAAGTGATGAGAACTGGCTTTTGCTCTCCAATGTGCACGAGCTGCTCGGCAGGTACGGCGCCAATATCTACAGCAACGGCGCGTCAATTAATCTCATCGATGACTACATACATCTCAGCCCCAGCCACCGGACAGGCTACAGCACAGCAGACACTCTATGGAAAGAGCACGGAGACGCCCTGTTTGCAGACCTGCTTTTCGCAAGCATAGATGAGATATTCGCACTCCTCGACCAATACGGCATCGTCTGGGATGAGGATGAGATGGCAATGCCAAAAAAGGAACGCAAGAAATAGAATGGAGTGTACTGATCTCAGATGAAATACCAACCTCAAAAGCTAGCGGAATTATGGGGCCTCATCAAAGACCATAGAAATATTTTTGTTGGAGATTACACTGGATTAATTGAAGTCGACTTTGAGATGTCCATGGATGAATTCGGAGAAATAAATAGGGACAGGCATAGAGAAGCAGTTAGTGACATGGAAACAATAGTCACAACCAATATTGATGATGCTATGCGGATATTGCGTTCAGTAGATATAAGATGTCATCATCTTAGTTGTGCCGCAGACACTGGCCTTAGCGATAATTCCGCTTTATGTATCCATTACATGAATCCTGAAGATAACACATTCTATGCTTTGACAATACCTGGTGTCAATTATGTTCCGACGGAAGAAACCTTAGTGCAATTAGAAAAAATGTACCAGGATAATAGGCAATCTTCCACGAGTTAAAAAACCCCATCTATAGCTGTCACTGAGAATCTTCTTTTTCTTTTTCAGCCAAGATCTTTTTTTGGCATTTTGGGCAATAGCGTTGCCGCCTATTGGTAACCTCAAATCGCGCCTTGCAAGCTGGATTTGAACAATACCTGAATTCTTTCCAAAATTTTTTACTCGCCATTGTTTAGTTCTGGCAAGCGGGTTCGCCAGCCTCGCCTAACTTCTCTAAAACTGCCTCTCGCACCTTCTCGCGCCAGTAAATTGTGGAGCCGAGCATGGGCCGGAACGCAATCATCAGCTTCTTGTGCCGTTGGAAGCATCCCCACTTATCGTGTTCTGAGTCTATGGTCCGGCTCAATACGTTAACTTCTCCCACATAGATAATCTTCTTCCCGCTAAGCACAAGGTAGGCCCCAGTAGATTCACACTCAAAGCCCTCACCTAGTGGAACCGGTTCATTGAATTCGTAGCCTGCTATTTCCATGGGATATTCCTACTTAGTCCATTTATAAACTATTGCATACGTTATCGTGCGTCACCAACCAACGCCTTCATTATGGCGGTTGAGAGCGACACTCTGGACAATATCTTCAAGGCCCTCAGGAACTTCTGCTGCATTCAGCTGCCTGTATCCTTCTACAGTATAGCTCACCCCAGGCTCCCGTTTCTCTTCCTTGACCACTTCCCAGCTAAAGACATCTTTACAGGTGTCTGCATCAGTATAGCAGAGAAATGTGCTTGATATCCACAGGTAATTGACATACCCTATGTTAGTTGTCAGTTTCTCAATCTCAGCCCGCGCGACATTAGGGTCAGTATTCCACTTCAGTGTGACCATGATACCAACATCGCCCATGGACTCATAGACGTCCTTCGGATCGAGGTCAAATTCGTATTGTACAGGTGGTTCAGTATTGTCAATCATTGAGCATCACTCCCCGTTATTGTGAAGACTTACTGCGCCTTATAATAATTATGCCAAGCCCTTAAAACCAGACAACTTATTTTTATAGAGTAAGCAGTTCCGCATTCTCATGCCACGCGTGTATATCGAGAGCTATGGCTGCTCACTGAACATATCTGAGGGAGAGGTGATGGCGGGCCTGCTCACAGACAGCGGACACCATATAGTGGAGAATCCAGAAGAATCTGATATCCTCATCGTGAACATGTGCTCTGTCAAGACTCCGACAGAAACAAAAATCCTCAAGCGCGTGAAAAAGCTCAGTGTACTCAACAAGCCCCTCATTGTCGCTGGCTGCCTTCCAGTAAAGGGAGAAAAGAACATCACCTCAATCTCACCACACATCTCGCTTGTCAATACCCAGAACCTGCACCACATCCCAGAAGCTGTAGACAGCGCACTAAACGGCGAACACATAGAATATCTCACCAAAGGGAAAAAGAAAAAATTAGGGCTGCCAAAAGTGAGGAAAAACCCAATAGTAAGCATTGTCCCAATCTCATCCGGCTGCGACCTGGCGTGCACCTACTGCAACACCACTGCCATCAAGGGCCCACTCCTTTCCTACCCAGCAAGAGATATCCGCACTGAGATTAGAAAAGGCCTGAAGCAGGGCGCGAAAGAATTCTGGATCACAAGCCAGGACAACGGCGCATATTATACAGAACGCGTCGGCAAGAGCATGCTCCCTTCGCTGCTGAATGGCATATCCGCTCTGAGAGGAGAATTCAGGGTCAGGGTCGGCATGATGAATCCCGGCTATATCATACACGTCCTTGACGAACTCATGGATTCCTTTGATGACAACACCATCTTCAAGTTTTTCCACATCCCTGTCCAGGCGGGCAGCGACAGAGTCCTTGAGGAGATGCGCAGGGATTACACAGCAGAGGATTTCATCTCTATTGTCCACAGGCTCAGGAGGCGATTTCCAGAATCATCCATCTCAACAGACGTCATATGCGGCTTTCCAGGCGAAAGCGAGGAGGAGTTTGAAGAAACCCTCGCACTGCTCCGAAGAATCGAGCCAGATGTGTTGAACATCTCACGCTTTTGGTCAAGGGAAGGCACAAAAGCAGACCGCATGCCCAATCAGCTCCACGGCAACATCACAAAAGAGCGGAGCCAGGCAGCGACAAAGCTCTTCAAGCAGATTTCAGAGCAACGGTGCAAAACCTGGCTCAACTGGGAAGGCCTTGCACTCGTCGATGAAATTGGAACAAAGCAGGGCACAATGATAGCGAGAAACAACGCCTACCGCCCCATAGTCCTCAAGGGAAACAAAGACCTTCTTGGAGAATTCCTCACTGTCAGGATAACTGAATCAGCCCCGCATTACCTTCTTGGAGACATCCAGGAATAGTCAGCCAAGGAATTCCAGCACCTTTGGAAAAACATCCTCTCTTCCGACCACATCATTTCCCCTGTGGCCCTCACTCTTAAGGACAAGCAATCTCTGTTTTCCACTGCCATCCTTCAGCTGAGCGTGAAGGTCAATCGAGCGTTTTGCTGCGACGACCGCATCAGTCTCCCCGTGGATAAGAAGGACATTCTTCTCCTTTAGCTGTTCAACATAATCAACAGCATTGAGGTCAGCGCTACCGTCCACAATACGCATCCACTCATCTTTTGAGGGAATCCGCCATAAATGCCCCCATCCTTTGTTAATAACATCATACAGCTCCTCGATGGGCTCAGCGTCCTCCTCGGGAATACGGGAATGGTCTCTCCAGTTGGTCGGCCCTGATACTGCAATAATGCTCTTCACGTCTGCTGACTTCGCCCCTGCCACGAGCACGACACTTGCACCGAAGCTGCCGCCTAAAAGCGTGATGTCCTGTACTTTCCATAAGACTTCAGCATCATTGTACAGGTTATTGGCGCTCCCCCTTTTGACAAACTCAACGCTCTTCAGCACTGTCTCAACACAATTCTCCCAGGACATCGTGCCAGTGCTTCCCCACGTACCGATATAATAAGGAAACAGCATCACAAATCCCTCATCAAGAAGGGGCTCCATCTTCGCAGGGTTATGCTGATAGGGGTGGCTCGGCATCCCATGGCAGGAGATGATGAACCTGCGTGCCTTCTCAGGCTCCAGTTTCTCCCTGAACCACAGTGTCGCGACAATATCTCCAAAGCGGAATACTCTAAGGCAAGGTCTCATGGAATTGCCAACGATTAAACCAACATAAAAATGTTTGCGCCTAGAACCTTCCCTTCACGACAGTAAGCCCGCCTGGCTCATACCCTGTAGTGAGCACCTCGTGCAGAGCATACAACAGCACCCGTTCCTTCTCCTGTGCCCTTTGCCTTGCCGTACCCTTTCCCCCAACATATTCAATCTCGATGCGGATGATGTGAAGCAGTTCCCGTGGCACTCTCCTTGGAATCTTGATGTAGCCGTCCTGCTCAAAGGAACAGTTCACGAGACAGGCCTCCTCAAGGTCAGACTGCTTCGCTATCGCCAGGGTCATGCTGCTCCTACCCTTCTCAGTGTGGCCTGAATGCGCATAGTGGAAGAACGAGGTATCGTATGTCCGCAGCACGTACTTTCCGTGCGAGAACAGCCGATGCCCGCTTGTCCAGAAGCTCGCGTACCCTCCTTCAGGAGTAAGGGGCTTGACCCCATCACCAAGCACAGCATTGTACAGCCGGTCATCTTTCACGCCGTGGAACATATAGCCCTCTGCATTAGAACTCTCGATGACCTCCCGCACAATGTCAGGAGAAACATCTCCTATCGTGGAAGCTATTTTTTCTTCAAGCGTCGCCATGCTTTCCCCCCCGAAAAAGCTGCTGCTCTATACCGACTGAACAGCTTGACATTTAAGAAGATTGAGGTCTATTTTGTGTATAAAACCCTCAGTGCCCTGAAGGCTGGCTGTAGTGCTCGAGGACATATTCTTACCACGCTGCACGACCACGTGGCGCTTCCAGTTATTTTCCACGCCTGGAAAGTCAGAACGCTGGTGGCACCCGCGCGACTCCTCTCTCGCAAGCGCAGCGCTCGCAATAACTCTGGAAAGGCCAATCATCCCCCGCAGCTCAAGCATCTCCCTGAGGACCGAACTGCCTGGAATCTCTGAATCCACAGATGCCTCTCCAAGATAGGAAGCCATCCGCTTCACATCAGCGAGCACAGTGCGCAAGCCGCTCTCAATCCTCACCAGCCCTGCATACTCCCACATTGACCTCCTCAGCCACACCCTCAGCTCCCTACAAAGCCTTTGTGAGGGAACTCTCAGGGAGAGCTCGCGGATTGTTCTGCATTCTCCAGAATAATCGAAATCCACATGAGCAAGAATATCAGCTGCAGCAGCCCTCGCGAACACAATGCCCTCAAGCAGGGAATTACTCGCCAGTCGATTCGCGCCGTGCACGCCGGTACAGGCGCACTCTCCAATCGCGTACAGCCCATCAAGGGATGTCCTTCCGGAGAGCGCAGTGCGTATCCCGCCGCACAGATAATGCGCAGCAGGCGTGATGGGCAGCAGGTCATTACAAGGATTCAATCCATGACGCTCGCATTCGGCATACACTGTGGGAAAGCGCTTCCTGAGAAAATCCTCCCCAAGATGCCGCACGTCAAGGAACACCCTTCCCTGGGGCTTGTGCAACTCAGCCCATATGGACTGGCTCACCACATCCCGGGGAGCGAGCTCCTTCTGGGGATGGGAAGCCATAAGCCGCTTTCCATGTCCATCCACAAGATGCGCGCCCTCGCCCCGCAGTGCCTCTGTCAGGAGAAAATTGCCTGAGCCATTGTATGCGAGCGTTGTGGGATGGAATTGCAGAAACTCCATATCGACGAGCTGAGCCCCTGCCTCATATGCGAGCCAGATGCCGTCGCCTGTCGCCATGTGCGGATTTGAGGTGTGCTTCCATAACCTGCCTGCACCGCCGGTGGCAAGAACAACAATCCGTGCATTCACCTGGACACAAGTCTTCCTCTCCAAATCAACGAACAGCGCACCAGTGCATTTTCCATCCTGAACAAGCAGCCTCATCGCAAAGTGCTTCTCCCTCAAGTCTATGTGCACGTGCTTGCGTGCAGCGCGAATCAACGCGTTCTGCACCTCAGCGCCTGTCGCGTCTGCAGCGTGCGCCACCCTCCGCTTTGAATGCCCCCCTTCCCTGCCTAGAGTCTCATCAAATAGCATCCCCCAGTCCACGAGCCTCTTGATGCTCACAAGCCCTGACTGTACGAGGTATTCAACAGCATCCCTATCACATAAGCCGCGCCCAGCCTTGAGCGTGTCGGAGACATGATGCTCAACTGAGTCCTCTGGCGAGAGCACAGCAGCAATGCCACCCTGCGCCTTTGAGGTAGCTGTCTCGCAAAGCGTTCCCTTTGAAGCGACCATGACAGAACAGCCCTTCTCACGCTCAGCAAGAGTGAGCGCAAGGCTCAGGCCAGCCATCCCGCTTCCCACAATCAGGCAATCAACATCCTGCGTTTCAGCAACAGGGAACCTCACTTGCCCTCACCCCGGACAATCTCCTGCGACAGGTCAAGTATACCTACAGAATGCGTGAGCCAGCCGAGCGAGATGATGTCCACCCCGCTCTTGCCGTAGTCCACAGCATTTTCAGGAGTAATCTTTCCGGACGCCTCAAGCCACACACCCTTCCGCAGCCCTGCTTCCTTGAGTTTTTCGATAATCTCCCGCATCTGCCCAGGAGACATATTATCCAGCATCACAACACAGTGCGTCTCTTTCTGCGTTCCTTTCCCGGCTTCACCCTTTTCTTCCTTCAGTGCGTGAAAGACGCGGGCGGCGTGCATCGCCTGTTCAGCTGTCGTCACTTCAATCTCGATGAACGCGGCTTTATCGCGGCAAGCCCATGCAGCAGTGAGAGCGCACTGGATAGGATTCTGCTCACTATTCAATGAGAGCTGCTCGAGATGATTGTCCTTGATGAGAATAGCATCAGCGAGATTGAGCCTGTGAGTGAGCGCTCCTCCAAGCGCGACTGCCTTCTTGTCCAGCAGTTCCCATGGCGCCTTCCTCGTGGCTGCGACCTTTGCTGTGCATCCCTCTTTCTCCAGCGTATCGACAAGCTTGGCAGTATGGGTCGCGATGCCGCTCATCCTCCGCAGCAGCTCCAGTGCCCTGCGCTCGACCTTGAGCAGCACATCAAGCGGGCCCTCGATTTCCATGACAACAGTGCCGGTCTCGACAGCGCTACCATCCTTCATCAGCTGCCGCGTCCCAGCGCCGAAATACTGGTACAGTACACTTGCCTCAGCAAGTCCTGCGATAACTCCTTGCTGTTTAGCGAGAATCACCGCCTTCGCGCGTGGAACGCTCTTGAACAGAGAATCGGTAGTCATATCCCCGTTCTCAGAGACATCCCGCAGCACAGCATCATGGCAATAGTGCTTAACGCATTCGATGTATTGAGGATTATCAGGCGTAAGAAGGCTCTTCCTATCTAAGGGGTGAGTCATCCTCCCTGCCCCCGTGGAATTGCCATCATCCGCTCAAGGGCAATGCGCGCCTTTTCAGCAGTGCGCTTTGGCACAGTGATGTGGTACTGCATCTTTTCAAGAGATTTCTTGACAGCAGCGAGGTCAATCTTTTTCATGTCGTGGCACACGTTGCATAGCTTGAAGAATCTCTTATCCGGAACCTCGCGCCTCAGCATATTGACCATCCCACATTCTGTGACTATGATGAACTGCTCAGACTGATTCTCCCTTGCCTGCCTCAGCATGCCGCTCGTGCTGGTGATGATGTCTGCATGCTCCAGTACCTCTGGCCTGCATTCAGGGTGCACAAGGGCAACTGCTTCCGGGCGCTGTGTTTTGAGGTTTTTGAGCTGCTCTCCCCTGATATCATCATGCACAGGGCAACAACCGTCCCAGGGGATAAGTTCTTTCTCAGGAAGCTGAGACTGGACATACGCAGAGAGATTTCGATCAGGCACCATCAGGATTTGCTTCTCCTGAAGCGACATCACCACATCAACAGCATTCGCCGAGGTGCAGCAGATATCACTCTCCGCTTTCACTGCTGCAGATGAGTTCACATAGCACACCACTGGCACGCCAGGATACTGCTTCTTCATCTTTCTCAGCGCAGGGGCAGTGACCATGTCTGCCATCAGGCAGCCAGCATCACGGGCAGGAAGCAGCACTGTTTTTTCTGGATTAAGGATTGCAGCGGATTCAGCCATAAAGTGAACGCCGCAAAACACAATCACATCAGCATCTGTCTCTGCAGCCTCCTGGCTCAGGGCAAGGGAATCCCCCAGGGATGTGGCAATCTCGTAGATGTCAGGCATCTGGTAGTTATGGGCCAGGATGACTGCATTACACTCTTTCCGGAGGGCAAGAATCTCCCGCTTCAACTCCTGATCAATTGCAGACGAATTAGCCCCCTGAGATTGAATAGTCTTATGAATCTGCGACATTGTGCTCCCTCGACAGGAGGTCACTCAGTACCAAATATTTACTTTTTCACAACATCATGTACATAATGGGAAAACATATATACTTCCAATTATTTCCCAGCACCATGAACAAACGAAAACTCATTGCCCACGGGCCAAGCTCATTGACTATATCACTGCCAAGCAAATGGGTGAGGAAGCATACACTCTCAAAGGGAGGCGCTGTGCACGTGAGAGAGGACGAAAGCGGCAACCTCCTTGTCAGCCCCTCGCCTCAGGAGAGCAATCGCACAATCAGCATCGACATCTCAGGCTATGACGGCAGGGAAGTCTTCACTGTGATGACCACCATATACAGGCGCGGATATGACGAAGTATCGATACAATACGAGCACTTTAAGGAATACGAGGCGCTGACAGCAGCAGCCAGGCAATTGCTCGGCTTTGCTGTTGTTGAACATACGTCGAAGAGCTGCACCATCAAACTCCTTGCTGAGCACGAGTATTCTGATTTCCGCACTCTTCTTAGAAGGGTATTCTATGTCCTACTCCAGGAGCTGGATGACCTTGGCAGGGCTGCCGCTGCAAAGGAAGAACTCTCGACATTCAGCAGGCGTGATGAGGATGTCAACATCCTTGTGAATCTCGGGCTCAGGCTCATCAACAAGGGATTTGTCCAGAGCAGGTTCCATGAGCTGCATCTCTATTATGCGCTGCTCCAGCTTGAAGAGCTCGGAGATGACCTCCTTCGATTCTCCATCGAGCTGCGCAACAGCGAGTTCAACGTGAAAGAGGTGCAGGTATCGCTCAAGGCTTGCAAGCAGATGCTCAAATTGCTCACTGAGCAGTTCTTCGAGGACAAGGGCAACATCGGCCAGTTTTATAAGCATTATTATCTCTATGACCCCTTACATCCCCACCACAAGACACGAAAGGTGCATGTGCCCACGATGTACACCCGCTTCAAGGAACAGGATGATATGCTTCATTTCTATCCGCGGGCCTTCATCGAAAAAGTAGTGGTGCTTGCAGAGACCCTCCTCCTTCCAGCAATCAAGGAATCTCCGGGCATAGGCTCAGCCAAGAAAGCACCAAAGCAAATTATATAAGCCCGTGATACCGGAAATCCCTGCATGGTAAGGATTATCATTGACGACTCAGAACCAAAGCAGGCTGATGCGTGTCCTGAGTGCGGGCAGAAACTCAAGATTCTCGTGTCTTATGACAAGGACTGGAAACAGAACACCTTTCGCGTATTCACTTTCATGTGCCCTGCGTGCAGCTTCCAAAACATCAAGAAGCAACCCATAAAGTACTGGGAATACCGTGACGCCACAGACGGAAAGCCTCCAAAACAGCACTAGAACTCCTTTAATAGATTTTCTGTATTAGGAGGCTAATTTTAATCTGCTGTCCAAGCACTAATCCGGTATTTCAGGTCTCCACGTGGATTTTCAACTTCATCAAAAGCTAAGTAAGTGCACAAATGCCGCCTACTAATCGCATGGCTGTGCAAATCGTTTGCTTGAACTATTTTAGGAACAATTTGTCTTCCTTCTTCCACATCCGAGACCACACCTGTTTCGAACAGAAGTTGCGCAATCTCATCCAAAGATGCTAAAGTTCGAGACCTGCATAATCCCAACGCTTTTCTCTTAAATTTCTGAGCTCCATCCCTGCTCAAATAGTCAAATGCCTCTTCATCCGTCCTATATCTCCCATCAGGTTTTCCAGCTCTAGCAAATAATTCTCTTAGATATTGTCTTGCATCATCTGATGTCATTTTGCCTGCCATAGTAATTCCTCCAATGGAAGTAAGATTCTCTCAAGAGTATATAAATCTTGCGGTAAATTCACTACTCAAGGAGAGTTAATTAAATCCTAAAATTCCTTCAGGAACTTCACAAGCTCCTTTGCCTTCTTTATCTCCATAAACTCATCTTTCTTGAGCGAGGGAAGGTCTTTGTCCTTCGGCTTTGCCTTCTCAAAAATAATGAGATTGTCAGCATCAATCAGCCGCGCCAACGACTGCATCTCAGGATTGACAGCATCCCCAACTTCAGTAAAGATAATCTCCCGCTCATTCCTAGCCAAAACATCAAAAGGAACCTTCTTCACCTCGGCGACATCAAAGCCGAGCTGGGCATATTTCACCGCGACATCACTATTAAGGTCGCGCAATGGCGGCAGGCCCTCAGTGATGAATTCGAACACATTCACCGGGTTGAAGACATCCTCGCCAAACAAATCGTAGATTCGCATGCCCTTCGCGACAGTCACAGAGGACGCATCACCTTCATACTTATCCACCATCTTCGGTGATATTCCTATCCTACGAGACAGGTCCTTTCGAGACAAGCCGTGCTCCTCGCGCCTGGAACGTAATTTCTCTCCAGACACAGAAAAAGTAAGTCCGGCTGCACTGCTCAGCAGCATAGGGTGGTCGCCCTTAAGGGCATCCCTGAAGGTCTCCAGAGTAAGTGTATAAATCTGAGCCCTGAGATAGACAACGCCCTCATCGAGCCTCTTGCCTGCAGATTCAGCGATGACCAAAGGAACAGCATTCACCATGGCCGCTACTCTCTTCATCTCAGCAGCTCCCTCACCAGATAGGGCGTTCACGTCCTTCAGCACCTTGAGCAGCAATGTCGATTTCTGGCCGCGGGCGATGATATCGAAACAGCTCTTCGAGACGCACTTCAGCGCATACCCATAACGAAGCAGGAGCATGCAGAGCTCATCAGTCAGCTGTTTCTGGTCCTTAATCATATGCCTATTCCAGGGGCTGCTGTCCGATATAAAAACCTTGACCATCTTCGTATGAAAAAGATTATAAGTGCGCCTTACGAATTAAAAGAAAGAGGGGAGCATGGGAATGGATGAATGGCGCACTGAGGTTATTCCTGATTCTAAGCCCAGGAAGAAGAAAAAAAGATTTTTTCGCCGTCTTGGCGAGATTATAGGTAGTGCTGTTTATCTTGGAGCACTCGGAGGCATCGCCTATTGCGGCACCAAATTCATCGAGACAGGCGTCATCCCCCTTGACAAGGAGCAGGTCACAGAAGTCCTCGGTGAAGACACAACATTAGCCATAGACACCATCTTCCCACTTGCTGAAGAGCAGGTGCTGGAGGGCATAGTCGTACACGACTTTATGCACGTAGATATAGGGGGCACGTACCATGTCCTCGGGCAGTATATAGAGGACGCTGAGTTATTCCTCAATATTGACTTACCAGATAGCACCCCGCCGTTTCTCGACACCTACTTTGTCACCATTCTCGACGGCTGCACACCCTATGTTGTGGAGATGCATGACATGAGCTGGATAGGCGAAAGGTCACGATACCAGGACATCGATGGCGCGGTCGACACTGGCACCAAGGTGCGTATCACCGCAATCCCCCATGGAGAACGGCTCTTCGGCACAGGAATCGAGATCCTCGGCTATGGGGAGCTGCCAGAGGAGTGCGAGTTCATCCCAGAGATAGGCAGGCCGGTCGTACAGCCAGTAGATCTGGAGTTGTCATGGAACTGGTTCCTTATCCAGGACGCCTATCTTGTTGAGAGCATGACCGCTGACCCCAATTACTCCCCTATCGTAAGCGACCCTGTGGAGCTCGCAAAAGGATTGTTGGAAAGGCTGCTTGAGGCAGACTCAAGCTTCTGCGCTATAGCTGACCCTGTCGACGTCTTCAAGCTTGACCATGCGGAGCTCATCAGGCTCTACCTGCTCTTCGAGCACTTCGAGAATCAGGATAACATAAAGCTCATGGGCGACATGCTAGAAGATGATAACGCGGACATCATGGGCGAGCACGGCGGGCGCATATCCTGGGACGAGACAGATATCGCTTTTGAGGACATCCCAAACCCCGTCCTCCGCTACCTGCCGCGCGACCACCCAGATGTAGACTTCACCTACTACTTCAACGTCCTGGACTACAAGGGCCTGCACACCCTCGCCATGTACCACTTCCATGCGTGCTACCCCCGGGAAGATTTCATATTCTATGGAAATGGCGCCTGCCCCTCAGAGCCGGACATCGAGGGCGTCATAAGCTCAAAGGTCGATGGAGTCGTGGTCTCGCTCCAGCCTGAGAACACCTTCAACGTTATCTTCTACACCCACCGCGGCACAGTCCTCAACCTCGGCGCGTATGAGTATGGCGACTAGCGCAAAACATTAATAGTCCCGCCTGCTGTAGTGCAAGCATGGCACAGCACACATTTCTTGATGACGAGTTGAATACCTATGGGCGGCCCATGTTCATGGACATGAAGCCGAAAGAGCCCATCTTAGCCCCCCCTGGCAAGAAGCTGAACTGCAAGAGCTGGGACGCAGAAGCGGCGATGCGTATGCTGATGAACAATCTGCATTCTGAAGTCGCGCTCGACTGGGAGCAGCTCATCGTGTATGGCGGAAGCGGAAGGGCTACCAGGAACTGGAAAGCATATCACCAGATTATCTCCGCACTCAAATCGCTCGAAAAGGACGAGACGCTCTGCGTGCAGAGCGGCAAGCCGGTGTATG
Source organism: Candidatus Woesearchaeota archaeon (assembly GCA_017608295.1). Next base: position 57,184 of record JAFCGF010000010.1, read on the forward strand.
TCGCAAAGACCCATGAGTACGCCCCGAGAGTCATTCTCGCAAACTCAAACATCGTCCCAAAATGGGCAACCGCAGAGCAGTTCTCCATCTATGACCGCCTTGGGCTCATCATGTACGGCCAGATGACAGCAGGCTCATGGATCTACATCGGCACCCAAGGAATATTACAGGGGACATATGAGACCCTTGCAGCGTGCGCAAAGGCAGACTTCAAGAGCGACTCACTAAAAGGAAAATTTATACTCACTGCAGGCATGGGCGCGATGTCAGGCGCGCAGCCCCTCGCAGGCAAGATGAACGAGGCAGCGATTCTCACAGTTGAATGCCACAGGGAGCGCATCGCCCAGAAGGTCAAGGAGGGCTACTGCGACAAGATGACTGAGAATATTGATGAGGCGCTCAAATGGATAGACGAAGCAAAGCAAAGCAACACGCCGCTCTCAGTAGGTCTTATTGGAAACGCAGCACAGGTCCATCCAGAGCTGGTGAAGCGCCATGTCACTCCTGATGTCGTAACTGACCAAACCTCTGCACATGACCTCCTCAGCTACATCCCTGAAGGAGACCTCACTGAGCTTGATGAATTGCGAATCTCCAACCCAAGAGACTACCGCAAGCGCTCCCTCAACGCCATCAAGAAGCATGTCGCGGCAATCCTCGAGATGCAGAAGAGAGGCGCTGTGTGCTTTGACTACGGCAACAATCTCAGGGCGCAGGCAGAGCTCGCCGGCCTGAAAGTGAGGGAAGAGGACGGCTCATACCACTATCCAGGATTCGTGCCGGCCTACATCAGGCCGCTGTTCTGCGAGGGAAAGGGACCCTTTAGATGGGCAGCGCTCTCAGGCAATCCTGAAGACATCCATAAAATCGACAAAAAACTCGTCTCACTCTTCCCAGAGGACAAGGCGCTGCACCGCTGGCTCACTCTTGCTGACAAGCACGTGCCGTTCATAGGGCTACCTACAAGAATCTGCTGGCTCGCGTACGGAGACCGCGCCACATTTGGGCTTGCCATCAACGACATGGTCGCGGAGGGAGAAATCAGTGCTCCCATAGTGATTGGCAGAGACCATCTCGATTGCGGCTCTGTCGCATCTCCAGAGCGAGAGACTGAGGGGATGAAAGACGGCAGTGACGCCATCGCTGACTGGCCTCTCCTGAACTTCGCGCTCAACACAGCAGCAGGCGCCTCCTGGGTGAGTTTCCACCACGGCGGCGGAGTGGGGATAGGAAACTCACTGCACGCAGGCATGGTGGTAGTAGCGAACGGCACAAAGGAGCGGGCAAAGCGCCTCGAGCGCGTGTTAACAGTCGACCCTGGAAGCGGCATCGCAAGGCATGCTGACGCCGGCTACCAGATAGCAGCCAATGTCGCCAAGAACAAGGGAGTGAAGCTGCCTGGGCTGGAGTAGCAGCTCAAGCCTTAAGTCTCGCCCTGAGCTTGATAAAAAGATCCTCCGCAAACTGAAGAGATTCTTTTGCTCGTATCAAACTCACCTCTTGCGCTTCGTACAACGAACGATTGCGGAGCCTGCGGAATCCATTGAAACGTACCACATCCGAATTATCCAATCCCTCTTTATCCCGCAAGAATGCGATTACCGCCTCGTGAGACAATGGCTTGAAACCCTTGAGAGCCATGAGTGCAGTGGCTGCTTCGCGCATCACATCATAGGCGTCCTCAAAGGCGAACTCTGCAAACTCCTCCCTAAGTGAACGCTCATTCACATATCTCAAGCGCTTTTCAGCCTTGACCATGAGGGAATGAGCTTTCTGACTGTCAGGAAGCTGTATCTGGACACTGCCTTCCGCAACATATGCTTCAAATCGCTGAATCATCGGACCGTAAGGTAGCCGTGAAGGACTATCCCGTTTGCGAGCGCATTCAGAAATTCCTCCTTGGCCTTGCTCAGATCCACTTCAATGAGATTAATAGGTCTTGCCAGAGATTTCTCGAAGGATTTCCGGCTGAACTCCTTCTCAAGCGAGGTGACGACGGCAATGTCTACATCGCTCTTATCTGTATCCTCTCCCCGCGCATAGGAGCCGAAGAGCACTATTGCATCTGGCTCCTCGTAGGCCTTTCGGAGTGCCTCGACAAGCCCGCATCTAAAGAGTGAATGGAAGTTATACACGCGCTTGAGAGGAATCCATTGGGGGCTCTCAAGATTCACCCGATAATTAGTTGTGGCGATAGTCTTCTCTTCAAGCAGCAATCCCTTTTCAACCAGGTGCTTCGCCGCCTTGAGTGCTCCTGCGGGAGAGAAACCAGTCTGTCGGGCAAGTTCCCTGAGGTGCACGGTACGCATCGGGTGTTTCAGGAAAAACTCCAGGAGGGCGTTTACTTTAGGAAACATATGTTCACAAGAGTAAACAGAATATATAAACTTTTCCAGACAGTTATCCACAGGATTTGGTATCCCATTTCCCAACAGGGTTTGGGAAGGTTTTGAAGTGAACTGAGTGCCGCGGCCGGCGCGGTGTCGAGGAAATACACAGGATTTGGGAAATCCCTGTTTTATCGCTGTGCTTCCAAGCAGCAGAGCCCAAGCTAGTTGAGGCAACGTCAGTTCGAAGACGATGCGCTCCTGATATTGCAGTTCCGTTGGTATTTCGTATGACATGAGAGTTACCTCCTCTTGTTGAAAATTGGATTAGAAATCAAACGCCCTCCTCACTTTTGGATGTGATTCATGACTGAGCGATTTTAAGCTTTGAAAATGGAGGTTTGTTTCGAAAGTTCATAAGGTGGTCAAGAGGGATGACCCTAAATAGGACTCAATCACCCCCCAAAAAGAGGAAGATTTATATGCATGAATCGCATCCTTTTAGATTGCTTTTTTGGGTTATTCCGTTACTTCTTGACAGCCCGCAATTAGTGAGCAATTAGTGGATAATTAAATGCAATGGCGGAGATAAAATATCCTATTAATTTAGAACTATTCATGCGCATCAAGAGGTTCCTGCTGCGCCCGATACGCGATAAGAAGCATCTCTCTGAGAAGATGCATCTTCTTGAGGCGGCCATCATCATAGGCCTCTTGGGGGGGCTTGGCGCGGTGGTGTTCCGTCAGGCAATCCTCTTCTTCAGCCAGCTCCTTTTCGAGACGCTCCTTCCTGCCATCACCATCACAGTGAGCGGTCTCAACATTTCAATCATCCTCATCCCCGCTCTCGGCGGTCTGATTGTGGGCCCACTCATTTATTTCTTCGCCAGGGAGGCGAGGGGGCACGGCGTGCCGGAAATCATCGAGGCGATGCTCGTTCGCGGAGGGAAAATCCGACCTGTTGTCGCGCTTGTCAAGATTGTTGCCTCCGCCCTTACCATTGGCTCAGGGGGGAGCGCTGGCCGTGAAGGACCCATCGCGCAAATTGGGGGGGTCATCGGTTCGATAACCGGGAGCAAAATATTCAAGAAGAAGAAACAGGACGTGCGCATCTGCGTGATGTGCGGTGTCGCGGCAGGCATCAGCGGAACTTTCAACGCCCCACTGGGCGGTGCGATATTTGCTATGGAAATAGTTGGCGGAGGCTTCAGCGCTGTTGGTTCTCCAATTCCTATCCTCATTGCAGCGGCACTCGGCAACGTGGTAACAGGCGTTATCTTCGGCTTCTCTCCCGCGTTCGCCGCGCCACAATATTCCTTCGACCCGAAGGAGATTCTTTTCTTTGCACTCCTGGGACTCCTGTTCGGGCTGCTCTCCTATCTCTGGCATTCAGGATTCTATTTTATAGAGGACCTCTTTGAGGGGATAGGTATCCATGAGGCTTTTCTCCCTGTGGTTGGGGGACTATTCACAGGTCTCCTGGGCATGTTCTTCTTTGGTCATGACATCTTGGGTTCAAACTACGGCACCATGACACGGGCAATGGGGGGGAGTTTAGCTATCTATATGCTCATCATACTAGGGATAGTGAAGATGATTGCCACAGCCTCAAGTATTGGCTCTGGAGGAAGCGGGGGAGCCTTTGCCCCTACCTTATACGTCGGCACGATGTTCGGTGTTGCTTTCGGCCTCATCGCAAAGGGATTCTTCCCTGAGGCCGTGCTGCAGCCCACAGTATTCGGACTGATTGGCATGGGGGCACTCTTCGCAGGGGTCATGAGGGCCCCAGTCACCGCCCTTATCCTCATCCCAGAGATGACCGACAACTACCACCTGCTCATCCCTCTTGCCATCGCCAGCGCACTCAGCTATGCTGTGGCGACTCAGCTCAGATCGGAGTCTTTCTATCTCACAAAAATCATCAGAAAAGGAATAGAGATTCCGCATCACGCCAACCCTCTCGAGGACATCCTTGTCTCTGAGGTAATGGAAACACATGTGGTCACAGTGCACCCTGACACCAAGGTGAGCAAGGTGCTCGATATGATGTTCGAGTCGAGGCATCCTGGCTACCCGGCGGTAAACAATAAAGGGATGTATGTGGGTTACGTGTCAATCTATGACCTCAAAACAATCCATCCGGAGAGGCGTCCGAAGACAGCCATCAAGCTTATTGTGCAGGAGGACTATCCCACGCTCAAGCCGGAAGATAATGTGTACCATGCCGTCAACATGATGACTCACCATAATGTTGGCAGACTTCCTGTCGTCGTGCATGATGAGGACGACCATCCTGTGCTGAAGGGGATAATCAGCAAGACAGACGTGGTGAGGGCGTACAAGAAGATTGTAGGATGATTACTAAGAACATAAACGCAAAGCAACTAAGGTGAATGTCATGACCAAGAAAAAAAAGTCCAATAAGTATGCATCATATCTCTTAATACCCGTTGTAGCCATCATCGTGTTTGCCCTCACCATGAGGATTAAGGGAGTCTTCACCATTGAAGAGCTCGATATCTTTTTGACTGTGGTGGGCCTGCTCTACGGCCTCATAGGGGCATTCGCGATAAGCAACTCCTGGGAAAGGTTCAATATTCTGAGACTCAACATAGGAGAGGAGACGAGCGCGTTCAAGAACATCTTCCTCATGTCTCAGGCACTGACAGACCAGAGCATTGTGAGCAAACTGTCCAGAAGGATAAAAACATACTGCGAGGAGATTATAGAGACAGATTTCAACGACTATCCTACAACGGAATCCCTTCATGAGAAGTTCAGGAAAGTCTTCCGCACAATAGACCATATCGAGCCAAAGAATGACAAGGATCTCAGGCTGTTCGATAACATCCTTGGAGCGATGAGGAACGCCTCGAAGTCGAGGATACACCAGCTGGTGGCCATCCAGGACCGCATGTCCCACTTCAGGTGGATGCTGATTTACATGCTATCAGGGGTGCTCGTCGCCGGGTTCATGCTGATCGAGGGGCAGCATAGAGTGATAGACTCCCTGACAGTCACAGCCATCACCGTGATTGTCCTCTTGCTTCTTTACCTCATCAGGGAACTGAACGACCTTTCATTTGAGTTTGAGGGAATAACCAGGACACCGTATCAGAAGATTATCGAGTTGCTGGCCATGCACGAAAAAGCCTAAGGCTGACCTTGATATGGGAAGAAGAGGAGAAATAAAAATGGTAAGATCTATAATGCGAAGGTTACGGAAGAAAATTAGTTCAAAACGAGAACAGAAAAGACATATCCCACTCGGGTCACGAGTGGCGCTCAGCCAGTGGCGATCTGGGAGGCCAGAAGCACAATTGCCTGGGGGCGGAACCCCGATGAAATGCGTCTACGGGCCAGTCTCATCATGGAGGCTCGGCCGCTTGATAGGTATCGACCCCATTTGCAATGAGAAGAAGCTATGTTCCTTCAACTGCACGTACTGCCAATTCGGGAGCGCGACCCCAACTGTTGAGAGGGGGACTTTTGTTACTGCGAATCACCTCACAAAAGACTTGGGGCCATTTCAAGAGGTGGGCGCGGATGTGTTCACGTTCTCAGGAACAGGTGAGCCGACACTGGCGAAGAATCTCAATAGATACATAACATTGCTGCGCTCGTTCCGCCCCCTCCCACTGGCCATCCTGACCAACGCGTCATTCCTGGGAGAGGAAGATGTTGCCCAGGCCCTGTCCAAGGTGGACCTTGTGGTGGCGAAACTTGACGCGCCGAATCAGAAGCTGTTCGACATCATCAACAGACCGCACGAATCCATCAGGTTAGGACACATCCTGGGGGAGATGAAAGCCTTCAGGGAATCGTTCAAAGGAAAATTCGCGCTGCAGTGCATGTTCGTTGACGCAAACAAGAGGCATGCAAAAGATATCGCCAGACTGGCCAAACAGTTTGAGCCGGATGAGGTGCAACTGAATACGCCCCTGCGGCCATCCCCTGAGGGCATCTTGAACATAGACGAGATAAACAAGATTAAGCTACACTTCGCGGGCTTTGATAGGGTTGTCTCGGTCTATGACGTGAAGAGGACCAACGTCCATCCCCTTGACATTGAGGAGATTAGGAGGCGGAAGCTACTAAAGTAGGTGTGACAGAATGGGTAATCTATTGACAGCGAGTGTGGGTGTAGTATTTGTGCTCATCGCATATGCAATGAACCAGTCTGACAGGTGGGAGGATGATTTCTTCTGGTATGATTCCTTCAATCTTGCTGGTGCTTGGATACTTATGAGCTATGCTTGGGATATGGCAGCATGGCCATTAGTAATCTTGTTTGGGGCATGGGGAGCTCTGGCAGGCTATGATATATTCAAACGTGAAAGACAGTTACGAAAAGATATATCTTCACGAAAAAAAGGCTAAGCATTTATTTTGCGCACGAAGAAGTAGCCCTGCTAGGGTTCGTGCATCTCAACAAACGACCGTTTCTTATGAGAAATCATAAGGATGCTTGAAGACAGATTGTTTGTCTTCATTCATCCCTTTCACTTCCGGTGCTACATGATAATCCTCTTATGAGAAATCATAAGGATGCTTGAAGACAGATTGTTTGTCTTCATTCATCCCTTTCACTTCCGGTGCTACATGATAATCCTCCAGTTTTTTATACTTTGCGTGTTTTCTG
>JAFCGF010000029.1 GCA_017608295.1 Candidatus Woesearchaeota archaeon
TATCACGACCTTGGGTTACGGAGAAGCCCTTATACAAAGACGTAAAGGTATAAGAAAATCTTATAGGAGAAAACCATGACAGGAAAGCGAGGCCCCGTGTCCAAGACAAAGGACCTGAAGAAGCTGTCCGGCAGCACTACTCCCCTGACCGACGCTGAAGACGGAGTGGTGTTCAAGCCCCTGGATGGAATGCCCATTGCGCCACCCTGGATACAGGATGACCCGGCAGCCCTGGACTTTTGGAACAGGAACGTTCCGCATTTGATTCGCTATGGATTGCTCGGTGAGATGCACCTTGATTCCTTTGCCCACTTATCCATGATACACAGCGCACTTCTTGCCCACTACAAATTGAAGACCATGCCATCGGCTTCCCTCCTGGGAGCATACCAAACCTTGTCCTCCGCCTTCGCCATGAACACAGCAGCCTGTGCCCGGATGAAGATGGCAGTTAAAGACAAGAAGAAGCCAAACACCTTCTCATGACTACGCCTCGCAGAAAGAACTATGTCCGTGTGGCCAAGCAGTATGCCCAAGAGGCACAGACAGCCGCGTGGGCGGGCAAGTGGACCAAGCTATCTTGTAAGCGATTCCTGGATGACCTCGAGCGGAAGGATTTAATCTTCGCGCCCCGGGAAGCCAATGAAGCCTGCCACTTCCTGGAGCTTCTCCCTCACGTGGAGGGCACCTGGACGAAACCAACCATTGTTCTACACAAGTCGGACGTGTTCTTCCTGGTGAATCTATTCGGATTCCGGAAGAAGGATGGCACCCGACGCTTCACTACGGCCCTGAAAGCCATCGCCAGGAAGAACGCGAAGTCCACAATCGCTGCCGGCATAGCCCTTTATTGCCAAGTGAAGGAGCCCGAGGTCGGTCCACAAGTAGTAAGTGCAGCCACAACAGGCAGCCAAGCCCGCATAGTCTTCAACATTGCCAAGCGTATGGTGGAGAAGACACCGGACATACAAGAGCATTTCGGGATGAAACCGTACGCGAACTCCATTGCCTCGTATGATAATGGCGGCAGCTTCAAGCCAATCAATGCGAAAGCCAGCACCCAGGATGGATTGAACCCGACCTGCGTAGTGCTGGACGAGATCCATGCCCATAAAGATTCGGACCTGCTGAATGTACTTCGCTCCGCTGCCGGCGCCAGGCGCTCGCCGCTCTTTCTCTTCTGCACCACTGAGGGATATGAATCGCCCGGACCATGGCATGAGCTTCGCAGCTTCGCCAAGCAGGTTCTCGAGGGCATCATCAAAGCGGACCATTTCTTCTGTGTGTATTACGCCATTGATGATGAGGACGATGAATTCGATGAGGCGTGCTGGATCAAGGCCAACCCATTGATGACCGTGAACCCGATTCTGCGTGAGGAGATAATGAAAGAGGCTATTGAGGCGCGGGCAATGCCGGGCAAGATGGCTGAGTTCCGCATCAAACGCTTGAATCGACAGAGCGCAACGGCCACAGGCTGGATCACATTCTCCTCCTGGAAGGCCTGCGCCACCGAAGTTGACCTGGATTGGTTGGCTCAGCACCCTTGTTATGGCGGTCTGGACATGGCGAGCGTGGGAGATCTTTGCTCATTCCGTTTGATTTGGTACATCGATGGCCACTATTACACATGGGGATTGCGCTGGATTCCAGAAGAAGCGGTGAAGTTACGCACTGAAAGAGGGACCGTGCCCTATGCTGCGTGGGTAGAATCTGGCCATGTGAGGCAAACACCCGGGAAAGTAATCGATCACGACACCATTGAGCAGGAGATCCTTGAGGCATGTGAGCGCTTCCAGGTGCAGGCTATTGGTTACGATCAATGGAATGCTTCCCAGGTGGTCGCCACCCTGGAGAAGGCCGGTGTCAAAATGAATGTCTTCGTCCAGGGACCGAAGAGCTATCATCCCGCCATGCAGGAATTCGAACGGGCCTATATCAGTGAGCGCTTTCACTATGGTGATGATCCGGTGCTTACCTGGTGCGCCTCGAACATTGTTGCCAGGCAGGATGTGAACCTTAACATGGCACCGGATAAAAAGAAGTCAGCAGATAAGATCGATGACATGGTCGCTTTGCTGGAAGCAGTAGGTACAGCCCTCGTCGAGCGCGGCGAGGGAACAACATACGATGGAGGATTAGATTTCTTATGAACGACAACTACTTAACTTTATTTTTTCAACTGTGGGCCGGCTTCACAATCGCCTGCTTCATCCTGATCCTGTTTTTGGCTGGTGGACGACCGACAAAAGAACGATTGCAATTTCTTACCGGGGTGATAGATTGTCGCGATGTAGTGACATTTGGCGGCCTAGCCCTGATTGGATACGGCGCTCAACTGATCTTCGAGCCAGCGGCTTATATTATCATCGGCGCTGGACTTTTTTGGTTAGGAGTACGTCGCCTTGGGAATACTCAACCGCCTGGAGACTAGAGCAACTTCACAGACTCTTGGTCATCCACGTGATCCTGTTCTTGCCAATTGGTTTGGCGGAGGTTCTAATACAGCCGCCGGCATGAACGTGACAGCGGAAACAGCTTCCCGAGCCTCAGCAGTTTATGCCTCAGCCAAAGTCCTATCCGAAGCCATTGCTTCCCTGCCCCTGGTTCTATACAAGCGCACTTCCGGTGGCGGCAAAGAGAAAGCAGTCGACCACCCTTTGTTCAACGTCTTAAAAACTCGGCCCAACCATTATCAATCCAGTTTCGAATTCATAGAGCAGGGCGTCCTCAATATGTGCTACAGAGGCGCATCCTATTCGCATATCCTGGCCGATCCAAGGGGCCAGCGCCGCTTGATGCAGCTCAATCCGGATAATGTTAGACCTACATTGTTACCCTCCGGCAAGCTCGCCTATGAATATGTATCGCCCCAAGGCGTTTCAAAGGTGCTTCTGCAGGAAGAAGTTCTCCGAGTCCCTTACCAAACAAAAGACGGGATCAACCCCTTATCAGTTATCGCAGCACAGCGCGAAGCCATTGGAGCTTCCCTTGCCGCACAGGATTACAGCGCCCGCTTCTTCGGAAACGATGCCCGCCCCACTGGCGGTTACATGACCTGGGATGGTGGCGCTCGCTTCAAGGATGAAGAAGAGGCCAAGAAGTTTAGACAGAATTGGCAAGAGTATATGGCGGGAGCCAATAGACACAAGATCGCCGTCCTGAAGCCTGGCATGGCTTACCACGAGCTCGGCATGAGCAACGAAGACGCGCAGTTTCTTGAGACGCGTAAATTCCAGCGGAGCGAGATTGCTGGCTTCTTCCGGGTGCCGCCTCACATGATCGGTGATCTTGAACGCGCGACGTTCTCAAATATCGATGCACAAGCGACCGACTTCGTGGTTCACACGGTTGGTCCTTGGCTTGCACGTTGGGAGCCAGCCTTATCGCGCGACTTGCTGACGGAGCTTGAACAAGAAGACTATTTCTTCGAATTTATGGTGGATGGTTTACTTCGTGGTGATCCGCAGGCAAGGTCCGCCTACTATCAACGGGCAATCCTTACCGGGTGGATGAATCGGAACGAGGTTCGCGCCAAGGATAATCTACAAGAAGCAGAAGGCCTGGATGAATTCATCGTGCCTTCCAATATGCAAGCGGCAGAGATGCTAATGAATCAAGCTGGAGGTGAGCAGCATGGAGATTGAACGGCGGGCCTTTGCCCTCGATGATATGAAAGTGGAAACGCGAGATGACGGCACGAAGCGCATGATTGGACATGCCGCTGTCTTCAACATGCTTTCCGAAGACCTGGGTGGCTTCCGGGAACAGATAGCCCCGGGCGCTTTTGAAACCGCTTTGGAATCCGATGACGTGAGAGCGCTTTGGAATCACAATCCGGACCACGTGCTTGGCAGGAATATGTCGGGCACCTTACAGATGAAAGAAGATGAGCGGGGCCTGGCGATTGAAATTACACCGCCAGACACGCAAATGGCACGAGATCTTATGGTCTCGATGGAACGCGGCGACGTGTCGCACATGTCCTTTGGCTTCAGCGCTCGCCCTAATGGGCAGAACTGGGCCAAGGATGATGAGGGCAAGGTGATTCGCACCTTGACCAAACTCCGTCTATTTGATGTTTCACCGGTTACATTCCCGGCGTATCCACAAACAGACATTGCGTTGAGAGCAATGCAAACAGCATTGCCCGAGGCACCCGTTGATAATACATGGAAAATCAAATTAGCTCGCCGGCGTTTAGAGCTGGCAGCCATATCCTGAGGAGGAAACGATGAGTAAGAAATTAGTTAATCTACGAGAGGCGCGTAACAAGTCCGTTGTGGCTGCCCGCGCCATTCTGGATCTTGCAGAAGGTGAGAAGCGCGAGCTGACCGCTGACGAGCAGGGCCAGTGGGATGCACACATGGATGATCAGCAGAACAGCGCTGACTCAATCGGTCGCGAAGAGCGTGCTATTGCAGCAGAGCGCGACCTTGCTGGACAGCACTTTGAGTCCGAAGAGAACAACGACGAGAATCGCGGCAAAGCCCCGGTTCACGTAACTGCCACCCCGGAATATCGTGCAGCGCACGAGAAATTCCTTCGCCTTGGCAAGGATCACCTCTCCGCTGACGAAGCACGCGCTTTGTCTGCTGGTGATGCTACCGAGGGTGGTTATCTGGTGATGCCACAACAGATGGTCTCTGGCCTGCTGAAGAATGTGGATGATGCAGTATACATTCGCCAGAAAGCTACTGTCCATCAGTTGCCACAGGCAGCTTCCCTGGGCGTGCCTACCCTGGACACCGACCCCTCCGATCCAATCTGGACCGCTGAGATTGCTACTGGCTCCGAGGATTCAAGCATGGCTCTCGGTAAGCGTGAGCTTTCGCCTAACCCACTGGCTAAGCGCATCAAGATCAGCAACAAGCTTCTGCGGATGGTACCGGGTATTGAAGCCCTCGTCATGCAGCGCCTTGGTGTTAAGTTCGGTCGTGTGCAGGAAAGCGCATTTATGACTGGCTCCGGTGCTAACCAACCTCTGGGCTTATTCACTGCCAGCGATAACGGCATTCCAACAAGCCGGGATATGTCCACAGGCAATGCCGCAACCGCCTTCACATTTGACGGTTTGATCAATGCCAAGTATAACGAGAAGGAGCAGTACCAGAAGGTCGCTGAATGGCTCTTCCATCGTGATGCAGTGAAGATGCTCGCCAAGCTTAAAGATGGCGAGGGTCAGTATATCTGGGAAGCCAGCAAGAAGGTTGCTGATCCGGATATGCTCCTGGGACGTCCAGTCACCATGAGTGAATTCGTTCCAAACACCTTCACCTCCGGTCTGTATGTGGGTATCTTCGGAGACCTCAGCAAGTACTGGATCGCTGATGCAATGAACGTCCAGATTCAGCGCTTGGTTGAGCTATATGCAGAAGCAAATCAGACGGGCTTCATTGGCCGCCTGGAGTGCGATGGCATGCCTACAGTGGCAGAAGCATTCACCCGCGTAAAACTGGGTTAAGTCTAAAAATAAATACCTGAGGAGGTAGAAGAAGATGCGAGATCTACACCATGATGTACTATACACGTTAGCGGAGCCGCCACAGGCGGCAGTGACTAACAACACACCTTTCGTCAGTACGATTCTTGACACTGCGAACTTTGCAATCAATGAGTTCGTCCTGCTGATTGGCTCACTGTCCGATGCCGATGCGACCTTTGTCGTATTGATGGAAGACGGCGATGAATCCAATCTCTCTGATAATGCCGCAGTGGTAGATTCACAGCTGATTGGAACAGAAGCACTGGCAACTCCGTTGTTCAGTGACGATGACAGCACCAAGAAATTGGGCTACCGTGGCGCCAAGCGCTACATTCGCGTGACCATCACGCCTTCAGCCAATACCGGCGATATCTACTTCGCCGCTACATGGGCACAGGCCGGCGCGCGTAAAGCACCACAGGCGTAAGGGGGGTTAGCAATGGCTGATCCTACTTACGGACCGAAGGTCTACCACAAGCAGGGGGGTGACGAGCAAGTCGTCGCCTCCGGTGGTAAAGTCACCGTTGAATCTGGTGGCGAGATCGATGTTGAATCCGGCGGCGCACTCAAGCTCGCTGGGACTGCGGTAACATCGACGGCTGCAGAGCTGAATATCCTGGACGGGGCAACAGTAACACCTGCCGAACTAAACGTCCTTGATGGGCAGGTTCTGGCTGAAGAAGCCGGCGAGGGTATCACAGGTGGAACGGATACAATCTACGCTTCTTCTGTTACCAAGATCGGCGGGATAATTAAGACGAGTATCTTGCTGGATCTGGATGGTCTCTCATCCTCTACCACTGACCTGGATATTATTGGTCAGGGTGCGGAGGTTGCTCACCTGGGTCAAATCACAGAGGCGCAGAACGGAACCATTCTAACAGGTCGAGTGACCTGCCTGGAAGTTCCAGTTGGCGGTGTCGATGATATTGACCTCTATGCTGCGACTGAAGATACAGGCGTGTTCGATGGGGATATTGCTTCCCTGACTGAAACCGCGCTAGTAACTTCCGGCGCTGCCTGGACACTAGGACTTGTCCGAGTGCTTTCGGCGATGCCTGTTGCTGATGCGTTCCTATACCTCACCGGCGGCGACGCTGGTACGGCTGCGGAATACTCGGCTGGCAAGTTCTTGATTGAGCTTGAAGGGTATTAACCGATGAGCTACATTCAGAAGTACGAGGTTGTTCTTGTGACCGCGGCTGATGGGACGGCGGAGGGGTTTACCCCCGTCGTCTGTGGCTTCATTGAGCACATCCACTACACCAAGGTCGACTTTGCTGCGGGTGTGGACATTTCAATTGTAGGTGAAGATGCTGACGAGGCCTACTGGGTAGAAGCAGATGTCAATGCTTCTACCAGTAAATCACCCCGCCATCCAACGCATGATGTCGCGGGTGCTGTATTGAAGTATGCGCCTGCAGGGGCAAATGTTGAATCTAGCATTCCAATCTGCAGAGAACGAATTAAAGTATCCGTCGCCCAGGGTGGTGACACCAAGACCGGTACTTTTGAAATCTACATAAGTTAACGGAGGCCTATATGGGCAGAAAAATCAAAATGCAGACAAACGCTTGTGGTCCACATGGGAACTTCCGTGTGAATGAGGTCTTTGCCGTGCCGGAAGTTATCTCAACCGACATTGCGGACGAATTTGTCGAGGGCGGCTATGCTATTGAAGTTGGCACTCTGGATCCAGTAGATGAAGAGCAAAAGGACCCTGAAAAGGTGCTGACTAATGCTGAACTTGTGTCAGCGCTGGAAGCGAAGGGAATCGAGGTTCCTGCACGGGCCAACAAGACCGAGCTTCAGGCGCTTTTGGATCAGGCTGAAGATTAACCATGATCGTAATCACCGCACCCGCATCGGAGCCGGTAACCAAGGCGGAAGTCAAAGCGCAAATTGGCATCCTCGCCTCGGATACGGCCCAGGACAACCTCATTGATCGCAGGATCGCTGAGGCGCGGGCGTGGTGTGAGCAATATACAAGGCGAAGTTTCATCACACAAACTTTGGAACTTCGCCTTGATGCTTTCCCATTACAGATTGAACTGCCTTCGCCTCCGGTGAGCGCCGTGGTCTCAGTCAAGTATATTGACAACAATGGCGATGAGCAGACCGTGGATTCGGGGAATTATGTGCTTGACACGTACCCCACCACGCCATTAGTCCGTCCAACCTATGCCCTAGTATGGCCGGTATCGCGAAACGAGCCCCACGCGGTGCGTGTGCGCTATACAGCAGGGTACGGCGACACCGATGCGGTACCGAAATTGATTGAAGAGGCCATTATGCTTCTGGTGGGCCATTGGATGAACTTTCAGCCACAAGCTGAGAATGGAATCACCGCTTCCCGGGTGCCTTTTGCTATTCGAGACATCCTGGACACTTTCAAAGTTGAGCGGTTCCATATATGAGCCACGCTCGCCAGGTGATCCGGGAGAAGGCAGCCTTATTGTTGGCAACCACGCCAACTACCTGGGTCAGCGTGCTTGAAACCCGCGTCCCAACAAAGCGGCAGGTTTATCCGTATCTAATGGTCTACTCGGACGGAGAAGCCGTGGACAACCTCACGGAGGATGATCCAACAGTTCTCCAGAGAGATATGAATATTGTAATTGTCGGGATGCTGCGTATGCCTGGCGGACATGAAACGATAACAATTGAAGATAAGCTGGATGCAGTTGCCGCGGAGATTGAAACGAAGCTAGACTTCGCTGCCTTGCAGGCAGTGGTGCCCAAGCTTCACGGTCTATTTTTGAACAGCACGGAAATGAGCGTAGTAGTTACGCCCGACGAACAAATTGATCACGCAGAAATAATTCAAGTATGGACAGCACGTTATTATACGTTAGATGGCGCGCCCGAAGTGCTAATCTAGGAGGTATGGAAAAATGACAATCTACACAAACTCAGGCCTAAAGATGTCCATGGAAAGTGCTATTGCAGCCGCCGTCGCCATAACAACCCTGACCAACGCTGCCCCGGGAGTAATTGGTAAGGTCGCTCACGGCCTATCCGATGGTGACATCGTCCTCTTGCAGGTGGAAGGCATCACCGAATTGGATGGGCGCCTATTCGTCGTCTTCAACAAAGGCACGGATGATTTCGAACTCGCCGATGTAGGTGGCATTTCTGGGCTATCAACCGTTGGTATGGGCGTATTTACTTCCGGTACATACCAGGTAGTGACCCTTGGTACCTCGGTCAGCGGTGTCCAGGAATTCTCACCAAGCGGCGGAGATCCAAAATTCGTGGATACAACCACCATCCATGACAAGACCGATAAGCAGATCGTTGTAGGCGCTTCTGCAATGGGCTTCGGACTGACCATGCAGTGGGATCCTGCGAACACAGCTCAGGCAGCTATGCGGGCAGCATTCCAGGCGGCAGCTAGTAAGGGCTTCAAACTGCTTTGGCCAGATGGAACATTCATGCTCTTCTATGGCACTGTTGGATTCACCGGTATGACTGGCGGCTCTAACCAGGGAGTGACCACCACGCCCGCAGCACTGACCTTGGAAGGTAACCCAACCTATGTCTAATCTGATTGAGCAAATCAGGAAGGCAAGACAAACTCGATTGATGGTAAACGGCAGAGTCTTAGTGATCTGCCGTCCAACCGATCTTGAGATGGTTGAGTATGGCGGCCGGATGACGCAGCGTGTTATCCTGGAACAATTCGTTGTGGATTGGGAAGGCTTCCAAGAGAAGGATTTCGTCAAAGGCGGCACCGACGAAGAGGTTCCTTTCCACAGTGATTTGTTCATGGAATATGCTGAGGATCACCCGGAGATTTGGCCCGAAGTAAGTGCCGCAGTTGTGGAGTCTTATTCTGCACACAAGAAGGCGACTGAGGAGTCACTAAAAAACTGATCGGGTGGCTCGGGACGCTAAATCGCCCGACGCCACCCAAACCAGCTCCGGAAGATTGCCAAAGTGCCTTGAGAGCTTATAACATGATGGGGGGAGTGGATTGGCAAGCAATCCCCATTATGGCCGAGATATTTGGAGTCCAAGATGTTGAGATCTTCATTGAACAACTTGTCACCATTCGGGACAACCCGAAATGAGTAGCTCCGCCCTCGATGTGAAGGGCCTGCGAGAAGTGCAGAAGGCCCTTTTTGCCTACAGTGACAAGATGGGCACCAAGATTACTTTGTCCTCTCTTCGCCAAGGCGCTAACCTGGTGAAGAAGCAAGCTCAAGCCAAT
This sequence comes from Candidatus Woesearchaeota archaeon, assembly GCA_017608295.1. The sequence continues at coordinate 9,699 of JAFCGF010000029.1, forward strand.
GCTCCGGTCCGTACTGGGACACTTCGCCGGGGACTACGGGTCTCCGCTTCTAAGATCCATAAACGTGGAAATCTCATAGGTGTTTACATGACGTTGAGAAAGGGAAAGGGTCGACAAGATCCGAAAGACCCTTTCTACGGCCGTTGGATTGAGAAAGGTTGGAGGCGCGGGAAGACTAATATCCCGGGTGTCTACTTTTTCGATCGGGCCTACGAAAAACAAAAAGGAAACGCGGTGCGAATGATCATTAAGACAGCTCACGCAGGTGGTGAGGTTGTCAAGCGCCGATTGGGGTTGAAATAATGGCAAAGGGCGTAACAGTTGACTTCAATGCGAACGTGGCTCGCTTCACCAAGGGCACCAATAAAGCTGTCAAGGATCTAAATCGGTTCGATAAGAAAGCCAAGAAGACCGGGATCAGTGTTGGTAAGATGTTCGCGGGCTTGGCGACCGGCGTAGCAATCACGAGCTTTGTCCGGAAGGTGCAGTCCTCCATTGACTCCCTGGATAAACTTGGCAAATCCGCCAAGGTATTCGGATTCACCACTTCGGCCCTGCAGGAGTACAGATTCGTCGCGGAACAAAGCGGCGTAGCCACTACCTTGTTCGACAACAGCATGATTGCGCTCACAAAACGTTTGGGCGAGGCTAAGGCCAACACAGGGCCTCTGGTGAGCTTTTTTAAGAAGTACGACACACAGCTCCTGAAGAACATAGCCTCCTCGGAAAAGACGGAGGATGCACTCAAGCTCATTTTCGAAGCAATGAACAAAACAACCATCGCTTCTGAGAAGGCCGCCATCGCCAATGCCGCCTTCAGTCGGTCTGGCGTAGCCCTGGTCAATATGGCCAAGGATTACGAGACTCTACGCAAGCAGGCGCAAGAGCTGGGCATCGTCATTGATAAGGATCTGGTTGATAATGCCGAGGACGCAGCCGATCAGCTGAATATCATGTCCCGCATTATTGATGCGAATCTCACTGTCGCCTTCATGGAACTTGCTCCACTCATCATTGATGTGGGTAAGGCCTTCGCGGAAGCTGCACCGAAGATTGCTGTATTTGTTCGGGAAATGTTTAACATAAAGGATCTATCCATCACGGGTCAAATCAAGGACATGAAAGAGGAGCTCGCTGGCTTTGAGGCCGAGGCTCGGAAAGTACTCGCTCTCCCGGATGGGGCGTCGCGAGGAGATAATCGTCCAGCGAAATCCATCGGCATTGATATTATGTGGGCGCGGAAAGAACTCAAAGCGCTTGAAAAGCTCCAAGAGGACTTCCGGAAAACAAAGGACAAGGGCAAAACCGACATTGTTGTGTCTCCGGTTACTGCGGCGAAAGTTAAGAAAACCAAGAAGGTCCTGGGCGAGCTACAGAATGCCCATGTCGTAGTCTTCAATGAAATAAAGCGGGATGCGAAGGTTGTCTTCGATTCAACCCGGACAGACGTCGAGAAATACCAAGCCAGTATCCAGCGCCTGGACGAGCTCTTGCTCGCTGGTGCAATCAGCCAGGATACATTCAACAGAGCCGTAGCCGAAGCGGATGACGTGCTTGAATCTGCCTCCAAGAAAACGGAAGAGGTAAATGAAACTGCCCGGGAACTGGGATTCACCTTCTCCTCCGCCTTTGAGGAGGCCATTGTGAGTGGCAATAGCTTCCGGGAAGTGCTTCGGGGTATGGCACAGGATATCCTGCGAATCTTTGCCCGGAAGGCTATCACTGAACCACTAGCCAGCGGCTTCAGTAGCGTCTTCAGCAACTTCAACTTTGGCAGCCTCTTCGGTTTCGCAGATGGTGGTCGACCTCGAGCTGGCGTACCGGCAATTGTCGGCGAACGTGGTCCTGAGCTATTCATCCCGGATCGTGCTGGCACGATAATACCGAATCATGCACTTGGTGGAGGTGGTGGCCCGCAGATCATTCAACACTTTGAGATCAATGTGAATCAGGCCATGCCCGGCATGGAGATCTTGCTGCGTGATGCTGCCGCTCAGGGTGGCCAGGAAGGCTTCGCTCGAGTAGCTTCGGACTTTCAACGGAATGGTCCATTAGCGAGGTCCCTTGGATGACTACTTATTCTTTCCCCAGTATTCGGCCAACTTCAGTGGAGTGGGAGCTTGTCCCGAACCCACAAAGATCCCTTCGCTCACCGCTCAATAATGCGGTCCAAACACTGGCGGCTCCTGGGGAACTTTGGCAGGCCAAGATCACCTTTCCACCGAGCTTAGTAGGGGATGCTCGAATCATATTGGCTTGGTTGGCTCGCTTGCGTGGTTCTGCCGGCCGCTTCTACCTGCACGATCATTCTCTGCCAACACCCCAGGGCATCGCTACTGGCACGCCATTGGTGAAGGGCGCGTCACAAACCGGACTCACCCTGGTTACTGACGGCTGGACAATATCCCAGACCGGCATCCTCAAAGCTGGCGATATGTTTGGATTCGGATCCGAACTGCACATGGTAGCCGTGGACGCAGACTCAGATGGTAGTGGTGATTCTACGATCACCCTGGTGAAACCAATTCGGACTTCCCCGGCGAACAATGCCGCTATTACAACCAGCTCGCCCAAGGCCACCATGATGCTCCTGGAGAACAATCATGCCAAGTGGCGCGTGAGTCCCGGAACTTTGTATGATCCGATCTCCTTTGTCTGCATAGAGGCCTTTTCGTAATGGCTCGTGATTTAACCGGAGCAGCCAACACCGCCGCACAAGCGGACGTTGTCTATCCGGTGAACTTGGTAGAGCTTGATTTCTCCGGTGGATTCGTTCGAGTGAACTCCTCAATTTATAGCCTTACCTACGATGGCGATGTTTACTCCGGCGTTGGCGACCTGGGTCGGATTAACTCTATCTCAGAAGGCTCGGCCGTTGAGGCTCGAGGCGTGGAATTGAACCTCTCCGGAATCCCCTCCGCACTGATCTCAACCGTCCTGACAGAGCATTATCAAGGGCGTCCTTGCAACATCTACTTTGGACTAATGACGGAAGCCGGCGCACTTGTCGCGGATCCAATACTGATGTTCCCGGGTCGCATGGATACAATGGACATCGAGTTGGGCACGACAGCCACGATTACGGTGACCGCTGAATCCCGCCTGGCAGATTTGAATCGGCCTCGGGTTCGGCGCTACACGCATGAGGACCAGATTGCATTCTACCCGGATGATCTTGGCTTGGAATTTGTACCCCAGATGGTGGAGAAAGAATTGATCTGGGGCCGAGCATGAGGCACAGTAATTGGCCCTCGCTGATGTTCGCAGCTATCGACGAAGCAAGAGAGCGTCCCTTTGTCTGGGGCGAATCCGATTGCTGTCTATTCGCTGCCGACGTTGTACTGGCCATGACAGGCGAGGATTATGCAGCGCCTTATCGTGGGAAATATAACTCCGCTCGAGGATCTTTAATCGCGCTCAAGAAGTACGGTGCAGGCACCATTGAGGGATCACTGGATTTGATTTTTCCCCGGCGGCGCTGCCCAAGGCGCGGCGACGTTGTAATAGTTACCCTGGATGATAGCCCCGCCCTGGGTATTTGTGTCGGAGCACAATCCGCATTCCGAACAAAGGAGGGGATTGTTCTTTTGTCTTCGCAAGGCCTGATCGGCTGGGAGGTGAACTGAGATGGCATTCGTCGTCCCGCCAGTCGTATCCTTTGTCTCTAGTGCCTTAATTTCTGCCGGAGCCTCCGTTGCCGTTGCCGGCACAGTCGCTGGCGTGGTCGGCGTTGCCACCTATTTCGGAGCCACTGCCGCTGTCGCAGCCGTCGCCAATTATGCCATTGGCAAAGTCTTCGCGAAGAAACCACAACAGGCCGCCCCCTTCTCCCATATTGCCCAGGATCGGACTGTCATGCTCCGTTCCGCAGTGGCGAATCGATCTATCATATATGGCCAGGTTATGGTATCCGGGCCACTCGTCTTCGCAGCTTCCACCGGCGACACCAATGAATACATCCACCTGGTTGTTGCTTTATCCCATGGAGAGGTCGAAGAGATTGGCGATGTTTACCTGGGAGACACACTTTCCGACGATGCCCGCTTCTCCGGGTTGGTGCGAGTCAATAAGCACTTAGGCGCTGCCGCTCAGGCCGCTGATTCGGACCTCGTTTCCGAAGTCACCGAATGGACCACGGATCACAAGCTGTCCGGGATCACCTATGTCTATGTCCGCTTATTATTCGATCAGGACGTCTTCATCAATGGTCTGCCAAACATCAAAGCGGTGGTGAAGGGCCGCAAGGTTTATGATCCCCGAGACACAAACACAGTGTGGTCCGAGAACTGGGCATTGTGTATGCGGGATTATATGACAGCTGACTTTGGCTTGGATGCGGATGCAGCGGAAGTGGATGGGGCTGAGATGACAGCGGCAGCTAACACTTCGGAAGAGTCCGTGGATATTCCCGGAGGCACACAAGAGCGCTTCACCTGCAACGGTGTTGTGAGCCTGGGAGATTCACCTGCCGACATTTTGTCGTCAATGCTCACAGCCGGCGCCGGCGCTTTACCCTTCATCCAGGGAGTCTATACTTTGTTCGCTGGTGAATACCATGCGCCCGCTGTCACCCTGGACGAGAGCGACCTCCGAGCTCCAATCATTGTACACCCCCGAATCAGTCGGAAGAGCCTATTCAATGCCGTACGCGGCATATTTGTTGACAGGGATCAGTACTGGCAGCCCGCTGATTTCCCAACCATTACCAATGGCACCTATGAGACCCAGGATGGCAGCCAGCAGATCTTCCGGGATATCGAGCTGGCTTATACTACTGATACTTATCGGGCACAGCGGATTGGTAAGATTCACCTGGAAAAATCACGGCAGGGCATCACAGTGATCTTCCCGGCCAAGCTCACAGCACTGGAATTGACCTCGATGAGTACGGTGATGCTCACCATTGATCAACTGGGATGGTCCAGCAAGGTTTTCCGGGTAATGGATTGGACACTGGTGGAAACTGGCGGCGTGGACTTGCTCCTGCAGGAAGAAGCCAGCGCCTCTTATGATTGGGAGAGCGGTGACGCTACCACGGTGGATCCCGCCCCAGATACGAACCTCCCGGATCCTTGGACAGCGGCACCACCAACCGACCTGACTTTGTCCAGTGGTGTTGCTCAGTTGTTCATCCGGAACGACGGTACAATCTTCTCCCGGATCAAAGCTGCCTGGACGGCTCCGGCAGATACTGGGATAACTGCCGGCGGTCGAATCGAGGTGCAATATAAGAAAAGCGCAGACGGATCCTGGGAGAACGCAGCTTCTCTAGATGGCGCTGTGATATTTACTCACATCCTGGACATCGAAGATGGTGTGGCTTACGACGTGCGGATTCGGGGTGTGAATCACTTCGGTGTCCGTAGTTCCTGGGCAACCGTAACCGACCACACTGTGATTGGTAAGACCGCCGCTCCCGCCACGGTCGCCGCTTTCTCAGCCCAGCAGAACGGCGATGTGGTAACATTCCAGTGGACAAAGGTGGCGGATGTGGACATTGGTGGCTACGAGCTCCGATATGCTGCCCAGGGCGCGTTTGTTTGGGGCAATGCTACTGTGATCACACTGGAGACCAAAGGTACGTTGGTGACCAATGCAGCGCTTCCACCTGGGAGCTGGACGTTAGGCATCAAAGCCGTGGACACTTCCGGGAATGAGTCCGCCACAGAGAAGACCTTTGATATAGAGATAACCAACCCCAACAATCCGATCGCTAGTCAAGATGAGCATCCCGCCTGGGCAGGTACGCTGGATGGTTTCATCCTGCACAACATTTCGAATTGTTTAGTACCTCTTTCACAGAACTTAGCCTCCGATGATGACTGGGAGACCTTTGACGAGTTTGTGGTGAATCCAGTAGCTGAGGCCACTTATACAGCAATAGAAATAGACATCGGCTTTGATGCTTCCGGCTTGCGGGTTTGGGCGGAAGTCACGGCGGCGCTGGGTCCCGATACCGCCGGCCTGGCAGATCCAATAGTGGATCTGGATCATAAATTGGCAGCCGGATCCTACGATGGATTTGAACCCTGGACAGTTGGTGTGATCGCCGCTCGATATATGAAGCATCGAGCCCGAATCGTACCCGCCACCGGCGTAGCTTATTTGTCCACTTTTACGCCCAAGGTCGATATTCCAATTCGAGAGGAGCAGGCTTCGGGAGTAACTATCGGTGTTGGCGGGACAGCAATCGCCTTCACAGAACGCTTCCATGAAGTACCGAGTATTCAAGTCACGGCGGAAGGCGCTTCGGCGCTGTATCCCGTGAAGAGTGCCCCAACAGTTAACGGTTTCACAGTAAAAGTATATGATAGCGGCGGAGTTGATGTAGGTGGTACAGTCGACTGGCACGCAATAGGAGCATGATATGAGTTTTACTCAACCTGATTTTACGGCACAGGATGCGGCGACTTACAAAACCAACCTGGATAATGCTTTGGCTTATTTGAAAGGGGTTGATAGAAAACAAAATCTACTTCCAGTCAATTTGGCCGAGGTGATGAGCAATGGTACTCTGCTTGATGTAACTACGGGCGCGGCTCCTGTGCAGACGGGCGCTGAGGCAGCTCTGGTTGCGGGTGGATCAATTGTTGTTAATGGTGGTGTGGATTCGGATGCTTCTGGGTATGTTACCGCGGACGTTGCAGTTGCAAGTGTGGCGGGTGGTGAGACAGGCAATTGTCTTGAGGTAACCAACACAGCGGCAGCTTATGGTCAGTCCTATCTAGCAATTGCGGTAGAGGTCGGAAAGACTTATGCATTCTCGGCCCGTTTTAAGAAGGGCACATCTGGGAGTGGAAAAATACGAGTCGGTTCAGCACCCAGCAATGTCTGATCTTTATGACTAACTCAAATACGAACGGGCATATAGATTATTTTGACACCATTACTCTAAATGAGGTGGCTACAGGTATTGCTGGTGGAACGACGAGTGGCCCAGACGGTTTGACCAAGACGAGTACGCTAGAAGTCTTTCGCCACCAGGGGGATTCAACACGGCTCAAGGGGCTTTATGGTTTGAAAGTGATGAAAGGCGCGGCCAGCGCTGAATACCTATTCCTCACGGACATCCCGACTCGACTCGCTTATTATTCACAGTTTACAAATGAGACGCTAACCTTCGGTGTGTGGGTGTATGCTGAACAAGCAAACAACGTGAAGGCTCAGATCAATGATTCTGATGGCACTACGTCAAGCGACTACGCATCTATCACTACGCTTGAGTGGGTGGAAATCGCCCGAGCATCCGGTGGCTCAATAACGTCATACACGCCCCGCATCCTGTTTGATGGTGCAGACAATGATGTGGCCTACATCTCACGGCCAATGCTTAAGTATGGGGCTGGGCTGGATGCTGATGGATATGTCCCCCCGATAGATAAGTGGGTGATCCTGGATGACACTACGTTAGACATAGCTGATTCAGCAACACCATTGGCGGCCGATGATAAGACACTGGATCTGGAATCACTCTCCGCATACAGATTGCCACAGTGGTTGAAGGCTATTGAGGTTGAAATTGTCACTAAAAATTCAGCCGTAGCTGATGCCGCTGGGGTTGAATTGGGTAAAGACTCCGGTGAGCAGAATCTTAGGTGTTATCCTCAAGTGAATAATATGTCTGTTGCGGCATCTGGTATAATTCCTTGTGATTCCAACGGTGATATTTACCAAAAAATAACAACAGCAGGAAACACACTTTCTGCAACAGTATTCCGAGTGAAGGCGGTAAAATTATGATTACTGATATTGAAGGAACTCAACCAGCTCAATTCATTCTGGATGGTCTGTATGCCTGGGAGGAGAACATTCCTGAGGGCGAAGACCCACAGATATATCTTAGTGGACGGCTTGAAAGGCTTCGCTTGCAGACCCGCAAGATGGAGTATCCGGATGCACCGGACCGTCACAAGATGTCGCTGGGAGAATTTGATGACCTCATCGCCGCTGGTGAAGCGGGAGAACGAACAACCTTCCCAAGTGAACATCCCCCTCAAGAAACCTTTGCTGATCTGGCGGAAGACAGTGTGAACATTCAAGCAGCCGTTGATCAGATCACGGACCCAAAGACGAAGGCGGCTTTAAGGCTCATTCTTGGCAGTAAGGTCCGTCCAGGCAGGGGCCGCAAATGAAGAACCCAATCCTTGAGCACATGAGGACGGATCCAAACGCTTCGGACCATGCACAGATTGGAGCGCTGGCTTCCATGGTTTCTTTCCTGCTTATTGGTGGAATAACCGAGAACATGGAGTACGCCCTCTGGGCCTTCTTCCTGGGTGGCTTCGTTGCCGGGATCGGAATTGAATCGCAACAAAGATGGGACCGCCGAGGCGGAACGCAGAATACCTGGAAGGAATCTGCATTGGATATATTGGTGACAGGGTGTTGGTACCTCTGGCCTTTGAGGTAGATATGGAGTTTCAAATTATTGTCAATGTGGTGGTCGCAGTAGCCTTCTCAATCTTCGGCTGGTTTGCTCGAATGATGTGGCGTTCGGTTCAGGATCTACAGAAAGAGATCAGTGAGTTCCGGGTGCATGTAGCAGAGAAATATGCCCCAAAGGATGAGGTCCGGGATGCACTGCTTCGCGTGGAAAAGATGGTCGGTCGCATCTTCGACCGCCTCGACGAAAAGGCTGACAAAACATGATCCGATTCAAACGTGCAGGAGGCCATTTGATTTCGTGCACTTTTCAGAAATCGAAGAGTCGGTTCCAAGACTTTTTCACTCGGATGCGTTCTGCCGCATTTGAATCTCAATCCTTGAAAATCCCCGAAACACATAACGTCTTTGTTTCATTCGTCTTTTCTGTTTCCCGAGATTTCCTGAATACTAGTACAAAGGGCCAGTTGCGAAACGTGGGCCACACGCAGGCTAAGGCCCTTCACGGAGGTATTACATGAGGCAAATTGATCGGATAATTATACACTGCGCGGACACCCCAAACGGCAGGGAAAACAATGCCGCGGATATTGATCTTTGGCATCGGGAACGAGGCTGGGATTGCATTGGTTACCACAATGTTATTTGTATCGATGGCACAGTGGAACGAGGTCGACCCTACTTCCAGAAGGGCGCTCATGCCCGGGGCTACAATGGCTCTTCCCTTGGGATCTGTTTAATCGGCCGGGACAAATTCACACAGGCACAGTGGGACGGGTTGCTTGCCCTGGTGAAGGACTTGTGCACTCGGTACGGCATTGACAAAGTGCAGGGCCACCGGGATGTGGATGACCACAAAACCTGCCCGAACTTTAGCGTGGCGGATTGGATCGAGAAGGGTCCAAACCCGGATAACATCTTGGAGGTGTAATATGTGGAAAGACTTTTTCCAGGGATTAGTATCCCCGATTACTGGATTGATCAGCGAAGCCATTGTCGACAAGGACAAGGCGAACGAGCTGATCTATAAAGTGCAGGAGTTACTTGATGGAGCAGCGGCTCGCGCCGATGCTTATGCCACGGAGCTTTTGAAAGCGAAGACATCCATCATCCTTGCCGAAGCCCATGGCACATTCCTTCAGAGATCCTGGCGGCCGCTCATGATGCTCTGGTTCGCTGTATTGATTGGTCTGTGGTGGTTTGGCATCGAACCGGAAGGCATGACCCAGGAGGACAAGAACAATTTGTTCGGGTTGCTCAAGCTGGGCATTGGTGGCTACGTGGTGGGCCGCAGTGCGGAGAAGACCATTCCAAAGGCTATTGAGGCCTTTAAGAAATGACCGCCTTCCTTGCTGCCCTGCCTGGCTTGTTGAAAGACAATAAGAGTAACCTTGGTTGGACCGCCGTTTGTTTGGTTATGGTGTTGGCTGCGTACCTGGCCCAGGGAGACAAGATTGAGAAGCTCTCCCTGGAGGTCGGGGAGTTGCGGGCGACGGCAAAGTATCAGGAGCAGGCATTGAAACAATTGACTGAGCTCTGCTCCGAGGATTGAGGCCTTGCATATTAGTACATACGTACGAGCAACCATTTCAAAAAATAAAAACTCCTAAACACGTGCGCGTAGCTAATGCTCGCATAAATACTTAATATTGTTCACCTATATAGGGATGGGCACATATTAGCACTTTAGCACAGCTAATATGGCCCACTCTTTAATGAACATTTAATGTTTGGCCCTTAAGGTGTGCCACCTATTCGAAACGGAGGGCCAATTGGAATTATTCGCGCATCAACAAACAGCCCTGGATCTAATGGCCAACAAGCGCGCCTTTGCCTTATTCATGGAACAGGGCACGGGGAAGACGCGCTGCACCCTGGAAGATATGGATCGCCTCTACTCCAGTAATGAAATAAGTGGCGCGCTTATTATTGCTCCGAACGGGGTGCACCTAAACTGGATCACAGAATTGGATAAATGGGCCGGTTATAGCTACGTGGCCGAATGTTGGAAGGCCAATGCAGGTAAAGGGCTCTGGAAGGCCTTCAATGCCCGGCTACAGCGCTCTGGTGAACAGCTACAGATTATGGCCATGAACGTGGATGCCTTGGCCACTCCGAAGGGTTTGGACTATGCAACGGCATTCTGCAAGGCCCATGATGCCTTGTTAGTTATTGATGAATCCAGTCGGATCAAAAACGAAGCTGCAAAGCGAACAAAGAATATCGTGAAGCTTGGCAAGCTGGCAAAGTATCGCCGGATCCTTACCGGAACGCCCATCACTCAATCCCCCTTTGACATTTATCCACAACTGAATTTCCTGGACCCTGAGATCCTGGGATTCAAATCCTTCTACGCCTTCAAGAATCGATATGCCAAGCTGGCCCTGAACAGAAGCACCGTGGCCCAGGTGGAATCTGCCTTGACCAGCTACTTCATGGAGCGCGGTGAGGTTATCTGCGACTTCAAGCACACTCTGGGGCAGAGCTTCTCTACTTTGTTGATCACCACCGCCCAAGGCGAGAAGGGCGAGATCACCGCCACGCTGGTCAAAAAGACAAAAGGGCTTCTCATTGTTTCCCTGCGGAGGGGTAATCAGGCCGGGGAATTTCCCCTGAATATAAGAGGCAACACCTGGCAGGAGATCCAGGGCTACCAGAAGCTGGACGAGCTCCGTGCAAAGATGGCTCCGCATGTTTACCGGGTACTCAAAGCGGATTGCCTGGATCTGCCCGATAAGATCTATAGTATTCTACCGGTGGTTATGGGCAAGATGCAGACCAAGCTTTATAATGAGCTCGTGGCCCGGGTGCGCGTGGAACTTGCCCAGGGAGATGTCACCGTGGCAATGGCGCTGACTAAACTTCTTCGCATCCAGCAAGTGGTTGGTGGTTATGTGAACACCGACGATGGAATCACCGTGGAGATCAAGGACAACACCCGGATCAAGGCGCTCGTGGATTACCTGCAGGACACGCAAGGCAAAGTGATTATCTGGGCACGCTTCCGGGCAGAGCTCGAAGCCATTGCGAATGCCCTGGAAGAAGAATATGGCAAAGGCACCGTGTGTCAATATCACGGTGGAGTCAGCAATGCTGATCGAGCTGAGGCCGTTAATAGACTACAGGGCCAGCGCCCCATTGTAAAGAACGGGGAGAGGATCGGCTGGGAAGAGATTCCAGAATGGGAACAAGCGAGGTTCTTTGTTGGCAATCCACATTCTGGAGGGCTGGGGCTTACGCTTACAGCAGCCACCACCACAATCTATTACAGCAACGACTTCTCCCTGGAGACTCGCTTGCAATCCGAAGACCGGAATCACCGGATCGGAACCACAGAACATATTAACTACGTTGATATGCAAGCGGAGGGCACCGTAGATAAACGAATCATTGATGCTCTCCGCGCTAAAAAAGACATCGCCAGTGTAATCACGGGCGATGAACTCGGAGGATGGTTATGAGCCTGAAAGAACTGGAGCGGATCGCGCCGCTCGTTGAACGTGCACGAGATAATCGAAGACGGATAGAAGAATTAGAATCCTTTTTGAAAACGGCCAAGGCCACCGAGCGGAAGCTCCTGGATATTGAAATCCCGGAATTGATGCAGGAGTTGGATTTGACTGCCATCACTACAGCGGACGGAGCCACAGTGGACATAATCCCCTTTGTCGATGCCCGGATCCCAGTTAAAAAGCAGCCACAAGCCTTTGGTTGGCTCCGAGAGAACGATTTCGGGGACCTGATCAAACACCAGGTGATCAGCCAGTTCGCTGCCGGCGAGGATGATGCTGCCTTCGCTGCCAAGTTATATTTGGAAGAGAGTGGATTCAATGTAGAAGACAAAGTCTCTGTGCATCCAATGACCCTCAAAGCGTGGGTACGTGAGCAGGATGCAAAGGGCACAGAAATACCGGAAGATCTTTTCGGTGTGTATCGTGGTCAAACCACGAAGATCAAAGAACCAAAATAGCTGACCACTCAGTCAGCACAATAAAAAGGAGCACAACTACCATGGTAAGACGAGTAGTAAAACCGAAAGAGAAAGAACAGCTACCGGCCGCCATTGACTTTGGCGCGGATGCTGGATCGGGATTCGAAGGCACCAACAAAGATGACTTCGCTATCCCCTTCATAGCAATTCTGCAGGCACTCAGCCCGCAGTGTAAGCGCCAGGATGGAGCATACATCGAAGGCGCGGAAGAGGGTATGATCCTCAACTCAGTCACTCAGAACATCATCGATGGCGAGGCAGGTATCCGGGTGATCCCGGTAGCTTACCAACGCCGCATGACGGAATGGGCACTGCGTGAGAATGGTGGCGGATTTGGCGGTGAACATTTGCCAGAAGAAGCTCCCAGGATCATTGAAACCGATCACAAGAATCGGGACATCTTGGCCAACGGTAACCAGCTTGTGGATACACGCAGCCACTTTGTTTTGATCCTGACCGATCAGGGACCGATCCCGGCAATCATCAGCATGTCTTCAACTCAGTTGAAGAAGTCCAAGCGCTGGATGTCGCTCATGCAGGGCCTCCGCATTGACAACAAGCCGATGCCGATGTTCGGGAATATCTTCCAACTGACCACCGTCCCCGAGTCCAATAAGGAAGGCGATTGGTATGGCTGGAAAATTGTACACGATTCCCAGGTTGCGGACCCAGAGCTGTATCAAGCGGCGAAGGATTTCAAAGAAGCAATCTTGGTAGGCTCGGTGAAAGTGGATCGGCCAACCGATGAAACTGAAGGTGATGACAAATCTGAAGACGACATCCCCTTCTAATAATGGCAAGCGACCTCACCCCTCCCCTCCCCTCCCAGTGTGAGGCGCTTGCCGCTTTGTTCGTTGGGCTGAACCGGGCACACGGTGAATTCCGTATATCCGGCAAAGGCCCGACGGGCAAGGTTATTGGCCAGGGCGTCACGGTGAAAGCACCGGCGACGCTTGAGCTGTGGCAGAAGCACCTTGACGGGAAGCAAGGACTTGGCATTGTGCCAATCCTGGCAGACAATCAGGCTCTATGGGGAAGCCTCGACATTGATGTATATGACCTGGATCTGGTAGCATTAAACAACCAAGTGCAGGCATTGAAATTACCCCTAATTGTTATGAGAACAAAATCCGGCGGCGCGCATTGTTTTGTGTTCCTGGAGAAAGCCCTGCCGGCAGTAGTGCTACGGGAACACCTGATCGCATGGTCCGCCTGGCTTGGCCATGGTGGCTGCGAAGTATTTCCGAAGCAGAACAAGTTGGCGGATGACGAGGATATTGGTAACTGGCTGAACATGCCATACTTTGAATCCGAACTCACCACCCGCTATGCCCTGGACCTGGAAGGCAATGCCCTCTCCCTGGAAGACTTCCTGGCACAAGTAGACGCCAGGAAAACTACCGGTGATGGCCTGGCAGGAGTGGAAGGTCCCCGTGATGATCGATTACCGGAAGCGCCGCCATGCCTGCAATGCCTGGCAGTCCAGGGCATTGGTGCAGGCCAACGCAATGAAGCGCTCTTCAGCTTCGGTGTGTATGCCCGGACAGCTCACCCCGAGGACTGGGAAGATGTTCTGGAAGGACTGAACCACGAGCTATTTGATCCGCCGCTGAAGTCCCGGGAAGTGCAGGGCGTTATCAAGAGCCTGAATCGGAAAGAGTATTTCTACCGATGCAACGAACCACCACTGCGACCCCTCTGCAATAAGCCACTTTGTCAACAGCGCAAGTTCGGCATTGGTGGGGGTGGCACAGCGGTGGATTTGACTGGCTTGGTTCGTGTTGAGACACGGCCTCCAATCTGGTTCGCTGATGTGGATGGTGCCCGGATCCGCCTGGAGACAGCAGATCTACAAATTCAATGTCGCTTTGCGAAGCGCTGCATGGAGGAGATCGGAAAGTGGCCCCGGCCGATGAAGCCAATTGAATGGCAGAATCTGGTGAACAAGCTCATGGATTGCATGGAGCTTGTTGAAGTCCCGGATGACAGTAGTCCGGAGGGCTTATTCTGGGACCATCTCTGGGGCTTCGTGGAAGCTGCCGGATCCCAGGCGCGGACGAAGGATGAGCTGGCGCTCATGCACAAAGTGTGGCGGGAGGATGGATACATCTGGTTCCGTTCCCCTGGATTAGTGGAATGGTTAAAGCGGCAGCGATTCACGGAGCTATCTCAACCGAAGATCTATGCCACACTCCGCCAGGACGATATGGTCAAGCATCACCAATTCACTATCAAAGACAGCAAGGGCAAAGATCGATGCGTCCAATGCTGGGGAGTACCTGAACCATGATATTCTCAGCCGACATATTCGAGCATTCCGAAGCGCTGAACCAGAAGCGGAAGGTCGCTCATGCCACTGTAGAGCTGGATGATGGGGGAAGCCTGCACTGCGCCTCTTTGTATTACATCACGTTCAAGAACAATCATGGAAAGGAGCAGAGCGCCTTGGTCTACGATTACAATATGGCGAATGGAGATCCATGGGAACTTCTCCGAGTGGCAATGAATCAATGCCGGGCAGAGCATAGTGGATGATACTAAAGAAGCCTTTGAAGAGCGGATCATGCCGCTCACAGAGACCGGTTGTTGGATTTGGCTGGGTGCAGCTTCAACACGGAAGTGTGGAGCAACTTCATACGGTAATGTCTGGGTGAATGGTATTTCGTACCGAGTACATCGATACGCCTATGAACTATACATCGGGCCAATTCCTCCTGGGAAGAAGTTATTACATAGTTGTGATCACCCCTGGTGTACTAATCCACAACACCTTACTCCCGGGACACAACAACAGAACATTGATGACATGATGCGGAAGGGGCGACATGGTTCAAGGCGAGCTCATGCACCGTGAATTGATCCTGGGTCCACCTGGGACCGGAAAAACTACGGAGCTGATCAGCATTGTTGAGAAGCATCTGGAGCAAGGCATCGCCCCCGATCGTATTGGCTTCGTTTCCTTTACCCGGAAAGCAGCGCACGAGGCACAGGAGCGGGCTGGGTTGCCCAAGGATGCCGTTCCCTGGTTCCGTACGATTCACTCCCTTGCCTACTATTGCCAGGGTCTCCGCCCGGCGGATGTGATGAATGCCCAACAGTACAAAGTCTTCGGTGAGGAGTTTGGCTTAAACTTCACAGGGCGCTCAGATGATACGGGCCTCTTTGAGAAGCGCGGTGACAATGCCATCCTGAACGCCATCAACCTTGCCCGGAATAAATTGACCACGCCCCGAGAAGAAGCGGCACAGATGGGATTGAAAGAGCCCGTGTGGCGAATTGAGCAGGTGGCAAAGTGGCTGCGTGAGTGGAAAGAGCGGGAGCTCCTCTGGGACTTCACGGATATGCTGGAGAACTTTCAAAAGGGTCCGCGCCTGGAAGTGCTCATTGTGGATGAAGCCCAGGACCTGACCGCCTTGCAGTGGCAGGTGGTGAACAAGCTGGCAGCCGAAGTCCGATTCCTCTATGTCGCCGGCGATGATGATCAGGCCATTTATGCTTGGGCGGGCGCGGACATCAAACCCATGATCTATTTTGATGGCCATGTTCGCACCCTGGATCAAAGCTATCGAACTCCGAAGGCTGTGCAGGATGCCTCCCTGGTGGTGGCCGCTCAAATCACGGATCGGATTCCCAAGATCTGGAAACCGAGAGACGCCATTGGATACTTCTCGCAGAATGATAGCCTGGAAGATGTTATCCCGGAAGAGGGGTCCTGGATGTTCCTGGCCCGAACCAATTATGGTTGCACCCAGATGAAAGAGCACCTGGAGTCCCTTGGAATACTCTACCGAACAGGATCCGGATCAAGCCTCTCCCCGACAATTGTTGGCGCCATCCGTACCTGGGAAGCTCTGAGACGTGGTTCCCGCATGCCAGCATCTGCTGTGATTCCGATCTATGAGCACATGACAGCGGGCATTGGATACAAGCGAGGCAGCAAGGCCTCCCTGGATAGGTTCACGGGAATGGTTACCATTGTAGATCTGCAGAAGCGCTATGGATTGCTGGTGGATGCACCCTGGTTCGCGGTCCTGACCAAGCTGGGCTATGCTCAAATCGCTTACGTGAAGCGTGTCCTGAGTCGCAGGACCGGCTTAGAAGATGGGCGGTGCTATGTAGGCACGATTCATTCAGTCAAAGGCGGCGAGGCGGATCACGTGGTTCTCTCTCCGGACATTCCGCCAGCCACCAAACAATTCTCCAATGCGGAAAGGCGCGTATGGTATGTGGGAGCCACCCGATCCCGGGAGAGCCTCAGGATCCTGCGTCCGTTGACTGATCTTAATGTGTCTTTAATGTTTAATTAATGTGACTATGATATCATGTACCCATAAATCAGCAGGCACTGGCCAACCTGCACCAAACCAGGCCAAGGAGCTCAACATGAAAACATTCGTCATTAACATTAACCCCAAGCACACGAAGCTGGTAGCAGCTTATGAAACTGTACACGAAGCTGAACAGCATGTCCTGGACGCCAAGCGCGATAAGGATTTCCTGGTAGCTGCATCCTGCGAAGAGGACCTACATAACAGGCTTTCTTTGGCTACCATGAGCGAGCTGTACAATAGCACGCAGCCTGAAGACAAGCAGATCAAACACTTCAGCGATAAGACGTCCGGTGCGAAGCGGACTATGGCAGCCCTGCACGAAGGCAAGAAAACCACCAAGAAATCCGGTGGCAAAGTAGGTCGCCAGACTTACATCAGGCAGCGCCTGGAAGCTGGCAAGCCTTTGACAATTCAGGTCCTGGTTAAAGAGCTGATTGAAAAAGGGTACGAAACCGATGAAAAGAAGGCTCGGGGCAACTTGCTTCTTGCTGTCTCAATTCTCGGTAATGCTAAAAAGCAGAAGGAGCCACTGCATGTCACCAGAACAGAAGACACCCTGCATCACGTCGCTGATTCTTGAGGCATTCCACGAGGCAGGTCCCGCAGTATTCGCGGGGCCTGCTTCTTTGTTGGAACGCTATGAATCAGGTCGATTAGAAATTGAAGGTGAAGATTGGTGGTTGCGAAATCTGCAATACATCAAATATATTTTGAAGCCTTCCAACGAAGAGCTCATCGAATGCGCGGAGCTTTGCCAGCGGAAGAATCAAGCTTATGGCAGCCGAGGCATGTATGCCTTTGGAGCTAACGGCATCCGGATCCGTTCCGCGGATAAGCTTTATCGGTTCTTGAACCTGACTGAGCATGGCGGTGAGGAGCACGATGAATCTCTCCGGGACTCGCTCCTAGATCTATTGAACTATGCAGCGCTGGCTGTCCTGGTTCTAAGGAAACAGCTTCCGTGTGCGGATTGAACCTCACCCTGGATGGTGACATCCAACAAATGAACTGGGCAATCCAGCATCGGGGCATACGCAGTTCAATCGCAGAGCATGGTCCCTGGAAGCTGGGCCATGTTCGCCTGCCAATCAATGAGCTCTCTGAATCCAGTGATCAGCCAATTCAACAAGACGGCTGGAGCTTTTTATTTGTCGGGGAGTTCTTTGATTGGAAGAAGTTTGATCCGTATGCCACTTGCGATACTCATGTCCTGGTTGGTGAGTGGCTGCGGCGAGTTTGGGAGGGTGAGAATCCAACCAACCTCTTCAAGGACATTGATTGGATGGGAGCTTTCATTGCTATTGATCCCGAGGACTGTGCCCATATCATCCAGGACTACTTAGCACAGAAGCCTCTCTATATTCACGAGGCATCCTGCACCATCTCTTCTGAAATTCGGGGCGTCATGGCTGGGCATGTGAATCATCCGTGGCCCGCCAATGATTTCTACCTGGGAAGCGTGGCCAAATTTGGTTATCATCCCGGCCCGGACACCATGATCCAAGGCATCCAAAAGATGCCCCACGCCACTTACACCACCATTGATCCCGGTGATTCCAATGATCACACCATCCGACGAAGCTCCAAAGGCACTCTGCGACCTCGCCCCGGGAACATCCGGAAGCTCCTGGAAGAATCCATGAAGAAGCGACTCATCTCAGACCAACCCCTTGCCATGCTGGTGAGCGGCGGCCTGGACTCAAGCATTGTCTACAAGCTCACGGAGCAGGCAGGCATGTTAGACCAGGTCAAAGTCTTCCACTGCCAAAACGGTGAAGAGCAATGGTTGGACGAGCTGGGCGTAAAAAATACGCAAATGTTGGAATGCCAGCAGGTCAAGATCGAAGACGCTATTTGGCTGAATGAAGGGCCAGTGGATCTTGGCTCTCTCCTGCCGCAGATTGCCTTAGCAAGGGCCATGAGTGGCTCACCAGTAGTTTTGACCGGCGATGGTGCTGATGAGCTCTTCGGTGGATATAGGAGGATGGCAGAATACGACGCACAGCTTTCCGATATATTCCAGGAATTGGTCTACTATCATCTGCCCCGATTGGACAAGATCCCCATGAGCCACACCACGGAATTGCGAACGCCTTTCCTGGCCCGGCCAGTAATCGAAGCGGCGCTGGCTTTGCCTTATGCCGAGCGCATAGAGAAGCGGGCACTCAAAGCAGCCTTCCAGGATTTGATCCCGGAGACCATTTTGAATAGGCCTAAGCAGCCACTGAAATCTGCCCGAGTCCTGTTCCAGCCAATGGAGTGGCGGATGCAGCTTATTGACGAAACAAGGAGAATGATACAAAATGAAATGCGAGACCTTTGACGAGCTCTTCCGCCTGCAGATGGCGGTGATTCGAAAATACGACCCAATAGAGAACGCAAATGGCCTGCTACAAACTCCCATGGTGCCCGTGGCCTTATCCTGCAGGTTCGGCCAGGCAAGGATAAAGGATTTTGCCTGGCGCATCACTGAGGAGCTTATGGAAGCCCGCCTGGAACTAACCCGATTGGATCGAAGTGATGCCGCCCGGGAAGAGGTGATCGATGCCCTGCACTTCATGATCGAGCTCTGCATTCTTGCTGATGTGGAACCGACTGCCCCGATCCAATTCATCAAGCAGCGCCGCCGGAGCACGGACGAAGCGATTATGGCCGTGATTTACCACCTGGGAATGGCTTGCAACGAGCTGAAGAATCGACCCTGGAAGCAGACACAAACCGAAACAGATGAGTCCGATTTCCGGGGCTGGATTCAAGCGGCACTTACTGACCTGGTGCTCCTTATGGACTCCGTCGGAATTGCACGCGAAGAGATCTTGGACCACTACACCAAGAAAAACAAAGTAGTAATGAAAAGACCCGAGGAGGGCTACTAATGAAAGCGATTGGAATAACATGCGGAATTGGATCCATGCTGCAAGGCGCAAAGGCAGCCGGATTCGACGTCATAGGCAATATCGAATGGCGTAAATATTACCACAAGCGGGACACCGAAGGCAGGAACACCTTCCGAGAGAATTATCCCGGGGCATTCTTATCGCTCTCCATTGACGACGTTGATGTGGAAGCGCTGCGAGGCACCATCGATCTTGCCATGGGCCACCCTGAGTGTGGCAAGTACAGCCAGATGAATGTTTACAATAAGGGCTACGCTGAAGGCTTAAAGGATCCCGGTGACATTCCCCTATTCTGTGAGATGGTGGACGCACTTCAACCGCGCTTCTTTGTTATGGATGATCTGCCTAAGAGCTTGGGCGCTTTCACCATGGAAGACTATGCCCGCATGATGCCGGGCTACGACCTATATCCGGAATGGATCTCCAACTACCACTACGGCAACTGCCAAAAGAATCGCCGGCGCTTATTCATGATCGGGGCGCTGAAGAGCGAGGAGTTCGTATTCCGTCCAGGTGAGTTCATGCACGACATCGCAATCAAAGATGTGATCGGTGACTTGCTGGATACTGCGGGCGATGGAATGAATGGCCACAACGTGCATGTCCTGGATGAAAACTGCGGCAAGGGCAAGAGCTGCCTGGAACTGGACCGCAAGGAAACATGGCGAACTGTGCAGAAGCAGTTTCTAGACGGTATCCGGGAAGGCGACCGCCTTTTCTATTGGGCCAAGGATGGCGCCCGAAAGCCGCGCATTGGATTTGGCACAGGCTACTGGAACGCGCATTCCCATGTCCTTGATGGTGGCTCCGCTGCATTGCATCCGATTCACAAGATTCCATTGACTGTGCGAGAGCGCGCAAGGATCCAGGGCTTCGCTGATGACTTCCTATTCTATGGCATCAAGACTGATGAAGAAGGCAAGTGGAATATTGAGAAGAATAGCGACCTGGTGAAGCAGACCGGGAAGGCTATGCCAATCCAATTCTGCACCTATGCCGCCTTTTTGGTTGCTACCCATCTTGGCAAGGCCTTCATGCCTAAGGAGATGATCACTGGGAAGCGCTGTGCGAAGGACAACCCGGAAATCGATGCAGCCAAGTTCTGGTTCTGCGACAACATTGGTTATGCCGATCAAGAAGGCGCTTGCCAAGCTTGCTGGCTCCGGACGCAATGCAAGAAGCTCCACGATCAAATAGATCTACCAGAAACGGAGGTGGAAGATGCCACGGTGTGATGCGTTAGTATCCTCTGGGATGGGCTGGCGCGCGAATCGATGCAGCCACCCAGGTAAGGTTGAAGTCGATGGGAAGCATTTCTGCGGCATCCATAATCCGAATAAGTTGCCAAGCAAGTCACAGCAACGATCGGAGCTTATCAAGGCACAAAGAAGAAACCGGCGGGAGTTCGAATCGGATGCGATCAAGCTGGTTCGTGAACTGGCTAAAGAGAATCATCCAAGGGCGCACCTCTTGGTTGATGCGGACCTGATGGCCAATAACTATATCAAGCAAAAACTGGAGGATCTAGCATGAAAATCTACCCTGATTTCCCGGCCGTAATTCAGGCCACTAGTGATAAGATCCGGACGCAGGCTTATGACGTGCACACGGACAAATGGCAGGGCTTCGACATTGCTGATCGTCCGGAAGCCGCCATGAAAGAGATAATGAATTGGAACTTCCAGGTGCCGCTTGGTCACGAATCGCTGATGCTTTATGCAGAGCAGATTCATCCGAACATGCCCTGGGCGAATGATCACTTCCATGAGCGTGTGGCGGGCGAACCGGTTAATCCAGGGGAAACCTGGTTGACCTGGCCTTGGGCAAACAAGGCGGATGAGTCTCGATGCTTCCCAGGTGGAAAGTTCAGCCACACATACATGGAGCGCTATTGGCCAAAGAACAAGCCGGAAGACAGCGCCTCGCCAATGTGGGGACACCGATTCAAGTATGGTGATTTGATGGACGTGGTGAACTTGCTGGAAGATCAGCCGGAAACGCGCCAGGCATATTTGCCCATCTTCTTCCCGGAGGATACTGGAGCGCTGCACGGAAATCGGGTGCCCTGCACATTGGGCTACTTCTTCATGATGCGCCACGGGTATCTGCATATTCACTATCCGATCCGCTCATGCGATTTCTACCGGCATTTCCGGGATGACTTATATCTCACCACGCGCCTCTTGCTATGGGTGCTGGACGAGCTCCGTCAGCGGGATGATGGTTGGCATGCTGTGAAGCCTGGATTCTTCTCCATGTGGATTGGCAGCTTGCACCTATTCATCAATGACTACAACAGGCTCTATGGCAATGAATAGGCCGAACCATATAGCGTACTTTCTGGGCATGGCGGAGTTGGTTGCTACTCGCGGAACATGCGCCAGAAGGGCCGTGGGATGCGTTCTAACGAACATTCGTGGTCACGTGCTTGCAACAGGGTTCAACGGGGTGGCCAGTGGCTTAGAACACTGCACGGATAAACCCTGCCCCGGGGCCAAATGCGCCTCGGGTGAGGGCCTGGAACTCTGTGAAGCAATCCACGCCGAGCAGAACGCTCTCCTGCAATGCCATGATGTGCAGACGATCGAGGCGTGCTATTGCACAACTGCACCCTGCATCACCTGCACAAAGCTCTTGCTGAATACAAGCTGTCAAGTGATCTGGTTCTTGGAGGATTACCCTCAAGCAGCGGCAGCCAAAAAACTATGGATAAGCGCTGGGAGGATCTGGGGCAATGCAGCAGAGTCTATTCTCGACTGAACAAATAGCACCAATACCGAAGACGGGCTGGACAGCGCCTGCGAGCTTCCCGAACCTGGAAGCGGCAAAGACCCTTTGCATTGATGTGGAAACCTGGGATCCCAACCTAAAGGAGAAGGGTCCTGGGTGGGCTACCGGCGATGGCCACCTCTGCGGAATTGCCGTGGGCACGGATGATGGCCACAGATGGTATTTCCCTATGCGCCATGAAATTGGTGGTGGCAACATGGATCCCGCCACGGTGCTTCGCTGGGCCAAAAGGGAATTCAGCCGTCCAGGACAATTGAAGGTCGGTGCCAATCTGCTATATGATGTGGGCTGGCTCTCGACTGAAGGCGTGCATGTGGAAGGCCCTTTCTTTGATGTGCAATGGGCGGAAGCGCTCCTGGACGAGCATCGATACAGATACTCCCTGGATAGCATTGCCAAAGATCGGGGCACCGGTGGCAAAGTATCCGACGCGCTGTATCGCTGGTGTTCTGCTGCGTATGGTGGAAAGCCCACGGCTCGAGGCCAGGGCGGAAACATCCACCGAGCGCCGGCTTCCCTGGTTGGCCCGTATGCCGAGGGCGATGTGGATCAGCCACTCCGAATTATGGAACAGCAGATCCAGGAGCTGGATGAGCACGAGCTCACAAAGCTCTGTGACCTGGAACATCGCCTTCTGCCAATGCTGCATGCCATGCGAGCACGAGGCGCATTGATCCGTAGTGACTGGCAGAAGCTGCGTGACCAGGTGCAGAGTAAGATTATCATCCCGCCAGGCGTGGACATCTGGTCCCGGGATAGCCTCGCGCACTATTGCCGAGGGAAGGATATAGCTTATCCGATGACCGCCTCCAAACGGCCCGTGCCGAGCTTTGTTGGGCCTTGGCTAGAAGTGCATCTCCCGGAGATTGCGGCCGCCAGGAAATACGACAAAGCCGCCGGCACCTTCTTTGATGGCTATATGGGCAAAGCGGTAAAGAACAAAATTCATTGCCAATTTCATCCGCTGCGTTCCGATGCTGGCGGCACAGTGTCCGGGCGCTTCTCAAGCTCGGATCCCAATCTACAGAACATTCCGTCCAGGGACAAGGAATTGGCGCCACTTATTCGCGGTCTATTCATCCCAGAAGAGGGCGACCTCTGGTGTAAGCAGGACTACTCACAAATTGAATATCGCTTGCTGGCTCACTTTGCTCGAGGCACGGGAGCCAACGATGTCCGGGAGAAATATGTCCTGGATCCGAAAACCGATTTCCATCAAATGGTCTCTGAGATGAGTGGCCTGGAACGCAAGCCCGCCAAGATCCTGAACTTCGGAATGATATATGGGCAGGGTGTAGCAACAACTGCGGCCACCATGGGCTGTACTGTGTACGAGGCCGAGCGCTTCCGGGAGCAGTACTTTGAGAAGGCACCATTTGTCAAGCACACATTTGACTGGGTGGCGCGAGTGGCTGGCCAGCGTGGTTATCTGCGCTCCATCGGTGGGAGACTGCATAGATTTGTCCACTGGGAGCCACGTGATTGGGGTCTGCGTGATGACTTCAAATTGACCACGGATCGAGATGGCTTGGAAGCTCGGATTCGGGAGCTACAGGCCAAGGCGCGAGAAGCGGGAACCAAAGTCCCCGGCGGCGGCACGGTCCGGGCCAAGACTCATAAGGCGCTCAATTCCCTACTGCAAGGCAGCGCTGCCGACATAATGAAGATCGCTATGGTTGATGTATGGGAGAGCGGCGTCTGCGACGTCCTGGGAGCGCCAGTGCTTACTGTGCACGATGAATTGGATTGGTCGGTACCGGACACCCAGGAGGGCAGGGAAGCCATTCGGGAATCCCAGCACATCATGGAGAACTGCGTCAAGCTGGATGTGCCTCTGTTGGTTGATACGGAGTGGGGATCGAATTGGGCCAACGTGAAATAGCCTTTAATGTTACGTTAATGTCTATTTAATGTGAGTGTGGTATCATGTCTTTATATTTTTAACGGAGGCCACCATGAGGAACAAAGCGCAACAACTAGTAGACACACTCAAGCTACTTAAAATCGAATCTGAGTATATTCGCACCCAGGATCCCGAGATCGAAGATGATATGGTAAAGATCACCGAGACCCTTCATGTGCAGTATGCGCCTTATCAACAACAGTCCTTGATCCTGGTTCAGGAAAAGGGCCAAACATTCCAAGAGGTGGATGCCTACTCAAACCCAACCAATGCAGCTCGCGCTATTGCGAGTCTTCTGGGTCGCTTACCAAGACAAGCTGAACAGCAGACCATGGAAATGAATACTCAATTCCAGCATGTCCGGCTATAGGAGGTTACTATGACGAACAAACCCAGAGAAAAAGTCATCTTCGATGATGAGAATAGAACCCCTCGGGAAAAGATCCTTGACATGGTCCAGAAAGAATTGGATGAAGCTAGGGCTAACCCGGAAGAGCCGGGGATTTTAATTGCCCGGGAATCAGAGAACTGTGTTTCAGTTTGTGCTCATGCGTCAGATGAGTTTATCTTCCACATGATGATGAACCTGCTTGGCAACATGGAGCCGGAGACTCGGATGAGGATGCTTATGCACATGGTGCTAGGAGGTAAAGATGAAAGTTGATCGAGAAAAACGCCAAAAAAGACTCAATGAAGCGTTGCTCTGTTTGAGTGAAGCCAAGCGCGGTTTTTCGGTTTTCGTGGAATGCGAAGATGGTGAATCTATGCGCTCGATCGGAAGCCGAAGCGGTGGTATGGTCATGGCGGTAGCTTTAGAGGCATTATCAGTCATGCCAGTAGAAGCCATTGCTGAAGTATTGCAACAACTGGCCGAGCGAAAGGCCACTGGATGAATAAAGCATACGTTGGCATGACGCTGATGAAGTTCGAAGAATTAGGTATTGAAGTTGATGGGGTTCCGCTGAATATCCAACCCAAGAATCTCATCGGCTTCTTGCCTGTGTTCGCCTCCCTGGAGGTGGCGAAAGAAGCGGGTTGGGCTGATGCCTTGCCGGTTAATATTGGCAAAGAGGAGTAGCACCATGCAGAACGAAGTCGTATCAAACTTTAAGAAAGCCCACGACTGGCTTATTCAGGCAATTAGTAACTCAGATGGCACAGACCTGGAGACACTGGTTTTTCTATTGAAGCTGGTCAAATGTCGGGCGGAGGTTGCCGGAGTTCAAACCAAGCATCAAGCAGCGCTGTCAGCCCAGTTGCCACGCAGCCACAAGACTTGGACAGAGCAGGAGCAGCTTGTAGTCATTGAACAAATGGAGCTGCACGGCGTCGATGACAAGAGTGTGCCTATCACTGCGGCATTAGTCCGGGTTATTGCAGCCCGCAGCCCGCAGCCCGCTTCGCAGCTTTGGCTCTTTACAGGCCAAAATGCACGAGCTTCGGAATGTGCCAGAGATTGAGAAGGTGGAGTGACTATGAAGAAATGCGGAAAGTGTGGATATGTTGATATGAATGCCGTGCCCGATTGGGACTGCATGAAATGCGGGCATGATCCAAGAACCAGCGAGCCGCTCTTCTGGTTTGCGATGCTCGCCCCCCTGGTACTGGGTTGGCTCCTGGGTGGCTGGTATTTCTTCGGGTGGTTTGCATGATGAATTCCATCCAGGGAAGGCCCTGCCTATATTGTGGTACTGAGGGCTGCGACTCAGCAGGCAAGGTGTGCCGGTATTGCAAGGGCACCGGTACCCAGGTGGTCCGCGGAGATTTGGCCACTGTGCCTATAAAGGAGAATAAAAATGACCACGCTGATAACAAGTAGATGGCGGTATGAGAATGGTGACTGGGATGGGAAAGACTTCTCCAATCGGAGGGTCCGAGAGCAGTCGATATTCTTAGAAATGGTCTGCGATGGGAAGAAGCTGGAATTCATCGGCGGGCCTACAGGCTTCGAATCCTATTATGTGGCCTCCCTGGTTTGCGCGTATGGCGGTCAGCCCCGCCCGGAGGAGCTTTGTATATGTGCCGGCACGATAAACAGCTGGCCCGCCTGCTATGTGCCCTGGGACGAGGTTATGAGTTTTGTGGAGAGTGCTATAGCAGCTTATAAAGAAGGAGGACAAGGATGAAAATCAATAAGAAAAAGAACAGGGATCAAAGACGGAAACGAGCTCAACCTGCCATGGTCTCCCTGGACGACACCGAGGACGCCCTGACGAAGAAAACTCAAACGGGTAAGAAGGCTCCCGGGTTCGTAACTGCGGATGGAAAGGAGGGCATCACGTATGCCCATAAGGGCGGCCAGCTCAAGCACCAATCGCGGAGTAAGTATTCCCCAGGAGGCAAAGATGGGGGATCTTAACTTAGCCCTCGCAGCCATCGTGGTTTTCTTCGTCGTGACGGAGCTGATTCCATATTTATGGAGCTTTCTATGAAGATCCGATTTTTCCATGCACCCTGGACGTGGCGAGAGGCGCTTATTGCGCTCTACCTGGTTGTTGGCTCTCTGTATCTGGTGCTCGAATGAATAACAGTCCACCAGATCCGAAAGAGATAGCACGTGCCCAGGGCTATCGGAATGGAGGCGCTTCTATAGCGGATGCTGCCATAAGGTCTAAACGAGGGAAGTCCTGGATCAAGCGATACACACAGGCTCCGATTCAGGGTGCCAGGCGGGATACGCCCTTCTCTATTATGGAATTACTGCCAATGGTGCCTAGATGACAAAGGTCGCTGAGAAGGTTTTTGTCCGGGGCTTCGTGAAAGCGCTCCGAAGGCGTGGTGCCCATGTGCAGCGCATCGAGGACGCCTATTCGAGCCACATCCCGGATATTAACTATGCCTATGAGGGTCTCAGTATGTGGTTGGAGGCTAAATCGGTGCATATACCGAAACGGCCAACTACGAAGGTCCACCTGGGCTGGACAGATGGACAGCGCCTATGGGCCGAGGATAGACGACGAAGGGGAGGCCATGCTTATGGGCTAATCCGTATCAGCCGAACTGAGGTGCTGGTGCTTGGCCATTGGACGGAGGATGCGCCCCTGGAAGAGCTCCGCAAGCAGGCCATATTCAAGGGCACGCAGAAAGAGGTTATCGAGTGCCTATTAACGGGCATTCGGAAATTAGACGTCAAACACGTATGAGGAGGCACAATGAGTAAAGAAGGGATATGGAAAGAAATCAAAGAAGAGCGAGGGCGCCAGGATGCCCAATGGGGTGGGCCGGACCATGATGATACGCACGCCCTTTGGAACTGGATAATTTATATTCGAGGGCATAATAAGGCCGCCGGGAAGCTGATGCTCCAGGAAAGGCCTGTTCATGATTTCGCCCCGGCTGCCGTAGAGCAATTTCGGAAGCAGATGGTCCGAGTAGCCGCTTTGGCCGTAGCGGCCATTGAATCAGTTGATCGTAGAAGACTAAAGGAGAGAAAATGACAACTTACGCAACATTAATGAACCACACGCCACTGCAGATCTGCTCACATGCGGTCCGCACGTGCTGGCAGTCACACGCTAAGGCAGATGACGGTGGTGAGGCTGATAGGGCGCTCATTCTCAAGGTGGGCAACATCTTCAAGCATGCCTCCACCCTGGAGCACTTGAACTACACCTTCTATCTGGAGAACATCAGCAGAGCGCTCCTGCAGGAGCTGGCACGGCACCGCATAGCCAGCCTCAGTGTTAAGTCAACCAGGTACACGCTCAAGGAGCTTAAGGACGAGGATGATGTGCTAGAGCAGCAAGGGCTGATCGAAAAGTACTGTGTGATGACGGGCCACCCTGATGTGGACTTCTATGTAGGCCAGGCATTGGCTAATCTTCAAACCCTGGTCAAATCAGGTGTGCCGAATGACCAATCCAAGTTCGCTCTGCCTGATGCGTATAAGACTGAGCTCACCTGGACCATCAATGCCCGCTCACTGCAGAACTTCCTGACCTTGCGTACGTCCAAGGCTGCAATGTGGGAGATACGGCGCCTGGCTTATGCCATCTTTGATGCACTGCCTGAGGATCACAAATACCTGTTCGAGGACTTTGTGCATGAGCAGTAATATCTGCTTGATAGACAAGAGGGTCCTTACAAGAAAGGACCATAAGTGTAGTTGGTGTGGAGAGCTGATACCAAAGGGCACCTCCGTCCGCTTTCTCTCTGGGATCTTTGATGATTCGTTTTTCTCTTCCAGGATGCACGATGAATGCGATGCGGCCTGTTCCCGCAGTGAGGTTGAGGATGGTTATGCCCCGTATGATAATCAAAGGGGCATAGCCTGGCAGGAGGAGTGATGCTGGCTATGTGTGGAGAGCGGGGTGCTGAGTGGCCTTGGTCTCTAGGCACACTTTAGCACATACGTACGAGGAACCATTTTACACTTTTTATTTTACTGAAATACAAGTGTTTAGCTAATGTACGCATAAATACTTAATATATAAGGATAAATAAAGAATACTAACATATTAGCACTTTAGCACAGCTAATATCTATGTCCTAAGTATATAGTAACAAAGGATAAATTATATTGTCTGAAATATAAGTGTTTAATAACAAAGGATAAAGAGGTTAATACAATGAAATCTCTAAACACGTGCGCGCAATGCTGGAAGGAAAGTTTCATTCTTCCTGTTTCCTTACGTAAGGGGTGTGGCTTGCAAAGCAGGGCCAGGAATCGTACCTTGTTCTATATGCACCAACACAAATCACTTATTTGTTCACCTATGCCTACGGATAATATGATTCAGGCGCTGCATCGATTCGATAGCGGAGCGTGTGCTTGAGCTTCAAGTATGATAGGCGCTGGCGGCGCATACGGAAGCAACACCTGGAGATCTCCCCCTATTGCGTGCGGTGCGGCAAGGACGCAGGCATTGTCGACCATAAGATCCAACACAAAGGCGACCCTGTCCTGGGTTATGATCCGGAGAACCTGCAAAGCATGTGCAAAGGCTGCCACGATAGCTTCAAGCAGCGCCTGGAAAAGAGTGGGAAGATACAGGGATGCAGTATTACAGGCATTCCAACAGACCCAAACCATCCTTGGAATAAGGGTTTATAAGCTGTGCATAACATGTGCATAACATGTGCATAAGGGGAGGGGGCATGCCATCTCTGGGACC
>JAFCGF010000030.1 GCA_017608295.1 Candidatus Woesearchaeota archaeon
CAAGGAGACCTGTTTTTATCAATAATAGATTGTTAATAACGTACCTTGCTGGAACGTTTTTCAATTACGTAATTAAGCTTTGCTTTGAGGAAGTTATTTTGGAAATATTACTTAGAAAAGTTAGAGCTGTCATTAAAAGATGAAATTAATCCGGGATTAGGTACATTAAACAGGTTGTTTATGTCATCTGAATTACTTCATTTACAAAAGAAGAATTGGGATGGATTAAGACTAGGATTAATTGAAGAAATAGAAGTTCATTTACATCCACAGGCACAAATGCAAATTATTGAAGCATTACAAAATGAAAAAGATATCCAATTAATCTTAACAACACACAGTCCTAATTTGGGCTCAAAAATTTTACTTGAAAATTTAATCCTATGTAATAATAATTCGGCTTTCCCCTTTGGTTCTGATTATACAGAATTAGAACCTGATGATTATGTTTTTCTTGAAAAATTTTTAGATACAACAAAATCAAATTTGTTTTTTGCAAAAGGAGTAATATTTGTTGAAGGTTGGGCTGAAGAAATATTAATTCCTTCCTTAGCTAAGAAATTGAAAACACAAGGAATTATTTTTCAAAATTTTACCGAAGCAGGTGTTTCCGTTGTAAATATTGCAAATACAGCATTCTTAAGATATTCCAGAATTTTTCTCAGAAAAAACAATTCGGAATTAAATATACCTGTTTCAATTATCACAGATGTAGACATTCGGGATTACGAAAAGAAAGCTAAAAAAGATGACAATGGAAATATTGTTAAAAATGAAAACGATAAAACTGAATATGAATATGTGAAATTAGATTCCGATACTGTAAAAAGGGAATCAGAAGTAAAAAGAGATGGAATTATTTCCGAATGGAAAAAACAAAAAGTTGATGTATTTGTAGCACCAAATTGGACTCTTGAATACTCTCTTTTTAAGTCCACATCTTTAAATTCAAAGTTTTGTGAAATATTAAAGAAAGTTCATCCCCAAATTAATGAAGATATTATTGAAGAAGAATTAGCAAAAAAACTGATAAATAAAGGGCTAAAAAAAACAGAGATTGCTTATGAACTTGCACAAGAAATTGAAAATAATGCTGGAATAGAAATTGACGAAAACGATATTTCAATTAAGTATTTAATCGATGCCATAAAATATGTGTGCAATGATTAATATTACAGACGAAGATATATCTTATGCTGAAAAAAATCTTTTGAAGGAACATCAACATTTTGATGACGAAAGAAAAGTGTTTATTAAGAACTTGGATACAATCGACTTACAAGCCGTTCCTGGAAGTGGTAAAACAACAGCACTTTTAGCTAAACTTTTAATTCTTGAAAAGCATATGCCATTAAAGGATAATTCTGGTGTTCTTGTAATATCTCATACAAATGCAGCGGTTGATGAAATACGAAACAGAATAGGAAAATATTGTCCTAAGCTTTTTAATTACCCCAATTTTGCAGGAACAATTCAAAGTTTTGTTGATACTTTTCTTGCAGTTCCTTTTTATGTGAATCAGTTCAATGCAAAACCGTATAGAATTGATAATGAAATATATGATGAGCAAGTTGAAAAGTTCTTCAAAAATACTTCAAACTATGGTTTAAAAAGTTTTTTAGAAAGACAATACGATCCTATAAGTTTTTTGAAATCAATTAGACTAAACCCACAAAAGAGATTAATCTCTTATTTGAATGGAACACCAGAAAACTTTAAATTGAAAGACACTGAAACTAAAACATATAAATCGCTTTTGAATTTTAAGTATAAACTGTTAAAAAATGGATATTTACATTTTGATGATGGATATACATTAGCGAATTTTCAATTACAAAAAATCCCTACATACAAAAATCTACTACACCTTAGATTTAGATATATTTTTGTAGACGAAATGCAGGATATGGATACACACCAGCATGATTTGTTAGAAAAAATATTCTATGATGATGGGAATTGCACATCCATTTTTCAAAGAATAGGAGACAAAAATCAAGCGATATTTAATGGAAGTGCGAAGCTTGACAATATATGGAGCCAACGTGAAAACATTCTTTATTTAAAAGGTAGTCATAGAATAAATTCAAGTTTAGCACCAGTAATCGAAAGGCTAGCATTGACACCAAATAAAATTGAAGGGCGAAATAAAAATGATGATGGAACAGAAATTGACATTAAACCTCATATTATACTTTTTAATAACGAAACAAAAAAGGAAGTCATAAAAACATATGCAGAAATAATAAATGACTTACAAGAAACAGGAAAAATCCCAAATCCATCGGCTCATAAATTTATGGCTATTGCTTGGAGAAAAGAGCACCCAGATGCAGATAAAATAGGTCTTTCAGATTATTGGGATAATTACTCAATTGCAGGGCATAAGACTCAAATTGACTTCAAAACTCTTAAAGATTACTTATTATTTTTCGACAAAGAAAAAAGGACATTAGAATCAGTTAGGAAAAATATTCTAAATGCATTTTTAAAAATATTGCGATTGGAAAATATACTTGATGAAGACAATAGAGTTTATTCAAAAAGAAAATTACTCAACTTCATAAAAGAAAATAATATTAATGGATATGAAAACTTCAAATTGCATATTTATAAATGGTCAATTGCTATTATTCAGGGTAAAACAGAAGACTCATTTTCTTCTGTAAAAGAATATGTTCAAATATTTTTAGAGGTTTTTCAAAGAGGAATTGATAAATCAACTGATTTTATCAATGGAGAATCTGAAATTGAGATAGGTGAAATCGAGATAGTTAAACAATCCAATATTTATGAATCAAATGATATTAAAATTGAGGTTGGAACAATTCACTCAGCAAAAGGGCAAACTCATACAGCAACTTTGTATTTAGAAACTTTTTATAAAAGGGGGTATGGAAGTTACGAATCTGAAAGACTAAGAAATCAATTTTTAGAAGAAAATGTTATTGATACATTGAATAAAAATATAAGTGGTAAGGATAAAGTAAAGCAATCAGCAAAAATGGCTTATGTCGGATTTTCAAGACCGACACATCTACTTTGTGTCGCTGTTCATAAAGATAGATTTGATAATGTATTGTCAGAAATTAATAGAGATATATGGGAAATAATTGAAATTGAACCAAACTCATAAAGCCATACATATTTTCAATTCGCATGAGCCAACACATGTCCAAAAATTGTAAAAGAGCTTGTCTATTGTTCAGTAAATCGGTTTTTTTTATGCGGTAAATATCATTTAAAATCTGACTTCCTCTAATTCTAATTGGCCGAAACTCGTGGAAGGTTATTACTATCTATTCGGAGATTAAGTCGTTTGCCTCATCAAGCACAGAATAATCAAATCCATCAAGGTAGATTTGTGTCGTTTTAATATCCCTGTGTCCCAATCCCTCTGAAATAACAGGTATAGGGATATTTAACTCTTTTGCAATGGTAGCCCAGCTATGGCGGCTGACATAACTGGTTAGTTTAATCGGAAGCTGGCACATCTCGCCAATTTCATGAAGATCCTTGTTGAATCGCTTAATTTTATCTTTTATTTGAAGATATATTTTGCGCTTGTCGGTCTTTGTGATCACTGGGAAGATGTAGAGACTTTTTTCGTCTTCCCTGTTAAATTGGTCAAGAATCTCCTGGATCAGAGAATTGATCTTGATAGAAATTAACTGTCCTCCCTTTGCCCTGGTATATTCAATTCTTCCGTCCACAATGTTTTTATCCCATTCGAGCATGCACATATCTTTCCAGTTCATGCCCCGGCAATAGAATAGAAATAACCACTCTCTCCATGAAGTAAAAAGGCGATGTCCCGGTTCCAGGTCCAGTTTCCGGATGCGTTCAAAATACTCTTTTCTAATCGCACGTTTACGAGTCTTCGGTGAACGAATTGTATAATCATCAAAAGGATATAAGGCTTTTTTAATGATTTTCTCTGAAATTGCCCGGTTAAAAATCGCCCGTAACGTTCTCATATACACACTGAGTCCTCCCAACGAATTGCCTTTCTCAAGATGCCAGGCTTCCAGCTTATGTAAGAAAGAAGGGGTAATGGAGGAAAATTTCAGATTAGGATTCCCTGTAAAAATAAGTAACGTGCGTTTCACCTGAGTATAAACCGTCGCTGTTCCGAACCGGTTGGATCTGTTTAGTTGATCAATACACCTGTCAACAAATTGAATTAACATTTGCTGCTCGCTCGTTGATGATATCTCTCGCATGATGTCATCCAATGTGCTGTCCTGGTTATTAATTGTTACTTCAAGCAACTTGTCTTTTGCACCAACAAGTCTCTTTTCAAGATAATGGTTCATCTTGACTTTATTAAGATGGTTAATTACACAATGTTTACGTTCATCCCATTGATCCGGCTTAAGTGATATATCAGTGCCAATGTACCTGGTAACGCGATTATGGATAATTCTGAGTTTCACCGGATGAGTACCGTCTTTCAGGGTGTGTGACCTGAATAAAACAATGTTCAAAGATGTGGGCATAATAGGAACATTTAGAAAAAGTGTTAAACATATGTTAAACAAAAGTAGTAAATAAAACTTTATAAAGATACATCTCATTTACTATATATTACTGTATATAAAGACATTGAACTATAATGTCTTTATATACAGCTACCAAATTCCATGTAAAATACTGCCTTACAAGCAGAGGGTCACAGGTTCGAATCCTGTTGCTCCCACAACAATCAGGTTGTCCAATAAATCGACAACCTTTTTTTATGGCCGCCTTTTATACATATATTATCCTGTTTTCGTCACTCGTTATAGACTAGTTTTCTAATGTGCGATATATTAGACAATTAGGTGTTGGATTTTATTCTTTATGGGTGTCTCAATGACGAAAACAGGACAACAAAAAGGTTGTCCAATCACGGGCATGAACCCCAGGGCAAGCCCTGTACACTCATTCCGCCCCAAGGGGCGGGGTATTATACCCTCCGCTTTCAGTCCCGCCATATGCGGGATTCGACTTGTAAATTTCAATTCACTTCGTTTTTAAAATTTGAGTCTCACGAATAATCCTCTTTTATGCGCCTTTGTGCCATCCTTTGAGTACTTTGTGGTTATATACTTTTGAGACAACCTCTTATGTGTCCTGCAGAGAATATACTGAAATTGAATATGAAATCAAGTAGCAAAGCGATTACCTGACAGAACTCACATCCTGGACGGCAACCAGCCGGTCATAAAGTCCGGATAGCGGACGAAAATAGACGAAAAT
The DNA here is from genome assembly GCA_017608295.1 of Candidatus Woesearchaeota archaeon. The sequence continues at coordinate 5,242 of JAFCGF010000030.1, forward strand.
GGTATATTGGTTTTCTGTCTCCCAGTGACTTCCCTCGAAGAAGGCTTCATCACCGATCGTGGTTCCATCAGGATTAAACACATAGATGTATCCGTAATATCCCTGTTTCAGGAAGAGAGAACATCTATATCGCTTGCTTTCAGGATCGTATACCACCTCATTCTGAGGTGCCATTCGATAATCGGCCAACGCTCCCATGATGTAGATCTTTCCACCCGGAATATAATTTGAGGGGGGCATATAAAAATGGACCCAGGCGTAATCGGCCTCGATGGAACTGTTCTCTGCATACTCATCGTTCTCAATGACCATCCGTCCGTTGATATCACCATAGAAAATATATGGTCTCCTCGCCCGGCTCATATCATCCAGTAAATATACATGGTAAGCTCCGTCCCAATCGATCAATCTGACATTCTCCGTTTGATAACTTAAGCTCTTGATATCGACGGTCCGAAATTCATTACCCCCATTGAATGTGAGGGTGGGATCGAAGGTAAAATCCAGCTCTGTCCCCCGGATAAACCTTGGGTTCGGATTCCAGATAGCATTATCCCAACGGTCATTCTGGGTAATCACAATCTTGATCTCCCGTTTCGGATTCGAAAACAGAAACCCGGGCATGTTAACGATGAAGTCGATCTGTTGTCTGGTGTAACTCTCCAGGGGTGCGTCTGCCCGAACCACCCTGGCATCAATAGAGACGTATGTAGGTTCCACAACCATGAATCTTCGTGTCAGAACAGGGAACTCCGGGTTGTCAATATACACGATCAGGAGATAATTTCCCGAGATCCTCGGCTTCATAAAATCTGACGGGAATGCGGCCGTGTAGTGGATATATTCAACGGTAGTATTGTATGAGTATGCAAACTCATCGATATTCTCCTCCTGGATGCCATTGATGTAATCGGTTGTCAGGAGCTCCTCCGATGTTTTCCAGTCAGCCGTACAGTGCCGGATGGTGAAACTGTAACTTTTCAGGGAGACATCAAGGTCGTCAAACGAAAGGATCAGCCGTTCACGTGAGTTCAGAGCGATAATGGGAGCAGCCATTTCGAAACCCTCTTTGTGTAGGATGACGGTATGGATTTTGGGATCGTAGATCCTGTTCTCATTCGGAAACTCCCGGGCAACAAGTTGCTGCACGATCAAAAGCAAACCCATTGAAAATAGCATCAAAATTCTCATAAATACACTATTTGTAATCTCCGATTAATTATTCACGAAATCATTCATTTATTTTGGTGTTCCCCGAATAATCGGGGCAGGCTATGAATGCTTCGCATTTCGATTTTCGATTTTCGATTTTTTTTATCTTCCACGTCCTACATTCCTTCGTCCTTCGTCCTTCGTCCTTCGTCCCTCATCCCTCGACCCTCGACCCTCATCCCTTTCTCCTGAATTCTGCACAAACAATTCCGGTCGCCACAGCCGCATTCAGTGATTCTGCGCGTGTCATCCGGTTAGCAGGGTAAAACGGGATCGTTAGTTTATGGCTGACATGCCTTGATATAGCTTTTGATATTCCGTGGGCCTCATTCCCGATCAGAATAAACCCGTGTTTTTTCAAATTCGCTTCGTATAAATTTTCCCCATCAAGCATCAGTCCATAGACCGGAATCTCTTTATGAAACTCACGAAGCGTTTCGGCGACAGCCTGGTTGATCACCTTCACCCGTGCATGGGAACCCATGGCAGCCTGAACCACTTTCGGATTGTATTGATCCACGGTATCCGGAGAACAGATTATCTGAGGGATCCCGAACCAGTCTGCAATCCGTATAATGGCGCCCAGATTTCCCGGGTCCCGGATGTCATCAAGCACCAGAGAAAAGTCGTTCTCCCAACAGGATGGGTCAATGATTTGATCCGGAATCTCAAAAAGCGCTAACACCGGACTCGGTGAAGCCAGCGTGGATATACGCTCCATTTCAGAAGGGCTTACCTCTTCTAAGGGAAGAGAGCCGGCCCAATCTGATTGCTGCCGGACCCAGTCGATCGTGGAATAGATCTGTCGCAGCTGAAATGGGCCTCCTGAAAGCTCTTTTACTAATTTCGATCCTTCAACAAGGAAACACCCATGTTGCTCCCGGAATTTCTTTTGCTTCAGGGAGTTGATAAACTTGATCTGGTTTCTGGAGATCATGGAATACTGGATGTTGGATGTGTGATGTTGGATATTAGATATACCAATAGCCACCAACTTCAAGTGGTAAAAATAGGTAAAAAAAGCGGATGATTATTCAGCGAACACCTCAAAGGTGATCTCCACACCTACCTCCTTGTGCAGAGTAATCATTGCTTTGTAGGTTCCAAGTTCCTTGACATGATCCTGATCCAGGTGGATCTTCTTCCGGTCAATATCAAAATCGTGCTGCTCCTTCAATGCCTGTGCAATCTGGATGGTGTTAACAGAACCAAAGATCTTACCCGACTCAGCTGCTTTCGCGCCAATTTTAACTGCCAGGTTCTCCAGTTTCTTACCCAGCTCTTCAGCTTCACTCCTGATTTTATCAGCCTTGAACGCCTGCTGCTTTTTATTCTCAGCCAGGATCTTTTTGTTTGGTTCGGTAGCCAGGATAGCCATTCCTTTCGGGATCAGATAGTTTCGTGCATAGCCTGGTTTAACGTTAACAATCTCGCTTGCATAACCCAAACCGGGCATATCTTGTTTTAAAATCACTTCCATGCTCTTCTCCTCCTTATTTTAGTAAGTCAGCCACATACGGTAATAACGCAAGGTGTCTGGCTCTCTTGACAGCCTGTGCCACTTTTCTCTGGTACTTGGTCGAGGTGCCTGTAATTCTTCGTGGAAGGATCTTCCCCTGCTCATTTACAAACTTCAGCAGGAAGTCGGCATCTTTGTAGTCGATATATCTGATTCCGCTCTTTTTGAAGCGGCAATATTTTTTCTTTTTGGTATCAACCGCTATCGGGGTCAGATATTTGATCTCGCCTGATTGTTGTGCGCTCATATGTAATTCTTTTTAAAGGTTTTTACGATGTTGCTTCTTCTTCCTGTGCTTTAGCTCTGGCCCGCTTCTTCTCATTGTATGCAATGGCATGTTTATCCAATGCAACAGTCAGGAAACGTAGGATCCGCTCATCGCGTTTGAATGTCACTTCCCATTCGCGGATGATTTCCGGATCGGCCTTAAACTCGATCAGGTGGTAAAAACCTGTTCTCTTTTTCTGGATCGGATAGGCGAGTTTGCGCAATCCCCAGTTGTCTTCAAAAACAATCTCAGTGTCCTTGCTCTTCAGGAACTTCTGATACTTTTCTGCCGTTTCCTTCATCTGTTCTTCAGACAAAACGGGAGTCATAATGAAAACGGTTTCATACTGATTTAACATTGTCTTTTTTTGTGTTAATGAATTACTTGATTTTTAAAATGGAGTGCAAAATTACTGGTTTATCCTTAATTTTCAAAATAAAAGCTGGAAAGATACTCAATACTCGTAGTTTCCCCTCCCTTGTTGGGGAGAGGACCAAGGGGTGGGGTATTAAAATAGATGTTGGATGTTGGATGTTGGATATTTTACCTCGTCCCTCAATCCTGAAGTAGTGCAACCGCGTAAGCCGACACGCCTTCCTCCCGTCCGATAAAACCAAGCTTTTCACTCGTTTTGGCTTTGATGGACAGCTGGCCGGGAGCGATCTTCAGCAGATCAGAAAGCACCCGGATCATTTCAGGAATATAGGTGCCGATCCTGGGGACTTGCAATACAATCGTCGTATCGAGGTTGACGATGGAATATCCTTTTGCCTGGATGAGCTCAAAGCATTTCTTCAGCAGGATCTTGCTGTCAATATCTTTGTATTCAGGAGAGGTATCCGGGAAATGATATCCTATATCATGAAGTGCAGCTGCACCAAGAAGGGAATCACAAATTGCATGGATCAGTACGTCGGCATCTGAATGGCCTGTGGCGCCCTTTGCATGAGGGATCAACATGCCACCCAGCCAGAACTCTTTCCACTCTTCCAGCCTGTGGGTATCAAATCCAAAACCAATACGGAAACTCATTCGCTATTTGCTTTTATCCGCCGAAGCCCTGGCGAACGTGTATTTTGCTATTTCGCCATTTCGCTACTTAACCCTATTTTCTCTCCTCCCTGTCTCTGGATCCAACCTGATCGAAGTTGAACAGGAGGGTAAATTGCAGGGTGTTTTGTAACGGGTTATTGTTTTGTACCGGGATCAGGTAAGAAAAATCAAGGCCAAACACGTTATATCGCAATCCGGCACCCACGGTAAAAAACTGGCGATCGCCCTTGTACTTCGATTCCCAGAAATAACCGACACGAATGGCGAAGAGCTTATTGTACCAGTATTCCGCGGCAACAGCAATGTTGATCTCCTCCAACTCCTCTTTAAAACCCCATGGGGCATCATAAAAAGACTGAATCATTCCCTTGACAACCGAGACATCGGGATCCATCCCTTTTATAATAATTCTTTTTCCGTCCGGGCCTGTGGAATCAGAGTAGATCGGAGGTGTCGGTACCAGCAGCTTATTCAGGTCAATGGCAAAAGAGATCCTGTTGTAATCGTCAATGTCCATGGTAAAGGAAGGACCAAGCCGGAGGTTCGTCGGAATGAAGTCGCGAAGCGTTGATGAGCTGCTGTATGATATTTTGGCTCCGATATTCGAGATAACGAAACCAAAATCGATCCATGCACTACTCAATCCTTTAATATCCAATTCCTTGTGATAATAGAGGGCAATATCCGCGGCAACAGACATCCCTGGCTGCACATCATATTTTGTATAGTTTACAGGTACCAGGTTTGAGTAGATAAACCGGCCAGCCACCGCGCCTGATAATGTCCTGGTAAATTTCCTTGCATAAGTAGCATCGATTGTCCACTCATTGGGTTTTACCGTTCCAAGTTCCTGGCCTACATCGTTGGTGAACATCACCTCCCCCATAGAGAAAAAACGTAATGAAGCGGCAATTGCCTGCTTATCACCAAATTTCTTGAATCCGGCGACAGATGCCAAACCAATATCATTGACCAGGCCCCGTAACCAGGGGACATAACCGATACCAGCTCCGAAGTCCTTCTCAATAAAAGCATACTTTGCCGGATTCCAGAATAATGAATAAACATCCGGGGTGGTACCAACACCAACATCACCCATACCGCCTGCGCGAGCATCAGGTGCGATCAACAAAAACGGCACAGCCGTGGTAATTACATTGGGTTGCTGTTCGCCAATATCTTGTCCGAATGTATGGTTGATCACGAAACTAATTGCCAAAATCAACGTCAATCTTATCTTCATCTGTCGCATTTAATAAAATTTATCTGAAAAAATAGTTGCAAAAATAACGATTTTAATATTTTGATATTGCTTATTCTAAAAAAAATGACCTAACGAACACTACCTCAAAACAATAACCTTGTTTGATGTTTGCGCGAAACTGCCATTTTCACCTATAAATTTCACCGTGTAGGGATAGATCCCACTGGTGAGTTTCATCCCATTCCGGTTGGTCCCATCCCAGTAAACCTGTATTGGCTGACCATAATTCTCTGTAACAGACAGATCAAAGCGCTTTACAGGCTGGCCTGTAATGGTATAGACCTCTATCTGTACATTCATCTTTCCATTGCCTGGTTCAGGCCTGAATGTGAATGTAGTTCCATCCACCAACGGATTCGGAAAGGTATATACATTTGTCACGTTAATTGTTGATTGCTCAAAGACATAAAAGGCAATCGTTTTCTCAGAAGAGTTATTAAACATGTCCCAGGCCCTGATCGTCAATGTATGACGACCAATAGAGAGGTTAGACAATGGATAGGCAACCGATCCTGCCTGAAACTGGTTTAACGCGGGGGTGTACCAGGGATTGAGCACCATGGCTTTTGACCAGTCATCATCGATGGTGGCAAGGATCTCATGTCCCAGACCCAATCCTACATGGTTGATCCCGTCTTCATCAAAAAGATCTGCCAGTAATAACGGGTTGAAACCTACTCTGCCACCCGGGATAAAACCTTTCGAATCAAGATAGATAGAGATATCAGGTCCTTGATTGTCAGGAATAACCGATGGATCTTTCCCGCCAATAACCACGTGATCATCATAGCCATTTCCATCCGTAGTAGTTGAACAGGCGTAATAGCTGATCTTTCCAAAACCGAAATAGGGAGAGATACCCTCCGGCACAATGAATGAAAACGAAAACCCTCCATTCTCAATGGTTGCCGGTCCATCGCTTAACAGTTCATTCTGGATATGAAAATACTCTTTGTAACTCTTCGACTGGTTGGCCAGTGTCCGGTAAGTTACCGGTTTGTCGAACACCTTGGCGTGCAATGTACCGTTAAATTCTACGGCTTTGTTTCCTGTCTGATCTCTCACCTCACCTGTAACAGAAACTACTGACAACCCCAGTAATGTATCCGGATTGGCATCCACAGGCTTTCCATTGATGCTGGTGGTTACCACATGATATTCCGGAAAGGCAATCGGTTGAGCCGGATCACCCAGCAGGACAAAATTCCGGATGTTGTTATTGTTGTTATTGTTGTTTTTTGAGATCCGTAACAAGTCTCCCATCTTCAGGTACTCTCCATTCTCATCTTTGTTCATCAGGTTCCGGAAAAAGGAGGTGTCGAGTTTGAAGTTGGAAGTAGCCAGTGCCAGGCGGGTAGTTGTATAGATTGCAATCGCTCCGGCTTCAGGCTTGACGATGACCATTTCTCCGGCACTGAACCGCTCGGGGTTATCAAACCGGCTGAATTCGCATGTGGCTGTGATAAAAACAGGCAACTTATCTGCATTGGTCCACCCTTCGATATCCGGGATGATTAAGACCTTCTCCCCACTCCAGGCGTCTTCTCCCCCATGACCGGTATAATTCACGATCAAACTTCCATCTTCAATGGCTTGATTGATGGCTATGTTCACCGCGGGATAACGTGGTCCTGAAGGTGTACTGACCAATTGATAGGCATCCAGGTATATCTTGTTGACGTTGAATACAGGATATTTGGATGCTACAATATCGCATAACTCTTCCGCCTGGTGCAGATGAAGATTGGTATCTTCATCATCGGCAATGAAAGTCATCCGGTTCCGCCACGACGACTGAATCGTATCGTTCTTCTGTGCGTAATGGATAATCTTGTTCACCATAGCCTCAGCCTGTTCCTGGTTAGAGACAGGGAAACGCCCCATTCCCAGGTTCAACGTTCCGGAAGATCCCTGCCCGTCATCTTCTCCCATGATCCCAAAATAGTCATCGGTAACATAAGTAGAGATGAATTTAAAAGACTCTTCCGACTGGAATGTCTGGACAAAATTGGTGTTATTCGGGATACGGTCTTTGTAATCATAGGAACCATCGCCGAAGAGCAGAATATACTTTGGGTTTTCACTGTCTGCAGCTCGCAGATATAACATCCGGATGAAGTCCCGTATCGCGGACAGATCAGGCTGGCCGGAAGCAAACTCGTTGAAGATCATCTCCGTTTCCGCCACCACGACCGACATCCCGGTATATATCCGGTGAAAATCAGCCAATTGCTCTGCTTTCTCCATGAATATCGGATGGACAACGATAATCAGCATGGCAGGCTGTGTGGCATGGAGATTCTGATTGGCAACCGGTCCGACAGGCAATATGGAATGGTATTCTGAGCCATCAAAAGCAATGAATTCCATCAGGTTTGGAGTCGGGAAAATAAACTCATAGGTACTGTCCGGTAACGACCATATCCCTTGCACCGACAGGATCTGCCCCGGATCGGTAACATTCCATACGGTAATATTGGCGGGAGGATTCTGGAGATTGAACCTGGTTATTCTATTCTGATCAATGTTATAAGGATCCCGGAAGGAGAGTTGAGGAGCAACCCATTTCAGCTGACGCTGTACAATCATCTCGATATAATTTAACCAGGCCTGGGAGCTTGGAGTGGGAAGTTCATAAACCAGTTTGATGGTGGTATGATCCTGATTCAGGGTGGTAAGGCTTCCATGTAGTTTAGGTCTCGCGAAAACACTGATCGATTGTGGATTAGTATAGTCCATGTTGAACTGATCGATCAATTCGTTGTCGCGATACACATACATTGTACTGATACTCGGTGCGCGGGCCACCGCGTAGGTATTCAACCTGATGGATGAAGAGGTCACCACATTCGGGAAATAAAAAGGAAATTCCCATTCGTTCTTTGATTGATTGAACTCCTCGCCTACCCAGATCTTTCCGGAACGAATCAGGTTTCGCTCGTCAAGATCATGAAAAACATGATCGGTAAATCTTGCTGTCACATAATTCTCTGTGGTATCGATGGAACTGACCGGCTGGACTCGTTTCCCGGGACCAAGGTCTGTTGTGATGAAATAATAGGTAAAATCGGAATAGATATTTTTCTTGTGGAAGAAAGTCTTGTTGGTCTCATTAAAATGCCAGGCATCCGGGGCCTCTCCATAAAAGATAAAGTAATCACCCGGGTCAAACTGACCATCCCCGCCATCGAATACGATGATTGAATTTTCGAGGAGATCATCGATCCGGGGCTGGTTGTTCGCTTCCGGAAGCATGCCTCCCCCGTTTCCATATAGGCGGATATCGGTTGGATTGAATGAAGCAGGATCCATTCCCAGTTGCACCATGTCATCGTATGTTACCTTGTGGATCCCCGTTTGATTCACAGCGATTTTATACCAGTTGCCGATAGCTAGCACCGATTGATCTGCAAAGCCATTACCGGCCCATCCAAGGATTGGTAATATGAGGAAGATTATTAAGTAAATTCTGGTCATGGTTCCTCGTTCTCGGGGTGCAATATTAATTATTTTAACGGATCACAACGAGTTTTGCTGTTGCATGATTGAAAGATCCGTCAGGCAGTGTAAGCAGGACGCGATAGACATACATTCCTGTACTGACTTTCCAGCCTTTATCACCCGTTCCATCCCAAATAATCGGATTCACCCGGTATCCGGTGACAAATTGTGTCTCTTTGATCGTGCGGACATGCTTCCCATACATCGTGTAGATCTGGATCTCAATCTCTATATTCATGTTCGATTGATTGGTCTCAAAGGAAAAGGTGGTCTTCTCCCTGAAAGGATTGGGATAGTTGTATAGCTTATCCAGTATGAACTCCTGCGAGTTCACCACCACGAAACTGATTACCGCTTCAGAAGAGTTGTTGAAGACATCCCAAACCTTCAGTCTGATGGTGTGCCGTCCTTCAGTCAGATTAAAATATGGAAAGGTAATCCAGCCACTCTGATAGGTATCCAGGTTAGCAACATAATAGTCGTTCAGGATCTGTGGATTTTGCGTGTTATCATCAAGAACTGCTGTGATGTCATGCCCGATCCCATTACCAACTGTATTGATCCCCGACTCATCCGTAACATATGCCAGCAACACCGGATTCTGGTTGGTTATCCCACCGGGAAAAAATTCGTGATTATTCATGTAGAGAGTAATGGCTGGTCCCTGATCATCAACGATTGCCAGAGGATTAAACCCACCAACAATGATCGAGTCGTCGAAACCATTGGCATCCGTATTAGCGCTTCGGGCATAATAACTGATCTTACCTTCCCCATATTTGTATGCAATATCTTTTGGAACAATGAAACTGAAACTGAACTGTCCGTCTGTCACCTGTACCTTTCCCTTGTAGATCTGGTTTTTCTGAACGGAAAATTCGATCGGGGTATCGCCGTCATTACCAAGTGTCATGATCTCTGAAGGTTTGTCAAAAACTGTAGGAAAAACAAGACCGGTAAAATCTCCGGCAAGCTGACCATTATCATACTGAACTTCTCCGGAGATTGTGATCTCAGATAATGCCATCAAGGTATCACTGGAAATGGCTGTGGTAACCACATTGATCTTTGGATAAGCCATCTGCAGGGCCGGATCACCCAGCAATACAAATTTCCGGGTATTTGCTGATGAAGAGGTGTTGTTCTTGGCCTCCAGGATCAGGTCTCCCATGCGCGGATACTCTCCATTGACTTTATTGAATGCTACATTGTAAAAATTCGTTGCCAGTGCAAAGTTGCTTCCCGCAAAAGTGGGACGCGTAGTGGTAAATAAGGCGATCCCTCCTCCGTTTGGGTTCAGGAAGACCCATTCCCCAGCCGAAACCCGTTCAGGATCGTCATACCGGCTAAATTCACAGGTAGCAGTAACAAAAACAGGCATGTTGCTAAAGTTGGTCCACGCTTTGATGTCGGGAACTTCCAAAACACGTTCGTGAGCCCAGCCCAATTCACCTCCGTGACCCGTGTAATTGATAATCAACGCCCCTTTATCCATTCGTTTGTTGATGGCTTCATTTACTTCGGGTGCACGTTGTCCGCCGGGTGTTGAGATCTGTTTATATGCATCCAGATAGATCTTGTCTATGTTATATACCGGATGCTGGGCATAGATTATATCCGTCAGATCTTCTACCTGATTCATGTGGAGGTTTCCATCGCCATCGTCAGCAACAAAACAGACTACGTTACGCCAATCATTTTTAACAGAATCACTGTCAGAACAATAGTGAAGAATCTTATTCACAGCCTGTGTCGCCTCTTCGATATTCATAACAGGAAAACGGCCGACGCCCAGATCAAGACTTCCACCGGTTCCCTGTCCTTCATTCTCATCCAGCAGGGCAAAGAAATCATCCGTTACATAGGAATCAACCGGATCAAGTGATTCGGGCGATTCATATGACATGATAAAATTGGTGTTATTCTCTTCCCGGTTTTTATAGTCGTAAGAGGCATCTCCAAACAGTAGCAGGTATTTAAGCTCTTCTCCGGCAGGGGCTCTGTCATATAACATCCGGATGAAATCACGAATCGCAGATAGATCCTGTGCCCCGGAAGAGAACTCATTATATATTTTTTGCGGGGTAGTGATCAGCACATCCATCCCGTTTTTTTCGCGGTGAAATTGTGCCAGTCGTTCTGCCTGACTAACAAATGCAGGGTAAGAGACAATGACATAATCGTAATTCCCGACACCATGAAGATCCTGGTTCTCCACATGACAGATATATTGCGGTTTCAGATAATCCGATCCGTCAAATGCAATAAACTCCCTCAACGTATCTGTCGGCACTCTGAATGTGGAGGTGTTGCCAATCACGCTGGGCTGGATATTCAGCACATTCCCGGGATCGGTCACATCCCATATAAATACCTGTTGTCCCTGTGTGGAGAGACGGAATTCAGAGATCTGGCCGTTACCTGCGGATTCAACAGACCTGAAACTCATCTGGCTGCCGCTCATGGTAAGATTTCTCATCACATTGACTTCCAAGTAGTTCAAGTATCCAATGGCTGCAACATTTGGTTTGTTATAGGTCAGTTGAATGTCGATGGTTGGTTTCGATACGGAAAGGCTGCCCTGCTCAACTTTTTCTCTCGCGTAGGTAGCCAGAAAGTTTCCGGAAACCTGTGGAATCAATACGTTAAAAAGCGATTCACCGTTCACAGAAACATTAAATCCGCTGGCACCGGCAGTCGAGCGAGCTACCAGGTAGGCTGTGATGTATACAGACGAGGTTTGGTCCAGGTCAGGAAACGCAAATGAGTAGTTGCGCTTCAGGGTCACATCAAAGTAATCGACATCAAACCATTTTCGTCCTGATTTGATCAGGTTGATGTCGTCCTTCTCATAAAAAGCATAATCGTTAAACCGTGTGATGGTGTGTGTCAGTGGTTGAGATGTACTTGTTTCCTGAATCAATCGCTTTCCGTTTGCTCCGCCGAAAGTCAGAAAATAGCAGGTATAATCCGCATAGATATTTTTTTGATGCTTGAATAACCCATCGGCGAGGTTCAAGTTCCAGACATTCTGTGCCTCTCCGTAGAAGAGGATGTAATCACCCTGGTTAAACTGGCCATCCTCCTCTCCTATCACCAGGATGGATAACTCCCGAAGGTCGTCTATGCGGGGAGCATTGTTGGCTTCAGGGAGCATCCCGCCACCATTTCCGTGAATGCTGATCGTCTTTGGGTCTATGGATGATGGATCAATATCTGAATTAAGCAAATCATCATAAGAGAGCATGTGGATCCCGTTGGTGGATGTGGCAAACTTATACCATAGCCCATTTGCCAGGACAGAATGCTCTGCATATGAATTCAAAGAGCGAAGTGAGACAATGCCATCGGCAGGGCCGAATGTACATGATAGTTTGAACGAAACCACCTTTTCAATTAATCCGTTCTCCGGATCTCTTCTGAAAGGCAAAAACGAAATCTCAACAAAAGGCTTTTTCCGCTGCAATACGATCTCTGCTTCAGGCTGAATAACCACCGGGATCTCCTGCATATTTCCAATGGCAAGTATCTCCAATGGAGTAAGTGGCTGACAGACCAGGGAAGAAAAGCTTACCTTCTGAACTGCCAGGCCCAGATCCTGCAGCGGAGATTTGTAGAAACAGACAGGGAGTCTGCCAGTAGCATCTGCCATTCCGGAACCGGAAAAGGAGATGGTTCTGATAAATTCCCCCGGGATGACTTCAATGGTTTCAACCGGATGCCATTGCAACGTTTCCTGAATTGAAACCGAAGGTATTGAGTGGTTTCCTGCTTCCTGTGCCCGAATGGCCACCGTACTGAAAAGCAGAACGAAAATCAAATAAATAGTCTGGTATCTATTCATATAATAATTCCTCAAAATAGATGATGGATAAAGAACGATTTTTCAAACAGCATATTGCCGCACCAAAATCATAAATCCTAAATCCGTCAGTTCCCCACAATAACCTGTCTCTTTTTTTCGTATTATTGTCAGTTCAAAACTAAAGGAAGCACAATATACAGACCCGGAATGGCAAAAAAAGTTGTCTGCATTTTTATTTTTCTTACCTTGATTGCAGTAGCAAAACTGCCTGCCCAGGATCCTCAGTTTTCACAATTCTATGCCAATCCCTTATACCTGAATCCTGCATTAACAGGAGCACCTATCTGCCCCCGCCTTATCTTCAACTATAGAAACCAGTGGCCATCTTTGGATAACGCCTTCATCACCTACAATGCATCATATGATCAATATGTTGAATTTCTACATGGAGGTGTAGGTCTGCTTTTTACAGCTGACAGAGCTGGCAATGGGAACCTCAACACGACGATGATCAACTTGTTATACGCATACAAGTTCAACATTACCAGCCGGATCTACGCGAGTGCCGGTGTGCAGGTAGGATATTATCAGCGGCGGCTGGTCTGGGAGAATCTGCTGTTCGAAGACATGATCGATCCTCAGAATGGGTTTGTCCTTCCCACCTCAGAGAAGCAGCCGGATCAAGCCCGGGTGGGCGTTCCGGATTTTTCTGCCGGGATCTTTATCGGATACGAAGAGATCATTTACGGAGGCCTTTCAATATCACATCTGACCCAGCCAGATATCGGTTTTTACGCAGCTAACAACTCCAAGCTATATATGAAGATCACGGTCCATGCCGGATCGGTGATCAACCTGAGAAAAGGGGGAGGATACGATGAAGACAAAGAGTTCTCCATCTCCCCGAATATCCTCTATCAGCAGCAGTTCAACTATCATCAGCTGAATGTGGGTTTCTATCTCACACTCGATCCAATCGTAGGTGGATTATGGTTCCGCCATAATTTTGAAAATGCCGATGCGGTGATTCCTTTTCTTGGAATTCACTATAAAAACCTGCGCGTAGGATACAGTTACGATATCACTTTAAGTAACCTGAAAGGTTCATCAGGCGGGGCTCACGAAGTATCTGCTTCATGGCAATTCCTTTGCATTGAAAAAAGAAGACGCATCCGAGCAATAAAATGCCCGAGGTTTTAGTTATATATATCACATTTTGGGAGATTTTACTACTTTTGCCAAACACTTTCATCATCTGCCAAATAAAAAGTAACAATAATCACATGAAACTTCAAAGAATTCTTCAACTCAGCATCCTGATTGTAGCCGTTTTGGGCATGGTTTCCTGTAAGAAGGAGACATCCAGCACAACCGGCTGGGGTTACAATGATCCCAAGAACGGGGGATTTGAAGTCAACTCCTATCAGGAACAGCAAACCGGTCCGGGACTGGTTTTCATTGAAGGTGGGACATTCACCATGGGACAAACCCAGGATGATGTGATGTATGAATGGAACAATCAACCACGCCGTGTTACGGTTGCCAGCTTCTACATGGATGAAATCGAGGTCCGTAATCTCGACTATCTCGAATACCTGTACTGGCTTAACCGGGTCTATAGTGCTGACTACCCGGGAGTTTATCGCAAAGCGCTGCCCGACACGCTCGTCTGGCGTAACAAACTGGCCTACAACGAACCATTGGTTGAGTATTACTTCCGCCATCCGGCATACCGCAATTATCCCGTTGTCGGTGTGACATGGATCCAGGCAGGCGATTATTGTGCATGGAGGACTGACCGGGTCAATGAGATGCTACTGATCAAAAAAGGTATTCTCGCAATGGATCCGGCCCAGAAGAACGAATACAACTTCAACACAGAAGCTTACCTGGCAGGACAGTATGTAGGGTCGGTCGACAAGCCATTGGAGGACCTGAATCCCACTGGAACCGGTACCCGGACGGTGAAGATGGAAGACGGAATCATGCTTCCGAAATATCGCCTTCCGACCGAAGCCGAATGGGAGTATGCTGCCTTTGGTCTGATTGGCAACACCCTCTATGAGCGAGTGGTTGAGAAGAAGAACTATCCCTGGAATGGGAACTATGTACGTACCAGCGAATCAAGATTTTATGGAAGCTTCATGGACAACTTCAAAAGAGGATCAGGAGACTATATGGGCGTGGCCGGAAATTTGAACGACGGCGCCGATATACCCGCTCCCTGTGGTTCATACTTCCCCAACGATTATGGCCTTTATAACATGGGTGGTAATGTAAGCGAATGGGTACTGGATGTATATCGTCCTCTCAACTCCTATTATGTAGCCGGATTACGGCCTTTCCGCGGGAATATATTCATGACCCAGGTTACTGATGAAGATGGATTCCTGGCAGAAAAAGACAGTCTGGGACGGATGAAGTATCGTCAGGTCACCCCGGCAGAAGCCGCCCACCGGAAAAACTACCGCTCAGCCGACGTGATCAACTACCTGGATGGTGATTATGAATCGCTGATCAATGAAGAGGATTGGAAGAATGATCCTGACAGCCTATCCACTGATCTGATGTATGAGTATGGTGTTGCCTCATTGATCACAGACAGGGCCAGGGTCTACAAAGGGGCATCATGGAAAGATCCTGCTTACTACCTGAGCCCAAGTACCCGTCGCTTTCTTGACGAAGCAGAAGCCTCCGATGCCATCGGTTTCCGTTGTGCCATGACACGGGTTGGCGGTGGATATCAATAAAGAGAGCTGTTGACAGCTTTCTCCTATGATTGAAAATCTATACAGGATTTTCCAGGAACACCCGGTCATCACCACCGACAGCAGGAAAATATCTCCCGGATCTATCTTCTTTGCGTTACAGGGTGAAAACTTTAATGGGAACAGGTTTGCTGATGATGCCCTGGAACAGGGCGCTGCATTTGTTGTTGTTGATGAACCGGCCAGTGGAAAAGATGATCGCTTTTTCCTGACGGATGATGTCTTAACAACCCTGCAGGAGCTGGCACAATATCACCGCAAAAAGCTATCTCTCCCCATCATTGCAATCACCGGGAGCAATGGAAAAACCACCACCAAAGATCTGATCCATGCCATCCTCTCCCAGAAGTACCGTATCCACTCCACTTCCGGCAATCTGAACAACCATATTGGAGTGCCGCTGACACTTCTCTCCATTCAGCAAGATACGGAAATCGCTGTCGTAGAGATGGGGGCTAATCATCCCGGCGAGATCGCATTCCTCTGCAACATGGCAGAGCCTACCCACGGATTGATCACCAACATCGGGAAAGCTCACCTGGAAGGATTTGAAAGTCTGGAAGGGGTCGTACGTGCCAAAACTGAGCTCTATGACTTCCTGAGAAAGAGAGAAGGAACCGTTTTTATCAATGCAGATGACTCCCTGCTCATGAAACATGCAGAAGGGTTATCCAGGATAACTTATGGATTCAACCCCGAAGCGAATGTCTCAGGAATGGTGATACCCGGAGCTGATTGCCTCCGGATAGAGCTATCAATCAAGAATCAGAAAAACCAGTTGATCTGTTCAAATCTCTTTGGAAAATACAATGCACTGAATATCCTGGCTGCCGCATGTATCGGGGATCAGTTCGAAATTTCTTTCGGAGATATCACCTCAGCCATCGAAGCCTACACACCAGCTAATAATCGGTCTCAGGTACAAAAAACAGATCACAACCTGCTGATCCTGGATGCATACAATGCCAATCCCACCAGTATGAAGATGGTATTAAAGGATTTTGCTGAAACTGCTGAAACAAATAAAATGGTTATACTCGGTGATATGCTCGAACTTGGGAAGGTGACTGATACCGAACACAAGAAGATTCTTGAGATACTTGATGAAATGAGCTTTTCACGGATCTTTCTGGTTGGTCCCGTTTTTTCACAGCTCAATACCAACCCGGATTGGAGATGTTTTGAAACCTGTATAGAGGCAAAAGAGTGGTTTGCGAAAAACCGGATCGCCAACGCCGCCATTTTGCTTAAAGGCTCCCGGGGCATCCGCCTGGAAGAGATCACGGAATATTTATAATAACATGTTCAATTAATGGCAATATAATGGCAATCCATGGCAATGTATGTCAATATAATGGCAATAAATGCCAATACTCTTCCCTCGGTCTCATGTCCGGCACCTCTCTTGACGGACTCGATATCGCCTATTGCCGGTTTGAACTGCAGAATAATACCTGGGCTTATCAGATACTGAAGGCTGAAACTCTCCCATACTCAATGGAATGGCAGCAACGTCTTGCCAATCTTGATCGAAAAGATGCACTGGAGTTTGCCAGAACTGACAGTGACTATGGCCATCTGCTCGGCAATCTGACGAAAAAGTTCATTGCCAGGCATCAGCTTGAGCCAGATTTTATTGCCAGTCATGGCCAAACCATATTTCACCAACCGGAAAACAGACTTACCACACAAATTGGAAAGGGCGCCGCCATAGCTGCGGAGACAGGTCTCCCTGTTGTTTGTGATTTCCGTTCGACAGATGTTGCGTGGGGCG
>JAFCGF010000069.1 GCA_017608295.1 Candidatus Woesearchaeota archaeon
GTCATTCTTAAATGCGGTGGTAACCTGATCCACGGCATCCCGGGGAATGGTCACGTCAGCATCTATAAAAAAGAGGATGTCTCCTTGTGCTTTTGCTGCGCCCAGGTTTCTTGCCCGGGCAGGCCCTCCAGGGGTGGGTAGCGTTAGCACAGGGAAGCCAAATTCATAGGCCGCATGCCGGGAGTCATCCTCATCACCGTCTGTCACCACGATAATTTCCCTGGGAGCAGGCGCTAATGCTGACAGGCTTGAAAGGCACCTGCGGAATTTATTGCCCCCGTTGCGTACCGGTATGATAGCTGAAATTGCCAGGTCTGAAAAAGAGGGCATAGATCGACAAGATCCTTCGAGATCAGAAAAGTTGGAATCGCTGAGGCATTGATTGCCCCGTTTAAATCATGTCTATAGCACACTTGCCAATATTCGCGTTTAAAAATGATTATGCCAACAGGAAGCCTAAAGAGTCAAGTCAAACAGGGTTATTCATCCGCTGTTTTCTTGACACATAATCAAGATTGATAGTTAATTGAAAAAATGGTAACAGTTTAGATCTTCGAAGGGAGTCTACATAACCTTTCGATGATGCCGATTAGCAGTCATTTTCAAAGAAGTTTGAACCCTGGAGCATCAGCTATGGAATTTTCACAGCCAAAGCCATCCAGCCGGAAGCCACTTGTAAGTGTGGTTATTCCCACGTACAACAATGCGCGCTATATTCGTCAGGCCGTCGACAGTGCTCTATCCCAGACATATCCCTCATATGAGGTGATTGTGATTGATGATGGCTCAACAGATGAGACGTGCTCCGTCTTAAGACCTTATAACGGTCGGATTCAATATATTTGTCAAGATAACCAAGGGGTGTCCTCTGCGAGAAATCATGGTATCAGAATAGCCCGCGGGGAGTTTATTTCCTTTTTAGATTCGGACGATTATTTTCTTCCTAATAAATTGGCGGAACAAATATCCGCTTTCGAGATAATGCCTTCTTTAGGAATACTGCACAGTGGCTGGCGAATGGTTAATGAGGAAGGCCAAAAAGTAAAGGATGTGGAGCCTTGGAGCTACGCGCCACAACTGGATCTGGAAGGATGGCTATTGTGGAAACCGGTATTACTGGGTGCGATGATGTTTCGCAAGGAGTATCTGGAAAAGGCCGGCGGCTTTGATACAAGCTTTCGGCAGGCGGAAGATGTTGACCTGGCGCTTCGTCTGGCGCTGATGGGCTGTAAAGCAGTCTGGCTTCGCAAGCCAACTGTCTGCTATCGTTTGCACGGGGGGAATACGATAAAGGATGGGATTCAACAGGCAAATGACCTGCAGGCCGTCCTTGACAAATTTTATAATCTTCCTAACGTGCCGTATGGAATCCTTAAAAAAGAACGGGCAACGCGTTATTACACCCTAATGTGGATTGTATGGCACTTGTACCGAACAGGTTACAGGGATCACATAACCGCATTCTTAAAAAAATCCTTGAAATTGTCCGCTTATTTCCCGACAAAGAAGTTAGTTGTTTTAGACTGGGCACAAAAACTTTCTCAACATTGCAATCGAGATGGCTGCGAAATCGGTGAAATGGCTGCCTTCTGGCCCTATTTCAAAGACGCCGTTCAGCTTGATAATGCCCTCTGGAGAGAGACAGAAAATGCTTTGAATTGGTGGTTAGACGTTTGGTGGCATTATTTGTGTCATGACCGTCTACAATCTATTAGAGGCCTATCGACCTGCAAAGGGTTGATAGCTCGCGAGATTACCAAACGGGCAGTTCCCGTTATGTTTGTTTGTACGAATACGACTGTGGACATGGTTTCTCTGTTCTGGCGCGATGCCATGGAGAAAGGGATAGTTACCTTCCCAGAACGTCATGAGGTTACGGTTCTCTATCTTTCCGTATTCTCAGAAGCTGTTTTTGGCCTTCGCTGGCGGAAAGCACTGAGCAGCTTTTGCCACGCAGTCCAATCCGGATTTCATCCGCGGGCCTGGCAGATATGGTTTCGTTTTTTTCAGACCTCGGTGATTTACATTAAGATGTCGCTGATCAGGATTGCTACACGTATTTTTCTTATACCGTCCAAGGATAAATAGCTTGAGTTCCCCTATTGACAGGTCTACTAAAGATAAGGCTATCAACTTTTTGATCAACTCACGCTGGGTGTTGAAGGTGAGCTGGGATACAAGTCCAGGATTGTTATTGGGCGTTGTGTTTTGCAAAGTCTTAAACAGCGGCATGCCTGCCGCCCTGGCGTGGGTCGGGCGTTGTTTGATAAATGCCGTTGTTGATGCATCAAAAGGGGGCATAATAAGCCTTGATCCGATCTTGCCCTGGATCATCTATAGTTTCTGTCTGGTTCTTGCTGGAGAATCCATTGGCATTATTTCGCAGTTTTTTGAACGCCGTCTGGATGAAAAACTTCATCTTAAAATTGATCTGGATCAACTCGAACACGCAGCTAAACTGGATGTGTCATGGTTTGAAGATCCATATTTCCAGGACGTTGCAGAGCGTGCTCAACGGAATGCATCTGCTCATTTCACCGGCTTTTTACAAAAAACGATCAATCTGGCCGCAAATATCCTGAAATGTATTGGCCTGGTACTGATTCTATTTGCAATTGATCCCATCATTGTCCTGGTTTCTGTCCCCATTGTTTTTCCGTTTATGCTCTTCAAATGGCACCAGTCAAAGGCGCGTTTCAACAAAGAATATTCCCGGGCCACAAAACGCCGGTGGAGAAGTTATTTCGTTTCAATGTTGACCAGCCAGCATTCGGTGGCCGAAATTAAACTTCTTGCCCTTGCCCCTCTTCTTATTAATCGATTTCGTGTATTGGCAATTGAATTCCTGAAGGAAGACCGGAAAATTTACACGCGGGGATTTATCGGAAATTTCGTTTTTTCAGTCATATTTGCCGTGATCTTTTACATTCTATTTGGACGGATCGCACAGGGGGTCTTGAGCGGTAGTTTGACAGTGGGCGATGTTGTCCTGTTTGCAGGGGCGATAGGAGCTCTGCGCGGTTTGCTCAATTCCATTGCGGCTCAGGCCAGCGGCGCAGTGGAAGATACATTATATGTCGATAATCTGGCAAAGTTTTTGAGTGTAGAGCCGGTAATACAAAAGACTTCCGGGAAAACCTTTACATCAAGTCAAGGAGAAATTGAGATCAGAAACCTGTCTTTCGCCTATCCGGGTTCAAAACGAAACGTCTTGCATAACATCTCATTGCGAATTAAGCCGGGCGAAATAATTGCTTTGGTCGGCAAGAACGGTGCGGGAAAAACAACCCTGATAAAATTAATCGCGCGATTGTACGAACCGGACAAGGGCAGTATTATGTTCGACGGAGTAAATCTACGTGAGCTATCTCTCGATTATTTGCATCGCGAGATATCCTTTGTTTTTCAGAGAAGTAATCGCTATGAGGCCACAGTGTCCGACAATATTGCTTATGGCGATTGGGAGCATGTAACAACCGGGGATCAGGTAAAAAGGGTTGGGCGTCTTGCCAATGTTGATGATATGATTATGGCCATGCCAGAAGGATATAAAACGATGCTCGGTCGGCGGTTCGGCGAATATGATCTTTCAGGCGGACAGTGGCGAAAGATTTCTATTGCGCGTGCCATGGCCCGGGATAATTCGTCACTCCTCATACTTGATGAGCCTACAGCCGGCCTTGATGCACAAGCTGAGTATGATCTGTTTTGTAGGTTTAAGGATCTGGCAGTGAGTCGAACTACTATCCTGATTTCACAGCGTTTTTCAACGGTGAGGTTGGCTCAGCGGATTATTGTAATGGATCAAGGCCGAATCGTGGAGTCCGGCACTCACGATGAATTGACCGCCAAGGCAGGACACTATGCCACGCTGTATGATGTGCATCAAAGACAAATGGGTTTTTCTCGTAACGGAAAAAGGAACGATTAAGGAAAGAGTAGTATGGCATTGATTATTGCTGGTCACCAGCGTTCGGGCACGTCGTTACTTCAGGTTTTGTGTAATCACCATCGCGCCATAGAGATAACGATGGAATTTGGCAACTTTATGCGGGTGGGAAAATCTTACGCAGAATATGCGCGTCATATGATTGGAAGGTGGTCCAGACGGGCGAAGCGCGCCGAATCGATATCTTCGACCTCTTTTGATAGACAATGGCGGACTAAGCTGGGGAATCATGCCTTTTTTGCACGCTATTTGGTCACTGTTTTCAGACATAGAATGCGAAGCGGGATCATTGATCGAACATGCATTGAGGCAGCTCTAAAGTGTATGTTTCGGAAAGCACAAATTGTCGGCGACAAATACCCGGATTACGTTTTCCGTTTGGATGAACTCGCTGGTATGCAAGGGTTATTGCTACTGGTCATCTATCGCGACTGCCGTGATGTTGTGAGTTCTACATTGCAAAAAGTGCGTACAGATTGGCGTACAATGCGGCAATTTGTGCAAGCAGTAGATACCGCCGAGAAAGTTGCGAGGCGATGGGCACTGGCAATTGACTCAATGGAGCGCCACGCCGATCAACTCCACATCATGCGTTACGAAGATCTGGTCCGGAACCCTAAGGCGGTGCTTGCATCACTCGGGAATTGGCTTTGTGTGGACCCCGATGGTTTTCCGTCGGATTGGGTAAAGATGACCAGCATCGGCAAATACAAGAATGGCCTGTCAGGCGAAGAGCTGGCAACGGTAATGGATATTGCTGGTCCGGCGATGGCACGGCTCGGTTATGTGTAAATTGGGAGAGCAAAGAACGTAATCCATAAGCCATCTTATAACGCACTATGTTGGATTCGAGCTTAGCCCTCCATTCAAGGAAAGGAGAACTTGATTGTGGCCCTCATTATCAGTGGACATCCTCGTTCAGGAACTACTATACTCAATCAAATGTGTAGGCAGCATCCGGCCATGGCCATGACAAATGAGTTCCAAAACTTCTTATCTTTGGATGTTTCTTATCTGCAACATGTGCGTTCATTACGAAAAAACTTCTATCGTCGTGGTATTGTTCGTCAAGCCGGAGTCTCCCCCTCAATTGAGGCCCGTATCGAGAGCGGGATTTTCTTGACTCGTTACCTACTCTTTTTGCGCGTCTATGGTGCTAACAAAATCGGAGTTCCTGAAATAGAAAGAACATTACATCGAGTCTTCCCTGGTGTTTTTATCGTGGGAGATAAATTCCCGGGCTATATCTTTCGATTAGACAAACTAGCCCATGCAGCTGGCCTATCTCGAGTCATTATTTACAGGGATGTCCGTGATGTTGTCAGTTCCTTTTTGAGAATGGCCCGCACAAAGTGGCGTCGCTTGCCAAGTCTCAAAGGTAATAATGCCTCAACCACTGCAAAACGTTGGGTGCGAGCGATTGATTTGATGGAGAGATACGCTGATAAACTATATATCATCTGTTATGAAGATTTAGTCCAACAGCCGGAACGTGAGCTTAAGGCACTCGGAAACTGGCTAGGCGTAGATCCTGTCGCCTTCCCCGCTCATCGGATACGAGATACCAGTATTGGTAAACACAAGAGTGGACTTACACATGAAGAGCTAAAAACCGTGATGGAAATTGCCGGGCCAACCATGGAGCGGCTGGGTTATGAAATCTGATAGGGCTGTCATCCAAAATTCGCCTGATATTGGAGGCCATCATCCAACGAAGATCATTTAAGGAGAAACAATTAGAGTGCAATTCAGTGTGATTATCCCTACCAGGAATCACCCGGACGAACTTTTAAGATGCCTGCAAAGCTTCACTGATCTTGACTTTCCCGATGGTGAATGGGAATTGATTGTCGTCAATGACGGGGGGGCCGATTCTTTCAGAGCTATTACCAATGATTTTCGGGATAGGCTTCCATTACAGACCGTTGACGTAGACCATGCAGGTCCTGCATCTGCGCGTAATGCAGGGGCGGAATTGGCAAGAGGAAGTTTTCTGGCATTTACGGATGATGATTGCCGTGTAGAGACTGACTGGCTCCGGCAGTTCGCAAAGGGATTCGAAGATAACCAGTGGGATGCGTTGGGCGGACAGTCATTGAATCCGGTATCTGACAGTGCAGTTGCGACGGCCTGGCATCACCTTGTCGATTTTTTGTACGGCTACCTGCAGGACGAGAGCGGCAATGCGCTGCAGCTTGTTTCAAACAATGTGGCGTATCGCCGTGCAGTATATGAGGCACTGGGCGGGTTTGATGGGTCTTTCCCTTTTGCGGGGGGTGAAGACACCGAGTTTGGTTACCGTCTCATAACAAGAGGTTATCGACAGCGTTATTATCCTGACGCAAAAATTTGGCATTTTCAGCGCCAGTTAACCCTATGGGGATACATCAGCCAGCAATTCCGCTATGGACGCGGATACTTCTATTTTTTTAAATCACTGAAGACAGGGCAGACTCACCAGCAGAATCAACCTGAATTAGGCTCCGGGACACGCTATCCGGTAGCCCTGATGCGTTCGCTATTACACGCCCGGGTGCGGCTTTCCGTGTGGTTGTTGATTTGGATTTCCCAATTACTGGCTACCCCTTCAGGTATATTCTATCAGGCAATACGTGCTCGAATGGACCTTGAGTGAACCTGTTTATCCTGCGTAAATTGAAAAATCCGGATTTTCGGCCTGCTTTTTTCTGTGTAGTCCCTCTGGGTGTTTGGGGATCATGGAAAGATGATACTCCCCCGGATCAGATCGCATTTCGGGAGCACTTTTGTGGTCTGCTAAATACGTTTGAGTCTTTCAGAGGATTTTACGCGATCAGAGAAGAGCTTGGCGCAGGTGGGACAATACAGGTGATGTTCTTTTAGCTCTGTGTGTCTGGTGGTTTGTTTTTCCACGTGCTTGAGGAATTTCTGGGAAGCGAAATAGCTGCCGCATGCCTCGCAGCGCTCCAGGATGTTTACTCCAATAATTTCATCCCGGATTGAGATGGTTCTTATGCCATCCTTGTCCGTCATTTGAATGGCGCCTGTACGACAAAGGTTTGCGCAGGTCCCACATCCGATACAAAGCCCTTCCGTGGGAACCACAAAACTCATGCCGTTTCGTTTTTCCATCTTTAGGGCCCCTGCGCCCACGATTTCCTTGCAAACACGTATACATAAACGGCAACGAATACAACCGTCAGGGGGGGCACCCAGATCAACCCCGTAATCCCGTGCCAGATTTCTGATGAATTGAGATTGCGGTGCCATGGTCAGAAGATTTCTGAAGGCGGACGTCCGCGCCTTTATGGCCAGTTCACTCTTGGTTTTTACCTCCAGACCTTCCCTTCCCTTGAGGATGCAAGACAACAGTGCCCTCGCTTTTCCAGCGCGGCCCCGCACCTCCACCGAACACAACTTGCAGGCACCAAT
>JAFCGF010000070.1 GCA_017608295.1 Candidatus Woesearchaeota archaeon
GTGCCACGTGTCTCTCGTCAAAACTACATAGGGGGGTATTGCATCCTGTGAGCATAAATCATTCAGCCCGTCCACTCAAGATCCGCCATGCCAATGCAGCCACCGCCGGAACCTGTCCGTTTCCTGCCCTTTTAAGCTCGTCCAATTCAATGGCCATCCCATCAACCAGTTTAAAAAGGTAGGGTGGCAAATCACTTTCTCGTTGAGCCTTGCGTTGTTCTCCCTCCTTGTCCAGCCTTTCCAAGAACCGATTAACCTGTGATCCAGTCGACTCGTGTTTTGCCATGTTTCCGCTTTTCTGATTGGACCACCTAAAAAGCTTTCTCCTAAACTCCTCAGTGGTGCTGGCAACAATCCACAGCCTGTCACGCTTACTGCATATTCCCACATGGTGTGACCCCAGCACTCCCCACTTTGCATTATACCCCATTTCGGCCAAGTCTCCGAGTACAACGCCAAGCCCCCGAGAAGTAAGCATTGGTGAGTTTTCCACGAATACGTACCGGGGTCGTACTTCGCTAACGATACGGGCAAATTCTGACCACAACCCACTTCTTTCTCCTGCGAGTCCTTTCCCGCTACCGGCGCATGAGATATCTTGACACGGAAACCCGCCAGAAACCACGTCAACACGTCCTTGCCACGGCTTTCCGTTAAATGTCCGCACGTCATCCCAGATGGGGAACGGCTGCAGAATGCCGTCATTTTGTCGTTGGCAGAGTACAGCCGCGGCATGTGGTTCATATTCGACGGCGCAGACTGTGCGCCATCCAAGCAGGAGGCCTCCAAGGATTCCGCCACCGGCACCGGCGAACAACGCGAGTTCTCGTAGTCCTTCACCAATGCCTTGCTGATTATCCATCCCATGCTACCTCCATATTATAAAATTCAATCATACCACCACCAATCGGCAGAGTTTTTCTTTTGATCCATAAACCAAAGTCCATCAGGGTCAATGCCAAGCCGCACTGATCCTAATTGCTTGCGCACTTGTGAGCGCATACGCTGATTGCCACGATCCTTCACGGATCGCTTGGCATCTCCAAACCGCTTCCCGATATGTCCCACTGTCTTACTCATAACAAAGGCACCATTCCACACTTTTTATTTAAAATATCCAGCACATCATGCCCGCGTTTATCAGGCATAACAAGATCCACCGATTTTCCATATCTGATAGCAAGCCTGTTCGCCAGAATGTAAGAGGATTTTTGCCCAGCAAATTTACGATCCCTGTCAATCGCAATTACAAAATGATCAACCTGTTCCAGCAGGCAGTCGGGCGGAACAAACTTTTCCAACAGAATATTATTCGTGCAGTCCCATGCGGGAATATCCATCATTTCCGCTAGGGCCAGTGACGTTTCAAATCCTTCGCCGAGCCCCAGAACCTTCGACTCGCCAACATCCATCATCCGGTGCGCACCACCAGAATTTGATTGGATGATTTTCGGAGTCATTAACTTCTGTTGATTTTTATCCACCTCTGGAAGCTTATCGCCATGCCGGTCAAGATACGTCCGATGGAAACCCACTACCTCACCATTAGGCATCTGCCATAATCCACAGATTGCAGCATGTTTTTTTCTTGTAACGGGATGACGCAATCCAAGATGAAGGAAAGTTTGCTGATTTGGCCGCGCGGTCAATCCACGGTTGCCAAGATACAGGTCAATCAAATCACCTGTTTTGTATGCGACTGCTCCGTCAAACATGCGCCGGATGTCGTCAATTGTTTTCAGCTTTTGCTCTCTCGGTGCGACTGTTTTAAGTGGGCCAGCGACACGCACAACCTCGCCAACAAGCTCCAGCGCAGCCTTAAAATCGCAACCGCGAACGCCTGTAACGAGCTTCCAGCCGTCCCCATTTCCACAAGTGCAAATCCACTCGCCTCGGTCATTATTCGGTGTCAATCGCAACCCCTTGGTACCGTCACGGCCACACATTGGGCATTTGCAATGCCTCCCATCCTCCGCAATTTTGATATTGAGAGCACGAAATATGTGCAGCCAATGGCCGATTACTTCTTCTTTTTGAAATTGTTTCATAGTCTGTGGTAATTAGAGGCGTGTAAATTCGAGGCCGTTCAGTAATCTGTTATATCCTCCTGCAATCAATGCTGCAACCATCCTGCTACGCCCGACGGGATTAGAGGTGATGAGCTGCACGTTGTCTGGTAAGTATCCGTTATCAATAGCCCACACCAAAACATCGTAACCATCTTCACTAGCTCCAAGATCATGATCAAATATAACATGAGTCAAAATTGATCGCATCCTTCTAAGTATTTCCTTCCCAGCTCGTGGAGTTCTCGCAATTATATCACAATTCAAATCTCGCACATCATCAATCAATAAATACATTTAGTCCTCCGTTGACATTTACTTCCACTTGCATGATACACTATTATAGCATAACATACAAGCCTTATCCAGCCGATGGTTTCTTTTTGCGATAATGAGCAGCAGCAATCTGTATCCGCTTTAACTGCCTTTGCGCAAAACTCCCTTGCTCAGGTTCCATTGCGACACAGTTTTTCACCTCATCTGGCGGGGAAACCTTGAATATATCCTTATATTTATACGTAACCCACGCCACCTTATACTTTTTCTTTTGCTGATACCACTTCAGAGCCGACATCATATGGATTTTTTCTACGATATCTAAGTCATTATTCGTTTTCTTCTTCGGCTTTGCGGCAACCAACTGACCTTCAGCGGTTTCGACATCCCGTCCGTAATCCACCAATTCGGTACCGCAACGTGGGCAAGCCTGTTTTCCACCGCCGAAACATGCCGTGCATGATTTGCATTGCAATAAGACGGAGAATGTTTTTTCCTTCTTATTGTTTTTGCGCCTCTGTCGCACTTTGCCGTCAAGACTCCAATCCATAGGCGTATCAATCGGCCCCAACCGACGGATATTATCACCCTGATCAATTACTATCAAATCGTCATAGGGAGGATTATCATCGTTCCGCGCTCCCCGCCCGCAGGTCTGCCAAACCTTAACAAGGGACTTGGATTTAAACGCCAACTGTATGCACCAAATATCCGGGACATCGGCCCCCTCGACATACAGCCCAACATTACAAACAATTTTTGCTTCCCCGGCCTGCATCTTGCGGAAAACCTCATCCCGCTCATCATCCGTACTGCGAGCGTCAAGATGAAGGGCAACCACTCCTGCCTCGGCAAACCGTCGCTGAAGGTTTTTGCTATGGGCAACATTGATCGCAAAAAGGATTGTTTGCCGATCCTCCGCCAATTTTAACCACTGATCCACAGAGTCACCGACTATTTTTGGAGTGTTGAACACAGCATCCTGCGCAGCCTCGGTGTATTCACGTCCCTTCCCGGCAATCTGGTCTATGCCGTCCGCATCGGGAACGTAGTATGTAACCGGTGTCAAAATCTTTTTGTCGGTCAAATATTCCGTGCTGGCAATATCAATGATGTCGTCAAAAACCTCACCAAGGCCTCGGCCATCAGGTCGGCATGGTGTCGCAGTCAATCCTATAATAATTGCATCAAGGAACCGGTTATAGATAATTTGATACTGCTCATTTAGTCCGGTATGGCATTCATCAACGAAAATAATATCTGGCTGTAACGACTCCTGAAACATATCACCGGCCATCATGCCAGCCTGAAGGCGCGGCGCAATCGTCTGCACTGTTCCGCAGTACACTGACTTACCAGCAACATAATCGTAATCCGCCATGATGTACCCTGCATCAATGCCAAAAACACCTGCCAGCGTGTAATTGACAAACTGAGAGACCAAATTCCTACGATGAGCAATAAATAAACATTTTTTGCCCATCTGAAGGGCCGACTCAATGACCATACCTGCATACCGACTTTTTCCGCCGCCCGTCCCCATTACGGCAATAGGGCGGCGGTGACCGGTAGCGATTGATTGGCGGGTTTGTTCGACACCTCGCTCTTGGTGACTCCAATCCCTCATGATGCCATCCTGTGCGGATTTGTACAGCCTCTACCGGCCCATAATCTCGTTCCAGCACGCTGAGAAAATTGTTGGGCATGTTCTCGGCTAATCAGCACGTATGCCCACGGGCATTCGATAAGGCCACAAAAGATTTTACCACCTCGCTCTCGTATGGCAGGACACTCGTCGTCCCATTCGTCGCGGTCTGGAAAAATATCCCGCCCGACATGGCAGATTTGCGATTTACAGCATTGGCCGCAATGGGTACACTTCAGGTTGAAATTACTCATTTCTCCTCCTGTATCGACGTATTGTTCACCTCAACAAAAACAGGCTGCCTTTCGCCCGCCTCGATAATCGGCACCGTTTCGCCAGTTTCGAGGTTCAGCCATTCCCCTTGCTTGTCCTTTCGCTTCCACGCTCTCCATACTACGTCTATAGTATATTTCTTTGTAGAGGTAGAGGTAGAGTTAGAGTTAGGGGCTGGCGGACATTGTCCGGACAAATTGCGCTTTCTCCTGTTCTGTTTCGACGAGTATTCATCTCGTATTTTTAGCAGGTTATCACACCTAATAGTGGTCAAAACACCGTCATGTTGCACGTCAAAAAGGCCGTTTTTTTGTAGAAAAGTGACAAAAAACTTAAACTTTTTTGGCGAAAATTCCGTAACTTTCCGCCAGTTTTTTGCCGAAAGTTGTAATGCTGGGGTATCATGAGCAGGTGTCATTTGCTCTGCAATGACCTCTAGTATTGCCCAATATGCACCATAACCGGCCATGCCAAATTGATCACGCACCCTACTCAGTGCAGGATCACGATTGGAATATGTCATGTGTTTTATATATAGCATGATTTACCTGTACAGCGGAAACTGATCCCCGCGTTTCCACCTCTTGAGAGCGTCAAGTAGAGCTTGGTGTATGAGAGTTACCCCCTGCTCACCGCTCTCCACGGCACAGATAAACCTATAGTCGCGATTAAATGCTTTCCCCAGTTGTTTCCTACTGAGTCCCAAAGTGCGCCGCGCCCACCGAAATTCATAATTGGTCATGCTTCACCTCCTGTTTTGCCCGCCAGCATTGCGGACAAATTGGGTAATGCTCCAGCGATCTGAGCGGTTTATGACATATGTCACAATTAAAAGATAACGCGCCGCACGATTTTGTTAATTCGACATCAGCCGCCCTTGACAGCCGTTCGAATACTGTTGTGATTATCGAGTTCATTTCGCCTCTGTGTGAATTATAATTTTTCTATTTGGTAAAATATGGTCGTTATACAATGCCATGTATTCAGCCATCCCTACTATGCGTTCTTTTGGTTTCTGCCGCCAGTAGCACGGACTTGGCATCAAGGTGCTAACCGTTTCTTTTTTTGTGATTTTTGTGGCCTTCATGATGCTTGCCTCTATCGTGATATTTATCACAGCAAGGACATGATACTAAGCACGTCCCTTTTATTGGTTCCAGAATTCTTTTGCAATCTGGGCATTTTTCAAGGCCACTCTTTCTTTTTGTGAATCGTTTGTATGCCCACCGAATACCACAGCAGGTGACCCAAACCAGAGCTATTCCGATGTCAAGAAAAAAATATAGTGCTTTCATGTTTGCTCCCTTGTGTAATATTTTACATACGCCAAGCAGCGTTTCAATGGCCATAATGTCGCCCGTCTAATTATGATAACCTTCTGTGATACGCTCACGTATGCCATCGCCTCACCGTGCCAATCCGTCGCGAGCATGGCTTGCTTGTGCGCCTTGAGCAAACCGAGATACATTACAAAACTCTCGCCGCTCCGGTCTATCGCCCAATCAGGCGGGAATTCATCCGTATTTTTCAATATCTGCCTGAGTGCCTTACTCACTTGATGGGTATACATGTCATTGCTCCGGTAAGTGTTTATTTAACCGGCCAACTTGCTCGCCAAGCCGATGAAAAAATACAGGTACATTCCAATTCCTGCGACCATGAGCGTGATCATTGGCCGCGCTATCAGTAATCTGTATAGCGTGTATGCTATTGTTTTCACAGTTGAGTTCTCCGGTTGAAGTTTTTCTTTCCCTTTCTTTACCCTATACTTTATTATATGCGATATTCGCATGCTTGTCAATAGCTGATTCGCACTTCGATAATTTTTTTAAAAATGCATCAATGTCCATTTTATCATTGCCTTTTAAATCCATACATGCTATACTTTTTTATAAAGGGTCAGGAAACAGGCATTGACTTGCGGATAACAGATGACCTTTTAATAAGCAATGTGAAGGCAGCTATTAAGGCTGTTGCGAATCAAAACAAAGAGGTTTGAATGAAAGAATTTACCGAAACGGAAATGGAAAGCATGGTTGTAATTTCCTCCATGCTTCCGGATCGCCGTGACGATGCGCGGCGGTTGATTAAAAAGGCTGGTGAAATTTTTCAGCAGTTGATCCCAGGAGAGACCTACGGACTGACCGGGTTTTCAGCGTATCGAAGTTCTGTGAAAATTAATTACGGGCAGTACCGAGTAAAGGTACTGCTGGAAAAAATGGGGTGTAAGATCCAGAGATGGGGAGGGGATGGGGGTGGTGCTGCACCGTTGACTATTACACGGGAGATTAAGACATGCAAGATCTGATTGTAAAAAATCAAATACAACCGTTGGCGGTTTTTACTGACGAGACATTGCTAGATAAAGTGTTGAACGGAATTAGAGACAAAGCTCTGGAGCATGAGGTGAAACTGTCGACGGCTACAGCAAGGAAAGAGATTGCTTCCGTTGCATACAGGGTGTCTCAATCTAAAACTTTTTTGGATAATGCAGGCAAAAATATTGTATCAGATTGGAAAGAAAAATCAAAAGGCGTAGATGCTGCTCGTCGCAAAGTGAGGCAGTTTCTTGATGATTTACGGGATGAGGTAAGGAAGCCGTTGACGGATTGGGAAGAGGCGGAAAAGCGTTTTGCAGCAGAAAAAAAGGCTGCTGAAGAGCTGGAACAGGCACATGCTGACGCTCTAAAAGATCATGAGTTATGGCTCAGAGAGGAGGCGATCAAGGCTAAAGAGGTCAAGATCGAAGCGGAAAAGGTAGAAGCTGAAGAGAAACGCCAAAAAGAACAGGCTAAAAAGGAAGAAAAAGAGCGAGATGAGCGGATTGAGAAAGAGGCAGCGGCTAGGGCAAAGCAGGATGCCGACAGAGAAGTGACTCGTATAAGGCAAGATGCTGAACTCAAGGTCAGGGAGGCACGAAAAGCAAAAGAATGTGCTGAACGTGAAAAAGTTGCCGCTGACACAAAAGCGAAGGCTGATCAAAAACTTGCCGTGCAAAAAGCCCGTGAAGAAGCCGAGTTGAAGGTTAAACACGACAAAGGTTAAACACGACAAGGAAGCGCGGAAACGCGCTGAAGCCGAACGCAAATCCAGAGAGGAGGCGCGGGCAGCGGACGTTGCGCATCAGGCAACAATCAATAACGCCGTTCTTGATGCCCTGATTGGACAAAATATTCCCAAGGACATCGCAAAACAAGTTGTAATTGCGGTTGCGTCTGGAATAATCCAGCATATGTCTATTAATTATTGAGGTGCAATGTTATGTCTAAAAACGAGCTACAAACAACACCAGCTGTCCTGTTGGAAATGGCAGTAAGTAAAGATGTTGACATTGACAAGCTGGAAAAACTCATGGATTTAAAATTGAGATGGGAGAAGAGCGAGGCACGAAAAAGTTTTCATGCCGCAATGGCGCGCTTCAAGGAGTTTGCCATTTTTATTCCAAAGGATCAGCAGGTTAAATTCGGCAAAACAAATTACAATCACGCAACGCTCTTTGGATTAGTCAAGGAGGTAACTCCAAAGCTCTCAGAGCAGGGGCTCTCAATGACATGGGAGACGGCGCAGAGTGATAACGGCCATGTTAAAGTGACATGCGTTGTAACTCATAGAGATGGACATAGCGAGCGGACTACTCTAGTCTCAGCACCTGATAATTCCGGCGGAAAAAACGCAATTCAGGCGATTGGGTCGGCTACGGAATATCTCAGGAGGTACACGGCACTGGCTATCCTCGGCATCGCTGCTGGTGGGATGGACAATGACGGGCGGGGCGCAGCACCGCAAGGACAGCCTCCCAAGCAGTCAAGGACTCCACCCACGGAAATATCAAAACCAGACCTCAATAAAAACAAACCGCAGGAGTGGGTTAATGCTATATCGGCAGTGCTCGA
>JAFCGF010000071.1 GCA_017608295.1 Candidatus Woesearchaeota archaeon
TTCTCTTTTCCCTAACTTTAGCAATGTAATTTATTTTAAATCGGTTCAGTATTTTGTAACTTGCAAAAACCCCGGAAAACTGAATCAATAAACCAGCAATGATGAATATGAAACGGAATGGGATTACTCCTCCAGGTATTGGAATAGGACCTGTTTTTATGATCTGCCTATTGCTTATTCCCATATCTCAGTCACACCTTTTAGCTCAAAACTGGATTGCTATTGCCGCCCAAAAAGAAAAAATGGGATTCGTCGACGAAACAGGTAAGTGGAAAATAAAACCTGATTTCGATGAAGTTACCGGCTTTCAAAATGGACTGGCTGCGGTAAAATCAGGGGCTTATTGGGGATACATTGACAATCGTGGAAATACAGTTATTTCTCCACAATTTGATCAGGCAACTCCTTTTTACAATAAACAGTTTGCTCTTGTAACTACAAACTCAGCTAAATCATATATCAACCGAAAAGGAGAATTGCTATTGGAATCTTCTTATGGACTGGTAATCTTCAATGAAGATCTGGCTCCGTTTGAGATGAATGACAAGTTTGGATTCATTAACAAGAACCATCAATGGGAGGTACTACCGGTATATGACCAGGTTTGGCCATTCCGAAATGGTATTGCAAAAGTAAAGAAAACCGGGCAGTGGATTTTAATCAACAGATTGGGAGAAGAGATTTATGATATGCAACTGGATTCATACTCATCCGCCGGGAAAAGCCTTTTGTTTAAAAAGAGTAAAGACGGACAATGGGGATTTGTTGATTCAAATGGAGACTGGATTATATCTCCCGTTTTCGATGATGTAAAATCATTTTCTGAAGGTTTGTCACCCGTCAAAAAGAATGGTAAATGGGGATATATAAACATGGAAGGGGAAATGGTTATCAATCCTGATTATGATGATGCATTTGCATTCAGCCACTGGTTAGGTTCAGTAGAGGTTGAGGGTAAGTTTGGATGTATTAATACCCATGGTGAGATGGTTATCAAGCCAAAATTTGAGAACCCATTGTTTTTTCATTTTGCCGATGATTACATCAGTATGGATATTGTTACAACAGAAACCCTGACAGATATTGTCCCGGTATCAGAAGTCAGTGTACCGGAGGTAACTGTTGCCAGTCATAATATTTATACCCCTGACGACAAAAGGCTTGCACTGGTAATCGGTAACGGAAATTATGTTCGGGGGGGCTATCTTTCAAATCCGGAGAATGATGCCAGAGCCATGGCTGAATCACTGGAAAAACTGGGATTTGAGACCCTTGTCTATTCAAACGTTGACCAGGTTGCGTTGAAACAGGCTATTGATGATTTCGGAAACCGGCTTAGAAATTTTGATACGGGCCTGTTTTTCTATGCCGGTCATGGTATCCAGGTGAAAGGATTCAACTACCTGATCCCGGTAGATGCTTCGCTGGAAAGTGAGATAGATGTGGAATATAATTGTGTTGAAGCAGGAAGAGTGCTCGGTAGGATGGAAGAGTCTGGCAGCAAAACCAACATTGTTGTCCTGGATGCCTGCCGGGATAATCCTTTCGAAAGGAGCTGGACACGTAAAGCACAGGGACAAGGTCTTGCTTTTATGAATGCACCCTCCGGTTCCTTAATCGCATATGCTACCTCTCCTGGTAGTACTGCTTCCGATGGTCCTGGACAGAACGGCTTGTATACATCTTCACTGCTAAAGTATATGGGAAATCCCGGAATGACAATCCTTGAAGTTTTTCAGAAAGTCCGGTCAGAGGTCAGGGAGAAATCAAATAACAGGCAAACCCCCTGGGAATCTACTTCACTGGAAGGAAATTTCTATTTCAGGGAATAGAATTTAGTTCTCGGTTCTCAGTTCTCCTTGTCAGCCGTATCCGCACGCTGTCACCGAAGCTTCAGCGTAGGCACCCGGCTGTGCGGAGAAGGCGGAGGTTCTCAGTTCTCAGTTTGATCTTTTCTCAATTGCGGAGCATAAAACCAATCACAACAATCATACTACAAAAGTCATTATGTGGTCAATAAGTTGTCATTTATAGTCATTACGTTGTTTTCTCGACCTAATGACGGAGAAGGAGGATCGTTCATCAGCCATTATCTTTTAACTAATCTCAACGGCCATGGCAACCGGTTACTTTTTATCCTTGGATAGGAAGCCTCCCTTGATCCAAAACCCATATAGAATCTGGCCAGGCTTTCCCTTTTTGATCCCATGAAATCAAGAAAGCTATCCTTACGGGTATGATCGCTGATAAACTGATCGACCAGCAGAAACATAGAGCCATTCTCCCTGCTTTCAGGAGTATTACCGGAAAATAGAAATATATGGCGCTGGTTAGAATAGATAAAATAAGCAGAAGCACAGATTAATCCACTGGCAGTTTTGGCAGTATATATCTCCCCCACATTCCTTTCAATACCTTCTGTCATAATGGATCTAAGCTGACTATAATGTTGAGATTTGATCTTTGGATAATGTTTCCCTAATGAGGAGCGAAACATGGCAATCAGTTCATCCGGCTGGTTCCCGTGAGTCACAGTAATCTTATGATCAATCGCTTTTTTAATATTTCTCTTCGCATTATCCGAATAGTTAAGCGACAACTCTTCATAGCTCCCGGTCAGGTTCAATTCATAGGTTTTTTCGGTGAACACCTGGAATTGTCCTGTTGTCGGATTATTGGAGGAATTCAAACAAATATCAATGTATCTATATCTTGCAGGGATTGATCTGAGCAGCTCATTGGTCATTGTGATGTCAGGTATGGACCTGGAAAAAACACCCAGTTGCTGGGTGAAAAATGGCTGATACAGATAATATACACCCAATTTCCTACCCCAGGTAAGTGGGAATAGTGTCTCATAATCATCAGCTACTAATCCATCCCATCCCGGACAAATCAGATCCAAAAACCAGGAGTATGCAAAGATCCTCCCATGCTCAGATTCGGCAATACACCGGTCCCATTTTTCCTTATCAATATCTTTATGAGGAAGAAATTTAATCATTATGGAGATGGTTTTCTCATTTCTCATTTCTCATTTCGCAAGCCTGAGCATTTCCTCATACACCTCCAGCCATCCCTGCCAGGCCCCCCAGTCATTCAGTGACGAATTGTGCCATAAACTGGTAAAGGTGCCATTCACCTGTCGGGTCCTATCAATCAGGTTTCTTATCCTCTCTTTTGCTTCCTCCTGATCCATTCGCAGGTACTCTTTAAGGGTTCCATCCATTACGTGAAATGGAAAGATTTTTAATTC
Source organism: Candidatus Woesearchaeota archaeon (assembly GCA_017608295.1). The sequence goes on from JAFCGF010000071.1 coordinate 3,257, forward strand.
TGTTTTCTCTTCTTTCAGGAGATCATAAAAGAAAAATGGATTGGAAGTTCCTGCACGAAAACCAGTATCGCCTGCAAATCCCATAGTGTAATCCTCGGTTATGCCTAACCGGATCAGATTTCGGTAGGTATCCGGAATTTTTAGTTTAAGGTAATGTTGCCTGCTCCTCGAGACCGGTTTGTTTGTAACTTCCTGTAATACAGTAATTTCACTTTTCAGTTCAGCGGGTTCAAAATTGGAACGATAGGAAGGATGGAGTCCAATCTCATAGTTTTCCGATATCCTGCTAATCAGTTTTCGATAAGCTCCTTTGCCTGCTGGTGGATTTTTATCAAATTTCCCATACTTGCCAACCTGGAAAAAAAAGATGGGAGAGAGATTAAATTGCTTAAACCATTCTTCCAACATCTCAAAGGTATCATAAGGATCCCTCATCTTACCAAACAGAACTTTCAACCGGATCTTGTTCTCCCCTTTTATCTTTCTACTGTTTGAATTCAGTATCCCACCGATCGTTCTCAGCAATCCTTTTTGCTTAAACGCAAAAGGTTCATCCACATCGATAGTCGGCGTAAATGCATATTTCTTTTGTCTGATCTTCAGTTCCGGGGATTTGGCTACAAGGTTCTTTTCCAATTCCATGATCCAATAATCGACAATGGGGAAATTGAGAAAATCGTTGTTATATGCCAGACTATCGAAAACATCAAACCTCCCATGGATATCCCTCTCCTTAATAAGATACTCTTCGTATCGTGAAAGCATGAAGAAGGAGGCCGCAAATGGATCAAATGGCAGATCAGACTCAGGATCGGTCAGGAACATTATATTCATATCCTTCCAAACAGGGACATACAGGTCCTGCTCCCTGATATCATTTTCGAAAAGTAATTTTGCTGGTTTTATCCGGAACGAATCATTAAAGAACTGGTCAGAGTAATTTATTTTTGGCAGTTTACTTTCATTAAATTGTGCTGAATCTGAAGTAATCTGAAGTTCCAGATTAAAGATCTCTTCAATAATGAACTCAAAGATGTATTTGAGTCTGGGTGTTAATTCCCTTGTAAAGACAAGCAATTGAATGATTTTTAAGTTGAACCAATCTGAACCAAATTTAACAATTTTTCGGATATTCAAATTTCCTGAAGAAGTATATCATCCCAATTTGATATATCAGGGATCTTTTCAAAAGGATACAAATTCCTGTTATCTTTGGGTAGGGTAATCCAATCAGGAATTTCTGATGCCGATTTTATTTCATTCAACAAATAACAGTTGTAAACCGGTTTCTTTTGAGACTGCTTTATTACAAGGATTAGCACCAGATAAAGGGTTATACCTTCCCTCCGGGTATCCGGTATTTAGCAGGAAAACAATCCTTGATTTTTCCAATCTTTCATATCCTGAACTTGCATGCACTTTGATTCTACCCTTTCTTTCCGGAAATATTTCGGAACAAGACTGTTTACATCTGACCGAGAAAGCATATGATTTTGAAATCCCAATAGAAAAAATAACCGGTAACAACTACCTGTTACGACTTGATTGTGGACCGACCCACTCATTCAAAGATTTCGGAGCAAGAATGATGGCTTTGCTTATGGGTTATTATAAGCAGGGTGATCCGGCAAAATTGATGATCCTGACAGCTACTTCCGGTGATACCGGAAGTGCAATAGCCAATGCATTCCAGAATATGGAAAACATTACAGTGATTATCCTCTTTCCCAGACACGAGATAAGTACACAACAACGGAAACAGATGACTACCCTCGGTCAAAATGTTAAAACGATAGCCATTGAAGGAAAGTTTGATGATTGCCAGGCACTTGTTAAACATGCTTTTTCAGATCCTGATCTTCATGCGCTTAACCTTACCTCTGCCAATTCAATTAATATTGGAAGGTTATTGCCTCAGAGTGTATATTATTTTTATTCCTATGCACGTGCCATACTTTCGCCGGACGAACAAGTAATCTTTTCTGTACCATCGGGAAACCTCGGCAATGCCTGTGGAGGTCTGATGGCAAAAAAAATGGGGTTACCCATTTCGAAAATGATTCTGCCAACGAATTCAAATGATTCTTTCCCAAAACTTTTAAATACGAAGATCTATCACAAAGTCGAACCATCGAAACACTGTATTTCCAGCGCAATGAATGTGGGTCATCCCAGTAACCTGGCCAGATTGATCGCTTTTTATGATGGGAAAATGGATGAAACAGGGCATATGATACAAAATCCAGATTTTGACTCTATGCATGCTGATATCTTTTCTCAAGCCATATCAGATAGAGAGACCCAGGATACGATTCATCGATTTTTTCAGGAGCACAATATACTGATTGAACCTCATGGTGCAGTTGGATTGGCTGGTTTGCATCACTACCTGAGGTTACATCCGGAAAAAGCAGATTCCAATCAACGATTTATTACCCTGGAAACTGCCCATCCTGCAAAATTTCCTGAGGAGATCAGGAATATTCTTTCTGTTGATCCTGAGCTTCCGGCCTCATTCACAGAACAAAACGTAAAAGAGGAGAAGTATGAGATCATGGACGGGAAATATCAATTCTTTAAAGAATATTTGCTCAACAACCGATAAAAACAGATCCTTTGAAATACCTAATTCTCATACCGGATGGAATGGCAGATTGGAAGATCCCTTCACTGGGAAACAGGTCCCCACTTCATGCTGCTAAGTCAGAATGGATGGATGATCTTTGCCGTCTTTCATCTACAGGTCAGCTATTGACAATACCCGAGGGTATGCCTGCGGGAAGTGAAATTGCTAATCTTTCTATCCTGGGATATGATCCGGTTAAAGTATACCAGGGAAGGGGTGTCCTTGAAGCGACAAGCATGGGGATTGAACTTTTCGATAATGATCTGGTTATGCGATGCAATCTTATCTGTCTTGAACCGGATGGAAAGATTAAGAACCATTCTGCCGGACATATTTCAACGGATGAAGCAAAAGAAATCATTCAGTCCCTGAACCGTGAAATAGGGACAGATAGGTCGAAGATCTATCCCGGTGTGAGTTATCGGCATGTTTATATCCTGGAGGACGGGAGCAATGATATCTCTTGCACACCACCTCATGATGTTCCCGGAAGTAATTATCGGGAAGTTATGGTAAAAGCCACCCGTTCTGAGGGAGAAAAAACAGCAAAACTGCTCAACGATCTTATTGTAAAGTCGCAGAAAATCCTTAAAGATCATCCGGTAAATGTAGAGAGGGTAAATGCGGGGAAGGACCCGGCCAACTCCATCTGGTTCTGGTCAGCTGGCCATAAACCAAAAATGCACACTTTCAGGGAAGAACACCATCTTAACGGAGCAGTAATATCCGCCGTTGACCTGATAAACGGGATGTGCAGGTTAGCCGGATTTGACATAATTCATGTTGAGGGGGCAACCGGATTATATGATACCAATTATGAAGGGAAAGGACGGGCTGCCATAGAAGCTATTAGCAACTACGACCTGGTTTATTTGCATATTGAAGCCCCGGATGAGGCAGGACATGAAGGGGATCCTGCACTAAAAATGAAAACTATTGAGGATATTGACCAAAAAGTAGTAAAACAGATAGTTGGGGAGATCAGGAAGCGAGATGACCTTGTTGTTGCTATTCTTCCGGATCATGCCACACCTGTCAAAGCAAGAACACATACTAATGAACCGGTACCTTTTCTGATTTATCAACCGGGAGATTCACCCGACAATGTGTTCGAATTCAATGAAATAAGTGTCCAAAGGGGAAGATATGGGTTGATAAAGGGAGATGAATTTCTGAAGTTGTTGTTGGGGAGATGATGGATTTATTCGATTGGTTCAAAGATGATCCCAAAATCTGAAATTGATTTTTTGTAAAACATAAGGTGATTTTGTTTTGTTCTTTCAAGCCCTACGGGCTGTTTGGTAATCAAAGGGCATTTACCAGCCAGTAAACTGGCTGGCTATTTTCTGTAAGTCCCTCAGGGACTT
>JAFCGF010000072.1 GCA_017608295.1 Candidatus Woesearchaeota archaeon
TCGGAAGGATTAAAACCCTGGCAATCGGTGATTATCATCTTCGGTTTGGACAGGGTTTAACACTATGGTCCGGTGTCTCATACGGAAAAACTCCTGACGTAATGAACATTAGAAAAAGGCAATATGGGATAACAAAGTACAGTTCGACTGATGAAAACCGGTTTCTACGGGGTGCTGCTACAACAGTCAGCTTTAACAACCTGGATCTTACAGCATTCTATTCACGGAAAAAAATCGATGCAAATATTAACTACGGGGATACGCTAAATAACGAGATAGAAAATGTAACCAGTTTCCAGGTTACAGGATACCACTCTATCCCTTCAGAAGTGACGGATGAAGATGCCATCAGTGAATCAATTGCCGGAGGAAACCTAAGCTATGGAAAGGACAATTTTCATCTGGGACTGACATTGGTAAATTATCAGTTTGGAGAAGCACTCATCCCGAATGAAAGACCATATAACCAATTTGACTTCAATGGGAAAAGCAATACCAATATTGGATTTGATTATCGCCTTGGATGGAATAAGGTAAATTTATTCGGGGAGGTGTCACACTCCCTTGGCTACGGCATAGCATACCTGAATGGTGTTTTACTAAAAATGCACTCGCTGGTCTCTTTTTCCTTCCTTCACAGGCAATACCAGAAGGATTACTTTCCTTTTTATAGCCAGGCATTTGCAGAGAACTCAACCAATAAAAACGAGCAAGGGCTCTACATGGGGACACAGATTCAGCCATTGAAACACCTGAAGGTCTCTGCTTATGTTGATGCGTTCAAATTTCCCTGGTTAAAATACAATGTGGATGCACCATCGAATGGATCAGACTATATGGTGCGAATCGATTATAATCCATTGGAAACATTGGAACTTTATTTCCATCTGAAAGAAGAATCCAAACCAAGAAACAAGAGCCCCGTACTACCATCATTGAATGAAATTGTGGATACCAAACTGACAAAGTTGAGGTTTCATCTTGCATACTGGATCCTGCCACAGCTTCAGCTCCGAAGCCGTATTGAACTTTCACGATTTTGGATGGAAGACAAACCGACTGAAAATGGTTACCTGGTTTTTCAGGATGTGTTATTCAGGCCTGAAGAATTACCGGTTTCCATTTCCTTCCGCTATGCCATGTTTGATGCTGATTCCTGGGACGCGAGGATCTATGCCTATGAACACGATCTGTTGTATGCATTTTCCATTCCAGCATTCCACCTGAATGGAATCCGGACCTATCTCCTGGTGAAATATTCGCCCCTGGAATCAATGGATCTTTGGTTTCGGCTGGCACAAACCTATTATTCTCAGGTGGAATCTATCGGTTCCGGTTTGAATGAGATTCCCGGCAAAACAAAAACGGAAGTAAAGGTGCAGATGCAGTTGAAGTTTTGAGGGGTTGGATAAAAAATTAACAATTCCTCCGGAGCTAAGATAATATGAGGATCCTTATATCTAAAAACAGATAGGGGCCGTCTCAATAGTAAATATAAAAAATTCCACGCAGAGAACGCAGAGAACCGGAAAATACGCAAAGATCTAATTATTAAGCATATAATCTTTGCGATCTCTGCGAATTGCTTTGCGAACTTTGCGTGAATTCATTTCTTAGGGGACTTTTGATACAGCCCCATATCAAGGAAAGAGTGCAAATACAAGCAATAATTTTTAATACCTGTTAATAAAACCCCATAGGGGTGTTCTGTCTTTAGATATGATAACCATAAATGGCTGAGCTCCGTAGGTGCGATCTGTTTTTGAGGAGAAGAAATTTGATTGATTAATCAAACCTCCTTTATATCCTTCAGGTTGAGTTGGATGGTTACTTCTCCACGAAATGAATTCTCTTCAATGGAGTAGCAGATATCAAATGGTTTGCCTTCTCTGATCAGATGGTAGTGTTCGGCCATTCCAAATCCTATGGCGGGGAATTGATTATAGGGATCTTCTTTTTGTGACAGGTCAAGTTTCAAATGCTCTGACGATGCTCCAACCAACCTTCCCATACCACAATCAAATATATTTCGTGTGATGAAAACGGGAGCCGAATTACCCGGTCCGAAAGGTTGGAATTGTTTCAGTATCCGGCAAAACTTGTCTGATATCTCAGTAAAATCAATGCGTGTATCTATCTCAACCTTCGGAATTAGCTGGTCATCAGTAATGGTATCACCTACTACCTCCTCAAAACGTTCCTGGAACTCTTCAATATTCTCTTTTTTCAGCGTCAATCCAGCTGCGTACATGTGTCCGCCAAAATTTTCCAGGAGGTCACCGCAGGCATCAATGGCCTGGTAAAGATCATACCCAAGGACAGATCTGGCAGAACCGGTAGCAAACCCATTTGATTCTGTAAGAACAACTGTAGGCCGGTAATAGGTTTCGGTTAACCTGGAAGCCACTATGCCAATCACGCCCTTATGCCATTCCGGGTTGTATACAACTGTTGATTTGCAGTTATTTAGTCTCGGGTCAGAGGAGATCATTTGCAATGCTTCCTGGGTTATAGACCGGTCAATATTTCTTCGGGTTTCATTGAAGACATTGATTTTGTCGCTCATTTCTGTGGCATCTTTGTCATTCATTGAAGTAAGCAGATCCACTGCTTTTTCACCGGATTCAATTCTTCCTGCCGCATTTATTCTTGGTCCGATCTTAAAAATTATATCCTCAATCCCGATCTGTTTGCCGCTCATACCGGAGATCTTAATAATGGATTTAAGACCCGTTCGCGGATTACTATTGAGCTGAATCAGTCCGAAATGGGCTAAAATCCGGTTTTCGCCTGTAACCGGTACAATATCTGATGCAATACTAACAGCCACCAGATCAAGGTAGGGAATGATCTCATCGAACGGGATCCCATTGATTTTTGCGTATGCTTGCACTAATTTAAACCCAACACCACATCCTGATAACTCTTTATACGGGTATGTACAATCGTTCCTTTTCGGGTCGAGAACAGCAACAGCTTTCGGGATCTGTTTCGCAGGCAAGTGATGATCGCAAATGATAAAATCAATCTGTTTTGACCGGGCATATTCCACTTTTTCAATAGCCTTAATTCCACAATCGAGAGCGATTACCAGGTTATAATTGTTTTCGGAAGCAAAATCAATGCCTTCAGTGGAGACACCATAACCCTCTTTATCCCGGTCGGGAATATAGTATCCGATATTCTGATAGCGTTCTTTAAAGAAGGAATACACCAGGGCAACCGATGTGGTACCATCTACATCATAGTCGCCGTAGATCAATATTTTTTCATTCCGCGCCATGGCCGAACCGATCCTGTCGACTGCAATGTTCATATCAGTCATCCGAAAAGGATCATGCAAATCTGAAAGGTCAGGTCGAAAAAATAACTTTGCCTCATTAAAGGTTCGTATTCCTCTTTGGATCAACAAATTAGATAATGTCAGATCAACCTGAAGGTTGTCTGCAAGCTCCCTGCTCAAGGTATCATCAGGAGCTTCTTTTATGATCCATTTCTTATCCATTCCGCTTCAAAGATATCTAAAAATTTCTCTTTCAACTGGTTTTTTATCTCTTCCATTTGCAGGTTCTCCCCCAGCTCCCTTTCCATCGAAGTTACACCCTTATCGGTAAAGCCACATGGGTTGATCTTTTCAAAATAATTGAGGTCAGTTTTTACATTTAGGGCAAAACCATGCATTGTAATATAGCGACTGGCCCTCACCCCAATAGCACAAATTTTTCTCGCCTTGTGTGGATTACTGGTGTCAATCCATACTCCTGCAGCACCGGCATATCGTTCTCCGGTGATCCCAAATTCATTAAGTGTTCGAATAATTGATTCCTCCAATCTATGGATGTAATCTTTGATCTTCAAACTAAATTGTTCCAGGTCAAGGATAGGATACCCCACAATCTGACCGGGCCCATGATACGTTATATCACCGCCCCTGTTAATCTTGTAGAAAGAGATCTTCTTCTCATCCAACTCCGACTGGTCGATCAGAATATTTTCCGTTTTACCGCTTTTTCCCAATGTGTAAACATGGGGGTGTTCACAGAATAGTAAATAGTTATCTTCAGCCTGTATTACCTCCTTCACATCTTTCCGGCTCGTGGTTTTCCAGTCCATGATCTTTTTAAAAAGCTCTTCCTGGTAATCCCATGCTTCTTTATAATCGATCAAACCCAGATCCTGATATGTAATTTTTTTGCTCACAGGTTTTTGTAATGAGATAACTCCATTGTGTTTCTGGCCAACCGCCACAAATGATTATCAAATGTGCTAATTCTTTTAAAAATCAAATCTTTTATTAGTGAATTAGTGGCTTCATATCTTATTTCTGCCTGACTATTAATTGCCACGAATGCACTAATGATTTACGAATGCACAAACATATTGATTTATCAAATCTTTTATCCGTGAATCTGTGGCATTCTTTTCAACTGATCCTAAATTATTAGCCACGGATACACGAATTAGCATCTAATAAGTTCCAATTAACGATTAACATTTGACTATTAACTGTTCTCCGCATTCGCCTCAGCCTTAGCCTGTCAAATTTATTTGACCACGTGTTTTTCAGCATGGTATGATGAACGTACCAACGGGCTGCTCTCAACAAACCGGAATCCCTTTTCAAGACCAATTATTTTCAATTTGTCAAATCGTTCAGGAGATATATATTCCCTCACAGGGTAGTGTTTCATTGTTGGAGCCAGGTACTGACCGATGGTTATAATCCGGCATCCGGTTTCCAGCAGATCATCCATGGTCTCCAGCACCTCTTCTTCCATTTCACCCAGACCCAGCATTATTCCAGACTTTGCTATTGAACCCTGATCTGAGATATACTTTAAAACGCCAAGACTGCGATCATAGATTGACCAGTTTCTGATTTTGGATGTAAGGCGTCGAACGGTTTCAAGGTTGTGTGATATGACTTCTGGTCCGGCATCAATTACCTTTTGTATAGCTTCCTCTCTCCCTTGAAAATCGGGGATAAGGGTTTCCATGGTAATCCCCGGATTTATTTTTTTCACTGTCCGTATGGTTTCAGCCCAGAATTCCGATCCAAAGTCTTCCAGATCATCCCGGTCAACAGATGTGATAACACAGTGTTTAAGCTCCATGATCTTAATGGACCTGGCGAGTTTTATAGGTTCGTTTTGATCAACCGGAAGGGGTTTCCCTGTAATAACTGAGCAAAATTTACAAGCCCGGGTGCATATCTCTCCCAGGATCATGAAGGTAGCTGTTCCGGCATTCCAGCACTCTCCTATGTTTGGACAGTTGCCACTGGTACAAATCGTATGCAGTCCATTTTTTTGAACCAGGTTCTTAACCTTCGGGTAAGTACCACCGCTTGCTCGCTCCATTTTGAGCCAGGAAGGAAGCCTGCCTCTGTTCTTCAGTTCATCCATCGTCATCAAATATCAAGTCCGTCTGGTCGGTGAAATGTGTAGGTATACTAAAAGAAAGACCTCTTTAAGATCACATTTTTAACTGCTACGAAGGTACTCAAAAATTGATCAACTTATCGCCATTTTTTGTAATGGCTCCGGGGCCCCAATCATAAAAGAAATCATATCTTTGCATAAATTTAAAAATCAGGAATATGAGTCATGTTGGTCGCAGTGAGCAGGAGAGAATCCGACTGGAATCGCTCGGGGAGATTCGTAAACTTGGGATTGATCCCTATCCTGCCGCCGGTTATGAGGTAAATACATTTAGTGAGGGGATCCTTGAAAATTTCGACGAGAAGAATAATAATTTTCAGGATGTAAGCCTTGCTGGCCGGATCATGAGCAGACGAATAATGGGGAATGCTTCTTTCATCGAGGTACAGGATAGCCGGGGCAAGATCCAGGCCTATTTTCGAAGGGATACAATCTGTCCCGGAGAGGACAAGACCATGTATAATGTAGTATTTAAACGACACCTGGATATCGGGGATATCATTGGAATAAAAGGAAATGTTTTTAAGACCCAGGTTGGTGAAACATCGATAAATGTAACAGAATATACACTTCTCAGCAAAGCCATCCATCCTCTTCCAATCGTTAAAGAGAAAGAAGGGAAGACTTACGATGCTTTCACGGATCCTGAACAACGATACCGGAACCGTTCGATGGACCTGGTTGTCAATCCGCATATAAAAGAGATTTTTGTTAAGAGAACGCAGATAACCAATTCAATCCGGAATTTTCTGAACGAACGGGGATACCTTGAGGTGGAGACACCCATCCTTCAACCCATCTATGGTGGAGCGGCAGCAAGACCTTTTAAAACACATCACAATGCGCTGGACCAGACTCTTTATCTGCGAATTGCGAACGAACTCTACCTGAAACGTATCATTGCCGGAGGGTTTGACGGGGTTTATGAGTTTGCCAAAGATTTTAGGAATGAAGGGATGGACCGCTTTCACAATCCTGAATTTACCCAGATGGAGATCTATGTTGCCTACAAGGACTATAATTGGATGATGGAACTTTTTGAACAGATGATCGAGAAGGTAGCATTGGATGTTCATGGCACAACAAAGGTCCAGGTTGGGGAAAACATCATCGATTTCAAGACCCCATGGAAACGGGTTACCATGTATGATATGATCAAGGAGCATACCGGGATTGATATTTCGGGAATGGATGAGAAGCAGGTATACAACACCGCTGAGAGCCTGGGTGTAGAAGTGGATGACACCATGGGAAAAGGAAAACTTATAGATGAAATATTTGGGGAGCAGTGTGAGAGTCAGATTATTCAACCCACCTATATCACAGACTATCCGGTAGAGATGTCACCACTGTCTAAAAAGCACCGGAGCAAGGAGGGATTAGTAGAACGGTTTGAAGCGATAGTTAATGGGAAAGAATTGTGTAATGCTTTCTCTGAGCTAAATGATCCACTTGATCAGCGGGAGCGGTTTGAGGAACAACTCCAGCTTGGCAAGCGTGGTGATGAGGAGGCGATGGTTTTGGATGAGGATTTTTTGAAGGCCCTTGAAATAGCCATGCCACCAACGGCAGGATTAGGTGTTGGAATTGACCGCCTGGTTATGTTCATGACCAATTCGCCTTCGATCCAGGATGTGATCTTCTTCCCGCAAATGCGTCCTTTGCAGAGTGAACAGTCAACAGTGAGCAGTGAACAGGAATATATCAACCTGGGCATTCCGAAGGAGTGGGTGCCGGTGTTGCAGGGGTTAGGGTATAGTTGAAGGAGGTTGAGAAGCCAGGTAAGCTGGCCAATGACCTTAATGGTTATAACAAAAAGAATAAGTTGGGATTGAAAGGGTTGAGTCCGGAGGATGTGGCGGGGTGGCTCATGGCTTAGACTGTTTGATCATTGTCATTCCTGCATAAATATAAACTTCATTTGATT
>JAFCGF010000073.1 GCA_017608295.1 Candidatus Woesearchaeota archaeon
TTTGCTTCAAAGGTGGGAATTTTCTCTTGAAAAACGGATTTTTTATCGGATCAGGGATATACAGGATTAAATCACTGCCAATTCATTCAATATTTTTGGGCAGGCCGGTGTAGGCTCTGATCCTGGTTTGCCCCTCCCCAACTCCCTCCCCCAATAAGGGAAGGGGGGCAGGTGTGGTACCAGGGTTCATAAAAAAGCCGTATCTTTGCACTCCGTTTCACACTTCACACCCACACTCACACCCACACCTTCTTCGGGCCCATAGCTCAGTTGGTTAGAGCAGTAGACTCATAATCTATTGGTCACAGGTTCAAGTCCTGTTGGGCCCACAAATATAAATAACAAAGGGCTGTAAATTAATAAGTTACAGCCCTTTTTCATTAATAGCCAGTGAAGGCAGGCAGGGTTATATCTGCGACAGCATTTCAATGAAGTTGACCATTTAATGTAATACGTTCTCCTTTTTTCAGATCAATTTCCATTACATTATCTTGATATTTTACACGGCAGGTATTATCTATATTAGCATAAATGGTGGTAGTAGTCATCATACCATTTTCCCATTCCATATATACTTCAAAGCCGCCCCGGGCACGCAGCCCTTTGATGCTTCCATCGGGCCATGCTGCAGGCAGGGCCGGTAATAATTGGATTATGCCGTTGTGACTTTGCAGCAGCATTTCGGCAATACCTGCGGTGCCTCCAAAATTACCATCAATCTGAAAAGGAGGATGACTATCAAATAAATTATGTTGAGTTGATTTTTTCAGTAAGGCCATCATATGGTCGTAAGCTGTTTCAGGTTGATGCAACCTTGCAAAAAAGTTGATCATCCAGGCACGGCTCCATCCTGTATGTCCTCCACCGTGCATTAATCTTTTTTCGATGGTGCTATTCGCTGCTTCAAACAGCTCCGGGGTTTCGGGTGTAATTTGCGCCAGCGGATACAAACCCAACAGATGCGACATATGCCTATGGCCTGGTTCCCACTCTTTGTAATCTTCAATCCATTCCATGATCGTGTTGTCCCTGCCAATACGAACAGGAGGTATTTTTGAACGAATATGTTTCCAGTTTTCCCGTAAATCCTCATCAACCTCTAATATCTCACTTGCTTTAATGCAATGATCAATATGACCCATCAAAGTTTGGTTATCAATGGTTGAGGCATAAGTCAACTGACAAGGATAATCTTTACCTTCAAGAATATAGGCATTTTCGGGCGACATGGTGGGATTGGTAACCAGGAAACCATCCTCCTCAACCAGGAAATCACTGACAAATGCCATCGCCTCTTTCATGATGGGATAGGCCCGGTTTTTCAGGTATTCTTTATCCTGACTAAACTCATAGTGCCTCCACAACGGGAAGGTCATCCACACTCCGCTCAAAGGCGACATGCTCCATCGCATATCGGCAACAGGAGTAGTCTTTCCAAAAATATCAGAAGTGATATGCATCGCCCACCCTGAGCATCCATACATCTCCATGGCCGTCACCCTCCCCGGCTCTCTCCACATATCCACGATATTCGTTAACAGGTCAACTGTCTCTGTAAGGTTGCACACTTCAGCAGGCCAGTAGTTCATCTGGAGGTTGATGTTGGTATGGTAATCTGAATTCCATGGAGCGTTGAAATGTTCATTCCAGATCCCTTGCAGGTTGGCGGGCAATAAGCCGGGCGACCTTGAGCTACCCATTAACAGATACCTTCCGTACTGAAAATATAAAGCTACCAGGCCGGGGTCATCTCCTCCGTTTTTAACTGAATCCAATCGTTTATCGGTAGGTAATCCGGCCAGATAATTTTTTCCAAGGTCAATGGTTACCTTGTTAAAAATCGCCTGGTGTTCTTCAATATGAGTCTCTTTTATTTGTTCAAATGATCTGCTTTCAGCTTGATTCAATATTTCATCACAAATTTTTAACGGATCAATATTCCTGTCAAAATTGAGCTTTTCAAGGTTGTAATCTGTTACAGCAGTAAATAGCATGGTTAGTTCATCAGCATTTTTAACCTGAAGTGTTGACGTGTCAGCAATTAGCTCCCCTCCTCTATTTATAATCAACAGTTTTGCTGCAAACTTCATATGTTCGCCCCCGGGCCCTTGCGTATCAGTTGTTTCATCAATAATTTGCCCGGTCAGTATCAGCTGATTGATTTTAGCTTTTACATGAGCATCCTTTTTCCTTTGTAAAGCGATAGTAGTATTTATTGCCCCGGGTTTATCAGCAGTTAAATGAATGACAATGATATTATCAGGTGCAGAAGCAAATACTTCCCTGGTGTATGTGATTCCATCGATAGTAAAAACCGTACGGGATATGCCGGGATTTAAATGCAGTTCCCGTTGATAATTGCTAAAAGGGGCGACACTGTCAAACGACAGATAGATGTCACCCAGGGTTTGATAAGATCGAAATCGCGGAGGAGTTCCCAGCAAACTTTTATTCCCAAGGTGATATGCTTCCTTAATTTTCTCTTCAAAAATAAGTTCCCTGATCCGGGGCAGGTCACGTAGAGCATTGGGATTGTTGGTGTTGAACCGTTTCCCGGCCCACAGGCTCTCTTCATTTACCTGGATGCGTTCGTTGTAAACACCTCCGAAATCCATGGCCCCTAAACGACCATTCCCAACGGGTAATGCTTCATCCCAAACTTTTGCCGGCTGTTGATACCAGAGTTTGTAGCTTGCAACCGGAGATCTATCCATGTTTTCCGGTTTCCCGAAATTGGTGCAGGCATTTAAAATAAATCCTGCAATAAGGATGAGAAAAAAACGCTGTTTAGTCATTTATGTCAATTTTCAATACATGCTGCCAAAGTTCTATGCCCCTTGATAAATGTTCAAGATATCGCATAAAAGCAAGACAAAGTCTACATCTGATCATTTCACGATAATTTCATCGGCAAACAACCAGGCTTTATCACCGGCCCCTTGATGCCATTGTGGACATATTGCTACATTTTTAGCATGAACACGTATATAGCGTGCACTTATACCCCCTGTTTCGATTTCATAAGATTGCCGTATCTCTTTTCCAGACTTTAACGGGATCATTCTTTCAACTTTTCCTATTGGTTTGAATGATTTGTTGTCGTTTGAAACCGAAAACCTGACCCAATCGGGTGAAAATATCCAGGCATCAATATTATGCAGAAAGCCGGCTGCAACAGAATTTATTTCTGTCTCTTTTGATAAATCGATTGTAGCAATCAAATCGCTCTCCTGAAAGCCCTGCCAAACATTGTAGTCATCAATCTGTGATAAATCAGTTGTCGATATTTTGCCATCGGTTAAGGCTTTGGGACCACTTGCCGCATATTTTCCGGCATATGGATATTGAAAAGAAACAGCCGCCCCCACTGCCTGATGGTTTATGGTTTCTGTACGTTGTTTTGGGGGAAGAAATTCAGTTTGGTTATCGTCTTTATATCTTTTTCTTAATTCGTTGAGCTTCTCTTTCAAATCGCTGACTATTTCTTCATATTCTGCCTGGTCGTATAAGCTATGTAGCTCATTCGGATCATTTTCCAGGTCAAACAGCTCCCATTCATCAATGTCGTAATAATAATGGATCAGTTTGAAATTTTGGGTTCTGATCCCGTAATGCCGCTTCACATCATGGCCACCTTTTGGATATTCATAATAATGGTAATAAATTTCATTTCGCCAATTATCCGGGGTTTCGCCCTTCAACAGGTTGCGCATAGATTCCCCCTGCATATCATCCGGAACCGGAACCCCTGTATAATCAAGAAAAGTGGGGGCAAAATCGAGGTTCATCACCATTTCATCAGAAACTACTCCTTTGGCAATCTCCCTGGGATACCTGATCAACAACGGCATTTTGAGCGATTCTTCGTACATAAAACGTTTGTCGAACCAGCCATGTTCGCCGAGGTAAAACCCCTGGTCGGAAGTGTAAATGATGATGGTGTTATCAGCCAGTCCGTTATGATCCAGGTAATCCAAAATTTCCCCCACACTTTCATCCACAGACTCAATAGTCCCCAGGTAATCCTGCATGTAGCGCCGGTATTTCCAATAAGCCAGATCTTTTCCGGTGGGTGGATTTCGGTGGTATTCATTGTTCTTTTCCCGGTAATTATTATTCCATATGTTTCGTTGTTTTTCATTCATTCTGTCGAAAGCCCAGGTTCCCAAACCACCAGTAATTTCGGTAGAATTAAGGGCTTTGGTAAGTTTGAGGTCGTGACCCAGATACATATCCTTCCAGATTGACATTTTTTGATTCTTCGCAGCTGTGCTTCTGTTTTTAAAATCATCAAAAAAAGTAGAAGGAACAGGAATTTCAACGTTATCGAAAGTATTGATATGATCGAGGCTGGGCATCCAGGTACGGTGGGGTGCTTTATGGTGCATCAGCAGGCAGAAAGGTTTGGTTGTATCCCTGTTATTCAGCCAATTGATTGTGAAATCGGTTATCAGATCCGTAACATATCCTTCATGTCTTTTCTTTTCCCCCATCTCAATAAAATCGGGATTATAATAACTTCCTTGCCCCGGTAAAATATTCCAGTAATCAAAACCGGTAGGCTCACTTTTCAAATGCCATTTGCCGATTAATGCAGTTTGATAATTATTTTGTTGGAGAATTTTTGGAAATGTTTGCTGAGTTCCATCAAAACTAACACTGTTATTTATATGCCTGTTGATATGACTGTATTTTCCGGTGAGCAGAACCGCCCGGCTCGGGGCACAGATTGAGTTGGTGCAAAAACTATTTGAAAAACGGGTACCCTCATTGGCAATCCTATCGATGTTTGGTGTTTGATTTACGGAATTCCCATAACAGCTTACTGCATTCATGGCATGGTCATCACTCATAATGAAAATGATATTTGGCTTTCCCGTTTTTTGATCAGAAGAGTCTTTGTTGTCAAAATTACACCCATACAAAGCTGAAACAGCAAGTGCCAGGCTTAAAAACTTAACTACTATATTTATTTTTAGATTCACGAATTTTGTTTTTAATTAACAACTATTTCATCCACAAACAACCAGGCCTTTCCTCCGGCACCATCATGCCATTCGGGGCAGGTAGAGATATTTTTCGCCTGAATTTTTACAAAACGTGCAGATGAATTAGTGAGATCAGCTTTGAATTTTCTGACCTCTTGATTGTTGTTTTGTTTTCGGGCATCTTCCTCAAAACATTTTATCAGCTTATACTCTTTTCCATTTGTTGAAATTGATATTTTTACTTTTACAGGGCTGAAAATCCACGAACCCTGGTTGATCAGGAAACCACATTCTATATGCTCTATTGTCAATACCTCCTCCAGATCAACAACTGCTTCAAAATCTGTCTCCTGGAAACCCAGCCATTCTTCATCCGAATAATCAAAACTGCCCAACACGCCATTTATCAATGTTTTGCCTTCATGACCTGAATATTGATAGGAGCATTCATTTTTTATTGAAATGTTTTTGTCAATAGCCAGATGGTTTACTTTATCATTGTCCTGCTGCCTGCGTCCTGGTTTGCGAACAGCCTTACCTTTTTTATTCTGACTTCTATCACCCAATTCTTCACGAGCTGATTCACCTAGGATCATTAACTCTTCTACAATTTCCGGATATTGTCCTGCCAGGTTAATAGTTTCACTGATATCATTCCCCAAATCATATAATTCCAGTTTGGTTATTATGCCTTTGCCATAAGGGCCCGGGAAACCATCTTTGCCGGGCTCAACTCCATCGTAAGACCGGTAGACATGCGGAAAAACCAGCTTCCAGTTATCTTTGCGTACCGCGATCAGATCCCCTTCATAGTAGTAATAAAAGTGGTTTCGGGGTTTTGCTCCTTTCTTGCCTTCCATCAAAGAGAGAATACTCACTCCGTCAATTTTCTTATCCGGGAGTGAAGCCCCGCTAATTTCTGCTAAAGATGGTAAAATATCAATGGTAGAAGCAATCTGATCACATTCGATACCGGCAAGGATCTTGCCTGGCCAGCGCATTGCTGTTGAAACCCGGGGGCCTCCTTCCCACATGGCCCCTTTTCCTTCGCGCAAAGGATCGGCAGATCCGGCGTGGTTACCAAAATTCAACCAGGGGCCATTATCACTGGTAAAGATAACAAGGGTGTTATCATCCAAACCATTTTCTTTTAATGCTTTTAGAATTTCTCCTACCGACCAATCAAGTTCCATCATCACATCGGCAAACAGGCCTTTGCCACTCTCGCCTTTAAACTTATCAGAAACTGCGATAGGCACATGTATCATAGAATGGGGTATATACAGGAAAAAAGGTTCGTTTTTGTGGTTTTTTATAAACTCAATGGCTTTATCTGTATAAAGGGTGGTCAACCTCGCCTGGTCTTCAAGGGTGGCAATGGTGTCGATCACTTCGTTGCCTTCGAATAATTGTAAAGGCGGGTAATTCGATTTGCGTTTACCGGTACCCTCCAGGGGGACTCCATCATAACCAACCGGCCACATATCGTTGGAGTAGGGAAGGCCAACATACTCATCAAACCCATGTTGCAGGGGCAGAAATTCCTCATGGTGGCCCAGGTGCCATTTCCCAAAAATACCGGTAGCATAGCCTTTTTCTTTTAACATCTCAGGGATGATCGTTTCATCGGGGTTTATTCCTATATTTGAATGAGAGCTCAGGGCTCCCTGAATGCCTACACGTTCAGCATAACATCCGGTAAGCAATGAAGCGCGGGAAGCGCTGCAAACAGCCTGGGAAGCATAAAAATTGGTAAACTTTGCCCCTTCATCTGCCAGCCGGTCGATATTTGGCGTTTGATAATCTGTCGCTCCAAAACACCCCACATCGGCATATCCCATGTCATCGATAAATATCAATACTATATTAGGATTATTGCCTTCATTGTTTTTTGTAACCGGGCTATCGCAACCGCATAAACTTAATGCTACCCATGCCAATCCAAAAATAGGGCTTGGTGAATAAGTCTTAAACATTTGAATGTTAATAACTTATGATATTTTATGTGTTAATAATTTGCAGGTTTTTCGTACTTTTATGTTATAAAGCTTGCAGTTATGAT
>JAFCGF010000003.1 GCA_017608295.1 Candidatus Woesearchaeota archaeon
TCAGATTTTGAGAAGACATTCCGCTACATTGCGGAGCAAGAGAAACACCATGCGATGGCGTACTAGCGCCCCGCACGGGAAACCGCGGGCTTTAGCCCGCGGAGGATGTCATATCAAACCAGACTCCTGTGTCTTCTGGAATGAGCCGCGATATTTTAGGGGGAAACCTAAGGGGTAAAGGAGAGAGCGAGAGGGATGTCTACGAAGAACCTGATGCTAGGTCAGATGATGTGCTGCCTGAACATGTGCTCATTGATGAGTTGTCTCACTGGCTTTCCACTATTGAATCCCAAGAGGAAGAGTATAATTCACTTGCTTTTTTCGAGCAATGCACAGAGGAGTTATCTTGTGTCCTGACTCCCCATTTTGAAGAGCAGTTAGACAGTCAATCATTCCTCGATACGCTTATCACCCGCTTAATGACCTCCCAGAAGAAACCTTCAGTTATTTCCTCTCTTTTCTCTCCGCTTATCCAGGTGATTTACGAGCAGGGACACAACCACTTTTGTCTTGAGTTCTCTTGCTTGAATCGGCCGTATTGGGATGTGTTGGATTATCTTCACGGCTCTGAAGACAGGCCGCTGGAGCTTGCTTTTAACAACACACTACGTGTAGTTAGGTTCGGCACCTATGCCTCACATTGTCAACTAAACTTGTCCGGAGACATCTGTATCGTGGGAGGTCATGCGTCGTATTCGGAGTTCACCTACACTAATCGCAGCCCCCTTGGAGATGTGTCCACAGTGGTTAGCGGTGATTATAATGACCTTAAGACAGAGACGCTTCCGTGTATGATTGGTAGCCACAGCGATCACTGTGCATTCAAACTTCCTAACTATGTTAGCGCTTCAATCATCCCTGATCACCCCTCGCCAAGCGACATCTACATCCAACTCACTAGGCCAGATGGGACACTGGATCTCTGCAGGGTGACCTGGAACTTCTTCAAGAACGAAAACAAGCTGTATGTCTCGGACGGAGAGGATGGATGGATTGAGATGGCTCGATAAGCCGTGATTCTCAGGACACATTAATCAAAAACATTAATATATTGCCCTACGTTCCCTTTTTCTAAGAGATACTGAGGGAGGGTGTTGGTCAGATATCTTGAGGAGCTAGTAGATAGTCTTCCCCCGCGTTCTAGAGACTGCTATGAGCCAGGTGTTGAAACTTCTATCGAATATGACCTTATTCCTGAGATCATCTCTCTCCATAAGCGGTGGAGTGTTGGGGACATGGCTCTGGACCTCAACCTATACGAAATTCTTGATAAATTCCTTGAGCGGAAGAAGCAGGAAGGGATTGAACTGAACCCTCAGACTGTGCTTGACTCACTTATCTGGAGGGCCTGTCGCGAAGATTTCGGCATCAGCCCGTTTCTCCTCGAGAACCTTACTGCAGCGTTTCACAGGATAGGATACAACAACTTCACCATTAACGTCACATCTCTCCCTGATGATAACTGGATGCTTGCCCGCTCACTGAACGGGCAGGCAGATAGAGACATTAGGGTGACTTATATTGCTGATTTTGTGGAAGACCTGGGAGGGTATGCACATTCCTGCCGTATTGAGTTATTTGGAGACGCCCAGAGTGCGGGGTGCAATGCCTCAAACTCGATATTTATTATTCATGGCTCTGTGAAGGATGCAGGGAACTCCGCAAAGTACTGCACGTTTGTGATTGATGATTACGCATCTATTCCTAGGGGCTTTATGTTTTCTTTCACTGGCAATTCCTATCACCTGAGAAAAGGGATTCCAGATGATGTTGTCGCTTCATTCAAGTCCAGGGGATTCTTTGAGGCAGATAATCATATCTTCACATACAACGAGAAAGGTAACTGGAAAGAGGTGAAGCCGTGAGCCGGGGGATGCTTGACGGCCTCGAAGACCTTCCCCTGCTCTCAGACTGCGAGCCTTATATCCCAGGAGAGGACAGTGAATCCTGTTATCTCGCCCAGAAGGTGGTGTCATTCTACATGGAGAAAGGGAAGAAGCTTCACGATAAGTCCATTTTGCACCAGTTTGAGGAGGAAATCTATCAGCACCTGCTCACTCTTGAGAATCTAGGCGGCCAGGATTTCCTTGACATGGTGATGCAGTCCCTCATCTTTGGGGCGACTCCCTATGAGATGAAAAGATCCGGCCTGCTCTTCACTCCAGTTCTCAACGCCCTTTATACTGCGGGATTTGACTCATTCCGCGTGGACTTCACTGCTTTCCCTGATGTGCCTGAGCAGTTCGCGAGAGAGGTCAAGGGTAGGTCAGGCAAGCCCCTCACTATTGAGTGTATTGTCGGTGACTCAGCCACTTACTTCTGGATTGGCCATTATGCCGAGCACCTGTCCATCCATCATTCAGGCGATGCCCGCGGTGTTGGCTCGCATGCTAGGCACTGCGAATTTACTCTGGAGGACCCTGTGCACTTCATGGGATATGCCTCCCAGGGATGCACGTTCCTGCTGCCGAACGTGAGCGACGTCAAGCCTGTGCTGCTTGAGTTCGTGAACGAGTACGGGGACGATGTCATCAGATACCGCCTGGAGACCGTCTGGGCTGATAAGGAATTCAACACCTTTGTCGAGGGTGACTTTTTTATCTCAGGCAATAAAATACTCGTCCCGGATGCTTCTGGGGAATGGGCTGAGGTGGCTCCAGAATGAGCCGCGGGATGTTCGGGGAGGAGATGCAGGACTGGGGCAGCAGGGAGAAGAACAGCTACGAGCCAGGCCAGCTAAATTATGATGAGGAGCTCCTCGACGGGCTTGTCGCGCATTACCTTTCATATCCTTCTCAACACTGGCAGGATAAGCATATTGACTTTATCCTGGAGGGGCTGCCCTTCCCGGACAGCGAGTTCGACATGAACTTTCATCTCTCACTGCTTGTCCAGCAGTTGGAGAGGAAGGTAGAGGCCTATGACCTCCCTGGAGTCTGCTCCTACCTTTCCTCAGTCGTGCAGGCAGCCTTCTATCTCGGCCACAACGATTTCATCCTGGACACAGGCTCCCTGCCCTATGATTATGACTATATCCTCATGGACCTTGACGGGACAGAGGATGAGCAGCTGCGAGTGATGGTGAGCGGAAGCGCGGAGTCGCTGGATTGCGATAGTACCTACCTCTCGGTCACGTTCCACGGGACTGTTGGATATGCAGGGGCAGGCGCCAAGTATTGTGACTACAACATTCCGGGAAAGGTGAACCTCGTTGGGAGCGATGCGAGGCGGTCAGTGTTTGAGGTGGAGTGCGTAGAAAATATCCCCCGCATGGTTGAGGGATACTGGGGTACGATGCCCCGCAACTGCAGCTATCGCGTGCGCAGCGGTGTCAGCGAAGACGACATCAGCAGGCTCACAATGAAAAGCTTCTTCAGAAGGGGAAATAAGGTTTTCACCCCCAAGGATGACAACTGGAAGGAGGTATTCATCTTATGAGCCGGGACATCCTCGGCCCCGACCTTGAAGGCAAGTGCAGCGGCTGCGACCCCTATGAGTCGGGCTGCCTTGGGTATGAGCCTGAACTCATTGAGAGGGTGATTGAATTCTATATTGATGACCATATCCCTCCGCTGAAGAGGCACATTCCCCGCAGGTGGTTCAACCGGCGTGCAGCCGCCTTTTCCTCCCTGTTTCAGGATGTGGACTGGGACACCTTTGACCACAACTGTTTCCTCGAGGCGCTGGTGCTCGAGATATGCCTGACCTGGACTGCTGAACGCCTCTCTAGGTCTGGTGATATGTTTGACCCCCTTATACAGGCACTCTACAATAACAGGTGCAACGGCTTTGTGCTTGATTATTCCTCATTTCCAAGTCCTATATTCGGCACCGGCTGCTACCTCAATGGAGAGCCTGACAGGCCCCTCGAAATTATGTACAGGACAGATGTCAAGGAGAATTTTGCGAAGGGCGTGTCTCACTGTGATATCACCTTGGTGGGCAAGTGCTCATATGCTGGATGTAATAGCTATTGCTCGACAATCACGCTTGATACTATGCCTTATGGGGCGGCATCAGGCGCTGCGTGCTCGGAATTTCACATGCCCTCTTCTGAATGTATCACTGAGCGAGTAATCTATGGGCGGGTCAAGGAAACTTCTGAAAAGGGAATTACACCCTTGCCTTATGAGTGCAAGTTCTATGTGTGGGAGAAGCCAAGCTGGCGTAAGAAGCAGAATCTCAGGCAGATGAGCTTCTTTGCCCGTATGAACCACATCTATGTTTTAGACGGCGATGGGTGGAGTGAGGTATTATTTGAAGAATGGGACGGCGCATGATTGATGAGGAACTGGTAGACGGGCAGGAGCGGATTGATACTTCTCCGTATGAGCCAGGCACACCTCCTGACCTTGAGCTTGCAGACGCCGTGATTCATGCTTTCCTTAAGAAAGTGGGGGAGGAGAGGTCGAAGTATTTGCCGAGCTTTGTCAGAGCGAAATGCTCTGTCTACAACACCCTTGTATCTCTGCTCGGTGAGGAGGAAGAGCTTGATGAGCATGCTTTCCTTGATATCCTCATCCCGAGGTATGCTCGGGAGGAGGGTGAGGTCTTGAGATATGCGGATTGCCTGTTCAGCCCTGTGCTGCAGGTGCTCTATACTATCCGGGGCTGCAACGACTTCGACCTCAACCTCTACTCATATGGCGTTGAGCTGATTGACATCTTCGCCCAGCTTGAAGGGACTGAAGAGAATCTATTGGTGTGTTCATATGGGGGTGAAAGTGTTACCGTGGGAACTCAGGCACGATATTGTGATATCACCCTTCATTCGCCCACCAACTGGCTAGGTGATGGTGCTGAGCACTCGAGGTTCACTTTTGGCTATGCTGAACAGTTTGGTGACGGCGCATACAACTGCGATTTCTTTCTCACAGAGCCCTATTCAAGAGAACAGCTTTCTAAGATGAGAGCTAAAAACTTCTATAAGCGGGGAAATAGACTCTTCCTAATGAAGGGACTTCTTTGATTTCAGGAGCTATCCTACCATTAGATTTATATCCCGCTCCGGGGTTTTCTCCTCTACCATGAGTGAAGACATGACTATTGGCAGGCAGCATGATGAATTCAAGAGGCAGCTCAACACCTGGATTGACCAGCTCCTTCCAGAAGAGAAAGCCCTTCTCGACTTAAAGAGTGGTATCTATACCTTTGCTCCGGGCAGGGGCAACATGATTGGCGAGCACATAGACTACAGCGGCGGCATGGTCTCTCCAGTGACTATTGGCCCTGGCTGCTTCTGCGCCGCGATTCCCCGCGAGGACACGATGCTGAAGGTAGTGAATCTTGCAGGCAGAGTAAAAGAGGGAGAGAGCTGGCATTCATCCTCGGTGTCTGTCATGGTCGAGGACCTATTTGACGAGGACGGCAGCCTGCTTCCAGAAGAGAAGGCGCGAAAGCTCCTCCCCGAGAAGGATTCCTGGGCAGGGCTCATCCTCGGCGCGCTGTATGTCTTGCTTGAGGAGGACCTTGTGCCTGGGGGTGCGCTGTCCGGCATCCAATATCTCATGCTCAGCAATGTTCCCATAGCCTCTGGGTTGAGCAGCAGCGCCGCCCTTGAGGTGAGCAGCCTCTCCGCCACTGCTAAGATGCTCCATGTTAAGCTGTCCGGTGCTGAGATAGCGCGCCTTGCCCAAAGAATGGAGTACGCTTTGAGGGGGGTTCCGTGCGGTAGGATGGACCAGTCAGCCGCAGCACTGGGAAAGCCCCATGAAGTCCTTTCATTGGATTGCACGAGCTGGAAATCAGGCTGGCATAGCCTTCCCGAGGGATGGACGCCGCTCTTTGTCGATACGAATATGCCGCGCTCTTTGAAGAAGAGCGCCTATGCCGAGAGGAGAATGGCCTGCGAGGTAGGCCTTCTCGCCCTCAACAAAGTAAGGGATTCTCCTGTGCAGAATCTCTGTTCGCTCTCTCCAGAAGAATTTGAGGCGCTCTCGAAGAAGGCGAAGCTCAACGAGATGGTAAAAAAGCGGTGTAAGCATGCTGTTGAGGAGCAGGAGCGCGTCAAGCAGTTCATGAAGGCGCTGGACAGGAACGCCCACGCCAGGATTCTTGGAGAGCTGCTCTATGCGAGCCATGATTCCCTTAAGGAATTATATGAAGTGAGCTGCCCTGAACTTGACGCTGTTGTTGATATCGCGCGCCTTATTGGCCTTGAAGGCGGCATCGCCGGGGCGAGGATGCAGGGGGCCGGTTTCGGCGGCTGTGCGATTGTTCTTGTGCGTGATGATGTACTGGAGAGGGTGAAAGACCGCATCCGCAAGGATTATCACCTCCGCACTGGCCGAGTGTGCAAGTTTGTCAGCGGTTCATCGCCCGGAGCAGTCGAGTTCGGAATCCATCCCTTCCAGGCATAATGTTTAAAAAGCGCCCAGGGCGTCCATCTGCTACCATGGTACTCAAGTTATATAACACGCTGACACGCAAGAAGGAGGAATTCAAGCCAATAGATAAGAACAAGGTCCGGATGTACGTGTGCGGCCCGACTGTCTATAATTACATTCACATAGGAAATGCGCGCACATTCCTGACATTTGACATTCTGAAGCGCTATCTCAAGTTCAAGGGCTTTGAAGTTGTGCATGTCCAGAACATCACCGACGTCGGCCATCTCACTGAGGATGATTTGCATGAGGACAAGCTCATCCGGAAGGCGGAAGAGGAGAAGGTAACGCCCCTGCAGATAGCAGAGCATTATACTGAGGCGTATTTCCGCGATATTGGCAGGCTGCGTATCGAGAAGCCTGACATCAACCCCAAAGCCACGGAACATATCAAGGAGATGCTAGACACAGTGCAGCTTCTGCTCAAGAACGGCCACGCGTATGAGGTAGATGGCTCTGTGTATTATGATGTGGCGAGCTTTCCCGAGTATGGGAAACTGAGTAAGCTGCCTCAGGAGCATTTGCTTGCGGGAGCGCGCGTCCAGGTCATGGATGAGAAAAAGCATCCCGCTGACTTCGCCCTGTGGAAAAAGGCGGAAGAGGGCCACGCGATGCGCTGGGACTCCCCCTGGGGCGAGGGATATCCTGGCTGGCACATAGAATGTTCGGTGATGAGCGAGAAGTATTTGAAAATGCCTTTCGATATCCACGGGGGCGGCAAGGACCTTGTTTTTCCCCATCATGAGAATGAGATAGCTCAGTCAGAGGGCGCGTACGGCAAGGAGTTCTGCCGCTTCTGGGTACACAGCGAATTTATCATGATTAATGGAGAGAAGATGTCCAAGTCAAAAGGAAACTTCTTCACAGCAGAGGAGATAATGGACCGCTTCGGAGAGGAGGCTACGAGGTTCTTCCTCGTGAGCTCGCACTACCGTACTGAGGTCAATATGACGGACGAGGCATTGGAAGCCTCGAAAAACACTGTGGCTCGCTTCCAGGACTTTATCACGCGCCTGCAGGCAGTGAAGGGTGATAAGAATAATCCCAAGGTGAAAGCACTTGTTGAGAAAATGCTCTCCGGCTTTGAGGAGGGGATGGACGATGACCTGAACATATCGGTAGGATTGAGCCATGTGTTTGAGTTCATTAAGGCAGTGAATGCTCTTATCCAGGAGGGCAATATAAGCAAGGCTGATGCCCAGGCCTGCCTCAAGTCCCTTGAGCGGATTGAGAGTGTTCTGGGTGTGCTGCACCTCGAAGGAGACGAACTCGAAGCGAAATACGCCAAGCTCATTAAGAAGCGCGAGGAAGCGAGGAAGGGCAAGGATTACGCCACTGCCGACCAGATTCGAGATACTCTGCAGAAGGAAGGCATACTTATTGAGGACACTCCTGACGGCACCCGCTGGAAGCGGGCTTAGAGCGCTCCCTCGAGAATCCGGGTTATGAGAATGTCTATCTGGGAATTCATCTTATTCTTGTAGATGAGCTGCTCCTCCTTAAGATAGTGCGCTGTCTCGCGAATGTACTCCTGAAACTCCCTGATGGTGGGCAACTCTTCGGGGATGTACTCCAGTGAGTCGAGCTCGAGATGCTCTATCTCAATGAGCCATGTATTTATTGAGGCTGCATGCCCCTGGGAGTATTCACTTATGTTATGGCAGAGCGAGGTGAGATCCCTGAAGTCATCTATAATCTCTTTGCCATCATTAAGGGCGATGGTGCCATATTTTGCCCAGAAATTGAAACTGTACGCGGGATCAATGCTTCTCAGGTAGTTCTCGTGGGCATGCTCAAGGTGGCCTATGCACGCCTCTATGTCCAGGTGTAGGTTGTCCACGCGCCTGCTGAGGCTGTCGAGAGTGGTGTAGTTGTCCTGTGCTATGGTATATGCAGGGTCGGTATCAGGGTAGCGCCCGAAGTAGAGTTCAATATTCAAGGATAGGGTGTTCTCATACACTTCTAAACGAGTCTCTGCGTCGCCAAGGCGCCTGAGCTGTATTGAGTAGTCCAGCTTAAGCCTTCTTTCGATATAATCGTCGTGGTTGAGCCATGCGCCCACTTTCTTCAGGAATCCCTTGTCTGGGTCTTTTCAGGGCTTCAGCTTCTCTATGTCATTGAGCTGTTCCTCTAGGATGAGGGCTTCTGCGCTAAGCGCATCAATATCACTGAGAATCTCGCTTTTTTTCTCTTCTGCCTCAAGCACAAGGTAGATTAGCTCATGTGGGATTGCCAACCACTCACCTTTTTCCCACCCTATGCCTGGAATTTACATCTATATATACATTTGCACAGGATTTAAGAAGGATTTTCAGCTATGGTGTGCGCACTGTGAGTGTGATGTGTTCTGCCCTGCTGAGGATGTAGTGGTTATCCTCTCCTAGAAGTGAGCGGATAAGTTTCTGGGAATGGGTGTGCTTGCGCTTCACCTTGGCATATAGTTTTCCATCTCGCACTTTCGCGCTTTTGTGCTTGAGCCTAAACTGCTTCGCATGCTTTTTTTCGCTCACAGGCGGGCCCCGATGCTCGTATGTGGAGGCTATTGGCTCTTTAGGCAGGATGTACCATAGCAATGCTTTCGGCTTGCCGCCGCGCTTGGGAGTGAATCTCCATCCGCTGTCTTCTATTGAGAAGCCGTTGCGCTTGAGCTGGTGGTGGAGATATTGATACGCCTTGAGCATTTTCGCGCCCATCACGTCGTGCTTGCCTTCCTTCGGGATTGCATTGAGGAGGAGGAGCTTTTTGCCATGGGCCTGCTTTACGAGCTCGCTCTTTGTAATCTCTTTTCTGCGGAACATCTTTTTCGTGGGATGCTTGAGGAATGTACGCGCGATGTCGCGCAGCTTCAGGAAGTTCTCTTTTGAGAGCGCTGCTGCAGCGTTTCGCTCGGGCTGGCAGGGATCGACAAGAATCAGGGGACCGTGCTTGCTCTTGTTGATGGCCTTGATGGCGTCCTCATGGTGGCCTTCTGCGTCTATGATTTTTTTGGGCTCCCATTGCGCTGCGTCCTCTATGAATGCTAGGAATGAGCCGTAGTAGATTGTAAGGAGGTCGACCATGTGGCCTGAGAAGCCGCTGATATAGGATTCTGCTCCATAGAGGTCGTTTGCCTTGAGGAAGAGCTTTGTGAGCAGTATCTCCTTTCTGAGGCCGCGCTTCTTCGCGAGCTTTTTGGTTATCCAGGTGACGTGCAGCGGAGAGGCATCGGTAACGTTCACCACGTCTTTCCAGCTGTTTGCCTTCAGCACCGGAACAATCTCGAACTCAATGCCCTTGTGCTCAAACTGGAAATAGTCCCTGCTGCCGGGAACGCGCTCGATGTCGGGGAAGCAGTTGAAAAGTACGCCGTGGAGGATTTCCGAGATGTCGTCCTTCGCGTGCTTTTTGGAGAAGCGGACAAAACAGTCGCAGTCGAAATCATGCCTGAGATAGGTTCTTTTGGCAGCTGAGCCTCCGAGCATAATCTCTGCCTTGAATCCGTGCGTGTCCAATTCTTTTTGGATTCTGGTGATAACTTCTTTGATGACTGACTGCAGCTCTTTCTTCTCCTGTTCAGAAGGGGTGAACTCCTTCACAATCTCTCTAAGGAATTGCATACTTCATTCACGCCAAAGAGCGTATAAAAAGGTTTCTCTCAGAGATAGAATTCTATGTCAGCTGCCCGCTGGGTATTGGCTGAGTAATAGCCTGAGCCTCTGAGCCTCTTTAATAAATTACCCAGGGCCTCCATAGGGGTGAGTGGCAATTCAGGCCGGATGTTGGCCTGTGAAAGCTCGATTTTCCTGCTAGAGTTCTGGAGCGTCTGGTGCAGTGCCTTAGTAAATGCGCTTGGGCTATTCTTAAACCCTATGGCTAGGGCCTTTGCCGGGCAGGCACTCATGACAAGATAATCCGAAAGGCCATGATGCGGTTTCTTGGGTTGGGGTGCATGTGGTTCGGTTGCTTCAGTTCCGTGGTCCTTGATGTAATTGACAAATATCCCTGAATGGCAGGAATCCAATATGACTGCTTTTTTTCCTGAGATGTGTCCGACTGCTTCAAACAGCTGCTCGGGAGTGACGTACCGGAGCCCGTCATCAGTTTCTATGGCAAGCCCTTCATCATCTCCGTGTCCGCTGTAGTAGATGACAGTCTCGGGTTCATGGTGGGAATTGCGGGCAAATGCGGCAATCTCCTCGAGAATGGAGTCAGGGTCTGCATTGTCAGAGTCAAGAATGGTGCTGACATATCCCCTTTCCTCAAGCACTTCCTTGATCAGGGAGATGTCCGGGTGATAGTCTTTATCGGTGAGGATGAGCAATGCCTTCTTCTGCCAGGGGAGCTCCAGCTGCACAATCTCTTCGAGAGGGGCATGAGGAATACTATTATTGGCCATACTTTAACTAAGGAAATTAACATTTATAAATTTTACCACTCATTGATGGTAAATTATTCCATTTACTGCACGCCGACGCAGAAGCCACCCTGGCACTCACAGCTGGCGATGCTGGGATAGCCGCACACGCTCATCATTTCCCTGCATAGCGACATCACGTGGCCGGGATAAGTCTCTGCATTGCTGTTCACGCACCTGGGATAGGTGCCGCAGCAGTTGCCCACGTCCTTGATGGTGCAGTCCAGGTCTTTTTCGCACGAGAAGTCAATCAGCCTGTTGTATTCATCAATAGACGTCGCATCAAGAGGGGACATCCTGTTAGGATCATACCCGCTGCTCTCTGGCTCAGGCACGCACCCAAGCAGAAGCGCGGTGAGCAGAATGATTGCAGGTATCTTGAGCCTCATGTAGTCACCCCATGTATTTGTTCAGAGTAGTGTCCTTCCGTGAGCGGCGCGACCTGGGAACCTCTTCGAGAGCCAGATTAGGCTGCACTTCTTGAGCATCGCTTTTCGTGAGCTTCTTGCCGATTGAAACAAGTCCTGTTGGCCCCAGCCTCGATGTGTGCACGAGAGTCATGCCATTCCCGAGCGAACTGCGGGCATGGTCGAGGAGAGCGTGCGCGCGTTCCGCACTATTATTGTTCATGCTGCGGTGCGCGAGAAAAACCGCTCTGAGTTGATCAGGCTCTGATTCTATGAGAAGTGAGGCTGCCTGGTCGTTGGACAGATGGCCGTGGGGAGAGGCGATGCGCTGCTTGAGATAGATAGGATACGGCCCGTTCCAGAGCATGTCGATGCAGTGGTTGGATTCAAGCACTGCGCAATTTGCGTTGGCAATAGCTTCCCTGACTGGAGTGGTTGCCCTTCCAAGATCAGTGAATATCGCCAGCCGCTTTCCCTTGTGCTCGACGACAAATCCCGTGGGGTCTGCTGCGTCGTGCGGCACGCGAATAGGTTGGATTGAGGTGTTGCCAAACTCCACAGGGTCAAGGTTCACAAGGCCGCCTGTGAAGGCGTGCACATCGTCGACCCGCGCGATGTGCGCATAGCTCGCCCCAAGGGTTTCTTTGGTGGCGTACACCGGAATCCCAAGGGCGCGCTGCACTGGCCCAAGGCCTTTGACATGGTCGCTGTGCTCATGAGAGATGAAGATGGCGTCGAGGTTCTCAGGATTTGCACCAATCTCTTCGAGGTGCGAGAATATTTTCTTCTTCGAGAGCCCGGCATCAAATAATAATTCAGTTCTACCTGCTTTCACGTACGTGGCATTACCGCTGCTTCCGCTTGACAGGACTGAGATTGAAAACATGCGCTCCCCTCTATTCAGGATGGAATCGCACGCCTATTTAAGCATTACTAGCCTCAATCATTATAAACCGCCCGGTGTTCCGGATGGGCGATGGAACGAGGCATGAAAGCGGTGCTGGAGAAGCAGCAATACCGCTTCGCTGGAGAGCATACAGCTGTCAAGGTGTGCCACTGGACAAAGCAGTCCCTGACAGATAAGGACACGTGTTACAAGGAAACCTTTTACGGGATACGCGCACACCGCTGCGTCCAGATGTCTCCTAGTGTCGGGTTCTGCCAGAACAATTGCATCTACTGCTGGCGCGAGACACAATACAAGCTGGACAGCGCATTTCCTTCTCCTTTTGATGAGCCTGCGGCGATTGTCGAGAGTTGCATAGCACAGCAGCGCAAGCTCCTCGCTGGCTTTGGCGGGAATGATAAGGCGAATCCAGAGAAATATGCCGAGGCGCAGGAGCCATTACATTTCGCCATCTCACTTTCTGGAGAGCCTACAATGTATCCCTGGCTTGGAGAGCTCATCGCCGAGATCCATAAGAGAGGATGCACATCATTCCTCGTGACTAACGGGATGCTGCCAGAGCGGCTCGCGGAGCTGGAAGAAATGAATCAGCTCCCGACGCAATTATACCTCTCGCTCAACGCGACCAATCAAGAGCAGTTTGAGCTCATCGTGCACCCCCTCCACAAGGACGCGTGGGAGCGCCTGCATCGCTCAATGTCGCACCTCAAGGGCTTAAGGGACAAAACCAGAACCACTGTGCGCATCACACTCATTAAGAGCTATAACATGGAAGACGCTGAGGGATGGGCTAACATGCTCAAGCAGTGTGAGCCGCGGTTCGTCGAGGTCAAGGCGTATATGTTTGTGGGCAGTTCGCGGGAACGCCTCACTATGGACAATATGCCTCAGCACAATGAGGTGAAGCAGTTCGCCCAGGATATCTGCGGGCACTGTGACTATCAGTTCATAGATGAGAAGCCAGAGTCGCGTGTTGTGCTGCTGATGAAAGAGGATTGTCCTGACCGCAAGATGGCATTCTAAGTAGTAACTTTATAAGCCAAATCGCGTTTCCTGCAACCAGGTGATGCACTATGCCAGGACTCGAGGAAGCGCTTGTACCATTCAAGGAGACTGTTGAGAAGCAGACATCTATGGCAATCCCCTGGGATTGGTCTAAGAGTGATGATGTCCGCGCTGCGACGCTTATCGTTGAATTTAAGCTTATGTACGGGGAGGTTGTCGAGCAGTACGATTTCCATGTGCTTTCGAGCATGATGGGCATACTCGCTGACCGGAAGGACAAGGCCACCTGGAACCCTTATTTCTGGGAGCACTGGCAGAATGAGCTTACTTCAGCTGTGAACGCGTATGTCGAGAAGACGTATGACATCCCTCATAAGGAAGAGCGCTTACCCTACTTCGCGGAGGTCACCGAGGGTCTTGCAGAGGTCGTTGAGTTCGCGAGAAGAGAGCCGAGCAAGGAGTTCGAGAAGGAGATTCTCCGCTGGCTTGACGAGAAGTGCAACGTCGTGAAGCGCGAGAAACTCTACTGAGCGCGGGATAAGATTTATATACGCTACAGGCGTTGCGCTATTTGAGGTTATATTCATGGGACAGGAAGAAGATTGGGCAAAGTACAAGGATAAAATCATCACATTCGTGCCGAAGAAGTGCCCGACGTGCGGCGAGCTCCTTACTATCAGGGAACTTGGCGTATGGGGTTATTACTGCGTACCATGCATGTTCTGGTGGGGCACATACGAGCCCTACCCTGATGTGAAGGAAGGCAAGGGGCAGGCGAAGAAGGCGCCGGCAAAGAAGAAAGCCGTGAAGAAGCGTAAGAAGTGAGGCGCCATTCTCATGGCTGGTTCTGACGATATAGCTGAGCAACTGCGCACCTATATCAAGGGAAGAATGCTCACTGTCAAGGTCATCCCCAGGGCATCGAAGACTGAATTCGCAGGCACAGACTCCAAGGGCATGCCGAGAATCCGCCTCAAGGCAGTTCCTGAGAAGGGGGCTGCCAATCGGGAACTGGTAAAGTATTTATCGAAAGTGTTAAAGGCAGATGTGCATCTTATGAGGGGAGCGAGAGGCAGGACAAAGACCCTCCAGGTGATACCATGAGTTTCCTTACAAAGCTGAAGAAGATGTTCAAGGCGACAGAGGAGCACCTCCTGCTTGCCCCTCAACACGCTATTCAGCACCTTGAGGATGCAGAGAAAAAGCTCGAGAATGAGTTTGAGGACACCTTGAGTAGGCTCTCAGAGCGCTTTGATAAGGAATCACACAAGACCCGCAAGAATATCACGCGCCTGCAGGGAGGTGAGCTGCTTAACACTAAGGTCGAGAAGCGCCACCTCCAGATTATGGAAGGCAACCGGGACGCCTATGTCAAGAAAGTTGAGCAGTTCATCCACGCAGTTGACAATCGCCAGCCTATAAAAAAGGAGCATGCCCCGCATGTGAAGACAGAGCTTGAGGAGAAGCTGGAACGCCTCCTTAAGAGCACGCAGAAGGCCTATTTCGTGCTGCAGGAGTTCCTCGCTAATGAGAGCCGTGCCATAGCAGGTAATCTCAAGATGTTTGATAGCCTTCTCAAAGAGCTGGACCGCGAGATTGAGGAGCAGGAGAAGCTGCTCGCTCGCCTCGGCATAGTAAAGACCACTCTCTCCCGCCTTGACAAGCAGCCGGGCAGGGAGGATAAGCTTCGCGAGGCGGCGGAGGCGGCAGAGGCAGAGGCAGAATCAGCTGAGGCTGCATTGGAACGCTATAGGCGGGGTAAGGAGTATAAAGAATTCAAGTCGCTGAAGAAGACCTGGGAACATCTTGAGTCGGAGTGCGACACCATCACACATGAATTGTCCCAGCACCTGAGTGTTATCGAGCGGGCGATGCGTAAATATCATAAAATCTGTCTTGAGCCAAAGATTGTCGCAGCTGTGCTCGACGCCCCTATGAGGCTGCTGCTTCTGGAGCCAGAGCGCCTGGCAACACTCCTGCCAAAACTCGAACTGTCCATCCTTTCGGATGAGCTGATGCTGAAGCAGAGGAAGCGCGAGAAGAGCCTTAAGGCAATTGCTTATCTCATCAAGGAGATGCCATCTCTCACAAAGAAATTCAGCAGGCTTGAGGGATTGCGAGAGGAGGCAGAGTCCGAGCTCAGCGACCATACTGCAGAAGAGAACGAGAAGCGATTTTCCAGGACTGCGGAGGAAACTACAGTCAAGGCAAGGCTGTGCCTGGAGGAGCTCGAGAACTTCCTTGAGACTACGGGAAAACCCCTTGATAGTGAAATTCAGAAACTTGAAGAAGAGCTAGCCTCCCTTCTGGGACGGCGGATTTGCCTCGAATTAGAGTAAGATAGTCCTGCTGATTCTCTTAGACCATAAGATTTATAAACGAAAACTTCCCGGACATACCTTAGAAATAGGTATACTCCCATGGCAGACCGCCCATATAAGATTCTCAGAAAGTGCAAGGGATGCGGAAAGAAGTTTATTGTGAAGCACAAGCTCCGCATGTACTGTGATAAGTGCCGCCAGAAGAAGTCAAAGAAGTAGTGCAGCAGGTACGATGACCTCCCCCGGACATTCTCAAAATCCAC
Organism: Candidatus Woesearchaeota archaeon; assembly: GCA_017608295.1. Next base: position 15,683 of record JAFCGF010000003.1, read on the forward strand.
GCCCAATTAGGCATAAGTCTGAGAGTCTCCCTGGGGCGTGTCTCGTGTGCGGCGGCGACCTTCTTGGGACCAGAGAGCACTATTTCGTGTGCACGACATGCAACCTTACCTACTCAGAGGAGAATCTTATGAAAGCGGGAAAATTGAAGCGCAGGCGTGTCGTGAGGCGCAGGCCTGTCCAGCAGACTGAGAATTCTAATAGTAGTGCTGACCCCTATTATGCGGGAGAATTCAGCCAAGATACGTAAGGTCTTTCTTGCTCTTCTTTTGCTTGGCCTGTCCTGCGGCCTTGCTGTGCTCAATCACGCTCTTGAGCTTCTCCTCGAAGCGCTCCGCTGACTTGAGCAGGGGCTCGATGTCGAGGCCAAGCTTGAGATAATCTGAAAGCGCCTTGAGCACATTCGCTGCTGCTTTACTGTCTGGCAGATGCGTCCGTGTCTCGCCGAAGATGCAGCTTATAGTGAAGTCCTCTCCCCCTTCGAGGAGAAGTGCTGACGTGACGCCCATGATGATTCCTTCCTTCAGTGGGGCCAGCTTCAGCTTCTTGAAGACCTTGGAGCGCTCGTCGCTGTTGGTGAATGAGAATACCCTGTAAGCGTGTTCTGTCTCCTTCTGGGGCATGTCCGGGCTTCCGACGCCCTCGATGCTGATAATCTCCTTGGCAGAGACCTTGTGGGCAAGCTCAAGCACGAACTCGGCAATCTTCCATTCCATGCCTGTCGTCGCGTTGATGGCATGCACGACAAGGATATTGAACTTCTTGTTGTAGAATAACCCTATAGGTTCGACAACCTTGCCATCGTGGATGGCTATGAGCGCAGGCTGGTCCTCTATCAGGATTCTGCCGACGGAGTCGACATCGAGGTGCTCGAGCATATATTCAGTCGCAATCGTCCCGACAAGCCCGAACCCAGGGTAGCCCTGGATGATGGTGACGTCTTTCAGGGTCTTCTTTAAGGTAAGAGTCATATCCCTGGCTTGGAATTAATTATTTATAAATGTGCCGGTCTGGGGACTGCGTGGCTATTTAGTCGTTGCCTTGAACAGCTCTTCGCTGATAGTCCGCATCTCCTCCTCTGGAACCTTCTTCACGTTCTTCCAGTTGATGAGGCCGCCGTGCCCGTCATCCTTGTAGCGCGGGATGAGCTGGAGGTGCGCATGCGAAACATCAAACCCCAGGGTGAGATAGGAGACTGCGAAGGCATTTCTTTCCTCCTTGAGAGCCTTCACGACTTTTCGTGCAGCATCAAAATACCCGAGCCCTTCAGGAACCTCGTCCACCCACTGGTAGTGCTTCTTCGGGACGAGGAGCACATGTCCGGGGTTGAAGGGCATGATGTCTAGAAAACCGAGGAAATCCTCGTCTTCGTATACTTTGTAGCAGGGTAGCTCGCCTGCGACTATCTTGCAGAATATGCAGTCTTGTTTCTCAGCCATTTTTTGGGTCCTCTTTGTTTCTCTTTCTTGTTAGCCTTCCAGAAAATCGAGATCGTCCTCTGTAGCGCGCTTCGCCTGTGCTTCCTGTGGCATTTCAACAGGCTCTGGTTCAGGCTCTTCATCCAGCTCAGGCTCCTCTTCAATAACCTCTTCAGGCTCTTCCCTTTCAACAGGCTCTGGCCTGTCACTCGGCTGCTCATCAGCAGGCGCTTCACTCTGCTCGCCCATCTCCCGCCTGTGGGCAATCTCCGCCGAGAGCTCGTCAATCGCCAATGGGAGCTCGTCGAGGTTCTCGACGACATATTGGATGTCGTGATAGCCACGGGCCCGCCTGTCGATAAGAATCGCGTTCACTCCTGCGTGCTGTGCGCTCTTGATGTCTGAGTTGATGGAGTCGCCGACCATCACTGCCTCGTGCGGCTTCACTCCAAGGCGTTCCAGGGCTTTATCGTACATCTCAGGGTCAATCTTGAGATATCCTGTCTCATGGGAAAGGAGCGTCTCGTCAAAATACTGGCCGAGCTTGAACTTGTCGATGACAGACTTCACAGAGAAACTGTCACTGTTCGACACCAGCGCGACCTTGTACTGCTTCCTCAAGGTCTCCAATGCTCGCACAGTATCTGCGAAGGGCTTGGCAAGGAGCTTGTTCTTGTTCCACATACCCACAAGCTCGTCGAGTACCTCCTGGCTCGGCTCCCTGCGGAAGGCCTCGCACACAGTAGTGAATGCTTTGTAGAGGTCATCGCTCTCATCGAGCATGAATGACCTTTCGAAGAGCACGATGTATTTCCTGTAGGGGAGCCGGTGGAGATCAAGGATGTTCCGCACCTGCTTGACTGGCGAGGGAAACACGCCAATCTCGACCAATGTACCCCAAAAATCGAACAATACTGCCTTTATCATCTTTACAAATCACCTATTTTCTCAGATTCTTTTTTTGCAGCCTCAGCTGCTAAGCCTGCACATACACGCACGCTTTCGGGAATCTCTTCGTTTTTTAAATCTTCTCCTGAGAACCACTGCGCGTCAATCCAGTGGACATCTTCATGGATGGGACCGGAAATTCTTGCTGCGTATACGAACTGGATGTGCTCATGTCTTGCGTCAGCGTGCTCTGTGAGCATCGCAATCGGGTCTGTGAGATGGATGTGCTCTCCTATGACCTTCCGTGCGCCGATGAGCTGGGCATCTGCGCTGAGCTGCTCCTTTACGATGCGTATTGCGGCCTCTTCAGGCAGCTCGTGGTCGTGCAGCGCCCCTCTTGGAGGCTCCCATTCCTCCCGCTCGGGATGGAAGATGAGGAGAGTGCTGTCTTCATGCACAAGATACACCACGACCATGAATGTCGACCAGGGCATTCCCCTCTAAGAACAATAGTCCTATATAACACTATTGCCTAGAAAATCTTATTTTTCACTCCTTTTAAGTGGATGCAAACCAAAAGATTAATAAATCGCACTCCTATATCTTTAGGTATGAGTGAAGAAGATATTGTGGAGCGCGTTCTGAAGGCGCTGTCTAATGAGAAGCATTTTGACAATCATTTTGAGATAGAGCCAGATGTGGAGTTTGAGCCTGGCTATTCAGAACCGTATGAGCATTTTGGGAACAAGGGATTCCAACCCTATGGCGCCTGCGTGCATGCTGACACTGCTGTAACTGTCAAGCTTGACTCTATGGATATGGGTGGCATGACTCTCAGGGAGCTTGTTGATGACTGGGACATCATGGAAAGCGTGAGGGACTATGTGTTGGGGCCAGTTGAGGAAAGTGTACAGGCTGAAACCCCCGGCATCATGGGCAGGCCCGACAAGATGGAATTCAGTGCGCCAGTAATTGATGAGGAAGCAAAAGAACTGTATTTCAGAGTGGGGTTCTCAGCAGGTGTGGAACGAGACCCGTACGCTGGCTGCGACTAACCTGTAGCTCACCATAGCTCTTTTTTCAGCTCTTTGTTTGATGCTTTTAATTCCGGGTCTGAGATGTAGTGCTGCACGCGATACTTGTTTGTGAGCTCCTCGTCAAGCGGGCTTTTTGAGGCGATTGTGCTCGGCCTATTTTTTATGACTTCGGGCCCGTTAGCGATGGAGAAGCCAGCGTTCACCAGTCCTGCGCGCACTATCTGCGCACACGAGTATGTGGCGAGTATCGCCTTGTCTGTCATCTTTTCTGCGATCTTCTCAAAAAAATGCTTGCTCCACAGCTCAGGGTTCTTGGGAACAGAAAACGGGTCAAGGAAGACAGCGTCGAACTGCCCTGGAACTTTGGAGATGAGTTGCCTCGCGTCTCCCATGCGGAGCGAGAGTTTCGCGCTTGCACTCCTCGCCGATGCCTGCCTCGCCTTTCCCAGTGAACAGCGCTTTGCCACGCTTCTCGCGAGAGAGTATTGCTGCAAAGGAGGATTCAGGCTGTCGATGTCCTTGAGCACAGCGCGGTCCTTTTCCAAGGATACGACCTCGATGGGGTTGTGCGCAGCAGCATCAATCGCGGCAATCGCGTTGTAGCCGATGCCAAAGCAGAGGTCTAATACTCTGAGGGGTTTGCCTTTCTTCTTCCGCGCAAGCTCAGCGATTTTGCAGGACTCAGCATACTTTTTCCTTGCCTCCCGTACTGCGCCATCCATTGCGTGGTAGAGCTCCTTGTATTTGCCGTTATACAACGTTATGGTTCCGTCTCCTGTCTGGACTTTTTTCATCAGTACTGGTCCAAGGTTTTGTGGCCTGCGTGTGAGATGATTGATGTATTGCCCTCAGCTCCGCCCTGGGTGCGCTTCACCGAGATATAGCCGCCCTGCTCGAGCTTCTTTACCTTCCGTTGGAAGCTCTTATATCCCAAGGAACCTCCCTGTTCCTGGTAGAGCCTGAAGAGGTCTCCAATCTTGGAGTCAGGATTCGCCTTCACTATCTCGAGAATCTCCTTCACTGCGTCGTCAAGGTCAGTGCTCTTCTTCGGGGAGAACTGGTGCAGCCGCTCTAATGCGGTATCCACGTGCTGCTGGAGAATCTTGCGGGATGCCTTTTCCTCTGCAGCATTGCCAGCCTCCCGTAGGAGGTGGAGCCCTGCCCTGAGGTCTCCCTTTCGGGCTGCCTCGTCCACTATGCGCTCGAATGCTTCCATGTCGAACACGTCGGGCGCAAAGGCGTACTCGAGGCGCTGCTTGAGGATTCCCCGGGTTTCATCTTTGGAATACTGGCGGAATTCGAGCACATCTAATGAGATGCGGGACTTCAATCTTGAGTCAAGATGCGCTGCCCAGTCCCTGAAATTAGTGATGAGGAATATGCATTTGCGGTATAGTCTCTCGAGGAAGATGTAGAGGAAGTCTTTGTCTTCCAGCTTGTCCACCTCATCGAAGACGAGGACAGCGCTGCCTTTGTTGAGGATCTCTATCGCGACTTCGAGGAGTTCGTCAGTGGACTTGTTGTGCGTGAGCCTGTAGCCTAGCTTCTCGCACACTTCCAATGCCACCTTATACGAGGTGTTCTTCTGCCAGCAGTTGATATATATAGGATAGATATCCTCGCTCTTCTCCACCAATTCCCTGAGGACGTGCTTGCACGCTACAGTTTTTCCTATGCCTGGAGCGCCATGGATGAGCAGGTTCCTTCCACTTCTCTGGCTGAAGAGCGGCTTCATGCATGAAGCCATGTGGTGCTGCTCCCCCTCCCGGTAGGGAATGAGCTTTGGCATGAAGTCAAAGTCCAGAGCGATTGGATTGATGAACAGCGATTCATCTCCGTGCAGTATCTCGTCGAATACCCCCATCTGTTGGAGAAAGCCAGCGCTCCCTTAATATAATTTGTGGGGTGCTGCTCGTAAAATCACGAGTAGAACGTCACGTGCTTATAGCCTGGAAGCTTATCTTTCAATTCGCAGGCATGCGCGTCTCCGACAATCACGATGTCTGGCTGCTCCTCGAGAATCTTTTCCAATAGATGTACATCACGTTTTGCGTTACACTCATGGAAGAGCTGCATAATCGCCTCAGAACTGGAATCCTCATCAAGAATCTCGAGTGCACTTTCAAATCTCTTGGCGATTTTTTCATATATTTTTACCTTCTCAGGGGGCATATAAGGATTGACGCTGTTGATTGTATGTGCCAGCTCCATTTCAAGCTGCTCTCTACTGAGATGTTCGTCGCACACAGCCTTTGCCAAGCCGATTATCTGGATCTGGTCAAATACCTCCGGGTCTTCGAGGCCGTGTATGTCTGTGCCAGTTGTTTCAATGTCATAATGGACTGCAATATCATAGAAGAATGCTGTGGCGATGCCGTTCTTCGCCCTCTCCCTGAAATCCTCGGGCATCTCCAGCCCGACAGATGATGGTGAATACTGGGAGAGCTCTTCTAGGAGGTGAGCGAGTTCTTCCTCATCTGCGTGCGCAACGCCCACTAGGAGTTTTTTATTCATATAATTGCTGGTTGATGATAAATTTATAAACATTATGTCTAAGTAGTAGGATGAGCATACTATTTCTCGGCCTTGATGAGAAATCTAGCTTTCTTGAACTCCAAGGGTTTCCCTGACTCAAGGCGCTCCTGTAATTCCTTTAGATGCTTGAGGTCACGCTCCACTGAGAAATCCTTTACAATCCAGGGAATTGCTTTGAGGAAATAGACTATGGCACCTACATCAGCGAAGCGTGTCATGCCGGTCCAGTCTTTCTGTTCTATTATAGTCAATCCTGCGGATTCGAGACGCTGGACAGCAAGGTCGCTGGACCAATAGCTGTACATCCTTTCTCTTTCGAATGCTGAGGCTAGGTCCTTTAAGTCATTGCCGTCCACCTGCTGGGTGAGAAAGGTTCCTCCAAGCCTGAGTGTCCTGAAGAGTTCTTCCGCGTCGAATGCGCTGTGCTTGTTCAGGATAAGGTTAAATTCCCCGTCACCGAAAGGGAGTTTTCCTGATTCATCCACCTTGACCACTTTCACGCCGAGAGGTTCCAAGAGCTTCCTCGCGACGCCCACGTTCGGCTTGTAGCCCTCGGTCGCGACAGTATGCTCTGGGAAGGGTCTAAGGGTGGAGAGAAACTCGCCCCCACCTGTACCCATGTCGAGGAGCGATGATGATTTCTTGATGAGCTGTTTCGCGAGAGATACATAGTCCCAAGGGGGTTCCTCATAGTTGATTCTTCCCTTGATATATGAAAAGTCCCAGCCTGAGAAAGAGGTCTTTTCTTCTCTCTTCCACTCGTTGATGAGGCTATCATTTGTGTCCATTTTCACTTTCTGAGTGCATAACATTTATAAATCTCCCGCGGTATCCCTCCTGAGTTCAACGTTCCCAGCGACTGCTAACCACAGCAGGAGGGCACAATGAGACGTGATCTCGTAACTAAAGCATTGGATACTTTAAAAGAAGAGGCGAAGAAACGAAATTTCAGCCAGACAATTGACCTTATCATAAACCTTAAAGACCTAGACCTCAAGAAGCCGGAGCACCATGTGGACGTTTTTGTCCGCCTGCCCAAGGGTCGGGGAAAGAAGGTCAAGATATGCGCCTTTGTCGGTCCGGAATTGAATTCAGAGGCAAAACAGGTATTTGACAGGGTAATTCTTATCGAGCAATTTCCTGGCTTCAAGGAGAAGCGGGAGATAAAGAAGCTCGCGGCAGAATTCGAATTTTTCATTGCCCAGGCCACTATCATGGCAAAGGTCGCTACGACTTTCGGGCGTGTACTGGGCAGCAGGGGAAAGATGCCAAACCCCAAGGCGGGCTGTGTCGTTCCCCCTAAGGGAGTGAACCTCAAGCAGCTCTATGAGCAGCTCCAAAGTACTATCAAGGTCAAGGCCAAGACAGCGCCCCATGTGCAGTGCGCGGTCGGCACAGAAGACATGTCTATTGATGACCTGACTGAGAATATCATGTCTGTGTACGATGCAGTTCTCCATGCGGTGCCGAATGAGCACCATAACATCAAGTCCATCTTCGTGAAGAGGACGATGAGCAAGCCGGTGCAGGTGTCCTAAAATGGCACACAAAGCCCATGTCGCGGACTGGAAAAAAGACGAGGTCAAGGCCATAGCAGACCTCATGATGTCTTCTGAGGTCGTTGGCGTGGTGAACATCACTAACCTGCCTTCTCTGCAGTTCCAGAAGCTTCGTGCTTCGCTGCGCGGCAAGGTCACGCTCAAGGTGGCTAAGCGCAGGCTCATCAAGCTTGCGATAGAGAAGATAAAAGACAAGAAGAAAGGAGTTGAGCAGCTCGAGCCCTACATCGACGGCATCATGCCCGGCCTTATCTTCTCTGAGGAGAATCCTTTCGCACTCGCCAAGATGCTCAACAAGAACAAGTCCGCTGCCCCTGCCAAGGGAGGGCAGGAGGCTCCGAATGATATATGGGTCAGAGCGGGAGCTACTCCGTTTAACCCTGGCCCAATCATAGGCCAGCTCGGCGCCCTTAAGATTCAGACTGAGATTGAGGGTGGAAAAATCCATATCTCCGAAGATTGCTGTGTTGTGAAGGAAGGCGAGGTCATCAGCGCTGACGCAGCCAATATCCTCTCCAGGCTCGGCATCGAGCCCATGGAGATAGGGCTTGATTTGCGTGTGACGTATGAGAATGGCGAAATCCTCACCAAAGACATCCTGTTTGTCGATGAGGCGCAGTACATCGCGGACCTGTCTATCGCAGCGGGCTGGGCATTCAACCTGGCCTTTAACTCGGCATTCCCCACTGTGGAGACCGTGCCGCTGCTGCTTGGGACAGCTCATGCCGATGCCCGTGCCCTGGCCATGAGCCAGGATATCCTCACCTCAGAAACAGCAGTCATGCTCCTTGCCAAGGCAGCCCGACAGGGCGCTGCCCTTGAGTCAAAGATTCCAGAGGCGCCTGCGCCGAAGGCAGAACCTAAGAAAGAGGAACCCAAAGCTGAGGAGCCTCCTAAGGAGGAGCCCAAGCAGGAAGAACCCAAGGCTGAGGAGCCGAAGAAGGAAGAGAAGCCAAAGGAAGAGCCTAAAAAAGAGGCCAAGGAAGAATCAAAAGAAGAGAAGAAATAGACACTGACACAACGCTACTAGGAGGAACTAAAATGGAATACGTATATGCCGCAATGCTCCTGCATAAGGCAGGACAGAAAATTGATGAAACTTCAGTAAAGAAGGTGCTCGAAGCAGCTTCGGTCAAAGTGGACGCAGCCAGGATAAAAGCCCTTGTCGCTGCGCTTGACGGAGTGAATATCGAGGAGGCCATCGAGAGCGCCGCAGTCGCAGCAGCCCCTGCCCCGGCAGCCGCAGCTCCGGCTGGAGACGCGCCCAAGAAGGAAGAGAAGAAGCCCAAAGTGGAGGAGAAGTCTCCTGCTCAGGCCGCGGCTGGTCTCGGAGCACTATTCGGCTGAGCCCCTCACGGGGGGTTAAGCCCTTATATTTATGCCATCGCAAAAACCATCAGTTAAGGACAACGAACCGATTGCTTCCAAAGCGGAGCAGGAAAAGACAACGCCCCCCGGCGTAGCCGAAAAGGCTGTTCCGGAAACTGCGAAGGAGCAGGTACAACCTGTTCCAGCAGACGCAGGCTCTGCGCCAGTAGAGAAAACTTCTGAGGCGCCCTCTGAGACTGAGGCGAAGCTCTCTTCGGAAAAGAAGCCTGCTAAGAAAGCAGCTGCGAAGAAGAAAGCCGCTCCTAAGAAGAAAGCCGCGAAGAAGGATTCTGAGGAGAAGCCCAAGAAGAAGGCTGCAGCAAAAAAGAAGCCAGCTGCGAAGAAGAAGGCCGCGAAGAAGGATTCTGAGGAGAAGCCTGAAGAAAAGCCTGAGAAAGTTGTCCCTGAAGAGCCTAAAATTGACCTGTCTACACTTTCTCCTGAGGAATTCAGGAAACACCAGGAGAAGCGTAAGGTAGAATTGCTGAAGCGCTTTGAGGTGGCGAAGCAAGATGTCAATGTGATGCGCCAGAAGCTCAACGACATCACCAAGGAGCGTGAGGGCGTGTTTAGTGAGAAGGACGGCGTCTCGAGCAAGATTGGCGACATGATTAAGGAGATTCGCATTCTCAAGAGAGAGCGTGATGACTTCACTCGCAAGGTTAGGGAGATGAAAACTGAGCGTACACGATTGAACAGGCTCGTGCGCGAAAAAATCAAGGACATAAAAATTAAGCGGGAGGAACAGCTCAAGGTCATGAAGGCCCAGGGTATCCAGGAGATAAAACGCAGTCCAGACGCTATCCTGAAGCAGATAGAGAAGATGGAGTTCAGTATAGAGACCGAGGCCATGCCCTTCGACCAGGAGAAGAAGCTCATGAAGGCAATCAATGAGCGCCGCAAGGAGTATAATGAGCTGAAAGGAATTGCCAGTGTGATGAGTGATGTTCGCGCGCTATCCAAGGAGATTAATACTTTGAAAAGGGATAGTGATACAGTCCACAGGGAGATTCAGGGCTACGCCTCGAAAAGCCAGGAGAAGCACGAGGAGCTGCTCAAGATTTCCGAGGCTATTGATAATCTCAAGGAGAACGAGAAGGGCGTGTTCGACCAGTTCAATGATTTCAAGCAGAAGTATAACGAGCAGAACGCCAAGCTGCGCACTAAGCTGGATGAGATGAACAGGATAAAGCGTGAACTGCACGATATCGAATCTTCTCTTAGGCAGCAGCATCAGCAGGCTATGGAGCAGGAGATGGAGGATAAGAAGGAGGAGGTAGAGGACAAGATAAAGCGCGGAAAGAAGCTCACCACCGCTGACCTCCTTGTGTTCCAGAAGTCCGCCCTTGATGATAAGCCAGCCAAGGTAGCCAAGCCAAAGGCAGCAGCCAAACCCAAACCCTCCAAGGCAGCCAAACCCAATAAGCCTGTAGCTAAGCCAGCCAAGTCTGCAGCCGAGCCAGTAGCCACACCTAAAGCAAAGGTCGCACCAACTCCCAAGAATAAGTAGGGCTCTATAGTTCTACGCCCAGCTCTTTCAGCTCCTGCTTAAGCGCTTTTACATCGCCCTTGAAGACGATTCCCTGCATGCCTGCTTTCCTGGCTGCTGCGATGTTTTCTTCGAGGTCGTCTATGAATATGCAGTGCTCTGGCTTCTCATCTGCCATGTTGAGCGCTGCCTGGTAGATTTTCTTGCTTGGCTTCTCAGCGCCCACGAGGTAGGATACTACTTGGCCGTCGAAGATGTCATCTAAAGGAATGATGGTGCGGATATACGCGTGATGCACGCCGTCTGTATTCGACAGCACGAACAGCTTGTATTTTCCCTTGAGAGAAGTTGCAATCTCAACGACAGCCTTCTTCGGGCCGACGATAATGCTTTTCCACTGTTCCATGAAGGTGTTGAAGTCTTCCTTAATCCCAAACAGGGATATGATCTCTGCATGAAATTCCTTGGGCGTGAGCTGGCCGGAGCCGTAGCGGTTCAGCACCCTGTGCTCCTGAATGATGTCCCATATCTTGTCGCTCGATTTTCCTGTCGCTTTTGCTATCTTTACTAGGGCACGCTCCTCATCCACAGTTACGAGCACACGTCCCATGTCAAAAAATATTGTCGTGATATCTTTCATGGCACTAGCTGAAGACAACTCGTTCTTAAAATTTATGGTGCCCTACTAGCCTGAATTCTTAGATGTCTGGCGATACAGCGCCTGGAATACCCCTATTGTCCAGCCGAAGTCTCCCCTGTGAGGATATCTCGCGTCGTCCATCCGCTCTGCCTCAGGAACAACGCTGCACTTCTCGAACCACTCATTGTGCTTGAGCCTGCACTGTGCGCACAGGGTGAGCCATTTTTTGGTGATTCTTTCCGCGTCATCTGAAAAGCCGTAGTTGTGCAGTCCCTGGATTGCTATCCAATGCAGGGCTGCCCAGCCGTTGGGATAGCCCCATTGGCAGTCCTTTCTTCCAAGACGCTCTTCAGTGCAGGAAAGGCCATGGATACGCTCGAAGACTGAGAGATTTTTCTTTACTCCTAATGCTTGTTCTCTCGTTGCAAAGCCAGCCCAGAGTGGAAAGAATCCTGCTAATGTCTTGCTGTCCAGGCGCTCATTTGTGATTGGATCATAATCAAAGAAGAAGCTTTCGTGCGGATTCCACATGAATTGGGTTATTTTCTCCTTTCTTTCTTCAGAGCGCTGTAGCCATTCACTGTGTTGTTTCACGTTGTCGAGAGCCTTCGCGATGTTCGCGATGTCAACTTCATAGCGATAGAGCAATGAGTTGAGGTCTATCGGTGCGACAATGTGCGCCCTGTGCTGGAATCTTGTGGTCATGTCCCAGCCGGATTCCTGTGTCGCGCTGTAGTCTGCCCCCCATTGCGGGGCCCACTGTTGGTCGTATTCAGTCATCTCGCTGTGATATTTGCTGAGCCCGCAGCTCGTCATGTGGCGTTCCGAGGTCCAGACGTTCGTGTATTCAAGGGTGAGCATCTTGTAGGCGCGCTTGAGGAATTCCTCGCCTGGTTCCTTGACGAGGCGGACCATCGAGCTGAGGAACGGCGGCTGGCTTCGTATAGGGTTAGTGGGGAATGAGTTGGGTACATGCCCGAGCTTTTCGAGCAGGTGGAACATGTTCTCTATTGTGTTGAGAATGATGTCTTGTCTCTCCGGGACCCCTAAGAGAGTGAAGTAGGAGTCCCAGTAGAACAATTCCTGGAAAACCGCTGTGCTCGCAGGCAGGAACTGATGCGGCAGCTCGGGATTGTGTATGAGGCGCTTCTCGACTGGCTGAATCTGCCTGAGCGCTTCGGTGATTATATCGTTTTCGGGAGCCATTACTCATTCAATGGTATCACTTCAATATAAATCTAAATGTTTTTATAGGAGACTTGTCTCCTACGGCATTACGCCGAAGTAGCTTAGTGGTTATAGCGCTGTGCTCATATGCAATGAGCGACGAGTTTCCTGGTCAGGAAGCGATGACTGTGCGCGAGATACACAGAGGTCGGGGGTTCGACTCCCCCCTTCGGCAGTTTCGAAGAAACTGACGAGGGGGCTGGTCAACTTTGTTGACTGCTGCCCCTTTGGCATTTGTGTCCCATTTCTGCAGCATAACCCATAAAAACCTCTCCAGATTATCTTCATATATGCGCATCATCTATACTGCGGACCTGCATGGGAATGAGGTGCAATACCAGAAGCTGGTGGACTTCGCTATTGAGAGCAATGCAGACGCGGTCATCATCGGCGGGGATATCGCGCCAAAGAACCAGGACATGGACCAATTCATCCAGGGACAGAGAGTGTGGCTTAAAGAAAAGCTGCCAGAACTCCTCCTTCCACTTAAGGGCAAGGCAGATGTCTATCTCATGATGGGAAATGATGACTGCGCTGTGAATCGGGACCTCTTAGATGGCCAGTTCTTTCACGACATCCACGGCAGACGATTGCCTCTTACCGATGATTTCGAGATTGTTGGCTACGCGTGTGTTCCCATCACGCCATTCGGCATCAAGGATATAGAGAAGCATGATTTCAGCGATGTGCCTGAGGAATACGCACATGCTTATGATGAGAGAAAGACGAGCAACTATCGCCTGCACGGATTCAAGACCTCATCTAGAGGATGGGAACCATTCACCTTTACTGATGAAAAAGATTCCATCCAGAGGGACCTCGAAGGTGAGCTCTACTGTAAGAGTCCGAAAAAGACCCTGTATATCATGCATTCCCCCCCTGACGGAACTGCCTTGGACCAGATACCTTCAGGTCATGTGGGAAGCATGGCAATCCGGCTTTTCATTGAAGAGGCACAACCCTACCTGACCCTCCACGGCCATATCCACGAGACTGTTGACATCTCTGGAAGTTTTACAGACACCATTGGCGCTACTGTATCTGCTTCTCCAGGTAACTACTGCCATCATGATGAGCTGGCGGTGCTGGTCTTTGACCTTGAGGACCTTGCAGGGATAGAGCGACTGATTCTGTGATTCGGCAGGTGAGCGAAGGTTTTTATATCTCTTTGATGTGTAATTCGTCTATCAAATGGAAAAGGTTGTGAAGCTGGGGGCGGTGTTCGGCATTGTAGTTGTGGCAGGCTCCCTGTATGCATTCACTGGTGGAGACACATACATCACTCTCTATTCGTTAGGTGTTTTTGTAGGGGCCTATGTGATGCTGTTCGCGATTATGCAGGTATTCAACTTCCTGAGAATCTAAGTTATTTTGGTATCTGTGCACCGCACATCATTTATTTTTTGCTACTTTAATGTCATAAATAACGAAACCATTTTAAATGCCCTTCCATTCCTTTGGCCATAACTGTATGAAGGTGTGATACACAATGTCACTCAAACCAATGAAGACAATGATGACCGTGACTGCCTCTCTGAGCGGGATGGCTGTCGGCGGAACAGTCTATACCGCAACCGGAAGCGTGCTGTCAGCAGCCAAGGGCGTCGGCTTCGTCGCTGTCCTTGCCGTGATAGGCCTGGCTGTCCTGGAAATCTTGTCTTTCCTGCACTATTGAGGGTGCAAAAAGCTCTTACTCTTCGTTAAGGAGATAATCCAATATCAACTGCACTCCCCAGCCTGTGGCGTTCCCTGCCATGGCAGTTCCTGCGATGTCCAAATGGACATGAGGCACATCCCCTGAGAAGTTGAAGAGGAATTGTGCAGCTGTGCTCGCCCCTCCTCCGCCCTCGCCGAGGTGCTTTAAATCTGCTCTTGAGGATTCCAGCTTCTTCTGATAATAATCGCCGACAGGAAGGTTCCAGATCCATTCCCCTGAGCGCTCCCCAGCTTCAATGAGCTTGGAGAGAATCTCTATGCCGTTCTCATTGTGAAATGCTCCTGCAGGTGCTTTAGGCCCGTCTCCAAGGGCACCGACACATGCCCCTGTGAGCGTGGCCATGTCGATGATAGCGTCAGGCTCATATTCGAGTGCCTTGTCAATCAGGTCGATGAGTACATTCCTGCCCTCAGCGTCAGTATTGATTACTTCAACACTTTTGCCCTGGCGTGTCTTCATGATGTCTCCCGGGTTGTAGCTCGTGGCGCTGTCCTTGTTCTCCACTGCGCCGAACATTCCGATGACATTCACCTTAGGGTGGAGCTGGGCCACTGCCTGCATGATGGCCAGTACATTGCCTGCGCCGCACATATCCATGCGCATCGCTTCCATGCCCTTTGCAGGCTTCTGGCTCGTGCCGCCTGAATCAAACGTCAGGCCCTTTCCGAGGAGCGCGATGGTCGGGGCATCGTCGCTGTAATGGTAATTCATAATGCCCATGTAGGGCTCTCTTGCTGAGCCCCTGGATACTTCGAGCAGGGCGTGGAAGTTGTCTGCCTTGAGCTCGTTGCCGCCGTAGATGTCCACTGCGAGGCCAAGGTCAGTGAGTGACCTGGCTTCCTGCGCGAGCCGTTCAGGTGTGATGATGTTTGAGCTGCCGTCGTTGAGCGTGCGCGCGAGATTGACAGCGTTTCCGGTCACTATCCCTTGCCAGAGGCCTTTAGTAATCTTTATCTTCCGTGCGTTTGCGCATCCGCCTGCAGCACTGCATGCGCTGCAGCCTCCTTCTTCAGATTCGCAGTCGCATGTCCCTTTTATCCCTGTCTCGCTTCCGTAGAGGACGCGGGCAGTCTGGATGCCGCTCTTCCTCTCTGTCTTCTGCTCGTCGGGTACATAATCCGCAAGTGTGAATGCAAGCGCTATCTCCCTTGCGAAGTCGGCGCTGCACCAGAAGTCGCTGAAAGTGACTTCATCGATATTTTTGGTGGTGACATAGCCGGCAACCTTATTTGAGAGCTCTTTCACCTTTTCCCCATCAAGGCCCTCTTTCTCGCCGAGCCCGACAAATAGCACCTTCTTCGCTCCAATCGCACCGTCTGTATACACCGGGTCGTTCAGCACACCATAGTCTGCTGAGATTGCCCCTGAATCAAGAAGCCGCTGGGGCAGGTTGTCGAGCAGCTCATCGACTTTTCCCTCGAGGCTTGTGAGCCCGGCATCTGAATAAATGCCGCACACGAGAAGGTCTCCGGTGATGTGGTTGTATCTCTTGCTGTAGAGTTCAAAATCCATAGTAATTCCCCCTGAAGGAAAAAACACTGTTGTGCATAAAAAGCTTTGTCCCAAAGTCCCTTAGAATATCTCTTGAACAGCGTTTTTTGCGGGAGAGGCGCAAAATCCCGCTGTCGCGTTTTATAATCAGATACTCCTGACCTATTTTCAGCTAGAACAGAGAAGGACACAAGATGGAAAACGATGACATGAATGACCTCTTAAACGATATCAAATCGACACTGCCAAAATGGGGGAAGCAAGCAGGAACCCTGTTTAAAGATAAAATTGCTCCAAAGGCGCAGGAGCTGCTTGACCGCGGCCTCGGCGAGCTCGAGACCACTATCCGGGAGAATCCAGAGGATTCGAGGAACACCGATGAATACTGGCGCATGAAAGGGATTGCGGAATCTCTCGACGGGCACGACTATCTCGTGCAGTACGCGTGCGAGAAGCATGGCATTACAGAGCCGGGCATGCAGAAACTCTACGCAAGCCTGATTGGCATGCACAAGAACCTCGTGGACATTGAGCCCTCAACGCTTCGGGATTCTGGGCTGCTGTCGAAGATGACGAAATTTGCGTCCTCTGTCTGCCAGCGCACAGTTGGTGATGAGCAAGGAAAGCATTTCACCAAGGTGTACGAGAAGTACCTGCTCGACAGCGACTTCCAGACCTCGTGCAGGACTATCCTGTACATGGTGCTGGCCCCTGCCCTTGAATCAGAGCTTCAGGAGCCGAGCGCAGAGTACACTTCCTGGCTTGAGCAGGCTCAGCAGGAATAATTTATCTTATTTCATCATATTTTAGTTACTTTATAGTGATGTAGCCTAGAAAAGCTTTTAAAGGATGTCCGTTCCCCCTCTTTGAATTCTGATACTAACAGAAAAAGAGGCAGACTAATGGAAGAAGATACAGGGATGGATTATACTATTGACGACATTGCACAGCACTATAAATCTCAGGAAGAGACTACTGTTCTCGACGCAGTGAAGGGATTCGGCTCCAGCTTCATGCGCATCGGCGGCTGGACTGCCCTGCTTGGCGGATCATTCACAGCCCTTATGTTAGCAGGCACATATACTCCTGCACAGGGCTGCGATAACACTCCAGTTCCAACTCAAGTCGAGGAGACTGAGGAGCCTGAGCCCACAAAGGAGCCTAAGCCTACAAAGGAGCCCAAGCCTACAAAGGAGCCCAAGCCGACGGATATTCCCCCTACTAATGTCCCTCCGACCAATATCCCTCCGACAGATATTCCTCCTCCAACTGCGACATATATCCCACCTACAGATGAGCCTGAGCCGACTCCGACAAAACAGCAGAAGGGGCATTCCTCATTCTCTGCAGGCATCGATGCTAAGTGCGATGATGACAATACTGTTGTGGTGCGCGGCATCGTGACCAATGATTGTGATGATAATGGCTGCCCCTCTCCAGGTGGGGAGAGTTGGTCGCTGAGCTTCCTTGGCTATGGCAGTTCAGGCACTATTCCTTCTCTTGGGGATGACGGCAAATACCGTACTCCCTGGCTTGATACTGGATTATATTCAGCGAATGGCAAGGCGATTTTCACTGTGCAGAGGCCTCTTGGGCATCCCAATAGGAACAAGCCGATTGTCGAGCGCGAGGATGTGAGTTTGGTGTGTTATGTTCCCCCTACAACCATCCCTCCGACAGATGTTCCACCTACGGATGTTCCCCCTACAACTATCCCTCCGACAGGTATCCCTCCTACGGATGTTCCCCCTACAACCATCCCTCCAACAGGAATCCCCCCTACGGATGTTCCCCCAACTCCCTGGCCAACTATTACTCCCGGCGGCCCAACTCCGACTGTGATGGTCCAGCCCGGCGGGGATGCTGACCTAGAGGCATGTCTTACTGTAACGACTGAGGTCGAAGAGACAGACAATGCAGCAGGTATGCTCCCAGCCCTTGGCTTTGCTGCTGTTGGTGCAGTCGCGCTCTTCGCCGAATATTTATCCAACAAGAAGCGTAAGGGAAAGAAGCAGAAGAAGACCTACACTGCAGCTGTGAAAGAGCTCAAGCAGAAAGTGCCTACAGGCGGAATCGTGGCCGGCGTGAAGAAGCTCATGAAGGGCGGCCTTAAGAGGTCCTATGTCAGTAATGTGCAGAAAGACGATGTCTTCACTGACGACCTCGAGCAGCTCGCTGACGCAGCCCCTAACGGGAACAGTGGAGAGGCGCTTCGCACTGTGCTTGGTGTTCTCAAAGGAAGCTACCAAAAGGAGAACGGGAAGCGCGCCTGGTCCTGGGATGAGAGGATGGATGCGCTCACCAGTGAGACAGAGACACTCAATAAGCTGTCTTATGATGACAGGAAGCGTATCATGGAAACAGTCGAAAGCAATACCTACCTGAGGCGGGCGAAGCCGCTTGCCCATGTATCTGTCGCTGCCCGGATTGACCCCGAAGGAGGTATGCGCCACCCTATGGAGACGCTGGCCACTATCATCAGCGGAGAGTACAGTGCAGGTGATTTTATCGCGCGCTCATGGGAGCACAGGTATCAATGCTTTGAGAGCAATATGATTGCTGGCAAGATGATTGATCAACTCTCTCCACAGCAGATGGCAGCTGCTGCAAATGCTCTTGAGCATCATCCCGCAATCCAGTCGGGTAACTCTGATAAGAATCCTGGCGTGTGGAAGATGTACTCCGCGCTGAAGGCGTTTGGAGGCTAGTTATGGGAAAGCGAGGGACAGCTGCTGCAGTGATTGCACTGGCAGTCCTTGGCACGTCCTGCAGCCGCATGGATGTTCCTATTGAGGAGCCTGTGGCGGTTCTCGTCGAGGAGGAAGAGGAGATAGTTGTTCCAACAGATGCCCCTGCTTCTGTTCCGACTGAGATTCCTGAGCCCACTCCGATTCCACTTGATGCAATCTTCTCTTCATCTTTTGGCCTAGAGAGATACGAAACGTTTCATGCAAGGCTTCTTGAAGCGGGTCTTACTGCTGAGGAGCCTGCGATTCTCGTGGATTATATTGCTGCTGCTGATGCGCTACTTTCCTTGGAGAGCCATGGCGCTGTTCTTGATTTTGTTTTCGGGAACTTGATCCGCGCAGACAGCCTTGAGGAGCTTTCCTCAAGGGTTGATGTGCTTGCTGCTGAGCGCGGTGAAGAGATTGCCGCTGATTATCTCGACGAGGTTTTTTCCTCGCTTGGAGAAGACAGCGCGAAAGTCATAGTGCACGGGATGCCCTGGCAGTACAATGACGGCAGCCTGATTGTAACATCTTTCACTGGCATGTTCATTGATGTTGAGCTTGCCAGGATGACTGGCTACTCGTCTGAAAATATTCACGTATTTGCACTGAATGCCCAGACTGAAGCAATAGCTGAACAAGTTGCAGTATATGATGCGAATCTCCTCGCAAACATGTATCCCCTGAACTGGATGCTTGTCGACGCTGAGCAATGGGTGGTGAGCCATCCTGAGCAGGTTGTGAGCGATGCCTCAAAGGAAGGGGCACTTGAAGCGCTGTCAGGAATACTCGCTGAGCATGATGCAGTATACCTGTCCATGACTATGCACGGCAGTTCGAAATATTTTCTCCTCGCCCATCCTGAAGATGGTAATAAGAAGGTATCTCACGCTGAATTCGCTGACCTTCTGGTCGACGCTGCGCTGCAGCATGAAGGTGACAGCTCGTATGTTGTGGATTTGTGCCAGTGCGGCGGCAGTGCTGTCGGGCAGAACATAGCAAAACAGCTTTCCTCACGCTACGCTGACATCTCCGACGAGGAGAAGCCTGACATCACGCTGCGGCTGTGCAGTGTGCACGATAATTATCCTTACCGCGTCAACATCTTCGACCGAGTGCTTGTGCAGTATGTCCAGGCATTGCAGAACGGGGGCCTTGTGCTTGATGACTGGGACACCCACAATACCGCCGATTCCCTTGTGTATGATGCTGGCGATGACTCTTTTACCTATCCGCTGTGGCAGGGCACGCATCCCAATTACCCAGATATGGACCTTGAGGTGCGAGCTTATAGGGTCAGCAGCGAGGGCGCTCTCGAGGAGATTTCGGCGGATATTCTTGAGCCGTTTGTGCTCACAAGCTATTCAGCCCAGAACTGATTTGCGCGCCTCCCGATATTCTTTATCATATTTTCATTCCTTGTCTAAAATCAGACTAAGAGGGTTTAAGACATGTCTTCTGCTCCTTATTCCAAACAAATAGTGAGGGACAAAATATGACAGAAACACTGGGAGAACGCATACAAGACTACCTGCTCGAGAAGCTGCCTATCTGGTTAGAGCACTTTGAGACTTGGGCAGAAGAGCAGATAGCAAAGAACCCTGATGACCATAGGAACAGCGACGAGTACAAACATGTGCGCAAGCTCGGCAAGCAATACCAGGAGGAAAGCGGGGACTACACATGGACATTCCTAATGAAGTACGCCTGTGAGAGTGTTGGAATCACTGATGAGGCCGAACAATTCCTGTACAAGGATTTCCTCGAGAACCACGGGCATCTGAAAGTGCTGAAGCAGGAGAATTTTATCAACCGACCTGGATATGCTAAGGTACTGAGCAAGATTTGGGGCTATTTTGAGGCAAAGACTGATGACTCTGTCGCACTGGAGAAGTTCGCGCAACTGCGCAAGTTCTACTTCAATGCTGACTATCAGACTGAATGCGTCGACCGATTTTATAATGAGATGGTACCCTTCTTGGAGCCTGTGCTCAGCGGGGAGAACCTAGATTCTTTTGATACTTGGGCGGAAGAGTACTTCTCTAATAAGTACGGTTAAAGTTAGCGGTTCACGACGTTCTTATAGGCATCGAACTTCAGGCCGTTATACACGAGCTTGGCAGCCTCGATGAACTGGCTCATCTTCGACTCCTTGGTGAAGGAAGCGAAGCTCGGGGTGATGATGAGATTGGACAGCCGCAGGAGCTTGTCCTTGCCCCGCACTATGCCGCTCTCCACAACATCAACAGCAGCCCCCTTGATGACTTTCTTAGCCAGTGCCTGGTACAGCACGCGCTCGTCGATGACACTTGGAGTGGATACATTAATGAGGTAGGCGGTGCCCTTCATGAGCATGAGCTTATCCTTTGTGAGCAGGTGGTGCGTCCTGTCTTCTTCGGGCAGGTGGATGGTGAGATAGTCAGATTCTTTCAACAGGTCGTTCAGGGAGCGGTACTCCACTCCAATCTTTTCCGCTATGTCCTTGCGTTCAGCCCGCGGTAGGCTGGTGTCGTTCACGTACACCTTCATGCCGAGCGCCTGTGCCTTTTCGGCGACGAGCTGGCCGTCGTCTCCTAAACCCAAGACACCGAGGACCCTTCCCTCAAGTTCTGAGCCGATGATTCTCTGCCTGCGGTGCCATTTTCCTTTCTTTACAAGTTCTGTTCCGTAGTGCATGTTGCGCGAGAGCATGAAAAGCAGCCCGACAGTGTATTCGGCGATGGCGTTCGCCTCGTATCCAGGAGAATTCATGACCAGTACATTGTTGGTGCTCGCTGCCTCAAGGCTGATGTTTGAGGTGTAGCCCCCAACCTGGCTGATCATCTTGAGCTTGCCTTCTGCGCCCCTCTGGATAATTTCATTGGTTATGGTGGTGTTGTCAACGATAAGGGCGTCGTAGTCTGCTACTATCTCCTCGAGCGGAGGGTCGTCCTTTATCTTGTAGATTTCTACTTCAATCTCTGAATCGTTCTGGAGCAGAGCAATAGCCCTTTTTGGAATTGGGTCAACAAGCAAGACGCGTTTCATGAATATCCCCCTAAATGAGCATTCCTAGTCTTCTGGATTGCCCGCTTGTTCTTAAAGCTTTGCGCCTCCAGGTGGAATCAGTATTTTATGAGTTTAATAACTACTAGTAAGTAAAAAAAGAGAAAGATTTATAAACACAGGTGCTGTTTGAATAAGTATGGCAATTGAAGATATCGCAGAACGCAGGAAGCGCATATTTGAGGCTGCCGGCATCATGGGCGTGCATGATTTGCATTCAGCCTTGCACGGCGAGGATGATGCCTGGACAGAGCACCTCAGCGACGATGGGCTCTCTTCACTCGGAGAGATGGGTATTGTCATCCACGAGGAAGAGCGCGGCGTCTCGCACAGGGTGAAGCCCTCGCGAAGCGGCTTTGTGTTCCATAAAAAGAAGTGAAGCGCGCTTGTTGCGGGCAATTGCGCGTTTTTTCTCTATACTAACATTTATATAGCTGTTTTTCTCAGGATATAGTATCCCAGGTTTCCGGATGCACATCCTCGTGCACCATGGAAACCAACCCAGAGAGCCTTGAGAACAGAGAATTCATTCTAGTGAGTGATAGCTGCGGCGTCGAGTGCGTGCACCGCGGCCTCCAGGAGACTGGTTCCTGGACTGATGATGTCATCGAGCAGATGAAGCGCAACCTCAAGAAAGCAGGCGCTGAGTTCCGTGAGCCCTGACATCAAAACACATAAATAGTTCCCGTCCGCTTAGCTAGCACTATGGCAGGAAAATTCTGGCACGGAGCCATCGACCAGAAAGAGCTCGAGGAACTGCAGGACGGGCTGAGCCACATGCACCGCTTGCAGGAGATGGGCGGACAGCTGGTCGAGAGGCTCAAGGAGGCCATTCAGAAGATGGAGTCAGGGAGAGAGCTCCGCAACGATGATCTGCAGCATATCGATTTGCTCATCGGCGAAATCAAGTACCACATCCACGACACGCTCCATGACCTTCAGGACGTCGAGCGTGATGAACAGGACAAGCGCTGGGGTTAGTTGCCCGGCACTTCGTAATCATTGATTTCGTGGAGCTGGTTCCATTTAATGTTGTAGCTCCCTTCTCCCAATTCTTGGCCGCACTTCAGTTCAACTGTGACAATGTCGCCAGGCTCGATGAGGGCATTCAGGTCATACCCGTACATGCCGTCATTATAGTCTCTGAACCTAAAGAGCACCAACTCGAAGGAGTCTGTCTCCATCGAGAAGGAGTACTTCGTATCCATGAAGGCTTCCCCGTGGACTAGCCCTGTGTATGACTCGACTGGCCGGTCACAGTTCTCTGCTGATGGCGCGCACCCTGCTGCGAGGAGCCCTAATCCTACTGCTGCTGCTCCGACTGCTAGCTTCTTGAGCATGCCTTTCTTCGTTGTCTTAATCGCGTCATCTAGTGTTGTGCTCATAGTGTCTATCACTTACTGAGATGGGGATATGGATGACGATATAAAACATTCAACGTGCGTTTGCGCGCTTGGCTAAGATTATTTATTTTAGTGAGCAGTTTCACGCAGTTTGCGCTCCGAGGGTTGATATACGCCCTTTCCCTTTCCTTCTGCCAGCAAGAAAAAGGAAAGGTGAAATAAACAATATGAGTGGAGGAGCAGCAGCAGCAATTATTCTAATGAACAGTTCGCGCAGCAGTGGTGGCTACTATGGTGGTGGTTACAGCAACGGTGCCGGTCCGGCCATAGCGACACTTGTGATGTTGCTTGGAGTCGGGGGTACAATGATTGGATATAACCTCCATGAGAAAGCGAATAGTCCAGAGCCTGTTCCCTATTGTGTTGAGGGTGACATTAAGGATATTAATTTCCACGAGAATGGTCCAGCTGTTGACCTGGTGTTGTGGGATGGTAGTAGTTATCATGAAATATATACTCAATTTTCCAATTTCTACACTTTTGTTGATGCCGAGCGAACACATTTTCAGGACGAGGAAGTGTATCTTCAGATGACCAGAGACATTGTAGATTACGGTGAATCTACATACGTGTGCGTTGACGAGAAGGGAAACCTCGAAAGCATTGTGCTCAATGTTGATGACGGCTACAAGCAGGACGTTATCATGTACAACGCAGGAGAGCAGTAAGATGAATGCAGCCGCCGCCCTCATGGCAAGCCGCACTTGCTTCGCACCGGGCAAAACTTTATAAAGCGAGTAGATTACCCTTCCTGTTCCAAAGCAAGGCATAATCCCAAGCTGCTAGGGAAAGCGGTATTGGGGATGGCCTGGAACCCGATCTCCTCCAACATCTCATCAGTGAGATGTGGTTTTATCACAACATGTATGCTTTATTGCATCAATAAAGTATGAAAGAGACATTGGCACAATATACGAAGTTAATTCCTAACTAAGAATAGACTAGAATACTAGAATAACGCGACCGTCCCAATAAATCCAGTTGATCCTGCTGGAGGCCGCCGCTAGTAGGATTCGGTTAAGGCATGCAAGTCCAGGGGTCTTCGGACACCGGCAAACTGCTCAGTAACACGTCGATAATGTGCCCCAGGATTCGGGATACCCTCGGGAAACTGAGGTTAAACCCGGATAGGGAGTTTCTGCTGGAATGCGTTCCTCCTGAAACGCAAGGTCCTGGGATCAGTTGGCGGCCGATTAGGTAGTAGGTGGGGTAATGGCCCACCTAGCCGAAGATCGGTAGGGGCCCTGGAAGGGGTTGCCCCGAGAAGAGCACTGAGATACTGGCTCTAGCCCCACGGGGTGCAGCAGCTACGAAACCTTTACACTACGCGAAAGCGTGATAAGGGAATCCTACGTGCCCATGCATTGCATGGGCTTTTATCAAGAGTAAAATCCTTGGCGAATAAGTGGTGGGCAAGACTGGTGCCAGCAGCCGCGGTAACACCAGCGCCACAAGTGGGGGCCATGATTATTGGGTCTAAAGCGTCCGTAGCCTGTTCGGTTAATCTTCTGTGAAATCGTGGGTCTCAAGCTCACGGCGCGCAGGAGACACTGCCGGACTAGAGACCGGGAGGGGTAGGAGGTATTCCGTGGGGAGCGGTAAAATGCTATAATCCTCGGAGGACCAACTGTGGCGAAGGCGTCCTACTGGAACGGGTCTGACGGTGAGGGACGAAAGCCAGGGGAGCAAACCGGATTAGATACCCGAGTAGTCCTGGCCGTAAACGCTGCGAGCAAGGTGTTGCATATCCCACGAGGATGTGCAGTGTCGAAACGAAGGTGTTAAGCTCGCCACCTGGGGAGTACGGTCGCAAGGCTGAAACTTAAAGGAATTGGCGGGGGCTCACTACAAGGGGTGCGGCGTGCGGTTTAATTGAACTCAACGCCGGAAATCTCACCAGCAGCGACGGCAGGATGAAAGTCAGGCTGAAGGCCTTACTAGACAAGCCGAGAGGTGGTGCATGGCCGTCGTCAGCTCGTGCCGTAAGGTGTCCTGTTAAGTCAGGCAACGAGCGAGACCTGTGTCCACAATTGCTATCGGCTCGATCCGAGGACCGAGCACATTGTGGGGACCGCCTTCGAAAGGAGGAGGAAGGTGCAGGCAACGATAGGTCTGTATGCCCCGAATCTGCTGGGCTACACGCGCGCAACAATGGTTGGGACAATGGGATACAACTCCGAAAGGAGAAGTCAAACCTCTAAACCCAATCCAAGTCCAGATCGAGGATTGCAATTCATCCTCGTGACGTTGGAATCCCTAGTAATCGGGTGTCACTATCGCCCGGTGAATACGTCCCTGAGCCTTGCACACACCGCCCGTCAAACCACCCGAGCAGCGTCCAGGTGAGGCTTGTTTACTTGAATAAGTCGAACCTGGGCTCAGTGAGGAGGGTTAAGTCGTCACAAGGTAACCGTAGGGGAACCTGCGGTTGGATCACCTCCATTTTTTTTCATCCTTATGGATGAGAACCTCATTAACCGTAGGTTGATGATTTTTACCACATTTGGAATTAGCAGAGTTGAGTGCCAATGTTTCTTCATAGTCACAACGGACTCTCGGGAGTCCTTCCGCATCATCAAACCTGCGGTTCGATGGGCATTTTCGACTCTCCGAAGTCGAAAACGGGCTCGTAGCTCAGTCTGGCTAGAGCGTCTGGTTTGCAACCAGGAGGCCTCGGGTTCGAATCCCGACGAGTCCATCGAGCGAAGCGAGATGGCTCGTCGGTTGATCAGCCGAAGGCTGATGGCTACCGTCGAGTCCATTCATTTCATCATTTCATTACACTCATACAGCACAGCCGTGCCGGCTGTGTTTATCCGGTGAGAAACATGGCCCGTAGCGTATGCTTGGGGCATGAGGAAGAGACGTGATTACCAGGCAATGGCACGAAAATAGCCTGGATCTTCACAACGGATTACGCGTTTATCACGTTTATGAGGCCGCGCATAGGCGAGTACAAAATAAGATAGACACTGTTAGGTGGATGACTTGGCTCAAGAGCTGATGAAGGACGCGACAAGCTGCGATAATCTCCGGCGAGCCGCATGTAGGCTTTGAACCGGAGGTGTCCGAATGGGACTTCCAATGCTTTCGAGCATGCTCAGTCATGAGCGGGAACGCAGGGAATTGAAACATCTTAGTACCTGCAGGAAAAGAAACCAACAGGGATGCTGTTAGTAACAGCGAGTGAAAACAGCACAGGGCAAACTGAATCCTCCGCTGAAAAGTAGAGGAGATGTGGTGTTCGGCCCGTCCTTTACCGTCCTTTGGAAACCTGAAGTCCTCTGGAAAGAGGCGCCAAAGAGGGTGATAGCCCCGTAAGGGTAACTGAAGACGGTTGTGGATGGTGTCCAGAGTAGCGCCTATTGGGTATTAGGCGCGAATGTGGGAGACATCAACTTCCAACTCTAAATACTTCTTGAGTCCGATAGCGCACCAGTACTGTGAAGGAATGTTGAAAAGAATCCTTATCGGGAAGTGCAAAGACCCTGAAACCTAGCAGTCATGGATAGTCACGGCATTACGGTGTTGTGACGTCCGTTTTGAATAACGTGCCAGGGAGTGTATCTGAGTGGCAAGGATAACCATAGCATGGGCATCCGCAGGGAAACCGACAAGCCCACAATTTATGAGGGGCGGGGTGTGAAAGCGCCCGGAGTCACTGGGATACGACTTGAAGCTGGGCGATCTATCCCACGGCATGGTGAAGCGGGAGTAAGATCCCGTGGAGGCCAGAAGAGGTTCTGTGGACAAGCGTTCTCTTGACCGGGGGATAGGAGTGAAATGCCAATCGAGCCCAGCGATAGCAAGTTCCTGTCGAAATAAGCCGTAGTTTAGCCTCGGAGGAGGTTGCTGACGCGGTAGAGCTACGGATAGGGAATTTAGGGGAAGAAATTCCTCGGTTCTCTGTCCAACTCCAAATGCTTCAGCGTCGAAGATTCCGAGAAATAGGAGTGCGGGGTAAACCTGTATTCCGAGAGGGGAACAACCCGGACCGAAGTTAAGGTCCTAAATTACCATCTAAGTGTGAAAGGACGAAGGGCGTCTATTTCCCAAGACAGCAAGGAGGTTGGCTTAGAAGCAGCAATCCTATAATGAGTGCGTAACAGCTCACTTGTCAAGGACGTAGGCCCTGAAAATGGACGGGGCTAAGGTGGTAACCGATACTTCGGACATTCTAACGAATAGTGGTAGGCAGGCGCGCTGGCTGGACAGAAGCCTTCTCGAGAGGGTAGGTGGACCGGACAGCGACGAGCATCCTGGCGGTAGTAGGATCTGAGTGCTGTGAGAATCAGCATCGCCGTAAGGGCAAGGGTTCCTCTGACAATGTAGATCAGTCGAGGGTTAGTTGGTCCTAACCGTACTCCGAAAGGTCGTACGGGAACGGGAGATTGGTTAATATTCCAATACTCTTTTGGTATCCGGCAACGAAAGCCTTGTCTCCAACGCATCCGGCTAGGTGCACCAGCTTTGTCTGGCTGGTTAACTGAGGCACATCCATGGAGTATCATAATGATGAGAAATGGATGACTCTCAGGAATAGTCCCCGTAAGGGGATAGCGCTGATGCCCGGTGCCCGTGAAAAGGGGACAGGGAAAGATCTAAAAGAACCATACCCAGCACCGGCACAGGTGCCCCTAGGTGAGAAACCTCAGGTGTGATGGCGTAATCCTGGTTAGGGAAGTCGGCAAATTAGCCCTGTAACTTCGGTTTAAGGGGTCCCTGCGCTTGTATCCGTATGGGTGCGAGTACAGGGCTCAGTGACTAGGCGGGTCCGACTGTTTAACAAAAACGTAGCCTTCTGCTAATCCGTAAGGACTTGTATAGAAGGTGACGTCTGCCCACTGCTCGTACTTTAAACCCCGGTCCAACGGGGCTAAGAGCGGGTAAAGGGCGGGAGTAACTATAACTCTCTTAAGGTAGCGAAATACCTTGTCGTTTGAATGACGACGTGCACGAATGGCGTAACGAGATTCGCACTGTCCCAACCGGGAAGCCTCCGAACACACCATTCTGGTGTGAAGGCCAGAGAATTCCAGTGGGAAGTGAAGACCCCGTGAAACTTTACTGTAGCTTGTTGCTGTGACGTGAGATGTGCTGTGTAGCGTAGGTGGGAGTTGCTGAAACATGATCGCCAGATTATGTCTAGACACCGATGAAACACCACTCTGTAAATTTTATGTCACTCACTATTTTGGTTGTCAAGATAGGACACCAGCAGGTGGACAGTTTGGCTGGGGTGGCACGCCGCTGAAAAGATATCAGTGGCGCCCAAAGGTTGGCTCAGACGGGTCGGAAATCCGTCGTTGAGTGCAAGAGCATAAGCCAGCTTGACTGAATCACAGATATCGACTGATTCAGGGTAGAAATACGGGTCTAGCGAACCTCTATGTCTCCTCTTTGATGGGGGCTAGAGATGACGGAAAAGTTACTCCGGGGATAACAGAGTTGTCCCGCCCGAGAGTTCACATCGACGGCGGGGCTTGCTACATCGATGTCGGCTCTTCCTATCCTGGCGGTGCAGAAGCCGCCAAGGGTGGGGGTGTTCACCCATTAAAAGGGATCGTGAGCTGGGTTCAGAACTTTAGTACGAGAGGAACAAGGTATCGACGCCACTGGTGTACCGGTTGTCCGACAGGGCAGCGCCGGGCAGCTACGCGTTAAGGGATAAGAGCTGAAAGCATCTAAGCTCGAAACCCGCCTTGAAAAGAGACTTCTTAGAGCTCCCTTATAACAGGGGTTTGATGGGGCAGGAGTGTAAGTACCAAGCTTCGGCGAGGTATTCAGCTCGCTGCTTCCAATCGCTCTTCATTTTTTTGTACTCGCCGAAGTGCGGCCTTTTTTTTTTTTTTTTTTTTTTTTTTTTGTTGTTGTTTCTGTTGTAGCTTGAGCTCTAGCCGTAGCTCTCTTTCTTTTGGTGCGCTTGCACCGCTGTATGCGCTGTTCCGCGTGAACATTTTTATAATTCAGATTCTGTGAGATTATATCATGCGAAGAACGGTATTCCTATGCACAGGCATAATCTTCCTCTTGCTTGTATCCTCCTGCTCTTACCCCTTAAGAGAACAGGTTCCGCCAGGGCAGTTGGCCGATAGTTGTATTGATTCTGATAGTGGTGACCCGTTCCTGGCAGGGACAACGACGGTGCTCTTAGATGGCCAGGAAACACAGGTTGAGGATGTGTGCGACCTAAGCGAAGTCCAGAGCCTTGAATGGGGATCTAACGTGTACAAGGCTGTCGTGCATGAAAGCAATTGCAAGGGCACGGAAAGTGCTATTGAGATTACAGAATGCACCTTCGGGTGCTTGGATGGTGCATGCATCAGGGCTGAGACCTGCGAAGATACAGAGATATATGTTGGTCCGCGCGAGGCGGGAGTGGTCTCTGTTGGGGAGGTTGAGCTTTCTGATGTGTGTTTTGATGCGAAGACAGTAGATGACTATGTCTGCTGGCGAGGTGAGCTCAGGATATTCAGGAGCAGCTGCGGCTGGTATCAGAGTTGTATCAAGGGTGCGTGCGTCACCCAGGACGAACTCCCACATTGCGCGGATTCTGATGGTAAGGATGCAGAGACCCAGGGGATTGTCCGCATGGGTGATAGTGAAGAGATGGATTCCTGCCAGAGCATCACCATGCTCAGGGAATTCTATTGTGAGGATGAGTTCTCAGTGGCTTATGAGGATGTGGATTGTTCAGAATCAGGGAAATACTGTATGGACGGTGTGTGCTATTCGACATCAGGGAAGTGCTGGGATTCAGACGGGGGCTCAAATCCTGATAAACGGGGCCAGGTCATATTCATGCGCCCATCCGAGATATCCACTGCTGAGGATAACTGTTTCAATGTTAATGTCCTCAATGAATGCGAGTGCGGCGACTATGCGGCTGCTTTCCATAGGGTGTCCTGTGAGAGCTATAATAATGGGGTATGTGCTAATGGTGCCTGTGTTTCAACCACGTGTACAGATTATGAGAAGGGTCATGCCGCCGATCTGCCTGGGACGCTTTCCTTTGAGGGAGTCGAGTATGACGACACCTGCTCTGGCGATGTAGTGCTAGATTATTATTGCGAGAAAGGAGAGCTTGTGACTGCAGAACATGATTGTTCTGCTGAAGGCAAGGTGTGTAGGGATGGTGCCTGTGTGATTGCTGGGGATGGTTCTCAGGAAGATGAGGCTCCTCAGGACTTTCCGGTATTCCCCCTTTCTGAATGTGCTGTGCTTTCTGAGCCTGGGACATACCTGTTAGGCAATGACGTTGACATTGGGTTCGCCGACGGGCCGGCCTGCATGGTCATAACAGGGACTGACATCACGCTGGACTGCCAGGGCCACACAATCACCGGCCGGGAGACCGCTGTCAGGCCTGGCGGCCCCATCGCCTTTTTCTACAATTATGGGATTTATGTCAATAGCAGTCCGCCTGAGCCGAGTTATCTGCGAATAAAAGACTGTATTGTCAATAGCACTACTTTTGGAATCTATGCTGAACAGATGACGTATTCGTCCATTTCTGGATGCCTGGTGCGGAATACTCTGGTGGGTATAGAGCTCACCCCATACACTGCGGAAAATAGCATCTCAAACCTTGAAATATCTCGGAATCTGCGTTATGGAATCAACGCCTATGGCTCGCGGGGGCTGAAGATAATGGGCACGACTTTTGAGGGGAATGTCGAAGACATCCGCTGTACCGAGCCGGTGTTTGGGGAGGGGAATAGCTGTTCAGGCAGCCGGACAGTGTGCACGAGCCATTGCGGTAAAAGCTTCTTGTAGCCTGAGCTGTATTCTTTGTAGTGCGCCTGCACCGCTGTAGGCGCTGTTTCGCAAGTGGAAAGTTTAATAATCTTCACGCCCTATATTTCTCACACAATGATATCTCACACAATGATATCTCACACAATGAAATACGCACTTATCTTAGTCTTGCTTCTGCTCACCTCCTGCATGCTGGATCCCACCTTTGTTATTCCTCCTCAGGATGAGGGACCTGTGTGCGAGGATGCTTCATGTCTCAATCTCGTGCCTGAGGTAGAGGCTGAGCATGTGGGTGTGGTCATCGGCTTTGTGGATGGTTTCACTGAGGGTGCAGTCAATGAGCCCTTTGACCTGCATCTCTATTTGAGTAATCTTGGTGACGAGCAGAGCACTGTGGATGTGGAACTGACAGGTGTCAAGCCCGGCGATATCCAGAATCTGGAGACAAGCCATTCACGCGCCCTTTCGCCTGGTGAGAGCGCGATTATTCCTCTTGAAGGGCTGGTCTACTCTGGACAGGCTCCAATCATGTTCCAGCTGCAGGGAGAGGCATGTTTCCCCTACACGACACGTGTCGATATCGCCTGCGCACAGTCTTTTGATCCTGAGGAAGGCGGCATGGTCTTCACTAACAACAACTTCAAGTGCCGCGTCATCAACTCAGAGGCACCCATCAAGGTGAAACTGGTGAGATTGTCAGAGAGCGATGAGGGACTCACTAAACTGATGGTCCAGGTTGATAATCTAGGTGGGGGTCAACTATCAGGAGCGGGGACAGGATGCGGCCTTGACGGGAAGGCGAACGTCGCTCTGGGCTCACATCCGTTGCTCTCTCACTGTGAAGGTATTGTTGACGGTAAGATAACTGCTTCGAGGACCGCATGGTTCAACTGCTATTTCGACAAGCCTTTTGACGCTGTTGCCGGCTCGATATCCTATAATCTCGAGCTGAGCTATGATTATTCCCTAAATAACAAAATCTCAATGCGCTTTATCCCCTGAGGCGCTTCACACTGCCATCTCGAAGGTGATGCGGTCGAACTCCACGTACGGCACTCGCTTGTAGCCCTTAGGAGTGTTGGCCTTTTTCTTTTTCGTTCTGACAACACCGTACTGTGTGAGCTTCTTCAGGTCTGTGCGGACTGACTTGAGGTCACGTTTGACGATTTTTGCGAGCTCATAGACTGACTTAGGATTCTGGTGGCGTATTGCTTTGAGGAGCTCTATCCTTTTCTCTGTGAAGAACGAGCGGAATGCGTCAACTGTCTCGAAGGAGAGTGTCCGGGAGGGCTCCACCTCCCTGCCCGCCATAATGTCTTCCATGACCTGGGCAGACTCTTCCAATACGTCATGTATTGATCGTATCTCAATCTTTAGTGGAGGTTTCTTCATCGAGTATCACCTGTGTGTGCGCCCAGAAGTCCTTGTGCAGTTGCCTGACATTGACATACCAGTACGGTCTGATTTCATTGTTGACATGCATGTGGTGGCCGTGTCCGCCCTGGTTGTCGATTCCGAAGACGCGCTCATTAGTCTTTGTGTCCAAAAGTGTGAGCGTGTACTTCACTCCCTGCGGATACTCTCTGCATCTGGGCACGAAGAGAATGCGGATAGTCACGTAATGGTGCTCTCCCACTTCGTGGTCGAGTTCTCTGATTATCCGTATTCTTCTTGTCATGGGGTATGTAATCTCCCATATTTAAGCTTTTTCATGGTTTTTCTTTGAGAATGAGGTTGATATGGGTTATGCGGGTTTTTCCGGAAGGTTTCCGGCTGCTGGCTTTACCTTAATGCATTTATCGAAAAATTTTTATGTGCAGAGACTATAGGATTGATATTGGGGTGAGGTATGGCACTTGAAGATCTACTTGATGTCCTAGACAGGAAGCGCATCACATCTAAGGTCATGGTCGGTGATATCGAGTGCAAGCTGTATCTTCCTAAAGGCGTGGATGGCCCGCTGCCTGCTGTGCTGTACAACCAGGGGCTTGTGTCTGGTGCTGAGCTGGGCATAGCGAATTTCTTTCCCCGCTATTTGACTGGTTTGGGTATGGCTGTCCTTGTTCCCGTGTATGAGGGGCATGTGCACGGCCGTGTCGATGTTCGTGACACTGAGCATGTTGTCTCGTGCTTTGAGTTCCTGCGCGACCATCCCATGGTGGATTCTTCGCACGTGGGCATGCTTGGTTTAAGTTATGGCGGTCTGCTGTCGCTTGTCGCTGCCCAGAACGACACTATAGCCTCTGACATCGACTTCGTGGTGAGTGTCGCTGCCCCCACTGACCTTTTTAGTTCTCTTATCTATGCGCGTACAAATCCTGCTGCTGCCTCTGCTGCTGACGAGCTGACGCAGGTGAGTGTCGGGCACTTCATCGATGAGATGGTTCTGTCGTGTGATGATGACGCTGTGTATCGTGACTATTATCTTGTGGACCAGATGCTGAAGTCTTCTGACGTCGCTGAGATTTGCTCGCTGTATGATTCTCTTGGGCCTTATGGCAGGGTGTTCTTTGACAGGTATTCTCCGCTGCATCATTTTGACAATATCCAGACGCGTTTGCTGATTGTGCATGGGAAGGATGACAAGCTTGTGCCGTATGAGCAGGCTGAGCTGCTGCAGGTCGTGATGGCTTCAGAGGGAAAGGATATGGAGCTGATTGGGATTGACGGATTGGGGCATATTATCCTGGTGCACAATTTCAAGCGTTTTCTTGAGTATGCCAAGTCAGAAGGGAAGTCCACGCTGAACTATATTGTAGACTTCATGAAGGACTAATCCTTGCCGTAGCGGTCCACTCTCTTCTGGTCTGATTCTGAGCGGGTTTCTCCGTCCACTGCCCCTCAGATGTCTGCCAGAATCTAGCCCTCTTCAGGTGGCTGTGGCTTCTTTGATGGCGCTGCCCTCTTGCCTGTCTTGAAGACCATCTTGAGGATGATGAGGACTACCACGATGATGATTATCCCTGCGATGAGCCCCACTGGGAAGTCTCCTGAGTCTCCTCCCATGTCTTTTATTGCGCCCTCTATCACGTCACTGACCATGCAGTGGAGGGTTCCTGACGGGCACGTGGGCTTCTCGAAGCCGGTGACGAAGGGCAGGGTTTTGTCCAGGGTTTCGACTGTGTAGTCAGCGTCTTCTGGTGTGGTTGTGTAGGCTCCGTCCACATAGTAGAGCTTTTGCTCTGTTGTTCCTAATCCTGTGTCCTCCACTGTCTCCATTTTGTACTGGATGTACTTGAGCATGCACCCTGCGTCCTTGTCTCCCTGGCTGGAGGAGTCTACTGTTATTGTCATCGCTTCCTGGCTGGGTCCTACGTCCATGAAGAACTTTGGGCTGACGTACTGGGCTCCTGAGCCTGATCCTGCGCCGTAGGTTGAGGAGATTGTCGCGTCGTCTGGGCTCATGCAAAGGAGGAATCCTTCGATTTCGTGTGTGAAGTCTGTGTTGACAACATCGAATATGAGTTCTGATGATTGGATGTCCGGTATTCCGGGGTTTGTTCTCTTTAGCTGTAACGAGACGGGTGTTGTCTCTGTCTGCGCGAGCGCCGTTGTCATGCATAGCAATGCGATTACTGTCCATACGAATAGTCTGTGTCTCATAGCAGTGTTCCCGCTTTTTGTTGTATTTAATTCTTTCTTCCTTTAGTGCGTTTGCACTGCTTTTGGTGCTGTCTCATGCTGTGCTGCTGTTTCACGCTAATGCTTATCGATGACCCAGTGTCCTCCCTTATCTGGACCCACCCTCTTGAGCATACCTTTTGCCTTGAGTTTCTTGATGTCTCGTTTCACTGTCTTCTCGGCCACCCCCAGACGCTTCGCCAGCACAGGGACGGTAATCCTAGGATTGTCTTTCATGAGACGTAGGATTCTCCCTGGCCGTTTTTCAGGGACATTTTCAGGGACATTTTCAGGGACATGTTCGGCGCGTTTGAACACGACGATGAAATGAGTTCCAACCTCCTTGAATCTTGTTCCCGGCGCTTTGCTGAGGATGAGTTTGATGCCTCGTCCCCATTGCTCCATGAGGAGGATTCGCTGGAATAGGTCAGCGAGTAGCTTATTCCGACGTTCGGAAACCATCTCTGTGGTGATGCGCTTAATGGTCAGTCCCCCGTAGAGAAGTCCTGGACTGCGCACTTCGACTCGGTCCTTGAATATTGCGATGGCTATTGGATCAGGGTTCCACCAATTCCGGTGGCAGAACGCGTTTATGATGGCCTCGCGCACTGCGTCCCTGTTAATCTCAGGGACATCGATACGATACAATCCTTCCAGGCGCATGCCAACGTGGATATTTTGTAGGATATACTGCTCTGCCTTTTCTATGAGTGAGAAGACATCTCCGGCATAATTCTGCATGTCAAGAGGTGTTAGTGTATCGTTCGTTGCAAAGAGTGCACAACGGAGCTTGGCATTCGTGAAAAATCGCTCCGGCTTCTTGCCAAAGAGCAGGATTGCGGCGTTCTGCGGCTGTTCTCCAGTGAGGAGTTCCAACTTATTGAGCGCGTTCCTGACGCTATCGTAGGGCAGGTCCGCCTTCTTGAGATATGGCTTTATTTTCGATGGGCTGATGTCACTGAGCGTTGCGTCTCTGCAGGGCTTATTGTCCCAGCGAAGTATCTCCCGGTTCTTCTTGAGGATGAAGCGCTCCAGCTCTTTGGCACTCATTGCCCTGTCCTCGGTCCCGATACGAATGCGGGCGCGCCCATAGGCATAGTAAAGGGCGTTCTCTCCTGAGAACTCAAGATGGATGCAGTTCTTGCCCTCAATGGTGAGTTCTCTGATTTTTGGGAAGACCTTTGGCTCTATGTGCTGTGAAATTGCTTGAGAAATATCCCGCAAAGTCTTGTCTGTTATGGTCTGCCCAATGGCCTTTCCACTGTTCCTCACTCCAAAATAAAGTTCGCCATGCCCGTGCTTGTTGAGCATAGCTGCTAGTGAGATGAGCGCTTCCTTGAGCTCTGACGTTGATCTTTTTAGCTCCAGAGTCTCCGATTCTTTGAGGCGAACTCTCATTTGATTTGGCTGCGGGAGAGGTGTTCATAATTTCTTCTGCGCTTTTTCCGGATATTCTTCGGTGACATCATTCCAACAGGAGGATAATTGCTTATATGCCTCACGTCGACAGGTCCAGTGTCCTGTGGTTGCTTTTCTTACCTTCGTGCGCTTGCACTGCTGAAACCTTAGGCTGTGAGCCAGAGAATTATGGTGATTGCTGTTATCAGTATGAAGATGAAGAGGATTATGCCTCCGATGATTTTTATGAATTGTTCTGGATTTATTGATTCCTGTGAGGACCAGTCTGCTGTCTTGTAGGGTGTTGGGATGCGGAGGCGGAAGGATGGTCTCCTGTGTGGGAATCCAGTGGTTTTGTGTGGTGCCTTTGAAGTTGGCTGTGGTGTTGGGACTTTGGGTTGTCCTACTGTCCTTTTTTTTGGTGCTCTTTTGTTTCTGCCTGAGTTTGTTGGTGTGTTTCCGCCTCTCTTGTATCTTGGTGCCTTGTGTGTTCTTGACATTCCTTTGCCTATGGCTGTGAGAATACCTATTGCTGAGCTGCCTCCGCTTCCGCCCATTGGGCGTCTGCGTCCTCCGCCGCTTCCTCTTGGCGTTCTCCTTGCTCGGTGTCTTCGTTTGTATGGCATCGTCTTTCTGGTGTTGATAGTTCCTTATATGTTTTTCCCGGTAACCTTCCTTCAGTGCGCAGCAACCTTTTTATGCATTGGTTCGAATTGTAGCCGCATGGGAAGCAAGCGCAAGCTCAAAATTCTCTTCATCTGCAATGTGAATCGCCATCGAAGCGTCACAGCAGAAGAAATCTTCGCAGACCGCTATGAAACCAGAAGCGCAGGCCTCTACCGCAATGAAGTCACCGCACAACAACTCGAATGGGCAGACGTCATCGTCACCATGACCGAGGAGCAGCGCACGATTCTCACCCAGCGCTTCCCTGTCGAATGCTCTAAGAAGCGCTTGCTCACCCTGGATGTTGACGACACGTATCTCAGGGGCGATCCTCAGCTCGCAGAGCTGCTTGAGCAGAAGATGAAGGAAGCGCTTGAGGGAATGGCTTCAACACGGTAATCTCCTTGAAGCCCAAGGCATCTCAGATGCCGTGCTCAAGGAGCCAGTCCATGAGCGGCACGAGGTGCATGTGTACGCCCTCTGATTCCATCTCTCCGCGCTCGTCGCCTGTCAGGATGATGGCACGCTCAGCCTTCAGCGCCTTTGCGCAGCGTGCTAACCCCCTGGCCTCACGCTTGCGGGTCTTCTCCTCCCTCATGTCCGAGACCACCTGGATGACCTCATGCACTGTGCGTCCCTGCCTCACGACAAAGTCAGTCTCATGGCCCTCGCGGCTTTTCCAGTAGTTGATTTCCTGCTGGCCCTTGGCGCGGCGTCTCAGCGCGAGGAAGGCGAGGTTTTCCATGAGGCGTCCGCGGTTAATCTCGCCGGTGGCTGCGTATGCGAAGCCTGTGTCGCCGCTGTATGCCTTCCTGGGATACTGTGAGCTGTCCTTGATGTTGTGGGAGAAGATGGGGGTGAAGAAGAAGAGGTAGCTTGATTGCGCATACCGCTCGAGGCTGAGGATCTTTGCCTTCCCAATCCTGTGCCCTAGGCCCTTCAGGTAGTTGAGGCACTTTGATGCCGAGAAATAAGGGCTTTGCAGCACATACCGCCCGAATTCTTCCACAGTCGATGGCTCCTCTGAGGCTGCATCGGCGATGTCAAGCCCAATGATGTCCCTGAAATAGGCATTGAGGATGCTGACCTTGTCCACCTTGTTGGCGGTGAGTGATATCTCGGGAAAGCCGCCGTACCGGAGATACTCTTCGAAGGCCCTCTCGAGCCTGCCGCGGGATGCAGTGGTCGGCTCCGGCTTTATTCCCCTGAATGCGAGGAATTCCCTGAATGGCAAGGGGTAGAGCTCATAAGGCAGGATTCTCCCCCTGAGGGGCCTGCTCGGCCTGACGAGGCTCTTCCTCGATGAGGTGACGATGAGCCGCAGCTTCCCTTTCAGGAGCTCGTGTGAGCGTGCCAGCCATCCCTCCCAGTCCTGTGCTGAAGTGATTTCGTCGACGAGCATATACCCTGTGTCGCCGAACCATTTGATTGAGGCGTCCAATGCCTTGTCGAGATGCTTTATCCTGCTGTCTTCTGCATTGATGTAGCAGACCTTCTTCCCTTCTGATGCAAGTCTCTGGGCAAGGAGCATGAGCGCGCTGGACTTGCCCGAGCGCCTGATGCCTGTTATGGCCACTATCTTCTGCTTTGAGTTGCGTATGATGGCGTCGAAATCAATGTCTCTTTGCAGGAGCTGCTTCTTCTTTGCGTAGGTGTCCCACTCCTCGAAGACTGGTTCCGCTTCCATGAGTTGTTCTAATGGAGAACGATTTTTATATTTTTCTGTTTTCTTGTGGAACGATTCTGGGCTAGTGTCTCCCATGGCAGGAGACTGCGTGCTGTAGTTTATGTGTCTTGGGCTGCGGCTTCCGGAGGGTTTCCGGCTGCCTTCAGCAGAAGGTCAGTCAAGCCGAAGAGCTGCCGGGAGCTGTATTGCTTGTAGTGTTTACTTTCTAGTATATGGCCTGATGGTGTGGGTTGTCCTGCTGGGCCCCTCGAACCCCTGGTAGAAGCCGTTCCTCGCCATGATAGTATCAGGTATTGATGTGCCGTTCAGCGAGTGGCAGGTGTGTATATAACCGTACTTGAGGTTGAAGTGCGCAGTGCCGAATTGCCTGTAGAGCTCCAAAGCCTCCTTGTACTCCTCGAGCTCGTCTTCATGAATGGAGCCAGGATTGTTCACCAATGTCTTTGCCTTGTTCTCAATCTCGTGGTATTCGGCTTCAGTGAGCCCTAACTCCTTCATCGTAGCCCACTTCTTCATTTCAGTAACACCAATGAAGTTCCCGTCCCTGCCCTGGAGCTGCCCTTGTGTGCCGTGGCCGAACCAGGCGATTGCTTCTGTACCATCATCTTCCAATGCCTCTCTCAGGTTCTCGGCTGTGGCTTTCATTGTGATAATCTTGTAGCCCAGACTCTGGAAGTGCTCTCTCTGCCACTGGATTTTCTTCTTGAGCGCTCTCTTTGACCAGATGTGCAGCAGCCAGCTCAGCCCCGGTACCTTGTTCATGCCAAGCGCTTCTGTCCCGACATACGAGACGAAGAGATAGGCAGTCTTCTGTGTTCTCATGCAGCCGTAGGCGTCAACTGGAGTGCCTAATGGGGTGTTGGGGCAGCGGTCAGCAGCATCAGGCACGTTGTCTCCGTCAGCGTCTCCTGGTTGCGGAGTGCCTGGCTTGCATTTTCCCTCTTCCAATAGCTCACAGGCATGGTCTACACATATCAAGCAGTCCACGCCTGGTGTGCATCCTTCCTTGCAGAGCCATATCCCCTGCTCGTTCCCGCATTTAAGCGCATCCATTTTCGACATGCAATCCCAGTCGTCTCTACATGTCACTACACCTATGGAGGGCTGGCATGTTACATTCCACTCTGAGCAGTCTGCAGACGTATGGCAGGCCTCGCCTGCCTTGAGACAGAGATGAGGGTCTGAATACCATTCTGAGCAGATTTCACCTTCATTGCAGTCTTCATTCGAGTCGCATTCAATCTCTGTGTCGTACATCTCCATCACTGCTTTATCAGTGACGCAGTAGCCTTTGGTGGGAATATAACCAGAGATGCAGGTCTCCTCCGGACCGCATTCCACAGGATTTTCACCTGAGCATATCCTGTCAGATGCGGCACAGCGCCCGTAGACGCAGACCTGTCCTGCGGCGCAGTGTTCTGCTGACTTACATTCTTCCACCCAGGCTTTTTCTCCAGTCAGATCCAGGCAATACGATCTCTCCTCTTCTGTGTTTGGCACGCAATGCAATCAACTACTACGGAAAGGCGCTCTCAGAAAGTAAAGCAGAAAGTCTTCTCAAAGAGGCGCAGGAACTGAGGCAATTCACGTTGGAGATGTTATCCTAGAATCCTAACGTATACTTTAGGGCGAGAATAACGAGAATCAGCCCAAGCATAAGGATTATCCAGATGGGAATCCTCCCTGACTCAGCCCTGGTCTTGCGGCGCACCTGCGGAGCCTTGGAATGCTTGGGGCGGGCATAGCGCGGAGAAGCCATGGCCCTGGGCTTGTTGTGAGACACACCCTGGGCAGACCTCCTGGCCATCCTGACCCGCTCGTTGACAGCATTCGCGAACTCAACGGCAAGCTCAGTATAGATTCGAAAGCGCACAGCGCTCACAGTGCGCGCCTTGACCTCGACATAGTCGCCGTGCGAATCACTCCCAAAAGAGGCGCTCTCCACATAGGGCTTAAGATACTTCTTCACCCCCTTAGGCTTCCTGAAAGAGAGGAATTGCTCGCCAGTCTCAAAGGTCCCTGAGAAGGCGAGATGCAGGTGCCTGTCAGTCAGCTGTACAGGAACGACAGCAGAAACCGTTATGCCCATCACACTGAACACCGTGACGCGAACCTCACCAAGATCAATATCTGACATCACCAGAATCAGAGAAGAGAGAGAATAAGAATGTATCGCCGGAAATTTGCCGGAAATCTGTCCTTAAAGCATATGAACACTTTCCATCGCAGTAAAAGTTATGGGCACTGTCCAGGCCCTGAAGAGAAGGCTGAGCACATACGCAGAACATCATCTCGACTTCAACGAACCACACTTCACCAACCAGCTCCTCCTGAGAGATGGCAACAGAAACGATGTCATCCAGAATCTTCTCCATCCAACTAAGCTGGTCCACTGCTCCACGCAGATGGGAAAGTATGGCGACACAAAGCATGTACTTTACTTTCAGGTGAGCAACACGCGGACAATGATTCTGCCAGTAATCTTCGACAGACACGGCAAGAAAAGCATTTATATGCTGACATACATTATGAGGTATCGACGATGGCACAGATGAGCTACGACCTTGAGAACGATATCCTTGCAGTCCATAAGGGCTTTCAGGAGGACGAACGCTTCAAGGGAAACCTGGAAGCAGGAGACTTTATTCTGGACATCTCAACAAGGCATCGCGTTCGAGGTATTGAGATTCTGAATGTAAGGGAATTCCTCAAGGAGTTCGAAATCCCCCAACAGATCTCAGAGGCTGATTTCACTGCGAAAGTCTCGCCGAATGGCATTATCATTACACTTATTCTGAAAGGAGAGAATAAAGTGGTTCCCGCGAAGATAACCGTTCCGCTGAGCCAACCGTTGAACGCATAAATTATTTAATCATAACCCCCTCTTCACGCACCATGGCGAGGACACATAGCGATTATTTGGGTATTAACAACGATCTCGTCCGCGAGATTGTGCAGGGAGACACCAGCTTCACAGAGGAGCTTGAGAGCACGATTGCACGCATGGAAGAGGGAGACTGGAATGCGAGCTACGATTTCGAGCACGTGTATGACCTCATGGATAGCCTGGGCATAGAAGACCTTGACCACGACATCTGTGTGGACTGCTTCACCTATTTCCAGACCTACTCCCCAAAGATGAGGAAGAATACCGCCATCATGAACGGCTCAGTGGTCGGCGCAGCAGTGGTCGGCGGTGTCATAGGTACGATTATCAAGAAACAGCAGCCCCTTCTCGGCGAGATCCTCCAGAAGGCAGGGATGTCAGGCATCTTCGTGTGTGGGGGAGGCCAACTCTACTTCTCACTCACAAGCAAGCAGCTGGAAGAGACTGTGGAGCCCCATGTGGAATATCTTATGGAACAGGCAGAACTGCTCGATGAGGAAGTGGAGCAGCTGTTCCCGCGGGATTAATGGGAAAATTATTTATATGGATTTAGAGTTCTAATATGTGAACTATGAGTTCCATATTTGCAACGAAGGAAGCAGAAGCGCTCCTCAGGCTCTTTAGAAACGTAGAAACCCACTACAACGCGCATTCCCTCTCAAAAGAGCTTAAGCTCTCATCACGAGGAACGCTTAAGCTGTTAAAGCGCTTGGAAAACCAGGGGCTGCTCATAAGCAGAACCCTGGGCAAGGCGACCTATTACAAGCCACATCTCGAAGACGAATACACGAGGAAGCTCATAGAGCTCCTCCTCTTGGGAGAAGCAAAAGTAAAGGCATCGCGCTACCTCTTCGAGTTCAGGGATGTCCTCAAGCACCTCCAGATAGCGGTCCTCTTCGGTTCGATACTGAGAACGCCGAAGAAGGCGAATGACATAGACCTCCTTGCGGTCTTCTGGCAGGCGCAATGGCAGAGCGTGCATGATGCAACTGATGAGATACAGGAATTCTCTATCAGGCCTCTCCACCTCATTAAGCAGAGCCCGGAAGACTTCCGGAAAAACCTCCAGAAAGGAGATAAAGTAATTCTAAACGTCCTTAGGTATGGGGTCGTCCTCAAAG
This sequence comes from Candidatus Woesearchaeota archaeon, assembly GCA_017608295.1. Next base: position 57,365 of record JAFCGF010000003.1, read on the forward strand.
GACACGAAGATTTCGTCAAGGCCGTCAGTGAAATCACACGCCTTCCGTAAGGTAAAGTGGTGCCTGAGGAAAGCTGAAAGAGAGTGGAAAGAGATTGGCACTCACCGAGGACTTCTTAGGATCCCTCCTGATGGGCACCTCGCAGAGCAGCATATTGTTAAGGCGAAACACGACCTCAAAGGGGTACACTATTTCAACGAAGGAGGATTCTCTGATTGGTCAGCAAGCGCTTTTTTCTATTGCATGTATCATTGCTTCCTTGCCATCCTTGCATCCTTAGGGTATGAATCGAGGAACTAGGAATGTACTGTGGCAGTAATCGAGATGCTGAGAGAGTAGGGAGCAATCAAGCTTGAGCAGAAATTCATTGCTGCATTGAAATCTGATGTGGAGGAGAGTGTGCTTTCCCTGAGGGAGAAGAGCCAATATGGAGTGGATGTAAAATTCTTTGATGAGATGGAATTACGCAGATTCACATCCCTTTGCGAGGAGATGCTTGACATCGCGAGAGACATCGTGCACGCAAGCCAACACCAAAAGCGCTGAAGGTGGCCATAAACGCTTTGCGTTTATCAGCCTCGTCCCATTCGCTTCGCTCATGGGTTCGAGGCGCACTGGAAGGGAAAAGCTTTATTAGCGAAGGGTGCTGGAGAGAAACCATGCCACCCATACCTCTGGAAGTCATTATCCCTACCGCAATCATTGCCATAGTCTTTCTTGTCCTGCTCTTCTTCGCGGGAAAGAAGTGGTTCCTCTTCATCCAGCTCTCGAGAAGAAAATCCATCCCCATCGGCAGGGCATTTCGCGGGACAGTCGAAATCAGTGGAAAGGCCAAGTCAGAGATAGTCAAGACATCCCCGTTCTCTAAGCGGGAATGCGCCTATTACAAATACGAAGTGCAGAAGTACGTTTCATCAGGCAAAAGCGGCCACTGGGACACGAGAAAAAAAGCCAGGACAAAGGAGCCAGTGGTGCTAGATGACGGTACAGGCACGATGCGCATCGACATGAACGGCGCGGATATCGACCTGAAAAAAAAGTACTATGTTCCACGGGGAAACACCCTGAAAGAACTCATCAAGGCACTCAAGACATTCGACAGCACGAACGTGATTGATGTAGAGATGGAATCCTCAGGCTCCGGCGGCAGGACCCTGGGGGGAAAGATGATTCTCGGACTAGCCCTGGGGGGAGACAAGGTGCGGTGCGTAGAGCGGGCCATATTCCCCGGAGATGAGCTCTACGCCTACGGCACAGTGGACCGAAGAAGGGTCATGTCAAGCGAGAGGGGAAAGCTCGTTATCTCTGACAGGGGAGAGAAAGCAGTCCAAAGCAGAACCCTGTTCTTCGCTATCCTTCTCACAACAGGGATTGCAGTGATGGCGGGGATGGCATTCCTTGTACTGTCAGGCGCCTTATAGGGGCTGTGAGGCAGCCTACAGTGATGAGCTTCCTGCTCGGGATAGAATACACCACTCCTCTTTCTGAATCCATGAACACTGCCATGCATTTCTCAAGAGTATAGATATTCTCCTCGAAGGTGTAGTGCTTGCGATAGCGATTTGATAAGACTATCTTGACAATCTCCTCAGGTGAATGGGAAGCGAAGGCCTTTTTGAGCACAGCCACGGATTGCATGGGCTTGCCCTCAGAATCATACGTGTACGGCACATGCACGAGCTGCTCGTTCCAGAGAGTGTCTTGCGTGACAGGGCAGCGCCTGAATTCCCTGTGGTCGCCGATGTAGTTCTTCACTGCCTGCTTGATCTTGTGAAGTTTCATGCTTCATCGCCTCTTTCTTGCTCTTGGCACTCCTTAATGAGCTCTGCCGCATACTTGTTGAAGCCAAGCCCGAGTAAGCCTAGAAAGGTGAACCCCATTCCACCGAGAGTTTGTTTGAAACCTTTGGAGAGAAGCTCCTGGGGAACCTTATCACAGTGGTAGCCAGCACGCTCGTGCACGTTCGCCTGGATATCAGTAATGGCTTGGCGCTCCTCTGAAAAAGTTCCATAGCCTACTGGTTCTCCGTCCACGACCTGCACGTCATAGCCGTCGGGAATAATCTTGACCACTGCGGTGATGTCCTCATTGATAAAGTCGTCAACATCAAGCTCGATTGCCCCTTCAAGGGAGTCTTTCGCTTCGCTGGGGTCTGGAAAGCTGGCTGGGCTGTCTATTGCAACAGGAAATCCATTACCAGCGTCAATGACACCGCTGCTCGCACCGTGATATTCCAGGGCGTCCCGTGCGTCGTTAAAATGCGGCTTGAGAGAATCATATGCCACGCATGCCTTGTAGTCAGGATGTGCCTCAAGCTCGGAATCGTCGAGAGAAGAAACTACTAGTCTGCCTCCTTGCATCATGCTGAGAAGTGCCCCTGTGATGAGAAGCGCTCTCACTCCATTACCACGCGTCATAGTATCTAAATGGGTTCTGTCCCTTATATATTTTTCGGTTTTTGTGCCACCCTAGAGTAATAAAAACCTTACGGGAAATGCAAGGTCTGAAGGGATTGAAATGCGCCTCTCTGGGAGTATCTTTCTGGCATTTGCTGATATGTTCTAATTCTCGCTCAGAACCTTTTAGTATCCCTGAATCAATCATATATATAGGCGACAAATATGGAAGCGATAAAAGCAAAAAAGGACTGGTGGCGACGCGTTCTGCGCGAGATGGGCATCCGGGACGAAGAGCTGCTCAGCATGGCTGACTAGCGAAATGCGCGAAAGCGTATGCAGCGGTTTCCCCTATTTATCTTTATACACGCGGTCGTGGTGCTCGAGATTGTAGAAAGCTATTCTATCCGTGGCTTTATCATAGCTGAACACAAGCACTAGTGACTTTCTGATGCGCACTCGTTTGAGATGCTGCCTTTCTCAGATTCTTGAAGTGGTTGACATCCCTGCAGGTGATAATCTGGTGCATCTTCGCGAAGGTTGCGTCGTAAGTGGCTCTGTCTTTTTTTCGGAGCTTGCTGAGAATCTTGATGAGTTTATCCTCAATCCTGTACGTCCGAGCCCTCAATGTCCTTCCTCAAGGACTCAAGGTCAGAGTACGTCCTAAATATACCTTCCTTCTCGATTTTCCGAAGCTTTTCGACGTATTCCGGACGAAGTTCGGGTTCCAGGAAGGAATTTCCGAACTTGCCGATGATATAGCTGATTGCCTTGGCCTTTGTCCGGAGGCCGAACTTGCCCTTGACAATCTGCACGACCCTGTCCTCCTGCTCTGAGAGATTGACTATCGCCTGTACCATGGTGCATCACTTTGTTATAATTTATAATAAAATATTATGTTTCATAATAAAAATGTTTCGTTTTGTTCTTCGGAAGATATGTATAGATTATATTTTTGCTACTTACAAGGGATAAATTTATAAATCTTTGATGTTCTCTAATTAGTGAAGTACAATGGTATTGGATTTAACAGAGAGAAAAAAACAGGCATACAACGACCAAATCGCTTTTGCAGAGGAGCTCTCGGATCTTGTGCAGGACGTTCTAGGAGAGAATTTTTCTGCCCATCCTGAGCGGATGCTGGATGTCAAAGTCAGCGACACTACAACCGCGACCTATGCGTTCATTCCAAGGGCAGGGTACAAGATCTTGATTGAAGGCGGCCGACCCGATGAAAATGATACAGGGTTTGTACTTGGCGGACTCATGACACCGGAGATCCTCAAGAGTCTTCTGGAATTCGAGGCAATCAAGGTGGAGAAGAGCCACTACTCAGCAGCTCTTACTACAGGAAGAGAGGATACTCAGATCTCAAAGATGTCTGACACAACCTACACATTCCTGTGCCATGAGCGCAACCACGAAGATGCACTCGCTGTGGCGCAAGCCCTACATGAGAGGTACCCTGATGCGAAGGTCGTTGTAGATTACAAGCCGAAATAAGCTAGAGTAGAGCCTCCTTACAGAGTAATAGTGAATAGCTTTCGCCCTGCCACCCGGACAAAAGCTTTATTAGCGTAGAATCCCCCGAAAAAGCCATGAAGAAAATCTATCTTGGCGAGCTCATGAGGCGAAACCGGGAAGGCTGGGCCGCTATATTTCTGCTTTTCTCCCTCATTGCCGGAGCGTTCTGCGGCATCACGTTTATCCATGGGTTCGATATCGCCACTGGCCCGGGATTTGACCTGGTGTTCGGGCTGGGAGGCTTCGCGCTGGTTGCCTTTCTTGTCCCGCCCTTAGGCTACATCTTCGCTGCTGGAATTATGGCAGTGTGCCTCTATGAGATGCGCTCACTCCTAAATATAGGGGGCTTCCTCGCGTCGCTCATCATGTTCGCAGCAGGGGCAATCCTGCTCACCTGGATGTGGCCTGCCTCGCTTCTCTTCATCGCCATCAGCGCATCCATCGCTATAACAGCGCACCGGAAGATGCCAAAGCCGGAGCCAGTCGGTGAGATTCCCATGGTGAGAGAATTCCCGAAGCCGAAAAGCTAGATGAGGCCTTCTTTCCTGCGATAGATTTATGTAGGCGGATTGTTGTTGTCCCTCCTGGTGAGAGGCACATGATTGACGACCTTATCGAGATGAAGAACAACGGCTACGAGATTTTCAGGGAGAAGTATCCAAAGCTGTGCGACTTCGTGTGGAAGTACGCGACAGACAAGAACTTTGGTGTGCAGTTCATGGATGACGACGGAAACGTGACAGATGAATACACCCTCTACACAAACAACCTCTTAATCTCCGGCTACGACGAAGGTCTTATCGACTGTGACCTTGTTGTGGCGCTGTCAGAGAGCTATGCGCAGGAATTCATTGGCCAGTTCGAGGACCTCGACGGTGCGGGAGACCTCCTGCTCAGGGGGCTGAAATACACGCCTAAGATAATGAAAGGCATTCTCAGGAAAGAGTTCAGGTTCGGCGAGAAGAAATAGCATGGTCAACAGGACATGCCCCAAGTGTGGTTTTGCCCTGAATCTAGAGGCTGATAGCCACTGCGGGAGATGCGGCGCTGACCTCAGCGCGCAGCCTCCAAGCCAGGTCGATTCATATATCGCCCAGTGCAGGCAGAGCGGGATGTCAGACTCGCAGATAAGGCAGAAGCTCTTCGAGGCCGGCTGGACCCAGGGGAATATTGATAGGGTGTTACCTCCTGTAACATCACCTGCGCAGCAGCAGCAGCCCGCCCAGCCAAGGCCGCGGCAGCCTGCTATCCCACAGCCAGTCCAGCAGCCTGTCCAACAGAAGCCAGCGCCAGCCAAGAAGGCGCCGGGCATGACCCTGTTCACCATTATCCAGCTTCTCTGCCTCGTTCCAGGCGCCTGGTTGGGGCTCGGGTTGACACTCAGCCTAACCATCCTTGTGCTGCCGGCAGAGACTTTAAGCCCCCTTATTCTGGGGGGATTGGTCATCCTTCCTGTTGTCCTGTTCCTTGTACTGCTTGTCGTGTCAGTAAAGAAAGGTGGCTGGCTCTCTATACTGTCGGGGCTGTCCATTTTCGGCAGCGGGTTCGCGTTTGTGTATGTTCATCAATATATCGCCATTGGGGTCGGTATTCCAGGTGCGTACCTTATGAGGCATATCATCAGCAAGAAGAATGAATCAGTAGAGTCAGCAAAGCCTGCAAGCCCGGCGAGCTTTCCGACTGCGCGGAGGTAATGGATATGGGGATAGGACTTACAATAGGAGCTGTCGCCTGGACACTGGCCACTCTTTTCGTACTCTACTGGACAGCCAGGAGCTGGCGCCTTTACCGCTCAATACCACATGTGCCTCATGGAGACACCATGCCAAAAGAAAAGTCTACAGATCACATAAAAGAGCAGATGCTTACCTTTACCTTCGCGGCAATAGTTACAGTATTCTTCGAGATACTAATACTCAGCGCACTCTTCAGCTAAGAACGCTATTCGTTGTCAGGATCTTCCTCGAGCTCGTCGTCCTCCTTCCAGAGGTCTTCAAATCTCATCCCGCCTAATAGATAACTGCCACTCATCAGCTCATCATTCTTCATCTCTATGTCGCGGTTCTCGAAGTAGAGCCTCGGAAACATGAGCTCCTCTTCGCTGGGAATATCGTCGACAAGCATCCCTATGTCAAGCCCCTCGCTGTATATGGTGCTGACAATATTGAGGCCGTTCTGGTAGATTTTCATCTGCTTGCGATACTGGGGGAAGAGCAGTATGGGCACCATCATGACCTGCTTGATAATCCCTTTTGGAGAAAGGTCATATATGTCTTCCATGTCCCAGCCCATCTTGTCCGCGACCTTATGCTCAACATACATGGCGTGGGATTCGATGACAGTGGTGAGGCGCATGATTTCCTCCACCTTCTCCTCTATCTCAGCTTCCATGTCTTCGATATACTGGAGCGGCTCTATATAACCTAAGACTGTGGGTACCGAGTGCTTGAACTCAATGAGCTCTTCCTCGATGTCTGCCATCTCGGACACGAGCTCATGGCGCCTGTCGAAGAAGCCATACAGTTCCTCGTCCATCGGATGGACAAGCTCGTGCGCCAGCACGTTCTGGAACATCGTGTCAGTGTAATCCTTCATGCCTGGAGCGACGTGGATGATATAATTTCCTTTGTCGTCCATGCCGTTGAATACCATGTGCTGGCTGATGACCTTGTACTGTAGGATATTGTATATTGCTCCGACCGCAATCTCAGGGAGCGCCTTCTTCGTGATGAGCTCGTAGTACCAGTCCCTGAGGTCATACATGGAGTTCGCGCGGGTCGCCTCGTCAGCAAAGCGTGCCATCTCAGGGTCGTCCTTGTCGACGCCGTGGCCTTCCTTGAACACGATGCGGTCAATCGGCACCTTTTTTCCAGTCACTTCCTCGATGAATGGGGTAATCTCTTCTGCGAGCTCCATGAGGTGGTCCAGGTCTATTGCCATGCTTTTAGTCCTCGCCCAGAATCTGCACCTTTGTGCCTGCGGTGATGAACGAGTCCGCGACCTGGTAGAGAATGGGCCTGATGGTGAATCTCTCAATAAGCCCAAACTTCGTTTCCTTGATCTCCTCGTACATCTCCTTTCCGACCTCGATAAGGTCCTCGCCATACTCTGCGTACGCCCCCATTGAGCCGTATACGTCCGCGACAATGCCGGGCAGCGTAGCGTCCCAGTCTTCCTCAGGAATGTCCTTTGCCCTGAGATAGACTGACCATTCCTTCACCATACCGTCGCCCGCGTTCTCGACAATCTCATCGACTGCCTCGTCAGCGAGCCTGTCCATCTTATCCCAGTCGATGAAGAGCGAGAGCAGGTTGAGCGGAAAGGTCTTCCTGAAGCCGTTGTATAGCCTGCGCGTGGACTTTAGATATGAGTCGCGCACGTCGTCCAAATCCATGAGCGGCTCGTGGTTCTCACTCAGTGTATCGTATCCTTTGATGTGGTCTGCTAGTGTTGTCATGAATATCCCTCCCTGGTATCATTCCGGAGTCCCGGACAGCTTATAAAATTACGTCTCAAAAAATGGTAAATACATACAATGCGCCTTTTGCCGGGAAAGACATAAAAACCGCGCGATGCGTTAGTCCTGCATGAGGCGTTTCCTGGCATGTATGGTGCTGGTGCTGCTTGCCGCGTGTTCCGCGCCTGAGCCGCAGCCTGAGCATGGCAGTATGGTATTCTTCGAGTCAGAATATTTTGTGATGAACGTGCCTGCCGAGTGGATAGAGGAGCACAGCCAGGGAGTGTACCTCTTCAGGGACCTAGAGGATTATACTAATGTTAATATCATTCCCCAGGAGATTCCTGCTGTGGGAGTGCCGGACATTGAGGTGGTGATAGGCGCCAACCTGGAGGAACTTGGCTCTCTGATTAACTTCACCTCACTCGAGACTGAGGTTTTGCAGGTGAACGGCTATCCTGCCGGGAGAGTAGATTTCACCGCTTCAGTGTACGATATGGAGAGACGTTTTGTGCAGTGGTATATCGTGGATGAGCATAGCATTTACACCATAACATTCACCACCTTCGAGCCGCTCTATGCGGAATACGAACAGCTCTTTGATGACATAATTGCGAGTTTTGAGCCGAGATGAGGAATTGACATGAAAACAGGAGAAGGGAATTTCTTGTGGGCGATTGGCGGCAAGTACGAGTACGGGAAGACTCTCGATGACGTCACAGTGTATAATGTCGAGGAAGACCGCTGGTACAGTTCGTTGGACGGAGAGCTCAACCCCATGCCTCATGCAGTGCAGGGAGCAGGATGGACACTGCACGACAACAAGATTTACTGCTTCGGAGGCAAGACAAGATTCCAGTCAGGATGCTGCCCCTATGTGCAGATGTATGATATCCAGGAAAATGAATGGACCCTGCTGCCAGACCTTCCCCACGCGAGAAGCAAGCTCGGCAAATTCTATCCCGTCATCGATGACAGGTATGTCTACCTTTTCGGGGGAGACAACATAGAAGGCAAATATAGCCGGGTTCCGTGGAACTGGAGATTCGACCTGGAGTCAAGAGAGTGGGATCTTGATACGCAGGCTGCACCCTACCCCCAGAGCTTTCCTGTTGCCACCACTCATGATGGCTGGATTTACTATACTGCTGGGAATACCGGGCAAGGCCCCTATAATAGCATCAGGGGTGCGCTGAACCAGCGCTATCATCCGGAGAGTGCCACCTGGGAGATGATGGAGCACTGTCCCATACCCATAACTGATGGTGGCGGCGACAAGTGGAACGGCGAGCTCCATATTGTGGGGGGCTGGAATCCAAATCCGATATATTACAATCGTTTCCGGTCATACTTCGAAGGCAACGTGAAGAAACTGCATCTGGTCTATAATTATGAGACAGATTCCTGGCGGCGGGAGAAGGACCTGCCTCACCGATGGCACCATGGTACTGTGAGGGCTGCGGGAAACTATCTCTGGAGATATCTCGGAATGATTGATGAGGACGTGGGCCTGCGGACAAATCTACTCAAATATAGCGGAGTGCTGAACTCAAGACAGCTCCAGCACACTAACAAGATTTTCAGATATGACGGCACCGACTGGGAGGAGATGAGTCCTGCACCTGTTCGGAAGATGAATTTCTCAGCTGTGGTGAGTGCACTTGGCCCTGTTCAGGATTAATCACAGCTCACAGATAGCAGGCATTGTCATCACAAACAATGACTTCCCCTTATGCTCGGGAACTGAGGAGTAGCTGTCCGTCTTGTACGGGAGCCCCATCTCTTCTGCCTTTGCCTTGGTGATATGGACAAATCCTGCGTCCACGTATTTCTGCTTGCGCGCTGGCCAGTCCAGCACAGCGAGCATATACCCTGGTGGAATCCTCTTGTTCAAGGTATCCTCCACCATGGATTCAAGGACATTGTCATCCTTCCAGTTCTCATCGATGCGGAGGTCGTGGAGATAGTGTATGAGGCCCTCTTGAAAAATGGCTGCTGAACCGATGGCTTTCTTACCTGTTGCGGCAACGACATAGGGCATGTCATCCCTCGCGAACGGCACTTCTACACTATATTCGCATGCTGCCTCCTTCGAAGTGGTCTGATGCACTGAGAAAAGGGTAAAGTCTTCTGTTGTTGTTGAGAATACCTTATCCACTTCAGCGTCGAGCTCTGCTGCTATCTCGTATAAGTTGTCCACGAGGTCGTCGACCTTGGCGCGGAACTTCTTGCCATGCTTCTTGTACACGATGCCTCCAATAGCCCCACTCCCAATCTGTACTGCGCCGAGCCCTTTCATCATGTGTGCTATCTTCTTGTACTGCGGGAATTTTTTTGCGACAATGTGGCCGAGCGCGAGATAGCCCGAGCCTCCGATTCCAAAGGCGACTGCGAGCTTTGGGATGACTTTCCCGTTGCTGCCAGTGTGCCAGTGGTAGTAGGAAACCACATCGTTCAGCTCGTCGTCTGACCAGGGCTCCTCGTCCTTGAGCCAGCCCATTATTGAATAATAGATGCCAAACTCCATGAGTGCGGTCGTGTCGCCGCCTTCCATGCCGGTGACGAGCGTATCAAGGCCCTCTGTGAAAGTGGTTTCTTTATCAATCACCTGCTGCAAGAACGGCGATTCCAGTGCGATTTCAGTGTAGAGCTCTTTGCGGTCCATGCCTTCCATCATCCTCATTCCTCTTCAGCTGGGTTGTCTTCTAGCTCATCAGAAACAAAATCTAAGCTGTATGCGTCCAGGTCTTTATCAGACACCTCATAATCAGGCACTTCATCAGGCACTTCCTCGACTATGATTTCCCAGTGCTCTCCTTCCTCGAGCTCAGGAAGCTCTTCATCGAACCCGTACTTTTCGCCTATATCGTCAAGCGTTTCCTCTATTCTTGTCATCGTGTCGTGCATGCTGAGCTGCATCACTTCGACATCCATCGCTGTGGCAAGTGAATAGAGCTCGTCGACGTGGTCCTGGACTAGCTCTCGGCTCTGTTTTTCGCCGAGCACGTAGGTGAAGTGCTTGTATCCAAGCAGGCCAAGGCTTGCTGAATTGAGCGCTTTGACAACTACCCCGGCGTATTTCCATTTCTTCTCCGGTTTCCTCCCAAGGATGACTCCGCATCCAAACCCTATCGCATGCAGGCCAGCCTGCTTGAGGTTGGTGTCCAGCCGCTCCTTCTTTGCGTCCTCGTGGAATGTGGTGTACACCGCTGTCACGAAATCCCTCTTGTGGGGCTCAAGCATAGTGGGCTCGACTTCCATTGCCATGTTGTAGAACTCGTTGAAGTCGTTGACAGCGTCTTCGTCAGGGTTTCCTTCAAGGCGCTCGACAATCTCTGTGAGCGAGTCCAGGAAGCTGTTTTCCCTGTTCAGGACATCCTGCATCAGCTGATAGTTCTCTGCGATTCCTTCATACAATTCTTTTCTGTCGTCCATGTTCATCCCCTCAGAATAGGTCTCCGTCCTCAGATTCGTCAACAGGCTCATCAAAGATGTCCTCATCCTTAAGCCAGTCGTCGAGAGGATCGTCAGCAGGCTCTTCGTGGCAGGAGCCGTCTCCTGCACAGGAATCGCCGCAGTCGCAGGGCTCTTCCTCGAGAGGATCGTCCAGGGCGCCGAGACCATACTCAGTCCCTTCCTCATCAATGACGGGAAGAATATTCATGGTGCGGTAGAACTGCTCCACCTCGTTGTCGAGTTCTGTAGCAATATCATAAAGCTGCCCCATCGCCTCGTCCACATCAGGCTTTCCGCGCTTTTCGCCTATGCGGTACTGGACATGAGAGAGGACCGTTGCTCCAAGCCCCCCAAGGCCGCCAATCTGAAGTGCAGTTCCAATCTGTCTTCGCTCGGGAAGGCGCTTGAGGTACGTACCGATTCCAGCTATGACCGCTGATACGCCCCCCATGCCTGCCTGCACCTTATAGGCCATATTCTTTGTGTTCTCAGAGAATGTGAGGTAATAGTTCACCATGTCTGAGAGTTCTCCATTGGTCAGGGGCGTTCCCTGAACTTCTGTCACAAGCTGATACCAGCCGGTGAAGGCTCGTAATGAGCCAAGGACACCCTCTTCAAGGCCCTCCTGGATCTGGCCGAGAATATCGGTGAACGAGCTTCTGCCGTCGATAATCTCCTGCATGATGTCATACTCTTCTGATAATGCATCGTACTTCTCTTTTCTGTCTTCCATTGTCTTCATTCCTCTTCTGTATCTTCAGTCATCAAATCCCCAATCTCGTCATCATTAATCTGATATGGGAGCTTGTCAACAATAACATGCTCCTGGATGTCTTCAGGCTGTTCTTCATCCTGAATGCCCTCAACCTTGAATTTCATGTATTCATCATCCTCAACTGCCTCAGAGAATGATTGTGCAATCTCGTCGTCAAGCTCTGCCGCGACTTCGTAGAGCGTGTCCATGTAGTCGTCGATGAAGTCTGTTAGCTTCCCTGTCGCCCACTTGGCACCCATATTTATCGCAGTCATACCACAAACGCCGGTCGCACCAACACCAATCATAATGTTGCCTATCACTCTCTGGGCCGGATACTTCTTTCTGATGTATGCTCCGAAAAGGCCGACCACTGCGCTTCCCCCATAAACCTGTAGGGTCTCCCGCTGGTCTTTCCTCTTCTCGGAATCCTGCCTCTGCTTGTAGTACAGCACTATGGCATATGCTTCCTGGTCCGTGAGCGGCTCCTCAACGAGTTCCGATACGACTGAATACCAGCCTGTGAATGCATCTACTCCCTCTTCTAAACCGCCTTCCATCGCTGTGGTGATATGGTCAAGGCTGTCGGTGAAGCTTTCATCTCCCCTGAGAATCTCCTGAAGGACTTCACAGTCCCTGGCAAGTGTTTCATACAGCTCTCTACGTTCTTCAGATTCCATAATTCTCCCCCCAATGAATATGTGAGTTTTGGGAAGCCAGGTTCGCTTAAAAGCCTTTCCTCAATAGGAGTGAACAGGCATTCAATATATTTAAAGAGGCTATTCTTCCTCAGAAAAGAAGAAGTCCTGCACCTCGGCATCGAGTGTTTCTGCAGCTTTGTAGAGGGAGTCTGTCCATTCCTGGATTTGATTGCCTATCTGCTTCTCGTCAAGGAAGTACTTGGCAGTCACCCCGCCTGTCCCGCACAAGACAGCCCCTCCGAGCAATTTGAATACCTTCCCGAGATCACTATATCTGGGTATCCGCTTGAAAATCTCTCCGACTCCATATATTCCTGTGCCCACAAGCGCGTCCCGTTTCCTGGTCTTCGTGAATAGGTTCTTGCTGTCCTCGCTGAAGGTCTCATAATAGTGCATAATGTAGTGGACTTCGATATCTTTGAGCGGGCAGTTGTTCAGCGTGTCTAAATCCCTGCAGTAGTACTTGAAGAGGTCTGTGACCTGGCCGTTTTCCATCCATCCGAGAAGCTCATCCAGCCTGCCTGTGAAGGTCCATTCGCCGTCGATAACCTGGCTCACGAGCGGTGATACTGATGCCAATGCCTTGTATTTAGATTTTCTCCCCATAAATCCCACCACAGGAAAGAGAATATCAGGCGCTTAAGAATCTTTTCACGAGGGAAACTCGCGTTTCCCTGAAATCAGTACTCCGAGAGATGATAGAAAACTATATAAAAGCTATTTTCCAGAATATACGTATGGCAGCCCCCCCCAGCTGCGACGAGTTAGTTCTCCGTGAAGTGCTGGTCTGGTTCCAGAGGAAAGGAATGTTCTCAGGAACTGACCCCATGGACCTTAATCTTGATGATATTTTTGATGAGCCCACCGGTCTTGAGAAGGTCACGGGATGTTGGAAAATCATCGGCGCCACTGACGGTCCGGAGTATCACCACACTGGCGACGACCAGGTGCCCCTGTACAAGGTGCCGAAGGAGCAGGTGTACATTACCCTGCAGTTCACTAACCTTCTCGGCAAACACACCGACACCTATCGCTTCAAGAAGACAGACATTGGCCTTGTCCTCGAAGAACTGTTCGTCAATTATTAGACTCATTGAAGTGGATGAATGAGCTACTTCTCTGCTATGATGAGCCCGTCTGAAGCGTGGAATGGTCGCGCGACTCCTTCTTTGATGATACCTCTTTCTGTGAGCTCATAGCTGACTATGGGATCAGTGATGATGTAGCCGTCCTCAGTATCCTTGCAGAGCGTCACAGAGAATCCTTCGTCCTCAAGGCATTGCGCGAAGAGATCTCTCTCATCAGCATGGGTGAGATGGCCCCAGTAATGACAGAATGCCTTCCCGCCATCTGAGAGGAGGGATGCGTAGCGTGATGCGAGCAGAGAGAAGCGCTCCTCATTTGAGGTGTGTATTGACTGCTTGTAGGGGTAAGCCCACATCCAAGTCATGTGGTCATGGATGGTGTCAAATTCCCCGAGATCTATGCTCTCATTGAAGATGTTGCCAGTCTGAATCTCATACGGGACAAGGTCAGCACCATAACGCACCACTAGGTCGAGATAATCTTTTACCTCCTCGGGGCTGTGCGCACCCCCATCTCCCACTGTTGAAGGCAGGTCAAAGATGGTCATGCTTCCTGATTCAAGGGTCTCGAGAATCGCCAACAGCCCTATGTCCATCGGCGGACAGGGGATACCTCCGACAAAGTAGAGCCCCGGGCCCACTCCGAGCACTCGTGCCTCACTCGGGAGTTCTGCCTTTATGATGTTCCACACAAGGTCTCCGCAGCAGTCCTTCTCATCCATCAGAGCTCCTCCTTCGGCATGAGCGAAGCGGATGACGAAGAGGCCAGTCGAGCTTTGCTCGACGCTGCCTCCTTTTGCGCTTTGCGCTCATCCCACCAATTCTTCACCTTAGTGGATGCCTTGTAGCCGCAGTACGCGAGGGCCGCACCGCCGGCGTATGCCAGTATGTCTATAGGGTCGAAGATGAAGTCTGGGTTCCATATTTGCTGGATCTCAAGCAATGTGAGGGTCACAATGGGAACTGAGGCTGCGAATCTGGCAACAGTTTCAGTGCTCTTCTCGTCGAGCTCGCTCCTCTTTGCCAGGCTGTATGCCAGCCCTACGAGAAGGGAGGCCTCTGCCCCTGCTGTGCAGAAGTCGCTGAGCTGACCGTGCAGAAGGTCGTACTGCCATTCACCTGCCTGCCCTACTGCCTGGAGATGCTCTCCATAGAGTGCGCCAGCAGAATACAGCGCTGTCTGCGCAAGGGCTGACAGTTCTACAAGATTACCTCGGAGACCGTTCTCTGCGCGTTCCACTAGCTCGCTCAGGCTCATTATTAGTACATCAGACCCTTAAGTATATAAATTTTATGATTTTTACCACTTTTTAATGGTAAAATATTTAAATAACACTCCCAATTGATATATGTATGAATAGTCAGAGCGACGAGATAACAGAGCCCGAGCTTCAGGAGAAGCTGCTGCATAACCTGGCTACATACATGTTTATGAAGAAGACGCAGCCTGAGGGCTATTCTGACAATAGTGACATTATTCCTGTAAGGGATGACACACTTGCCATGGCGAGAGATATGAATGATGACCTATTCCAGGGCCTTTTGGGCTATTTCACCATGGGATGTCCGGAAGGGCTGGAAACCAACGCTTCTCTTGAGGAGTGGTCGCGGATAGAACATACCCGAGACCGAAGCCGCAACCTTGGCGTTGAGGAGAAGATGGAGGAACTGCTCAACTCTGGCCTGGAGGGCTACATGGCTGATGCGACAGTGTTTCAATCACCTGGAGGCGCGGCCTGGCCTGTCCTGAGAATACTGAAACTTGAGGAATTGATTACTCATGATATCGACGGCAGGACTGTTGAGGAATGGCTCATTGACAGCAGTGTGAGTGTGAATCCACTAAGCCATCCAGGATACGCACTACCTGAGAAGGGCAGGTCTGTTATCAGCCTGGACAAATTCACAACCGGGATTGATAATGATAGGGAACGCAGGATTATTGAGGAGGATTTTTTCCTTCCCTTGCAGGATGTGATGCTGGAGCTACTCGCCACTTCTGATACTGTTGATGATAAGTCAAAAGAGGCACTGCTGGAGAGCTGCCGGATGCACGAGCTTGAGCACCTGAGGTACACTATTGATGATGACCTGATGAAGAGATGTGAAGAGGCAGGCTATTTTGAGGGTCGCGTGCGGGAGTATGAATATGAGCAGGCTCTCATGGAGCTTACTCCCCTTCTCCTTGAGATGCGGGACGCGAAGTATCCCATGCATCGCCTTGTAACATATATTCATGGGTTTGTGAACCCATATGTTCAGAGCCCCCATCAGCCAGCTGTTAGAGTCATTCTTTCGCTTTTATGCGAATACAACGAGAAGCATGGCCACTGGTTCGAGAGCGACGGTCTCAATCTCAAGCACAAGATGCGCAACTTCGACCAGCTTACTAAGGAGCAGGTGCGTGAGGCAGCAGGCCACTGGTACGACAAGTTCTACTATCTGAGGGATGCAGAATGACATCCTTGACACCCCAGGAATACCTCATTAGCAATCTGAATAACTTCAAGGAAGATTTCATTTCGACCATGAAGGAGCGTGAGGAGAAAGTGAGCCGGGGCGTGAGCGAGGAGGAGCTTGAGCCGTGGCTGGACTTAAGAGGGGACCAGTTATTGGAGACGTGGAAGCAGATAGTCGATGATGCTGATGAAATCGCTAACCCTCTCGCCGATGCTTTCCGTGCTTATTTCGCCATGGGGTGGGATAGTGACCTTGAGCCATTTGACCTCGAGCAGTGGTCCAGGATAGAGGATGTTGGTGGGAAATCCAGAGACGTGGGCATCGAGGAGACTATGACGGAGATATTCGGCAAGATGATGGAAGGATACCATCCTGTCCTCAGGATAAACGTTGAAGGGGAAATCCGGCATCCCCATCTGCATCTCCTGAAGGTGAATGAGTGCCAGGAAATCCATGTAGATGGCAGGATCGTCACAGAGATTCTCTATGATTATGGGAAAAGCTTCACGACACTGGATTCTCATGGGAGTGCCCTCCCTGAGAGAGGGGAGATATTTATCAGAGATGAGTCAGATTCTGGAGTCACACGCGCTTATGTAGAGGGGTATGTCCGGGAGTGGATTGGTACGGCCAGTCACCCTATGTATGATTCAAGAACAACGCACTCAAGCCCGCAGGGACTCGCGGCGCTCCTTTACCAGCGCTCTTTCGATGAGGATGAAGAATACTCAAAAGAGTCCTATATCAACTGGCTCAGGGTGCACGAGCGAGAGCATATCCGCTTTACTCCTGATGATGATGAGGCAGAACATATAGCCCATGCAGGCTTCATACGCGACTACCTTCCTGAGGGTGTTGGCCGCAAAAATGCCATTACTGAGGTAATCGCCTTTGTGGGCCAGCTCTGTAAGGTGCCGAACCCTTACTTCACTCTGGGGACGCTCGTGAGGCACTCTAACCATCCTCAATCAGGTGAGCATCATCATGCTGCCCGTGCTGTGCTTCACTTGCTCTGCGATTATGCCTCAGAAAAAGGCTGGATGGCAAGTGCCGGCACTGAGGAGCTCATGCAGAGACTGAAGGGCATCCATATGCTGAATCAGGAGCAGATACACGAGGCAGCAGGCCACTGCCGGGAACGCTTCTACGAATTCAAGATTGGCAGTTAGTTCTTCTCGGAAATCCTGCGGAACAGTGGAGGAAGCGCTTATGAATGCTACTTGAAGAAGGGATTCTAAGGCGAAGGCTTTTAAACTATGGTGAGTTATATGCCTGCTATGGCAACCACAATCCAGGTGAGCGGGCGCCTGCTCAAGGAGTTGAAGAAGCGTAAGCTCTACGTTAAGGAGAGCTACGAGGACGTCATCTGGGACCTCATCGAGGACACGATGGAGCTCTCGGAAGAGACGAAGAAAGCGATAGGGGATGGACTCGAGGACTTCCGCAAGGGAAGGACAGTGAGCCTCGAACAGATTGAAAAGAAGATGCGGCTGAGGAAATGACTTATAAGATAGAATTCACTACGCGGGCAGAGAAGCAGTTTTTTAAGCTTCCAGTAGATGTTCAGGCGAGAATAATCGCCTGCCTGAAAAGATGTAGGATTAGGCCATACGTTCATGTCATTAAACTCGTAGACAGTCCTTATTATCGCCTTAGGGTGGGGAATTATAGGGTAATCATAGACCTCCATGATGAGAAACTGCTCATCCTAGTCATTACCCTAGGCCATAGGAGTTCTATTTACCTCCGTGATGCTGAAATTCCTAAACTATAAATACCATCACTTCTTAGAGCACTGCATGAAACGACAACTCATCATGTTGGTCTTACTTTTCCTCTGGACATTGTCCCCTGTCGCAGCTACCTATCCCTACTGCCTCGATACTGATGGAGGGCTGCTCTACAACGCAGCAGGCTCTGTGAAATACGGCGACAGCCCTGCGACAGCAGAGGAAAGCATGGACTATTGCTACTCTGCTGACCCTGCCAGCCCTGACGACTATTGCACTGGAAGCGGCTGTTTTGTGGTAGATCATACTTGCTCAGGACCGGATGCGCAATATCGCATAGGAGAAAATGCGATGAGTTGTACTGCCCTTGGCTATGAGGGCTGTTCAAGGGGAAAATGCACTGACACGTTCGAGACCTGCGATGACGAAATAAAGAACGCTGACGAGGTGGATGTGGATTGCGGCGGAGACTATTGCGATGCCTGTGCAGAGCCCGAGCCAGAGCCAGAACCTGAGCCAGAGCCAGAGCCAGAGCCTGAACCAGAACCTGTTCCTGAGCCAACACCAGATCCCACTCCAGACCCTGAGCCAGAACCTATTGCTGAACCCGAGCCTGAGCCTGAACCCGAGCCAGTTACTGAGGAAGTCGAGGTAGTCGTGGAAGGCACTCCTGTGATGTCCCTGACTATTCAGGTGAGGCGAAGCGCGCCTGCAGATTATGGATTGCTGGCAGCAGGAGCAGCAGAAGAAGAGGTCCAAGTGGACATCACAGTGACTGCCTCTGAAGAAATGCCCAGTGAGGTCGAGGCTGCCCCAGTAACAGAAGAAGGAGAAGAGATGCCTGTGTACAGCTATCTCGACGTGGAGGACCAGGGCCTTGACATGGTGAGCGCCACCTTCGAGTTCGCAGTGGAAAAAGAGTGGCTAGTTGAAAAGGGGCATTCTTATGATGATATTGGCATGGAGCATTATGTCGATGGCGGGTGGTATCCTATGGCTACCACACTGACCGGTGAGACAGACACAGAATACCATTACGAGGCAGCGTCAGAGAGCTTCTCAGTCTTCGCGATTGTGGTCGCGGAAATCCCTGGCGACCTTCCCGCAGTAGATGAGGGCTCGCCCTGGCTGACGAGCATCCTCTATGTCCTTGGCGGCATCACCATGCTCCTTGTGCTGGGCATCGGCTATGTCCAGAGGCAACAGGTTAAGGACGATGAGAATCCTGACGATGATGGTGTTGAGGAGAGCAAGGAGACTGGCGGACAGCAGGAGCTGAAGGAGAAGCCAGAAGATAAGCCAGAGACGAAAGAAGACAAGAAGGAAGAGTAAAATGGGTGATGATGCACTGAAAATAGAGAAGAAGCGCCTCAAGGCAGAGGTGAAGAAAAAGCGCGCTGAGAGCGCGGCAGCAGCGACAGCGCCAGCAGCGGCATCACCGGCTCAGCCCGCTGTCCAAAAAACGAGTTTCCTTAGCCATCCCCTTGTCGTTAAGATTGCAGGGGGACTAGTAGTAGGTGTCATCCTCTATCTGCTGTTCGGCAGGAACTAAGCTCAGGTGGAATAAGCGATTCCCCGCATACAGGATACTTTCTTAAATCGTACGAGAACCCACCTCTTCAGAGGGGATAACTATGAAATTTTTGGATGACCTACTTGACAAGGCTCAGCAGGAAACTGACAAGACAAAGCGAAAGCTTAAGATGGCACTTTCCGGTTTTGCAGATTATTGTGTAGCTACTTATGATGAGATTCTCGACCGCCATCAGGATATTGGAAACGATATTAATGCTGAGGATGGGGATGATAATGATTATAATCTTGGAACCACTGGAGGTTCACTTGCTCAGGTGGTGGCAAGCCAAGCTGCACACAAAGTGAGCAAACCACTTTTCTATGTCATTGCTGCGGACTCACTCGCCCGGCTGGTGAATTTTGCGACCAGAAAAGAAATGGTTGGCCTGGTTGGAACCGCGAGAGAAGGAGTTGACCTCGCGAAAGATAAGCTCAGCGGAGTCGGAATCGGCGGCGATGACGACGACCCTTCGTTCTATGCTGTTGAGATGGAAGACGAAGAAGATACAGGAGACATATTCTAGTCATCTGATTCGTTTTTGCTAACAGGAATAGTTGTTTGTTACTGGGTAGATTCTTCCCTGTCCAAGATTGCTCGAACTCACCCTTATGCCAAGGGGCATCTGCTTGCGTTTGAACTCTGCACATTTGACCATGTGGAGCACTGAGCGGACTGTTTTTGCATCGAACCCCTGCCTGATAATCTCTTTCGCTCCCTTGCGCTTCCAGAGGTGCAGCTTGAGAATCGCATCTAGCACATCGTACGGCGGCAGCACGTCCTGGTCTGTCTGGTTTTCTCTGAGCTCGGCAGTGGGTTCCCTGGTGATGGCTGCCCGAGGTATAGGCTCTTTCTTCCGCTTCTTGCGCCACTCGGCATTTAGATGGCGCGCAAGAACATACACATCTGTCTTGTAGATGTCAGACAATACAGAAAAGCCGCCCGCCATGTCGCCATATAGCGTGCAGTATCCAGTCGCCAATTCACTCTTGTTTCCGCACACCAGCACAAGCTCTCCGTTCTTGTTGGAGTGTGCCATGAGGAGCATCCCGCGTAGCCTCGCCTGGATATTCTCTGCTGCGACACTCTTCTCGACGCCATTCATGGACTCTGCGAGCGTGTCGAGGAAGTCCTGGTAGAACTCGTCAATGGATATCTCATGGAGGTAGAAGCCAAGATTGCCGGCAATGTCATGCACAATGCGCCTGCTCAGCTCTGAGGTAAAGCGCGAGGGCATGAATACCGCAGTTACTTTGTCCTTGCCTAGGGCCTCGACCGCAAGCGCAGCGACAAGCGCGGAATCAATACCTCCTGACAGGCCAAGGATTACTCCGGGGAAATTGTTCTTTTCCACATAATCTCGCAGCCCCAGCACGAGGGCCTTGCGTATCTCAGAGATGCGCCGTTTTTCTGTGATGCGTGAGTATGGCTTCCTGCCGCGCCGCCCATTGCTCGCCAGGGGAATGTCGACAGTGAAGAAATCCTCTTCAAAGGACTTGGCCTCAGCGAGAATCTTTCCTACCTGGCTCACTACATAGCTCCTGCCGTAGAACACGATGCCATCATGCCCGCCAACGAGGTTTGCATACACTATGGGGGAATCATGCTTCCTGGCAAGAGAGGCAAGCATCCGCTCCCGTATCGCCATCTTCCGCTGGTGAAATGGCGAGGCTGAGAGGTTGATGAGGATGTCTGCGCCTTGTTTTGCCTGTGAGGCGATGATGTCGTTCCACCAGATGTCAGCGCACACCGACACGCCAAGCCGGACAGTCTTTTTTGGGAATTCAAGGACCACGAGCCTATTGGTATTGCCTTCCCTGAACCATCGCAGCTCGTCGAAGACATCATACGTGGGGAGGTGTATCTTGTGGGTGAAGCCTTCAATCTTGCCTGCCCGTATGAGTGCAGCAGCATTGTAGACTTCCTTGTTGGCGACGTCCTTCCCAGGCTTCCATCTCCCACAGTGGCCGCTCTCTTCGCTTGAGCCATTCTTCACCTTGAACTCGTCGAAACAGCCGAGCAGGACGTACAAGTTCTTGAAGCGGCGTGTGGCCCGGGCAATCCGCTTCAACTGGCGCCGCTCCTCCCTGAGGAACTGCTTCCGCAGCACAAGGTCACCGCAGCCGTAGCCGGAAATAACAAGCTCAGGGAACACAATGAGTTCAGCCTTCTGCGCGGCAGCCTTTTTTATCTCTGCGATTACCCTGTCGGCGTTCTCTTCCAAAGCCCCTACTGTCGGGTTGAGCTGGGAGAGAGCGACACGTAGCGCATTTGAATTCCCCATGCTCGCCACGTTTGCAGGGCTATTTAAAAACTCTTCTATGCCGCCGACTATCGACAAAACTTTATAAAGCGCTGAAGGTTCTCCTCGACAATCCAATTAGTCAGATGAATGGATGGAGGATTACTGTTATGGGACAAGTATTACCAGAGCCGGGATCTCGCTTCATCAAGGTGAGATGCCCCAAGTGTAAGAACGAGCAGATTATCTTCGGCAAGGCAGCCATGGATGTGAAATGCCTCGTGTGCGAGACTGTGTTGGCAGAGTCAACAGGCGGGAAGACCCGAGTGAAGTCGCGCATCCTCGAGGTGTTGGACTAGAATGCTATTTCATAAGGAAGGCTATCCTGAGAATTCTGAAGTCGTGCTGTGCACGGTCACGAAGATTCATTCCCACGCGGTATTCGTGGAGATTGATGAGTACCATAAGCACGGTATGATACACATATCAGAGATAGCTCCTGGAAGGATACGGAACATCAGGGACTATGTCCGCCAGGGAAAGAAAGTCGTGTGCAAGGTGCTGCGCATCAACATCGAGCGCGGCCACATTGACCTCTCACTGAGGAGAGTGAACGAGAGCCAGCGCCGGCTTAAGATGGAAGCCCTGAAGCAGGAGCAGGTTGCCGAGAAGATTATCGAGACAGTCGCTCTCCGCCTGAAGCATAAATTCAAGGAATTCTACACTGAAGTCGCCCCAAAGATTCTTAAGCACTATGAGATGATACACCTCTGCTTCAACGAGATTGTGGAGAGCAAGGAGCCTTTCCTCGCTCCCCTGGGGGTTGAGCCTAAGGTGGCAGAGGCCATCGAGGCTGAGGTTCGTGCCAGGATACAGCCGCCAGTGGTGCTGATAGAAGGGATACTCGAGGTAACGAGCTATGCCCCTGACGGTGTCGAGATTGTGAAAGAAGGCCTCAAGAACGTGGGTGGTATCAAGGTGGGCGAGGCTGTAATCGAGCTCACATATAGGGGCTCTGGCACTTATACACTGAAGATTACCGCTCCTGATTACAAAGAGGCTGAGACTGTTCTCAAGCTCGCTACAGATAATATCACCGGCTTCATGAAGAAGCATGACGGTGTCGCTACTTTCAAGCGGCTGGACTAGGGCGATGCGGCGGATTCGTAAATGCGGGGCTTGTGGTCAATATACACTGAAGGAGGAGTGCGCCTGCGGTGAAAAGACCTTCCTTCCGAAACCGCCAAAGTATAGCCCAGAAGATAAGTTCGCCAGGTTCAGGCGCGAGGCGAAGGAAGAGCAGAGAAAGAAGGAAGGATTGCTATGAACTGGAACATCACAAAACTCGGGAAGGAGATTCCCAAACTGAACAAGCCCATACTCATTGAGGGGCTGCCGGGCATAGGCAATGTGGGCAAGCTCGCTGTTGACTATCTCGTCGATGAGCTCAATGCGAAGAAGGGCTATGAGTTCTTTTCCTATTCATTTCCCCATTCAGTTTTCGTGAATGAGGACAACCTCGTCGAGCTTCCGGCAATCACGCTTCATCATGTAAAACTTAAGGGCCGGGAGCATGACCTGCTGCTCCTTACCGGAGATGTGCAGCCTATTGATGAGCCCAGCTGCTATGAGTTCAGCGACGCCTTGCTCGATCTTACAGAGAAGCTCGGCCTGTCGCAGGTGATAACTCTCGGCGGGATAGGGCTGCCGACGCTGCCTCGTGAGCCCAAGGTGTTCATCACCGGCAACTCTGACAAGCTTGTCAGTTCCTATCGCAAGGGCACGGATGTAAATGACAAGCTCTTCGGCATAGTGGGGCCTATTGTTGGCGTGTCCGGGCTGCTTGTCGGTCTCGCCGGCAGGAGGAAGATCCAGGGAGTCGCGATGCTCGCCGAGACCTATGGCCATCCCATGTATCTGGGAATGCGGGGGGCGAGGGAGATTCTCGAGCTGCTCAACAACAAGCTCGACCTGCGGCTCGACCTCAAGAAGATGGACGACGAGATTCGCGAGATAGATGAGGAGCTGTTGAGGAAGAGCAAGGGCCTCGGCCAGGGTGATTCAGGCATGTCTGGGCGGACTCTTGGTAAGATGCGCCCAGGTCTGAATAAGGAGACCAGCTACATAGGCTGAATAGTACGGGGATGCCACGTGTTCTTATTCAATTGGAATATATATTCAGCATATATTCAAATACTGAATAAATGTATGTTTTTATGACTGGATGGTGAATAATATTTTATATTTTTCTGAGATTTAGTACATGTATTTCCTCACCCTCTAGTGACAAAAATGCAAAGCTTTATAAATAAAACCTACTTTCTCATTCTCATCCAGTGACAACAAATATACTGACTGGCACATTGGAGGTACAACGAAAATGATAGTGGAAAAAGATTTCCTGAAGAAATTGAAAGTATTCGGCTTAAACAGCTATGAGTCCAAGCTATGGACTGCTCTCCTCTCAAGAGGAGTGTCAACTGCTGGCGAGTTGAGTGACATATCGAATGTCCCTCGCTCAAGGACTTATGACGTACTCGAGAGCCTTGAGAAGAAGGGATTCGTTGTGATGAAGCTCGGTAAGCCCATAAAGTATATTGCACTGCCTCCTGAAGAGGTAATCGAAAGGATGAAGAAAAGGGTCAATACTGACGCTGAGAGGCAGGTCAAGCTGCTCGCAGAGCTCAAGGACTCCAACCTCCTCGACGAGCTCAGCCTGCTCCATAAGCAGGGAGTCGACCTTGTCGACCCGACTGATCTTTCAGGAGCCATCCGCGGACGTGAAAATCTGTACGATCAGCTCGAGGCTGTCATCCGCTCTGCTGAGGAGAGCGTCACCCTGGTGACCACTCCCGAGGGCCTGAGTAGGAAGCTGCGCATGCTCAAGCGCTCATTCAAGAAGATGGATGACCGCGGGCTTGCACTCCGGATTGCGGTGAGCGACCCCGACAGGGCGATGCCCGCACTGAAGGAGCTATCCAAGTTCGCTGAAATAAGATCTACTGATTCGCGCGCAAGGTTCTGTATCGTGGACAGCAAGCAGATTGTCTTCATGGTGCTGAACGACGAGGACGTGCACCCAAGCTATGACGTTGGCATCTGGGTCAATACCCCTTATTTCGCCAATGCACTTGAGGGCCTCTTCGAGCTTGCGTGGAAGAAGATGCCGCCTGTGAAGATTTCAGGCGCGAAGAAGAAGAAGAAGTAGGCGCTTAGCCGATTCTTCTTCATTTTCTTTTTTTTCTCTTTTCTATTATTTTCTCTTGTTTTCTCTCTTTTCCTGATGTTTCTCTCATCTTCTGCGAAATCTTTATAAACCTCAAAAAGCGGGAGTACTATTGCGCCAGATGAACGTCTGGCGTCGAACAGTTACAGGTGAAAACATGAGGATGAGGAACAAGCGAGGTAGTCTTGAGTTATCTGCCAACGCTATCGTGATTCTGATTATCGCGATTACCATTCTCGGCCTGGGTCTCGGGTTCGTGAAGAACCTCTTTGGCTCGCTTGCCGAGAAGATAGGGCTGCAGGCTGAAACCATTGATTTCAGCGAGCCCCCGACACCGGATAGGCCCATTACCATGGTCGGTAATCTTGAGCTGGCCCGCGGGGGGCAGAAGCAGCTGACCATAGGCTTCTATAATAACAAGAATTGCGGCCTGGATCCCACGCCATCTGTCGTGCCCACATTCCAGAGCTGCGTGGGCAGTTCCGCTACTGGCACGGGGTTGTTGTGGAGCGACCCCTTGGAGCTTCCCCACATCACCGCTACACCAGCTGTCACTAAGTGCGGGCAGACCGCAGAGTATCTTTCCATTATCGCGGCAGGCGAGGGTATGGCCTTGTTTGGTGATACCATCTGTACGGTGAAGGTTGACATTGACGGCTGTACTGAAGGTACTGACTGCCTGGCTGATATAGGCGAGGGCCCCACTACTGTGCAGCTGAGGCTGACTATCCCATAGGTGATGAATGATGAAAAAAAGACTTACCCATGACCAGGAATTTGACATACTGAAGCTCGTGCTGGACAAGTATCTCTGGCTCGGCACGCTCATCATGATGTTCGGCCTCTATAAGATATTCAGCGCCGAAACAGTAGGCTATATCTCCTCAGGCATCGCAGAGGGTGTCGTGTGGATAGTCGCGGGAAGCATAGTCTTCTTCCTGCTGCTCTGGCTCATCGTGAAGGAGTACGAGTTCATCAAGTAAGGAAGATGAAGAGGCGAGCCTCTTTTGAGCTATCTGCAGAGATGATAGTCGTATTGATAATCTCTCTCGTCATCGTCGCGATGGGCACTGTCCTCGTGAAGAAGATGTACTCTTCCGGCCTCGAGGATGTAGGACAGATAGACGAGCAGACCCAGCAGGAACTGTTTAACCTTCTTGACCGCGGTGAGCGCGTTGTCAATCCCTTCAACAGGAAAGATACTGAGGACGGTGTCGAGCGGGGCAAGATGACACTCTTTGCCCTTGGGGTGAGGAACAAGCTCAACGCCCCTGAGACATTTGACCAGAATGATTTCAACCCTGCGGCCTCTTCGAACCAGCTTTCCGGCGGCAACCGCTTCAATGTGAGCGTGCATTCTACACTTGTGCCCTCTGGCTCGACGTATACTGAGGAGCAGGTGACAGGCTGGGTCCGCATGGCCAATATGGCGCCCTGGATTGAAAATCTGGCGCTGAACGAGGAGCATCTCTACATCATGAACAATGACAGGCACGTGTATGGTATAGGGGTTGCTATTCCAAGGGACGCAGTAGCCGGGACCTACAGCTTCAGCGTGGAAATTGCGTATGTGAATTCGACGCATAACACCCCGGCGAATATTGATTACACCAGCTACAGCCGCACAGAGAAGCTCTATATCGTGTTGGGTTAGCAGCGTCCCGCAAGCTTTTTAAATGCGCTTCATAATGGATGGGCTAGGTGGGAGTATGGTTGATTATCTGAATTTTATCAATGGGAAATGGACAAAGGCGAAGACAGGCAAGACCTTTGCGAGCACGAACCCGGCGAACGCTGATGAAGTAGTCGGAGTTGTGCAGCGCTCTGGAGAGGATGATGTGGATGCCGCTGTGCAGGCTGCGAAGTCCGCGTTTGAATCCTGGCGGCTGATGCCAGCGCCAATCCGCGCGAACATTCTTCGAAAAGTGGCACAGGTTATTGAGCGGAGGAAGGATGAATTAGGGAAGCTAGTGACAAAGGAGATGGGAAAGGTCCTTCCTGAGGGATTGGGAGATGTGCAGGAATCCATTGATATGGGCTACTATATGGCGGGCGAAGGCCGCAGGATGTTCGGTCAGACTACGCACAGTGAGCTTCCAAATAAGGATATGAAATCCGTCCGCGAGCCCCTCGGCGTCTTCGGCATCATCTCCCCCTGGAATTTTCCCACAGCGATACCTGCGTGGAAGATATTTCCCTGCCTCATTGCCGGTAATACTGTCGTGTTCAAGCCGAGTAGCGAGACACCGGTGTGCGCAATGGAGTTTGTCAAATGCTTTGAAGAAGCGGGGCTTCCTCCGGGAGTGCTTAATATTGTCACTGGAACTGGCTCTGAAGTGGGAAATCCCATAGTGCAGCATCCTGATGTCGTGGCTATCTCATTCACCGGCTCAAGCAAGACAGGAATCGCGATGCAGGGGCTCTGCGGGGAACTCCACAAGAAAATCGCGTCAGAGATGGGCGGAAAGAACGCCATCCTTGTGATGGACGACGCGAACCTTGAGCTCGCAGTGGACGGGACATTGTGGGGCGGCTTCGGAACAACCGGCCAGCGCTGTACCGCAGCGAGCAGGGTGATAGTGCATAAGAAGGTGAAACAGCAGTTCACAGAGATGCTGCTCGCGAGGATTGAGACGCTGAGATTGGGAGATGGCCTTAGGAAGGAGACCGATGTGGGGCCTGTCATCAATGAGGACAGCCTGAAGAAGATTGCGGGCTACGTCGAGATAGGCAAGAAAGAGGGTGCTAGGCTGCTCATCGGCGGCTCACGCTACGCTGCCAAGGGCTGTGAAAGCGGGTGGTTCTACGAGCCCACAGTGTTCACTGATGTCACTCCTAACATGAGAATCGCTCAGGAGGAGATTTTTGGGCCAGTGCTGTCACTGCTCGAATGCTCATCTTTGAAAGAGGGAATCGAGATAGTGAACGGAACGAAATACGGGCTGAGCAACTCAATCTATACACAGGATGTGAATTCCTCGGCCATAGCAGAGCGCGACATCCAATCCGGCCTGGTGTACATCAACGCCTCGACCATAGGAAGCGAGGTGCACCTGCCGTTTGGAGGCATCAAGCACACTGGCATCGGCCACAAGGAAGCAGGTGGCATGGGGGGCGCGATAGAATTTTATACCCGCCTGAAAGTGGTGTATAGGGATTATTCAGGCAGGCTGCAGAGGGCACAGCTCGACACAGAAGAGCTCGCGAAAAAGGAGTGATACTATGGCAGAGAAAAAGCGCGTCGTCATCATGGGAGCAGCAGGCAGGGATTTTCATAACTTCAATATGGTCTTCCGCGACAACCCCGAATACGAGGTTGTTGCCTTTACAGCGGCGCAGATACCAGGTATAGGGGGGAAGCATTACCCGCCGGAGCTTGCTGGCAGTCTCTATCCAGAGGGAGTTCCCATCCAGCCAGAAGAAGAGCTCGAGTCGCTTATCTTCGGAAACAATGTTGACCTCGTGTGCCTGAGTTATTCAGACCTTTCGCACGAGACAGTGATGGAGAAGGCCTCACATGTGCTCGCCACAGGCGCTGATTTCATGCTTCTCGGTCCGAATAAGACTATGCTAGAATCCAGCAAGCCGGTGGTGAGCATCTGTGCAGTAAGGACAGGCTGCGGTAAGAGCCCGACATCCCGCGCAGTGTGCGACATCCTCAAAAAGCTCGGCAAGAAGGCTGTTGTTATCAGGCATCCCATGCCTTATGGCAACCTCAAGCAGCAGGCAGTCCAGCGATTCGCCTCTGTCAAGGACCTGGCGAAGCACCACTGCACAATCGAAGAGAGGGAAGAGTATGAGCCCCTCATCGAGCGCGGCTTCATCGTGTTCGCGGGAGTTGATTATGGGGAGATACTCAAGGCAGCGGAGAAAGAGGCTGATATCATCATCTGGGATGGCGGCAACAACGACCTGCCGTTCATCAGGCCGGATGTCCACCTTGTGCTCGCAGACCCCCTGAGGCCCGGGCATGAGCTGAGCTACTACCCCGGACGGGTCAATCTCCAGAGGGCGCACATCGTGCTCATCACTAAGGTCAACACCGCAGACCCCCGCGACGTGAAAACAGTCGAGGAGAACTGCAAGGCCGAGAATCCAGATGCGCCGATCATCAAGGGCGGCTCCACCATTACTATCGAAGGGGGAGACAACCTGCACGGCAAGCGAGTGCTTGTCGTCGAAGACGGCCCGACCCTGACTCATGGTGGGATGCCATACGGTGCAGGTGTTGTGGCAGCAAGAGCGCACGGCGCAGAGGAAATAGTCAGCCCATTGGGAGCATCTGTCGGGTCTATCAAGGAGACTTTCCTGCACTTTCCCCATCTGAAGGATGTTCTGCCTGCGATGGGCTATTCAGAGGAGCAACGCAAGGAGCTTGAGCAGACCATTAATGCTGTGGACTGCGACCTTGTGCTCATCGCCACCCCGACAAATCTTGCGTCTATTATCAAAATCAGTCATCCTACCCGGCGCGTCCGCTACGAGCTTGAGTGCCCGGAGCTTGAAAGCGTGCTGATGAAGAGGCTGAACGAAATCATTGAAGTAAAGGAGGCATCAGAATGAACCTGATACACCGCTCGAAGAAAGTATTTGCCACTGTCCTGGACTGGGAGACTGACATTGCTGTCAAGGCCACATCTGGAGTGTATGTCGAAGATTATGACGGAAACAAGTTCCTTGACTTCACCTCTGGAGTCGCAGTGACCAATATCGGCTACAACCATCCTGCTGTGGTGAAAGCTGCAAAAGAGCAGATTGACAACATGATTCACCATGGCACGATGTTCCGCACAGAGCCAGTCGTCGCCCTCGCTGAGAAGCTCGCAGAGATAACTCCGAGACCCATAACCCGTTTCTTCTTCAGCAATGCAGGAGCAGAGGCAGTCGAAGGGGCATTGAAGCTTGCCAGATTCTCAACAAAAAGGCAGGGCATCATCGCTTTCAGGGGAGCATTTCATGGGCGTACTTTTGGTGCGGTGAGTATCACCACTTCAAAAGCGAAGTACAGCAGCCATTATGCGCCTTTGCTGCCTGGGGTGCACATCGCCCCTTACCCTTATCCCTATAGGGATCCCTATTGTGATACACCAGAGGAATGCACAGCCAGCGCGCTTGATGAGCTGCACAAGATACTGAAGCACCAGGTGGATCCAGGTAGTGTTGCTTGTATGATTGTCGAGCCCATGCAGGGCGAGGGCGGCTATATCGTGCCACCGCCGGATTTCCTCAAGGGGTTACGGGAAATCTGTGACAAACACGACATCCTGCTCATCTTCGACGAAATCCAATCAGGTATGGGCAGAACCTGTAAATGGTTCGCGTGCGAGCACGTCGGCGTCGACCCCGATATCATCACCATAGCGAAGGGAATCGCGTCAGGCTTCCCCCTGAGTGCTGTCGGCGGCAGGGAGGACCTTATGGAGGGCTGGGAGGCCAATATGCACGGCACGACATTCGGCGGCAACCCCGTGAGCTGCGCAGCTTCACTCGCAACTATCAAGACCATCGAGGAGAAGAAGCTGCTTTCAAAGGGAATGAAGCTGAGCGAGCATATCTTCAAGCGCCTGCGCGAGATGAAGGCGAAGTATCCCATCATCGGTGATGTCCGCGGGCTCGGACTTATGATAGGGGTTGAGTTCATCAAGGCTGAGGAGCCTGAGAAGAAGCTCATCAATAAGGAGGGGCGCGACGCGATAGTGAAGCAGTGCCTTCAGGACGGCCTTATCCTGCTGGCCTGCGGCACCAATGGAAACGTCATCCGCATCATCCCACCTCTTATCACAACCCAGGAAGAGGTTGATAAGGGCCTGGATATTTTCGAGAATGCGGTGAAGCTCCAGGTATAGCGGCAAAAACTTTTTAAATAACCTGCTGTATAAAGAGTAAGTTTCTGGCAGGTATGATGTTCTTGACAGGGGCAGTCCTGAACTACGAGGGGGATTTGATATGGATTTTTTCATTCAGCTGATACTGGCGCTTTCGCTAGTGACATTGTTGTTCGTCGGTTATCTCGTTTATTACGTTCTTGGAAGGGACGAAGGCGATGAGAAGATGCAGGAGATTTCCAGCGCCATCCGCGAGGGAGCGAATGCCTTCCTTAAGAGGCAGAACAAAACTATTGCTTTTATCACTGTCATCCTGGCGGTGGGCATATTCCTGATATATCTCCTTAGCGGAGACCTCAACCTGGGCATCAAGACGGGAGTTGCATTTGTTCTGGGCGCATTCTGCTCAGGGCTCGCCGGCTTCATAGGGATGTGGATTTCCATCCGCGCCAATGTCCGCACAGCGAGCGCTGCGACGCGAAGCGTCAATGAGGCGTTAAAGGTCTCCCTGTATGGCGGGACAATCTCTGGCCTCATCATCGTGACGATGTCCCTTCTTGGTATCGTCGGCCTGTATCTCCTGTATGGGGGAGACCCTATTGAGACTCCTTTCCTGCTTGTCGGCTATGGTTTCGGCGCATCTGTCGTGGCCCTGTTCGCACAACTGGGTGGGGGTATTTTCACAAAGGCTGCGGATTTGGGGGCAGACCTTGTAGGGAAAGTTGAGGCAGGCATCCCTGAAGACGACCCCCGGAACCCAGCTGTCATCGCTGACCTTGTCGGCGACAATGTAGGTGACTGCGCAGGCAGGGGCGCTGACCTGTTCGAGTCCACTGCTGCAGAGAACATCGGTGCGATGATTCTCGGCGTGGCGATAACCCTGGCCACTGACAATATTGTCTGGGTGCTGTTTCCGCTCGTGATGCGCGCTGTCGGCCTTGTAGCTACAGTTATCGGCATTCTTATTGTGAAGATGAAGAACGAGGATGAGAACCCTATGCACGCTCTCGACCGCGGCTATATCCTCACTGACATTGTGGGGGCAATTGCATTCTACTTTATCACGAAGGCCTTCTTAGGAGAGACGTGGTTCTGGTTCTTCGTGTGCGGGATGATAGGAATAGTGACGAATATCCTCCTCGTCAAGATTACCCAGTACTACACCGATTCGGGGCACAGGCCTGTGAAGACTATGGCCGAGTCCTCAATCACTGGAGTCGCGACGAATATCATCTCAGGTATGGGGTTTGCCTTTGAATCGACACTCGCACCCATTGCTACAATCACAGCGGCGCTGCTGCTCTCCTATCACGCAGGAGTGAGGGGAGCGATTCCTGATATAGGTGTGAGCCCGATTGTCTTCGGCCTCTACGGAACCGCAATCGCGACCATGGGCAAGCTCATCTGCGCGGCCTATATTCTCGCGATGGACACATTGGGGCCGATTGTCGATAATGCCGGTGGCATCATTGAGATGAGCGGCCAGCCAAAGGAAATCCGCCGCAGGACAGACAAGCTGGACTCTCTTGGCAACACGACAAAAGCACTTACAAAGGGATATGCCATAGGCACTGCTGTGCTGGCCACATTCCTGCTCGTCGCCGCTTATATGGAAGCAGTGTCGCACCTGACAGGGAAGCCCTTTGATACCATCAACCTTGCCAGTGTCAATATTTTCGGCGGGGCGATGTTCGGTGGAGTGCTGATATTCCTCTTCAGCGGCATCGTCCTCATAGGCGTGAGTAAAGTGGCTAAAGTTATCATAGAGGAAGTGCGGCGCCAGTTCAGGGAGAACGAGGGTATCCTCAAAGGGACAGTGAAGCCTGATTATGTGAGATGTGTGGACATTACTACTGTCGCATCCCTGAAGGAGATGGTTCTGCCTGGCCTGGTGATTATCATCTTTCCAGTTGTCATAGGCTTTATCCTGAAGGCAGAGGCGATGGGAGCGTTCCTCATGGTCGCGACCATCACCGGCGTGCTTGTCGCGACTTTCATGAACAACGGCGGCGGCGCGTGGGATAATGCCAAGAAGCTCATCGAGACAGGCGCCTACGGCGGCAGGGGAACTGATGCACACGATGCAGCCATTGTCGGCGATACGATTGGCGACCCGTTCAAGGATACAGTCGGGCCGAGCCTGCATGTCGTTATAAAGCTGCTCGCGACCATTACGCTCGTGCTCGCTCCGCTCTTCATCTGAGGGCGGGGAAAGCATTTTAAGCAGCAGGTAAACCCAGATAGAGCCATGGCACTGCTCTCTTTCATGGAGATTGTGGATATTGTCGTTATGACCCTTGTAGTGGGCTATTTATTTAAGGACATCTTCAAGAAACCGGAGAAGCGCCTTGACCCCAATAACCTCACGATGAAGCGCTCCGGCGATGGGAGTTATGAGCTTGAGCATGGTGTGCCTTTTGTGGATATGGGAAGCTATCTCGCGAGCAAGCACTGGTATGATGATATCTTGTATGCGATACTCCTCACAGCCCCTGCCATAATACTGCACGAGTTCGGCCATAAGTTTGTTGCGATGGCATATGGGATGAACGCCACCTTTCATGCGGCGTACGGCGGCCTGGTCTTTGGCATCTTCCTCAAATGGTTCCTTGGCTTTATCGCCTTCGTGCCAGCCTATGTCTCCATAACTGGCATCACAAGCCCGCTCACCCATTCCATAGTGGCGTTCGCAGGACCTGCAGTGAACCTCTTATTATGGCAGCTCTCGGCCTTTGCCATGAAGAAAAATATGTTCCGCGGACACGAGCACGCCCTCTATCTCACTAAGCAAATCAACAAGATACTCTTTATCCTGAACATGCTGCCTATTCCATTCTTCGACGGCTACCAGGTCTACTCAGGACTATGGAGACACCTATTCTAGCACGCGTAGTTTTTACTATTTTTACTTGAACACGTCGATAATCAGCGTGATAATCTGGCCTCCATAGGAGATAATCCTGGTGACACGGACGATGTCCTTCGCGCCCTGGACACCCACTACTTGGGTCTCTTTCCTGTCAACAGGCTCTCCCTCACAGCACTGAATGTCCTGCTGGATGCCGCCAGTGTAGGGCACAATCCACTCTGTCTTTGAGCCATCACAGGACTTCATCGCCTGGGTTGGGTTCAGCGGATAGAACTCGCAGCCGTTCCAGCCATGGCATTCGGGCTTGCAGTAATCTTCTCCAGGGAATGTGCAGTCAGGCTCACACCCGTCTGCGCTGACTGTATTGAGGTCCTGGTTTCTCCTTCCACCTGAAGATGTGCTGGAATTCACTTCCCATTCCCAGCCAGAGCCGTATTTCTCGACTGTCACCCTCATATCATAGGTGAGGTTGTAGATGACATCCAGGGAATAATGGCCTGTAGTGGTTTCTGTGTAAAATGTGACTGTGACACCGGTGATTGGGTCTGTCGCAGTTGCTGTGATATTAGCTTGTCTCCCTGTGATGAGGGTTCCGTTCTCCTCGAACACAATAGTGCCGTTTATCGTGGTGGCGCAGCTTGGGTCATCTGCTAGTCCATCGTCGGGAATAAAGTCTATGAGCCCGTCGCAGTCGTGGTCAACTCCGTCTGTGCATCCGCCTGCACTGTATTCATAGCCGTCCCTGCATATCCCCAGGTCGTCGGCGCAGTCAGTGGCATCATCACAGCAGGCCTGTGTTGGCCCTGGCCCTACCTTGTAATATTCATTCCCCAGGTCGTTGCCGCAGCACCATTGAGTCTGTGGCGGTACTGATTCCCAGGATTCAAAAGCCTCATCGCCAGCGCATGTGGTGCCACTCACGCTGTCCCACATATATCCGTCTATGATACATTTGCAGGCGCAGGCGCTGTCGTCGTGGTCGACATCTCCGTTGCTATCATCGTCCAATCCGTTCGCACAGCAGAGATATTGGGTTCCGCCTGGGCTTGTTGCACCCTCATCAGCAGCGTACTGAGGACATGCCAGATTGCCACAGCAGTCAGGGTCATCACAGTCGACCAATCCGTCTCCGTCATCATCTATAGTGTTATCGCATGTTTCGGGGGTTGTACACTGTGAGTCTGCTCCGTCAGTATCTCCGTCAGAGTCATCGTCAAATGTGTTTAGGCAGCAAAGCCTGTTGTTTGCACCTTCGTTTGTGGTGTAGATAGGGCAGTTGGCGTTGTCTGTGCAGCAGTCAGGGTCATTGCAGTCGACTAATCCATCTCCGTCATCGTCTATGAGATTACCGCAATTCTCTGGCGTTGTACACTGTGAGTCTGCTCCGTCAGTATCTCCGTCAGAGTCATCGTCAAATGTGTTCAGGCAGCAAAGCCTATTGTTTGCACCCTCATCAGCAGCGTACTGAGGACATGCTGCATCACTACAGCAATCATCGTCATTGCAGTCAACCAATCCGTCTCCGTCATCGTCTACTAGATTATTGCATATCTCTGGGGCTGTACACTGTGAGTCTGCTCCGTCAGTATCTCCGTCAGAGTCATCGTCAATTGTGTTCAGGCAGCAAAGCCTGTTGTTTGCACCTTCATCAGCAGCGTACTGAGGACATGCTGCATCACTACAGCAATCATCGTCATTGCAGTCAATCAATCCGTCTCCGTCATCGTCTATGAGATTATCGCATGTTTCGGGGGTTGTACACTGTGAGTCTGCTCCGTCAGTATCTCCGTCAGAGTCATCGTCAATTGTGTTCAGACAGCAAAGCCTGTTGTTTGCGCCTTCGTTTGTAGTGTAGGCGGGGCAGTTGGCGTTGTCTGTGCAGCAATCGTCGTCATTGCAGTCGACCAATCCGTCCCCGTCATTATCAATATCGTCGTTGCAGATGCTCTCGGGAGGGACCCCATCCTGGCACGCGCCTGTAGCGTCTACTGTGTCAGTAGCGTCGTCGCAGCAGGCGGTATTTCCGGCAGTATCAATATAAAACTCTCCTGCGTCATCGCCGCAGCATTCTGTCTCTGAGCCTGTGTCATATTCACCGAATGTCGCGGATTCTCCTCCTGCCGCCCAATCTTTGGAGCCGCATCTGTCTGCTGATATACAGGCGGCCTCTGAGGTGTCGCAGTCTCTCCATTTCCTGTTTGTCCATTGGCAATAAGCGCCAGGTACACCATCTCCGTCAAGGTCATAGGGACCTGTCCCTTGGTCGAAGCAGATGTCATTTAAGACACAGTCAGTGGCAGAATCACAGCAGACGTCATCTGTGAGGTCATCAGGTCTGCCTAAACAGTCCTCCACGGTGATGTCGTTACAAGCATCCCCTCCAAATTGGTCGTACCAGTAATATGATTCACCTGCGTCATCTCCGCAGCACTGCACTTCCTGTGGGGGGGCTAACTCGAACTCTGCTGGAGTTAGCCACGTATGGGTGCATATTACTTCGCAGGCGTTCTGGTCGATATCTGGATTATCGCACGCTGTGCCAGTGCAGCCACAGTCACAGGTCGTCTCGTCGTGTGTGCAGCTTCCGGCTGCACATGCAAAATTGTACTGGAGTACATTACCTACGCACTGGTCTGAGCCGCAACTTATTGGGGAACTCCACTCGAGGCAGGGATCAACGTCGTAGTCGCCGCAGGTCCGGTAGTCTGTGGCGCCTGAGCATTGCGTTAAACCTGATGGGCCGCATTCCTCAGCGCACGCCGGGCAGCCCTCGTCCACTAAGCCGTCGCAGTCATTGTCCAGGCCGTCGCAGTCAGCAGGGGAAGTCTCAACTACCCTGTATGTAGCTGCGGTGATTGTGGTGGCGACAGTGCCGCAGTCTGAATCGCAGGTGTCTACCATTGTAATGTCAGGAAAGCCAGGCTGGTCTCCGTCATGGTCCCCGTTGAGGTCGCACTGGTTGCAGTCAGGCTCTTCTCCCGAGACAAACCAGTTTGCCTCATGGTTGGGCGATTTGCAGAATACGGGTTTAATAAATTCATCCTCTTCACAGGTGTATGGTACGGTGCCACTGGTGGATCCGGCACTATTAGGACAGCTAGTGGTCCAAGCGTGAGTGAAGGTGAAGAGATAGTCACCTTCCCCCCATTCGCAGAAGTCAACTCCGGTTCCGTCCCAGTTGCAAGGGACAGCGACAGGACCATTCGCGGGAGAGAGCATTTGGACAGTGCAGGAATCTGTACTGGAGACGGAGAAATCACAGCACTGGTTGTTGCATGAGTCTCCACAGTGTATCTCGTCGCAGCTTCCAGCAGTTGGATGCTGGCAGGTGATCTCACAGCAGCACCCTTGTGCCCAGTCCGAGCACCCAGACTGGCAACCGGTGCATATACACCCCACATATTCCGGGCTCCCCCGCACGCATTCTCTTCCAGGGCACCATGCTGCACTCACCTGGGTGCCACCAATTATCAGTAGTAGAAGACATGTCAATACCAACAGCCGCATTCTCATCCAATCACGCTCCATCATTTTTTATGGATAAATCTAATCCTGCTATATGACCACGTCGTGCCCTTAAATAATTTATGCCCTTAAATGGTGTAATCCTGCTCTCCGCCCAGCACATTTATAAATCCTCCAGGCGCCCAGTTTACTATGGTCCTGCTGCTTGACTACCTCATGATTCCCTTCTTTGCGGTGTTTGCGCTCGTGACCAGCATTGAGGATGTGCGCTGCTCTACCATCAGGAATAAGTGGATTCTTTCTGCGATGCTATACGTTTCTGCCACGCTCTTCTGCCAGATTGTTTATTTCCTCGTCACTGGGGCTGCTTTCAACTGGAGTTATTTCTCCTCGTTGGCAATAAGTGCGTTTTTTGCCGGTCTCGTAGGGATAGCTGCCTGGCTCGCGAACCTCTGGACAGCGGCAGATGCTAAGCTCCTCTTTGCGTATGCACTCATCGTGCCTCCCCATTGGTACACAAGGGCATTATTCCCGCTGTTTCCTTCCTTTTCCATCCTCTTCAACGCAGTACTTCCCCTCGCAGCATTTTACTGTCTCGTGATGCTCTGGAATATGATTCGCGGGCCACAGGCGCCACAGCTGCGCACCATACTCCTTGAAAACCTGAATCCGAGGAAGCACGCTGAATTGCTTATCTTCCTCTTTGGCTTCTCCTGGTTTGTGGGCTGGCTGCTCGGTTCGGCATTGGAGGAGCCAGGATTCCTGATACTCATCGCCACGATGGTTATCCTCTATTGGCTGGCACGGCGCTTCATCCCCAAGCTGCTCATTCCTTTATCTATTGCAGCGTGCGCCGCGCGTCTCATCATAGATATGGAGTCCGTGCTTACCCTTGGATTCATCCAAGGCTTTGTTCAGATGTACCTTATCATCGCGATTGTATTTGTGCTGTTGCTGAATACGAGCTCATCTGCCTTGTCGGAAGCCATTGCCATTTCCAGGTTGAAGCCCGGCATGATCCTTGCGCAAGATGTGCGCCCTCTTGTGGGAAAGGCAGCAGTCATCCATGAAAAGGGGCGAAGGCGCTTTCTCTTCGCAGAGCGCTCTGAAGGCCTCACTCAGGAGGAGATAGCGCTCCTCAAGAAACTGAGAAAGCAGAAAAAGCTTGAGGTGAAGGAGCTGCGCATCTCTCATGGCATTCCGTTCGCGCCGTTTATGGCTCTGGGAGCAATGCTCGCAGCGCTCATCGGCGGCAATGTGCTTCTCCTCATTTGAGAGCGTTTTCACAAAAGATTTTTTAACAGTTTCACGTCTTTAGCGCCCATGCAGACTATTTGGCTGGACGCTGAGTGTAACAATAGATGCACATTCTGTTGGGAAACCTATCCCTCTTGGGTGGAGTCGAAGCGCAATACGCATATCATGGACACGCTCAAGCCAGAGTATGATGAGGATGAATTGCTCATTCAGGGGGTGGAGCCTGCGCTGCACCATCGCATCGATGGCCTTCTGTGGGGTATTCGTGACAAGGGCTTCAAGAACATCACACTCAGGGGCAATGGCCGGCTCTTTGCTTATCCTGCACAGTGTACGCGTTTCATCCATGCTAAAGTGAACAGGTTCATCATCTATCTCTTCAGCTCGTCTATCAAGGCGCATGATGCCATATCCCAGGTGGAGGGAAGCTTCAGCCAGGCGGTGAGAGGCATCCGCAACCTGAAACGGAGAGGTGCTGAAGTGGAGCTTGAACTCCTGTTCTGCAAGGAGAGCAGGTATCCCCCTGAAGAGGCCCTGAAGCTCGTGAAGGACCTGGATATATCCAAAGTATCAATCCGCTATGTTGGCCACAGCATGATTCCCTCACCAGTGACGACCTTTGATTTCTACCAGGGCGGCGCGATGCGCATCAGGGATCTTCTCAAACATCTCCGGGAGAACCGCATCAAAGTCTCGTATGATACCTCACTCATAGATTTTGACCTTATATTCACAGGCCTTAAGTCTGAGACTGAAGGCTTCCCCAAAAGCACACGGGAGAAAAACAAAGTCCAGGCACTGTCAGATTACGAGAGAAATGCCCTTGTTGCGCAGGCAAGGCCGCTTCGGCTGTACGTCGAGCTTACAAGGAACTGCAACAACCACTGCCTCATGTGCCGCGCCCGCAAGAAGTATGACCCCAGCAAGGACATGCCCTTTGAGACCTTCAAGAAGATAGCAGATGAGCTTTTCCCCTATGCGCACTGCGTCGACCTGAGAGGGTGGGGAGAAAGCACGATTATGCGTGAGTGGGACAAGTATCTTGATTATGCAATCAAGTTTCCCTCAGGATTCGCATTAGTGACTAATATGACCGTGCAGAACGACGCGATGTGGGAGAAAATGGTCAAGAATCGCTTTGGCTTCTCTGTTTCCTTTGATGCCGCGACAAAGAAGACCTTTGAGTTCATCCGCCGCGGCTCAAGCTTTGATACTGTGTGCTCAAACCTGAGGAAAGTCGCTGGCTATTACGATAAGTACGGGATTGACCCTCCTTATCTTAATATGCTCATGACAGTGCAGAAATATAACCTCCACGAGGTGCCTGGTGTTGTCCGGCTCGCGAAAGAGCTTGGGGTGAGGAACGTGAGGCTAAGCCCCTGCTATGACCCCCCTGAATTCAGCGTGTATAAGACCCATTCAAAGAAAGATATCCATAATAGTATTCAGCAGGCGCTTGAGGTGGGAAAGGAGATAGGAATCACTGTCGACCTCGTAGGCTCATTCAGCGAGGATGTCGAGCGCACGCACACAGACTTGTGCCTGCGGGAGCGGTGCGACCATCCCTGGACTGTGATGCACATCACTCCTGATGGCACTATCGGCCCCTGCAACCACCTCCTTAACCCCGCGCTGCGGCTGGGCCATGTCCGCGACGGGCCTGGCTATGCCTGGAACTCCATTGGATTCCAGCTCTTCAGGAAGCTCATCCACACAAAAAACAAGCTGCCAACATGTGATTGGTGCTTCAAGCACCGCTATTCAGATTAAGACAATGAGATGATATGATGAAAATGAAATCCACAAAGCCCATAGTGTTGGCTTACCACGCCTTTGATACGGACTCGCTTGATGCTGTCCGCTTCGAGGAGTTCAAGAGGCAGATTGCCCTGCTCCATAAGGAAAAGTATCATCTTGTGACATTTGATGAGATATCCAGGCCCTATAGGCGCAGGAGGCTATCCTCAGAGACTGCGGTTGCCATTGCATTTATTGGAGGGCATGAGAGCATAGCGTGTGCATCTGAGTACCTTCTCGATAAGGGTGTGCCTTTCACGCTTTTTGTCCCCACTGGGCAGATGGATCACGACGGGTTTCTCACATGGAAACAGCTTAAAGACTTCGCAGAGCGCGGCGTGTGTATCCAGTCTAATGGTGTGAATCATATCAACCTCAGGCTGAAGAAGCACCAGGAGCATATGTGGCAGTTCAAGGGCCGCGTGAACGTTGAGCTGGAGATGTCAAAGCAGGTGCTTGAGTCCAAGCTTGGCGCGGCAGTGAGAGCTTTTGCCTGCCCCTTTGGCATCGCCGACAGGAAGTCCGTGGACTGGGTTCTCAAGGCAGGCTATGCCTGCTGCCTCATAGGGCCTTCGCCACACCTTCGACTAGATAATCTTGAGCCGCTCCTGGTCTATACTAAGGTGCATATGGATGACACACTGCAGCACTTCAAGCAGCGGCTTCAGGGCGAGCTGCCTGTGAAGCGCGTGAAGACTGAGAAAGTGAGTATTATCATCCCCACCTATAACCGGAAGCGCATCCTTGAACCTGTAGTGCATAGCACGCTCCGCCAGGAGTATCCAAGTGACAAGTACGAGGTCATTGTGGTCGATGACGGTGGCTCAGACGGAAGCGACGAGATGGTGCGCAAGATGGCGAAAAGCACTGATGTCGAGTTGCGTTATATCTGGCAGGAAGATCTGGGTTTTAGGGCTGGAACTGCACGGAATTATGGGGCCAGCGAGGCAAACAACAAGTGGCTGCTGTACATAGACGGAGACATCGTGTGCCATCCGCGGCTGATTGCCGAGCATATGAGATGTCAGCAGGTCCTGGGTGAGGGGCTGGTCCTGGGATACACGTGCGCACACAGCTGTGACGCCACGTATGATGTTCCGAGGGTCATTGAGGGAGTGAATACAGATACAATCAATCTCTCCACTCTCGATATACTGCCTGATTTCCGTGATTTTCTCTACAGAAACAGTCCTGGAGGCATCAACGGCCATGAGCTCGCATGGCTTAACCTATGGTCAAATAATCTCTCACTCACCAAGAAGAGCTTTGAGAAAAGCGGAGGTTTCGATGAGGGCTTCAAGGGCTGGGGCATGGAAGACATTGAGTTCGGCTACCGCCTTCAGATTGGCGGGGTTCCCTTTCACGTGAACCGCGACGCAGTCGGTTTCCACATAGGGACTGAGGGGCCGCAGCTGAGCCCCTTTAGCAATCCCGACCCCAAGAAGTTCGAGGTGTACGCAAACAACATGCGCCATTTCTACAATAAGCATCCCGATGATATAGTGAAGAAAGAGCTTGTCACCATCAATTCCTATCTTCCTGAGCAGTTCAAGCTGTTCAACGATGAGCCCACAGACCATTCCATAGACCTCGGTGCAGAGTGCAACAACAACTGTGTCGTGTGCGATAAGTTTTGCAAGAAGGGAAAGGAACGGCCTTCTACCGCAGAAGTCCAGCGCATGATGGAAGTCGTGCCAAACCGGCAGAGCCTCACCTTATGGGGGGGCGAGCCGACTCTGCGCGAGGACTTGCCTGAACTGGTGAATTATGCCAATTTCCTGTTGTACAGGAAAATTATCATTGTCACGAACGCGAGAACCTTATCTTACTGGGATTATGCCAAGAAGATTGTTGAGCTCGGTGCCCGCCACTTTGAGATACCGCTCTACGGCCATACCAGCGAATTGCACGACTACATATCTCAGGTCGAGGGAAGCTTCAGCCAGATGATGTGGGGCATCAAGCACCTGCAGAGGCTCAAGGCGACTATTGTTATGAACGTCGTGCTTTGTAAGGGGAACCGCGCCCACAAGATGGAGATTCTTAGGTTTGCCCACTCCCTCGGGCTGAATAATATCAAAACCACTGTTATCAATGGCGAAGACTGATGGCAGGAATCCAGAAGGTTACGTTCGTCAATCCCCACTATGCAAGCTATGTGGGTCCACTCTCAGAGGTATCTCTTCCACCACTCTCGCTGGTGAACTGCGCTACCATTCTCCAGAAACACGACTT
Source organism: Candidatus Woesearchaeota archaeon (assembly GCA_017608295.1). Next base: position 99,417 of record JAFCGF010000003.1, read on the forward strand.
TGAGGTCAAAGTTGTGGATGCCAACATTCTCGCGATGTCAGCAAGCGAAGCTGTCCAGGAGACTCAGGGAAGTGATGTTGTTGTTGTCACCACCTCCTCGCTCTTCAGCTGGCAGTGCCCTCCCCTGGACATCACTCCATTCTATGATGTGGTCGCTGCTCTTCGGAAGATGAAGAATCCGCCTTTCATCATCGCAGTCGGCCCGCACTCATGCACTGCTCCAGAGAATCTTGCCGATGCGGTTGATATTGTCGTGCTTGGCCAGCCAGAGCCATTATTCAACCAGATGAGGTCTGGGATGAAGCCAAAAGATTGTATCTCATTGGACGGGATTGGATTCCTGCGCGCTGGCCGGTACAGTTCGACACCTCACACGCAGGATTTTTCTCTCGCACGCATGCCTCAGCCTAATCTCAAGCTCATCCCGCGGGATGCATACAGGTTGGCAGTGCTTCCAGGGTCTGTGATGATGCTCGAGACTTCGAGGGGCTGCCCCGAGAAGTGCGCCTTTTGTTTTCAGGGAATGACGCATTACTCATTTGATTCCAAGAATCTTAAGCAGGTTGTCCATGAGATTGAGTATGTTCGCAGTCAATTGGAAATCAGAAATGTGTTCTTTATTGACCTGGAAATCAACGCAGCGCCAGAAGTATTTAAGGGATGGATGTCTGAGATAGTCAGGCAGAATCTGGAGATTAGCTGGAGCTGCCAGATACGCATGTCCTCGCTCGATGAAGATGCTCTTGTGCAACTCATGGCAGATTCGGGCTGTGAGGTGGCGTGCATCGGCCTGGAGAACATCAAAGAGGATGCCCTGAAGCATCTGTTCAAGAACCGACCTGAGGCTGTAGTGCGGGAGCGTATCCGCGTGCTCAAGAAGCACGGAATCAAGAGCCTTGGCTTCTTTCTCTTTGGCTCAGTGTATGATGAAAGTGAAGAGGACATCCGCCGCACGATTGCATTCGCACGGACAAGCGGGCTTGATTTCGCCAACTTCCAGATAGCGAGGCCTTACCCGACAACAGCGTTTTATAATCAATCAGCAACATATCATTCAGCAGATATTCGCGAGGGAATCCCCCTTGCCTATGAGGAGCATTTCACGCTGCAGCACCTTGAAAAACTGAGAAAAGAGGCATACATTCGCTTCTATCTTCGCCCGCAGTATGTCCTGCGTCACCTTGAGCAGTTTACTAACCCAAAAGAATATTTGAGGAACGTGAAGCTGTTCTTCCGGATTGTGAAGAAGAGAGCAGGCTGACCATGGGGCGAAAGCAAGTAGCTAGAAGCAACCATCCACCCCCACCTCTACCTCACTCGCAGCGAGAGGTGCGCACTTGGTACGTGTTTCTTATTCTTATCATCTGTGCGGGCATATTTCTCAGGCTCTACGGCCTCGGCCAGGAATCTCTCTGGCTTGATGAGGGAGTCTCGCTTTATGTTGCTGATGTGGTGTCATTCAAAGGTCTGCTGTGTGCTGATTATCTTGATATTACCATGGGCCATCCCCCTGCGTATTTCATACTGCTGAAGTTCTGGATGCTCCTGTTTGGCTCTTCACCGGTTTCCGCAAGGCTTTTCTCAGCGGTTGCAGGAATCGCTGCACTTCCTTTGATGTATCTTCTGGGGAAAAAAATATTCAATGAGCGAACCGCCCTTATTGGTGCCGTTCTTCTCTCTTTTTCATTCTTCCATGTGTATTATTCACAGGAAGCGCGCATGTACAGCCTGCTCCTCTTCCTTACCCTGACCTCCATGCTCCTGCTGTTCCGGCTTCTGAATAATCCCTCACGCAGAGACCTGGTGCTCTTTACACTGGTGAATGTCCTGGGATTATACACAGGATACTTCTATATGTATGTCTTCGGGACGCATCTCGTAGTCCTCTGGCTTTACTTCCTCACCCGAAGGCGCCCCTATGCGCTGGGTGCGAGCCTTCTCGCTTCAGCAGCGCTGTTCATCCCCTGGCTCACCGTGCTTATTGGTGAATGGTCTCCTGGAGGGTCAACTGCCCTGCTGTTCATAGCCACAGACCTGAATGTGATACTGAAGTTCTTTCTTGGAATTCCTGGACCGGAGCTCAGGCAGTATATCAGCGGGTCTTTTATTGGAGCGTCGTTGTTGTTCTTTGCCGCACTCATTTTCCTTTGCTTTGGCCTGTACCGCTCATTGAAGAATGAAAAGAGTACTCTGCTTGTGCTCTATTGCATACTTCCTCTTGTTGCCTACAAATTCTTCGAAATAATGTTTGGGCCCATGCTGCTGTATGGCGTCGAGGCGCGTTATCTCATCATTATCCTACCAGCATTCCTTCTTATTCTCGCCAGGGCATTTTCCTCGTTCTCATCACTACCTCTGATTGTGCTTGTTGTATTGCTTATCCTTTTGCCTTCTCTCTTCTCTCTTCAGAGCCATTACACTACCCTGCTCAAAGAGGACTGGAGAGGCGTGGCAGGCCATCTCGCCACAGTGGCGCAGCCCGGTGATCATATTGTGGTTTCTCCACCATATCTCTTCGAGGCTTTTTCACACTACCTGCCAGAAGGATGGCCAGAAACAGTAGAAGGCGCACAAGAGCATAATTTCACTTTTGTGAACATCCCTACTTCTGCAACTATACATCCCCTCCCTTCAGATTTCATCCTTGTGACGTCACGTGATCATCTCGTCTTCACAGACCCCCTAGGGATGCTTCCTTCCTTGCTTTTACGTTATGAAACGAGTGACTGGCAATTGTTTAGGGGTTCAGCTGGAACCCCCAATATCCTTGTGCGCAAGTATTATAATCAGTCTGACCCGGAGGAATGATGAATGGTGAATGATGTCGAGCAGCCCCTGAATATCAGCCCTGTGCGGCACGACAGCCATGTCCTGCTGCGGCTCCTTTTCAGGGAGAAAACAGGGAAAGCCCTTGAGCTTGAGAAGGTTGGAAGCGTGTCAAGCGTGCTCATATTTAGCAGGAAAGATATGCGATAGTTTTTTATTGCCTCTGAGGAGATATGTGCTCATGGCTGCGAGAAAGCGCCCCGGGAAGAGAGTATCTTCACGTAAGCCTTTCTCACTTCAACATCCCCCTCCCCCGCAGCCCGTCGGGATAAAAATCCTTTCTGTTCTAGTCCTTGTATCTGCCATCCTGCTCTGTGCCTGTGTTATTGCATGTGTGCCTTCACTGAGAACAGATGTGCTGAGGGGATTATCACGCCTGGGTTCTGAGAACGCTCAACATTCATTATCTCAGCAGTATGAATTACCCTCCCATCCCCTGAAGGTTGTGGAGTGGAGTGCTCGCAGGCTGATTCCTAACGAGTGCCAGATTTTTGATGGCCAATGGGTGAAGATACCTGAAACTGAAGTGTGCATCAATGGAGATGGTTTCCGTGATTATGAGTACGCTCAGTCCAAGCCATCTGGTGTCACTCGCATCATCATGCTCGGCGATTCATTTACTTTTGGCTGGGGGGTTGAGCTTGAGGATTCTCTTCCAAAGCAATTGGAAATAACCCTTAATACTGTGCTTAATGGGGATGTTGAGGTCTTGAATTTCGGAGTTCCAGGCATGAATCTCATGAGAGAAGTGGGGTTTCTTGAGGTGAAGGGCACCAAATATGCTCCTGATTATGTCCTTATCCTCTTTGTGGATAATGACTTTGAGAACCCGGCGGAGACTCGCTTGCTTTCTAATAATCTCATTAAATCGTATCTCTCAACACACCCTGAAGCAACTTGGGATGAGGCTGGAATGATGACTAGCAATACTCTCAATAGAGTGCTTCTCAAGAGATTTTCCCAGGAAGATTCCACGGTACTCAGGGAGAGAATCTTCCCCACCCTCCTGAAGTTGCAGAGGCTTTCACTGGAGAACGACTTCACTGTGGGGTTTATCCTTGTTGACTATGAGGAGAACCAGCGGGAATTTATGGAGCATATGTCGGATGAACTGGGATTTGATATCCTGTATGTTGAGGAGGACACTCACCCTGACTATAATCCCTCCTGGATGAAGATTCATCCTCTTGACGGCCACCCAACACCCCTGGCCAATCGCATCAAGGGGGAACTTCTCGCAGATGAGCTGCTTGAACAATATCCTGAGCTGAGCACTTAATTATTTAATCGAGTGCATTATTTATAGTGCTATGGCTGCGAGAAAGCGCCCCGGCAAGAGAGTATCTTTACGTAAGCCTGTCTCACTTTCACATCCCCCTCCGCCACAGCCCACTGGAATAAAAAGCCCTCCTGTCCTGCTCCTTCTCTCTGCCATCCTGCTCTGTGCTTGTGTTATTGTATGTGTGCCTTCATTGAAGATTGGTGTGCAGGCAGGCTGGGCGAGGCTGGTGTATGAAGTTGAGGATGCAGCAGGAGTGGGATGGAAACAGCTGCCCATGCATCCCCTTGAAGTTATTGAATGGCCCTCCTCAAACTTGCATCCCAATAGATGCCAGGTCTTTGACGGAGAATGGGTGCGGATACCCCAAACGATAATTTGCATCAACTCTGATGGCTTTCGTGATCATGAATATAGTGTTGCCAAGCCTGCAGATACCACGCGCATCATCCTGCTTGGTGATTCTTTTGCCTTTGGCTGGGGGGTTGAGCTTGAGGATTCCCTTCCAAAGCAATTGGAAGGGGTTTTTGATGCTCTGGTGGATGGGGATGTAGAGGTATTGAATTTTGGAGTTCCTGGAGTTAGTATATCCCCAGAAGTGAACTTCCTTGAGGATACTGGATTAAAATATAATCCTGATTATGTTCTTATCTATTTTGTGAGTAATGATTTTGAGAATTCTCAAGAAGCACACGCTATTAGTGAGCGAATCATCGAAGCCTATCTCTTAAAGTATCCTGGAGCAACTCGCGCGAAAGCAGAAGCTCAGACTATAAACATCGTCCAAAGAGAGCTTAACAAGAACTTTGCTAAGGAGAATCTTACCTCTCTGAGAACAACATTTTTCCCCACACTCCGCCGCCTGCAGAACCACGCGCAGCAGAAAAATTTCACGACCATATTCCTCTTGATCCAGGACAGTTATTTTGAGAACCAGCGGGAATTTATAGAGCAGATGTCAGATGAACTTGGATTTGATGTCCTGTATGTTGAGGAGGACACTCACCCTGACTATAATCCTCTCCGGATGACGCTGCATCCCCGTGATGGCCACCCAACAGCCTTCGCCAACCGCATCAAGGCGGAGCTTCTCGCAGATGAGCTGCTTGAAAGATATCCCGAGCTGAGCAGTTAATGAGCAGTTAATTATTTAACCGAGTGCATTACTTATAGTGCCATGGCTGAACGAAAAAAGTCATTTCTCAGGGAACACATGCCACTGCTCTGCGAAGTGTGGGATTTTCTGAGAGTGAGAAAGGCGTGGTGGCTTACCCCTATCATCGTCATGCTCCTCCTTACAGGATTGCTCATCTGGTTCGGGGCAACAGCACCAGTGAGCCCCTTCATCTATCCGCTGGTGTGAAGTTCTTGGGTTTCTGGAGTGTGGGCTGTGAAGATTTCTTCTCCCAGCGCTCGCTATCCCTGCCGTAGCACTTGTCCATCGCCCTGCTGAAGGCGGCGTCAAGGTCAATCTCAAGAGAATTCGCGAGGCAGGTGATGGTAAATATGATGTCTCCCATCTCATCAGCAAGATTGATTGCGTCTTCTGAGCTTTTCTTTGGCTTCGGGCCGTAGCGGTGGTTCACTTCCCAGGCGAGCTCTCCGGTCTCTTCCATGAGCCGCACGAGAATCTCGTGGGGCTTGAAGTAGCCAATCTTGTACTGGCTCACCCATTCATCCACTTCCAGCTGTACTTCTTTGAGTGACATATTCTGCTCACGGCTCGGTTTGGTCCTTGAATTTGCCTTCATAGCGGGCTTCGCCAATCGTGCGCTGGAAGATGAACTGGCAGATTCTCGTGCCTGCGTGCAGCCTCAGCGGAACATGCCCCATGTTGCTTATCTCAAGCACCTGGTGGTTGCTGATGCCCGGCGCCATGAACGATGCGGAGATGTGCACCATCAGTCCCATTCTGGAGAATCTGCTTCGCCCCTCCAGCCAGCCGCATATGTTTGGCGCAAGAGTGATTTTTTCCTTGGTGATGGCAAGAACCGTTTCCCTAGGCTTCACAACGATGGAGTCTGCCTTGACCTTCTCGGTCAGCTCACGGTAGTCCGCGCTCTCAATGGCGTCGTGTACTTCATCTGATGATTTGAACACGCGGAAGGCGTTGCCCAGCGTGAGGTCAATTGACCCTGGACCGACGTTTTCCTTCACAAAGGGCTCTATCGCAATAGTGCCTTTCTCAACCTCTTTAATGATTTCATCTTTTGTTAGAATTGACATTGTCTCTCACTGGTTTCTCTACCGCCTTAAAAACCTTTACTCGCCATGCGGCAAACCTTTAAAACTGTATTCCTTCTCTCACGCCCCATGCGGCTGTTATTTTACGCGATAAACGGGGTCGGCCTTGGGCATATCCGCAGGCTGGTCCTCATAGCAGAGGAAGTGAGAAGGCAGAGCCCTGATGCGCATATCCTGTTCATCACGAACAGCGCGTATCCCCAGATAGTAGAAGAAAAGGGATTTCCCTGCATACGCCTGCCGAGCCCCTTCTCTCCGACGGTGAAATCACATTTCTCCCTGAAGACCATCCCCGCTGAGCTGCATGACATGCTCTTCCTCAGCGCACTGCGCACCTTCTCTCCAGATGCCATGGTGTTTGATGGCGTGTGGTCAGAAGAGCTGCTCAAGGCTTGCAAAGCCAATCGCATCAAGACAGTGATGATACTCAGGAAAAGCACAAACGAGCACATGGCCCAGATGCTGGAGCGATGGAAGGCCTTTGACCTCGTGTGCGTGACGCACACAGGGAAGGAGCTTGAGCTGCTCGGCACCACGAAAGACCTGCTCGCTGGCCTCAAGAAGATGGACGTAGTCCTCGCTGGCCCAGTGATGCCACTTGTCGAGAGCCCGGAAGCTGCCAAGGACCAGGGAGAAGACAAGGAGGAATTCCGGTTGCTCGTGACCGCGGGCGGCGGCGGCTGGCCCACAACCCAGGGATTCCTTGACGCAGTGTGCAATGCACTGAAGCAACTCCTTAGTGAGCATGGTGACATATCAGCAGATGTAGTGACCGGGCCGCTTTTCAGCGGCACAGTGCCAGAGCTGCCCAGGACACAGGTGCACCGCTATCTTGAGAATGCAGATATGCTCAGGACAATGGGTGAGGTCAGCCTTGCGATAGCGCAGGCCGGATACAATACCTGCAATGACCTTGTTGCTTCGCAGCTGCCAGCCATTCTCGTGCCTGCTCCGCGCGAGATAGAGAGCCAGGAGGAGCGTGCCAAATATTTCGAGGAGAAGGGCTGCGCCCAGGTAGTCGACCAGGAGGACAGCGCAATCCGCGCTGCGATTGAGCAGCTGTATGCAGACCGCTCACTGCTCCTGAAGATGCGGAATGCCTGCTCAAAGGCGGTCTCAAGCTCAGGAACTCCTGTCATCGCAGAGCACATCCTCAGGCTTGCTCCTACAATCATTCACATTGACATCAATTCCCGCCAGTCCCAAGCTGATCCTGCGGAATTCATTGTTGCGCAGGGCTCTCCTAGTGATGCGGCATACGAGCGTCTCTCTGCATTGAGGGAGAAGAGCCAGTTTGTGCTGCTGAAAGCGGGGATGGAATGGTTCGGCACAAAGCTGGATGCCGCTGCGTTTATCGGGCGCGTGGATGCAGTCCAGATACCGCTCTCTGCAGCGTATTACGCAAAGCTGGCATCAGGGGCACTAGGAGATGTTCCTGACGATTTCAGGGCTGCGCTGGTTAACCTTACCGCATCCTATATGTTCTTCGAGGTTCGCGTTGACGTGACAGCCGATATGCTGAAATCGCTTCTTGCTGTCACAGAAGCCATCGCATCTCTCGGCTGTCCCCAGGTCCACCTTTCCCTTGCAGAGGATATCTCTGATGATATGATTGCTGAGCCTCTCGCTGAGCTGAGAAAGAGTGGCCTTGCTGATGAGGGAGTGCGCATCTACTGCTCATCCCTTAAGATTGTGCCAAGCGAGTTTTCCCGGGAGCGCACATTGTACCATATTTATCACCGGAGGACCAGACTCAACAGCGAATTACTCGCACTGGAAGGGAGCAAGGATGTAAAGATATGGATGGAAAAGTTCCACCCAAAAATCACTCCCGAGCGCCCGCTTAAGATGATAGACCACAGGATACGCCTGCTAAAGATGCGCTATCCTCACCTTACTCTTTCAATGGCCAGGGATGTCAAATCCTCTGATACTGAGGAAGAACTGTGGAGGGACTGGTTCGCTGCACAAAAAATACTGAAGATGCTTGAGCAGAAGATCTCTCGCACGCAGAGGGCTATGCTTGGTGACGTCACTAAAGAAATTGATGAGATTCTTCTTGAGCAGGTGAGGTTAAAGGGCGGGGAAGGCTCAGGAGAGCATACTTGGCGGAGCCTGGATCGGCGGAAGAACAAGCTTACATTGCACTACAATAACCTCTGGAACACACATATCAAGCCCCTTGATGATGAGTATCAACGCCTGTCTGCTGAAGAGAGGAGGCTGGCAAAGCCCCTGTATGCCCTGCTAGTGGCACGGCGGAAGAAGGAGTACACTGCCCTCAGACAGAAGCCGGCGGTGAGGAGATATAGCTCATTAGTCAGGGAGATTCAGCACCTCGATAAGCGGGTAGAAAGGCTGAGCAGGGAGATTGAGCAGGGCCAGGCTGAGAAAACTATTTAAGGCTCCACGTCCTGGAGAATTCTGATGAAGCTTCCCTGGAAACGCAAGGCAAAGGCACCGAAAGTGCTTGTTAACTGGGTCAAGAACGCCGTGAAAGAAGGCTATACCAATAATGAGATACACGACAATTTAGGAGAAGCAGGATACACCAAAGATGAGGTCGAAAAGGCGCTCGCGACTATCGAGCGCGATGAACCCATTCCTCAGGAGCTTCTGGACTGGCTCAAGAATGCTCTGAAAGAAGGCTACTCTCCTGAGGAGGTCAGGGAGCATCTCGAGAGTGCTGGCTATAAGTCAAAGCAGATAAAACAGGCTCTGGAGCACGAGGAAGTCCGTAGGGCAAGCTCAGTATGGGTTGGTGAGGATTCCTCTCCGAAATTCAAGCTTCCCCGTGTGACGTATATTCTCGCAGTTGCCGCTGTGCTTGTGCTGATTGTCGGAGTTGCAGTGCTGAGCCAGATTCCCCAGACCGTGACGCTGTGGCCGAGCGCCCTTGCTGTGGATGCAACCCTCTCTCATGATTCACCAGTGCCAGTGACCCAGGAGAATTCCCTTTCTCTTGTTCTCGGCTTCAGAAGGGGTGAGAAGCATACGCTCATTGTGATGGCTTCCGCCCCGCAGGGCGCCAGGCTCGGTGTTGAGGTGGATTCAGGGGAAATCGGCTCTGCGCAGATAACTTCTTCGAGCCCTGAGCAGCACACATTTACCTTTACTCCGCTTTCTGAGACCGGCAGGCTCACTGTCAGGGGAGAGGGCGAGCTTTTTATCCATACCATTGAGTTCAAGCGCTCGAGGAAGCTGTTGGGTTGATATCTTGGGTTGATACTATGGCAAAACCAAAATCAAAATCAAAACCAAAATCAAAACCACAGCTGCCTAAGCTGCTTCCTGAGAAGCCCATCATCATCCTCATGATCGCAGGCTTTGTTATTGGCTTTGTGTTGTACGTCGCACTTATTTCTCCGCGAACTCCCCCTGATATATCCATTACACATGTTGAATTTTATCCAGGTGATGGTCTGGTAACTCTGTACGTGCGCAGTGGAGAGTATCTTCCTGCACGGTGCGATGTAATTATTGATATTGACCCTGAGTATGGGAAAAGCGAACGGATTAAAGAGCCTCTGGGCACAATTGAGATGAACTCTGTTGACTCCACTGCTTCGAGTGAGATAGTGGTACACACAACCCTGCCTGAGGGCCCATTTGAATATGAGCTTGCACTGGACTGCGAATTGTTTGAATACGGCTGGAATCTGGAATGATCTCTCTTGATGAATACCGGGCCGGGAATGATGAGTTTGTAGGGGGCGCCAACCTGTATTATTCTGAGGTGAGGGAACTTCTCTTGAAACAGGGTGGGGTCACCTCCCATTCCTTCTCATCCATTGTTGAAAGCCTTGGTGTTGCTGAGGAAACATTGAGGGTTTTTGGTGAGGATGATGTGGTGTTGAGCAATGCCGGTTTCTATGGGTATGTCTATCATTATCTCAGGGAGCGCCTCGGGCTGAAGTTCCGCATTGTGCGGGATGTCCAGGCGGCGTTCCACGCTGGCTATTTCTTCCAGGAAGAGCTGTGCGCTCCCCTTACCCGGGAGGGAGACCTTGTACTCTTTCCCTCGCAGTATGCGCGGCAGCTCTACATCAGGATGTTTCCTGATTTCCTGACACGAGAGAATACTGATGCATGCTATCCCCTGCCACCTATGTATGGCATTTCTGCAGCAGCAAATCCTGCTGAAACCGAGACTGAAACAGAAAACAACAGCCTTCACATAGGCTATCTCGGCAGAATCTCAGCTGAAAAGAATGTTGACCAGCTCTTTTCATGCCTCTCTGCTCTGCGCACTGAAGGCAGAGATGTAACACTTTCGCTTATCGGCCAGCGTGAGGGGGCGAATTCCCCCTGGTATCCCGGAGCCCTGAGTGGTAGGAAATGGGTTACGCAGAGTAAAGGCAGGCTCTCGCATGATGATGCACTGAAACAACTGGCGTCCTTCGACCTTCTCGCGTTTCCCAGCACCTCATCTGTTGAGACTCTTGGAAGAGTGCTTCTTGAGGCAGCATCCCTTAATGTTCCGGTTGTTGCTGCTGCACATGCTGCAGTGCCTGAGTTTATTCCTCAATCTGCGACTGTTGAAGTTGAGTACAGCCCCGGCTTCTATCCGCTCACCTCAGTTGGTGCCCTGGGCAGGATAGACGAGACCTCATTCAAGGAGATGATTCGCACGTGGACATCAGGCAGTGCGCGCCCGCTACCAGACACCACGCGCTTTGAATCTGACCAGAAACGCCTCCCGTCCCTGATTAAGGGAAAAAAGACATCCCGGTTTGAGAAGCTCAAGCCAGCCATCCGCTCATTTCTTGAGAGAATAGATGTGCACAAGCGCACACTGCCAGTCTCGGCGAAGAAAGCAGTGCAGCTCACAGCACATGCAGCTCAGGAACAGGACTATAGGCATATTGGTCTGATGATGAAGGAAGTGTGCTCAAAGGCACGCTATAGGCCAGTGCTTCGCATAACTCCATGAACTATGAAATTGAATGATGAACTGCCCTTGAGAGTCTAGTCAGCCGTAAGAGCCGACTATCCGCATGATTTCGCCGGTCTCGTTGCCTGGGTTCGCAGTCATACTAATACTCACGCTTCCTGCCTGAACGCTCTTCGCGGCGATAATGCCGCCCACAGCGGCGCTTCCTAGAAATGCGCCAAGGGATACAAGGCTCTGCTTTGACACCTTACCCTTCTCGCTCGTTATGAATGCCCGCACTTTCTGCTTCACTTCGTTTGGAACGATTTTCTTCTTCGCCATCTCGTCTCCTCTTCTTAGCTTCAGTTTATATTGTTAATAAATGTTTTGCTTCTCACTTCTTCTCGTCGCTCATTGACCTTAGTGACTCTTCCATGAGCGCAAGCATATAGTTGAAGAACTCGCGGCTTGTCTTGGCGAGGTCAATGTCATCTACCTTTGGAGAAAGCCTGACTGTGATGTAGCCTTCAGGGGCGCCGTCAAGCTGAACCCAGAGTTGCTCACTGAATTCTGCTGCAGCGACAACCACAGTCAAATAACCATAGAAGCGGGTGTCCACCTGCAGTACAACCACATTCTCGTCTTCCTTGAGAGTGAATCCGCTCATCGCTTCTCACCCCCTTTCTTGCTACTGTACGGCTTCATGATGCCGAGCGGGTCTTCTTCATAGCTCTTGTCCTGTTCCTCACTATCGTCTTCTAATCCCTCTGGATTTCTTATTTGCACCGCGCTTCGTCCAATGAGGGCGAGGACATACCTGTCCAGCGCTGGTGAGGTGTGCTTGTGATAATTCTCCAGCTCTTTTACGAGGAGGTTGCTGAATTCCCTTCCGACCTTGATAAGGTTGACTCTCTGCTTCCGCGGCCTCATCTCGATGATAATCTCCTCGCCCGGGTCACCGTCAATCAGGATGTACACCTTGTCGAGAAATGTCTTTGAGGCAGCGTATACAACAGGCAGGGGGAAGAGCCCTGGGTTGAGGGCGAGTATCCCAAATCCGGGATGCACCTCGAGATTCCCCTCAATGTGTACTTTCTGTACTTTCTTTTTCTGTACTCTCTTCACCTTTCCCTTAGGTTTTTTTATCTTTGCCTTAGGTTTCTTGGCAGCAGCCTTTTTAGTGCTTTTCTTTGCATTTTTTTTAGTAGTAGCCATATCCCGCGTCCTCGCCATTCAGGAAGCCTGTTTCCTTATATATTTTTTCTTCATTCAATATAAATGAGCCCTATGAGTCCCTGGCCGATGCCTTCGCCGAAGTATACGGTTTCTTTCGCTAGGTTCCGGCTGCATTGATACGTCTCAGTGTGCTCAAAGCGCTCTTGATTCTCAAAATCAATGAATATTCCGTAACTCCCATTCTCTATGTAGGGGCACTTGTTTATGGGCTCGTCGCGATAAGGCAGGCCCTTATATATGTTCATTCTAGTGTACATGTGTGGTTCCACATATATGGCGATTGTTTGCCAATGAAAGGCAAGCACCCCTGTGTCTGGATGTTCTAGGTAAAACCCTTCCACAAAACGGGCTGCCTCTTCGTATCCGGTGTCAAGGCTAATGTCAGCTCCAGCCTGCCACACTCCGCCGCCAGGCATAATGAGCAGCACTCCAATTATAGCTGGTGGCGCCCACAGAGGTAGGGGGAGGCGATGAAGAGTGAGTATTCCTGCAATCACAATGAGTGGCATCAAGGGAAGTGTGTAAAAATAGCTCTTCAGGGGCAGAAGGCTCAGGAAGATAAACGGAATACCTATGATGAGAAGCATGCATCCAGGTGATAGTACATCGCCTTTTGTGGAGATGAATGTGCCACCCAGCACAATAGCAACAAGCACTGCTGCTGCGATGCCAAGCGTCCACCCCCACCATTGAATATATGTCCACCATGGCGCATGAGGATAAGTAGTTTCTTTAATGTATATTGGGCGTCCATAGGTGAATTCAGACACATACTTGCCAAGAGAAGTATAACTTGCTGTTACAATGCCCGGCAGCGAGGGAAGCATTTCCTGGAATGCAGTATGATATTTCATGAGCCACCAGGGTGTCTTGCTAAGGAGCATGTCATCAGATGATGTCTCTTCAAGATGAGCCTGGACTTTATCAGGCACAATTTGCCAGTAAGGCAGCCAGGCCAGCAGGAACATCAAGATTGCTGCAATTACAAGCGGAACCGCCCGTTCCCTCCGTGATGCGCTCCTGACATGCTTTGGCAGGAGATAGATGATGAAGAATGTGGCTAAAAAAGGGATGGAGGTGTACTTGGTCGCGAGCGCTGCACCAAAGCATATTCCCAGGATGATGGATTCCCGCGAGCCGAGTATAGTCTTCTCCTCTCTCATGATGTGCATCATCACCACGAACGAGAGCATCAGCAGAAGCGTAAGAGGCACCTCAAGCATTGCCTGGATTGCAAACTGAGAGAAGAATTTACTGGAGCCAAGCAGCGCCATTCCTCCGAGTGCAAGGTACCATTTTGTATGCTTTGCCAGGAAATAATACACCAAGCCGAGAGTGAGCACTGCCATCCCTGCACACATCAGTCTCGACGCCTGCGGATTTTTGGTGAAGAGCTGCGGCAAAGAAATAAGGGTACTTCCCAGTGGCGGATGGGATTCATGGTGAAAAAGTGTCCCTCTAAGATACGTTCTACCGGTCATGAGGTTGAAAGCTTCATCCACCCACATGCTGCCGGGAGTGTTTGCCCCGTACCAGGCCATGAAGAGGAGAAGGAGAATCGCTGCAGGGACGTGAATCTTCGCCTTTTTGGCAATCCCTAGAATAGCTTCCTTCACGTCTTTTTTGTGCTCCCCCATTTCTGTCTTATAAGAACAGCAGTAGGTTTTAATAGTTTCTTTGAAATTATGGAGGAGTAGATGGATGTAATGGCTTGGAAGGGGGTCTGCACGCGGATACGCCAGTTTCAGCACTGGCCGCTGGTTGCTATTGTACTTGTACAATTATTTCTGGTCCTGCATTTCATCACCTTGGACGCGCTGGTCTCGAGCGAGCCTATTGTCACTGAGGACTACCCTCTCCATTACTATAATCTCGTCCTGTTCAGGGATGCATTTTCCCATGGCAGACTTTCAGTGTACAATCCGCAGTTTATTCTGGGCTACACCCAGCCCCTGGTGTTGCTTGAGCGGGGAGTGGACCTCATGCTCCTGGGCGGCCTGCTTTTCTGGCTTTCTCCCCTTATGGTTCTCAAGCTTTATGTTGTGGTGCTCAATGCAGCTGTCCCGTTTCTCATGTACTGGACTTCCCGGAATTTTGGCTTCAGGCAAAGAGCCTCGATAATCACTGCAGGACTTTCAGTTGTGGCCTGGCAGTTCACTAGCCTTATTCATCATATGGTGTACTCGGGAGTGTTCTCCTTCATCCTAGGGAGCTATGTCGCTCTGTATGCTGCCTCGTGCTGCTATGTGTATGTAACAGGAGGGAAGAGGAAGCACCTCTGGCTCTTCCTCATTGCAGGACTTCTTGCGCTAGCGATGCACATACTGAATGTCTTCACGCTTTTCATCCTTGTAACATTCATCGCGATTCTGACAGGAAAGAGAAAGCTTCTCCTCGTGTCAGCCCTGCTCATCATCTTCCCCCTCGCGCTGCTGCTTATCTACTCAGGCGCGCTTCAATTAGTTTTTACTGCCCTGAATCCTGCGATGTTCCACCAGTCAGCAGGCCTTTCTACCCTGTTCAAGGACCTCATCACTAGGCCTGTACAGACCTGGATTGTGTTCACCGGCTTTCTTGGGCTCTATCTGATGAAAGGTGAGAAGCGCATCTTTAGGCTGGGCCTATTCTCAGCCCTGGCTTTTCTCCTTATGGGGTATTTCAGCTCACTTGTGGGGATTCTCAGGCATTTCCAGCCACAGCGTATGCTTGTCCCCGCCATCCTCATCCTCACACTATTTTCAGGAGAAGCAATTGATGCTCTTTTTTCAGGGGTGCGCAGAAACCGCCTGTCCTGGCTTCCTATTGCCCTGCTGCTCCTGATGATGATTGTGCCGAGCTACCGCTTCGCAGGAAACGTGCGTGATGAATGGGGCAAGCAGCTCACAACTGAACTGCCTGATACTACTCAGGAACTCATCAGCTGGATTAAGGAGGAGACAACAGAAGAAGGGCGTATCCTTGTGGAGAACTCAGGCCACCTGAGCGGCTTCGTATTTGGCGGCCATACCATGCCCCTCGTGGCGCTTGAAACAGGCAGGGAATTCTCAGGCTATTATTATCCCTATGACTTTGTCAAAGAGGGTATCGTGACATCATCCTTTTCTGAGGGAAGGATCTTCAATATGGCGTGCGGTGAGCTGTCTGGCGAGGAGATGAAGCAGTTGTTTTTGATGTTCAATCTCCAGTGGGTGGTGAGCTGGTCAGAGGAGGGCGTTGCCTGCCTGCGCTCTCACCCTTCTCTGCTTGAGGAGACTGAATCAAAGGCTGGCCTCACCATGTTTAAGGCCAATCTGGCTCCGAGCTAGTTTATTGAGGGAGACGGGAGAGTCCATGCTGACACCATAGGGCTGTATCTCTCAGACCTAATTGGAGAGAGAATCGTGCTGAAATATAACCGCGCTGGCCAGAGAAAAATAGGGAATATTGCTATCGATGGTTTTCCTATTGCAGGAACACCTTATACTTTCATAGCGTTCAATAATTCCAGGCGTTGATGCGTTGCTTCAGCTCTTTAGAGAGATTATTGTCCAGGGAAAGCGCCCTGTCTTTCCGCTTCTGCTCCTGAAGATAGGCATTCATCTTCTCTGAGATGTTCAGGGCAGCTGATGGGACTCCTGCGGCATCGCAGAACGCGAGAACGTGATGGCGTGAAGTCACGACACCTATTGTCTGGCCGCACACCCCTGCAATGGCTGCTGGAGAATGCCTGCCCTTAATAACGCGCCCGCTTGTCTTCTGCTGCATCGCACTCAATATCTCTCCCATGAATCTCGCGTCATTCTCGCTGTTCTTGTACTTGTGTTGGCAGCTAGGGATGAATAGTACATTGAGGTCGTGTTCTGAGACACACCAGTCCGCTACCTCGGCGATGGAAGCGATGAATCGCTTGTCACGCTCCCGGTCGTTTGTCCTACGCAGCGAGAACCCAATGGATTGCTTGCCCTTGGGAATTCCTTTGCTCTCGAGAATATCGTGCGCGTCTCTGGTAGGAGAAATATCTCTCGCCGGGCAGTGCTCCCTTTTCATGGTTGTGCAGCCCAGCTTTTTCAGCACCTCCTCTGAGCGCGCATCCCTCGCAGTGACTATATCACATCCCTTGAGCGCAAGCTTGAGCAGGGTTCTCGGGAGGCCTTCCACGTAGTATATGCCTACGGCGCGGAGCTGGCTCTTCTTTCCGAATAGTTTCCTGAGGAGCAGCAGCGTACTGGCATACAAAGTAAGCCAGTTCCTTTTCTTATAGAGCTGAGTGTCGAAATTCTGCCCGCCTGCGATGACCGCACACTCTGCTTTGAGCCAGGACACGATTCCTGCAGGGCTGAGCATGTGCCTCGCTCTGATTCCATGGAGCGCCTGTGTCTCTTTAGGAGCCATGGAGAGCGCTATCGGCTCTGCCTTGTGTTCCTTACTCAGCCGTGCGGAGAGCACGTCCAAATCTGCCTCAGCGCCGTAGTTGCCGAAGCCGAACTCTCCTGCCAGGACCACGCGCACTGGTTGTGTGCTCATCTCAGGACACCTCCCTGGGTGCCCTTTTTCTTGTAGCAATAGCCTTCACTACTCTCCCCGTGATACGGCTCCCGATGCGAAGCAGTGATAGTGGATAACGCCTTACTGCATATCCCAGAATGATAGTCCAGTATTTTGCACGCAGGTCCATTACCTCTTCATCTGAGAAGCTTACTACAGGCTCGATGATGTTCCTATAAGTGTCGGGGTCTGACATCTCCCTGAAACGCTCAGGCGGTTCTACCCAGTTCCAGTCAGGATTCTCCTTCTTGAATTCCTCGAACCAGGCTGTGCCCGGGCTGAGGTTTGTCTTGAAGCGAGCAAGGACATTTTCAGGGTCAAGCTCGAGTTCCGTGATGAGTTTGAGGGTCTGCAGTGCATCATCATAAGTCTCCCCAGGCATGCCGATGATGAAATTTGCCCAAGGGGTGATGCCGTGTTTCTTGCATAGGCGGATAGCTTTTTTTATCTGCTGAAGTGAAGTTTTCTTTCCGCACCGCTTCAGCTGAGCTTTGCTTCCTGATTCAATCCCAAAGGAGAGATACGTGCAGCCGCTCGCAGCCATTATCTTCACCATGTCCTCTGAGATGGCGTCAGTGCGGCTGAACGCGCCCCAGTCAAATGTGAGCCTTCTCTTCTGCTTCTCCTCACAGAACTCAAATACCCTTTTCCTGTTGCTGGTGAATGATGCCTCGGCAAAGAATACACTCGTTAAGGAGGGGTGCTCTGACAGACTCTGCTTGATCTCCTCAATGAGATTCTTGGCGCTTCTCTGGCGCCACCTGAGTTGGGTGAATGCGTGCGCTGAGCAGAACTTGCACCTCCCCACACACCCCCTGCCACTGTTAATCTGAAGGAGCATACCTTTTGTCTCTCCTTCTCTGAAGCCAGTATAACTTTCCAAGTTGAATAGGTCAAGTGAGGGATGGGGCAGGCTGTCAAAAATCGGCACGTCTGGGGTCGGGGAGGATACAGTAATCGTACTCCCTTTCCTGAAAGCGATTCCATTGATTTCTGCAAGCTTGCCCCTGCCGTTGAGAATATGGCTGGCGAGCTCATAGAAAGGTTTCTCTCCCTCACCAAGCACGATGTAATCAATGGCTTTCACTCTGGCGAGGGTTTCCTCATATTCAAAGGTGACGTGCTTCCCTCCAAGGATAATCTTGGTGTTGGGTAGCCTTTCTTTTAGTTCCTGTGCCCAGAAGAAAATATTGAAGCGATTGCCAGTGTGGCAGTTCATTCCAATGATTCTCGGCTGTAGGGTAGATATTCTTGAGAGAATCTCCTCGTCAGTCTTGAGATAATAACGTTCTGAGTCGGAGGGCTTAGAATCTAGCTCTATGAATGCAGGCTCAATACCTCTGAACCGCAGGTACGAGATGAGGTAGGCATATCCCAGGCTGTACGTCCTGCTCTTCACATTAGAAATACACATGGGGAGGTTTAGCAACAGGACATCACAGTGCTTTTTTCCTGGAGCTTGTTGTTTTTCTCTCATCGCAGACACACATTCTGCACGGCTTAAATAAGCTTTGCGTGCTCTTTTCATCTCCTGGTGAAGAAGAGCCCATAGCCAGGATTACACATAAGGTTGGTGTAGTTGGGGTTTGCGCCTGTGCACATGCATTTCTCTTCCCTGATGCGCTTTCGTATCCCCTGGGCGTGCTCGCTCCGCCATATCCTGCGGAAATCATAATTGTTGTCCCTGAGGCTACCCATGGAGTCCGCGCGTATCGAGCAGTCCCAGACCTCTCCAGTTGAAGAAATCTCAACTGAGGCGTATCCTGCGTAGCACCGTATGGACTTCCTGCGGAAGAGCCGCTCTTTGAGAAGCCTGTAATAACCCTTCCTGAACCTGCGGATGACTCGTGCCTGCGCTGTGTTCTGGCCCTCCTTCTCAATGAGAAAGTCCAATAGCTCGACGCAGCGCTCTCTCGGGATGCTGATGTCGTCGTGGAAGAAGAACGCTTCTCTTCCTGCGCCGAGCTCGCACACTATTGAGTCTGGCTGGAGCTTCTCAGAAATGTGTTCGTATATCTGCTCGAACCGCTTGGCGTTGTACTTTGAGAGCACGATGTTCGTGCCTAGAACCAGATTATCGTAGCGCTGCTTCAGCTCCCTGAACAGCGCGATGCTTTTCTCCACTTTAGAGAATCCATTTGGCACGCCGCGTATGCTGTCGTATCTCCTGCCGACTTCATCGACAGACACATTTATTGTGAGCATAGTTTTTTTTGGCAGCATTCTCAGGATGCGCTCCACGCTCTCCGCGCTCTTTTTGGGATGGACTGCGCTTGTCGCGATGTTCAGGTAGCGCGGTTGATTGTATCGCGAGATGTGTGATACGATGTCCGGGAGGTCTTTTCTCAGGAAGGGCTCTCCCCCGGTGAGGGTGAACCATATGGTAGAGGTACCTATGCTTTCAAGGATTTGGGCCCATTCGTTTGCAGTGAGCTCATCCCTGATGAGCTTTGGATGCTCCTTCTGGACTTTCCATATGTTGCATGTCTTGCATCTCGATGAGCAGCGGTTTGTGAGAGAGATGGCGATGCTAATAGGCATGGGCGGCGAGAGGCTTAATGCGCTGCTTAGCTTGTAGCGGGGTACCCTTGACGCGACACTGAAGTAGTCTGATATCACAATAATTGTTAAAAACCACAATCTTTTCTTAAAACTAATGGCAAAGAAGCGTGTGCTCGTGACCGGCGCCACAGGGTTCATAGGGAAGAACCTCGTGGTGGCCCTGCTGAAGAAAGGGACGAGGGTGGTGTGCCTTGCCCGCAGGAGCAGCAGCCCTGAGAGCATATCCTTTCTCGAGCAGTTCGGCGCCGAGTTCCGCTACGGAGACCTCACTGATGCTGATTCCCTGAAGGGTGTCGCGAAGGGGATTGATGTCGTGTTCCATCTCGCAGCGAGGCTGCAGGGAACATCGAAGCATGAGCCTGCATTCTACGCCCTGAATGCATCGGGAACTGAAAATATTGTCTCCGAGGCAAAGAGGGCAAAGGTGAAGCGCTTTGTCCATATGAGCACTGTGGGCGTGTATGGCCCTGCTGAGGACGCTGACGAGAGTACTCTGATGAATCCTGTATCTGTGTATGAGCGCACAAAGGCTGCTGCAGAGCATCCTGTGCGTGATTCAGGGCTGGACTATGTGATTGTCCGCGCAGGTAGCATATTCGGTCCATATGATGAGCAGTTTAGGCAGTCCTTTACCCTGGCGAATCGCGGGATTGCTCCTGTTATTGGTGGCGCAAGGGCGGTGATACAGCCCCTCTATGTGAAGGACCTTATCAGGATTCTCGTGAAGCTGCTCGATTCCAAAGTGAAGAATGAGGTGGTCATCGCAGCTGGAGATGAGCGCCTGAGCGTGAGGGAATTTGTCGAGAGGCTGGCACCTGATACAAATGTGCGCTTTGTTTCCCTTCCAAAGGCTTTTTGCGTTCCAATTGTGATGGTCAACGACAGGCTTGAGCGGATTCTGGGCATCAATCTGGTGATGAATTCTCAGCTATATAGTGTATTCACGAAATCCCGCACATACGACATCTCGAAGCTGAAGCGCATGTTTAGGCTGACGTTCACACCCCTGAAGAAAGCGATTGCTGAGAGCCGTGAGTGGTATCTTAGCTGAACTTAGCTGGACATAACTAGTCCTTGTCTATGATTTTCCATCTTGAATGATCCACATTCCTGAGAAAATCGACTGTCCCGAGAAGCCTTGAGATGCCTTCGAGCAGTGCGCCATAAGCCAGCGCGGGTAATATCTTCCGTTCTTTTGCACCTAGTACAATACCCTTTGCCACAATCTTGAAGGTGTTCAGCGTGGGCACTTCATACCCTTCGCCCTTCTTCAGTGCGAGATGCCCGCAGTATATGCGCCTGCGCTGCCTGATGAAATCCTTGGCATTCTTCGGGCCGTTATTGTACACGATGGCGTCAGGCGCGTAAGCCCCACTGTAGCCCTCTGACAGGATGGCTGACACAATCATCTCTTCATCGACAGCAGTCTTTGGTATAGTGATGTGCAGGTTCCTGAATGCCAGAAGCTCCCCGTATTTTGGCTTTGAATCCGAGAGCGCGTGCCTCAGCTCCCATAGCATCTCCACACTTGAGCCAAGCAGAGTTGGTTTTTTTTCAGGCAGGGGTTTCGGCCGTGATGCGACAACCCCTATAGTCTTGTCCTTCAGCGGGGCGCAGAGCTTCTCGAGGGCATGCTCCTCGAGAATGACATCCCCGCTACACAGCGCCAGGATGCCTGACTTCGCTTTCCTAAGAAAAATATTGACTGCGGCGTACTTACCCTTCCGCTTTCCCTCATCAAGGAGCAGCATATTCTTCCTGTTCCTGATGGCTTTCCGGATGGCTGGCTGGTCCCCTTCAGGCGCCACAATGATAATCTCGGCAATGCGCACGCTTTTCAGCTTCTGGGCCGAGATGCTCCTGATCAGTTTAGGCAGATTATCCCTGTCTCTGCAGGTCACGATGCCAAGCGAGATGCCTGTCTTTTTCACCATGGTCTTATGTAAGGAGCGAGCGGACGAAGGCCAGGAGCTGGAGGTTTCCCAGCTTGCTGTCCCCTCCCTTCCTCAGGTCAAAGGTGTAGAATATCTCTGCTGTGCGCGTTCCCTTGGGAATGCACTTGAGCAGGTTGAACAGCACTTTGAAGCCCTTTCCTGGGAATCTCCAGCGCTGCTTGTTGACAATGTCCTTCATGAGGTCGGTGCGTATCGCGAAGAATCCTGACAGCGGGTCTGAGCACTCTACTCCTCTCAGTGAGAGGCGGAATCTTGCGAGAATATCCCCTAGCTTTGATATCATCCTTCTGTGGTATGACCAGTTTCCTGCTACTGATTTCCTTACTCCCACAACCACGTCAGCACCATCGAGCTTGGACACCAGCTCAGGGATTTTACTTGGCGGATGCTGTAGGTCTCCGTCAATGACTGCTATGTTTGGGCGCTCCACAAGTTCCAATGCGTCCAGGATGCTTGCAGTGAGGCCCTTTATCTTTCCCTTGCGGACGAGGATGCGGACTGGATGCCCCTTCTGGATGATGCTGTTCACAATCTCAATCGTGCCGTCCCTGCTGTTGTCATCCGCCACAAGAATCTCGGCCTCAGGGCAACGCGTGAACACCTCTCCCATGACTGCTCCTATGGTGTCAACCTCGTTGAGCGTAGGGATGATGACGGTTAGCTTATCAAATAGTTTCTTATCACCCATGTTCTCACGCCTGTTAAAATAAGAATAACAATAGGTTTTAATAGTTTCGACTGCGCTCCTTTGGGATATGTTCCTCAGGGAAGGGTACTATATGTCCAGAGTGCTTAAGCAGGAGAAGCTCTCGCTGAGGAAGAGGCACAGGCTGCAGCTCTTCTTCCTGAAGAATCTCGTGGAGCATGCGTACGCACACAACACATTCTATAGCCGGTTCTACAAGAAGCACGGCTTCCATCCCCGAGACATTGAGTGCCTGGGTGATGTGGAACACATCCCTATTGTGACGCGAAAAGAGGTCATCAGGAATTTTGAGAGCATAGTGGACAAAAAGCGGATCGAAGGCTACAAGCTCATAGAGACGAGCGGAACAACCGGCTCCCCCCTGAAAGCATACCTTGACAGCGAGGCCCTGGATTATGTGAACTGCATCTTCACGCGCACGCTCCGAAACCAGGGCTATAACCCGCTCAGAAAATTGGGATTCTACTGGTATCGTAAGGAGAGGAATAGCGTTGTCACACGCTTAGGTATCAACAGGAAAGCCATCATCTATCCGCACTCCACACCCTCAAAGCAGCTCGCGCTCATCCGCAAGCATAACCTCAAGGATCTCTATTATTTTCCCTTCAAGCTGTATGAGCTTGCGAACAATGTGGAACCGACTGTTCTCCGTAATCTCGGCATGAAGCGCATTTTCACTGTCGGGGAAATGCTCACCCCAAAGATGAAGGCGTTCTTCGAGAAGCGCTTTGGCTGTCCAGTCACTGACAATTATGGGCTCACTGAATTTAATCTCGCCGCCTACCAGAAGCAGGGAGAGCAGCACTACACGGTGAATCATGACGCGGTCCTTTTTGAGACTCATATTGCTGATGATGAATACCTCCCTTCAAATGCGAGGCGCGCTGTCCTCACTAATCTCTACAATTATGTCACGCCCTTTATCCGGTATGACACCGATGATTATGTGGAAGCAGATAATTCTGGTGTCAAGCGCATCCTGGGCAGGGAGAGCGACTTCATAGGTTCAGGAAAGAAACGCGCATATCTCGGCGACCTCGTGGACGCGATGCTCGAATTCTCAGATGTGGTATCGCTCTTCTCGTTCTCGCTTCGTGGAAAGCACCTAATAACGCATATCGTACCAAAGCAAAGCTATGTCAAGAACCACGAGACAGCGCTTATCTTAGCTGTGAAGGCACTCCTGCCCAAGGGTTTTTCCGTTAAAGTGAAGAGGGAGAAAAGCATCGTGTTCAAGGACCGAGGTAAGCTTCCACTGCTTGCCAGGGGAAAGAATTAAATATCTCTTAGCTTAATATTGGCTTCAAGGAAGTGATGTATCATGTTGTATCATACTACTTTTGAAAAAGCGGTGAAATCCCTCCAGAAGATTCTGATGCAAATTGCCCCTCTGGCTCTCAGTTTCTATCTCGTGAAGTGAATTCTTGAGTTGGGGCTTGAGTTCAAAGAACGGGGCCGAGTTGGGAAAGACATAAATACTTGGACTGCTGGAATCAAAGGTATGTACAAGTCCACTTTTGAAAAAACGGTGAAATCCCTCCAGAAGGTTCTGATGACGATTGCTCCTCTGGCCTTTACGTTCTATCTAGCGAAGACGTGACTTTAATTGAGAGTTTACCTGAGGAAAGACATAAATACTTAGACTGCTGGAATCCAAAGTATGTACAAATCCACTTTTGAAAAAGCGGTGAAATCCCTCCAGAAGATTCTGATGAAGATTGCTCCTCTGTCTCTTAGCTTCTATCTCTTGAAGAGATAGGTGAAGTTAATCTAAAGCTCGCCTGTGTGTGATTGTACCAAATCTTAATCTATGTATTTTTTCTATGTATTTTTAGTGTATTTTTTTGCTTCTAGAGCACTGATTCACTCAAGGAGTTCGTCGAAGTCTGCGTCGAACGACCTGACGAAGTCCAACTGGCTCTCAGTGGCAATCGTTGAGGCAATTTCTGCCTGGCCCTTTGCCTTGTCTAGTTCGCCCTGCTTGTGGTAAGCCACCGCAAGCCCGAGGTATCCATAAGCCGTGGTGTCGTCGAGCTCTTTCACCTTGAGAAATGCTTCTTGGGCCTCGAGATTCCTGTCCTGCTTAAGCAGCGCCCAGCCGAGATATCCAAAGCCTTCAGACTGGAAAGGGTTGACTTCAGTCGCCTTCCTGAACTCGATGGATGCTTCCTCAAACAGGTCCTGCTCAAAGGACTCTATCCCTGTGTCCATATGGCTCTGCCAGAGCTCGAAATCAATTCCGCCCCCGTCGTCGTCTCCAGTATCAGGAGTGCCGGGCAGTCCGTTGAGCGCGAACACCACCACGAGGGCGATAATCACGATGCCAACGAGAATTACGGGTAGCTTGCTTGAGCCCCCTCCAGCCTTCACAGGAACATTCTTCACGCCTGCCTTCTCAAAAGCAGCCGCAATCTTGTTTTCGGTGTAGCCAGCATCTTTCAGGGATTTTTTCAAATCCGCTGAGCTGACGCCTTTCTTTTTTCCAGATGTAATCCACTGAATAAGGTCATCATTTGCCATAATTAATGTTCTAGGAACTCTGATTTTTTAAACTTTTAGGTTCTTGGCCTAAATTAGGGTTATAATGTAGAAATACACTGCGCTGATGATGAAGTGAATAATGGCCAGCGTTCCCCCAATTTTAATGAACTGCCCCCAGCTGATTTTCCTCCTATTCTTCTCTGCGATGCCCAGGGCAAGGACGTTGGCCGGGCTCGCGATAGGGGTGATATTCCCGCCGATCGCGGTCCCGATGACCAGCGGCCAGTAGAGGGTATTGCCGGCGATGCCGAGCAGCGAGTTGAGGTTCTTGATGATGGGGATAAGAATGGCAGTTACGGGGATATTGTCTACTATTGATGATGCGATTGCGCTGCCTCCGAGCACTGAGAGCACTGCTGAAATTTCGCCTGAGATGCGCTCTGCCATGAAATGTGCCACTTTCTCCAGTAATCCTACATGTTCGACTCCGCCGACAACGATGAACAGCCCGACGAAGAATGCTATTGTTGACCATTGCACCTCCGAGAGCATCTCTTCGGGGTCGGCTCCTGACAGCACGAGCATGAGGATGGCTCCGCTGATGGCTACTCCTTCATTGCCGACACCGGTGTAGTCCTGGATGAGGAAAAAGACTACAATCAGAAAGAGGATGATGCAGGATTTGATGAACAGCGGCTTGTCCTTGATCTCCTTGTTCTCGTCCAGGGTCTGGAGATAGCCCCGGTCGAGCTTTGTTGTTCTCTTGCCGAATTCTTTTCTGAAGATAATCCTGAAATAAATGATGGCGACGATGATGAGGATGATGCCCAGGACGAGCAGGTTCTTGCCGAAATCAATGAATGAGAGGTCAGCTGCCGTTGAAATCATCATGTTAGGTAATGAGCTAACTGGAGTGAGGATTCCGCCAATATTGACGCTGAGAGTGATTGCGAAGAGGTACGGGATGAAATCCAGCTCGAGAAGTGCGCACAGGCTCACAACAAGCGTGCCCAATACTATTGTCGAAGTGATGTTGCTGAAGAACGTAGAGACCACCACACTGAGGATTACAATCATGACCATGAGCTTGACCGGGTCTCCATTGGTGAGTTTTGCTGCTTTGATGGAGATGTATTCAAACAGGCCGCTCTTGTTCACGACCGCGATGGTAATCATCATGCCCACAGCGACTGTTAGAGTCTTGTAGTCAATGTAAGTCCCGATAGTGTCGTACTCTAGGACGCCGTACACGACCATGAGCATCGCCCCGAGAAGCGCCGCGACTGTCTTGTGTACCATGCCTGCCATGAACAGCAGGTATGTGAGGACAAAGATGATAAGGGCGAGAAATGCTATTACTTCTAGATTCATCGACTGGGCTATGTTCATCAGGAAGTCCATTGTGGGCTGGGAATTCTACCTAAATCTATGGTTTGTGTGTGGAAAAAGTCCTTAATAAATCCTTCGCAAGGACTTTTCCTAGCATAAAGCTTATAAAGCCCTTTTCTCCCGTAGGATGCAGGCTGGAGGAGGAATAAATGGCCGAAGAAGAGAGTGAGCAGCGTTCAGAGATGAAGCATGATGTCAAGCGCCTTATCCGCGACCTGATGATGCTCTTCATTTTTGTCCTTGTCGTGCTGGTCATGAGCTTTCCGCTCAGGGGAGAGACAGTGAAGATTCTTGGCAGGAGCTATCCCCTTGAGGGTGCGCTATTGGTGCTGTTCCTCGCGATATTCCTTCCCCTCACAAGCCTGCTATTCTATGACCTTAAGAAGGCATTTGATGACCTCTCTTCTCTCGTGGTGAAGAATTTCCCCGGGATGCGGGAAGAGGTGCCTCCGATGAATACGGTCATGAGGAGCCTCGTGCAGATTATTCTTATTTTTCTTGTGTCAGTTGTCGTTGTCCCGTTGACAGCGCAGTTCCATGTGTTTGGCATCAGTGTCTCAGCCCTGGTCTCGGCGCTCTTCCTCCTATTTATCATGGTGTTTGTCTATGTCATCATCCGCAACGTGTTTGTTGTCGCTGAAGGCTATGCAGGCAAGACCATCACCCGCTTTGTCGAGCAGGAGAAGCGCCTCGAGAAGAAGACGGTGGATGATGTCAAGGAGGAGTAAGCCTTGATAATCCCCTCTACAAGCATAGAGTTTATCGCATTCCTCATCTTCGTCCTGACCTATCTCCTCTTCCTCTCAGGGATGC
This sequence comes from Candidatus Woesearchaeota archaeon, assembly GCA_017608295.1. The sequence goes on from JAFCGF010000003.1 coordinate 126,305, forward strand.
TCAACAGGACTGTTGCTGCCCTTCTGGGCGCGCTCCTCATGATTGGCTTTGGGGTTCTTAGCTATTCAGATATTGGCTCTGTTATCGATTATAAGGTGCTGACTCTCGCCCTGGGTATGATGATTGTCGTGAATGTGGTAAACCAGTCAGGCTTCTTCGAGTATGTGAGCATCAAGGCCATTAAGTTCACGAAAGGAGATCCTATCAAGATTCTGGTGATACTCTCTCTGCTTGCCCTGATATTCACCGCATTCCTCGACAACATCACGACTGCGTTGATCCTGGGAAGCTTCATCATCACCGCGTGCACGATTCTTGGGCTTGATTTTGTCCCCTATCTCATCGCGATTTCCATAGTCATCAATATCGGCGGGATACTCACTCCTATCGCCTCACTGCCCAATATGATGGTGAGTTCAGCAGCAGGCTTCGGCTTCATGAGCTTCACCTGGTACCTGCTGCCCCTGTGCATCGTGTTGATTGTCGTGACGCTCACTTATCTCATCCTGAGATTCAGGAAGGACTTTGCTAAGCGGGTCCGCCTGACATCAAAGGCAGAACTGGACAGCCTGGAAGAGGGTGCTGTAATCAAGGACAAGAAGCTATTTGTGAATAGTATAGTGATGCTTGGCGCGGTGATACTCGCGTTCCTGTTCCACGAACATTTCGGCTGGAGCCTTGAAGTTATCGCCCTTGCAGGGGCGATTATCATGCTTTTATTATCTGGAGCGAGCCCCGAGAAGGTATTTACTGAGGTTCATTGGTCTACTCTGGCGTTTCTTTTTGGCATTTTCATCATCGTGGGCGCTGTCGAGAAGGTTGGGCTGTTGGCCATGTTCAGCGCAAAGTTGGCCTCGTTCATCCACGTTGAGCTCGGGGCGACGCTCACGATGCTTGTCGCCTCTACAACAGCGACTGCCTTTGTGAACAATATTCCTGTCACTGCTGTGTTCATTCCCGTGGCCAGGGACCTTGCGTCGAGCCTGGCTATCGATCCCACGAACCTCTTCTATGCTTTAGTGGTCGCTGCTGGCCTGGGAGGGAATCTGACACCTATTGGAAGCCCGAGTAGCATCATCGCCTCGGGGCTTGCTGAGAGGCATGGCGGCAGTGTGAGCTTTGTGGACTTTTTGGAGGTCGGCTTTTTCCTTACTCTGATTCATCTTGCGATTGCTGTAGTGTATTTTGTGATACGGGCAGGGGTGTTGTGATATGGTAAGCTTGGAATTCATCGAGAGAGAGATTGTGTCTGTGCTGTATGGGTTTTTTATCGAGCACATCATGAACTGGGCGTTCATCGCTGTTGTTATTGTCAGCGCGATGCTCGCGATACGTTTTTTGGACGTGATTTACATCTCTGTGAAGAAGCGCCTTGGTGAAAAATGGGGTATTCCGGTGAACCAGTCCGCTGTCAAGCTGGGGGTGTATGCCGTCGCGACGGTTATGGTGCTGATGGCGATTCCTGGCCTGAGCACTAATTTCCTCCAGCTGATTGGCCTCGCAGGAGGTGCAGTCATCGCTTTCTCTTCGTCTACTTTAATTGCGAACGGGATGGCAGGGGTGATGATAAAATTGACCAAGCCGTATGACGTGGGGGATGTGATGTCTTTCAAGGAGCACTTTGGCAAGGTCTACCATATCGGCCTGCTGCATACTGAGGTCCAAACTCTTCATCGTGAGATTGTGAACGTGCCCAATCTGCTTGCGATATCTGATGTTATCGTGAATTATACAGAAGGGAATTATCTTGTGAACGTGACCATCAACCTGGGATATGATGTGTCTCACACTCTTGCTGAGAAGCTGCTTCTTGAAGCAGTTTCAAGGACGTCCCGCCTGAAGCAGGGCTTTGTCCTGATGACGGAGATGAGTGCTTTTGGCGTTGATTACGAGGTAAATGCCCTGCTTGACAATGTCGAGAAGAAGATAAGGAAAGAGTCTGAGCTGCGGAAGAATATCTTCGATGTGTTTTTCGAGAACAACGTGCAGATTATGACTCCCACGTATATGATGACAAAACAGCTCTATCATGATGAGACTGTTCTGCCCGATGGGCACCAGAAGGGGCCAAAGCGCGGTGTTCGCAAGCCTGAGCGCGTGATGTTCGAGAAGGCAGAGGAGATTATAGAGCACAAGTCTAAGGGAGGGAAGGACAGCCTGCTGGCTCCTCCTGAGCCCGAAAAGAACAATAAGAAGAAGCGCTAAGCCCTGGTGAGTACTTCGGGCTTGTCCGCTACCCGTACGGTGTACTCTGCCTGAGAGACGATTCCGCGTGTTTTCTCGACTAATGGAGGGTAGGCCCGCATAGCGCCAGTCATCTTCAGGCTTCTGAGGGCCAGCTTAAGGCGAAATTGCGGCAACAGGTCGTGGAGCCATCTGCTTGTGAACGGCAATCCGTTGTACTGCTTGCAATGGTTGAGGACCTGCATCGCTCCCCTGTCCCTCTGTGGCCTTGGGTTTGCGATTGAGAATATCGTGGCGTTGCTTGTATCGACGACAACTCCCTGTCCTGTCGTGGCGAAGGGTTCTATCGCGAAAACCTGGTTCTCCTGGAGTTTTGTTTCATCACCAGTGTCGAAATTAGGGATATTGGGAGGGCAATGCACGACAAACTGAGCTAATCCGTGGCCTGAGAGGTTTCTTATTGGAGAATATCCTGCCTGTGCAATCGTTTCCTGGATTGCCCTGCCCACCTCTCCAAGGGCTCTTCCTGGCGTGAACAGCTTCACAGCGGCTTCTAATGCGTTTTCTGCTGCTTTGACAAGCTCTGCGTGCTCTCCTGAGAGGTCAACAGTCCTCGCATTGTCTCCAATCCAGCCGTTGATGTGCACTCCGAGGTCTAGTTTTGCTATCTGCGTGTCGAAAACAGTCTCATCACTTGCATCTGGGCAGAAATGGGCTGCTGTGTGATCCAATGAGATTTGCGGAGGGAACGCCATCTCCCCCCCTAATTCTGCGATTTTTGCCTCTACAGCCTCTGTGACGCCCAGAATGCTCTCTCCGGGCTTGATGAGCTTTAATCCGTGCTGGAGTGCCTGTGCTGCTATCTTGCAGGCCTTCCTCCAGTCCTCGTTATTCTCGTCTGTTAATAGGTTGTTGCCGACGTAATCCGACATTCCTGTGTTGAGAGACTCTGCCATAGCGCGTTCCTAACCTTAATTTGTATATAAAATCTACTGCTTCTGGATTGGGATCCACTTTGTTGTTTTTGCTTTCTTGACTGGCTTCTTTATCCTGAAGGACTGCCTCATGCGCATGAGATAGCTCACGAGGAGCCAGCAGATGATAACAGACAGTGCAAGGCCGCCAACACTTGCCCATATTTTCCTTCGTATCAGGAGCCACAGGTTGAGGAGGAAAAAGAGGGAAATATGCCCTATTGAGGCGTAGAGCCCGGCTGGGACGCGCTTTTGTATGGCGAAGATGAGCGCTGCGGTGAATGCAAGGCTGAGAAGGGCTGCCGGCCAGGCGATTATCGTCGGTAGAGCCCAGGATTCTGAGAAGATTTGCACGAAATCCGGGAAGCCGAAGCCGAAGATTATCGTTATCACGAGTATGAAATAGACTATATGGAGGATTTGCCACAGCTTGAGGAGCAGGGGTTGGCCCTTACTTTTTGGCTTACTTTTTGCTGTTTTTCCCTCTACAGCAGCCACTTTTGCCTCTATAGGCAGTTTTTTTACTTTCTTGCGGCTCATCGCGCTCTTGAAGAACACTTTACCTATATTAATTTCCCTCGCAAATCCCACGTCTTTCTCTCGGAATCCGCTGAAATTGGTGGAAAAAGGTATATGAATCCCTATCCTCCCCTCTTTATCGATAGAACATGAGAAAGATAGCGATTGGAATGGGAGCCCTGGCAATCGGGCTTCTCGGAGCTGCTGGATGCGCTCCTGCACCTGACACTGAGCCTTCGGCCACTCTGGTAGATGATTCTGCGATAACCCCTGTGAAGGATTTCGCCGAATGGTACAGTACCGAGATGGGCATTGGCACTGCTGTCGGCGACGTGAATCTGGATGGCCTGGACGATATGGTCATAGGAAGCCCGTATGCTGTGAAATACTTCCAGAACACTGGAAACGGCGAATTCTATGAGGTACAGACCGTGTGCGCACCGAAGGATTTCGCCAAATGGTACAGTACTGATATGGATGTGGAATTAGAATTGGCTCACTTTGACGAGGATGTCCACCTTGATTTGCTTGTGGTCACTCCCTATGCTACGCAGATATTCTACAACGAGGGCGGTATCTTCGTGCAGCACTAATCCTCACTTTTTACATCACTTTTGATTCAGAAATCGCCTCTCACCTCCTTTTGGTGCGCTTTTCACTGCTTCATGAGCTGTTTCGCTTTTAATCCTGCCTTTTAATCTCATTCTTTTTTGCCCGTCACACTTTTGGTTTCGGATTTCACTTTTTCTCATTCTCTTTTCGCATTTTTTCGCTCTCAAAGCTAATCCTCACTTTTTCCCTCACTTTTCTGCCTGTTTTTGTCTTCAAACGCCTCCAAAAGCCCTCTCAACGTCTCAAAACCCCTCCAGATCCTTCTGTTTCCCCCTCAAACAGCTCTTTTACCCCTCAAATCGCTATTCTCACTCTTTTTTTCTGCCCCTCTCACACCGATTTTCATTACCTCTTTTTTATTTTCAATATTGAAATAAATTCTTTCATCAATCAGGATACTTCAACATGCACATCACATAAGCTTTATTAAATCAACATCAATAAGCCTACTCAATAACTTTCAATAACAAATCAAATAATCATAACTATCTCCAACATATATTTCAAATCACTTAATTCCTCAGATTGCCTCAAGGTCAGCTGATCAAACGCCCCCTCTGAACCCTCACTTTTCCTTCGTCGAAGGTCCTTATTCCCCTTTTTTCCCTCTACAAACGGACGTCTAGAGGGAAACCCCTGGGGGGGAAGATACTCTAATAACAAGATTTATATGTATATAATCCCCGAAGAACAGGTATGAGATTACTCGTCATCCTCACCCTTTTCCTCATCATCCTCACAGCATGTACCTCAGAGGCACCAGTCCAATATCCCACGCCGGATTATCCTACTGATCCGGCCTGCGAAGCAGAGGATTACATGAAGATGATCTGCTACTTCAAGAAAGCCCTTGATACAAGAAACATTGGGTACTGCCAAGGGGACTTCGACTGTGTTAGGGATCTCGCAGGAATATGGGAAGATAAAGCCGCCTGCCAGAATCTACTGACAGAAGGAGAAATCATCAATTGCGAACATAGGGCTGAGACATGTCAGGAAGACTCAGATTATGAACTCTGTGGCTCCACTCACCATGCCTGCGATTTGCGGTTCAATTATCATACTTATCCGGAAGGCCTAGAGGAAGACTGTATGGATAAATATGGTGTGGTCTCTAAATTTACCCGAGAAGAGGAGTGACCAGAATTCTATTAACTGCCCATCCAGTGTGGATTCACGCATCCTGCGGTGCTTCTTGCACTGGATTTGAGGTGTAAAATGCCCCTCAGCCTGCGTAACCATTAAATACAAAGACCTCCACCATTCTAATAAGGGAACTGATAATGGAATGGTTCCTGGTGGCTTATTGGAATCACATGGGCTCCGAAGGGTGTAAAACGTGACAAAGGGCGGCCTCGCAGGGCAAAACAAGGGCAAAGTCGCCATCTACGTGAGAGTGTCCACAGAAGAGCAGGCGAAAGAGGGCATAAGCCTCGATGCCCAGAAGGACCGCTGCGTCAAGTTCTGCGACGCCAAGGGCTGGGAGGTTGTCAAGATCTATGAAGATGCAGGCTACTCAGCTGGCACCATGAAACGCCCGGCATTCCAGCAGCTTCTGGAGGATGTCTCCCAAAAAAGGTTTGAGACGCTTCTCGTATTCAAGGTGGACCGGTTCTCTCGTAATCTAAAGGATCTCATCGGAATCCTGGAAGACCTGAAGGGGCACGGAGTCAATTTCACGAGTGTCACCGAACCTATAGATACAACAACAGCAATGGGAGAGGCCTTCTTCCAGATCATCGGTGTATTTGCCCAATTAGAGCGGAGCATGGTAAAAGAGCGTGTCGAGACGGTATTCAGGAAAAAGCTGGAAGACGGAGAATATCTCAACAGGGCCCCTATGGGCTATATCTACAGGAACGGGAAGCTCGCTGTGAACCCGGAAGAGGCTGAAAAAGTGAGGGAAATCTTCGCGATGTGGGCCGCCGGGGTGCATTACAGGGAGATCGCAGAGAAATTCAGCATTCCGTTCTCTACCCTCTATGTTATCGTCAAGAACCCGACCTACATAGGCAAGATCAAGTACCGGGACGAGCTATTTGACGGCATCCACCCTGCGATAGTGGATGAGCAGCTCTTTGAGCAGGTCAACAGCATGATTGGCTCGAGATAACCCTACTCCTGTAATCCTAAACAATCTTCTCAACATGTGGTTTTAGTGTACTTAAATCTATCTAATTTTTTATTAAATCATTATGAATATGCAAAATAGCTATTTTCTGACCAAATCTTTTGAAAATAATGGTCCAACTACCTGGGTTTTCAAAGCGCAAAACCAAAAACTAAATAAACTCAAAGAATTGTGAGGTGGACGATGGCAAAATCTAAGAAGCTGCCCAAGGTCATTCTTCTCGTTGACGACGAGCTAAGCGTCCTTCAACTGGTAAAAGGCATCCTGGAAAGTGAGGGTTACTCAGTCTCGCCTGCAGTCTCAGGAGAGCAAGCATTCCACCGCCTGGCGGAAATCAAGCCTAACCTCGTCATCCTGGACATGATGATGCCCGGGATGTCAGGGCTAGAAGTGGCAGAGAAGATGAGGGATACGCCTGAGTGGAAGGACATCAAGGTGATGTTCCTCACAGTGATGCGCCGCACTACAGAGGTCGAGGCGAAGCTCAAGAACCTGAAAATCTATGATTATATCGAGAAGCCTTTCATGGTGGAAGACCTCGTGAAACGGGTTCGGACCGCCTGCCGCTAGAACATCTCCTTTGTTCTGGAGCCTTTTACTCCTTCTATAGGTACTGTGAAGGTAAACATCGCGCCTTTTCCCGGTTCACTCTTCACCCAGATCTTGCCGCCCATTTCCTGGATAAGGCCCTTACATATCGCCAACCCGAGCCCTAAGCCGCCGTGGCCGCGTGTTTTTGCAGGGTCAACCTGGTACAGCCTGCTGAATATCTTGTCCTGGAATTCCTTTGCAATGCCTGGCCCTTCGTCCTGCACGCTGAAGGCGAGCATCTTTCCCTTGCTCTCGATGGAGATGTAGATGCTCTTTCCCTTTGGGCTGAACTTCACCGCGTTCATCACCAGATTAAGGATGACTTGCCACACCCTGTCGCTGTCGATGACAGCCTTCCCTACCTCGGGGTCGATGCGCAGGTCGAGCTTGACCTTGTTTTTCTTCATGATGGGCTCAAGCTCTTTCACGCCTTTCCTCATGAAGTCGGGCACATCCTCTTCGTTATATACGAATTCGACGGTGTGGAGGTCTATCCGCGAGATGTCGAGCATCTCGGTGATGAGGGAATTCATCCTGTGGATTTCGCGGTCAATCATCGTGAGGTATTCCTTCATGTTGCGGGGCATCTTCTTCATGTGCTTGTTGAGCATCTCGCAGGAGCCGCTCACCACTGTGATGGGCGTCTTGAGCTCATGTGCAGTTATCGAGATGAAGTCGTTCTTCTTGGCGTTCATCTCCTCAAGGTGCCTAATCGCTTCTTTCATCCCCCGCTCTGCCTCGAGATACAATGCGTTCAGCGCCACGTAGATGATAATCAGGGAGACGAAGAAGAGCGCCACGAGCTGGATACGCGTCGTGTACAATATGCCTTTCAATGTCGTGACCCGCTGGTGCACCTCTACCACTCCGCTCGGTCCTCTTACTCCAGGGTACATGATGGGCACAAACATCACCACAATCTGCTCGTTCTCAGTGTGTGTGTAATTGTCCAGTGTGAGGGTGTCTATCTCTATGACGGCGATGCCCTGCATGGCCTGCTGGAACCTTTCGTTGTTTGGATTCAGGAGTCCTACGCTGGACTTGTTCTCAGAAAATATGATTCTTCCATTCTTGTCCCATATCTCGACCTTGTGCACCCGCCTTTTCCGCAGGAGCTTGTCTAATTCATCAAAGTGCTCCTGTACTTCTGGCAGGCCGTATGAGGTGAAATCATCCTTATCGAGAGTCGTTCTTGCCAGAATTTGCACGTCGTCAATGATAATCTGCGGGTTGAGGTCGATGTAGTAGTCCTTGACAATCGAGCTCAGGACAGGAAAGAGGATGAGGAATACGACAATGAGGCTCAGGGCGCTAGATACCTGGAATTTCCTCGTAGTGGGAATACCCTTCCAGAGGCCGCTCAGAGTCGCCATTATCTTCTTTCTGTATCCTCGGCTATAAATAGGTAACGGTTCAGAACTCTTTCAGGTAGTTGGGAAGCAGTTCGATAAGGTCGGAGGCGATATAGCCGTTGCCCTTGGTCTTCTTGAGCTCATCCCCTAGGGCGCCATTGATAAATGCAGCCGCGCACGCAGCATCGAAAATGGAGTCCATCTGCGAGGCGAAACCAGCGCATAAGCCGGCGAGCACATCCCCGGTCCCCCCCACTGTCATGCCTGCATTGCCTGTCTCATTCAGTGCGCTCTGCTTCTCTGAGACGATGATATCTGCCTTGCCCTTGAATAACAGGACGTTTCCTTCCCTAAGCAGGGGCAGGAACGCATCCCTGAGTGAATGTGCGTCTTTCTCCGGCTCTCCGAGGAGCGCGCATCCCATTCCCGCGTTGTCGAGCAATGACTGCAGCTCCCCTGAATGCGGGGTGAGTATCGCATTCTTTACAGGGATGTTAGGGCTTCCCAGCGCCTTCAATGCGTCCGCGTCAACCACGAGCTTCTGCTTGAGCATGGGGACGAGCTTTTTCACGAATCTCATTGTCGATTCATCGCGAGCCATGCCGTTTCCGAGCAGTACGACATCAAAGCTGGAGGCAAGCTCAGCAACCTCCTTCACATGCTTTTCGAGAAAGCGCTCTCCCTTGAATTTGACGGTGATAAGGTCAGGCGAGAGGCAGTTCAGTGCCCACGCGACCTTCTCCGGGGCAGCGATGGTCACGATGTCTGCTCCTGAGCGGAGCGCTGCCATCGCAGCAAGGAGTACAGCCCCGGTGTATTCCTCAGAGCCCCCGACAATGAGGATCCTGCCGTTGTCACCCTTGTGCGAGTCCTCTTTTCTCTTTGGAAACTTGATATCCTTTTTCTGCACATATACCATGTCCAGCACTATTAGAATCCGTGGGATTTAAAAACCTCACTTCTTTTTATAAATAGGTGATGGAGATTGATTTCATAGATGACAAGCGCCTGGACGGCGTGAGGGTGGGTGTGCTGAAGCTTGATTATACTCATGTCGGCCCCACTGAGTTCTCCTTCGAGCGCTTTGAGAAGAAGGTGTTCTCGGACATCCGTGAGAAATACACTGATGACTTGCTCAAGAGGCAGCCTTATCTCCAGAGTTTCCGTGAATTGTACTGGAAATTCAAGATGGACCCGACAAAACTGCGAGTCGCGTCCGAGGCGTTGCTGAAACGGATTCTTCGCGAGCATAACCTCTGGCGCATCAATAACCTGATTGACCTGGTGAATCTCGCCTCTGCAGAGACCCTGCTGCCCATAAGCGCGTGGGACGCGGACAAAATTGTGCAGCCCATTGAAGTGCGCATTGCCAAGAAGGGAGAGGAGTTCCACGGCATTGTAGGAGTGCCTGTGCTGTGCAAGGGCAACGAGCTTGTCGTTGCTGACCAGCAGCAGATTATTACACTGGGGCTGGCGACAGCCGACTGCGACGAGTGCAAGATAACTTCAGACACAGAGACCGCGTTCATTGCAGTGTTCGCGACAGAGGTCGTGACCAATACTGACCTTCTGGAGGCAATGAAAACAGTAAAGCTCCATCTTGAGAACTTCATGAAGGGAGAAGTGGACCGCGAGGGCGTGTTCCACAAGCAATCCTAATTCACTCGTACCGTATGTCTCGATGCTCTCCTGAAAAATAGTGGTGTTTCTTCCGGAAGGTATCGTATGGTGTGATTGTGCTCTTATGAAGGACAGATCCGAGCTTCACCGCTTTGGTGTCCTCTGGAATCTCGAATGAGACAAGGATGCCTTCACCATCTTTAGTCTCAACCTCTTCCTTTGAGAGTACCATGTCAACATAAAGGGTCTGCTCCTTCTGATTGAAGCGCAGTCCCTCGATATACCCGCTCCAGTCATGGAAGAGGCTCATTCCTAGCCCGTCCTCACGCTTGTCTACCCTCGCTGTCTGTATTCCTGCTTCACCAACTAAATCATCAATAGTCACTGTATCTTTCTTCGCCATGTTAATCACCCCAATCCTATTGTTTGGAATTGTCCTGTTGTATATTAAATCTCATTCAGATTCAATTTGAGGGATGCCCTCTGTATAGTATGGATGGGGGTCAAGGATCTCATCTCGCACTTCCACAGTGCCCAGTTTCACCGCTTCAATTCCTTCTGGAAGCTGCACTGGCACGAGATGGGGGAACTGAACCCAGCAATTATAATCCTGGGCCTCGACCATGTCCACATAGAGGGTTTTTTCTTCTTCGACATACCTCAGCTCTGAGACATAGCTGTCGTAAATGTGCGCGAGGCAGAGTTCCAAGCCCTTTTCACTATCAAGAATGCTGCAGAATCCCATTTGTATCGGCCCGCCGGCCAATTCACTGATATCAACCATGATTGTAACCCCTCTGTTCCATTAGAATTGGGGCGGATTTATAAAACTTACAGGATTCCTCTCTTCAATGGATATCAAGTATGTGCTGGGAGGCCTTGCAGTGCTCGCATTGTCAGGCTGTAATCCTCCCGTTGACCCTGCGCAGGGCTGGGATGAGCCCTCAGCGTATGTTGTTGAGGAAATTTGCGAGGAAGAAGAAGTGGTTCCTAAGCTGAATCTGTATCAGTCCATTGAATATCTAGAACTTCGCGAAGACAAGCGACGCTAATCCTGCTATGACAAACGCTGCGATGAATTTATCTGTGAAGAGCATCAAAAACAGTAAGACTGCTACCCTGCTGATTGTCAACGATATTTCGCGGAAGAGTACGAACTCCTCAGGATTCTCCTCTATGGCCTTATCATAGAACACTGCGCGGAAGGGTACGTTTATCATCACCCTGATGAAGCCATCGAGGAAACCGATGGAGAAAATCTTGACCGCTGTCGTTGCCCAGTAGCGCGCTACCCAGGTGATGCTGAACAGAACCCCTCCAAGATTGAGGATACGCTCCTTCTTCATCACATCAGAGAGCTTTCCGATGTAGAGGGTAAAGATAACAATACCTAGCTCAGTGAGCGTCGCGACAAAGCCTACAGAGAGCACGCTCTCGACCATGGCATAGATGAACAGTGGCCATACAACCATGCTAACAGCCATAGTAATACCCTCAGCGAAGAATCCTGCTGTGAAGCGGGTATGCTCCTTTGAGAACATTCGCTTATAGGAAATGTCCAGGCTTGGCTTGATGTCAGGGGTGAACAGCAGCGGAATAGCAGAAATAGCGATGATAATAATCGTGATAGTAAAGAGCAAGGAATAGCCAGAGAGCACTATAATCACGCCTCCTATCACTGGGCCGACGAGCCCGGCGAAGTGCATCAGGGATTCGAAGAGCCCGACTTCTCTACCTCTTTTTCCTGGATGGGAAGACCTCGTAAAGAGTGAATGCATGGGCATCCAGTACATGGCCAATTGCAGGCCTCCAATGCCTGCCACCCAGCAGAGCAGAGAGGGGTACTTGGGAATCCCAAGCTGCAGCCCGAGGAAATAGAGTATGGCAAGTGGAGTCCGGTAGAGGATGATGTGCTTCATCCCAAGGCGGCTTCCCCAGCGCATCGCTAAGGGGGAAAGAAGCCCGACAGTGCCGAACAGCACTGCGAAGAAGAGCAGCACCTCGTTGAAGGAGTAGTTGAGGTCAATGAGATAGAGGGGGATGAAGACGCCGACAAGCCCCTTTGCGAGCTGCTTGAGCAGCACATTGAGATAGAGCTGGCCCATGTCATCGTGTACTATCTTCTGGGGAAATCCGTGCAGCTCGCGGAAGGATGGGAAGTGCATGGGAGAATGCAAGATTATAGGACTACATAAGCTTTTCTCAGAATCCTGGACGATTCGGAGGCGGTTTGTAGGTCTGCTCTTGCCCAGAGAACGGCTTGTGCCCGAACTTCTCCTTGAGCATTCTCTCGAAGAGAAGATAGGTTATACATGTAGGTAGGCTGAACAGGACTACTGCGACAATGAGAATGACCTTCATCTTGGTGTCAAATTCTGATTGGACTATCCTCACCATGCACACGACCGTGAGGATAAACAACACAGCAAGGTAGATGAGAAAGCTTATGATTGCTGAACCCAAGTATGCTTCCAGAGTGCTGAATATGAATGACATTGTAACTCAATGTATAATGGGCCCGAGGGGATTTGAACCCCCGACCACTGACTTGCTTAGACTTGTACCAATGGCGGTCATATAAGACCAGCGCTCTAACCAGGCTGAGCTACGGGCCCTTGAATGCGCAGCATTCAAGCTGTGAAATCCGGAGGATTTCATGCTGCAATATTGAATTGGGAGAAGTATCTCTTTTTAAGCTTTCGTGGGCGTTAAGCATATAAAGCGATGTGGTGTCCCCTGGGGAAGTGAATAATATGGGAAATAGACTGAAAACTGCGGTCCTGCTCGCTGTGCTGACAGGGCTTATGCTGTTTGTAGGGGTGGCTCTCGCAGGGCAACAGGGACTTACGATAGCAATCATCTTCGCACTTATAATGAACCTCGGCTCGCTCTGGTTCAGCGACAAGATTGTGCTCTTTATGTACAGAGCGAGAGAGATTGAGGAGCATGAGAACCCAAGGCTCTACGGCCTGGTCAAGGAAGTTGTCCACTTAGCGAACATTCCAATGCCTAAGGTGTACATCGTCCCGAGCAACACGCCGAACGCCTTCGCAACAGGACGAAGCCCGAAGCACGCTGCAGTGGCTGCGACAGGTGGTATCCTGAATCTGCTCAATGATGAAGAGCTTAAGGGAGTAATAGCGCACGAGATCAGCCATATCAAGAACCGAGATACCCTTGTTGCCACTGTCGCTGCAACGATTGCAGGCGTCATCTCCTACATCGCGATGATGGCCCGCTGGGCTGCGATATTCGGCGGATACGGCCGAGACAGGGACGGAGGAAACATGTTCGAGATGCTCGCATTGGCGATACTCACCCCGCTTATAGCAACCATCATCCAACTAGCAATCTCACGAAGCAGGGAATACATGGCAGACGAGTCAGCAGCACGAATCCTCCATAACAGTGAAGGCCTTATCAACGCCTTACAGAAAATCGACGCAGGCATCGCCAGATGGCCTATGATGGGAGGCAACAAGGCTGCAGCCTCATTGTTCATAGCGAACCCGTTCAGAGGAAACTCACTGCTGAAGCTGTTTTCAACACATCCGCCTATGGAAGAGCGCATCAAGCGCTTAAAGGATTTGAGGGTTTAGTCAGATTCTTCCTCAGCGTCAGACTTGTCAAGCTTCATGACCCACTTCTCGGGAATCACTTTCATCAGCTTAAACACCGCAGTCTCAGGATAGATGACCAGCTCGCCTGTCCGGTGCTTCACAAGCAAAGTCCGCACATTGCCCTCTGAGAAGAAGTCCTCAAGCAGGTCCATGTGGTCTGCAAGTGTTTCTACGGGCTCATTGTACTTGTCATCCTTGATGACAAAGAGTTTGTAGTAGTCATCGCCCCGTATCGTCTTGTACTTGCCCCGTTCATAATCCTCTTCCCAGGCGTCAAGCACACTCCTATCCAGGATTTTCACGCCTTTTGCGTCGAATGAAGTCACGTCAAGCCCAAAAGCAATTCTTTCTTCTCCTGCAAACAGCACGAGCTTGGTGCTGTTCGAGAAGTTCTCCCGCAGGTCTTTGACATCATTCATCACGAAGAAGCCTGCAGCTACAATGACAATAGCAAGCAAGACCGCAACCACCATCACGGCCTTGAGCAGGCTCTTGACCAGCTTGAAGGCGAACCACACTGCTACGAGAACAACTACCAAGGTAAGTAAAAAGCCGATTTCCATATCTCTTTCCAAGTTTCCAGACCTTTTAAACCTTACGCGAGAAACACGCAAAACGCGCTGCCCCCAGGGGCATATCTATCTTAAAATAGTATAAAATCACCATTTTGTAATGGTAAAAAATAGAAAGGTTTATAAATCTAAAAGAGAATAAAAGAGGTAAGAGAGAGTTATTTAGGAGAAGTTAGAGGCTCACTATGAATCCAAAGAAGAATCAGCAAAGCCTGGAAGATATTGCCGAAGAGACAATAACCCCTGAGCAGGTGCAGGAAAAGGTTCTCTCAGACAAGGCAGGCATGCGTATCTCTCTCTGCTGGTACGGCGGGGCTGAAGAAGTCCCGGGATCTAAAATCAAGGTCAAGATTCGCTATGCTGACGGCATAGAGAAACATGTCGGCGTTGACATGGGCTCTAAGTTCATCCAGAAGGGCTCAAGCCAGAGTGTTGACAGCAGCGTTCCTGATGATTATAACCAGCTTGACTCCCTCTTGTTCACCCATGCTCATGCTGACCATGTCGGTGCCACGCGCGACCTCGTCATGAGGCACAATTACCGCGGACCTATCTTCATGACTCATCCTACGAAGTCGCTCTGCCAGGCCAACCAGTTCGCATTCGTTGAGCCGGGTGAATCTTATGCTGACCACAAAGCGTTCCTCAAGTTGTTTGAGACGATGGGCAAGACCCACGGATATCGCAAGGAGATAGATGTCCTTGATGATGGCTCAGTCACCGCAGAATTCTGGAACGCAGGCCATATGATTGGTTCTGCATCAATCCTTCTCACCATCACAGACCCCGAGAACGGGGAAGACTACAAGCTTTTCTTCAGCGGAGACGTCGGCCGCTCAGAGAACTGGGAGCACTATCTCGAGCCTCCGTGGGACCTCTCTGAATTGCCTGAAGTGGACGCGGTCATTGTTGAAGGCACCTACGGGAACGAGCTCCATAGAGAACTACACGTCGACGGCAAGCTCCTTAAGACCGAGGACTGCCTTGAGCATATCATCGAGCATTCAGTCGAGACAGGCGCGCCCATCTTCTTCGCGGGCTTCAGCCTGAGGTTGGATAAGCATTATCTCGACGCCCACCGCCTGAAGGCGGAAAACAGGATTCCTGAATGGTATCCTTTCATCCTTGACAGCCCCTCTGCTGAGGGAGCGATTGCCAAGAAGAACAAGTACCTCCGCGTCGCCCTTGATAGGAAGTATGCAGAGAAGACTCACGAGAAGCACAAGATGAACATCTCTGTCGACGAATTCCAAGAGATGTGTAGGCAGTACATCCACGAAGGGACCTTGGAACTCTTCCTCGATGAGGAGGGAAACTATCACCCGAGGGACAATCCTTTTTACCATGACAACCTCCGCAGGACAAGCAGGCCTGAGCACGACACACTCAGTGATATTGTAGGGGCAGCCTATACCGACGGAGTGCTTGAGGGAAACATCAACCCCAAGGCAAAAGCCCTTGTCAAGTGGCTTGATAAGCTGTACGCTACAGTTGAAGGGGATGAGAGGGAATCCCTGACTAGGATTGCAACCCCTGATGGAGAACACTACGTCGGCCCGATGTGCATTGGTTGCTCAAGCGGAATGATATCTCTAGGGCGCGCTTCAGACTGGGCGCTCGAATTCCTCGCGAACGAGGACGCTATCTTCGTGATTTCAGGATACCAGGCACCAGGAACCGCAGGACATCAGATGTGGGAACAGCGTGCGAGCAGGGAGAATAAAGACCTGTGGAAAGAAGAGGGCATGGACCCGCGCACCATCTGGTCATATGAGGATAGAGATCCCGATGCGAGCATCACCTTTTACGTGGATGGTAAGAAGGAAACGCTGCCGTTCAAGGCGAAAATCTACAGGCTCACCGGCCACAGCGGCCACGGCGACGGACTCGAGATGATTGACTGGCTCGGCGACATCAGGTTCCGCGAGGACCGCGGGCCCAGGACTGTGCTGCTCAATCACATAGATGACAGCCGCATGGATGAAAGGAGCGACACCCTTGAGGAAGTAGGCTACCACGTCATCATCCCAGAGCCTGAGAAGGACATCTACATCACTAATCTCCTTTCAGTTCATCCAGAGAAGAAAAAGAAGAAATAATCCTGGTGAGGCAATGAATCTCGACATACTGGCGGGCATACCCGATGACGAGAAGTCAGTCCTTCTTGTGGGAGAGTATCATAGGAATCCCATGTTTGGCAAAACACTCAATCTTCTCCAGGCATTCGAGCCGGATGGGATAGGTATCGAAATGCGCCCTGATGTTGGGGATTATCATCTTGTGCGCTGGATTCTTGACCACTGCCAGCCAAAGAAATCCCCTCTGATTCCAGATGATATTGCAGGTTATTCGGGATTTCCTAGTGTGATGCATGAAACTCTCGTCTACGCTTGTCTCCAAGGAATACCTTTGTATTTCCTTGACTGGCAGCCCTGTAGTCCTGATGAGATTCTAGATGTGAAGCAGTGCATCGACAATCCTATACCTGATTACGATGAACTTGGAAAGGGGTTCTTTGAGAGTATCCTCGCCACTTTCCCGGATGTTGCCTTAAAAAAGCTTGCGTTGCAGGCTGAGGAAGTAATTGACGAGCAGGCTTATGTGAAACTTTTGGGTTCGGACGAGGGGATGGCTCTCCGCAATGAGTGGACCGCGATGGCGTTGAATGCCAAGAAAGAAAACCGATTTCTGTATGTTGCAGGCCTTGGCCACCTCTGTGATAGAGATGTGGAGAGATACACACCGCTGCAGCTTCTTGTCGATGCTCCGCACCGCTACATCGTGAAAATGGACCCACCTTATTCTACGGATGGCACCATCGAGCGTGTCGATGACACTTCGGAATTCGTGCTGCCCTGGGATACTCTCGATTACATGAAGGTGAGCACATGAATCTCGACATACTGGCGGGCATACCCGATGACGAGAAGTCAGTCCTTCTTGTGGGAGAAGACCATAACGCACCAGTCCTTGAGGAGATGCTCGAGCTTCTCAATACCTATAAGCCAGATGCAATAGGCATAGAGATGCGCCACACGCAGAAGGCTGTTGACGGACTTGACAACACGCGCACTCTCTCGCTCTTCCTTCCCCATACAGAAATACTCGAACCAAAGCATTTCGGGATGTTCCCCGGTGGAAGGCTCTCTGCTGGAAATGTTGCGCTCGTGTACGCCATATGGAACAAGATTCCTCTCTATTTTATGGATTGGCAGCCCTGCAGCCCCGGCAGCGTTGAGAATGTTCTGGGAGACTTCTATGGGAAGTTCACTTACGATGAGATGGGAGCTGCGATGAAGCACACCCTGAAGGAGTTCTTCAATGTGGATATGGATATGGAGCATTTCAATGAGCATCAGTTCCAGGGTTTGATGATTCTGGACTGGACTATGCCCGTGCGCAATGAATGGAGCGCTATGGCTCTTAATGAACAGGATGAGAATCGTTTCCTCTATGTTGCTGGAAACGAGCACTTCTGCGATAACATTGATGTTGAGGAATACACGTCGATGCAGCTTCTGGTTGACGCGCCGCACCGTTACATCGCGAACATGAAAGCCCTTGGCTATACTGACGATATCATCGAGCGCGTCGACCAGCGTGAGGAGTTCAAGCTGCCCTGGGAAATGATGGACTATATGGAGGCTGAGCAATGAGCCTCGAGGAGCTTAGCCAGGGTTTTGACGGCAAGGCAGTGTGTTTGGCCGGAGAGGACCACAACAAGACCTACCTCTACTTCGATAGCCTCAAGGTTTTGGACTCCTTCAAGCCCGACGCCGTGGCAGTGGAGCTCCGCACCTCAAGTGATTCCGCGATTCCGCGATTGATAGGCCACCTGCGGGAGATGGAGAATGAATTCTCCGGAAAGGAGCCTGACTACATGGCCTCACGGCTCAACAGTAGCCTGATAGACATGTCGATGACCTACGCTGCGATGAATTCATTGCCCCTCTACTTCCTCGACTGGCACCCCCACAGGCCTGAAGAAGCGGCAGACATACTCGGGCAGGAGCCGAGATTCTATTCCTTCGCTGAGCTGCTTTCAGGGATGGACAGCACAATCAACACATTCACCCGCGAGATGGAGGGGTATGAGAGCGATTGGGATATTGTGGCGCACTCAGAGGACGCTGCCTTGGATTACGTCTCATTCAGGACTCTTAGCCAGACAGGATACGGGATGGCGCTGCGCAACGAGTGGACAGCCCAGGCACTCAACGCCCTGCCCCACCAGCGTCTGCTCTACGCCTGCGGGATGGGCCACCTCGGTGAGCACAACCTCAGGCCCGACATAGTCACCCCTCTCCAGGAGCTTGTCACAGCCCCGCACCGCTTCGTCGCAGACCTTACCCAGTGGGAGATGGACGATGCATGCGTTGAGCGAGCTATTGCATCTTCAGAGTTGCAGCTGCCCTGGTATGAGCTGGATTACATGCAGCTTGAGTGAGCGCAAGGCATATATACATCTGCTTCTTTGGATTATGCATGGTCAACCAGTCTGAAGCCCTCAGAATTCTCAATAAGGAGAAGGATTATGAAGACGGGCTCTCAAGGGATATTCTCGGTTTTCTCAGTGATTGTACTGGCCACTGCCCTGCCTGCGAGAAGGGGATATGTACGCAGCACATCAATGATATGACTAAGGATGAGAAGGATGTCGTGAAACATCATCTGCACACTCTCATTACCGACACGCGCGAGCACAGCGCGCTGTTCGCAACGTTAATAGAATGGGTATTGGAACATGGAGAGAGTAACTACTAGGGCTGAGCTGCTCGAGCGCCTCCGGGATTTGAAAGCGGTTGAGACTATCGCGAGGAACGCATATATGGGAGATGTCGCCATCTTCAACGCGCCAAAGCTCATAGGAACCATATCAAAGATAAAAAAAGACGAGGACAAGCACATCTCGCTCCTCGCCGAGCTTATTGAACTGCTCGAGCGTTAATCCCAGAGCTTCTTCTCCAGTCCTACATAGAGCTTGTCGGCATATCTGTCCTTTGAGGCCCGTTCGATTATGGTGTCCAGTTTGTCCTCAGTGCACCTGCGCGCTTCATAGAATCCAAAGAGAGTGTACTTCTGCGCAACGATGTACGTCAATCCGTTCTCTGCCTCAAAGGGGTAGAGTTGAGCGCACACTCCAGGTAAGTTGTTAGCGAGGAATTCCAATGCATGCTTCTCTTTGCTGAAGCGCTTCTTCTTCTTATAGCACATCACTCCCTTCACTTCCTCTTCCAGCGGCTTCCTACCATACAACACGATGTAATCCATAGCTATCTCCTCCGTGCGGAAAGGTCTTTTCCGTTCAAATCAGGATGTTCTTGGATAGCATTATCTAGGGCGTTATTCTCAGAGTAGGCTCTGATGCCATATGTGTTCTCCTCCCAGTAGCGCTGACCGCTCCAGAAGTGAATCTTCTCGTAGGTGTGGGTCACCTGCCATTCTCCCTTCACACTCTCGCGGTAGTCGCAGAGCATCTCGTAGTGGTCGAAGCAGAGCTCGTCTTTGAGATTGTCTATATCATCCAATGAGATGGTCCTCGCATCGAGAGCGTCGCTACCTGCCTTGAGCTTTCCATAGCTGTCGCAGATGTACAGGACTGAGACGCTCCTGTATCTGGAATCCCTGTCCGGAGCAGCATACGTTCTGAACTGCTCCATGCTGCTGGCGTCGAGATTGGTTTCTTCCTTCAGCTCACGCGCGACAGCTGCTTCCAGCCCCTCGCCATCTTCGACGTGCCCTCCTGGCAGCGCAAGCCCATGAGGCTCGTTCTTCCGGTCAATCAGCACAATGCCGTTGTCGTATAGTGCAATCATATCAACAGTCAGCTCCATCATTCATCACCCTTTCGCGCCTTCTTATCAATCTCCTTTTCCAGCTTCGACCTCATATAATCAACAGTCAGCTTAGGGAAAATTTCAAGCATCTCCTTGACTTCATCCGAGCTGATGGTGAGCTCCACAGCAAGCCGGGAATCCAGTACAACGAACGGCTTGTATTCCCTGGTGTACCTGCCCACGTAGTCGCCCCCGTAGGCCATGGCGTCAGGTTCCACCCCTTCAGTGTCCCAGTATGAAATACCTGCCTCAAAGCCCTCTGAAGTGTAGTTGAGGACATTGCTTTCAGCTTTGTAATTGTGGGGGATGATTGGAATCTCCCCATACTGTTTGACGTATTGCCGCAGGCTCTCATTGTTGTGGAGCGCGATAACCTCCTCATAGAAGGTGTCGCGCTCGCTGTCCAGCTCATCCAGCATTTCTTCCAGTTTTCTTTCCATGGTTGGTTCCTCCAAAAGGTAGGGATACGCTTCCCTTTATATGCTTTACGTAAAAAATACGTTAAGTTAACGTAGAAAATACGAAGTCTTATAAGTAGGAGCTTGTTTGCTTGCAACATGCCACAGTACGAGAAGGCAAGAGTCGCTGTTGACGCAGCTATTTTTAGCATAGCTGAGGGAAAGCTGAAGGTACTCCTGCACCAGAGAGAGAAGAAGCCTTACACTGGCCAGTATGAGCTCCTGGGGGGGCTATTGCTGCCAAATGAGACCGCAGAGGAGACCCTGATGCGCAAACTCAAGGAAACCTTTGGCAGGGACGACATATACTTCTCGCAGTTCCAGGCATTCAGCACTCCCAAGAGGGATCCCAGAGTAAGAACACTTTCTGTCGCGTATCTCGCCCTTGTGGGCTGGGATAAGGTGGAAAACCTGGAAGGGTGGCAGGATTTTGATTCACTTCCCTTGCTTGCATTTGACCACTCTGACATTGTGGAGTGTGCCAGGGAATACCTCAAACGGAACATGAGTAACGTGGTAGTAAAACAGTTCTTGCCCGAAAAATTTCCCCTGAATTCTCTCCAGGAAGCATACGAGATAGCTGAAGACTGCTCCTATGACAATCGCAACTTCAGGAAACGGATGCTTGCATTGAAGATAGTTGAGCAGACGAAGGAAAAGGAGAATTCTGTATCACACAGGCCTGCACAACTGTACACATTCAGATAACTACTTCTCTGTGAGTTTGAGCTTGTGGATGGTGAACACGCCTGCGAAGTTCTCGTACTGCTTGGATGCCTTATCTATAGAGAGTTTCTTATTCCAGCCGGGAGCATCAAGAACAAATGTTTCTAATTCCCCGCCTTCGCCGCTCGGCTGGATCTTATGGCTCCGCTCAAGTTTCGCAAGGTCTGAAATGGCCTGCTCGTCAATCTCCCTTCCAAGCCACGAATCGTCGAATGGCTCAGCAAAGACTCCCACGATGATTACTTTAAATCCGTCTCGCACCAGGCGTTTTAAATAAGCTATCTGGTCTGTCTTCCACAACGGACTCAAGCATTTGAGGTTGAGAGTCTTGCATATCTGCTCGATACGCTCCCTCTGGTAGTTGGATTCAATCGCACCAGTGACAACACCCTCAATGCGGAACTGCTTCCTTGCCCCGCGGATGAGCTGCGATAAGTCCGCTAATTCGTGCTCTTTCTCTCCCTTTGTTGTTATGGTGACCAATGGAAGCCCGATGGCCTCTGCCTGCGACGCTGTCCAGTTGATGTTAGGTGTATGGAACATGTAGCTGTGGGGGTTCTCAGATTCCACAGTCAATAAGCAGACAATCTCATGCCCCTGCTTTCTGGCAAGATGTATGGCGTAGACCGAATCCTTCCCTCCTGAAAATAATGCTGCGAGTTTCATGCGTCCAGTAGTCTATGAGGTTATATATATCACTACCGATTCTCCTGCCGCTATGGACAAGATAGCATTCCTTGATTTTGACGGCACTTTGAGCAGCGGCTACAGCTCTATGATGTTCCTTGATTATGTGTATGACAAGGGATTGTATGATGAGGGAGAGTACCATAAGCAGATGCAGTACATGGCTGATGTGAAGGCAGGAACAATGAGTTATAACGACTGGCTTCCAGCATGGGCGACTGCATGGGGCGCAGGGTTTGAAGGAAGGAGATATAGCGTAGTAATGCAGGCAGCAGAGGATTTCTTCAAGGATTTCAAGCAGAACATCTATCCCTCGTCGTATGATGTTGTCGAGCTTTTCCGCTCTTCAGGATACAAGCCCATCGTGCTCTCAGTCGGTGCATACGAAATAGTCTCAGTCGCAGCACAGGAGTTAGGAGTTCAAGACGCCATAGGCACGAAAATTGGCGTTGTCGATGATATCTATACTGGAGATGTCGTGACAGGACTTCATACACCGACAGGAAAGATGGAGTGGCTACAGGGAGTGCTGGCAGACGCCGGAATAGACCCTGACGAATGCGCTGCCTGCGGAGACTCTTTCCACGACGCTCCAATGCTTCAGAGTGTAGGCCATCCTTTTGCCCTGAATCCTTCGCCTGAGCTGGAGAACACAGCGATAGAGCACGGCTGGCCCTGCCTGACCTATGAGACAGTCGTTCCGCACCTGAAGGGCTGGCTCGAGGGAATGAAATAGGTATGCAGACTATTTTCCACAATGCTTAAATGCACTCTTTAGTTTTTCCTGTCTGGGGGATTAATTATGGGAAGGAAAATCATAGCTACACTTGCAGCATTCTTGGGTGTGACAGCCGCAGCGACAGGTGTCGTGGGCTATCGCATGGAGACTGACGATGCCTTTGTGATGGAAGAAGAAGAGACTTCTGCTCCAGTTATGCATATAGGCGTTACAAACCGGACCATAGGCCAGATAATTCCTATTCCTGGTCTCTATGAAGACGCAGCAGCTAATATCCAGTATTCTATTCGTGACTCGAAAGACAAGGACAAGGACTTGAGCTTCACATTCCGTGTTGCTGATGATGACCTGAGTAGTGTTGTCGTGTATGATGGGCTCAAAAAAGTGTACTCAACCTCACTGGATGATATTGTTGGGACAGTATATGGTGATGTGCGCTATGATGAGGAGCACAGCGGTTTCCATATGTTTAGAGTAGTTGCGCAGGACGCTTCGGGAAATACCACTCGTTCCATGTTTGTCATGAAGGGCAGGAATATTCTCTTTGGTGTGTATCCGGGGGATGAGCAGCCTCCGCTTGTATTCTTCGCAGACAAGGATGATGCCTGGTATGATTATTTTGAAGGGGAAGGTTATAAGGGAAAGGCGCAGATAAGTGATAAGACTCCGTACATCATTGACGGATTCGAGCCCATGTCAGGGAGGCCGCCAATGTATGGCTTCTCTTCGCGCGTGTTTGATGAGGATCTGGCTCAAATAGAGCTTTACTTTAACGATAACCTGGTGTGGGATAAGGAATTCACCAAGCGCAAAGTGGATGGGAGAACTGTGAAGAATCCTTCTGAGGTTCATCTAATGTACGGTGTGCCCAAGTTCGGCGACACCTATGAGATTACCGTGCGAGCCACTGATTCCCAGGGCAATGTCACAGAGGAATCAAGGACAGTAACAGCACCGACGGAGTGATATACATGAAAAAATTTTTGATAGGATTGGCAGCATTTATTGGAGTATCGGCAGCAGCAGGCGGCGTTATCGCGCATCGAGTAGAAACCGAGGACGCCTTTGTTATGGATGAGCTTTTTGATGTTGAGGAAAGCTCTGCGCCGGTAATGCACATAGGAACGACGATGCGCACCACCAGCCCGCGCCTCCCCCAATACCTTGGGGCAAATATCCAGTATGTTATCAGGGATGACGTGGATAAGGACAGGCCACTGAACATCAGGTTCCGCATCGCTGACGATGACCTCACTAATGTTGTTATGTACGACGGCCTGAAGCAGGTCTATGAGAAGACTCTTGATGAGATGGTCGGCACTGTGAACGCCGATATCCGCTACACCCCGGAGAACAGCGGCTTCCACATATTCAGGATAGAGGCACGTGATGCCTCGGGCAACCTCACGCGCTCAGTGTTCGCCACACAGGGAAATGAGATTCTTGTGGGCACATTCCCGGGGGACACGCAGCAGCCGTTCATCTATTTCGCGGACGGCGAGAACAGTTGGTATGAGCACGTGGAAGGGAACGGCTACGCTGGAAAAGTGCACATCAGTGACAAGAGCGAGCATGTGCTTGATGATTCAGTGCAGGCTCCGCCGCCCCTGTATGGTTTCTCATCGAAGATATTCGACGAGGACCTCACCCACCTCACTGTCCTCCTGAACGGCCGCACAGTATACGACGCGGAATATGTCCCGCGGGAACTGGACAGGCGCCAGGTGAAGAATCCTGCTGAGGTGCATTTCCTGTTCACCTTGCTCAGGGATGGCAGGACTTATGATGTCTCGGTCATAGCGACCGACGGAGCCGGGCATGTGACAGAGGAGACACGCACTGTCACCACACCGACTGAGTAGCGTAAGATTTATAGAGTGCAACATCCAGTGAATTAGCAGGAGGTATATTCATGACTGTCCAAGTGAAGTGCAAGAATTGCGGGAACATGGCTCCTGCAGACCAATTCAAGATAGACTATCGCTTCGGCTTTGTGGTATGCCCTGTGTGCCAGAAGAGCAATAAGGGAAAGAAGGCAGAGCCCCTGCGCCCTGTGAAGAAGAAGGAAGAGCAGGTCAAGACAGGCCCGAGAAAGCAGAGGCCGGTCGGCTGGGATGAGGATGATGTCCTGCTTGATAAGCTCTGGAAGGAGAAGCAGCATAAGAAAGGCATTCTCACCAAAGTTGGAGCGGGCATCATGCGCTATACTTGCGGCAAGTGCAATTACTCATTTACATTCCGAGAGGACAGGCAGCCAAATAGCTGCCCCTACTGCAACAGCGCTATAGGCGGCTAAATCAGAGCAGGCGTCGCTTTCTGGCTCCCTTTTCCAGGTCCTTCTGGTGGTCAGGGTGGGCTATGCTGATGAGGGCCTTCGCCCTGTCGCGCACCGATTTGCCGAATAGGTTCACCATGCCAAATTCTGTCACGACATAGTGCACATCTCCCCGTGAGGTGACAACGCCAGCTCCTGGTGCGAGTTCAGGCACAATCTTGGATATAGTGCCGCCCTTTACTGTGGAGGCGAAGGCGATAATCGGCTTTCCACCCTTTGAATGGGTAGCGCCGCGGATGAAGTCCACCTGCCCCCCTATGCCGCTGTAGAACCTGTGCCCTATTGAATCAGAGCACACCTGCCCTGTCAGGTCAATCTGGATGCAGGAATTGATAGCGACCATTTTCGGGTTCTTCGCGATGAGGAAGGGGTCATTGGTGTAATCGCATGGATAGAATTCTATCTTGTCGTTATTGTTGCACCAGTCATACACCTTTTTGCTGCCAAGCAGGAAACTGGCGATGCTTTTGCCTGTGTGGACTGGCTTCTTTGAGTTGTTGACAGCCCCGCATTTCATGAGCTCCATGGCCTGGTCGCAGAACATCTCGGTGTGAATGCCCAGGTCCTTGTGGTCCTTGAGCTTGCTGAGCGCTGCGTCAGGAATCTCACCTATGCCTGCTTGGAGTGTTGCGCCGTCCTCAACAATGTCCGCAATATAGCCTCCTATGGTCTGAGCCAATGCACTCGGGGGGGGATAGATGAATTCCATCAGGGGCGTGTCCACTGGGATGAGGTTCGCAATCTTGTCGATATGGATATTTGTGTCCCCACAAGTGTGGGGCATCTGCTCATTTACTTCTGCGACCACAATCTTTGCAGTTTCGGCAGCTGCCTTTTCAGTGTCAATCGCCGAGCCGTAAGAGCAGAATCCTTCCTCATCTGGCGGAGACACCATGATGAGCGCCACATCAGTCTTGATCTGGCCGTTCCAGAAGAGGCCTGGTACCTGGTGGAGGAAAATAGGGATGTAGTCTGCCCGGCCATCGTTCACCGCCTGCCGGACATTGCTCCCTATGAACAGCGCGTTATGCCTGAAGCTGTCTTTGTATTCAGGAAGCGAGTAGTCTGCCTTGCCGGGGATGAGCAGGTGGTGCACAGTGACGTTCTTCACGTCTGGAGCGCGCGTGAGCATCGCCTGAGTGAGCTGTTCAGGCTGGGCGCATCCTGAGCCGATGAACACGTGGCTGTTCGATTGGATGCTCTTGACAGCATCTTCGGGTGTGGTGATTTTGTCCGCGTATTTCTTCTGCCATTTCATGAGAATCCCTCGTCGCTTAAGAGGAGCGTTACTTTCTTATATCTTTCGGGCGTACATAGAGACTTAACAAGTGTAAAGTTTTTTATGTCAACCTTACTTTTCATCCCTTGGTGAGATGTGAAACATGGAATTTAGGCGTCGGATGCTGCTTGTGCTCATCGTGCTGCTCTGCCTGGCTGGGATGGGCGTATCCCTGTATGACCTGACACACGATTGGGCCTCTGAGGACAGCTTCTGCGACATCACCACCAAGTTCTCCTGTACTGTAGTGAACAGCAGCAAATACGCTAAGATTCTGGGGATACCAGTGGCATTGATAGGGTTTGCTGGCTATCTTGCCCTCTGCTTCCTGGCTGTGCACCAGCTCATCTCGCATTTTGACGGGTTTATGCATGACCTGATGCTCCTCGCTGCATTTGCTGCAGTCGTATTCTCCCTTTACCTCACTGCAATTGAGGCCTTTGTGCTCAATGTCTATTGCCCGACCTGCCTCGCTTCGCTGGCTTTTATTATTGGAGTATTCATCTCAATCCTGTTTCTTTATACTGGCTTAGACAGGCATCTGCTCCTGCAGAAATTAGGGACTCCTGTAGGTTTTGCCTTGCTTTTCTCTGGGATTTTGGGTATTGTCTTTATTTCTACACTAGCGTATCATTTCACCCCTGAGCCTGCTTCACATGCGGGCTTTATCACCCAGAGCTCAGGATTTGAGGCTGAACTCTCAGAAGGGACTGGGGGCCCTCAAGCTGAGCAAGAGCCAGTCCCAGAATCAGAACCATCTCCAGAGCCTGAACCTGTGGCTGTGTCGTCTGGACAAGAACCTAAGCCAGCCGAACCAGAACCAGAACCCGAGCCAGAGCCTGAAGTAGAGCCTATGCCAGAGCCTCAAGAGCATATGCTGGATGAGTTCGCCCAGTGCCTCACTGACAAAGGCATTCATATCTATATTTCTGTATATTGCGGGCACTGCGCAAGCCAGGCCCAGATGTTCGGCGATTCCTTCCGCTATGTGACTTATGTGGACTGCTCCAACCAGGAGGTTGTCAACTATTGCATCAATCAGAATGTAACAGGCACTCCAACGTGGGGATTTCCGGACGGCACACACTTGGTGGGCAAGAGAAGCCTCTTTGAGTTGGAGGAAACAAGTGGCTGTGAACTCCCATCGAACTATGAGGAATGATTCTTCTAAGCGTAAAGCATAAAAAACATACCCTTCTCACTCCGCCAGTGAAGTACTGATGAAAAGGAGAGACTGGTTATTGCTCATTGTGCTGTTCAGCCTGGTGGGGCTCATGATATCAGTATATGATGTGAGGCATCCTTGGGGTGAGGAGGGCGCCTTCTGTGACTTCAACTCGGCCTGGTCGTGCAGCATCGTGAACACCTGCAAATGGGCTCGGCTTTTTGGGATAAAAATCGCGGCCTTTGGCGTTGCCGGTTATCTCTTCCTCTTCGCAGGAGCAACCTATACCCTTGGCACTGGATTGAATCCTTTGGTGAGAAGGCTCATGTTCCTTGCTGCAGGGGCAGCATCGTTGTTCTCCCTGTACCTCACGGGAATTGAGGCCTTCATATTGCACGTCTTCTGTCCCACGTGCCTCATCTCGCAGGCATTGATACTGCTCATCCTGGTGGGTACATGGTTCCTGTACACCAAGGCTGAGCGCACGGAGCTGGTGAAAAAGGCATCCACTGTATCTGGAGCTGTCATTGTTGTTTCGTTTATCATAGGAGTGCCGCTCGCGACGCATCTCCTGTACAGCATCTGCTTTACTATCCATGACCATGACACTCCAGTTGTGCCGCTGGGCAATCTCGATGACTTCGCGAAATGCCTCACCGAGAGCGGTGCAATGATGTACGGGAAGTACAACTGCGGCTATTGCCTCGAGCAGAAGGAAAGTTTTGGGGAGTCGTGGCAGTACATGAATTATGTCGAGTGCGGCATTGAGGGCCAGCCTTACTTTCAGGTAGAAGAGTGCAGGCATGCACGTATCGAGGGCTACCCCACCTGGAGATTCGCTGACGGCAGTGAAGTGCTTGGGGCTCCTTCATTTATCATCCTAGCCGCAAAGACCGGCTGTGATTTGCCAGCAGCAGAGGATGTCTAGCTTTTCTTGTTAGGAATTGGTTTACCATGGGGATCCTTCGAAGGATAACCTAAAGTGTCATTAAGTTGCTCGACTTCAACTTCTGTAAGGACATGTTCCACTTCTTCAGCTTCTGTATGAAGCATTTCCCTATCCATACCTATGCCGTTGAGATAAGTCTCCCACAATCGGTGCCTGCGTAGCACTTCCTCTGCCTTTAAAATCCCCTTATCGCTGAGGATGATTCCGTTGCCGGTGAGTGTGATGAGACCTTTGCGGGCATAGTGGCTGGCCTTGCTGAGAATCTCATTTTCCTCAAGTCCCAGGCTCTCGGCCAGCATCACTACAGGAACGGGTTGTTTTCCATCTTCTTCGTGGATTTTGTAGGTGTACTTGAGGAAATCCTCGAGATCCATCTTCCGGTTCCTCATCCATCGATATGCTATCTGTTGGAGTATGCCTTGGTGCGGGGAGAAGAAAAGGGCAAGCACGAACAAGCTAGTCGCGACGAGGACGATGGCTGGTCCAGAAGAGACATTGAGATGAAATGAAAGAAATAGTCCCACTACAGATGAGAATATTCCTAAGCCGGCTGCAAAGAGCATCATGTGATGCAGCCTGTGCGTAAGGAGATATGTGGTCGCTCCAGGAGTGATGAGCATTCCTACTGCAAGTACAACACCCACTGTCTGGAGGCTCGCGACGATAGAGATTGCGAGCAACACCATCATGAGATAATGAAGCCCAGTGGCTGGAAGGCCAATGGCAGCAGTCATGGTGGGATCGAATGACAGAATGAGGAATTCTTTGTAGAGGAAGGCGATGCAGCCGACTACTGTGATTCCACTCGCAAGAGTGAGGAGGAGGTCTGTGGAGGAGACTGCCAGGACATTCCCAAAGAGGATGTGCATGAGATCGATGCTCTTGCTCTTTATGACGCTGATGAGGATGATGCCCATGGCAAGGGCTCCGGTGAGCATTATGCCCATTGCAGTGTCTTCTTTGACCTTTGAGTTCTGCATGATGAACCCGATGCCCACAGCAGAAAGGACTCCGCTGATGAAAGCCCCCCAGAAGAAGTTGATTCCGATTATGAATGCTATAGCCACTCCGGGAAGCACGGCATGCGAGAGCGCATCTCCCATCAGCGCCAGCCTCCGCACGATGATGTAGCTCCCTATGACCGCGCTCATCGTGCCGACGAGTATGCAGGCGATGGCTGCGCGGATCATGAACTCGTAGGTGAATGGGGTGTAGGCTGCACAGAATTGGGATGAGGAACATGCCCCGGCAGCTGCCGTGATGAGGCTGTCAAGAATCATCGCTTCACCTCTATTCCAGGCAGCGGCACAGTCCCCCTTGGCCCGTAAGTCTTACTAATCATCTCTTTTGTGAATACCTTTGAGATGCTTCCATAGGCCACGATATGCTGGTTGAGCAGGATGAGAGAATCAAACAGGCCGATGACATCATTGAGGTCATGATTCACGACAAGTATTGTCTTCCCTTCACTTTTCATCTCCCTAAGAATGCGCTTGATGGTGCCCTCTGTCTTGGCATCCACACCTACGAACGGCTCGTCGAGCAGTATCACATCCGCCTGTTGGCAGATGGCTCTCGCGAGGAACACTCGCTGTCTCTGTCCACCGGAGAGCTGGCCAATCTGTCGCTCTGCGTAGGCTCCCATCTCCACTTTTTTAAGGGCTATTTCCACGGCTTTCCAATGTGATTCCTTCGGCTTGCGAAGCCATCCTATCTGCCTATAGAGGCCCATCATCACGACTTCTTTGACTATGATGGGAAAATCCCAATCTACAGTGCTGCTCTGGGGCACATAGGAGATTTTCTCCCTGCTCTTCTCTAATGGTCTGCCGAAAATTTTAATG
This sequence comes from Candidatus Woesearchaeota archaeon, assembly GCA_017608295.1. The sequence goes on from JAFCGF010000003.1 coordinate 156,499, forward strand.
TGCCCCCGTTCTACCTGGATAAGACCAAGCATCCCTTTTAGCAGGGTGCTCTTTCCCGCACCATTGGGACCCATGATGCCCACAATATTTCCTGGTGGGATAGAGAGGGTTATATTACGCAACGCAGGTCGTTTCTGATAGGAGACCCAGAGTCCGTGTATCTCTATCGCAGCTTCCTTTTTTTTTGCTGTCATGGGTTACAACCCTTAGAGAGCCCTTCAGCAATAATTCGCGTATTTGATTGCATCATCATGACATAGGTCTCTGCACCACTCCCCAGTGCGCCCAATGAATCTCCATAGAGAATGCCTCCAATCTCAGCATTTGCTTCATTTGCTACCTGTTGGAGTAGCTTTGGATTTACTGTGGATTCAATGTAGACAGCAGGCACTCCCACGTCGCGAATTAGGGTCACGAGCGCAGCAATTTCCTTCGCAGAGGGCTCTTCATCCGTGGATATCCCCCATATTGTGCCGATAATCTCAAAATCATAACTCTCCCCAAAGTAACGATAGGCATCATGAGTGGTAATAAGCTTGCGGCAAGCAGGTGGGATGACCTCGAATTCAGTTCTCATCCATGCATCAAGTTCCTGAAGTGCATCGATGTAAGTGGCTGCATTCAAGGTGTATTCCTCAGTCCTAGCAGGGTCAAGTTCGATGAGCGCATTTCGGATGTTTTCTACATAACGAATAGTGCGTAAGGGATCCATCCAGAGATGGGGGTCAGGATGCCCGTCCCATTCTCCTCCCTGTTGATAATGCGGTTCAAGACCCTCGGTAAGGATGTACGTTGGTCGTTCACCGCCTGCATTCTCGATGAGTTCTTGAAGCCATAATTCTAGTGTCAGGCCATTGCAGAAGACTGCATCTGCTTGCGAGATGGTGATAAGATCTCTGGGTACTGGTTGGTAGATATGAGGATCACCACCGACTGGAAGGATATGAAATACATCTATGCGGTCTCCTGCCACAGTCTCTATGAGGTCGCCGAGGATGTTGATTGTGGTGACCACGCGTATTTTATCTGGAGTATCTGTTTCTTTTGGTTGAGAGCACCCAAGGGTGAAGAATAATAATAACATTAGGCTGACTGCGATGAGATGTTTTGAGATCATGTTTCTGTCCTCTTGTTCTTATTTTTTCTAATAAAGGGGATGGGATTACCATCAGGACAGTGGGTGGCATCTGGGACAAGCTTTCGCATCCCTTCAATGACCTTATCGCTACAGGCATGCTCTAGTTTGTGGGCTTCCTCATGCAAATCTTCTTTGTTAATCTTGAGTATCCTGATCAAGAACGTCTCTATAATTCTGTGCTTATACGTCAGGGTGCGGCCGAGTACGCGTCCTTTCTTAGTGAGGTCGACCCCGCTGTAGGGCTCGTGTTTCGCGAATCCCACATCAACTAACTCTGCGATGCGCTCGGTCACGGTGGATTTTGAGAGAGAAAGTCTTTCCGCAAGGTCCACAAGGCGAACCTCTCCAGCTGAGACTTCTTGCATCTTGTAAATCTCCCTGATGTAATCCTCTCGAGTTGGGGTAATCATAAAGTTCGTATATGCGAACTTTTATTTAAACCTTTCTGTTATTCACTTGAAAATTCCACAGCACATTTATTAAGAAACAGAACTGTAGTTTTTGGCACAGATGAAGGAAGCACTGCTCTATGAGGCGAAAGAGAAGAACGTGGTAAGATGCACTGCCTGCAAGCAGTTCTGCACAGTCGCTGACGGCGACACAGGGCTGTGCGGTGTGCGGCAGAACCTAAAGGGAAAGCTTTACCTTCTTGTGTACGGCAAGGCAGCTTCTGCAGGTATAGACCCTATTGAAAAAAAGCCGCTCTACCATTTCCTGCCAGGCAGCAAGATTTTCTCCCTAGGTACTGTCGGCTGCAACTTCGCCTGCTCATTTTGCCAGAATTGGTCCATATCACAGGTGACGCGGGATTTGAGGAAGCAGCTTCAGAACGAGAAGAAGCCTGAGCTCATGGAAGTTGAGATCAACAAGATGGGCTATGAGCTGTCCCCTGAGCGGATTGTTGACATATGTCAGGAGAAGAATGTGAAGAGCATTGCCTATACCTATAATGAGCCAGCTATCTTCCTGGAGTACGCTCACGACACTTCACAGCTTGCCTCAAAGCACGATGTGCGCGGCGTGTTTGTCACCAATGGCTATGAGAGCGAGGAAGCCCTGATGAAGATGAAGGGACTGCTGCACGCGATGAACATCGATCTCAAAAGCTTCTCAGACGCATTCTACAAGGAGATGTGCCAGGCGCGGCTTGAGCCTGTTCTTGAGACAATAAAGCTCGCCTATAAGATGGGCATCTGGCTTGAGATAACCACGCTTCTTGTTCCGGGAAAGAACGATTCTCCAGACGAGTTAAAGCAGATTGCAGAATTCATCGCAGGGATTGACAAGGGGATTCCGTGGCACATCTCAGCCTTCCATCCTGACTATAAACTGGCTGATGTGCTGCGCACGTCGCGGGGCTCTCTTGAGAGTGCGTATGATATTGGGAAAGGCGCGGGATTGCACCATATATATGTGGGTAATGTGGTTGATGAGAAGCGTAACACTACTTATTGCCCAGAATGCGGTGCAGGCCTTATCAGGCGGAGCGGGTACTCGCTTACAGTTGAAGATTTTGAGCACGGAAATTGCATGAAGTGCAATGCCAAAGTGCCAGGGGTGTGGGTATGATGGAAGATAAGGAAAAGAAATTTTTGCTGGAGCTTGCGAGAAAGGCGATAGAGAATCATCCCAAGCAGGTAGATGTGCGGGACGACGCTCTGACTTCAGTGATGAAGGAAAACAGGGGAGTGTTCGTCACTTTGACGATTGACGACGCGCTGCGCGGCTGCATTGGCTATATCCAGCCCATCAAGCAGCTGTATGAGGCAGTGAGGGATTGCGCAGTCAACGCTGCATACTCTGACCCGAGATTCAGGCCGCTGAGCAAGGATGAATTAGGTAAGGTGAAGATTGAGATTTCTGTGCTCACAGTTCCGGCGCAGCTAGAATATGCTGGGGCAGACGACCTTCTCAACAAGCTCACGCACGAGGACGGCGTTGTGCTCAAGAAAGGGATGCACCAGTCCACATTCCTGCCCCAGGTCTGGGAGCAGCTGCCAGGTAAGGAGCAGTTTCTTCAGCATCTCAGCATGAAAGCCGGGATGGGCGCAGACGCCTGGAAAGAAAACGATATTCTCATAGAGACCTACCAAGTGGAGAAGTTCACAGAGTAAGTAAAAACGCGTTTTAAACGGTCTGGGACAAGAATTCTACAGAGATAAGCCGTTTTGTGATACCTTTTCCAGTCGAATGGTATAAATGAGACTCTCTTTGTGCTTGCCTCATGGCACGCAATATCACAAAACGATTTAGAGCAACAGGCACAACGTGCGAGAGCTGCGCAGAGATTGTCCGGGAGCAGGCACTCAGTATCGAGGGAGTGAAAAACGCATCCTTCGACTTATCGACAGAGAACGGAGAGGTTTCTTTCGACCCTGATAAGACAGACCTCAAAGATATATTCTCTGCGATAGAGGAGAAAGGCTACTCATGTTCCTTATTGGAGGTGGGCGAAGAGGAACCAGCCGGGGAGAAAGTAATAGTACTTAGGGCGCCACGCTGGCTCGGCTGGCTCTTCCTCGCTCTCGGCCTGGCCATAGGAATCTATTTTATTACGGGGATTGTCGATACGATTACGTTTCCCCAACTCACGCTTGGCATGAGTTATGGATTGCTGTTCCTCGTCGGCTTATTGACTGGATTCCACTGCATCGCGATGTGTGGTGGCTTTGTCGTGAGTTATACCCTGAGAGATGCGCAAACCGGAAGAACGTCACATAAGTCTCACCTCGCATACGGCGCGGGAAAGACTGTTTCATATACAATCATAGGAGCGGGATTCGGCCTTCTGGGCAGTATCATCGCCTTTACTCCAGTGATGAGAGGAGTTGCTGGTCTGCTTGCAGGCCTGTTCCTCGTCCTCTTCGGACTGAGAATGCTGAACATCTTCCCCATCTTGAGGAAGATACAGCTTCGGACCCCTAAATTCGTGACTCGGTTCGTAGGTGAGGAGCAGCGCAAGCATTCCAGCCCTCTCGTCATCGGCCTGCTCAACGGCCTCATGATTGCATGCGGGCCGCTGCAGGCCATATACATTATGGCCGCCGGTACCGGAAGCCTTGTCGAAGGAGCTAAGCTTCTTTTCTTCTTCGGCATAGGCACGCTTCCCCCGCTGCTCGGCTTCGGTTACGTGACCAGCCTCATCTCCTCGAAATTCACCCACAAGATTCTCAAGACCTCTGGTGCCATAGTTATTGTGCTGGGGCTTGTGATGATTAACAACGGCCTCGTGCTAACAGGAAGCGGGTATGATGTGGGTTCTCTGACACATAGAGGTCTTACAGGTTCTGCTGTTGAGAATATTCCTGTATTGAGCGGCGGCTTTCAGGAAATTCGCATGGAGGTCAACCGCTATGGCTGGGACCCAGATGTGTTCGTCCTCAAGAAGGATGTGCCTGTGAAGTGGATTATCGACGGCGAAGAAATTAACGGCTGTAACAACGCTATCCAAGTCCCGAAATACGGCCTGGAATTTGACGTCAGATCAGGAGAGCAAATCATTGAGTTCACTCCATCAGAGGAGGGTGTGATCCGCTGGAGCTGCTGGATGGGGATGATTCCCGGAACCTTTATCGTGAAGTCAGATATTGACCTGACAGACTCTAAGATCGTACAAGAGGAGATAGATAGTATTCCCCAACAGCCCCGCGGTTCATGCGGCGGCTCGTGCGGCAGTGCCACGTGCGGCGCTGCTTCTGGCGGGTCATGCGGCTGCAGCGGGTGAGCCGAAAACCTTATTATGGTGAAGCTCCCAGGTGACTCCTGATGGATAAAACGACATTGCAGATCACAGGGATGCACTGCGCGAACTGCGCGACAGTCCTTGAGAAGGCAATATCATCGACGGAGGGTGTGGAAAAGTGCAATGTCAATCTCACCACTGAGAAGGCCACAATCCTGTTTGATGAAGCCATATTGTCTGAGAAGGATCTGCTAGGTGTGGTCGAGAGTAAGGGCTACGGTGCCTATTCGAGCAGCGGCGACATTGGTTCGGTGCATGAGAAGGAGATGAAGTACCAGCGCATCATGCTTATTGTCAGCCTTGTGTTTGCGATTCCCTCCTTTGTTATTGGTATGATTTTTATGTGGATGGATATCATGCTTCCGCATCATGACTATATCCTCTGGGCACTGGCGACGCCAATCCAGTTCATTGTCGGCTGGCAATTCTACAAGGGGACATGGGCAGCGCTGAAGAACCTCAGCGCATCAATGGACACGCTCATCGCGATGGGTACAAGTGCTGCCTATTTCTACAGCGTGTACGCAGTGCTCTTCAATCCTGCTTTGGGGCAGTATTTTGAGACCTCGGCAATCCTCATCACGCTCGTTATTTTAGGAAGAGTGCTGGAGGCCCGCGCCAAGGGCAAGACCTCAGAGGCTATCCAGCGCCTCATGGACCTATCACCCAAGAAGGCGCATGTCATTCGCGGCGGCAAGAAGATGACTATCAACGTTGATAGTGTTGAGGTCGGAGACATTGTTGTTGTGAAGCCGGGCGGAAGGGTGCCTGTCGATGGCACTATAACCTGGGGCCGCACAACAATTGATGAGAGCATGCTCACAGGCGAGAGCGTCCCTGTCGAGAAGCATAAGGGAGACGGTGTCTTTGGAGCCACAATCAACAAGCACGGCATGTTCAAATTCAAGGCGACGAAAATAGGTAAGGACACTGCTCTTGCCCGCATTGTCAAGCTGATAGAAGAGGCGCAGGGTCATAAGGCGCCAATCCAGCGCTTCGCTGACAGGGTGAGCTCGTATTTCGTGCCGGGAGTCATTCTCGTGGCATTGGCCACGTTCGTGATTTGGTATTTCTTTGCGGGCAAGGAGGTGGAGTTCGCGCTTCTCACGAGTGTCGCAGTTCTTGTTATTGCCTGTCCCTGCGCCCTTGGCCTCGCGACGCCGACTGCCATCATGGTCGGTACTGGGATAGGGGCAGAGCAGGGCATCCTGTTCAAGGGCGGCGACGCACTGGAGACTGCCCATAAGCTCACTCATATAGTGTTTGATAAAACCGGCACCATCACAAAGGGACATCCTGAGGTGACTGATATCATCAAAGTGAAGTCCCGTTCTGAAAATGATGTGTTAAGGCTTGCCGCGAGCATAGAGATGGGCTCTGAGCACCCCCTCGCAGAGGCTATTGTGGAGAAGGCCAGAAAAAAGAGGCTCAAGTTGAATGAAGTACAGGATTTCATGGCCTGGCCTGGTCATGGGGTGCAGGCGCGCCATAAGGGTAAGCGATATATCTTCGGCAACCAGAAGCTTATGCTTGAATACAAAGTTAACTTTTCCAAAGTCCACGGAAGGATGATTGAACTCGAAGAGGAAGGGAAGACAGTGATGATTCTCTCTGATACAGACCATGTGCTGGGTATCATCGCTGTTGCTGATACTCTTAAAGAGGATTCTATAGAGGCAGTGGGCAAGATACGTGAGCTGGGCATAGACCTCTACATGCTCACCGGTGACAACAAGCGGACTGCTAAGGCTATAGGGACTAAGCTAGGGATTAAGAACATCTTTGCGGAAGTACTTCCTAAGGATAAGGTGCGCCATATCAAGACTATGCAGGAATACGGTGTCGTCGCGATGGTCGGAGACGGCATCAACGACGCCCCTGCGCTGGCGCAGGCAGACATCGGCATCGCGATGGGTTCAGGCACGGATGTCGCGATGGAATCTGGTAATGTGGTGCTGATGAGCGGCTCACTCGCTGATGTCGCCAAGGCGATACGCTTGTCTAAGCTCACTATGGCGAAAATCAAGCAAAACATGTTCTGGGCGCAATTCTACAATGTGCTGTTCGTTCCGATTGCTGCTGGCGTGCTGTATCCCTTCACAGGCTTGCTCCTCTCGCCAATCTTCGCAGGGGCTGCTATGGCAGCATCAAGCGTTTCAGTGGTGTCTAACTCACTGCTGCTCAAGAATAAAACCTTATAAGCTGAACTTTTTCCCTTGGTACGATGAATTCGAAGCAAATTGGGGTTGTTGTGTTGATTATCGGCGTGTTTATAGGCATGTTCGTGTACCAATCCAAGGCACGCGAGGACACGATGATAGATGCTATTGTCAAAGATACCGGTTCTTGCTATCTCGCTGACGGCACCTGCCTTCATGACGAGCAGAATAACGTACTGTACATTTTCGGTGGAGTGCTATCTGGCGCGCTGCTTATCCTGGGACTGTATCTCCTGCTGTTCGAACGGAGTCAGGAGATACTCGCGAAGCAGCATCTCGAGGTAAGTTCTGCGCTTAAAGAGGCGAAGAAGCAGGAGCGTGAAAAGGATGAGTGGAGCGCGTTCCTCTCTGGATTTAGTGAGGATGAGCGAAAGGTCTTGTCTGCCATCCACGAGCAGGACGGCATCAAGCAGTCTACACTTCGCTATCGCGCAGGCGTCTCGAAGACCGCGCTCTCATTGATGCTCTCTGAGTTCGAGAAGAAGAGCATAGTGTCGAGAAAGCCCTCTGGCAAGACTAAGCAGGTGTTCCTCCGGAGCTGGAAATAACTAATGGGCTGCTGCGCAAGCGCTGGCTTCTTTCTACGCAAGATTCTTTACACCTAGGAAAAAACTATGCGAAGAAATGCCAGATATAAAACATGAAGATTGCCAGGCCGCTGATGACAGTTGAAGCAACGACCCAGAGCCCTGCCTTCTTGACATCCAGCTCTCCAGGGCACATCTTCGGCCCGAGGTATGAGCCAAAGCCGTACACCAGGGCGAAGAAGATGATGGAAAAGATTCCCTTTGTGACCCAGTGGTGTCCTGCTATTCCTGCAAGCCAGTCCTTGAACGTAGGGGAGAGCTCGCTCCAGATGGTAAGAACCGCGACTAAGACTATTGTCCAGCTTGTTGCGTGAGCCAGCGCCTTTATGTCCGGTTTCATATTCCCACCTCCAAAGCTATCCGCGCACTAGTTGAGATAAGGTACCCCATCGCTGCCATGGCCAATCCTAGAAGGATAATGAGGCCGCTTATGGCGAGAATAGCCAATTTTGCCTTGTCATCCGACACCACGTCGTAGGCATAAAGTGTTCCAATCACGAACAGCGCGAGGAACGGCAGGAATAGGAAAACGTGTTCTTTTGTTTCCATGAATATCTTATGGCCTTCCGGATTTGGGCCTTCCTTAATGAGGGGCTTCACTTCAGAACCGTAGACTGTTAGGTAATAATAGCCGCCCGCCAACCAGGCTGTCACGAAGAGCACGAGCCCTAGAATTGCCGCTATCCGCGCCCTCTTGATACGCTGAACTGTCGGATTGAGAATCTCGACAAAAAGCCAGAGAAATGCGAAGACTCCTGCCTCACCCAGTGCCGCGTGAATTCCAATTAGTGAATGCGCCATTTTATTTCACCTCTATGTCAACCATTCCTCACTGAGTATATCTCCTCTTATGCCCACGACAATGCTCTTGAGAGGCACTTTCCTCTTTGCCTCGTCTGCTGCCTGCTTCGCGAGATGCACAAGCCCTAAGCAGCACGGTACTTCCATGGTCATCACAGTAAGGGTGTTGATGCCCGCGTCGTCTATCAGGCCTGTGAGCTTTTCTCTATATATCTCCTGTCCCTCGTCGAGCTTTGGGCAGGCGATGGCGAGGCTCTTGCCAGCAAGATATTTTGAATGAAAATTCCCCAGTGAGTACGCAACACAATCTGCTGCCAATACCACGTCCCGTCCCTGGAAATACTGTGCCATGGGATTGACAAGGTGAAGCTGGACTGGCCACTGCCTTAGCTGGGAGGACTGTTCATCGCTATGAGGCATGACTGCATCTTCCTTGGTGAAGTCGCGTGCCATGCTCCCAGGGCAGCCGCACTTCATTGTTTTCATCTTCGTCTCCTCTTTCACAGGATGTTCTGTAAGATATTCCTCTGCGATGCGGAGGTTTTCTGTCTCATTGTGCTCTTTCAAGTGGTGGAGATGTTCTTCCACTGCTTTCGCGCCATGGCTTGCGATGTTCTCTATGACCTTGCGCTCATCGTATGCCTCAGCTTCCCGTTCAGTTACACTTATCGCGTCCTTTGGGCAGTCATTAAGGCATGCGCCGAGCCCGTCGCAGTAGAAGTCGTTTACAAGGCGTGCCTTGCCGTCAACTATTTCTAATGCTCCCTCGGGACAGCTGGGAATGCACAGGCCGCAGCCGTCACACAGCTCTTCATCAATCGTGATTATCTTTCTTTTTGCCATATTGTTTCCCTCACATACTATCTTTTCTATAGTAAGGATACAAAAGATACTTATATGTGTGTAGGTTACTAATTGGTTACTATGGCGTCAACATGCCCAGTCTATGTGACTGCGGACTTCATCGGCAAGCGCTGGACCCTGCTCATCCTGCTTGAGCTGTCGAGAGAAAAACAAGCATTGCGCTATTCAGAATTGAAGGTGCGATTAGCCGGCATCAGCCCTAAGATGCTCTCCTGCCGCCTGAAGGAACTGGAGCAGCGCGGGCTTGTGAATAATGTAGTGGATGCCTCTCAGGTTCCAATCCGCTCGGAGTATGGCCTCACGAGAAAGGGACGGGAATTTGTTCCCATCATAAGGAGCCTGAGGAAATGGGCACTCGAATGGGAGCAGGGCACACAGTGCGATTATACATCCTGTGAGCAGTGTCCCAGGTTGAATGCCTGAGCAGGAGTTCTTTTTTTCCCTGTTGAACCGCACTCCTCCGCCATACTTATAAAGAGAAGTGCGTAAGTCGCGCACTAGTGAAAAATAAAGGTGATACCTATGACCCAAATTAGAGTGTTTTCAACTCCAATGTGCCCTTATTGCGTAATGGCAAAGGACTACTTCAAGGAGAACAATATAGAGTTCGAGGATATCGACGTCTCTGTCGACAGGGCAAAAGCCATGGAGATGGTCGAGCTCTCAGGGCAGATGGGCGTGCCTGTCATCGCGATTGATGATGAAGTTATCGTCGGCTTTGACAAGCAGCGTATCGCAGGGCTCCTCAGCCTAGGGTGAGGAGAGATGATTACCTTTGCCTGCAAGGACATCGAGTTCTCTGACCTTTTGAGGTGCAGCTTTGAGCTGAACAAGACAGAGTACGCTGTCCTGACATTCCTTCTCAGGAGCGATGAGCAATACGGCGCCATTGCTCTTGGAAAGAGCATGAAGCTCGACCGCACCACTGTACAGAAGGCCCTGAAGCGCCTGGCTGAGAAGAACCTTGTATTTAGGCAGCAGCGCAACCTTCCCAAGGGAGGCTATACGTTCTCGTACAGAATCAAGGGCAAACAGGATATCAAGCAGAGAATGTTTTCTATTGTTGAGAAATGGCATGATATGGTTGCAGGTGCAATAGAGCGCTGGTAGCGATAGGTTCTTAAGTGCTGTTCTAGATTTGGGAGCCCATGCGACCTAACCAAGCATTCTTCTCGATTTTTTCTATGATAATCATTATACTCTTCATTGCTGGATGCTCCCCATCTACCCCTGAGGAGCCTGCCCCCAATGTTGACGTGCCTTCTCAGCAGGAAATTCCATATGTGGAGTACGAGCGGGACGGCGAATTGTATTCAGGAATAGAATATGATGCCCAGACAGACGCAATGACCTGGCTCAAGGAAAACACTCCTGAAGGTACACTGGTGCTGTCATGGTGGGATTATGGCCATCAGATACGGGGCTCTGCTCAGAGGGACGCAATAGTGTGGGAGCCCTCAAAGGAAATACTATTCACAACTGTCGCCAGCTATATCGTCATGGATGATGATGAGCGCGCTCAGGTTGAATGCCCGGTGTGCAGCCCGCATGACCGCATTGTCGATGTTGTCGACGCCCTGCTTGCCGAAACCCCAGAGGAGACTGCATCTGTGATGGAGAAATACAATGCGGAATATGTGGTTGTGACTGAGGAGGAGAAGAGCAAGCTCTATGCGCTACTCATTGTCGCCGGTTTAGAGACCGATGACTACATCACACGCGATTATGTTCCTAAAGATGCTGCATCAGGTTTTATGGTGCTTAGGATGGCTAACGGAGAGGAAATTTCAGGATTTGAGCTTGTGTTTGATGATGAAAGCACAAGGATCTATCGGCTGGTTTCACCAGAGGAGGGTGTTTGAAATGATAGATGATATTAAGAAAGCAGTGAAGAAGCGTTACAAGAAGATTGCGGTAGGCAGTGGCTGTAGGTGCAGTTCCTCGTGCTGCGACTCTGATAATTATGCGGAGAAGGTTGGCTATAGCAAGGATGAGTTATCTAAAGTGCCTGAAGGCTCCAACCTGGGGCTTGGCTGCGGCAATCCCACAGCGCTTGCTTCCCTTGCTAAAGGGGAGATTGTGCTTGACCTCGGCTCCGGAGCTGGATTTGATGCATTCCTCGCTGCGCAGCGGGTAGGGGAATCTGGAAAGGTTATCGGCGTGGACATGACTGAAGAGATGATTGAGAAAGCACGCAAGAACGCTGAAAAAGGCCATTACTCCAACGTCGAGTTCCGCCTAGGGGAAATCGAGCACCTGCCAGTGGACAACAGTTCTGTCGATGTCATCATCAGCAACTGCGTGATAAATCTCTCACCTGACAAGAAGAAAGTGTACAATGAGGCCTTCCGCGTCCTTCGCCCTGGCGGAAGAATTATGGTGTCAGATATTGTGACTGCCGGAGAACTCCCTGATGATGTGAAGCAGAATCTTGAGGCCTGGTCATCATGCATCTCCGGCGCACTGAAGCGGGAGGATTATCTGCGCACAATCCGCATGGCTGGCTTCTCAGAAATGGAAATCATCTCAGAGAAAGTGATGTCCTGGAAGGAGCTCAATGAGGACATGGTGGGCCAAGTCATCAGCCTTTCTGTCGTCGCCCATAAGCCGCGTGAGTAAGCCTATTTAGCAGGATAGCTTTATATGCGGTATCTGAACCCCCCTTTTCATTGGTGATGCTCATGAATGATCTGGAGAATGTAGTCGAGTCAGCAACGAAAGTATTTCTTATCTGCCCGGTGAGGGACGCGCCTGAGGAAGTGCAGGAGATTCTGGACAGCTATGTGTCAAGGCTTGAATCAGAGGGTTATGTTGTGCATTATCCTCCGCGTGACACCAATCAGGTTGACCCTGAAGGAGGCATCAATATCTGTATGCAGAACACCTCAGCAATCATCGAGGCTGATGAGGTCCATGTATACTGGGATAAGACTAGCGGAGGGAGCAAGTTTGACCTTGGAGCGACCTTTGCATTGCGCAAGCCGCTCTTCATCGCGAATCCAGATGACCTTGAGCCTACTAAGGACAAAAGTTTTGTCAACGTCCTGCTGAAGTACGGCAAGCCCTCTCCGTACTCGCTGTGAATGGCTTATATGAACCTGGTGAACCAGTCCACTGATGCTTGATACATTTCTTTGCGCTTTGGCCTCAGTCCGTGGTCAGCCCCCTTTAAAATGAGCTTTTCCTTAGGTTCATGTGCAGCTTCAAAATACGATTCCATCTCGCTCAGCGGCACAGTGGTGTCGTTTTCACCATGGATGAAGAGGATTGGGCAGGAAATGTGCTGGATAGATTCAAGCAGTGCGTGGTTTTCAAAATCTTTCCAGAATTGCGGCTTCACCTTTGTTATTCTTCCGCGTGAGCGTTTCCGCTCTGAGATGCCATGAGGATTGTATCCTTTATCAAACAGCGCTGAAAGAATTTCTTTTGGATGAGAAAGTGAACCCATGAGAATGAGTGCCTTCAGTTCAGGGGTAAGTGCCACAGTTGCGGGAGTGCCGAATGACTGCGCATGGATGCCTACCCATTCAACTTTATCCTGCGATTTCACAAATTCAACAATGCTCTTGAGATCATCACGAAGCTTTGATAAGGAGGTCTCACTGTAGTTGCCATCACTCTCTCCACATCCTGAGAAATCAAAACGATACACGAAAAAGTCAGCGCTAGCAAGATGCCCAGCGAGCTCATCAAACATCCCGCCCTCTTCTTTTGTGACATGGAAGCCATGCACTAGGATAATGGCAGGGTACTTCCCCTGGCCATTGCCAGGAAGGGTTTCAATGCCAACGAGTCTTTCACCATGCGTATTTTGGACTGATACTTTTGTTTCTTTCATTTTGACCTGTTCAACGCGCCTTTCATAATAAAACTTTTCATAAATTCAGAGATTTAATATAGTGGTTTTTTCTATCATTAGCCTGAGGCATGATGATTGACGAGGAGATTCTCGAGAAGCGAAAGAAGGAATGGCGCACCTTTTTTATCATGACTGCAGTAGTGCTTCTTGTGGTGCTGGTCTTTTTCGGCCCCCAGCTCAAGTACGGGAAGGAGAGTGAATACACGAAGTCCTTGAAACGTGCTGGAAAATGGTTCCACAACAATCAGGATGGATTCTTTCTTTACTATCAGTATGACCCTGGTGAGCAGAAGCATCTCACAGGGCAGCATCCCCTCAGGGAGATGGCCTCAATGTGGTCTGTCGGCGTGCTGGGAAACGCTTTAGGAGATTCGTCTCTCACTTCGCTGGCTGAGCGCGGCTTCATCGCTTTCAGTGACACCTTTCAGACTGACGAGGAGAACGGCTTTGTGTATGTGGGCGTCACAGAATATTCACTCAAGCTGGGCTACTCTGCGTTTGCGATTCTTACCCTGCTCGAGATAGAGCATCCCATGAAAGACTATTACCTTAGAGAGTTCGCTGACGGTATACTGCACCTCCAGCAGGAGGACGGCTCGTTCAATACGTACTTCTATGGCAACGACACTTCTGGCCAGGATTATTATCCAGGAGAGGCGTTGCTGGCGCTGATGTCTTTGTATGAGTATAATGGTGATGAGCGCTGCCTTTCGGCAGTTGGAAAGGCATTTCCTTATTATCGTGACTATTGGACCAAGAACAAGAACACCGCGTTTCCTCCCTGGCAGTCTCGTGCCTATCTCAAGTATTATCGTGCCACTGGCGATGAGAATGTTATCACGTTCCTTTATGATATGAGCGACTGGATGGTGTTGGAATACCGCCCTAAGAGCAGGTGCGCCGAATTTGACTTTGAGTGGTATGGCATCACTTCTCCAGTGCATGTTGAGGGCGTGATTCAGGGCTATGAGCTCGCTGTGGAGCAGGATGACGAGCTTCGAATCGGGTGCTACGGCAATTACATCCAGGAAGGCCTGGATTATATTCTCACGACTCAGGTGGTTGACACTAATGACGACAGCTCCCGAGGGGGCTGGATTGGCCATGACGGGCTGATGCGCGTGGACCGCCAGCAGCACGCGGTGCTCGCTATTATCGGGGCGTGCAACGCTGAGATTGTGGACTGCGGGCTCTGATTCCTGCAAAGCTTTTTAACGATATATGGTTCTCGGGCAGGCATGTGCCTCGCTGTACCGGGAAAGCTTGTGGAGATAAGGGAAAATAAGGGACTAGTGGATTTCCAGGGCCTGAAGAGAGAGGCTGACCTCTCTTTGATGGAGGATTTGAAGCTCGGCGACTATGTTCTTGTGCATGCAGGATTTGTGATACAGACAGTCGATGAGGAGACTGCCAAGGAAACATATGGGCTTCTTGCAGAGGTCTTTGGTGCTGAGGATGGACCTGTACGTGAAGAAGATCAGTGAACTTGTTTCTGATATGGATGAAGTCCGTATCATGGAAGTGTGCGGCGGCCATACTCACACTATCATCAAATACGGCATCCGCGATGTCCTTTCTGATAATATCAAGCTGATTTCAGGACCAGGCTGTCCAGTATGCGTCACCTCACAGCATGACCTTGATTGCGTGGTGAAGCTTGCCCTCAATGGCGTGAAAATATCTACGTATGGAGACATGATGCGCGTTCCAGGCACGAAGATGAGCCTTCAGGACGCCCAGGCGCAGGGCGCTGACGTCAAGATGGTGTATTCTGTCGACCAGCTCATGAAGGAGAAGGATAGGGTGTTCTTTGCGGTCGGCTTTGAGACCACTGCTCCGATGACTGCTGTCCTGCTCAAGAAGGGCATTCCTGTTTTTAGCAGCCACAAGCTGATTCCTCCTGCGATGCGACTACTTGTTGGAGAGATGAACCTGCACGGCTTCATCGACCCGGGGCACGTCTCTGCTATTATCGGCAGCGACATCTGGACTGAGCTTGACCTTGGAGTGCCTCAGGTGATAGCCGGTTTCAGGCCTGATTCACTCATCAAGTCCACATATACGCTCATCAAGCTCATCAAGGACGGAAAAAAAGTGGTTGTGAACGGCTATCCCGAGCTGGTGAAGCCTAAGGGCAATCCTGTCGCTCTGAAGCTGATGGACGAGACCATGAAACCCGAGGATAGCGCTTGGAGGGGAATAGGAACGCTACCCCTTTCAGGGCTTGCTCCGCGGGATGATAAGCTGAACGCCCGCGTTGTGTATGCTGACATGCTCAAGGATGTGAAGAGCGTGGAACCGAAAGGATGCAGGTGCGGCGAAGTTATTCGCGGATTGATTGAGCCAAAGGAGTGCGGGCTGTTCGGCAAGGGATGCACAATGGAGACTCCGATGGGAGCGTGCATGGTGTCTGAGAACGAGGGAGCGTGCGCGATTGCGTTCAAGTACGGGAGGTCGCTGGCAGAATGAGCCGTGAAACACACGTCACTCTCAGTGAAGGTTCTGGGGGAAAGGAGATGCACGAGCTCGTCACCAGTATTACTGAGAAGCTTCATACAGGAGACTGGGAGCATATTGGTGATGACTCTGCCTCGTTTCTGCATGGCGGCAAGCGGTTCTTTTTCACCACAGATTCCTATGTGGTTTCTCCGCATTTCTTTCCCGGCGGCAACATCGGGCACCTTGCCTTCTGCGGGACTGTGAATGATTTGTCTGTCATGGGCGCGAAGCCATTGGGCATCTCGCTTGGCCTCGTTCTGGAAGAAGGCTTTGAGAAGGATAAGCTCTTCGAGATTGTAGATACTATTGCCCGCCTTTCAAAGGAGGCAGGCATTCCAGTTACGACTGGAGACACGAAAGTGATGGAGCGCGGCTCTGTCGACAAGATTATCATCAACACTTCGGGAGTGGGATTTGCAGAGCGTCCGCTTGACATTCCCCTTGAAGCGGGAGATAAGATTATTGTCAGCGGTGGCATAGGAGAGCACGGAACAGCATTGCTTGCCCGGCGATTTGAGATTGAGACAAACGTGATAACAGACAGCAAACCCCTGTGGCAGGAGATTGATGCTGTTCGCGAGCTTATTAAGCAGGCGAAAGACGTCACTCGCGGAGGGATGGCCTCTGTATTGAACGAGATTGCGACGAGAAACAAGGTCGCGCTTCTCATTGATGAGCAGAGCATTCCAATGCATCAGGAAGTGCGCGCTCTGACAGAGGTACTTGGCATCGATGTGTTTTCGTTGGCGTGCGAGGGCAGGTTTGTGTGCGCATGCCCTGCGGAGAGCGCTGACAGCGTCGTGAGTGCACTTCAGAAATACAACAAGATGGCAGCAGTCATCGGTGAAGTGGGGCAGGGGAAAGATGTTACTGTCCAGACAAAGTTCGGCAAGAGGCTGCTCAACATGCCGTCAGGTATTCTCGTGCCGAGGATCTGCTGAGGCAATACATATATAATCTGAGATTGCTGATTTCCTCAGCATGGGCTCTGTTATTGATGTGCATTTTCATTACCCTCTTCTCAATCCATTGCTGCATACTGCGCAGGATGTGCAGATGAGCAGGCTGAGGAAGCGTATCTTTGTCGATGGGACAATGCGCTATTACTGCAAGATGCTCAATGTGAAATACACTACGGATTTCGAAGAGCTGAACAAGGCAATCCATGCACGTGTGGTGGATATAATCAATGGTTCAGCGGCTGACCATGTGGTTACGCTCGCTTTTGATGGGGTATATGACGCACAGGGAAAAGAGCTATTCGACAAAAGCCTTCTCCACATCCCTAATGAGCAGGTGTATGCGCTTGCGCAGGCGCATAAGAAAGTGCTGGCTGGGCCATCTATCAATCCCACTAGGAAGGACGCCCTGGAAGAGCTGCACAAGGCTGCTGACAACAATGCCGCTCTTGTCAAGCTCCACCCCTGCGTGCAGCTCTATGATGCGAGGCTGCCTGAATTCAGGCCATTCTACAAACTGGCAGCTGAACTCGGGCTTCCGCTGCTTGTGCACGTTGGCTTCGAGATTGCTGTGCCTGGAATGGAAATCCGCCATGAGTTCACAGGGCTTGACCAGGTTATCCCTATGCTCGATGAGGGGTGCACGGTCATCGCTGCGCACGGCGGGGGCGGCACTCTCCGAGGGGAGAAGAAATGGTTCTCCAATGTGCTGGATATGCTCGAGCAGTATCCTGAGCTGTACCTCGACAATTCAGCCCTGATGAGGGTGCACCGCAAGGTACGTGTTTTCTCTTTACTTGAAAGTGAGCTAGCATTGGAGCGCCTTGCTTTTGGTACTGATTTCCCTGTCACACCCACTCCAGAGGTTTTTGCGAGAAAGTTGGGGGTGAAGAAGGCAAGGGAACTCAGGCACATGGAGAATCCCCTTGACATGGACATTGAGCTCAAGCGCGCCCTTGGCTTCCCTGAGGAGACGTTCTCACGGGGCTACGACATCATCAGTAGCAAGGCGCTGTGACTTTTGTGCTGATGCCACTCACGGAATCGCGTTCAGCACGTCGTTTCGTCCATCTACGAGGTAGGTCCAGGTCTCTCCGCCGTCAGTGCTCTTGAAGACGTGGAAATGGTTAGTCATGGCGTACACGATATTCGGATTAGATGGCGCGAACTCGATGTCCTCGAAGAAGGAGTCTGTCCAGTCAATCACTTGGCTGAACGTCTGCATCCCATCAGTCGAAAGATAGAGGCCGCCTTCCCGTGGTTCTTCCCAGCTGATCATGTGGAAGAGGACCCTATTGCTGTCTGTCGGAGACACTTTTATTATCTCTGCATGGAAGCGGATGAAGGTCGAATCCCAGGTGTGGCCCCCATCAGTGGAGTGATACATGGTGTACTCATCTGCGACAGACCTGTAGATGGTCTGGGCATCGCTTGAGAAAGCCATTCCTGCAGGCAGGTCCCTGAGATGAAGCATGCAGGACTCCCATGTCGCCCCTCGGTCAGTGGAGCATATCCAGAGTAGGGGCTCTGTGCCATCTTTCCCTGTGTCAACTGTATGGGCGAGGAGGAAGTCCGGCCCGCCGATTTCTTGTGCCTTTGTATAAACATAACCGCCTGACCTGCCTCCCTCAATGGCTGTAGTCCAGGTTTCTGCGCCGTCTGTCGTGCGGTAGAGGCCTCCCTCAAAGAATGTGCCTGCAGGGATGTCAGCTGACCAGCCTGAAGTAGTGCCGCCCGCGTCGCTTACCAAGACTGTATCTGGGTCATCTGACAGCACATGGACAGAGCCAATGCTGCCGTTGGCGATGCCGCATGTCTTCCTTTCCCAGGTGTCTCCGTAGTCAGTGCTCTTGTACACCCCTGATGTGGACAGGTTGTCGTCCATCGGCCAGAGTCCTCCGACTACAGCGATGTACATGACATTGGGGTGCGAGGCTGAGATGCTTAGATCGTAAATCTCTCCGTAGCGGCCGTTATCATGGCGGATGCCGTACCTGAGGCGCTCCCAGGTCTGGCCTCCATCACGGCTTCTTACGAGACCATTATATTCTGTCCCGAAGATGATAATGTCTGGGTCGTCTGGCCCGATCGTGAGGGAGCCGAATGAGCGGTCTCCGTCATTGCCTGATTCAGGGCCGGTCGGGCCTGATGCGTTTTCAGCGTTTCCAAAAGCATTGACGAACTCGCAGTAGCCCTCGTCTCCTGGGCGGGGGACTGTTGGTTCTGGCTCCGGATCTGGTTCCGGCTCAGGTTCTGGTGTGGGTTCAGTAGGGGTTGTGTCTCCACCTCCTCCTCCGCCACCGCCGCCAGTGGTTGTAGTAGTTGTGGTGTTGGTCGGCGGGGTATCGCCCTCAGGTGGCTCTTCCGGAGGTTCTTCAAGCGGAACTTCAGGTGTTGATGGCATTGGTGCTGAACTGGCATCAAGGGGCATGATATCATTCATGACAGCGCTCTGCTTCTCCCAGTCCATATCAATCATCCAGGAGCCATCCTCTGACGAGTGCACTTTGTGGTGGAACGTGACTCTCTCGACTGAGCTTCCGTCAAGGAGGAAAAATACTGGTACGCAGTCAATAGCTATCATGTTCTCTGCCTGCTCCTTTGCTACGATATCGCATCTGATTATGTCAAGCCCGTAGGTCTCAAAAGTGCTGTCAAGGTCAGTGAAGTCCACGCCAAGCATCTTCCAGGTCTGCTGGACAGAAGGGCTCGTGTGCTCAGCAAGCGTTGCCTCATCGCGTGCGTTCATGGCGGCGATGAACAGCGTCCACTCATCATCAGTGCCTGGAGTGGCTGTGTCTATGGGTACAGGCTCTAGGTCAGATGTCTCGGGCGAAGCCGAGTCTGAGGTGAGTACCACCGCTGCGACAGCGATGATAGCAATAAGGAGCAGCGCGCCAAGGATTATTGCCTGCTTTTTCATGCTGGATGGTCTGTCAGCAGGTTTCTCTTCTTTGCCTTCGTTCTCTTCTTCTGGAATGACAGCTTCAAGCTCTTCAGCAGGGGGAGTATCCTCTTTCTGTTCCTTCACGGCAGAGCCGTGATGGACCTTCAACTTTGTTGAAGATTTCTTGGCCATGCCATACTTTCAGGAAATTGCACTATTTATACATTTGGATAATTTAAATTCCCGCCATAACCTTTATAAATGAGTTAGGTTAACCTAACCTTATGCCCTCCCAAACCAAAGAAGATTATCTCCGTGCGCTCTATCTGCTCTATGAGGGGCAGGAAGATAAGAGCAAAGGCATAAAGGCAGTGGATATCGCTGCTAAGCTTGGCGTTTCGAAGCCCAGCGTGTCCGAGATGCTCACTAAGCTGGTAAAAGAGGATCTTATCAGAACAGAACCCTACGGCCCGGTGTTCTTCACAGAAACAGGTATAGTAGAGGCAAGGAAAGTTATCCGCAAGAAGCGCATCATCGAGTTGTATCTTACCGATAAGCTGGGGTACTGCGTCGATGAGATTGAAGATGAAGTGCACCGACTTGAGCACGCATTTTCTGAGGAAGTAATCGAGCGCATGGCTAAGCAGCTGAATAACCCCGAACTATGCGCTCATGGCAGAGAAATCCCAAAGCCCTCATTTTTGTCTAAGCTCACAAAGGGAAAGGAGTCTTTGAGGCATAGCCCTAGCCGCAAGGGGAAGTTCCTTTCAGATGTATCTGAGGGAACGAAAGTAAGAATCAAGGATATCGATGCAGGCCTGAATCTCAAGAAGCGGCTGCTCGACCACGCTATCTATGAGGGCACGGAGGTCACTGTCGTGAAAAATGATACCTCAGGCCCTCTTGTCATCAAGGCGCTTGATTCGAAGGTATGCATTGGGCGCGGACAGGCACGAAAGATTTTGGTGAAATATGAAAGGAAAACACCTCACGGTCGCGCTGGCAGGAAATCCAAACGTTGGTAAGACCGCGCTGTTCAATGTCCTTACCGGTTCCCGGCAGCAGGTTGGAAACTGGCCCGGTAAGACTGTCGAGAAGAAAGAAGGGAAACTCACCTACAAGGGAGAGACGCTGTCTTTCGTGGACCTTCCCGGAACCTATTCCCTCACCGCATATTCCACTGAAGAGGTCATCACGCGGGACTTTATCATCGAGCAGTCTCCAGATGTCGTGGTGCATGTCATCGACTCGACGAATATTGAGAGAAATCTCTATCTTACAACCCAACTCATGGAACTCAATGCCCCGCTTATCCTGGCATTGAACATGAGCGACCTCGCGGAGGCAAAGGGCATAGAGATTGACGAGAGCGCACTTTCGAAATTCTTGGGAGTCCCTGTGGTGAAAATCGTCGCTCCAAAGCGGATTGGCGTCGAGGGGCTGCTTGAAAAGATTCTTCAGCTCAGCCGGAAGAAGGTCGCGAAGCCCATGAGGCAGGTCATCTACGGTGAGGAGCTTGAGGAGCATATATCTGGCCTTCAGGAGTTCGTCAAGAAGACTGTGAAGCTTCCAAAGAAATATGAGCCGCGCTGGATTGCCCTTAAGCTACTCGAAGACGATAAAGAAGTGGACAGGAAGATACGTGCGCTTCAGGGCGGGGATAAGGTTCTTGAGGAGGCAGAAACGGAGACTAGCCATCTTAAAAAAGTGTTTGGTGGTGAAGTAGACCAGGTTGTGGCAGAGGCGAGATACGGCTTCATCGCAGGCCTTGTAAAGGAGTGCGTGAAGAAGACGCCGCTGTCAAAAAGGGTGCTTTCTGACCTGCTTGATGAGATTACTATGCATGACCTCATTGGCATTCCCATATTTCTTGGCATGATGTTCCTTCTTTTCCAGTTCACCTTTGTTCTTGGAGAGCCCCTTGCAGGGCTTATTGATGCGTTCTTCAGCTGGGTGAGTGGCCAGACAGCAGTGGCTCTTGGTGCAATCGCTGCTCCTGATTGGCTCGCATCACTTGTCGTTGACGGAATCATCGCAGGAGTGGGTTCTGTTATCGTGTTCATCCCCTACATATTCCTGCTGTTCTTCATCCTCTCGCTGATGCAGGACAGCGGCTACATGGCACGCGCCGCCTTCATCATGGATAATGTGATGCATAAAATTGGCTTGCATGGAAAGAGCTTTATTCCCATGATCGTGGGCTTCGGCTGCAATGTGCCTGCGGTGATGGCGACGCGCACGCTGGAGACGAAGAAAGACCGCTTGCTGACCATCCTGCTCATCCCTTTCATGTCCTGCGCTGCGCGCCTTCCAGTGTATGTCCTGTTTGTCGGCGCTTTTTTCCCGCATCATCGGGGTCTTGTGCTCTTCTCGCTGTACCTGCTGGGCATTGTCCTGGCGATTCTCGCAGGGCTGGTGTTCAAGAGGCTTTTTTTCAAGGGATTGTCCACTCCTTTTGTGATGGAACTGCCCCCCTATAGGATGCCTACGCTCAGTGGAGCGCTCATCCATATGTGGGAGCGTGGGAAGATATTTATCAAGAACGCAGGCACCATTATTTTCGTGATGGTCGTCGCAATCTGGTTCCTTTCTAATCTCCCTTTTGGTGTTGAGTATGCATCTCAGGAGAGCGTCATCGGCGCTGTCGGCACTGCCATCGCCCCAGTGTTCGCTCCTCTCGGCTTTGGTACATGGCAGGCAGCAGTCTCGCTTCTGTTTGGCGTCGCTGCTAAGGAGGTTGTGATAGGGACTTTTGGGACTGTGTACGGCGTGGGAGAAGCAGGGCTTACTATTGTATTGCAGAATTCGTTCACTCCCCTGTCTGCCTATGCCTTCCTTGTCTTTGTCCTGCTCTATGTGCCGTGCATGGCGACGTTAGCTGTTATGAGGCGGGAGACTAAGTCGTGGAGATGGCCTCTGTTTGTCGCTGCTTATACTACAGGCGTCGCCTGGGTGATGGCTTTCTTAGTTTATCAGGGCGGGCTGCTGCTTGGATTCTCTTAGATTTTTTATCTGATTTCTCAGAACGATAATGAGAGGGTGGCGTCTCCGTGGTCAGCCATGAAGCCAGTCGCACCAATGAGTTCCATACCTTCACGGAGCTCTTCCTTCTTGATGCCGCATACGCCCAGCACAAGTTCGCATACAAGGAGCTTTCCCCCCAGTTCGACAACGCCGTCGAAGAGGGTGATGAGGTCAGGCATGCCTTCCTTCTTGATCTTCTCGAATTCTCCCTTCTTCAGCGCAGGCCCTGCGCCAGGGGTGAAGAAGATGACAAGCTCATCTCCCAGTGCTGCTGCCGACGACCCGAGGATGAACGGCGGGTACAGGTTCGATGGTGTGCTTCCGTTGCATGTTATCACAACTTTTCCCATGGTGGATTCCTCCTAAAGTTATGAATCAAGATTCACATGTTATCTTAAATCTTTTGCTCACTTCAAAATGATGTGCTAGAAGGTTTCTGGGTCTTCTCCAATCCTGAGGATGCTGCACGAAACCCTGACTTCTATGCTGGCTTTTTTTGAGCGTTTCAATCAACGCGTCAGATTCAGTTCCAGGATTGAGATGCACGAGTGGAATCTTCTTTTTGATGATACCTTTAGCAATCTGTTCCCCTATCGCAGATGGGACGTAAAAAGCAGCCTCGTCAATCATTCCAGGCACATCTTCAATCTGGGGGTAGCATTTCAGCCCCTCTATCTTCTTCTCTTTTGGATTGATGGGAACAACATCATAGCCTTTCTTGAGATAGGCGCGGACAGCCTTGTTGCCCCATTTTCTGCGGTCGGCAGATGCGCCGATGATTGCTATCCTTCTTGATTTCACCTAATTCTTCACCTTCTTGGCAGCCATCTCTGCCGCCTTGATGAGCGGATAGGCGGTAGGTGGAGCTGTCATCAGGGGATGCGTTCCAATCTGGGCAGTGATGAGCGACTCGACAGTCATCTCTGCCTGGATGGCAAAGCCGATGATGTTTACAATCTCACCTATGCTCGGTCCTCCCACAACCTCGCCGCCGAGAACACGGCCGGAGTTTTTATCTGCGATGAGCTTTACAATCTGCTTCTTGACTGTTGGGATGCTTCCGGGATGCCGGTCTATGCCCTCAAAAGTCGCGGTGACTATCTCAAGCTCTTCCTTCTCAGCTGCTTTTTGCGTGAGCCCCGCCACCCCAAAGTACATATCTCCGACACCTGTCGAGAAGATGGGCAGGATGCCCTTGAATCCCTTAGCATCCTTTTTGACATAGAGGTTGCGTCCAGCCATCCTTGCCTCAGTGCAGGCAATCGAGGCGAGCATCGTGGGAATGGGCTTGTTTGTGATGAGGTGCCTTTTCTCAGCGCAGTCACCTGCTGCGAAGACGTCCTCATTTTCGGTTCTCATGTGATTATCCACTTTGATAAAGCCCATGTCATTGACAGGCAAGCCAGCTTCCTTTGCCAGTTTGATATTTGGCCTGTAGCCAATAGCGAGCACGACAGCATCTGCAGGCAGCTTGCTTCCATTGTTGAGCAGCACCTCCTTCACAGCTCCGTCGCCGAGGATTTCCTTCACTCCGCTGCCTGTTTCTAGTGTGATACCCCTGGGAGTGAGTGCTTCTTCTACCTGGATGGCAATCTCGTCATCAAACACAAGGCCGAGGACATGCGGGAGGATTTCTACAAGGGTGACATCCTTACCTGCTTTCTTCAGTTCGTCTGCCATCTCAACTCCAATAAAACCGCCGCCAAGCACGACGATGTTCTTCATGTCCTTGAGCTTTTCGAGCATCTCGTCCAGATGGGGCTTGCTCTTCGGCACAGTATATACATTCTTCAGGTCAGCTCCCTTGAGCCAGCCAGGAACAGCAGGAGTTGAGCCAGTGGTGAACACGAGTTTCTCGAACTGGATCTCCTTCCCGTCCTCTGTCGTGCAGACCTTCTTTTTGGTGTCCACTGATGAGGCTGTCCCTAGCATTAGGCTTACTCCTGCCTTGTCAAGCACAGCATCAGGGATGACATTCTTGTCGCTTGAGTCGAGCGTCCCGAAGATGTAGGGAATGCCACACGGCACGAGGACTTTTTGTTCCATCCTGAGTACCATGACATCCTTATCAGGATACGTTGATTTCGCTGTCACTGCAGTGACGATTCCGGCCGCACTGCCACCTATAACCAATACATCTGTCTTTTCCATAGTAATTCACCTCAATCCGTAGGGGTAATCTTGACATTCCCTCCGTCTATACGCAGGGCTTTCCCTTCTATCAGGGCTTCAGCAATCTTCTTCCTTGCAGCAGTCACCAGCCTGTGGAATGTCGGCTGGGAGATGTCCATCTTCTTCGCTGCAGATTTTTGGTCGAGTCCCTTGTGGTCTGCTAAGCGGACTGCCTCAAGTTCGTCCTTTCCCAGAATAACTTCTTTCAGGTCGGAAAGCATTATCCCCCGTGGCTTGAAGTACGTCACCTCAGGGTCGAAATCAATGCACCTGCACTTATGCGGCCGTGCCATCGTCTCCAAAAATCTCTTCCTTCTTTTCATCGACCCAGTCTTCAACCCAGTCCTTCGCATCATTGCAGGACTTCTTCACATAGCCGATGAGCGCATCCTTGTGCTGGTAAAGGTGTACAGCGCCGAGACCAGCGGTCACATAGGCAGAATACCTGTGCGCTGTGCAGTACTTCCTGCCCTTGAACCTCCTCAGCAAGCCGAGCGTTGTGGTTGTGATGCCACTTCCGCACAGCGCGAGGTCGACTGGCAGCTTTGTGCTGCGTTTCTTTTTTCTTTTTGTCTGTTGAATCTTTTCTTCAAGGTCTTCGAGTTCTTCCCCCATCATAATAATCACCTTTGTTTCGAATTAGAATTCATAAACTACCTAATCGTCTTAAATCTTTCGCCGCTGCAGGCGATGCCTAACGCTACAGCTAAGGTGCTTGGCTTTTTGTACGGAACTTAATGCCGTACACTACCTGCGGGGTTTTCGTCCTGGGTTCTTTCCGGGATTCCTGCGCGGATTTCTCTTTGGGGGATCCCTGCGAGGTGGCCTTTTCTTCGGACACTTGGGGTCCTTCTTGGGCGGGCGAGGCCTTCTTTTGCCGTCGTCAAACAGGGTTTCGACAAGCGCCGGAAGCCCCTCGAGAGACTTAACAGCCTCACTAGGCGCTGCCTGATACAGGCGCTTATACCCTGGCTCATAGCCGATGCCGCATTTCCTATATTCCATGGTAGTTCCTCCTTTCCTCTATTATGGTTCTCAGCCTTGTGTGATTGCGCGTATGATTTCCTCAAAGTGTTTCCTGTATTCAGGGTGCGATGCAACGATAGGCTCCATCTTGTTGGCAGAGGTGATGAATTTCCTGTCGTACGGGACTTTTGCCAGTATGGGGATGCTGTGCTCCCTGGCAAAGTCCTCAATGTGAGAGCAGAACCCTTCATCAAGGTCAGCTTTGTTGATGACAATCCCATGCTCTATCCCAAAATGATTGGCGAGATGGAGCGCCCTCTTCAGGTCATGGAGCGCAATAGGTGTGGGCTCTGTGACCATCACCACGTAATCAGTCCCGACAATCGAGGCGATGACCGGGCAGCCGATGCCTGCCGCTGAGTCGATGATGACTATCTCAGCCCCTGCTTCGTCAGCCTGTATCCTGGAAAACTCTCTCACTGCGGCGACAACCTCGCCAGAGGCGTGCTCCATGAGCTTGAGCTCTCCTACTATCAGGGAGACGTTGAAGTTCTCTCCAGTGTAGATTGTTCCTATGTCTTTTTTCGACTCGGAGATTGCGTTATCCTGGCAGGCGTGCATGCAGGCCATGCAGCCTATGCAATCGTCCTTGACAAAGGCAGGGTTCTTCCCGCTCACAAAGACAATCGCGTCCTGTTTGCAGGCAGCAGCGCATTTTCCGCACTGCGTACACTTGCTGAAGTCCCACTGCGGGATGGCCTGGGAGACCTTTTCCTTCTCCTCTCTCTCAACAGAGAGCAACAGGTGGTCGTTCGGGCATTCGACATCAGCATCGACGAGCATCGTCTTCTTTGTGCGGGCGAATTCGACAGCCAGCGATGTGGCAACCATCGATTTCCCTGTTCCCCCTTTTCCTCCAGTAACTGCGATTTTCATGGCTCTATCATCCCTGTACTCCTGTTTTGGTCTTGTATTGTTCAATCGCCTTTCTTAGTGTCGATATAGCTAACCCTGCGCAGTGGACTTTCCGCAAGGGCATCTCGCCAAGATGAGCCACAAGTTCCTTTTCGTCCAGCATCTCGGCTTCCCCAAGGCTCTTTCCGATAATCATCTCAACAATGGCAGAACCAAATGCGAAAGAGCCTGCACATCCTATTGCCTGGAATTTGGCATCAATGATAGTGTATTTTGATGTAATCTTCAAGAAGAACTCCATCGTATCGCCGCATGGGCCTGTGAATGCATAACTGGCATCAGGCTTCTCTATGCTTCCTACATGCACCCTATTCACGTAGTATTCGATGGCCTTATCTGAATACCCTGATATTTTCAGTAAATCCTTTACACTCCCCATTCTGACCCCTTAATTACAGGCTATTCAATGCCTGTGCTCCTTGCACGCATTCTCCGCGCTTGCCGGCGTGGCCTTATCCTCTTTCCACAATTGTAGCATATCTTTGACTGTCTCTGCCTGGCACACATACACCTTGATGCCGAACCCCTCGAACATCTGGACCGCCCTAGGGCCGAGACCGCGACATAGCAGGATATCTGCTTTGTGTTCCTTGAGAAGTGTGGGTGGCTTTCCGATTCCGCCGAAATGCTCGCTCTTGTTTTCTATAATCTCAAGGACAGTTCCTTCTTCATCAATGAACGTAAAGGTCCTGCAGCGTCCGAAGTGCTGGCACACAGTGTCATCAATCCCTTTCTCAGAGTCTGTTGGTATGGCGATTCTCATACTATTTTCCTCCCTATTCAAATGGCTCAAGGCCATCTTTAATGAGCTTGTCCAACGCGTCCTGCACGGTTCCGCTTGCCTTGTACATTTTGATGCCTAACTGCTCAAGGACATCAAATGCCTTCGGGCCGATGTTCGACGAGATGAGCGTATCTGCCTTTTGCTCAGCGATTTCCTGGGCAGCAGCGATACCCACGCCGCTTTTACCGGTGATGAGTGAGTTTTTCTTGGCTTCTGTCTTTGTAATCTCTCCGGCGCTGATGTCAACATAGATGAAATACGGGCACCTCCCGAATACATCCGAGATCTTGCTGCTCAGCTCTTCAGCACTTGAGGATATCGCGACCCTTATTGTCTTAGCACTGGTTTCAGCACTGGCTCTTTCCTGATTGGGGTTGTTCTGATTAGGGCTGCTGGCTCTTCCTCTCCCTGTGCCGTCTCTCGCCCTCTGCCTGATTCCAGGGCCTATACCCTGACCTCTTCCCAGTCCTCTTCCCTGTCCTTGACCTCTTCCTTGTCCCTGTCCTCTTCCCATGTTCCTTCTGTTTTTCATTTTTCTTTTACCTGTTCTCCAATCTTAACTACATGCTTGTCTATCTTCAATGCCTTGCCGTTCACCAGCGCATCTGCTATCTTCTTCCTTGCGGCAGTGACAATGCGGTGGAATGTCGGCTGCGAGATGTCCATCTTCTTTGCTGCTGCTGTCTGGTTAAGCCCATTGAGGTCACTCAGGCGGAGCGCCTCGAGCTCATCAAGGTAGAGTATTTTCTCTGCCAGCCCCTCCAGGGAGATGCCCCGCGGCTTGAAGTACGTCACCTCAGGGTCGCAGTTAATGAACCTGCATTTGTGGGGTCGCCCCATCCTCGCCTTTGAAGGGTTTCTCTGCCCTGCTGTTAACTGATTCTTTCGTGTCATCTTAACTATAGTTTTTTGAATAAGAATTCATAAGTATATTTATATGTCTTGTGGAAAAATGCCCCCTGATTTGTGTCATTTCAGGCTGAGCGTAGCGCATACGCGACCTGGCCGAAGGAGATTCCGCCGTCTCCAGCAGGTACAGTCTTGTTGATGAGCACGCCCTGTTCAAGCAGGTAGTTAGTCATGACACGGCTGTAGGCGCACCCTCCGCTGAACACGATTGGCTTCTTTGCACGCTTCGCTATGGTGAGGAGGCCCTCTGCAACGTACTGCTGGACCGTCGCAGCGAGCCTGCCACTTTCGAGATCGAGATTCTTGACAAGGTATTCGAAGAGGGGCGTTGTCATGAGGACATTGTCCTCTATGATAGGCTGGAGATGGTAGGGTTCTGTTGAATGGGCCTCGAGAAGCATCGCAGGCCTTCCTTCGTATGTCCGTTCCTTGCATAATCCCAGCAGGACTGCTGCTGCGTCGAATACTCTGCCTGTAGATGAGGTGAGCGGGGAGTTGAACTGCTCCTCAAGCTGCTTATGTAGTATTGATAACTCTTTCTCTTTGAAATGAGGCTCCATGTATTCCTTGAGTTCACGCTCATTCAGGAACCTGCTCAGGATTGAAAGGAGCATCCTCGCGGGAGATTGTGTTGCCTTGTCCCCACCCAATTGGAAGTGCTGCTCAAGATGCCCTATGCGCTCGTTGTTGCTGAACACCTCTCCGCCCCATATTGTCTTGTCTTCGCCGAAGCCGAGGCCGTCGCACACGATTGCTGCGAATTCGTCTAATTCGTGCTCTGCTGCCACGCTGTAGGCGTGGGCAAGGTGGTGCTGCACCCTGATGAGCGGGACTTTCAGTTTCTTTGCCAGTTCCTCTGCGTAGCGCGAGGTGTTGTAATCTGGATGAAGGTCAGCGATGATTTTTTCTGGCTCAACCTGAGTGAACTCGAGCATCTTCTGGACCATCTTCTTGTAATGCTTGAATGTCGTGGCGTTGCTTGTTGTGCCCATATACTGGCTCATGAAGGCCCGTCCGTTTTTGTACACGCAGAAGGTGTTGTGCATCTCAGCTCCTAATGCGAGGAACTGTCCAGTTCCCTCAAGGGGGATGCTTCTCGGGACATAGCCGCGGCTTCTCCTCAGAAAGAGCGTCTCGCCACCAATGCGCTTCAGCACGGAATCGTCCACTGGATTCTCGATTCTTCTGGAGTGGTCAAGAATGTGCTTGGAGAGCTGCTGCTTCGCTTCTATTGATATCGGCTCATCGCTCCTGTTGCTTGATGTCATGACAATAGGAGAGTCGATGTGGTCGAATAGCAGGTAGTGCAGTGCAGTGTAGGGGAGCATGATGCCAATGGTGTCCAGCTCGGAGACTTCCTGGAACTCGCCGGAATCGAGTTTATTGAGGACAACAATAGGCCGCTCGTAGCTTTTGAGGAGCTTCTCCTGTTCAGGGTCAATCTCTGCTATCGTGCGTACCATTTCTAGGTCGCGGCACATCACCGCATAGGGCTTGTGTTTTCGCCCTGTGAGCTTTCGCAATTCATTGACAGCATCTGCATCGAGAGTGGTCGCGAGGTGAAAGCCTCCAACGCCTTTGATGGAAACGACCTTTCCTTCCTTGAGGAGCTCTGCAGCTGCCTTCACCGGGGCGTCGTCTGTCCCAGATACTTTTTTCTTGCCAGAGGTGAGAGTGAGCTTGGGTCCGCATTCGTGGCACGCTATTGTTTGTGCATGATATCGCCTGTCTGCGGGCTCTGAGTATTCTTTGCTGCACTTCTCGCACATGGGAAAGTCAGACATTGTTGTTGTTCCGCGATCATAGGGGCTGTGTTCTGTCATGGAGAATCTTGGGCCGCAGTTCGTGCACGTGATGAAGAAGTAGTTGTGCCTACGGTCTGTGTTATCTCGTAGCTCCTTGAGGCAGTCCTTGCACAGGAACAAGTCAGGAGGCACTTCTGCGAATCCCTTTCCCTCGCTTTCCCGTATTGAGAAGCCCTTGTGCTTCGCCTTGATGTCCTTGATGTCGAGAGCGTGGATTTTTGAGAGGATGGGGATGCCCTCGAGAATCTCGAGGAACTTCTCCTTGTCGTCAACCTCGACAACAACGCCGTCTCCGATGTTCTGGACAAAGCCGTTCAGCCCTGCCTTGACGCAGGCGTTGTAGATATATGGCCTGAAGCCTACGCCCTGCACAACCCCCTTAATCAAAATCCGGTACATGCCGCTGGAAAGAGAAGCAGATGTTTTAATGTGTTGCTAATGGAAGATTTCCGAAAAAACATCAGTTGAATATTTGAATGGGTTTCTTCTGTTGTCTTACTGGAAGCAAAAAGCTTAAAAGAGTTAGGGTTATCCTAACTATTATGCGAAAAGACACAATGGTACTGGAACTCTTTTTCAATGAGCCGACGAGGCACTGGCATTTTGAGGAGATTCTTAAGGCTGCTGGGATCAGCAGGCCGCAGGCAGCACATTGGCTGAAGAAATTTGTGAAGGAAGATCTTGTCAATAGAGTCAAGCCGCAAGGGAAGATGCCTTATTATGTCGCGAATCATGAGCATCCCCATTATCGGACAGCGAAGAGGCTGTTTGCGCTGGATTCACTGGCTGAATCCGGCTTTCTCAATCACCTGGCTGGTCTCCCCAAAGCAGAAACTATTCTTCTTTTTGGCAGCATGAGCCGTTCGGATTGGTACAGTGAGAGCGATGTAGATGTTTTTATCTATGGCAGACCTGAGGGACTCCAGCTAGGTAGGTACAGGAGGGTCCTGAAGCGTGAGATTTCGACTTTTGTGTGTAGAAATAAGGCTGAGCTAAAGAAGTATGAACCAGCCCTCTTACGGAATATCTTGGAGGGGCACCTCGTGAAAGGCACACTTGACTTCATAGATGTGGTTGTCCATGCATGATGAGCGAACGCTGTCAGAGGTTTATTTCTCCTGTGAGGAAGCAGGCTCATTTGTGCCCCTCTTGCGGATTGATATGGCAAGGGTGAAAGCAATGCTGAAGATTGCGCAGATGGATTATTGCTCTGCCCGGGGGCTTGCTAGGGTTGCATCAGCTGGGGATGGGAGGTGGAACGATGTCTTTGGGTTGTATTACGATGTGCTGCATCTCCTCATCGAGGCATATGTGCGCTTAGATAAGGTCAAGGCACGGACGCATGAGTGCCTATTCTCTTATGTGTGCAAGATTCATCTAGAGCTTGAGCTGGATTGGGATTTCCTGGATGGCATAAGGCAGAAGAGGAATGGCAGCCTGTATTACGGCAGGCCAGTGGCTCATGAGGATTGGAAAGAGCTGGAGTCGCGGATGGAAGTTGCTATCTGCACAATTAGAGCTGCTGTCGAGAACGTGTGCTCTGTATCCGGGGCCTGATGCCCTTAGAATATCGCTTTCTTCACTTTATGGATGAACTCCTCAGGGTTGAAGGGCTTCTCCATGTAATCGACGATATCCAGGTCATTGAGGACCTTTTCGCCAATCTCCAGGATAGTCACGACGCTGAGGAACAGCACTTTGATATCTGTGGTCTTCGGGTTCTGCTTGATTTCAAGTAGGGTGTCGATGCCGCTCATATTGGGCATCATCTGGTCCATGACAATGAGGTCAGGCCGCTCAGTCTTGAGGAAATCGAGGCATTCCTGGCCTGATGTGACTGTCTTCACCTTGAAGCCCTCTTCCTTGAGCATGTTCTTGAGAAGGTTTCTTACGTTGTCTTCGTCGTCGACAATAAGGATAGTTTTCTTCGCCATGATTGTTGCCTTGCCTGCGGCTGGGATTTCAGGGTTTTTCCCAATTATATATCTTTCTGTGCACCAATACAATTATATATCTCATTTCTCAAGAAGAGCTAGACATGCAGGAATCAAAGAACAAGAAGTGGTATTCTGAACAAGACATCGATAAGCTTGTTAAAGAGCGCACATCCGAGATTGAGGCATCTCTGGGTGAGCTGCAGGACAAAGTCAAGAATCTTGAGGACATGCGGCGGGCGATGCTTAACATGCTTGAGGATGTCGACCAAAGCAAGAGCGAACTCCTGATAAGCGAGAAGAGCCTGAAAAATGCAGTCGAGAGCCTCAAGGAGATGGATGTCAAGAAAGACGAGTTCATTTCTATCGCAGCGCATGAGCTGAAAACCCCAGTCACATCCATTAGGGGATTTGTCCAGCTCCTGCTGTCCACTTGCCCCGCGAACGCTTCAGATGAGAGCAAGCGGTATCTTGATATCATCAATAAGGACACCGACAGGCTGAACAAGCTCATCACTGATGTACTCGACCTCTCACGGATAGACCTGAACGCCTTGAAACTTGATCCCACAGAAGAGAATATTCCAACTGTCGTGAAAGAGCTTATCCATAATCTCTCGCCCCTGATAAAGGCGCGTTCCCTGAGAATAAAGCTCACTATAGGTCGGAATGTCAGGACCGCGCGCTTAGATAGGTTGAGATTCGAGCAGGTGCTCACGAACCTGATGACCAATGCCATCAAATACAGCCCTAAAGGAGGTATCATCCTCGTGTCTGCCAAGAAAGAGAAGCGCCATCTTGTCTTCAGCGTGAAGGATTCAGGCCCAGGCGTACAAAAAAAATTCCAGGATAAGATATTTGAGCGCTTCTATCAGGTGGACTCATCACAGACACGGAAAGTAGGGGGTACCGGGCTGGGGCTTGCGGTATGCCATGAGCTCGTAGGGTTGATGGGCGGAAAAATCTGGCTGAAAAGCGTTCCAAAGAAAGGCTCAACCTTCTACTTCACGCTGCCGTTATCTCACTGAGAATTCTATGCCAATGCTTTCCTGACGCGCTTCACGAGGTCTTCATTGTCAAAAGGCTTGGTGATGTAATCTTTGACATCGTGCTTCTTTAGGACATCCTTTCCTGTCTCTGAGAAGCGGGCCACAGTAAGGAAAACGATTCTGACATCTTTTGTCTCCGTATCTTCCCTGAGCTTCTCGCAGAGTTCCCTGCCTGACATGCCAGGCATCATCATATCAATCAGCACGAGGTCTGGCTTGAAGGCTTTGACCTTTGCGATGCCTTGCTTGCCGTCCTCTGCGGTCTCAATCTGGAAGCCTTCCTTCTCTAGGATTGCCCTGACCAGAAGGAGGATGTGCTCTTCGTCATCTACTATGAGAATCTTGCTTGCTTGTCCTGCCATGGCACTTTTACCCCATTCTGTATTTAATTAATCTTTCGCTAGCGCGACAGTGTAGTCCACGAACATCTCGAGGTCTATCGGGAGCTTGGTGCCCTCCTCTTCAGGGAAGCTGTCGCGGGTGACTGCGAAGAAGATGAGCTTCTTCGATATATTGTCTGAAAGCATCTTCTTCAGCTCGTTGGCGAAAAAAAGCACATTGTGCCTATCCTGGAAGCTGAGTAGGGAAGAGAGGGAATCTATCATGATGGCTTCGCACTCGTGGGCCGTGCAGGCCTCACGGATTGTTTCAATAAGGTATTCGAGGTTGGTCGGTCCCTCAACATGAAGCACCCTGTTAGCTGGTATCCGGCTGTGCTCAGCAGAGAGGACGTCGACAAAGGCGAAGTTCTTGGTGTCCAGCTCAGCGTTCCTGAAATCTTCGAGAATCATCTCATAGGTGTGGTTGAGGCACACGACAGTAGTCTTGATGTTCCTCTGCCCAATCTCCTGCGCGAGCCTCGTGAAATAATGCTCCTGCTCTTCTTCATCGAGCTTGACAAGCACTGTGGGATGTTTTCCTACCTTGTTCCACGTGAGGCTCGCCATTGTTTTAGTCTATTGTATGGATTATCAATCCTTTTGAGGTAATCTCAAGCGGATGGATGTCCTCGTCATTGTGCGTGCGGCGCATCTTCCTGACGAGAAGGCTTCTTGAGTACTGCGAGCCGAGTGATTCGAATGAGATGTGCACGATGCCAGTGGCGATGAAGGCCGAGACAGTATCGCTTGCTAATCGTCCCTCTTCAGGGCTCTGGGAGATCGCGATGAATGTCGTGTCCTTCTGCTGCCTGAGCGTGCCAACAAATCTGTAGAGGAAATTCGCGATTGAATATTCCGTCACTTCTGATGTGGCCTCTCTGGTCGGGATATTGATTGAGAGTGTGGTCAGGGAGTCCAGCACAACCCGCTTGACTTTGCTCTTCGAGATGAGCTTGATGAGTTCCTGGGCAGCATTTCTCTTTATGGCTTCTGGAGGGATAATCATGATGGAGAGCATGCCCTTCTTCTCAAGTGCCTCAAGGTCCCAGCCAAACTGCTTCGCCTGAGTTATGAGCTCTTCGCGGTTCTCTTCGAAGCTGATGTACAGGCCGCGCTCGTTGTACTTTGTGGCTCCATTGTAGAGATATTGCAGGGCGAAAATAGTTTTTCCGGTTCCGGGGGTGCCACTCAGCAGGATGACTGAGTTGCGCGGGAACCCCCCTTGCACTAGCTTATCGAATCCCGGGATTCCAGTGGAGGTTCGTTCCATGTGTTTTCCTCAGTTACTTCTTCTTGGATTTCTGATGCACGTTGAAGTGGCCATCCTTCTCGAGCGAGAAGACAAGGAAGATGTG
Source organism: Candidatus Woesearchaeota archaeon (assembly GCA_017608295.1). The sequence continues at coordinate 191,407 of JAFCGF010000003.1, forward strand.
GCTATCATTCTCAATAAGGCTGCAGGTGGCTTCTGCACACTTCACTTTTTCAAGCACCTGCTTCCTGAATTTTTTTGGGATGAGCAGGTATGTTGTGCCTGTGTCCTTTCCCCTGCGGGTGAGCCTGCTGGGTAATCCATTCTGGGCGTTAGAGAATACATGAACGCCTTCCATATGCCCTCCGAGCTCCAGAGCCTCATCATAGTTCATGTGGACCTCGAGGATGACCTTTCCGTTCTCTGCAAGCCGGCTGCTTACTATCTCGCCCATAGCCAGCGGGTATTTGCTCTGACCTTTATAAAGGTTGTCTCAACAGTAAATTTTTGAAATTATTTTGGCGTATTGTTTGATGAAATTTATCCCATTTAAGGTGAAATTTATCCCATTCTTTGAATATGGGATAAATCTGTCAGAAAGATTTAAGTGAGTTGGGATATGGTTCGCCCTGAAGGTGAGCGGGCTTGTCAGGGAATGAATTTGTTGCTCAAAACCAGGCAGAGGAGCTGAGACTCTTCTGTAGGAAGAGCAAGTGCTCGCTGCCCAAACGCGTCTTTATCTGGGATGAGACCCTCCGTGACGGAGAGCAATCTCCCGGCGTGTTCTTCTCTGTGGATGAGAAGATTGCCATAGGAAAGCTACTGGATGAGATTGGAGTGAGTATTATCGATGCTGGCTTCCCCCTGGTGTCTGAAGATGAGAGAATTGCTATCCGGGCACTTGCGCGTGAGAATTTCTCCGCAGCAGTTGGTGTGACTATCCGAGCCCTTGAGAAAGATATTGACGTGGCGCTTTCTTGTGATGTCCGCGAGGTGCACATGTTCCTTCCTTCTAGCAGGCTGCATCTCCATCACAAGTTCAAGATTGACGAAAAGGAATGCCTCAGGCGGGCGGTTGCTGCTACTGAATATGCCAAGCGCCACGGGCTCATCGTTGATTTCATAGCTGAGGACGCTACTCGTACTTCTCCTGCATTCCTGCACGAACTTTACAGCGCGGTCATCGGAGTTGGCGCTGACAGGGTGATGCTCACAGACACTGTGGGTGTGATGTCCCCTGAGGCGATGTTCAGGTTCTCCGCGAACACGATTGATGCCCTGAAAGATGACAGAACCGGATTTGCAGTACACTGCCACAACGATTTCGGGCTTGCGACAGCAAACACAGCCGCGGCTGTTCTCGCAGGCGCCACATATCCTACTGTCACGGTGAATGGTATAGGAGAAAGGGCAGGAAACGCTGCCTTTGAAGAAGTCGTGCTCTGCCTTGAGAAGCTCTACGGAGTGAAGACCGGCATACGGCTGGAAATGCTCTCAGAGCTCAGTGCGCTTGTAGAGCAGGCATCCGGCATGTTCAATGCAGTGCATAAGCCAGTTGTTGGGCATAACGCCTTCCGCCACGAGTCAGGGATACATGTTGATGGAGTGCTGCATAATGTCGCGACCTATGAGCCCATTAAGCCAGAAGAGGTGGGATGTAATCGTGCCTTTGTCCTTGGGAAGCACTCGGGCAGGAACCTTGTCATCAAGCTCCTCAGCGAGAGGAAGATACGCGCAACGCCCGAACAAGTGGGGATGATATGCGAACAGGTGAAGTGTGCCAAGGAATCACGCGACAAGTCCTCGATGCGCGGACTGGCAGCTCATATTTCAGCATATCAACAGCACTCACTCGGCTTCTCCGAGAATGAGTTCTGGCGCATTGTATCTACTATGGTTGACTCAGATGAGGTGGGGAAATGCCGCTGACTCTTGCCGAGAAGCTCCTATCGCTTTCAGCAGGAAAAGAGGTGAAAGCAGGCCAAACGTCCATGTGCAGGATAGATCTCGCTATGGTACACGAAGCCGGCGCTCAGATGCTCGCTCCACTCGAGGAAATGGGAGTGAAGCGAGTCTGGGATCCTGGGAAGGTGATAGCTGTCATCGACCATTGGGTGCCGGCCTCGAGCGAGAAATCCGCTGGCATGCACCAGAAGGTGCGTGTCTTGGTAGAGAAGTATGGCATCACCTGTTTTCATGACATTGGCAACCATGGCATCTGCCACCAGCTCATGGCTGAACAGGGGCTTGTACGGCCTGGGATGCTCGTTGTCGGAACAGATTCCCATACAACAACTTCAGGGGCTCTCGGGGCTTTTGCGACGGGCATAGGGCCAACCGAGATGGCAGCGGTGTTCGGCACAGGAAAGATATGGCTGCGCGTGCCTGAGACAGTGCATGTCCGCGTTGAGGGGAAACTTCCCAAATGGAGTTCTGCGAAGGACGTGGCGCTTGCAGTGCTTAAAGAATTGAGTGTCACCGGAGCGCTCTACAGGGCGATTGAGTTCTCTGGAGATGCTGTGTCCGGTTTTTCTATTAGTGAGCGTATGACGCTCTGCAACCTGGCAGTTGAGGCAGGGGCGAAGACTGGGCTAGTCGCTCCTGATGAGAAAACCCTTGAATTCCTCAAGGGGACGCCTGCTAATCTTGATAATATCCCGTTTGCCTGCAATGAAGATTTGACCATCGGCTCAGATGAGGGTGCGCCATCCGTTCTAGACATATCTGTCTCTGTAAGTACCCTCGAGCCGATGGTCGCCTGTCCCTCTTCCCCTGATAATGTACATCCTGTTTCTCATGTGCAGGACAGCCCTATCCATCAAGCCTTCCTTGGGAGCTGCACAAATGGCAGAATTGATGACCTGAGGAAGGCTGCAGCTGTCCTGAAGGGGCGGGAGGTCGCAGAGGGAGTTAGGTTCATAGTGAGCCCTGCCTCGCGGAGAATTTACACGCAGGCCCTTGATGAGGGGCTCATTAAAATATTCACTGACGCTGGAGCGCTGTTCACACCCGCAGGGTGCAGTGCGTGCTTCGGCGGCCATACAGGTGTGCTTGCTCCTGGTGAGGTGTGTGTGTCTACATCAAACAGGAATTTTGTCGGGCGGATGGGCAGCAAGGAGGCGAAAATCTACCTCGCGTCGCCTGTAGTCGTCGCTGCATCTGCTGTCGCCGGTAGGATTGTCCATCCCAAGGAGGTGTTGTGATGGACGAGAGAATGACTTGTCGCGCGGTCAAGCTAGGAGACAATATCAACACAGACATGATTGTTCCCGGGAAGTATCTCAGCACCCTTGACCCTGAAGTGCTGGCGCAGCATGTGCTCGAAGGGGTTGATGAGGAGTTGCCCTCTAAGATTCGTGAGGGGGATGTAATTGTTGCCGGTGAGAACTTTGGGTGCGGCTCAAGCAGGGAGCACGCGCCAATTGCACTGAAAGCGGCAGGCATCAGCGTGGTGGTTGCTGAAAGTTGCGCACGCATATTCTTCAGGAATGCCATCAACGTTGGCCTTCCTGTCATCATCTGCCCGGGCATCAGCTCTGTTGATGATGAATTGGAACTGGAACTTGACTTCTCTGCAGGGAGGGTTATTGCAGGCAGCAAGCGCTTTGCCTTCGAGCCCTTCAGCGCTGAGGTCAGCGAAATCCTTGAGGCAGGCGGTCTTGTGCAGTTGATGCGCAGGACGATGGAGGAGAGGGGTGATGGATAGCCAAATCTCGATTGCAGTGCTGCCAGGCGATGGCATAGGGCAGGAAGTAGTAGGGCAGGCGCTCAAAGCATTGGACGCAGTATCTCAGAGCCTGGAAATCCCCCTTGAAACAACTCTCTATTCCGGCGGAGCACAGTATTATCTGGAGACAGGAAAGCAATGGGAGAATGATACGTTCGAGCAGTGCAGGCAAGCTGATGCCATACTTTTTGGCGCTGTAGGACTGCCTGGAGTATATCTTGAGGATGGCAGGCCTGCCGGTGCAGACGTGCTCTTTGGTTTGAGGAAGGGATTGGACCTCTATGCCAATGTGAGGCCGGTGAAGCTTCTGCCTGGAGTGCAGCATATCTTTGCCGGTAAGAAGAGGGTTGTCTGGCCGCAGGATGCTGTTGACCTTGTCGTGGTGCGCGAGAATACCGAGGGATTGTATACTACTGACACCCCCCTCGTGGTGAAGGGACATACGAGAATTGACAAGAGGAAGATAACCCGCAAGGGAAGCGAGCGCATCATCCGCACAGCGTTCGAGCTGGCTGTCCGGCGCTCCCATGAAAGGGGGGATGGCACACTTGCACGAGTCACGTGCGTGGACAAGAAGAATCTCCTTGCCGGATGCGTGCTGTTCAACTCTGTCTTTGAACGAATCGCCTATCTCTATTCTACTGTCCAGACAGACCACCTGCATATTGATGCTGCCACGCTCGCGGTGCTTCAGGATCCCGGAAAATATGATGTTCTTGTGACAACCAATCTCTTCGGTGACATTCTCTCTGACTTGACCTCTGTGCTTGGTGGAGGTCTGGGAACTGCGCCGAGCGCGAACATTGGGGATTCGCATGGGATGTTCGAGCCTGTGCACGGGACTGCACCCACTCTCGCTGGTAAGGACCTCGCAAATCCCCTTGGAGCGATCCTCTCTGCAGGAATGATGCTCGGCTGGTTAGGTGACAGAAAACATGATTGGCGGTTCAAGCTCGGCGCCTCAATTATCGAGAACGCTGTCGCTGATGTCACGTCGAGAGGCATAAAGACGAGAGATATTGGAGGACGGGCGAAATGCAGCACTGTCGGAGACGCTGTGCAGCGCCGGATACCTAGGCTTATCCAGAAAAATAAGGGAGAATAAACAATGAAAGCATCAGGACTTTTAGTGAACTATTGTGGCTATCCCAATTCCATTAATAATCTTATGTTGGACAATGGAATGGCTAGCCTTGCAGGCAGCTTGCTCGAAGCAGGCCACGAGGTTATGATTAAGGATTTCGCGACAGTGAATACTATTAGGGATTTTTATCCTCTTAGGTATCATGAAGAGCTTAATCAGCTGATTGTAGGGATTACCACAGCACTGAATCAACATGAGACCCCAGCTTCTGAGGATATTGAGCGCTTGCGTGAGATAGAATCACATATCGAGGCTTTTCAGGAGAGTCAGCTTGGGGGCATAACTAAGAGATTAATCAGAAGTATCGAATTGAGACGATGTGATTTCATTGGTTTCAAGCTCTGGACAGGAGAGGGATTTGTGGGCTCTGTGAAAATGGCTCAGGTCTTGCGGGCACATTTTCCTAATCTATTGATTTGCGCAGGCGGACCCCATATTGATTATTTCAAGAAATGGATTTATGGTGTCACAAATGTCTTCGATGCATTGATTTATGGGGAAGGTGAGGCAATCATGCCTCACTTGGCAGATGTTGCTATTGGAAAGAGGAAGTTAATCACTGTGCCCAATCTGATATTTAAACGAAATGGAACTGTGCATATGAATCCAGAAGTGTCCATTCAACATCTTGATGAACTGCCCCGCCCAGTCTATGACTCAGACATTTATCCAGCTGTTTCTGGGACTAGGAAGGTGAAAATTGTTACGATAGATGAGAGTCGCGGTTGTCCTAAGAATTGTCATTTTTGCATGCATGCGGGAAAGAGCGGGAGTAGCTGGCGGACGAAGGATGCGAAGTTGCTGGTTGACGAACTAGAGTGGATGTCTGCAACATATGGTTTCAACGTGTTCAGATTTGCAGGCTCTAATCCCCCTGCAAAGCTCCAACATGATATTGCTCAAACAATAATTGAACGAAATCTGGATTTTACCTACAGTGCTTTTGCAAGCGCGGGACATATCAGGGATTTTTCACAGTTGAAGAAAGCTGGGTGTTACTCGCTTTTTTTTGGGGTGGAATCTGGCAGCCAGAGAATACTTGACACAGTGATGAATAAACGAACAACCACTAAGCAAATACTAGATAGTCTCACCGCTTCGAAGAAAGCAGGAATCTTTACTGCGGCCAGCATAATCTCCCCTGCACCTCAAGAAGATGCTGAATCGAGGCAGGAGACCATCAATTTGCTTGTCAAAGCAAAGCCTGATTCAGTGTTGGTATGCCTCCCAGGACTCATTCTGGGGACAGAGTGGGAGAGGAATAGAGAGAAATACGGCTTTGATGTTGAAGATATGCGGTCCTTTGTGCATAGTATGATGAAATATCGAGTGAAACTCACGTATCCTCCTGAATTATGGAATCCTATCCCTTACCAAGTGAATGGGAAGGGATTCAAAGAACTTGTACAGGAGTCGAGAAGTGTGATACGCACTCTTGCAGAACATGGAATTAATTTGGGCATTTCGGATGAGATAGCCCTCACTGCCAGTTGTACAGATATGGCTCCCGCAGAATTCCATAAGGAGAACCTCAAGCACTTTGCGTCTGCTTCATTTGGCCATATTGAGCAGATGGTGCGAAAAGTCAATAAGGGCGCGCTGTGCAGAGGTTAGGTTTTCATCTTACGCCTCACCGGGGGGCCAATCTGTGATGTAAGAAATTTTTTAGAGTTCGCCTTGAAAGGGACGGGCATCTGCCGCGCGATGAACGGGTCCCCTATGTTGAACTGACTTTTCTCTTTGATAACAAAGGTGCAATATTGCTTACCCATGGCCCTGCATTGCGTTTCAACGCAGACGAGATTCTTATTTCCTGTCTGTTCTTGGAAGAGCCCGGTGAAGGCTCCTAGAATTATATCGCAGACAGGATGCTTCTGCTGGCCGAAAGTATTCACATACTCTTCCGCGAATGTTGAATAGACCTTCACAATAAATTCTGGCTTCTCGAAATCAGCTTTGACTAATTCAGTCTTACCTCCTCCGACCATCTCACCCTGGTCGAGCTGCATCTTCAGTGCTTTTAGTCCGGTGTACCCAAACCTATTTTGTGTCATGCGTGCGGCGAGGATACACTGTGTCTCCATCGTCTTGAAGAGGATTGTCCTACCTTTGTCTCCGAATTCCTTTTCTAATAAGCGGTGCATAATCACTAACACATGGAGGCTCCATAGATAACACGGAACATCTGCTAACATAAGTTGCCCTTCATTGAATTTTATCAGCTTTGCCAAGATAATCCGTTTCAAGAATCCTGAAGTCATTGGGACTAGTCACCTCCAGTGCTCGTAATGGTTGTGAATTGTGGTCTGTGATATATAAACTATACTACTCGCTTCCTTCACGTTCGTTGATGAAGCGCTTGAACTTGAAGCCGCTTCCTTTCGAGAATGTGCCGAATGGAAGGACTTCAATCTCAGGATCTGCTATCATCCCAGCCTTGTCTGTCACAAAGAAGAGCTCGCTTATCTGGGATTTGAGGGTGCCGAGAATGGTCTCTGCTATGCCTGTGTCTTTTTCTCCCCTTCTTAGCTCAACTTTCAGCCGGGCATGGTCCCTTAACCCCCGCTTGCCGACTATGAACTGGAACTTGTCTGTGAGTTGCGGGACAGAGGCTACCGCATCCATGATTTGATGGGGGTACACATTCGCGGCTCCGAGTGTCATCATGTCATCGCTTCTTCCTAGAATGTAACTCATGAGGGGCATGTTGCAGCCGCAGCTGCATTTCTCGTCCTTGAGATAGATAAGGTCGCGCATCGCATAGCGTATCATCGGCATCGAGTCCTTGAATAGTGCCGTTATCAGCATCTCCCCTATCTCCCCTGGCGCGACAGGCTCTTTGGTCTCAGGGTCGACTGCCTCGATGATGTACTCGTCTGCGAACCAGTGCAGCCCGGATTTCTCCTCGCATTCAGCAGCAGGCACGCCAATCTCAGTGCAGCCATAGCCCTGCAGCACAGTCGTGCCAAAGAGTTCTTCGAATCGCTTCCTCTGCGTCTTCCCTATACCCTCAGCCCCGAGGACCATCCGGTTCAGCCCTAGCGAAGGGAAATCAATCCTGTCCTGTCCTTCCTCGTAGAGTTTTGAGGCAAAGGAAGGGGAAGTAATGAGATACTTGGGGCGGTATGCCTGAATCCTGCTGATATGCCAGTCAAGAGGAAGACTCATCTCGGCAGGTATAGTGGGTCCAATAAGTTCCAACCCGTTCTGCACAAAAAACGCACTCGCCCATGGCCCGTGGGGCAGCATGGGGAAGATGATACCGTCGCCGCGCACGCCGCTCAGATAGAACGAGCGAGCAGCAAGCTCAAACAGGCGCTGTTTCTCTGCTTTTGATATGGCCACGAATTTTGGCTTTCCAGTGCTTCCAGATGATTCAATGAAGCGCGCTATCTTGTCCTTTGGCTTCGAGACAAAGCCCCACGGCGCGTTATCGAGAATGTGCTTTTTCTCCACAATCGGAAGCTTCTGGATGTCATCGACAGAGCGGATATCGCTTGGCTTCACTCCTGCGGAATCCATCAGCTTGCGGTATGCTGCGCAGCCATCATATGAATGCTTCACCAGGGCGCGGAGCTTTTCAGTCTGGAGCCTGTGAATCTCTTCTCTTGACAATCTGCTGGAATGCTCAAAATCCCTTTTGACACTACTCACTCCCATAATGCCCCCATCACATCCTTCGCTTATATTCATTGTGGCAAAATTTATCCCAAAATCGAAAAAGGGGATAAATTTCTCGACGAAAATGCCCCAATTGGTATTCAAAAAATACTTATAGTTGAAGTGGTGGTGGAAACCAAACATGCCGGAATCCCCCATTGGAGACTTGCCCTATGGTAATGAGATGAGTAAGCTGGGCAAGGCTCTCTCCAAGAAAAATATAGTGCTCGTTGCCACTCCTAAATCTATGTATCATCATTTCCTGGGGGACATCCTCAAGCGGCTAGGAGCCCGTAAGATGCATATCTGCTATGTCGCCCTGAGCAAGCCCTATATGAGCGTCAAGAGCTCCCTGGTGAAGACTGCTGCAACCTTTTCCTTCATCGATGTGCTTACCTCTGCAGTCGGCGAGACTCCTAAGTGTAGCGACTGCGCCTTTGTGGATGACCCGCACGCCCTCACTGACCTTGGCCTTGTGCTCACAGATACCATCGAGAAAAAGGGCTGTGACTGGTTCCTCTTTGACGCCATCTCGGCGATGGTGGTGTACCATCCGGTCAATGTGGTGCTGATGTTTACCCATAATGCCATCAATAAGCTCCGTATCAAGGAGACGGGAGCAGTGCTTATCATCGTCACTGAGGATATTGAAGACACTTTTGTCAAGGACCTTACCATGTTCTCAGACGAGGTCCTAGATTTCACAGTCAAACCCCTGACAATATAATCGGCAGTTGAGTAGAATGGCAGAAAGCCCCCCCAAAAGAGTTAAGACAGCGATTCCAGGACTTGACAAGCTCATAGGCGGGGGTCTTCTCCGTAACAGCGTGACTATCCTTGAAGGCGGCCCTGGCTCGGGAAAGAGCATCTTCTGTATGCAGTTCCTTGTGAAAGGCATTAAGAAACACAATGAGCCAGGTATCTACATCTCCTTTGAGGAGACCCCTGAGAGGATTCTCAGTGACATGGAGCCGTTCAACTGGAAGCTCAAGGAACTGATGGCTGCAGGCAGCCTGCAGATTGTGCACTATGAGCCAGAACAAATCAATAAAGTGCTGGTCACCGGAGGCGGTACCATAAGGGACCTGATTGATACCACCAAGGCAAGGCGCCTTGTCATTGACTCGCTCTCTGCCTTTTCCCTCATGTTCAGCGAAGACCTTGAGCAAAGAAAGGGAATGTTCTCCCTTTTTGAGGCATTGCGAAAGTGGGATTGCACAAGCCTCGTGACAGTGGAATGCGAGCCTGAGAGAGAGGGACGGAGCGGGCTGGCGCTTGAGTTTGAGGCAGATGCGGTCATATTGCTCTACAACCAGAGGCGAGGTAACCTCAGGGAACGCTCTCTGGAGATACTCAAAATGCGCGGCACGAACCACACGAACAAGATATTGCCCCTGAAAATCGATAAGGATGGTGTAACAGTCTATCCAAAGGAATCAGTGTTTTAGCAGGTAAATTGCGCAGGTAAGTTGCAGAATGGTATGCGTATCCCCCCACGCAGGTAGGAAAGGGCAGCTCTCAGTCGAAGCTCTCATTCTCCTGGGCATTGTGCTCGCAGTAGGCATCGTGCTCTTTATGTACGCGAACGATGCTGTGCGAGATTTTAATGTGCGGCTCGCTTCCAGCCAGGGGCGCCATGCGGTTTCGAAAACAGCCGATGCTGCTGTGCGCGTCTATCGCCAGGGAGACGGCGCAAGGGACACGCTCTGGCTCTATCTCCCAAAAGGAACCCGCTCTTTCTCTGCATCCGGCCAAACGCTTACTCTGGTGCTTGATGCAGGAACGACTTCAGAGATATATGAAAGCCTGGCGTTCAATGTGACAGGCAGCCTGGATGCTGGGGAAGGCCTGCTGAAGGTGCGGCTTAACTCCACATCTGTTGGGGTGGTAATGGGGGCGGCGCCATGAGACAGGGCCAGATCACTATTGAGTTCCTTGTCATCCTCGCGGCATTCTCTGTCCTCTTTCTCGCGCTGCTGAACGTCGCACATACGTACACGGACAGCGCACAGGAGGCTTATGAGGGGGCATCAGCAACTGTTGTGCTCGAGAATATTGGGGGAACTTTCAACGCTCTTGTGCTTGCGGGAAACGGAAGTAGCGCTTCTGTTCTCCTTCCAAATACTCTGGATGGCGGGGAAAGCTATGAGCTTGAACTGATTGCAGATGCTATGCTACTTGAGCTTAGATGGCCTCTTGATGTTGCCAAAGCAGAGAGGACCAGAGTCCAGTTTCCACTCCTCACAGGCGCATTCTCCGGCTCGCTGCCATCACCAGGCCAGAGCGCCGCTGCACAGTATTCAGAGGGGGTGGTGCGCCTTGCCTAGGCGGGGACAGCTCTTCTTCCTCGATGGGCTCTTCGCAGGAGCTCTCATCATTGTTATTCTCCTTGCGGTCTTCTCGCTCCACCGCTATATGTCCTCCTCTTCAGACAGGCAGCACGAGCGGACAGACCTTGAGATGCGCTCCCTTTACACTGCTGCGCTCCTCGTGGAGACCCCTGGGCATCCGCTGAACTGGTCAGGGGAGCCGATTGCTGATGTCAACAATTTAGGGCTCACAACAGGCACGCCCCTTCTCCTTGAGCATGAGAAGCTCTCAGCATTGGCCTCATTGATGGAGAGCAATGCAAGCCTTGTTACTCGCCTGACTGGCTTTCAGGGCAGCGGCTATGCCTACCGGCTACGGCTGATTCCACATGGGGGAGGAACTGCCCTGGTCACTGCAGGTAGCGCTCCTGATGATGGGGCAGAGGACGTGGTAAGGATAGTCAGACATTGCCTGTACAATGACACTCGCGTTGCGTTCGAGTTCATGGGGTGGGCGACATGAATCAAGCAAGGCAACGGAAAAAGCACGGAGCGATTTTCACAGTGGATGCGCTTATCGCTGCTGGTGCGGTGTTTATTGTTGTCCTCGGTATCCTCGCTGTTCTGGCAGGCGCTGGCTCAGACAGGGACGAATCCTCTGGAGAGCGCCTGCGCCTTGCTGCCTCTGACAGCGGGCAGGTGCTTGAGCTTGATGGCAGCCTCACTTCCCTAGCCTCTGGAAGCGCTTCCCTTGCCCAGGGGTATCTCGATGCCCTTGAAGCCGGGCTCTGCGCCGATATTGTGCTCTATTCCACTGAGGGCGCTGAGCTGGATGCGCTGCGGAAGGCGGGATGTGGCGCGATTGATGATAGTGTAGGCCAGGTTGGCATTGCTAATCGGATTTTGCCTTCGGGCGGCTCGACGTATGTGGTAGAGGTGAGGGCGTGGAACTCCTGAAATGGCGAAAGCAGGGGCTGCTCATGAGCGTCGTGAGCGTCATGCTCCTTGGCGGGATTGTGACTCTCGTGCTTGCCTTTATCGCTTTTGACGAGGGCGTTTCCCATGAGGGCAGCCTTGCTGCTACCGGCTCTCTTCTGGGCATTGCAGCGAGCGACCTCGGCTCTGGCGTCACGGAGGGGCTGTTCGGGATGCATGTCGCAGACCTTTCTGGAAGCAGAATCCTTCTCTCTCCGGCAGGACTCCTGTCTGCTGACATTGACCACACTGCGCGGCTCGAGAGCTATGCAGCTGCTGCTGAAGGGCTGTATGCATCAAGGAGCCATATTTCCCTGGCGATTGCTGATGAGGTCCCTGAACTGGTGCTCAACCCGCATGGAGCGGTGTTTAGCATTGACGGCGAGAGCTTCAGTGTGGCTCTTGATGATAAGAGCGTTGTTGAGGGCATCACGCTTGGAGCACGGGTGGATTCGTCCTGGGTGAACACGAATAGCTCTCCCGCGGATTCCGGCACAGTGCCTGTCAGCATCGAGGTACGCGACGCCAACAATGCGATTGTGTTCACCGACAGCGCGTTGCTTGACCTTGACGCGGACAATGCTGCCTTTGAAGTCCGCTTTGCTGATGGCTCCTTGTTCAGCGTCTCAGTTGGCTCGACCGGGAGCAGCCTGCTTATTGCTCGTGCCAGCTCGCTTGAAGCCAATCTCACTTCTCTTGACCTCGAGCTGTCGGATGTTGAAGGCAGGCTTTCGCTGGCGAGCACCGCCTCGCTCTCCCTTGCGTCTCTCGCCGGAGATGCGCTATCACTCTCACGCCCGCTTATCGCGGTGGAGGAATCATAATGGCTACAAAAAATAAAACATTCGTGACCGTGCTTGATAAACTGCTTATCTTCATGGCAGAGACTGAGAAAAATGTGCCAATGTCTGCCCTTACTGTTATTTTGGGGGCTCCCCCTGCAGACATCCTGTGCTGGGGAGACTGGCTGGCTGGGCATGGGCTTCTCAAGGTTCACCGTCCAGTGGGAAGAGAGCCTTTCTTCAAATCAGTGAAGGGAACGAAAAAGCCTGTCACAGCAGATAAGCCCCTCAAGGGGAAGATGTGCGAGTGTTATCCCCTCATCTCAGATGGCATCACTGCGGCTGCGACGATTCTCGCTGAGCAGGGAGACACTCCAGGCCACTATATACTCAGGGTACCTGCCATAGGAAAAGCGACAGTATTGCTGTTCGAGGAAGTGACACAAGAGTTCGTAGCCCAGAGCCCGCTTCCCGAAGTGCCCAGAGACTCAGGTGATTATGAAGAAGAGCGCCGTAAGCTTGTCCTGACCCTTAAGGGGATGTTCCTCAATAAGGTGAGCAAGCTCTCTGAACAGGAGCTGGACATGCTCTCTGGGCTCGTGCTGCATCGTGTCCGTGGACTTCTCGACTTGGAGCTCTACCTCAGCGACGACTGGATTGAGGAGCTGGGAATCAACGGCCATAAGAATCCGATGGCGATATATCACCGCAAGTATGGCTGGCTCCTCACTGACAGGACCTTCAAGAGCGAGGAGGAAATCTATACCCTCACTCAAGCAGTGAGCAGGCAGGCAGGAACCGAACTCACGACACGCCACCCTGTTGTTGACGCCCACCTCGCAACAGGAGACAGGAGCATCGCGACCCTGTTCCCTATATCTGCTCATGGAGATACCCTTACTATCAGGAGATTCTCCCGCAACCCTTGGACTATGCTCCACTTCCTGTCTGAAAACATGAAAACGCTCTCTGTCGAGGTGGCAGCATTCCTCTGGCAGGCAATGCACTACGAATTGAACGTGCTCGTGGCCGGCGGCACTGCATCAGGAAAGACCTCGGTGCTGAATGCACTCTGCGCCTTCATACCACCCAGGCAGCGTACCATTTCCATAGAGGACACCCGAGAAATCTCGCTTCCTGGCTCACACAACTGGAACTGGGTTCCTTTGGCGGTGAGGCAGCCGAATCCCGAGGGAGAAGGTGAAGTGAGCATGCTTGAGCTCATGCAGAGCGCGCTTCGCATGCGGCCTGACAGGATGATTATCGGGGAAGTGCGTAAAAGAGACCAGGTACTGACGATGTTCGAGGCGATGAACACCGGCCACGCGGTGTGCGGCACAATCCATGCGGATACCGCTGACCAGGTGGCGCGCAGGATTCTCGAGCCTCCGCTCAATGTGCCGGCGACAGAGGCGCAGGCCCTGCATTTGGTGCTTGTGCAGCACCGCGACCGCCGCACCGGCCTGCGAAGGACAACTGAGCTTGTCGAGGTCATGACAACGAGTTCAGACGACCTCAAACTCAACTATCTCTATCGCTGGCTTCCCCGAAAGGACACGTTCGAGAAAGTGAACGAGAGCATGCGCTTTGTTGAGGAGCTGAACGTGCACACCGGAATGACAACCCAAGAGATGGCTGCTGATCTTAAGGAGAAGGAAACTGTGCTGGAATGGATGCTTTCCAGCGGCATTACCAATATTTCTGCTGTGGGCGAGATTGTCGCCCGCTATTATCAGGACAGGGAGGCGCTGCTTGAAGATGTCAAGAAGGGTCCTGCTGTACGCCCGGTTTCACCTGAACCTGCTAAACATACTAAGCCTGTAGTGAAGTCTGAGAAGCCTGTGAAGAAGGCAAAGAAATCCAAACGGAGAAAGAAGAAGAAAGCATCACAAGAAGAGGAGAGATACCGGGCCATGCACGATTCGATTACCGCAACAAGAATCCTCATCAATCAGAAGGAGAAGAAAGCATATACGCTCTATCTCAAAATCCAACAGGAATACTTGAAGTTACCACAGAAGATACAGATGCGTGTCAGTAAAGAGTATGATGACCTGCGGGCTGACATAAACAAGTCAATCCCAGAGCTCAAAATCCTCAAGAAATTGGAGAAAAAGGCAAAGAAGAAATCCACGAAAGACCTGGAAAAGCTCTTCTTCACTATCCTTGACAAAACTGAAGAGGCCCTCACTCATGGAGAGAAGGTACATGCGTACATACTCTATTCAGAGATAAAAAAAATGTATCACCTTGTTCCCAAGGGAATCAAGGAGGAAGTGTATAGGCGCTGCGTCTCTATTCATGAGCGCTGTGTAGGAGGGAGTGATTGACTAGGATAATGATTCATTGCTCAAGGAGATAACATAAACCAACCATGGCAGGCAGGATGCAGGATACAGGCAAGAAAAGAGGGGTAGCGTCAGCTCTCGCCCGGCACCTGCTCTCCCGTTTTCCCCGCGTCGAGGAAGCACTCATAAAAGCCTATCCTCTGGAGCAGCCTGAGCGCTACCTCACGCGGAACCTCCTGATGACTGCTCTTTTCGGGCTGGTGTTTGGAGGGCTGATGGGTTTTCTTTTGAGGTCAGCCAGAGAGTTTTCTACTGTGCGCGCGATTGCTGGAGGCCTTGCCATCGGCGTATTGGTGTGGTTCCTGCTCTACCTGCTCATGCTGCTCATCCTGCCGCACGTGAAGGCTGGCAAGCGCGCTGAGAGCATTGAAAAAAATCTTCTCTTCGCGCTGCGTGAGCTCCGCCTTCTTGTCAAGGGCGGCCATCCTGTGCATGACGCGATGCTCAAGCTCTCAAAGGCAGGGTACGGGGAGCTTTCCCGGGAGTTCGAGCTGCTTGTGCGCGATATTGAGGCAAATATTCCTTTGAAGACGGCGATGGCAGGCGCAAAGTCCAGGAATCCTTCTGAGGCATTTGGAAGGACGCTTTCCATGCTGAACTCCGCCCTGGTGTCCGGGAGCTCGCTCAGCAAGAGCCTTGACGCAGCGATACGCAGCCTTGACGCAGAGCAAAAGGCCAGCATACGGAGCTATGCAAAGGAGCTGAACCTCTGGAGTTTACTGTATCTGCTTTTCGCAGTGGCGATACCCACTATCGGGGCTGTCCTTATCCTGGTGCTGTCCGCATTTGTCGGGGGCGCGATGAGCACAACAAGCTATCTTCTGTTGATAGTTGCGTGTTTCTGCGTGCAGGCAGGTATCATCGGATTCGTGAAGTCAAGGAGGCCAATAGGAGTGTGAGATGGGGGTGAAAGACTGGTTTAAGGGTGTTGTCGGCTTCTTCCCCAGGCAGGCCCTTCTCTCAGAAGTTGAAGGGGAACTTCCTATGCTGCTGGGAGAGACAGCTGCACATCTCAGGTCAGCCATGACCTTTGAGCAGGCCCTGAGCAAGGCAGCAGAGTCCGGCGACACCGCGCTTCATGTGCGGCTTCAGAAGGCGTTTGCCGGAGTGAGCGCAGAGCGCTCCCTTTCTTCCCAGCTGCTGGCGTTGTCTGATGAGATTGGCTCTGAACAGCTCACTCGCGTTATCGGGCTTGTGCTTCCAGCAATGCGGGGTGGGAGTGCCTCTGCAGCCCTGCTCGATGAGCTTCGAGATGACCTGGAGGAGCGGGCAGCTCTCCGCAGGGAGTTCATGGTGAGCACGCGGAGCTTTGTCGCGCTCATTAGATTGAGTGTGTTGATGCTTATGCCCGCTTTGCTCGCGCTGTCCATGATGTTCCTTGACAAGCTCGGCGCCATCATCGGCGAGACACCATTGGGCGCAGCTGACCTTGGCATGGCAACCCTCGCAGCTGGAAGCCTTCCCGAGACAGCGCTCATCGCAAAGCTCGCATTTGTCATGGTGGGGGGAACTGCGCTCTTCGCGGCCCTGCTCGAGAGCGTGATACAGAAGGGCAGCTGGCTTGCTGGTTTGAAGAAGGCGCCGGTGTACATCGCGCTCACTGAAATCATATTCATCATCGCGCAGAAGGTGCTTATCACGCTCATATGAATCAAAAATAGGTGAACATTCATGAATCAGGCGAAATCAAAGAAAAAGGCAACGCGAAGTAGAACACATATAGTGCTTGATAAGCAGCAATACCGCTTCCTCCTGGATAACATAGAGGAGATGGTCCTGATTCTCAGTAAGACTGGAAAAATCCTTTTCGCAAATAATAAGGCGCTTGAGGTCTCTGGATATCTAGAGAGGGAATTCATCGGCTCTTCTGTATGGAATCTGCTTACTAAAGGCTCGCTCAAGGCCGCAGTGTATTCTCTCGCCCAGGAGTTTCTCGGCAAGCCGCAGCAGTCCCTTGAGGTGGACATCCGCACCAAGGAGGGAAGAATAAGGACCCTCGAATTCGCTCCTGGCTCAGCGCCTGTCCGCAAATATGGTACGCTTGTAGGCGTTTTAATCAATGGGAGAGACATCACTGAGCGTAAGCAGGCAATGGAAGCCCTTGAGGAGAGCGAGGAGAGGTACCGGACGTTTATCGAGAGCACGCACGAGATGGTACAGAGCATCGCTCCTGACGGGAAAATCCTGTTTGTAAATAATTCCTGGCTGAAAGCACTGGGATATCAGGAGAGCGATCTGGCAGCCCTGAAGCTATTTGATGTCATCCATCCAGATTCTCTCGAGCACTGTAAGGCAAGATTCGGTGAGGTGATGGCTGGGAAGAAACTCACTAGAATCCAGGCAAAATTCATCACAAAGGATGGCAGGGCAATATATATTGAAGGAAGCGCTCTTCCGCGCATCATCAAAGGCGGTAAGGTGACTGCCACTGTGGGCTTCTTCCATGATGTCACCGAGCGGAAACAGGCTGAAGAGCGGCTCAAGACCTCTGAAGAGCGGTTCAGGGCCATATTTGAGAATGCCCCTGATGCCATGTACCTCTGTGATTCTCAGGGTTTTTTCATTGACGGGAACCGGGTCGCGGAGAGGATACTCGGCCGGCCGAAGGAAGAGGTGATAGGGAAGAGTTTCCTTAAGTTGCGCATCATCTCAAAAGAAAATATTCCTAAAGCCCTGAAACTCATCGCCAGGGGCGTCAAGGGTGAGAGTACAGGTCCTGATATTCTAACTCTCAAAGTTAAGACAGGAAAAAGTATTGAGGTGGAAATCAGCACCCATCCAATTATCCTCAAAGGGAAACGAGTGATCTTGGGCATCGCCCGGGACATCACCGAGCGGAAGAAGGCTGAAGAGAAGTATAAGCTCCTTTTTGATACCTCTTATGATGCTATTATGACACTCGCTCCCCCTAGTTGGAACTTTACCTCGGGAAACAGGTCAGCAATTGAGATGTTTGGTGTGAAAGATGAAAAGGATTTTGTTTCAAGAGCCCCCTGGGAATATTCACCTGAAACTCAGTCGGACGGCCAGCCCTCCAAGGATAAAGCAAAGGCGATGATTCTCAAGGCGATGGAAGAAGGTTCAAACTTTTTTGAATGGATTCATCAGCGCCTCAGAGGGGAGGTTTTCCCGGCGACCGTTCTTTTCACAAAAGTGAAGATAGAGGGCAGTGAGTTCCTCCAGGCAACTGTTCGTGACATCACCGAGCGCAAGCGGATGGAAGAGGAGCTCCTGAGGCGCGTCGAGGAGCTTGAGAAGATCAACACCCTCATGGTCGGCCGCGAATTGAAGATGGCTGAGCTGAAGAAGCGGATACGTGAGCTGGAGAGCCAGTTGGAGGAGAAATAAATGAGAATCGGCCTGAAACTGCTGCTGCTTATTACAATAACTTCTCTGGCACTT
The DNA here is from genome assembly GCA_017608295.1 of Candidatus Woesearchaeota archaeon. The sequence continues at coordinate 209,570 of JAFCGF010000003.1, forward strand.
GCAGTGGGGATAGGTTCCGTGTTTTTTACTCTTGGTCAGAGAGCGATGACTGAAAAAGCATACAATCATCTCGAGAGCGTGAATGTGCTTAAAGAGGCTCAGATGAATGGGGTGATTGGACATGCATTGCTTCAATTGAAGGCCATTGCTGATGAACAATTGGTTTTAGATACATTCAGCGTGCCGTTGAAGCATCATCTTGATTCCGAGGAGGGGATGGATCTGCATGTGCAGGGCGAGAATCTGTTGAAGGAGAGGCAGATTTCTCATGAGCACTTCGTCGAGTTATTTATCCTTGACCTGGATGGAGTGGTCCATTCCTCCAGTAATGAGGCGCAGGTAGGCACGGTCAAAAGCGATAGGCAATATTTCATCGAGGGAAAGGAAGGAGCTTGTGTCTCAGAAATCTATGCCCGTCCCGTATTGCAGCAGCCAACCTTGGTTATGGCAGTCCCAGTGCTCTCAAGCGACGGGACACTGTGGGGCGTCCTCGTCGCTAGGGTAAATCTGGTTAATCTAGGGAGCATTATCTCTGAAAGCTCCGGCCTCGGAGAGAGTGGAGAGACCTATCTTGTGAACTCCTTTAGCGAGATAGTGGGCAGGTCCAGGTTTATAAGTAATTCTGAGTCTGGAACTGCCGTCCATTCCAGGGGAATTGATGACTGCCTGAATGGAAACAATGGTTACGGATTCTACGAGGATTATCGTGGAGTTCCTATCCTTGGGGTCTATAACTGGCTTCCTGAGGTGAAGCTATGCCTTCTTGCTGAGATGGACCAGGCTGAGGTCCTTGCTCCTCTCAATATGATGAAGATTATCGTCACTGTGATAAGCACTCTAATGACCCTTGCCATCATAACACTCGCGTTCGCCTTTTCGAGGTCAATCACTAAACCTATAGTTGAACTTGTGAAAGCCACTGAGGAGTTCGCAAAGGGTAATTTTGGATATCAGGTAGATATCAGGAGCAATGATGAGTTAGCTGTGCTAGCTAGTATGTTTAATAAGGTTAGCAATGAATTGAAAAAGGCTAAGCGCAAAGAAAAACGTTACCATGAAAATCTCCAGGAGCAGGTGGAGGCGAAAACAAAGGAACTCAACCAGAAGGTCGATGAGCTTGAGGAGTTCACCAAGCTCTCAGTTGGAAGAGAACTGAAGATGGTTGAGCTGAAGAAGGAAATTAAGGGGCTGAAAGAGGAAATAGCGGGCCTGAAGAAACAGCTGAAGCTAAAATGAGTAATAACGGCGAAAAGAATATAAGTGCGCGATGAGGAGAATGGATAGATGAAAATCAACAGTGTAGTGCGGGGTTTTGTTCTGGCATCGGTGCTGCTTGTGGCAATAGTCGTCGGCGGCCATCTCTGGGCTGTGAATAATGTGAGCGGAGCCGACCTCCACCAGAGGCTCTATGCCTTCCACCTCTTCAGCCTTGGCGCTTCAGTCATGCTCCTCCTCGCAGTTATGTGGTATGTGATGAGAAGCATCGCATCACCGCTCTCAGGCTTGACCTCTTTTCTTGAGGACATTGACGAGGGCTATGTTGACATGAAAAGCCCGACAAAGATATCCGAGGCGGACAACGAGCTCGGTGACCTGGCAAGGGCTCTTGATAACACTCTCAGCAGGCTTGCTGAGACCAAGCTCTCAAAGGCGAAGCTCGCTGAAACAGGTGTAAAAAAGAAAGCTAAAAAATAAATAGCCCTAGATTTGACAATTACACTTAACCAGAACAGCTCCCTTCTAGCTTTGTGCCGGAGCCAGTGAACGTATAATTAGCGCTGGTATCCACGTCAGTATACGCGATGGACACGTCATACGAATACGGGTCTCCAGAATCGCCGCAGTCGATGTGCGAGGCGATGGTGCTGCCTTCGAAGGTTGTACTCCCACCTGAGGCGATTGTAGTTGCCGTGCTCATCACTGTTGTGCTTCCAATCGTGATAGTATTCACAGTGACCCTGTTTCTGAGGTTGTTTCTCAGCTTCAAGACATTCGAGGCGCCAGCAGCATCAAATGAATGCGCTGTGATGGCGATATCAGCGCTGCCCCAGTACACTTCAGAGGTACGCGTCTTCGAGCTGCCGCCGATGCTCGGGAAGCCCCCGAGGACGCCGATGACAATAAGCGCGATGACGATGACCACCGCCAGGATAATCAAGTATTCAGTTGCTGTCTGCCCGCGTTTGTTTGGTCCCATGGTATTCACTTCGATTTTCTATATATATAAAGATTACTCAAACTCATAGAGGATTCCGTTCTCGCTTCCTACATACACCTTTCCTCTCGCAATAGAGGCAGGGCCCTGCACTCCGTCTGAATCTGGCAGTGTGGACTTCCATGCGATGCTGCCATTGCTTACGTACAGCGCATTCAGTACGCCGTTCCAGTCTCCGACAAAAGCGAGCCCACCCGCCGAGACAGGGCTTGCAGCCCAGCTCCTGGCAGTGAGATTGCCAATCCACTCTAAACTTCCGGTCGAGAGGTTGTAAGCGAAGACATTGGCATAATTATAGGGAGTCACCATGACAAGCCCCCCTGCGACAACAGGTGCCTGGGCGCTGGGATACAGCTCAAGTGAGGCAGAATAATTGGCTGCCCAAGTTAGTGCCCCGGTGTCCGTGTTCAGGGCGATGAGCGAGAGCTTGTTGCCAGTGCAGCCCGCTACTCCCGCGATGACCTTGTTGCCGCTCACAGTAGGGGTGCCTGTCGCATAGCAGTCGTCCGGAACCCCAGCATTGAGGTCATCAAAGTCAACCTCCCACTGCTGGGTGAGTGATGATATATTGTATGCCACGATGTCTGGGTTTGGATCAGCGCCAACTATGAGGTTGATAAATACGAGGCTTCCATCTGAGCTTGTACCTGAGCTGTAGCCGCTCGCAGAAGTGATGTTTTCCTGGTAGAGGAGTGTGCCGTCATCAATATCAAAGGCAGAGAGCGTCACTGCGTCTGTCTCCCCTATCCAGAGAGTCTCGTCAAGCAGGGTTATCTGGGAAAAGTCAAAATAATCGCCGTTTGAGGGAGATGCCTGCCAGAGCAGGGCGCCTGTGAGCTTGTTGCGGCAGGTGAGATTCTCACTCCCGTAGCACACGATGTCCTTGTTCGTTACCGGAGAGGTCCACCCCCCTCCTGTAGCAATCCAGAGCTGTTTCTGCATCCTGAGGTCGTAGGCAAGCATGCTGTCTTCTGTGAGGATGTATGCGATATTGTTCTCGATGATGGGCTGTGCCTGGATTGCGCCTGCTCCTAGGCTGAACTGCCTCATGGTTTCGTTCGTGAGCGGCGCAGTGCCCGGGTTGAATCCTGTCTTTCCGTCATCATATCCGTACGTTGTCCAGTCATACTGCCAGGCGTGCGCGAGGATTTCCGCGCAGTCTCTGGTGTACGGCTCCTGCCCTGTGAATGTCCGGTTCGCTCCAGTTTCCATGTCACTATAGGTGATGACGACATCATACGTCAGGCTCTCTCCGGGAGTGGTGCAGTTCACATTCCTGCTGGGAATATCCTTCACACCCCCAATGGCAAGAGTCTTGTCCTCTGTGTTCAAACGGTTGCCGTCGAGGTAGATATCAGTCACTATGATGATGTCCGGCCGATTGTTGCGGATGGTGAACACTACTCCAGTAGAGTCCATTACCATGTCATCTATGCCAATCTCTGCGGACTGCCAATACGCGTGAGAACTCTTCTCCTCACCTCCCGGGCCAAGGCCAGGGAAGCCGCCGAGCACAGCGAGCACGAGCATCGCGAGTACTATGACTACACCAAGAATTATGAGGTACTCAGTAGCTGTCTGACCGCACCGGCTCATTGGGAAATCCCTGGTGAATGGAGCTTATAAAGATTTCTCAAGGGCTTTCCTCGACAAGAATCCAAAGATTTAAATATGTGCTAATTAAGGAATTGCTTAATTACTGAGCCTGTAAGAACGGCCATGGTAAAAATCTTACAGAGTAAGTAAAAAGATTCCTAGCGTGTAGGAAAAGAGGGGGAGTATTGGCCAACGGGAGTAATGGCAAGAGTAGAGACACTTCAAGCGAGAGCATTCTTCTTGCTATAGACAACCTGCTCGGCCACCTCACCGACCGCGGTGACCTTTCTTACACTGAACTCATCGAATTCTTGCATGAGCGCCGCCAGGAAAAGGAATCCCCCTCAGTCCCGCTCTCCATATTCAGGAACCGCTCCCTCGGCTCCCTCGAGGCTTTGACGAAATTTCTCAAGGAGCACCACTCCCTGCAATACAGCGAGATTGCCGCCCTGCTGAACCGCGACGACCGCACTATCTGGTCTACGTATGATTCTGCCCAGAAAAAGCACGACGAGCCGAATGTCGTCGATGAGGACAGCCTTTGGGTGCCTGCAGCTGTGTTCGGTGACAGAAGACTCGGCCCATTGGAAGCCCTAAGTATCCATCTGCGGGACGAGCACGAACATTCCTTCACTGAAATTGGCAGGCTCCTAAACCGCGACACGCGCACTATCTGGACCACGTGCAAGCGCGCCCGCGGAAAGCTCAACAGAGGTGGCGCAGAATGAGAGTGCGCATCCTCCTGGATAAGCAGAGCAAAATCTACCTCCGCACCATACTTGCCCTCATCATCCTCATGAGCCTGCTCGGCCTCGGCTATATCGTTGCGCAGTCTCCACTCTTTATCGTCTCGCCTGACCAGCCAAGTTACACTGTCAACGAGACTGTTGAATTCTTTGTCAACACTTCGGAGCCAGTACAGCTCAGAGTGACTGTTGACAACAACACCTACCTCTTTGCAGGCGAGCCCAACACTTCGGTAGAGTTCCTGCCTCAGGAGCCCGGCTTCTACACCGTGGAGCTTGTGTCAGGCGCACTAGTTGTGGCGAGCGGCAATTTCACTGTCGTCGCCCTGCCTGAAGCGCTAGTCAACACTACACCGGCGAACACGACCCCAGCTAACGTGACAGCGCCCCAGAACTTCACAGGGCCTGTTGTCGAGACGAACAAAGGCCTCTATGAACTGGGAGAGATTGTCATCATCTCAGTGAGAGGCGACGTGAGGTTCCTGCTCATCACCTTCAACTACACAGTGCCGCACGTCACACCAATCCAGCAGACCATTGTCTTCCGGCCAGACACAGCCGGGCCGTATGTCATCGAGGCCATGCTGCCGAGCAACCTCACCTATTCCATGAACTTCTCAGTCATCCCGCCGCAGACGACCATAGTCCTCAACCAGTCCATTAACCTCACGCTCAATACCACGGAGAACGTGACACAGAACATCACGCTTCCGCCGGGCCTGGCAAAGGCCAACAGGACAAAGCTCAAGAAAGTCTTCAACAAGACTAAGAAGCTGGACCTCGTGCCTCCAGGCCTTGAGAAAAAGGAGACCAAAGGCAAATCCATCCAAAACGCTCGGGAGACCTATATTGGCAACGGCCAGTACCAAGTCATCATCTCGAGTGCCACACCTAACCTCTCAGCGAAATCGTACACGCCTGTCCTGACACTCTTCTCGACAAAGCCGAACAAGATGTCCCTGGCCATCCCTGATGCTGACCCGGCAGATGTCATTATCCTTAACGCCGAGCTCCTCGATTCCTCCGGCGGTTCTGTTGATGTCACCTCGCTTATCACGCCCAATGCTGACGGCGAGTTCGAGCTCGACCTCAAGCCCGGAAGGGAGTTCAGGCCAGGGCTGTATTCCCTGAAAGTTGATGTGTCCGTCGACGGCGTTGTGCAGCAGTACGAGCAGGACTTCGCCTGGGGAGTGCTTGCTGTCAACACCCATAAGAGTATCTACTCGCCGGGAGAGGAAGCCTTCATCAGCCTTGGAGTGCTGAATGAGCTTGGCCAGCCCCTCTGTAACGCTGACGTTGACGTGACCCTAACCGCTCCTGACAAAAGCGTCGTGACGCTCAGCACTTTAGACGGTACCATCACCATCAGCGACACCTGCGCCCTCCTTGCCTACACCGAGATGCCGGATTACTATGGATACTACGATACCTCGGACGCTGGCCTTTACATTATGGACATCACTGCAGTCACTGCGAACGGCATGTACTCCATCACCGATGCCTTCCTTGTTGAGGACATCCCGGAATTTGATGTGGAGCGCCAGGGTCCCACGAGAATCTACCCTGTCGATCCGTACAACATGACCTTTGTCATCACTCCGACTGCCAACTACACCGGCACTGTGACAGAATATGTGCCTGACACCTTCGCCATCACCCCGCAGGGAGGCCTCACTGTCCAGCCGACAGCGGACGCCCTCGAGCTCACCTGGGATGTTAACTTCACTGCCGGAGACATGTACACTCTGCAGTACGAGTTTGACGCCCCCGACATATCTCCGGAGTTCTATACCCTTGGCCCCCTCAGGATAGGCCTGTGGGAAGAGGCTCGCGAATGGCAGATTGCCTCAGACGACACACATCTCGCCAATGCCACTACATGCTATGAAGATAACTTGGGCGCTTCTGGCTATCCCACAACGGCCTGCGACAGCGCGCTCACTGCCACCCATGATAACGACAACACCTACGAGACACTGGCACCCGGGGCCAATGATTATTCCAGTGTGATGACCCATCATGTGTGGGCTGCACCCGTAGGCTGTACCCTCACCCAGGTGCAGGCGTGCTATGTGTGGTGGCACAGCGATGTCAAGACTTGCCAGGGTACCTATTACACGCGCACAGGAGGCAACCCGGTCACACAGGTATCTGCTGCCTGCCTTGAGGCAGACCCCTCTGACACTATTTGCACAGATATCACTGCAGGATGGGCGACTGACTGCTCAGACTTCGCAGTTGATGGGGATGTCAAGCTGTATGCCCAGGCCCAGGCATCTGGTCCGGGAGAGACCTTCACCGTTGACCTGTTCCAGTTCAACGTGACGTACACTATTGCGGGAGCTGGCTATCCCAACTGGAGCATCGAGCGCGTAAATCCTGAGCCGTACCAGGGGCAGTTGTCGCAGTTCAACGTGACATGGCATGACGACGATGCTTTGAGCCACTACAGGTTCTCCCACAACGCCTCAGGCACGTGGGTGGACTCCGACTGGATTGCTTTCACCGGCACCACGAAAGATTATTCCATTAATGACACTACGTTTTACCAGGAGCCCGGTACTCTGATTGCCTGGCACTTCACCGCAAATGATTCTGGTGACCGACTCAATGAGACCGACAACTTCACGTTTGTTGTTGGAGGAGTAAAGTGGAACCACTCAGGCTTCACCATCCCAACAGCAGAGCAGTTCACAGCCCAGCCATCGAACACGGTCAGCATAGAGGGCTACAACAACAACACTGATGTGAACATCTCCTGTACTATCGGCGACTGCACTGTCATTTGGTTCAACGTGACCAAGCCATTCTCAGTGAACGGCTCCACAGCTGAAGTGCAGTTCAACTGCTCGACAGATACTCCAGGATTCTTCTCGGCGAACTTCAGCGTGATAAGCCAGAACGACACCCTTCCGCACAACGTGTCGGTGAACTGCACCATCACGGAGGATACGTATCCCACATGGATTACTGTTGGCACAAACCACAGCCCAATCTACCAGTATGATACTGTGTTGTTCAACGCGACCTGGGACGATGACAATAACCTGAGCCGCTACTGGTTCGGCATTAACCAGAGCGGAGATTGGTTCAACAGCTCAGCAGAGTCGTTCCCACAGCTCTCTTTAACAGGGAATTTCTCAGTCAACGAGACCCGCATAGTGGCAGAGCCAGGCACTAACATCTCGTGGATATTCTTCGCGAATGATACAGTGGGATACGAGAACCGCACGTATATCCAGCAGTTCATCGTGGCAGGTATCATATGGAACCAGACAACCCTTGACCTCGGCACTGCGAACCAGTACGAGCCTTGGCTCGAGAACAATATCACCATTGAGGCCTATGCAGCAAACGCTAATGTTGTTGTTACCTGTTATGAGGGAGATTGCAGCGAGATAAGGGATAATTTCTCAGACAATGACAATCTCGATGAGGAGTTCGTCTCTGTCCTGTTCAACTGCTCAACAGAGGCCCCAGGGGTATTCAACGCAAATTTTAGTGTAGTGAGCACAGTTAATGATAATAATGTACACAACCTTTCTGTCACGTGCACTGTGCTTCCGGACATATATCCAAACTGGAGCAACCCCCTCGTCGTCCCGGAGCCCTACCAGGGCCAGCTGGCACAGTTCAACATGACTTGGCATGATGACGTCGGGCTGAGCCATTATAATTTCTCACACAACGCCTCTGGCACGTGGGTGGACACCGGTTGGATAGCATTTTCCACCACGCAGAACTATTCCATTAACAACACCATCTTCTACCAGGAGCCCGGTACTCTCATTGCTTGGAGGTTCGCAGGGAATGACTCTGTGGACCAGTTCAATGTGAGTGATAACTTCACCTTTGTGCTTGGAGGCGTGAAATGGAACAACTCAGGCTTCACTATCCCGAGTGCAGAGCAGTTTACAGCCCAGCCCTCAAATACTGTTAGCATAGAAGGCTATAACAACAATACCTATGTGAATGTCTCCTGTGCAGTGGGCGATTGCACTGTCATCTGGTTCAACGTGACCGAGCCATTCTCGGTGAACGGCTCCACAGCTGAAGTGCAGTTCAACTGCTCGACAGATACGCCGGGATTCTTCTCAGCGAATTTCAGCGTGATAAGCCAGAATGACACTCTGCCGCATAATGTCTCAGTGAACTGCACCATCACACCGGACTCATATCCCGCATGGAGCAATGAACTAGTCATACCAGAGGTCTACCAGGGCCTGTCCTCGCAGTTCAACGTCACGTGGACAGATGGGAATTCCTTGAGCCACTATAACTTCAGCTACAATGGCTCTGGCACGTGGGTGCACACTGGTTGGATTGCCTTCACCGGCACTACACAAGACTATTCCATCAATGACACAACCTTCTATCAGGAGCCCGGTACGCTTATCTCGTGGCGCTTCGCAGCCAATGATTCTGTTGATCAGGAGAATATCACCTCTAACTTCACCTTTGTAGTCGGAGGCGTTAAATGGAACCAGTCAGGCCTCACTATAGCTTCAGCAGCGCAGTTCGCTGCCCAGCCCTCGAACACAGTGAAAATCGAGGGCTACAACAACAACACGAATGTTAATATCACCTGTTACGAAGGGGACTGCGGTGTCATCTGGTTCAATGTCACTGCTGGCGAACAGGTGAATGGCACAACCGCTCTGATTCAGTTCAACTGCTCGACCGCTAACTTCGGCACGTTCAGCGCGAACTTTAGCGTGAACAGCTCCAATGACACCCTGCCGCACAATCTCTCGGTCAACTGCATTATCACTGAAGACATCCCTCCAAACTGGACTGAGCCGTTTGTCACTCCTGAGCCCTATCAGGGCAGGACTTCGCAGTTCAACGTGACGTGGCAGGATGACGCCAGCCTCTCTCACCATAGCTTTTCCCACAACGCGAGCGGCACATGGGTGGACTCTGACTGGGTCTCCTTCGGTGGCACGCTTAACTCCTCAATCAATGACTCTATTTTCTACCAGGAGCCAGGCACCCTTATCGCATGGCACTTCAGGGTGAACGACTCTGCCAACCAATTCAATGAGAGCGACAACTTTACCTTCGTGCTCGGCGGAGTGAAGTGGAACCACTCGGGCTTCACTATTCCAACAGCAAGGCAGTTCACTGCCCAGCCCTCAAACACAGTCAGCATTGAGGGCTACAACAACAACACAGATGTGAACATCTCCTGTGCTGTTGGCGACTGCACCACTATTTGGTTTAACGTGACTGAGCCCTTCCAAGTGAACGGCACAGTCGCGGAAATACAGTTCAACTGCTCGACAGATAACTTTGGCTTCTTCTCGGCGAACTTCAGCGTGATAAGCCAGAACGATACCCTGCCGCACAACATCTCAGTGAACTGTACAATAACTGAGGACACGTATCCCAACTGGAGCATTGAGCGCGTCACTCCTGAGCCCTACCAGGGCCAGTCTGCGCAGTTCAATGTGACATGGCATGATGATGTTGGACTTAGCCACTACAACTTCAGCCACAACGCCTCTGGCACCTGGCTGGAGACTGGCTGGATTCCCTTTTCCAGCACGCAGAACTATTCCATCAACGACACCATATTCTACCCGGAGCCCGGTACCCTGATTGCCTGGAGATTCGCCGCGAATGACTCAGCGGACCAGTTCAACGTAACTGATAACTTCACCTTTGTGCTTGGAGGCGTAAAATGGAACCACTCTGGCTTCACTATCCCCACAGCAGAGCAGTTCACAGCCCAGCCTTCGAACACGGTGAAAATTGAGGGCTATAACAACAACACGTATGTGAACATCTCCTGCGCTGTCGGCGATTGCACCATAATCTGGTTCAACGTGACTGAGCCCTTCTCTGTCAATGGCTCTGTCGCTGAGATCCAGTTCAACTGCTCTACAGATACTCCTGGGTTTTTCTCAGCGAACTTCAGCGTGATAAGCCAGAACGACACCCTGCCACACAACGTCTCGGTGAACTGCACTATCACAGATGACACATTCCCCACATATGCCAGTGTAAGCGCTAACCAGAGCCCAATCTACCAGTTCGACGATGTCCGCTTCAACGGTACCTGGAATGACGACAACGGCATGAGCCACTTCTGGTTCGGCATCAATGAGACCGGAGACTGGTTCAACACCTCAAGAGATGTGTTCCCGCAGGCAGGTGCCAGCGCTAATTTCTCACTTAACGTGACGCGGATATTCGCTGACCCGGGAACAAACGTCTCATGGCTCTTCTTCGCGAACGACTCGGCAGACCAGGAGAACAGAACCTCTGTCTATAGCTTCATTGTAGGTGGCATCATATGGAACCAGACCACGCTCGACCTTGGCACAACGAGCCAGTACTACCCCTGGCTCGAGAGTGAGGTTATGGTAGAAGCATACTTGACCAATGCAGCTGATGTGGTGAACTGCTACGAGGGAGATTGTGCTGAGATTATGCATAACTACACTGACAACGAAAACCCTGTGAACAGGTTCATAGCTGTGCAGTTCAACTGCTCGACAGAGGCATCAGGGACGTTCAATGCGAACTTTAGCATTAAGAGCTTCAACGACCCCGACCTTCATAATATCTCAGTGACCTGCGTTATAAAAGAGGACGTGTATCCCTACTGGAGCAATGAGCTCGTCACCCCAGAGCCCTACCAGGGACATTATGTGCAGTTCAATGTGAGCTGGACAGATGATCTTGGCCTGAGCATGTGGAACTTTTCAATGAACAGGACAGGCAGCTGGCTTATGGAGCCAGGTGCCGCGTTCGTAGACCAGACAGCAAACCACTCCCTCTTCAACTATACGTTCTATGATGAGCCGGGCACGCTTATCTCGTGGAACTTTGAGGTTAATGATACAGGTAACAAAGTCAACATGACGACAAACTTCACTTTCATCATGGGCGGCGTGAAGTGGAATGACTCAGGGCTCACCATAGCGACAGCAGAGCAGTTCACAGCCCAGCCGACAAACACCGTGAAAATCGAGGGCTACAACAATAATTCATATGTGATGGTGACGTGCATTGAGGGCGACTGCGGCAACATCACCGCGAATTTCACAAATGGTGAAGCAGTGAATGGCACCACCGCTCTTGTGCAGTTCAACTGCTCAACAGATGCTTACGGGACCTTCTCGGCGAACTTCAGCGTGAACAGCACCAACGACACCCTGCCGCATAACATCTCCGTGAACTGTACTATTGATGAAGACATGTATCCGGCGTGGAGCGACGAGCTCGTCATCCCGGAGCCCTACCAGGGCCAGTCCACACAGTTCAACGTGACCTGGACAGACGATAACGCCATGAGCCACTACAATTTCTCCACAAACGCTTCTGGCACCTGGCTGCATACTGGCTGGATTGCATTCACTGGTACTACTCAGGATTATTCCATCAACGACACTGTATTCTATCAGGAGCCGGGCACGCTGATATCGTGGCGCTTCGCAGCTAATGACTCCCATGATTATGAGAACATCACGAGCAACTTTACCTTCGTACTCGGCGGAGTGAAATGGAACCAGTCCGCTCTCTCTATCGCGACAGCAGAGCAGTTCACAACGCAGCCCGTGAATACTGTGAAGATAGAGGGCTACAACAACAACACAGATGTGAACATTTCCTGCACTGTAGGTGACTGCACTAATATATGGTTCAACGTGACTGAGCCCTTTTCAGTGAACGGCTCTGTCGCTGAAGTGCAGTTCAACTGCTCGACAGCCACATATGGCACCTTCTCAGCGAACTTCAGCGTGATAAGCCAAAATGATACCCTGCCACACAATCTCTCAGTGAGCTGCACCATCACCGCAGACACGTTCCCGGCGTGGAGCAACGAGCTCGTCACTCCCGAGCCCTACCAGGGCCAGTCAACGCAGTTTAACGTGACGTGGACAGACGACAATGCCCTGAGCCACTACAACTTCTCTACCAACGCCTCTGGCACCTGGCTGCATACCGGCTGGCTCCCCCTGGGAAGCACGTCCAACTATTCCATCAACGACACTATCTTTTATCAGGAAGCAGGCACATTAGTGTCCTGGCGCTTCGTGGTGAATGACTCAGCAGACCAGGAAAACTTTACGACAAACTTTACCTTCGTGCTTGGAGGTGTCAAATGGAACCAGTCCGCCCTGTCCATCGCAACAGCAGAGCAGTTCACTGCCCAGCCGACAAACACAGTGAAAATTGAGGGCTACAACAACAACACGTATGTGAACATCTCCTGTGCTGTCGGCGATTGCACTACAATCTGGTTTAACGTGACTGAGCCTTTCTCAGTGAACGGTTCTGTAGCTGAAGTGCAGTTCAACTGCTCGACACTGACTCCCGGGACGTTCTCAGCGAACTTCAGTGTGATAAGCCAGAACGACACCCTGCCACATAACCTGTCAGTGAGCTGTACCATCACCGAGGACACGTATCCGGCGTGGAGTAACGAGCTTGTCATCCCTGAACCCTATCAGGGCCAGTCCACACAGTTCAACGTGACGTGGACAGACGACAATGCTCTAAGCCATTATAACTTCTCCAGCAACGCTTCTGGCACATGGCTGCATACTGGCTGGATTGCATTCACTGGTACTACTCAGGGTTATTCCATCAACGACACTATTTTCTATCAGGAGCCGGGCACGCTGATATCGTGGCGCTTCGCAGTCAATGACTCCCACGATTATGAGAACATCACGAGCGACTTTACCTTCGTGCTTGGCGGAGTGAAGTGGAATCAGTCCGCTCTCTCTATCGCGACAGCAGAGCAATTCACGGCCCAGCCTATAAACACCGTGAAGATTGAAGGCTACAATAACAACACAGATGTGAACATCTCCTGCACTGTAGGTGACTGCACTAACATATGGTTCAACGTGACTGAGCCCTTCTCAGTGAACGGTTCTGTCGCTGAGATACAGTTCAACTGCTCGACAGATTCGTATGGCACCTTCTCAGCGAACTTCAGTGTGATAAGCCAAAATGATACCCTGCCACATAACCTGTCAGTGAGCTGTACCATCACCGCGGACACGTTCCCAGCGTGGAGCAACCCATTCATCAACGCTTCTCCGTACCAGGGCCATGCTGTGCGCTTCAACGTGACGTGGACAGACGACAATGCGCTGAGCCACTATAATTTCTCCACTAATGCCTCTGGGACGTGGGAGCACACCGACTGGCTCCCTCTTGGCGATACATCAAACCACACTGTCAACGAATCCACATTCTACGAAGAAGCAGGCACGCTGATTGCCTGGCGCTTTACAGTGAACGATTCCCGGAATCAGGAAAATCAGTCCACGGAATTCAACTTCACCATGGGTGGTGTCAAGTGGAATGAGACATCAATCACGATTCCGACAGCTGAGCAGTACACCGCCCAGTCCACCTATGAGAGCGCGATACTCGGCTACAATAACAACACTGATGTCATTGTCAACTGTATGGTGGGAGATTGCGGCAACATCACCTATAATTTCACCAGCGGCGATGACGTGAACGAGACCACCACCTCTATGCAGTTCAATTGCTCAACAGACACTGCCGGCACGTACGAGGCGAACTTCAGCGTGAACTCAACGCAGGACCTCTTGCTCCATAACGTCACGGTGACATGCACCATAACTGATGACACGTATCCTACGTGGAGCAACGCGTATGTTAACCAGACAGTGTATCAGTATGACACTCCACGTTTCAATGTAACATGGGCAGACGACAACGGCCTGGTCAACTATCTCTTTGCAGTCAAGACTACTGTATGGGGGAATGCCTCCTGGCTTGCATTCTCAATTGACAACTATTCGACAGCTGCACCGAACACGGTTGCTGAGCCCGGTACCTATGTAGAGTGGATGTTCTTCGCGAATGACAGCGTAGGACAGGAGAACAGGACTGATGTATTCAATTTCATTGTGGGAGGCGTGAAGTGGAACCAGAGCGGTGTCATCATCCCTGTTGAGAACAAGAGTGAGGACAATCAAGTCGTTGACGTGAATCTGACAGGCTACCTGAATAACACAGTAGTGAATGTATCCTGCTCAATAGGTAACTGTGGTAACATCACCCACAACTTCACGAGCGGTGATGACCTGAACGATTCCTACACGTTGGTACAGTTCAACTGCTCGACATCCCATTCTGGAAACTTCACCGCGAACTTCACCGTCAATTCGACGCAGGATAATTTCAATCATAAAATCTGGGTGAACTGCACTATAACCAACCGCTACCCCCATGCTGACGAGCCGCAGACATGGGACAACGCGACTCTGCTCTCAAAGAGCACGTTTGAGCGCAACGAGTCCATCTACGTGAACGTGAGCATCACCGACCCCGATACAGGTGCGGATATAGATACAGTCATGATGACAGTAACAAACTCATCCGGCCACACCTTTATTGATAACCAGACCATGCTCCAGAGCTGGAGCATCAACAATGGCTTCCTCTATAACTCAAGCCTTAAGCTTACCGACACATCTGATGAGGGCATCTGGACCATCATTATCTTCGCGAACGACACCGACAATGCGGAACACACGAACACCACGACATTTACTGTCGATGACACCATCCCGCCAGCGAGCGTCACCGGCCTGGGGAACTTCAGCCAGACCGAGAATTCCATCTGGTGGAATTGGACCAATCCTCCTGACTTGGATTACAGCCACGTGGAGATATGGCTCAATGGCACTCATTACTGGAATATAACAGTCACTGACAGCCCGAACAACTCTACCAACATCACTGGGCTTGATGCCGACAAATGCTATGAAATCCAGACGCGCACTGTCGACACTGCCCTGAATATCAATACGACCTGGGTAAACGATACCGCCTGCACGAGCCCGACTACGGATGTCGAGCCGCCAAGCATCGCGAATGTGTCCAACACAAGTGTTACTGACCAGACTGTGAACATCAGCTGGGACACGAACGAGAATGCTGACACCCGCGTCGAGTACGGAGTAACAAGCGGAGCATATACAGACACGTATACAGACGTAACTGATGTGCCTTTCCATAACGTGACTCTTTCAGGCTTTGCTCCGAGTACGCTGTATTTCTACATTGTGAACAGCACGGACGCGGCAGGAAACTCCAACAGGAGCATTGAGTTTAATTTTACCACGCTTGCAGACGCCACGCCGCCTGCCTGGAGCGCACCCTGGAACTATACTCCCTCGACCTATTCGCCGACGAACCTGAGCCAGTTCAATATCAGCTGGCAGGATTTCGGGACAGTGGCCAATGTGACCATCGAGCTGAACATCTCAGGAACGTACACGAATTACTCAGTGTATAATCTCACCGGCTTCATGTTCAACCTGTCGATAAACCTTCCGGCCGGAAACCATACCTGGCGCTCATACGCAAATGACACTCTTAGTAACGAGAATGTAAGTTCAGTGTGGACCTTTGTCATTGCCAAGGCGGCACCTTTGATGAACCTTTCGCTCAATGGTTATGACACGAATACGAGCGTTGATGAGGATGTGAACTTCTACCTCAACGGCACGATAATAGCGGGCGATTCCGCCACTGCTCTTGAGCTTTATGTTAATGGTACTCTGCTCACCACAGCACACAGCCCAGTATCTAATCTCACTAACCTGAGCGACCCCGGCCTGTATAATGTCACGGTCATTTACTCGAGCAGCGAGAACTACTCCCGCGGCACCATTACCCAGTGGCTCACAGTGAATGATACCACGCCTCCAAACGTCACCCTCAATGCGCCGAGTGATTTCCATAATACTTCAGGCACCACACTCACCTTCAACTGGACTCCGGGAGATAATGTGGACGGCGCAAACCTCACCTGCAACCTCACTATAGACAGTGCGGTGAACGTGACAATCACCGGCCTCACCCGGGATGTATTCCATAACGTCACCCTCACGTCGATAGGCAGCGGCCTCCACTGGTGGAACGTGACCTGCTATGATCTTGCCCTTAACACCAACACTAGCGAAACGCGTAACTTTACTATTGTGGGCTCGGCAGGCGGCTTCAACATCACCGTCTCGCCAGCAGACAACATGACTGTGCAGTTGAATTGGTCAGCAGCGGCTGGCGCAGATAGCTATAATATCTACTTCAGCAGCGACCTGTCCTCTGGCTTCGGAGCGGTCGCGGATATCTCAGGCATCACAGATACGAACTATACTGACGGCACATCCACAAGCGTGGACCAGCGCTATTACAACATCACCTCGGTGAAAGGCGGAGTCGAGACACCGATTGGCAGCATCGTCGGCATGCACCGCATCACCCTTGACGCTGCCGGCTCGAGATGGAACCTCGTGAGCCTGCCGCTCCAGCTGTTCATGTCGCGCCTGCAGAACAGCACGCACTCCGGCTATGACCTGGCCCTCAACACCGCGGGATGCATAGAGGATATCTGGCAGTACAACGGCTCCAGGGCTACTACTTGGGAGTTTTCTTCATGGAGCTCAGGAGGTGCCTGGACCCCAGCGTCTGGCAGCGAGAACTTCACCCATCTTGAAGCGGCAAGAGGATACTGGGTGTATATGAATGACACCCTGGGAGAATGTAAGTGGACAATAGCGGGAGAAGTGCCGCTCACTTCAACAGACCATCCGCTCATCGACGACTTCAATGTCGTGGGCTGGTACTCTGTGATGAACGCGTCGCTGCCCCTCAACTGCACTGGCGGGACATGCTATGTCGCAGAGCCGCCATATTATCCGCTGAGATCATCACCCGTGAACGCAATCACGCGTCTCTATTATTACAACAGCTCATCAGACTCGTTCAAGAAGACCGACCACTACAGCGTCGACGCAACTACTGGCTATGGCTGGTGGCCTGCAATGGGCTCTGACGAGTTCACTTCGCTGCTGCCAGGCCTTGGCTACTACCTGAAGTCTCTAGGGGCGTCTACCTGGACAGTCAACTCATCGGTGGAATGATGGAAACAAAGAAAATCGTGGGAAGCCGGAGCATCCTGATAGCTGTCACTATGCTCTTCTTGCTCCTCCTCTCGCTCCAGGCCTCTGCAGTGCCGATGCCGCAGGGCATCGTGGGCACAATCTATGAGATGGATGGCATCACTCCAGTTCCTGAGGGAATCCACTTTAGCGTGAACAACACCGCGAACGGCTTCTATCACGAGGGATTGACAGGAAGGCCGACCGGAACGGGAGATTATGCAGCCAGCGTCGAGGGCGAAGTTGGCGATACTCTTGTCATCCGCGCATGGAATGTGCACAATGAAAGCTCTCGTACCATATCTCTCAATGGAGTGATGAAAAACGTTAACCTCCTTCTTGACATGTCATTCGAGAACGAGCCCCCGGCCATTACCTCAACTCCACCAGTGCCTGCCATTGAGGATTCGCTCTACACCTATCCAGTCACCGCATATGACTTTGAGAGCCAGCCGCTTGAATACTCGCTGCTCACCGCGCCTGCTGGCATGAGCATCAACGCCTCCGGGGTTATTGAGTGGCTGCCCCTTAATGATGATGTGGGATTCCATGATGTTGGCATCGAGGTGAGCGACGGCGAATACACTGGAACGCAGAACTTCACCCTTGAGGTGGAGAATGTGAACGACGTCCCTGTCATAACCTCTTCCCCAACAACCTCAGTGCTTGAGGATATACTCTACACCTACCAGATAACTGCCCTCGATGTTGATATCGGCGATGTGTTGCAGTACGTGCTCGAGTCAGCGCCTGCTGGCATGAGTATCAACAGCACATCAGGGCTTGTCGCGTGGACTCCGGATAATGATGACGTTGGCCTGCACAGCGTGATAGTCCGCGTGTCTGACGGCGAGCTTGCGGACACCCAGCCCTTCACTCTTGAAGTGGTGAATGTGAATGACGCTCCTGTTATCCATTCAATTGCTCCTGAGAATGCTGTCGAAGACACACTATATCAATATCAGGTAGATGCTACAGATGTCGACAGTCCTTCTCTTACGTATGCGCTGCTTGACTTCCCTGCAGGCATGACTCTCTCCAGTTCAGGGCTCATTGAATGGACTCCGTCAAATGATGGTGTCGGTCCGCACAGCGTGAGCGTGATGGTCAGCGACGGCGAGCTGAACGACACCCAGAGCTACACTCTTACTGTCGCTAATGTGAATGATGCTCCGTACATCACTTCCCTGCCGGCCACAACCGCAACGCAGGACATAATCTATGAATATACTGTCACTGCGACTGACATCGACAACACTCCTGAAGAGCTATCTTACACGCTTGTCGCGCATCCCGCAGGCATGACTGTGGATACCTCAACCGGATTGGTGTCATGGACTCCTGCAAATGATGATGTCGGGCTGCACAATATCACAGTCCGTGTGTCAGACGGCTTGCTGAGCGATGAGCAGAGCTACGCCCTTGCAGTCGAGAATGTGAACGACGCTCCTACAATCATTTCATTACCTGTGACAACAGCGCTGGAGGACGAAGATTATATCTATCAGGTCGAAGCGATTGACATCGACGGCGATGGTCTCACCTATGCGCTCAACTCATCTCCCGAGGGGATGGTCATCGCCATAGTGAACGAGACACCAGGTATTGTACTCTGGACTCCAACAAACGATAAGGTGGGAGTGCACACGGTCATTGTAGTAGTGAGCGACGGTATACTCCAGACGCTACAGGAGTATATCCTTACTGTCACTAATGTCAACGATGCCCCAGCCATCACCTCGACACCAGGCACAGCGGTGGACGCAGGCTTAACGTACACATATACCCTCATCGCGACAGATGATGACAATGATACCCTTACCTATACGCTCGAGCAGGGTCCGACAGGCATGTCGCTGAACCAGCAGCTCCTCACGTGGACTCCATCTGACAGCGACGCAGGCCAGCACAGAATTCTTCTGCGCGTGTCTGACGGAAACCTCTCAGCGAGCCAGCAGTTCACCCTGACTGTGACTGCTACGTCCTCAGGCGGCGGCGGTGGTGGCGGCGGTGGCGGTGGCGCTGCTCCAATCATACCTGGAAGCCCGCCGCAGAAGACGCGCACAGTACTCGAGAACCTCCAGGGCAAGGCAGGGCCGCTCATCTCAGTTAATATGAGCATCAACAGCTCGAAGGAATCCGGCCTTTCTGCTCTCGTGAAGGCAAAGCTTCTTCCTGGCAGGCCGAAGGACGTGCTTACCCACATTATAGTTCCAGTCTTTCAGTACCTCAAGATAACAATCCAGCCTGTAGGAGGCGTAGATGTTGTTGTGAACAGCGCAGAAATCATTTTCAGCGTGGAACTCGCCTGGCTCGAGGAGAGAAGTGCCTCTCCAGAAGATGTTGTGTTGCTCAGGTACAACGGCGCTGAATGGGAGGAACTGCCCACTGAGGTGGTGTCTGAAGATGAGGAAGCGATAATCTATGTGAGCACCAGCCCCTCGCTGAGCTACTTCGCTATCGCACTCAAAGATGGTGCAGAGCAAATCCTCGGCGAGATTGAGACAGTCGGTGCACCCTTGAAGACATTTACTCTCGCAGGCATCATCTACGCTTTGGACGGCAAGCAGGTGCCGCGGGGTACACCCTTTGTGCTTGAAAATATCTATCTTGGTGAGCGTGTTGAGGGCGAAACCGGGGAGAAGGGAAGCCAGGGAAGCTTCTCTGTGCAGATACAGGCGAACCTTGGCGACACGATTCGCCTGTCAACAGAGAGCGCCGACTATATGTGGTTCACTGTCTCTGAGGACATGGACTCGCTCGAGTTCAGGACAGGGCTATCTTCAAAGAGGCCGAACCGCCTGACTGGATTTGTGGCTGCTGTCATGGATAGGGCACCTATATCTGAGAACTTCCTGCTCATTAATCTCTGTATCATCTGCCTCATCATAGGTCTCATAGTGAGGCAGAGAGTGCGGGTGAGGCGCGCAAGGAAGAGCCTCACAAAGAAAAAGAGCACGGGGTGGCTGAGGAAGAATGCTCGGCCGTGAATCTTCTGGCAGGGCACCGCTGCTTGTCCTGATAGTATGTTTCTATGTGGCAGTCCTCATGAGCCTCGTGCTCGTCGCTGCCGACCCGCCACCGAAAGAGCACGGGCTCGCCGGATGGATATTGGGGCCAAGCGGCGCACAGGCCCCTCTTGGCACATATTACAGTATCAATGACTCGGATAGCGACTTCTTTATGCAGAATGTGACCAGGATACCCTTCCCCGGCCAGTCAGGTAGGTATTCAGAGGTCGTCTCAGGGAGAAAGAATGATATTGTCGTCGTCCGTGCCTGGAACAACACGCACTTCGGGTTCACCACCATAGTGCTCGACGGTGACATGGACGACGTGAACGTCACGCTCAACGGAAGCCGCGTGGGAGAGCCGACAGTCACGGTCATTCTTCCGGTTGATGACCAGCTGTATAACATCGGAGACAATATCATCATCCGTGCCAACTTCTCCATCAGTGCGGACAAGGACGCGCTCAACTGCAACGCCACAGTGACTTTCACCTCTCCAGGAGTCATCACACTGCAGGACGGTGAGACAGCTTCGCAATTCATGGGCAATCTGTCACGTGGCTCTGTTATCACTGTCAACTGGAGCGCGAACGCATCTCAGGCGGGTACGACAGATATCAACATCACAGTGGTATGTGATGACAACCAGACCGGCTTCGACACCACAGGCCATGACACTGCGTATGACCAGATGGTGGCCAAGGTGCCCCCAATACCTCATGGTATCGCTGGCTGGATATTCGATGCTGATGGCTCGACGCAGATGCCGCTCGGCACTTTCTATGAAATTCGTGATTACAGCACAAACTTCCTTCTTGAGAACGAGACGCGCATCCCCTTCCCCGGCTATACTGGCAGATATTCAGAGGTTATGAACGGCTCTGATAATGATATTGTTAATGTCACTGCCTGGAACGCCACACACTGGGGATTCACGACAGTCACCCTTATAGGAGATATGGATGAAGTGAATGTATCGCTCAACATGTCGCGCCCGAGCGAGACCAATGTGACTATTATCTATCCCCTCAATAATACCGCTGTCTCGAAAATCCAGCTGACAAACGTGACAGCACGCGTCCAGGTCATAGGAGGCTCAGACGGAATCAACTGCTCCGCGACAATCTATTTCGAAGACGATAATATCCTCAACATCACTCCAGTTGAATCCTATACTAAGCCCATAGGCAACATCACCTTATGGGACTTTACCCTAGTCTCTTGGAACGTGAGTGGAGAAGTAGGCTTGGTCAATGTCACAGTGAACGCGAGTTGCGATTCAGATGGTAAGAATTTTGAGGAACTGCATTGGGATATTATCATCGCCAACATCACTATGCCTCCTTTCTTTGTTGATTCGCTGGTGTGCGAGAATCCTATCAACCTGCAGGAAGCGGTAGCTGTAGGAGTGCAGTGCAACGTGACTATTTTCAACGGCAATTACGCTGTGAACATTTCAGTAGTCAATGCAACCCTCTACGATAGCGATACAAGCTCTCCTACTGAAGCTGATGACAACAATTACCACTATACTAATACCACCTGCCAGGTGGTTGACCTTGGACTATATGAAGCAAATTACACCTGCGTCTTCCCCCTGCTGTACTACGCGAACAACGGCACCTGGACAATCAACCTGACTATGTATGACAATGTCACCCTCATACAGAACTCCACAACTAACCTTACTACTGTGAACTCGCTCTTCGCGCTCTCAGCAGATAATGTGATGGATTTCGGCAACCTCGCGCCGACAGACACCTCTGCGACTGACGTGAACCTCACCCTCACTAATACAGGCAACATGGACATCAATATTTCTGCATATGGTTATGGTGAGATTTTGGGCGATAACCTCTCAATGAACTGCACAGTGGGTAATATCAGCGTCGACCTCGTGCATTACCATTCAGTGTTCAACCAGGCGTACACAAGCATGACCGGTCTCAGGAACGACAGCGTGATGATAACTAACTTCATCCTCCCCCAGCGTACAGATGATTCAGCGTACGACGCAGACCAGAACGATACCTATTGGAAGATACAAATTCCTATGGATACTGAAGGATTCTGCAACGGCACAGTGATAGCGTCCGCGAGCGCGTCTTGAGAATTAATTGTTGAGAACTAAGGATTCTCGGTCTCGGCCTGTGCCTTCTCGATGACAGTCTCTTTTAGGACTGCCTTGACTGGGCCGGTCTTCTTTCGTGCGATGATGACAGGAACAGGAGACCTGCGGGCAACGCTTTCAGCCACTTTTCCTGCGAGGATGCTCTCATGGAACTTCTCCCGCGTCGCGCCCATCACCACAAGGTCATATCTCTTCGCCTCCCAGAGAATCGCATCGACAACATTGTCTGCTGAGACAATCTTCGCGGTAATCTTGTAATCAAGCCCCATCACAATCTGGTTGAGAATCATCTCCGCCTTCTCCACCTCTCCCTCTGGCTCTTCCTTATCAATAATGAACAGGGCATCAATCTTGACCTTTCCTTTTGTGTTCCTGGCAATCGCAACAGCAATTTCAGCAGCGAGCCGACTATTCTCCCCGCCCTTCGCGGGAACGAGAATCTTCTTGATATGCTCTATATCATCGTGCAGGTGTGCGACAGCCATATCGCACGGGGGGTTATGCAGCAAATCATCCACGTCATCGCCGAACAGCCCGGGTAGCAGATCAGGATGGTCAGGGGCATTTACGAGAAGCATGTTCGAGTCCCTCTCTTTCGCCACATTCCGTATCGCAGTACCGAACGACCTGCTAAGACGTATCGACGTTCCGACAGGAATGTTATGGTCCTTGCAGTACTTCACCACTTCATCGAGCAACGGCTTTCCTTCCTTGAGGAACATTCGTCCCTCAGTGATGCCCAATTGCTTTGGAACCTCAACCACATTAACAGCGAATACTTCTCCATGGTGCTCCCTGGCGATGGGCAGGGCAAGCTTTGGCAGGATATGTGCATCCTTTTTATTCAGCACAGGAACCAGCACAGAGTATTCCCTGACCGAGACAATCTCCTGGTGAAGCACTTTCGGCCCTTCTGCAGCCACTTCTCTCTTCTGGGCGTAGACATAATAGACTACTACACCAACAGCAATCCATAGGGCGCCTGTGAGCCATGACCTTGGGCTGTACACAAATAGCCAGAAAGCGATAAACATCTGCGCCAGTATGCCAATTATAGGCACGAGAGGGAAAAGAGGGACCCTGAAGCCGTAATCGAGATGTGTCGTTGTTCGGCGCAGCCGGAGCAGGGATATATTGACCAGGGCGAAGAGGAAGAGGAACATCACTGCTGCAGCGGCCGCCACGTCTTCTATTGGCAGAGAAACAGCCATGAGGGCAACGACAACCGCAGAGCCCATAATTGCCTTTGTGGGTGTGCGGCGCTTCTTGCTCAGGTGCTTGAACACCTTTGGGAGGTAGTTATCGCGCGCCATCGCAAACGCTACTCTGGATGATGAGTAAATTGTCGCATTCAGAGCTGACATGGTTGAGAGCAGCCCGCCGACAAGAATAATGAGGGCGCCGAAGGGCATGAATTGGATGCTTGCCTCCAAAATCGCGAGTTCCTTCATTGAGCCAAGGTAGGCAGCGATAGTCATCCCAGTAGGTGGATTTACAGCACCAAGAGCTACGATAGCTACTAAAATGTAAATAGGAATCACAATGCCGATGGAAAGGAAGCTCGCAAGAGGGATGTTCTTCTTTGGATTCTTAATCTCCTCGCTCGACTGCGCGATAATCTCATAGCCCTCAAACGCAATGAACGTAAGGCCCATCGCCATGAACACATTGCCTAAGCTCTTGATACCCTCAGGTAGCATTGGGAAGAACCTTTCGCCGAGCATGGGCTGGCCAGTTAGTGCCTTGATGCCGAAGAAGATGAATATTCCTAATGCTATAATCTTCAGCACAGTTACGATATTTTCAGCCTTGCCTGTTTCCTTGACGCCGTAAAAGTTAATGAAGGTGAACAGCGCGACAACACACACTGCAAGAATTTTTGCCAATAGCCCTGCTGACAGGCCGAAAGGATGGATATTCAATGCATCCAGTAACCATACAAAATAGCCGCCAAAGCCTACTGCATAAAGAGCACATGCTACAATATGGGCGAACCAGTCCATCCACCCGCCGAGAAAGCCAAATGGCCCCTTCAGCGCGGCTTTTATCCAGAGATAGCCCCCGCCGGCAGAGTGGTACGCAGAGCCCAGTTCAGCATACGTCATCAATGTAGGAAGTGTCAATAAGCCGTTGAGGATGAACACGAGAATGAGTGCAGGCCCGGTGATACCGGCGGCGATTCCTGTCAGCACGAAGATGCCGGCGCCAATCATCGCGCCCACGCCAATCATCGTCGCGTCGAAGAGCCCGAGGTCCTTGCTTAACGTGATCTCGCCCTCTGCGCCGGTGTCAGCATCGCCACTCATTATCCCTCCTGCTAAGCGCCATTCCTTTTTAAATCTACTGAAGGCGTATGGACATGAAGCACACGAGCAACAAGCTTTTATAGATGAGATGCCTCAAGGGAAATCATGATTACCTTTATCCTTCAGGGACTAGAATTCGCTGGGCTCTCAGCCTTCGCATTCTATATCCTCTTCACGTTCAAGAGGCGCAAGCTCCTCGATATTCTCACGTTTCCCATAACTGTCCTGGGCATCCTGTTCCTCTTTCATGCAATCCTTTCCTTCAGTTATGCTGTAGGCACGGTGCCTGTTGAAGCCCTGGACATTAGCATGGTGCACACCTCGATTCTCGTCTGCCTTACGCTGCTCATGGCCTTCATCATCTACAAGCTGACCAGCCATTATGATATCGTGTTCCTCTCCGGCGTGTATGTCATAGCATTAGCTGTGGTGGCTGTGATATTCTCTAATCCCTTACAGAATGCGCAGTTCATCTCTTACTTTTACCTCGCGATGCTATTCCTTCATCTTGAGCTGGTGTCTCAGAAAGACATCAGCCGGGCAGGCCAGTTTGGGATGCTTTTCGCAGGCCCTGCCGCCCTGCTCTCGTTTGTTGGATGGATGGAACACAGTATCCCCGCTGTCATAGTGACTCTTGCACTGTTCGGCTTCCTCTATAAGCTCTACCATGGGCTTCTAGCCAGCCACGCTACAGTGGTCACCGAGCCAGTACGAAAACCCTCAGTCATGAGAGTGGCGCGCCTGATAGGGTTCACAGTGACGTTCTACCTCTTTGTCGCGCTTGCTGTCATTGGCCTGCACGAGATGGGGCATGTAGGGGTAGCAACATACTACAAGTGCGAATACTCTAAGGCGGTCATCTATGATGTGCGCGGCATCCCACCTCACGCTGAGATTTCCTGTAGCAGGTCTTACAATGATACGCTCCTCACTCTCGGCGGGGTGATTGCCACGAGTGTTATAGGGCTGCTTCTGCTCCTTGTACCGGGCAGTAGGATGGCGTATGCATTGAGTTTTTTCGTAATGGGATTCGGCATCCTTGTCGGCTTCTCAGATTATACCTATCTCAATATGGGCAAGGGATTCCTCGCACTGCTGCACCTTGTGGGATTGACATTTGTGGTTCTCAGCGTAGTCGAGATGGTCACTCTCTTCAGGAGTGAGAAAGAGACGAGTTTCTCTTTGCAATGGGAGAAGGATAAATAGTCACTTCTTGCGTTTCTTTGCGGGCTTCTTTTTGGCAGTTGCCTTCTTCTTAGCCTTTTTGGCAGTTGGCTTCTTTTTGGTACTCCCTTTAGTCCTGCCGCGTGCCATCGGGACGCAGGAGATGTCTCCGTCCTTGTCCACATAATAGAGATATCCCTTCTTCCTCTTGATGCCGACAAGCGCAATCTTCTCATACTGCCCATCCCCGAGGAGCTGCCTTTCGGTCAGCTGGCGGACCTTGGCTTTCATGAGCTTCATCTCCCTTACATCGGATTCTCGCTGGATCTCCATGAAAAGCATTCTCTTCCTGAGTTCCTTGAGCTCTTTTTTCGCAGCGAGCGCCTCTTTCTCGATGAGCAGGAGCTCTTCTGCAGCCGAGAGGTGAGTGCGCAGATCTTTCAGGTCCCCTTCTATCTCGCTCCTCTGGAGCAGTAGCTTCTCCACGCTTCCCACGCGCTTCCAGAATACCTTGAGCCGTGAATCCACATATGTGCGCTGGTGCGAGTGCTGTTTCCTGAGATCTTTCACCAGTCGAGTGAGATGCTCTCTGGTGATGAATGCCTCTGCCCCAGCGTCTCCGGTGAATTTGCTTAGCTGCGACTCGAGCTCATTGAGCCTGCCGTGCAGTTCGTCTTTGACAGAGTACTTGATGTTGAAAATGTCTCTTGAGAGGCGGAGCATCTCCTCGTGGAGTTGCTTATTGAGATGCGAGAGGTCGAGGACGCCCTCGAACTTCTTCGTGGATTTCTCCATGTCAGTCACTTTTGCCTTGAGGTCTGCTCCCTCCATGACTATTGAACCCATCCGTGAGATGCGCCGTTCTAGCACAGCCATATGCTTGAGAAGCTGCTCCTCTTTCTGCCTGAGATTGCCCTCAATGCGCCTCATAACTCCAAAGAGCTGCTCTGTGTGGCCTGCGAAGTCGTCCTTGTGGATGAATCCGTCCAGGTCAGTCTGCACCCTAGTGAATTGCTTCAGCGCTGTCTCCTGCGCCTTCTTGAGCTGGACAATGTCATGCTTCACATTCGAGAAGCTTTTCTTGACTGCATATTCTATCTCGTCTACGGTGACAACGCCGTCCTGATTAAGGTCAAATTCATCTATTGCCTGTGATTGTTTCTGCATGAGTAACACCAGGTGTTCGGGGGGCAGGTGCCTTTTAAAAAAGCTTGTGCAAAATGCTTCCTATTCTCCCTCATATAGGCAGCTGTAGAAAGCTTTAAATACGCTGAAAACGCGGATGTAGTCCAGACTTGGTAATGGTCTACACTAGATTAAAGAGTGATGCTACTATGGATAAACGCGGACAAGCTGCAATGGAATTCATCATGACCTATGGGTGGGCCCTGCTCGTCGTCATGATTGTTGTTGGGGCACTGGTCCATTTCGGGATTATGGACCCAAAACAATTCATCAATGAGAAATGCACGTTCCCCTCCGGGCTGTACTGTGAAGATTTCTATCTCACGAATACCGGCTGGAATTTCTACTTCCAGAACGGGAAGGGCCGCGGCATAATTATCAACAGCATCCTTGTCGAGGGTGCTGAGGCGGGCAATCCCTATAGCTGTAATGTGAGTTTGGGCACCACCATTGCCAATGGTGACAGCCAGACCTTTGATTATCCCAATACGTGTGCTGATCAGGGCCTTACCTTGAGGGAGAAGTACCGCTTTGACGTTTTGGTCAACTACACTTTTGATGGTGGCGTGTATCCTCATGTGGAAAGTGGAGAGCTTATCGCGGTTGTCAATTAGGAGAATGAAGCGGGCGCAGGCTTCATTTGAGACGCTTGCAGTGTTCGCCCTGCTCTTTGTCGTGTTGATACCTATCCTGTTCGTGTTCTACAGCTACTCAGTGGGCACAGCCGAGCGGATGCGTGTCACACAACTCACAGTCATAGGCAGTGATATCATGGCTGCCGCTGAGACAGTGTATTATCTTGGCGAGCCCACACGCCTCACCCTGGTCGAGAGCTTTCCTTCAGGCATCACGGGCATGACAGTATCTACTGGCGGGGAACTCTCGGAGCTTGTATTCGAGCTCAATTCAGGAGGGGATGCTGCATTCTTCGCAGAAGTGCCTGTTCAGGGTGATTTTGAGGAGTGGCACTGGACCCAGGGAGAAAAGCTTATCCTGCTTCAGGCAGAATCTGATTACGTGACAATACAAATAACGTAGGCAATGATAATGAGAAAAGGACAATCCACAGTAGAGATGCTGACGCTGACAGGCTTCATGTTCATAGTTTTCCTGGTGGTACTGTCGGTTGGCAGCAACCAGCTTATCTCACTCCAGGAGGAGAGCCGGAGAAGCCAGCTTCTCGAAACCGCTGAATTCCTCGAGAATGAGATTCACGTCGCAATTGAGGCAGAGGAGGGCTATATTCGGGATTTTGAGCTGCCCGGCTCCCTGGGTGGTGAGGATTATGTCATTGAGTTTGCCGAGGGAGAAAATTTTACTGAGGTCATACTGAAATTTATGGATGATGATGTTATTATCTTTGAAAAGACGCTTCTTGTGTCTCCCAGGGTGAACGGCACCATGGACCTCAATCCTGAGGGCATGACTACAGTCCATATCGCCAAGACTCAGAAGGGCATAGGCTTGGAGAGCGAGTATATCCCTTCAGAATGCGACGACGGGATTGATAATGACGGCGACGGCTATACTGATTACCCCTCAGATACTGGCTGCACAGGCTTATCTGATTCGAGCGAGCTCGGCACTGTCGAATGTGATGACGGCGTGGATAATGATTTTGACGAAGCTACAGATTACCCTGATGATGAGGGTTGTTCAGATAGCCTGGATGACGACGAGACCAACTGCGGCGACAACAGGTGCGAGGGCGGCGAGGATTCAGGAAGCTGCCCGACAGACTGTCCTGCAGGTCCTGCCGCATGCGACGACGGCATCGACAATGATTATGACGGCTCGGCAGATTACCCTAATGACCCCGGCTGTGCTAATGCCCTGGATGATGATGAGACCAAATGTGGAGACTCCATGTGTGAATACGGAGAGCACAGAAACAACTGTGCTAGTGACTGTCCCGAAACCGGTGAATGCAACGACGGTATTGATAATGACGGGGATGGAGATAAAGATTATCACATGATGGCTGACCATGATTCTGGTTGTACGGACAGATCAGACACTGACGAGACCGATTGCGGCGACGGCGTGTGCGAGGGCGGCGAGAACTCAGTCAGCTGCACCCTAGACTGTACGTGATGCTGAGGTATAATGAAACCAAAGAAAGCACAGTCCTCAACTGAGCTTCTCCTGCTTATCAGTATCCTGTTTCTCTTGTTCTTTGCAGTCATGTATTACAACCGCTGGGAGCTCGTGGCCCTTCTGGAGGATAAAAGGCAGTCCCAGCTTCATGATATGGCAGAAGTGCTCGAAACCGAGATCCAGGTCGCATTGGAGGCAGAGGAAGGGTATATCCGTGAATTCAAGCTGCCGCGCTCCCTGACTGGCAAAGGATATAAGATATTATTCGCGCCAGAAGAGGAGTTCACCGAAGTGATGCTGGAGTTTACTGATGAAAGCAAGCCCTTTGAGACCAGCTTCCTCACCTCGCCTTCCGTGGACGGGACTATCATTATAGGCACCTCTAGAGGCACAACAACCATAACAATTAAAAAGTCCGCTGACAGGATTACCCTCAATAGCATATAAGTGATTCCGGTGAAAGTGTTGGCAAAAAAGAAAAAGAAGACCCAGACATTATCTTTTGATGTTCTCATCGCTGTTGTCGTATTCGTCGCGGCGGTCGCGTTCATCATTTATCTCATCTCGCAATACAGCGGTGGCAGGGCTAACTTAGATGCCCTTATCGAGGACGGAGAAGTGATAAGCTCCCAGCTCATCAGCCCTGGCACCGAGCCTGCCAATGACCTTGCCATTGTGGTGAAAAACCGCCTTGAGAAGGAGAAGCTCGCTGAGCTCGCTGCCCTGCCTTATGAGGAATTGAAGGCAGTCATTGGGGTAGAGGGAGATTTCTGCATCCATTTTGAGGATGAGGACGGGAACCTTGTCGATATCGATGAGCGCCCGGGGTGGGTGCAGTTTAGCATCGGCAGCCCCAATCTTAACCTGACCATCGTCGAGGAACCGGATAGCGCAACTCCTCTTGAGAGAATTGTGCCCTGCGGTGCAGTGGAGATGGCGACTTAGCCCTCATCCTCTTCTGCTGCAACAGGTTTTGCTTCTTCTTTAAGTCCCGGCTTCATGTCCATGAGTTTGGGCGCGATAACCAATGACAGCGTCGAGACGATGATGCTGTAGAGCAGGAACAGTAGTGTCAGGTTGAGAAGCTCTTCTATGCCCGGCATCCCGAAAATGATGCTTGCAGAATCCTGGTGCATCGCGCTCAGCGCAAAGATGACTGTGGCGACTGCGATGCCCTTGGCAGCGTTGATTGCCATGAAGAACAGCTCCTTCTGGTTAAACTCGCTCCTTACTGTCAGCTGTAGGGTGAGATATCTGATGCCTAGGTAGAGTAGGAACATCACAACCGATTTGACAATGAATGTGCTGTCAGTGGGAATCCTGATGATGAGCCCCACTAACACAAAAACAAGTATCTCAAGAGAGCTTGAGAGGAAGAGCGAAACCTTTAGCAGCTGTTCCTTGTGCGAGATGACGATGTTGCCGAAGAACAGCCCCAATACAGTGACTGCAAGGACGCCGTTACCTTCAAGCCGCTCTGCCAGGATGTAAGTGAGCAGCGCCGCGGTGAAGATAGCCATTGGTGAGATGCGCTCTGAATAATGCCTGCTCATGAGCTTGAACACCACTATGCCCACAACAATTCCCGCGCCGATGCCGGTGACGAACTGCTTGAGGAACGGGATGGAATAATCAGTTATACTTGTGACGATAGCTCCTGTCACCCCAGTGCCTTGCAGGCTCTTCATCACATCGAGAATCAAGAATGGAAAGAGCACGACAAAAGGAGTGTTGATGATACTCTCTAGCTTTAAGACCTCAAAAACCTTGTGGCGCTGTTTATCCATCATGACCAGCACTGTTGCTGGGTCGGTTCCTGACATCAGGGTGGCGAAGAGGAGTGCAAGCGGGAGAGAGATGATGCCGAAGAACGCTCGTGTTAGCACAGTGAGGAGAATCGAGTTGATGATGATGAAGCCAATGACCAGCTTCAGCGTTGAGGGAGAGAGTGCAGTCACTTCCCACAGCTTCAATCGTGACGAGGAGTCAAATATAATCATGACAAGTGCAAGAATCCCGATGCCCATGAGGAACTCTGCAGGAAATGATATGATTCTCTCTCCATTAACATACGGCAATCCCAGGACCATGCCCACGACAACGAGCAGCAGGACATTGGGGATATGTATCCATTCAGATAATATTGAACAAAATATGCCTATGAGAAATATGAGGGCGATGACTCCAAGAAAGGAGATGACATCAATCGCCATCCTTACCTCCCTCTGTCACGAGTGAGAGGAATTCCCCCAGTGTCTGCTGGCCTTCTCCAGCCTCCTCCGGGATTTCTCCTTCCTGAGGAGATATCATCTCAGTGAGCAGGCTCTTTGCCCGCTTCGATAATCCATCTTCAGTGAGGTGCTTGAGCAGAAGTGCCTGCTTTCTCACTGGATAGACATGCCTGAGGAGCTTCGCGAGGTGCTCTGGATGGTTGAGCAGCGCGAACCTCAGCAGCTGGATAGTCCTCGTTACCGGGTCTCCGTAGTTCTGCCTATCTATATTTTGCAGGGCGTCAAGCAGCATGTCCTGCAGTGAATGCACCTCTATGCTCTCGAGTTTGAAGGCAGCGCCGCTCACCACGAGCATTTTCTCATACTCAATCTCCTTGCCGATGCTGCTCTTGAAGTGCTCTTTTATCCGCTTCACGACCTGCTTCGCCTCGAACCTGCGCTTCAAATCTTCGATATCGTTTTTCGAGAGACTTGAAACACTTCCTGAGACCTCGACATGCAGTGCGCGCTCTAATGTCCCGTCCTTCAGCTTCACCGCTATCGTGTCGATGATGAGTGTGCCTGCGTTGATGTTGTTGACTGTGTAGAATCCTTGCTGCCTAAGCCATAGGTTGACGATTTCCTGCTCTGGATGCATCTCTATCCCCTCGGAGATGCATAACCCCACAGTTATTTATAAATCTTCTCGGCAGAATCAGGGCATACTAGATAGGGAACGGCGGCTCACTGCGACACCTCGCTCCAGCCGCCGTTCCCATCCGGTATGAGTATGATATTGCCCCTCTCAAAGAATCCTGATGCCACATCAACTTCAACGTTGTACTTGTGCGTCATGTGCAGCCGATACAGGATGCTTTTGTCTTTCTCCCATTCCCACTCAGCCACTGTTTCGATGCTCGCCCTGGATGCGAGAGGAAACCGGTAGGTGCAGTTCCTTGCAGCCATGCCTATCATCTCAACATCCCCTTCAATAGTGAAGTCGCAGTTTTTGCTGCCATATCCCACAGTGTATTTGTCACCAATGGTGTGAAGGTGCACGTACGAGAGTTCATCGCCGAAGTACATCATGCTCGAACTTCTGTAGGAGTCCTTTGGTGGAATGTAGGTCAGCTTCCAGGAATTGTCCTTAGTACCAGAGAGCTGCCAAGGAAAATTGTTGCTGTTCATCTCAAGCGGGCTGCTGCTCAAATCTACCTTGAGGTCATTATGCCCTAGTGTGTAGAGCATTTCTAGCAGGGGATTGAGGAACAGGTCAGCATCATACGTGTGCCTCTCAGGCACAGCTTCAGGATAGCGCTGCACAGCATCCTCCAGCAAAGTCTGGGCGTCGAAATCCTCCATCATCTTAAGCTGTCCGCTGAATTCAGCAAGAAGGATGTTCTGGTTGTGCCACACTTCCTCATCAGTTTCCACGAATGCGCGAATCATCTCATCAATAATCGTTGGATTATAGCGGTGAGTTCCTGGAATATAGGGCTCCCTCTCCTCATGCTCGCCCTGCAGCTCCTCCCCGAAGATGTCACGCGACATCAGAGTGCCACCTCTTTTATGAAGATAGTCAGAACTCTCTCTTGAGGTGTCTTGGTGTCGCAGTTCATGTTAAACTGACTACTGGAAAGTAATGTAATTTATAAGTATTTAGGTGTTAGAGCAGACGCTAGCGAAGCTTTTTAAAACTCGTGGGATTTAACCTAGCATCATGTCAACCATAGAACAGCTGATGGGGGAGCGGAAGAAGAAGCTCGAGGAACTGCGGAACCTTGGCATCAACCCGTATCCCTATACCTTTGACCACACACACCACGCAGCAACTCTTCTCAAAGAGTTTCCCGCGCTAGAAAAAAAGAAAGCGAAGGTCAAGGCAGCTGGTAGGCTCGTCGCACTGAGAAAAATGGGAAAGGCAGCATTCGCCCATATCCAGGACCGCACTGGAAAGATTCAGCTTTACTTCAAGAAGGACATCCTCAAGGACCAGTATAAGCTCCTGAAGCTATTGGATATAGGAGATTTCATAGGGGTAGAAGGTCCGCTCTTCAAGACAAGGACTGAAGAAATCACCATAGAAGTCAAGAACCTCACCGTCCTCACTAAAGCCCTGAGACCACTCCCTGAGAAATGGCACGGGTTGAAAGACACTGAAATCAGATACCGCCAGAGAAGCGTTGACTTAGTGATGAATCCTGAAGTGGTTAAGGTGTTCAAGATTCGCTCGAGAATCATCTCAGGCATGCGCGCTTTCCTTGACACAGCAGGATTCCTTGAAGTGGAGACCCCAACTCTACAAACCATTTACGGCGGAGCAGCAGCGAGGCCGTTTATCACGCACCACAACTCCCTCGACATTGACCTTTATCTCCGAATATCAAATGAACTCTTCCTGAAGCGTCTCATAGTGGGAGGCTTTGAGAAGGTGTATGAGTTCGTGAAGGACTTCAGAAATGAAGGGATCGACAGGACTCATAATCCAGAATTCACGATGATGGAGTGCTACTGGGCGTATGCAGATTATAATGATGTGATGAAGCTTGTCGAGGACATGATGAGCACAGTCGCAAAAGACATCCTTGGCACAACCAAGCTCCCTTACGGTGACCTTACCATTGACCTCACCCCACCCTGGGAGCGCCTTACGATGATAGATGCAGTGAAGAAGCACGCAGGCCTTGACGTGAAGAAGATGTCTGACGATGAGCTGCTTGCAGAGTGCAAGAGCCGCGGCATAGAATTAGAAGAGCAGAACCGCGGACTGGCAATCGCAGGCCTGTTTGAAGAATTAGTAGAAGAGAAGCTCATGGGCCCAGTCTTCATCACTGATTTTCCAAGAGAGACGTGCCCGCTGGCAAAGACTCACCGTGACAATCCTGACCTTATTGAAAGATTCGAGCCCTATGTCGCAGGTGCTGAGATGGGCAATGCCTATTCTGAGCTGAACGACCCTATCCTGCAGAGACAGCTTCTCGAAGAGCAGGCAAAAGCACTGGCAGCTGGCCATGAGGAATCCCATCCGATGGATGAGGAATTCTGCCAGGCGCTGGAAATAGGCATGCCTCCAACAGGAGGACTAGGACTAGGCATAGACCGATGGGTGATGCTCTTCACGAACCAGCCCTGTATCAGGGATGTCATCCTTTTCCCTACGATGAGGCCCCGTGAAGAGTAGTAGAAAATGGTACTCAAGCTGAATCTTGGCTGCGGTAGAGTCTACAAGCCCGGCTATGTCAACATCGACAGTTCGGACTCTGCTATAGCAGATGAAGTGTGCGATGTGCTCGACCTGCCTTTTGACGATAATGCTGTCGAGGCAATTGAGGCAATCCAACTCCTTGAGCACTTTGACCATATCCAAGTCAAGTACGTCCTCGCTGAGATGTTCCGCGTGCTCGAGCCAAACGCAACGCTCATCATTGAAACCCCTGACCTCGAGAAGTCCATGAAAAAGCTCACTAGGGCAAAAGAGGCTGAACAGACAACTACGCTCCAATGGCTCTACGGCATCGACAGTCCTGGGATGCAGCATAAGACAGGCTTCACATTCCCTATTCTCAAAAGCCTTCTCGAAGAGGCAGGCTTCACTGAGATTTCACAGAAAAAGCAGAGAACCCATCTCTATGAGCCTGGGCTGAGAGTGGAATGCCAAAAGCTGGAGAAAAGCCCTCTGCACCAGTTCATGTCCTCATTCAGGAAGCACCTCAGGCACACCCTGAAGACAGATGATTCCAATATCCTGATTCCCCTTGAAGAACATGTGCAGGAGATGATGCCAGCATTCTCCCAGTCAGAATCGCTCAATGCAGTGCTTGCACGGGCAGCTGTGCGCAACCCTGCCCTCAGCCTGGCATTTCTCAACACTCTAAGGCAGCATTCTACAGACACTCATCGGGCTGAAGACGACATCCTCAAGCATCTTGTAGAACAGGACTTCCATAAGCATGTTTTTTCATTATGGATGAAAAGCAAGAAAAAATCTTCCAGTCTCCAGGAGGAATTCAATGCATTTATCACGCGCCTTGAAGCAACACTCTTTGATGTTCTTGAGGGCAAGCAAGCAGAAGACCGACTGGATTATGTACTCACCACAACGCCGCGGGACATCCTGCTCTTTGACCTCAGGCTTCTTTCCCTGGAATCTCAGAGGACTTTCTCCCTTGGTGTGAAGCAGTTCCTGAGGGAAGAGCATAAACAGGCTCTCTCCTCATTCGAAGAGGCAGCCCTGATGCGCCCTGATAATCCTCTCACATACTGGAACCTCGCCAGGATACATGCAGCGCTCGACAGCAGCCCTGATGCTGCCGAGAACTATGCTCAGGCACTCTCCCTCATCAAGGACAAGCGCATCAGGAAATTTATTTCTGCAGAACAGGAAGCCCCCAACATTCCAAAAAAACCTGTTACAGACGATATTTTTTCGTAAAAAATATATACTGTTCCTGCGTGGATTCCCTGTATGGCTGAATCAACAATCGAAGAGAAGGCTTCTGAATTGGGCGTGTCGCCAGAAGATGTTAAACCAGGAAAATGTAGGAAATTCTGGCAATGGCTGATTCACATCGCAATCGCAGTGATCTTATTCCTCATCGGTTTCTTTGTAGGCGGCGGCGGAGCAACATGCCCGACATGTGCCGAGTGCCCGCCCTGCCCGCCTGACGGCAACGGCGGTGGCTATCCCTATGCAGCTGCTGTGATACTGCCACAGATGCTGGATAGCAAGAAGAGCAAAAAAACAAAGCTTGCTATCGTGCTTGGCTCTGCCCTCGCATTCTTCATCGCGATGAAGGCAGCCCCTGTCTTTGGCCAGGCAATTTTGTATAATGTGTACGAGAAGTGAACTCATGGCAGAAGAGGAGATTAAGGAAGCGGCAGAGAAGCTTGACGTGACAGCAGAAGATACTAAGCATGTGTGCGAATGCTGTACTCCCCTAAAAAAATGCTGGTACTGGATTATCGGCGCAGCAATTGCGGTCATCGCTTTCCTCGTGTGGCTCTTCACCAGAGGGGGAAGCATCCCCGATGGCGGCGAAGGATATCCATATGCAGCTGCAGTCATCCTTCCTCAAGCCCTTCATGGCAAGAGCAAGAAGTCAAAGGCAGCAATCCTTTTGGGTTCAGCTCTCGTGTTCCTTATCGCCCTTAAAGCAGCTCCTGTCTTTGGCCAGGCCATCAAGTATAATGTTTATAATAAATAGGCTTTCTTAGAAGAGCATGGCGTATAAGCTACAGTGCGCAGTGTGGGAATTCACCCTTAAGTGCAATCTTCAGTGTACGCACTGCGGTTCCTCAGCTGGAAAAGCGAGACAGAACGAGCTCTCAACAGAGGAATGCATCACCCTCTGTGAGGACATGGCTGAATTAGGATGTGCTGATGTCTCCCTCATGGGAGGGGAGCCGTTCCTGAGAAGTGACTGGTATCAGGTATCACAAGCCATCAAGGACCTTGGCATGAACCTTAACTTTGTGTCCAATGGAGTGGCACTTGACAAATATCTCCCAAAAGTCGCCCAGCTGAAGCCAAAAGTGGTAGGTATAAGCCTCGATGGCATGCAGCAGGCCCACGAAGCCATCCGCGGCAAAAATACATTCAATCGCACTGTCAAAGCAATTGAGCTCCTGCGAAAAGAAGGTATCCAGACCACTATCATCACTACAGTGAGTAAGCTCAACTTCTCAGACCTTCCTCAGCTGAAAGACCTCCTCTTCAAGAAGAATGTCAACTGGCAGATTCAGATAGCGATGCCCTTTGGCAATTTCGACAGGGACAACATGCTCACAAGAGAGGAATTCTATGCCACAGCACTGTTCATCGCAAAGGCGAGGATGAAAAATCCTTTCGAAGACCTTCCTGTCATCGGAGCGCATTGCTATGGCTACCATTCAAAACGGCTGCCTGGTTGTTCTTGGGATGGCTGCTCAGCAGGGATATCTGCAATAGGCATTACCAGCGACGGCGGCATCGTCGGCTGCCTCTCCATGGGCAACAACCGATTCATCGAAGGCAATGTACGTGAAAAAAGCCTCAAAGACCTCTGGACAGACCCCAATGCATTCGCTTACAATAGGCAATTCACCAAGGAATCCCTTGGGCCAAATTGCGAAGCCTGCAAGCACGGAACCCAATGTAAAGGCGGCTGCAATTCAGTCTCAGTCACCTCAACTGGAAAGCTCCATAACAATCCTTACTGCTTCTACGCCATAGAGAACGAACTGTTGTGAATGCCCCGGCCGGGAAATTCCCTCAACAATGAATTAGGGACTTACAGACTTTAGCCACTCCTTACTGAGGACTTCATAGTCATTCTCAAGGAGATAACGCTCAAAGAAAACTGCATGGCCTGCCCCATATAAGAGTGCGACGGAGGTGTTCTCATGGTTAAGTCCCTCAAATTTGCTTATGACTGATCGCTGTCTCGGTTCCATTGATTGCCCTATGAAGTAGTTGAAGTTCTTGAACGGCTCATCAAAAAGGAGCGTAAGCTTCATCTGGATGTTATCTGTCTTGGTGCCACCTTGCATAGCTTGGGTCTGCATGGCAGTAATTAGCGGCAGAATTTTTTGGAGAGCTGTTTCTATTGCTTGTTGAATTACAGAATCCCCTGATTCCATAGTGATTGAATCCTCCCCATTTATCCAATGTGAAGGAAGGTTACCATAATCAATAGCATAAGGCTGGAAGACTAATGAAAAGGCGTCAGCTTCCGATTTCATTGGGTGAGTGTCATCTTTCTCGAAAGGCTCGTAGAGGACATAATCATGTGAATCTGCTTTTTCTTTCAATGTCTGAAAGTATCCAGTTTCCGCAGTGTGATCGCATGCGAGGATAGTGACTATAGAACTACCTTTCTTGTACGTAGTGATGGAGGTTTCCAAATCACCATCGTGTTCTCTGAGGAATGCCGAGATATCTGTCATGGGGAACAGACAATGCTTCCCCATTTAAATACATTTTGATTACTTGACAATACTAATTAGTTTACATCCTTACTTGCACCTAGGATAGTCCACGAGAAGACCATTAATCCCAAAAAGGCACAAAAAGGTAGGATGCCCCGACCGGGCTTTAGGAACTACTTCTTGGCTTTGGTAAGCCAATCATAGCCCTGTTCCTCGAGCTTGAAGGCGAGCTCTCCGCCCCCTGACTTCACCACACGACCGTCCATCATCACGTGCACGGCATCAGGCTTGATGTGGTCCAGCAGGCGCTGATAATGTGTTATCACAAGCACACCCATGCCCTTGTCCCGAGCGACAGCATTGATGCCCTCTGACACAATCTTCAGCGCATCTATATCCAGCCCTGAATCAGTCTCATCCAAGATAGCAATCTCAGGCTCGAGCATCGAGAGCTGCAAAATCTCAGCGCGCTTCTTTTCCCCTCCAGAAAAACCCTCGTTCACATATCTCCTACTAAAGGCAATGGGCATCTTCAGCAACTCCATCTTCTCCTTGAGCTTTCCTGCAAATTCAGTCACTGAAATAGGCTTGTCTTTTGGAAGACGGGCGTTCACCGCAGTCCGCAGGAAATTCGCCAACGTCACGCCTGAAACGCTCTGTGGATACTGGAATGACAGGAACAGCCCCATCCTGGCACGCTCATCAGCAGGCAGCTCCAGGATATTCTTGCCCTTGAATAAAACCGTTCCAGAGGTCACTTTATACTTTGGATGCCCCATCACAGCATACGCAAGTGTCGATTTTCCAGAGCCATTAGGGCCCATCAGGGCAGCGACCTCGCCTTTCTTTATAGTAAGGGAAAACCCTTTCAGAATCGCCTTTCCCTCAACATTGACATGCAAATCCGTTATCACAAGCCAGTCTTCACTCATTACTATCACCTTTCTGTTTTGATTGCCATTCTTCGACCCCTTTCATCAGGGTCTTCAATGAAAGCAGAGCGCACTTTATCCTGCCTGGGCCAATCTCAGTCCCGAGCATCTCGAAGATGTCTTCTTTGGTAATCCCGTACAAATCCTCAAGCGGCATCCCCATGATTTTTTCGCTTAGCATAGATGCAGAAGCCATGGAGATTGCGCAGCCCTTGCCCTCAAACTTCACATCCTTCACTTTATTCTCTGAATCGAGCTTGATGTAGATGGTCAAGTCGTCGCCGCAGCTCGCGTTGTACTCGTGGTGCGAAATCTCCGCATTGTCAATCTTGCCCTTGTTCCTCGGGTTTTTGTAATGGTCCAGGATAATCTCTCTATACATGTCCATCTCGAATCACCTGAATATCTCCAGCGCCTTCTTTACGCCAGCTGCAAGCGCGTCAATCTCTTCAGTGGTATTGTAGATGTAGAAGCTCGCCCGCGCGAGAGCAGGCACCCCCAGCTTCAGCACGAGAGGCATGGCGCAATGGTGACCTGCGCGTATCGCGATGCCTTCATGATTGAGCACAGATGCCAGGTCATGAGGGTGGACTGGCTCAAGCCAGAAGCTCACAACTCCGCCGCGCTTGCCGTCTGGTCCTAAGCCGTAAATCTTCAGCCCAGGAATCTCCCCCAGCACATCAAAGGCGTGCTTCACCAGCTCCTGCTCGTGTTTGAGCACGTTATCCATGCCAAGAGCAGTAAGATACTTCACTGCCTCTGCGAGCCCGACGCCCTGCGCGATGACAGGAGTTCCTGCCTCGAACTTCCAGGGAAGCTCGTTCCACGAGGATTCCTCAAACGAGACCGCGTTTATCATGCTCCCCCCATAGAGGAACGGCTCCATCTTTTCGAGAAGCTCTTTTTTTCCGTACAGCGCCCCAATCCCTGTGGGGCCGAGCATCTTATGCCCTGATAATGCGAAGAAATCGCACTCCAATTTCTGCACATCGACAGCAAGATGGGGAACGCTCTGCGCGCCATCAACAACGCATAACGCATCCACTTCATGAGCCATCTTCGAAATATCGCGAATAGGATTGATAGTCCCCAACACGTTGGACATGTGCGTCACAGACACGACACGCGTCTTCTTGGAGAGCATCCCTTTGAATGCTTCCATGTCAAGCACGCTTTCCTCAATCACAGGAATGTACTTCACGATAAATCCATGCTTCTTGGCCAGTTGCTGCCACGGAACAAGGTTAGAGTGGTGCTCCATCTCGCTGAGAATAATCTCATCTCCCTTCTTCATACCCTGGGCGAGGCTGTGGGATACAATATTCAATGCCTCTGTCGCGTTCTTCGTAAAGATAATCTCCTGCCAGGAATGCGCTCCAATAAAACCGGCGAGCACCTCATGCGCCTTGTCGTACGCCTCTGTGGCTTCCTCGCTCAGCTGATGGATCCCCCTGTGCACATTAGCGTTGATTGTCTCATAATAGCGCGATATACCATCAATCACCACACGAGGCTTTTGTGTGGTGGCGGCATTGTCAAGATACACGAGCGGCTTGTCCTTTGCCACCTTTCGCGAGAGGATGGGGAAGTCCTTTCGGATCTTTGTGACTGGAAGCGAAATCTGTTCCTGTGTCATTGTCGTTCCTCCTGTGAGTATTCATCAACCTTTGAGTGGATAAGTTCCCTGAGCTCCTGCTGCGTCGTTTTTCTGCAGATGCGGAGCAGCAATGGTTCGAAGAAGCCGTTCACAATGGTCTTCATCGCCTCCTGCTTCGAGAGCCCTCTGCTCATGAGATAGAATACCTTGTCAGCGTCAACCTGGCCAATGGTCGCTCCGTGAGTGCAGGAGACATCATTGTTGCCAATCTCGAGCTGGGGAATCGCGTCAGCGCGTGCCTCATTCGACAGAAGCAGCGCCTCTTCTTTCTGAAAGCCGTTGGAGCGTGGAGCATCCTCAGTTATCTTTACCATTCCATGGTACAGTGACCGAGCCCGGCCTGTCAGTACTCCTTTTGTGTGCATGTTGCTCTGCGTATCTGGCGCATTGTGCACAGTGCTGTTGTGGATGTCAAAGTACTGCTTCCCTGAGCCATAGAATAGGCCATGCACATAGCCCTCTGCTCCCTGACCCTTGAGATTATTAGATATGTCTGTCACTGCAAGCTTTGAGCCGATGCAGCAGTCTATCCAGTCTATCCTACTGTCAGCGCCAGCACGGCCCATCCTCCGTGAGAGATGCACTGCCTCGTCCCCAAGGGTCTGGACTGTTGCATGCGTCACTCTCGCGTCCTCGATAGCAACCACTTCGACAGCATGGCTGCGAAAACCTGATCCAGAGCCCTGGACAAACTCCACGACAGAGCCGCTGGATTTCTCCTCAGCGATAATGAGCAGCCGGTCCACCATGTTCTCTGCCTTTGTCCCAAGCTGGAATTGCAATTGGTCGCGGCACATCACACCCTTTGGGATATGCACAAAGATGCCCCGCGTCCACAGCGCAGCATTCAGCGCATTGTACCAGTTATCTTCAGGAGAGGTAAGCGAGAAGAGATGAGTCTTCACCAGGCCGGAGTGGACTTTTGCAGCAGTATGTAAATCGAGAATTACAATCTCTTTTGTCGCCTGGCACTGCTCAGTGCACATGTCCTTGTCCTGGCTGTGGAGCTGGGCTGTCTTCACGATGCCAAGCGCACCGGGATTGACAGACGATACGTTAGTTTCTATGCCCAGGCCGTACTTCACCCGCGGAGGCTCCATTGAAGACAATGCTTTCCATGCCTTGAGCCTGGATTTGAGAAGCCAGCTTGGCTCTGAGAATATCTCGCTCACTGTCCTGACTGTCTCCTCAGTGAGAGGCGACACCTGCCTGACATTAGTGACTGCCATTGCGTTCACCCGAGCGAGCCCTCCATTTCCATCTGGATGAGCCTGTTCATCTCGACAGCATACTCCAGCGGCAGTTCTTTGATAATGGGCTCCATGAAGCCAGAGACAATCATCTGCGTTGCCTGCTCCTCAGACAGGCCGCGGCTCATGAGGTAGAATATCTGGTCCGGCGAAATCCTGCCCACGCGGGCCTCATGCCCAACGTCTACTTCATCTTCTTTGATGACCATCGAGGGATAGGTATTGGATTTAGATATCGCATCAACCATCAACGCATCGCACTGCACGCTTGTCTTCGCACCACGAGCGCCCTTGTTTATCTGGACATGACCCCTGTATGACGTGGTGCCTCCGTCGATGCTGATGCTCTTTGAGGTAATAAGCGAGGTTGTATTTGGTGCGAGGTGGAAGACCTTCGCGCCTGTGTCCTGGTTCTGCCCCTTTGCTGCGAACGCGATAGCAAGGTGCTCTGCCCGTGAATTCCTGCCCTTGAGAATGCTGCACGGATACAGCATCGTGACTCCTGAGCCGAGATTTCCGCCAACCCATTCGAGGGTGGCGTTTTCCTCAACAATCGCACGCTTCGTGTTTAGGTTATACGTATTCTTCGACCAGTTCTCCACGCTGCTATATCTGAATCTGGCTCCCTTTCCGACAAACACCTCGACGCAGCCGGCGTGTAGGGAATTGACTGTGTACTGCGGTGCCGAGCACCCTTCTATATAATGTGCCTGCGCATCCTCTTCAATTATAATCAGCGTGTGCTCGAACTGCCCCCCTTTCAGGGCATTCATCCTAAAGTAGGCCTGCAGCGCCATGTCGACCTTCACGCCTGCCGGCACATAGAGGAACGTCCCCCCAGACCAGACTGCTGCATGTAAAGCGATAAACTTGTGGTCATTCGGCGGAATGCATTTTGTCATGAAATGCTTCTTGAACAGGTCTGGATAGTGCTTCAATCCAAATTCGCAGTCCTCGAACAGCACTCCCTTCTCTTCCCACTGCTTCTTGAGATTGTGGTACACAACTTCAGAATCATACTGCGCTCCAGCCCCTGCCAGTGCCCTATGCTCTGCCTCAGGGATGCCGAGTTTCTGGAAGGTGTTCTTTATCTGGCTTGGCACGTCCTCCCAGTCGCGCGCCATCTCGGCGCCTGGCTTTGCATAGTAGACTATCTTATTCAGATCAAGCGCAGAGAGGTCAGGCCCCCATTTTGGCATGGGGAGTTTCCTGAAGAGCTTGTAGCCCTCTAGGCGCTTTTTGAGCATCCATTTAGGCTCTTGCTTGTCCTCGGAAATCTGCCTGACAATATCCTTAGTCAGCCCGCCCTCGATAAAGCGCACATAATCAATATCATCCTTTTGGTCGAACATCTCGCGGTTGATGCGTTTTGAGAGCTCCTGCTTAAGCTCCTCATTCCCGTTCGAGCCATTTCTAGCCATAGTGCCTCCTATGCGAGTGTGTTAAGGGATTTGACTCGCTTTTAAGGTTTTATGCCCTTGCACCATTAACTATGGTTAATTTATAAATATATCGGGTAAAGAATCAGAGTTTGCCTTCAGATTCAGAAACTATCCTAAGCGTGTACTGCTTGAGCTGCTCCTCAATCTCAATGGCTTTCCTGTCGAGCAGGATTTCCATCTTGTCCAGCTGCTCTTTTTGCCGCGCGTACTGCAGTTCCCGCCTCGCCTTGAGTGCAAGCTCCCTGTGCTTTGGCAGTGTTTCCCTGAATATCTTCTGAGCCTCAAGA
This sequence comes from Candidatus Woesearchaeota archaeon, assembly GCA_017608295.1. Next base: position 253,652 of record JAFCGF010000003.1, read on the forward strand.
ACGTTCTTCTGGCTTGGCTTCTTCAAAAGGTCGCGAGCTTTCTCAATACGTTCGGTAACTTTCTTGATGCCATCCTCAAAATCCCTCATCTCCTGCTCTTCCTTGGTGAGGAACTTCCTGTATTTCTTCTGGAGAGCGCGATTCTCATTGAGCAGCCTCTCTGCTTCCTTCTCCATCCGCCCGATGTCCTGGAGATGGTTCTTCTTGATGTGCTTGCTTTTCTTGAGCTTAGTAATCCTTCCCTTGAAATGTGAGAGTTTTCTCCGCGCCTTGTCGCGGGATTTTCCTGCTGCCTGGCAGGCCTGCTTTTCAAGTGTAAGCCGACGGCGTTGAGTGTGGATAATATCCCTCTGCTTCCTGAGCCTCTTGACTAGCCTCTCTGCCAGCTTCTCTGCTTCGCCTACTTCTCCGAGGAATGCCTGCTTCGCTCCCTGCGGGCTTGCCTTGCCGCTCGCAACTGCCCCTGCTATGCGCTCTGCATTATCAAGGTCAGCCAGGGCAGCCTCCTCGTCCTTTACGTTGAGTGCCTCTGCCCGCTCTTCAGCTATTGCAGTCTTCTCATCCTCCTTGTCGAGTTCGCTGAGCAGCCGCTCTCCCTTGAGCGCGTCAACCTCGTCTTCTTCAGCCTTCTCTGCATCCTCAAGCGCGTCTGCCTCTTTTTTCTCCTCATCCTCTCGCTCGTGCTCATCCTTATCAAAGTCGAAATCGCTGTCAGCATGGACTGAGCCCAGGCCTGACATCGAACCGCTGAAGCCGTGGTTGAATAAGGCCATGCCAAGATAGACCCAGCCAACAATGTAAATCAGCCATAATATAAGACTCATGCTGATGCCCAGGACGCTTCCTCTGGATGAGGAACTGTTTCCAAGATACACTCCCAGGAATCCCATGATTGCCATGAGTACGAAGAGAACGAGGATAAACATAATCCGCGACCCCGTCTGAGATGTATCCATCGAGCGTGTGAGACGCCAGCAGACGAAAATTATGGCGAAGATTGGGATGGCAGCGATGAGCGCCGCAGTCGTGGCCCCCATGCCCAGTAGCCATTCCTCAGGCATGAACACGATGGCGATGAGTGCGAAACACAGAGAGATGATTTTGGCAGTCTTAGTGCTGATTGCGCCCCTGGAGAACTTGGCGAGGACCTCGTAGCCGACAACGAACGTGATGAGGAAGATCGATATCCGTGCTAGTGCAGCATATGAAGCAGCGTCATCATCGAGCCACTCCAGCTTGAAAAATTCGAGAATCCACGTGAGGACCTGCTTAAAGGGCTCACTGAAGTCCTCTATAGGAGAGCCTCTCTGCGCAACTACGAGTGGAAGAACCAGACAAAAAATAAGCACCAGCGCCAGTATCCTCATGCGCTGGGCTTTCATAGTTAATCGTCCTCTACAGCCTATTCCTTGGGCATTTCCTCGTCAGGAATCTTCTTTGTCTCTTTTCCCATCATGATGAGCTGCGTCTCGATAATCTGGATGTAGGACCTGCAGCTCTGGAGGAACTGCTCTTCCCTTAGGTGAATCTCTCCTTCCTGCCCTTCCTTCTGAAGCAATTCCTTGTAATCCTGAATACGCTTGGCGATGAGCCCGTGGATTTCACCGACCTCTGTCTTGAGTTCATGAATCTTGCCCGGCTCAGGCTTCCTCTGGAGTTCCTGAAGTGCATCCTTGAGGTGCTCAATCTTCTTGACTTCGTCGTGGATGTCCTTGATGGCGTCTTTGATAATCTTGTTCTCCTTCTTTTCGATTCTTTCAAGGAGCCTTGTGAGCTTTACCATCTCCAGCTCGACAGTCTGCGCGCGCTTTCGGTAGTCCTGCGCCTTCGCGACGTTCCCCTTCAAGGTCTTGTACTTGGTGCCCTTTGTCGCGCGCTCAGCACGTGTGATGCTTGACTTGAAGGTGCCGAGTTTGGTTTTCACTTTCCTCAGGGTCTTCCTTCGCTCACCCCGGGTGATGTTAATCTTCTCCTTGATGCGCTTTGCCTCCTGATGAGCGAGCTTGTCTTCCTTTCCGACAGCAGCGAGGAGCTGGTCAGCAGCTGCAATCGCAGCGACGACATACTGCTGGTATTTTTGCTGAGTCTCAGGACCGCCTATCTTGATGAGCTGCTCCGCCAATTGGCCAATCGCATCGATGTACTGGCCAAGCCTCTGCAGCACTATCAGCGCCTCTGAGTCGATGTTGAGCATCTCCTTGTTGATGGTCTCCTCCACGCGGATAAGTTCCTTGGCTATGTCCTCTGCCTTCTCGAAGTCCTTGAGCCTGCGGTCAGCGTCAAGTGCAGCCTTCGCACCCTTTTTCTCGTCCTTTTCAGTCTCCCTCTTGGCTTTCGCCTCTTTCGGCGTGGCCATGTTGTTGAGGAGATTAGCTCCAACAGCACCTGCAACAACTCCGGAGAAGAACATTCCTGAGATGAGTAATCCCACAAGGAAAAGGATTGTAATCCACCCGTAAAATCTGAACACGTTAAAACCCAAAAACATGAATTCAAATCCACGTTCCTCAGTGAGGGCGAATTGTAGGATGTAGACAATGTAGATGAGCACGAGCATGATGACTGCGAATACCCATTTTGCTCCTGGCGTCCCTTCGCCGCCAGTGTTTTTGATCCATTGCGCAAGACGCCAGCCGATGTATACAATCGCGCCGGTGAAAATCATAATCATGAAGGCACCCCAGATGCCTCCAATCGCAAGGAGAATATTTACAGGGATGAAAACCGCAGAGATTGTCGCGAAACAGAATCCGATAATCTTGCTGGTCTTCGGGGAGAAGTATTGGAACTTTGAGAGTATCTCATATACTATCGCGAAGGTAATCAGCCAGAGGCAGAACCTTACGAGGGCGCCATAAGCCTCTGCAGTATTATCTAGGAAGTCCAGCTTGAAAATGTCGATAATGAAGTTGAATGCGGTCTGGAATGGCTCGGCGAAGTCATCCATCGGGCCAGCTTGCACTATAGGCAGGATAAATGAGCCCGTAATCAGGGCCATAAGAAGTATTGTGAAAACTCTTAACCATGTCTTATTATTCATCTGAGCACCTCGTTATTGAGTGAATCCTATTTCCAACTTATTTAAAGGTTTCCGTCCTCAATTCCCCTAGAGGGTTTCGACTTAATAAACCTATCTATTTTAGACTACTCTAAAGTAGTGCATTTATTCCACTTGGCCTGAGTGTCCCTTAGTTTCCCTCGCAAAACTTTATAAATGCCCCTTTGATACCAGAGCCACCATGCCAAAGGAAACTGTAGAAGCACTTATTGAGGGCGGCAAGGCAACCGCAGCCCCACCGCTGGGGCCAGCCTTGGGTCCATTAGGAGTCAATATCAGCCAGATTATCGACAACATCAACAAGAAGACTGCATCCTTCGCAGGAATGCAGGTCCCTGTGAAGATTGTTATTGATACTGAGAGCAAGGAGTTCACTATATCTATAGGCACTCCGCCGACAGCCTCACTCCTCAAGAAGGAAGCAGGCATTGACAAGGGCTCGAGCAATCCTAAGATTGACCATGTCGCAGACATGAGAATTGAGCAGATTATCAAGGTCGCGATAATGAAAGAAGATGCTCTTCTTGGGCGCACTCTTAAACATAAGGTTAAGGAAGTCCTAGGAACAGCAGATGCACTTGGTGTGAGAGTGGAGGGTGTCGACGCAATCGATACGTCCAAGCTTGTTGCCGAAGGTAAATTTGACAAGGAAATTGATCAAAGAAAAACTGAAGTCTCAGCTGCAGAGATGGAAGAGATGAAGCGTGAGCGCGAAGAACTCCTAAGAGAGATTGAAGAGCGCCGCGAGGAGTTTGAGAAGACCGCTAAGGGAATTATCTCCAATATGACAGGCCAGCCGAGAAGCGATATCAAGGGTAAGCTCACTGAGGCAGGCATCCCTGCACAGATTATTGAGGAATTGCTGCCGAGGGAAGTAGTGCCGGCTGAGGGTGCCCCTGCTGAGGGTGCGCCAGCAGCAGAGGGAGAAGCCCCTGCTGAGGAGAAGAAGGAATAAACCTCCCATCCGACAGGACGAAGATTTAAGAACATAGTGAGAACTCTTTGATATGAGGAATATCATGGCAGACGAACACATCACACTCGAAATCCGCGCACTCTCTGAAGTATACCGCAAGAACGACGGCCGGCCGGGACAATTTCCTGTCTCTCCGTATAAGCTCGCGCGTGAGTTCAAGCTCGGTGAATCCGAGGTCCTGAAGTCCATGAAGATGCTCCGCATTGAGGGCTACCTCACACGGCAGGGCGACGAGAACCCCCTCGGGGCTTATGCTGACATTAATTCATTCTTCAACCTTACAGATGACGGAAAAAAGCATTTCGAGGAACTGTGCGACGCCTTTGAGCCTGATGGGGCCCAGGACACGATTCTCGACGTCCTCGAGGATATAGGGCAGTCCAATATCTCCCGGATCGAGAAGAAGCTTTCAGATGCCGGTGAGCCAATAGATGAGGACACTCTCACTGAGCTGCTCGACGAGCTTGTAGTATATCATCTCGTGGACAAAGAAGGCCCTCCTTACGGGCTGGTGAAGTATTCTGTGCATTAATTGATTCAATTAAGGTGAATGTATGACTACACTGCCTGTTGTCCATCATAAGTGCGTCATCGTGGTACTCTATCGCAGGACCGGAAACGGCGGGGAAGATGTTGAATATCTCCTTTTTGAGCGCATCCTCAACTGGAAAGGGGTGGAACTCTGTAAGGGAAGCATTGACCCTGGTGAAACCCCTGCAGAGGCCGCACTCAGGGAGGCAGAGGAGGAATCAGGAGTGCGCCCAGCAAAAGTGGTTCCCACAGGCAGCATAGTCAAGTACGGTTTCAATTCGCGTGACAAGGATGGCAACAAAGTCCGGATAGAGCGTGAGTTTCAGGTTTTTCTGGCCGATATTACGGATTCGATAACAGACACAGCGCCCCGGGCTGATGGTCTGGAGCACAAGCGCGTGTGGTTCGCCCCATACGACAAGGCGGTTCGCTCACTTACCTATACCGACATGAAGAATCTCCTTAGGGAGCTCCACCCGCGGATTGTTGCCGAGGACTCAATATCCTAAGGCAACACCAACATACCCTAGCGATGAGCTAGGGTTGTTGATTAGCGGATAGTTTTTTATACATGGCAGGGGAATCTCGCAGCGGGAGTGAACCTATGCCTACCATCAAAGAGCTTAACTCTGAACTCATCAACAAGATAGCTGCAGGCGAAGTTGTCGAAAGGCCTGCAAGCGTTGTGAAAGAACTCATAGAAAACGCGCTTGACGCAGGGGCGAAGAGCATCCGTGTCGAGGTGAAGGATGCAGGCTCATCCCTCATCAAGGTGAAGGATGACGGCAAGGGCATGACGCGGGAAGATGCGATTATCGCTCCAAAGCGCCACACAACCTCAAAGATATCCTCAGCAGACGACCTGTTCTCCATCACGTCCCTCGGCTTCCGCGGAGAAGCACTAGCAAGCATCGCAGCTGTCTCACGCATGAGAATACGGACCCGCTCTGCACAGGAAGAAGTCGGGACTGAGATTGCAGTGGCAGCAGATGGCGTGAAGGCTGCTGATGCAGTCCTTCCAGCAGGAACCACTGTCGAAATCAGAGACATTTTCTACAACACTCCTGCGAGGAGGAAGCACCTCAAGAGCCCGGCGACAGAGATGCGCCGCATCTTTGATGTCATGCAGCGCTATTCGCTTGCTTACCCTGAAGTGTCTTTTACGCTCATCTCAGGAGAGAAGGAAAGCCTCTCTGTGCCTGCAACAGAAGACATGCTGTCAGCTGTCGTCGATGTGTACGGTATGGAATTCGCCAAGGAGCTTCTCCCTGTAAACTTCGAGAGCGCTCACCTTTCCATAAAGGGTTTCATCGGCAAGCCGACCCTGACGAAAAAGACCACTGAACACCAGAGCGTGTTCATCAACCGAAGGTTCGTCACAAACCCAACAATAACCCGCGCTGTCAATGACGCTTACCACACCCTTATGCATCTCGACAGAAAACCAGTCGCGATTCTTGACATCACACTCAACCCGAAGTACGTGGATGTGAATGTCCACCCCACAAAGCGGGAAGTCCGCCTCAGCCATGAGGATATGGTGTACCAGAGCGTGTTCGAGGCAGTGCGGAAGACCCTGGCAGAGCATCAGCTCATCCCTGAGCACGACCTGGAGGTGCAGCAGCCCCTTGTATTTCCAAAGAGAGAAGCCCAGAAAGAGAGAACCGCGATTCCCGCTGGAAGTGCCCTTACTGGGGACACAAAAGGGCAGATAGCACGTGAAACACACGATACACCATCTGTCACAGCCCCGCTCCAGGAGCACCTTGAGCCGGTTTCCCCTGACGTAGCTGGGACAGAGCGTTTTCCCTCACTGAAAGTCATCGGCCAGCTGCACAATACCTATGTCTTGTGCGAATGCGCCGACGGCTTGTGTGTTGTGGATCAGCACGCTGCCCAGGAAAGAGTGTTCTATGAGAAGTACCTCGAGCACCACTTTGCCTCCGCTTTGCAGACCCAGCAATTGCTTTCTCCAGTCGTCATCGAACTCTCAGCATCAGAGATGAAGCTCGTCGAGGAGAATCTCGATACGCTGAAAACTCTGGGGTATGAGCTTGAGCAGTTCGGAGAAAAGGCGATGGTGGCGCGCACAGCGCCGGTCATCTTCGGTAAAGTCCAGAGGAAGGAGTTTTTCCATGACCTTATAGGTGAGCTGTTGCATTTCCGTGACCTGACAAAGGATGAGCGGGAGAAGCGTATCATTCGGAAGGCATGTAAGAGTGCGGTGAAGGCTAATGATCCCCTGTCTCTGGCGAAGATGCAGGAAATCCTTTCTGGCCTCACCGGATGCGACATGCCCTTTACCTGCCCGCACGGCAGGCCCACGCTTTTCAGGATAACTATTTCGGAGCTTGAGAAGCGCTTTAAGAGGGTTGTGTAGGCATCCCATTTTGTGGGCTAAACATATTTAAATGGACTTCTAGTTCGGAGTCTTAAGTACTCACAGTTTGGGGGGGAGACTATGAAATACAAGAAGTTTGAGACAGACAACGCTGAATACGTTCTCGTATACGCGAATTTGAAGGACCATGTTAAGCATGTGGAGTGCCTTGAGATTGATGAGCTGGGAAACCTCGACGGCATCGTGCTTGAGGCTATGGTGGAGCCATCTGCAGAGCTATTTGAGACCGATGAAATGCCTCTCGAGGGTAGCGCAGGCCAGCGCTCTCCCTATGAGCTCATTCTCAACCGCATCAAGAAGCTTGCTGCAGACGAGGGCGCCGAAGTTCCGATTTTCCTGGGCGACCGTGAGATTGGCGCAAATGAGAAGATGATTTACGGGGCTCTGGGTCAGGTTCCTCAGGCTCTGATGATGCTATTGATGCAGACCGGTATCCCGCGCCAGCTTGGCTACGCCCTTATAGGGTATGCTGCCATAAAGGCTGTTCCCTCAGTAGGGAAGTGGTACCTTACAAATACAGAAGGAGAGACCAACAGCGCCATCGACAATGTCATCGCAATTGATAACCTTATTCCCTTCGCCTCGCCTGTCGGCGAGATGAGGTATGCGCTGCTCGCTTCAAAGATAGAGGAGTACCTTGTTCCAGAAATTCTGCAGCCGAAGATTGACGAGGCTGGAGAGGACCGGAAGCCGCGCATCGCGATTGTGTACAATGCAAGCGCAGCAAGCCTCAGGCATAACCTCCAGAGCGAGAAGAGGCGGAATTTTGCGCTTGCCCCATACAAGAAGCTGAACTGGCTGGGTATGCACCATACATCCCTTGACGCGATGGTTGAGCTCATCGCTGACGCTGATGGTGAGTGGATGGCCAAGGATTACCAGACAGGTGTCGTGACTGGGAAGCCCACTCTCATTGACTACACCGCCGAGGAAGTAAAGGAGATTAGCGAGGAGATTGTTAAGGACTGGGATGAGTTCGAGGATGAGCCCGAGATGACCATCCAGCCTATCCTGAACCCTGAGTTTCCTGGTGAAGAGCACGAGGAGCACGACCTCAGCGACGACGACGAAAACGACGACGGCGAACTCTGGTAGTTTTTTACCCTTTTTGGGTATTTTTCACGTCTTAAGCCGAAGGCCTCTTTAGACGACAAAATACCTATTTTTAGGGAAATCTTTTTAAAGGGAAACCTCTAGTTATAGTCGATTGGGGGGTTAGACTGCTCCTCAGAGGTGATAGAATATGGCAGAAGTGTTATGCAAGTGTGGAATCAGGAGAGAGCCTGGCTGGCTCTACTTTGTCGATAAGCATGGCAATGCAGCTCGTGTCAGGATGGCACGCCGCGGTCAGAAGACTAACAAGAAGCAAGAAGTCATGCACAAGTGCGGTGTCAAGAGAGAAAAGGGATACCTCTACTTCATCGACAAGAAAGGAAATGTCGCGCGCACAAAGATGGCACGTGGCAGGAAGAAGAAATAGTTTTTTCCTTTTACATCTTCTCCCGGCTTGCCGGGAGGGGATGCACTTTTTCTTATTGGTTTCAGAATCTAGATGAAAGAGTCTTCGAGAGGTCTCGCGATAAATGCACTACGCCGACGCCCGGATTCCTTGAGCGCAGCGAAAGGTGCCAGAATCCGAAGGATTCTGTGCATGAATCGGAGGTTCAAATCCTAGCTGAGTCAAACGCCGACGCCCGGATTTGAACCGGGATATCCGTTAGGAAAGATGCTTTCGAGGCAACCGCAATACCGGATTATGCGACGTCGGCTTGAACATCAGTGAAAGCCGGCGGCGCGACCAGCAAGCTTTTTGCTTGCTGTGTATGCGACATCAGCTTGAATGCAAATTCTATCTTAGGGCTATCGCTGAACCATATATATGTGTTTCCGAGGAGCTACTTCTTCGCGGCCTTCTTCTCGTGGCGCTCCTGGGCCTTCTTCAGCTCCTTCTCAAGCCCAAGCTCCTCGAGAATCTCCTTATAGCGGTTTCTGATAGTGACCTCAGTCACGCCAGCAACATCAGCGACTTCACGCTGAGTCCGCTTCTCCCCGTGAATCAGGGCAGCCACATATAAAGCAGCAGCAGCGATTCCGGTAGGACCCCTGCCAGACGTCAGGGCCTTCTTACGTGCACGCTCAAGTATCTTAATCGAATACGACTGCGTCGAAGGGCTCAGCTTTAGAGCAGACGAAAACCGCGGGATATAATCCGATGGTCGAGAAGGCAGCATCTTAATGCCAAGCTCACGAGTCACGAATCGATAGGTCCTGCCAATCTCCTTCTTGTCGGTTCCAGAGGCCTCTGCCATCTCCTCAAGAGTTCGTGGAATATTATGACGGCGACAAGCAGTATACAGGGCTCCAGCGACAACAGATTCCATACTACGACCACGCACAAGACCGCGCTGGACAGCTTGGGTATAGATCCTGGAAGCCTCCTCTTCAACAGAGCGGGGCAATTTCAAGAAAGAGGACACTCTTTTCAGCTCAGCGAGAGCCATCTTCAGATTCCGCTCAATCGCAGTAGAAATCCTGTACTGCCACTTCCTCAATCGAAAGAACTTGCTTCTCTGCTTCCGTCCCATACGGCTCAAATCAGCACGGGTGCCGACTTCAGTCCCCAGACCTCTGTCATACTGTGTATAGGTCATGGGAGCGCCTGCACGGCGCTGGCTCGGGCCAGAATCGTCCATCTCACGCCATTCCTGGCTGAAATCAATCATGGTGTCATCGAGCACAAGACCGCAGTCTCTGCAGATGACTTCTCCTTTTTTCTTGTTCCAGATAAGATTAACACTTCCACATTCAGGGCATCGGGTGGCCTGCACCATAGTATTTCGCCTCGTTTAACCCCTCTAGAAGCAGCTGGTCTTACCGCCGGGGGCTATATCATTTATAAATTTAACTGTTATTTGATTTAAAAATCTTTCGGTATTTTATGCATTTTTTTGACTAAAACCCTAAATTGCGGAATAGCCGTACCAAGAGATTCAGGAGCAATATTACGTCTATTCCTTTGGAGTGTGAGAACCGAAAAGTATAAGAGCGCAGCAGGGACATCCTGAAGCCATCATGCTAGATATCAAATGGTTTAGGGAACATTCCGACGTGGTGAAGGCCGATCTGGCCAAGCGGAAGGATGCTGAGAAAGCCCCTTGGGTGGATGACCTGCTGAAAAAGGATGCGCGCTACCGTGAGCTGAAGCAGCAGGCAGACTCCCTGAGGCACGAGAGAAACCAACTCACTGACTTGGTTAGAGAGGCAAAGAAGGCAAAGAAGGACGTTTCAGCTATCATTAAGAAGGCGAAAGCGCTTCCAGCGAAAATAGAAATAATCGAGTCTGAGATGGCCCAACTAGAGGAGAAAATCGCGTTCTATAGGATGCGCCTGCCCAATGTCTTGCACGAGAGTGTTCCTTATGGGGAAGGTGAAGAAGGAAACGTGACAATAAGGGAATGGGGCAAGAAGCCGAAGTTCACGTTTACTCCTAAGAGCCATGTGGACCTCCTCGAAACCCTTGACATCGCAGATATCCCAAGAGCAGCACGCGCCTCAGGAGCGAGGTTCTGGTATCTCAAGAACGAGCTTGTGCTCCTCGATTTCGCTGTCATGCGATTAGGGATGGACCTGCTCGTCAAGAAGGGCTGGTCTATGATTCACCCGCCGTTCATGCTCCGAAGAAAGCCCTTAGAAGGCGTTACAGACCTTGCTGATTTCGAGGATGTGATGTATAAGATAGACGGCGAGGACCTCTATCTCATCGCCACGAGCGAGCATCCCATCGCAGCCCTGCACATGGACGAAGTCCTTCAGGATTCAGACCTCCCCCTGCGCTATGCAGGGGTGAGTACCTGCTTCAGGAAAGAAGCCGGCGCCCACGGAAAGGACACAAAGGGCATCTTCCGCGGTCACCAGTTCAACAAGATTGAGCAGTTCGTCTTCTGCAGGCCTGAGGACAGCTGGAAGCTCCATGAGGAGCTTATCGCGAACCACGAGGAGATGTTCAAGGCACTGGAGATACCCCACAGGGTGGTCAACATCTGCACAGGTGACATTGGGATTGTGGCAGCGAAAAAATATGATATAGAGGCATGGATGCCTACTCAGAATACCTATCGCGAGATGGGCTCGTGCTCAAATTGCACAGCATACCAGGCAGTCCGGCTCAATGCACGCTTCGAGCGCACCACAGGTGACAATAAGGGCGAGAGGGAGTACATGCACACCCTCAACTCGACCATGATTGCCACTCCAAGGGCCCTGGTCGCGATGATCGAGAACTTCCAGAGAGAGGACGGTTCTGTCAGCATACCCAAGGCGCTCCATCCCTACCTGCCCTTTAAGGAGATTACGCCAAAGAGATGACGATGCGCCTCGCAGACCTCAACGCGCGGATTTCTGAGAAGATTCTTTCAGTCCTGTCCAATGTGGGAATAGATACCCTGCGGCCGGCACAGGATAAAGCTATCGATGCTGGGCTTCTCGAGGGGAAGAACCTCCTTGTGTGCACTCCAACAGCATCAGGAAAGACCCTTGTCGCTGAGCTTGCTATGCTTAAGGGAATCGTCGAGGAGGGCGGCAAGGCAGTCTACATCGTTCCGCTCAAGGCGCTCGCGACAGAAAAGTCCCGGGAATTCAAGAGAAAATGGGGGCACCTCGCCAAGGTCGCACTGTCAATAGGAGATACGGACTCTGCCGAGAACTACCTCGCTGATTATGACCTTGTCGTTGTGACGAGCGAGAAACTTGACTCACTATTGCGGCACCGCGCCAGCTGGATATCCAAAGTGAAGGTCCTGGTGATTGATGAGATCCACCTGCTCAATGACTCCTCGCGCGGCCCAACCCTGGAAGTGCTCATCACCCTGCTCAGGCAGAGCCTTCCCAAGCTCCAGGTCATCGGGCTTTCTGCGACAATAGGCAATCCTGCTGAGCTTGCTGACTGGCTCGACGCAGAATTAGTGCTGGATGACTGGAGACCTGTTAAGCTCTACAAAGGCATCTATCACCAGGGAAAAATCAGCTTTGAAGTGGAAGAGAAAGATTAGCGCCTTCTTTTCACGCCTGTTCCGCGGACGCAAGTGTAACCGCTCATCACAGTAACATCTCCCATCTGGACCGGGACACTGTGCTCTTCTATGCTCACGTTCAGCACACCGTGGAATGTGCCAGCCTGCTCCCTGAAAGAAGCGATTGCCTTGTGGCGGTTCTTGTGTGCAATCATGAGGTTCTCAACATGGAGTTCCGCGACCTGCGCGCTGTGCATCTCGGCGAATCGGACGACGGCAACATAATCAATGAGGGAGATAGCGTGCTTCTCTACTGTGCGTTGCATGCTGCGCTCATGGGATTTAGGAGTCATTTTTTCACCACTTTATAGTAAGTAATTTAATCTAAGAATATATAAACGTTTCGTTATTAAAGTGGGATAAAGAAACCTATTCCTGAGCCTAGTTCATTAAGGGATGGAAAATTTCAAAAACTAGTTTTTAGACCTTGGTTAGCAGCTCATCAATCTTATTCTTGAGGTCAGGCTTGCTTGAGAACCCGATTATCCTGTCTACTTCCTTGCCCTTTGAGGCCATGACTAGTGTCGGGATGCTCATCACCTGGAATTTCCCGGCAATCTCCTGGTTCTCGTCTACGTTGAGCTTGGCGAAGAGGCATTTGCCTTCGTACTCGGCAGCGAGCTCCTTGAAGATAGGTGCCATCGCCACACAGGGTCCGCACCAGTCAGCATAGAAATCTATGAGGACAGGCACCTCAGCCTTCTCTACCTTGTCTGAATATGTTCCCTCGTCAATCACAATAAGATTAGTTCCTTCAGCCATACGGCTCACCTCCTTGATGTGACATCCAATCGCCGCCAGTATTTAAAACTTTTGTGGTGGGTGTGGGGGATAGTTATTTATAACATATTCCTTTCGTCTCAGCCATGCCAGATGATACAATCAATAAGGCTTTAGAGGCGGCGCTTGCTGCTGCTGCCGAGGCCTGCTGGATCCTGCGCCAGGCCTATGACACCCCTATTGAAATTTCTATGAAGGGGCCGCGCGACCTTGTGACAGACGCAGACCTCGCCGCTGAGAAGGCTATCCTCGACCTGTTCGCAGAGCGCCTTCCCGACATTCCCACATTATCAGAAGAGGATGGCGGCACTATCCCTGAACAGGGACTGTTCTGGGTTATCGACCCTCTCGACGGCACGACAAACTTCGCCCATAGGTACCCTATGTTCTGCACGTCCATCGCCCTTGCAGAGCCTGCAGATAATGAGGCAGGCTTCGAGCCGGTTATCGGTGTCGTTGCCAATCCCCTCACTGGTGATGTTTATCACGCTGTTAAAGGTCAGGGAGCCTTCCTTAACGGCAAGAGGCTCGACATGCAGGAGATAGTAAAACTGCCAGTGCCCCTTATCATGTTCGGTTTCCATTACAAGGAGGAGAGCGAGTTTGAGGGCAACATCACGCTGCTGAAGTCACTACTTTCTGCTATTCCTGGTGTGATTCGCAGAGGAGGCTCCGCAGCCCTTGACGCAGCCTTTGTCTCGACAGGCAGGGTAGACCTCTTCCTGCAGTATGGGCCCAGCCCCTGGGATGTGGCTGCTGCGATACTTATTGTGCGCGAGGCAGGAGGGAGGGCGTATTACTTCTCCAAAAGTGAAGCAAAGCGCTCGCTCATCATCGCGGCTGATGCTGGAAATCTGGCAAAGGTCGTGGAAACTGTCAGCGAGATTGACGACCGGTTGAAAGCCCTGCTTCCCGCAGTGAGCCAGTAATATATTTATAGGGCGCTGACCCAGTAGCTCCTATGAACTGGTTCAGCTGGCTGCAATATGGCTACAGCAGCACTACAACCCTCTTCCCTGCCCTGTTTTCCCGTTATATGGAACTTATCCTTGCCCCTCTCGAACATAAGGAGATGCTCTGGATTGTGCTTCCTGTTACTATCACTCTTGTGGTGATGGAGCTTTACTTCGGCGTGTATAGCTCTGAGGAGTTGGGGTGGAACACCGCCACAGCCAATTCATTATTCCTTGTGCTCGTGTCTTTCGACCTGTTCAGGCAGCTCTTCGTCGCTGGCTCTCTTTCATTCGCTGCCCTTTCCATGTACCCTTCGCTCTTTGCCATATCAGGTGTGCTTCTGCTCCTTGGTATTGTGATGCTTATCTTGAACTTTACACACTCCATGCCAAGGCATCTCGCCTTCAAGATAAGTTCAGTCCTGCCCGTAAACATCTTCGCTTATCTTTCAGTTGTTGTCGTGTACAGCAATCTATCCAGCGCGTCAGGAGGAGTGATGCAAGGAATCCCTATAGATAGGATGACCGCAGCTGCAGCAGTGTTACTTTATATCAGCCTCTTCATTATCTTCGGCATAGTGCACATGCTCGAGCCGCATAAGTTCTTTGACTAGAAATCGTTCCGTTTCTTGATGTATATTCTACGCACAAGCTCTTCCCTGCAGAAGGGCTTCAGCTGTTCAATCAGCTCTGGTGTCCAACGGCGTTCCTCGATGATTTTCCCGAGCTCCCATGTATTGACCTGAGATACTTCCTCATATCTGCCGAGCAATTTGAGGAGCTTGATCAATTGCTCTTTCCTCGGGTCATTGTAGCCGGGAAGCTTGACGCATTCCTTTTGCCATATGCGGGCCTGCACATCAGTCCCGAAGATTGTATTGACGCCCTCTTGCTTAGCATAGTTAAACAGAGACTCCTTGACCTGTTCAAACTCTGCTTCCACCTTGCCTTTCTTCTCTGAGAGCTCGACATACCTGTTGACAAGCTTGACACCATCCTCGCTCCTGTACGCTTCTCCTATGAGTTTTTCTGTCTTGAATTTGTGGGACCACTCAGGGCAGTTCTTCTGGAAGGCGCACCAGCTGCACAGCGCAGACATTCTCGGCTTGAATGTCTCAACCTTGAGGATGTCCTTTGCCAGGGCCAGGGTGTCTGTCCTGAGCTGCTCCAGTTGTTCGTCTGTCTTCTTGCTTTCCCGTTCCACTCCAAAGATGAGATAATGCCAGATGAGCCGTATTCGCTTTGCCTCCGGGAATTCCTTCTTGACCGCCAGGGCATAGAGCGCCAGCTGGCGGTCTGCGTCAACGTACTTCTGGTCCGGGAGCGTGCCGCTCGTCTTGTAGTCATGGATTTCGTAGGTTTCGTCATCGACCTTGTCCAGGCGGTCAATGTAGCCGATGAGTTCATATTCCCCTGTCTCATCGAGCATGAATCTTATTTTCTTCTCGCACGCCAGCGTCGTCGCCTGGTCAAAGGGCTGGAAGCGCTTGTAGTATGTCCTCAGGGCTTTTTCACCCATCGCGCGGTAGTTCTCAATAGTATAATCCTTCTTGACGATTATGATGTCTTCTGTAAACTGTTTTTTCCAATCCTCATTGAAGAACGCGATAAGCTCCTCTTCAGTGAGGCGCTTCTCGTGCTGTAAGTCCTTGTAGAGCTTTTCCAAAGCATCGTGCACTCTGGAGCCCATGAAAGCCTCGATGCCATCGCCTTTTTCTGCCTCGAGCTTGTCGATGTACTTGAACTTGTACATCAGAGGGCAGTTTTCAAAAGTGCCTAGCTTGGAGTGTGAGAACTGTTGCATGCCCTAACTGCTTTTGTGGATACTATATATATGTTGCGCGGAGGTGTCCAGTGCCCTGCTTCTTCCTGTTCACGTCATCCAGCGTCTCTTTGAGGGGCTTGTCCCTACCTGTGATGTATCTGTATAGCGGGGCACTGCGTCCTTTTGAGTATACTGCAGTATACCTGAGCATACGTGGCAAACGTGATACATCCACTATTCTCGTAGTCCAGGGGAGCTTTTTTCATTTCTGGATACATTTTCGTATACTTTATACAGCCTCATGACCAAATATCTTATATATTCCAGAAACCGCATATGTGGTGTCACTCAATTCCAAATAGGATTGAAGCTAACAGGCGCGTGATGTGGGCGTAAGCCCAAACGGGGGAGTTCTTTCTGGTATGGATATGAATGAATGCATAGTGTCATGGTCATATCATGGGAAAAAGCCGCAGGGGAAAGAGGAGAGTAATCCTGCTAAAGCAGCTAGGTAGAAGACAGAGGATGAGGAAGAAGGATTGAGGAGCAGACATCATTGGAACAGGTGAGCCACGCCGGTGCGTATCCCCCCAACCGGGGGCAGCTAATTCCTGCCTTGGTGGGCGAGCGCTTCATCTCTTTTGGCTACGGAGCGCCCCCCCTTGCCTGTAACCCTTATAGTGATGCCCCTTCCCGGGTTGGAAAGGCTCCTCCCCTTCTTCTTCCACCTTACAGTTCTTGCAGCGCCAGAGATGGAGCTTCTCATCATATTCCATCTCTCCTGAGCATTCAATACACACGCGTCCCATGGTGTCTTCCTTGTTTTTCTTCCTTATATGCCTTGCGCATTCCAAAGCTTTATATCTCCAATAAGGGTTTTCTTCCACTGGGGGATTGACATGGAACTCTTTGGTATGAAGATAGGCTATCATAGCATCAGTTGGGACTGGGGGCGGAATCTGGACCAGGCGATTATTGACATCTCGTCACTGGGCTATTCGGGCACCGAGACCTTTGCCAGCTCAGCAACGTGGGACGAGAAACAGCTTGATGCGCTCGAATTGAGCCTGGAGACTAATTCTCTCTCATTGCCTGCATTGTATCATGACGGCGCACTTGGGCATCCCGGCCAGAGGAGTCTGCATGTCAAGACAGTCGAGGACGCTGCGAAGCTTCTCCAGCGCCTTGGAGGGGAAGTTATTGTGATTGGCGGGGGCCACTCCCAGCCTAACATCCCCCAGGAGCTGGAGCAGATGGCCAAGACGCTCAATAAGATGGGTGAGGTCGCGAAGCAGTATGGCCTTACTCTCACACTGCACCCTCATAGGGGCTGTATTGTTTACACCGAGGAAAGCCTCGACGAAATCCTTTCCCTCACTGACCCTGACCTCGTGAAGTTCTGCCCAGACACCGCGCACCTCGCGATGGCTGGCATGGATCCGGTCAAGATCATCAGGAAGTACGGGGACCGCATTGGCTATGTCCATTTGAAGGACTACGAGGGCCAGGAGTTCCGGGGCATAGGCCTCGGCGACCTCGACCTCGATGGCGTGTTCACCGCCCTTCAGGATGCCAATTACACTGGCTGGGTGATGATTGAGCTGGACGACCAGGATATGCAATTGGAAAAGGCTCAGCTCACTATGAACGCACTGAAAGCACTCGAAGGTGAATAATCATGCTAAAGCTCGGTATCATCGGCTGCGGACGAATTGTTGAGGAGGGACATATTCCCGCGCTCACTCCGCTCAAGGATAAAGTTGAAGTCTATGCGATCGCAGACAGGAGCGAGGAGCAGCTGAAGAAGATTGGAGATGCGCTTGGAGTTCCAGAAGAGCGCAGGTTCCAGGATTATGCAGAGCTCCTTGCGCTCGATGACGTGAATGTCGTCGATGTCGCTGTGCCGCATTCGTACCACCACCAGATCCTTATGGATGTTGCCAACGCCGGAAAGCACATCCTGTCTGAGAAGCCGATAACGACCACGCTGAGCGAGGCGGATGACGTGCTCGCCGCAGTAGCGTCAAACAACGTCTCATTCTGCGTGGCGCATAACTATCTTTATCAGGGCGCAAAGGTCAAGCTGCTCGAGATGGTTGAGTCAGGTATCATCGGCACTCCTTATCTTGTGCGTATCGCCGGCCTCGGCGGCAGCCACTGGGACGGCGCAGCCGGGTTTGACCCGGACTGGCGCACGAAAGCAGGGACTGCAGGGCACGGCTGCCTGCTCGACAACGGCTATCATGATGTGTACATCGCAAGAAGGATTCTCGGGGATGTGAAGCGCGTATCCGCAAGCATCGCGAGCGTCCGCGACCATCACGAAGTCGAAGACCTCGCACTCGTGCACTTTGAGCATGAGAACGGCGGCATCACCTCTTTGCAGACCGCATGGGCTGTTCCTGGGGGAGGCCAGTTCGTGTATGAGGTCTACGGAAGCGATGGCACTCTCTCACTGTCAAACACTCCAGGCAAGCTTATGCATTATTCCATCGCTGACAAGGATTGGAAAGAGCATGATATCCCCGGCTGGGAATGGGGCTTCAAAGGCCTCTTCGACGAGTTCTTCACCGCACTTGAACAGGGAGATGAGATGCCAGTATCGGGACATGATGCACGCAGAAACCTCGAAGTCATCCTCGCAGCGTACACCTCTGGAGAAGAGAAGCGCTGGGTTGAGTTGTAGAATCATCCCACTTTTGAGCATTATCACATATAAACCATAGTGGAATCTCCTGCTGCATGGATGAATGTTTCACTCTTGAAGACCATCTGGAGCGTATGGGGAAAGATGGGAGTATTCCTGCCTGGCGCCGTAGTCAACCTAGATTCAATCAGCGAATCAAAGAATGCATCCAGAAGGGGAACTCAAGAATCTATTATCCCGGTGCAAGCTGCGATGAGAGCCTCCTCAAGTGGCTTGAGAAAGCTGAACGCTCTTTGGATGATGTTACTGTTATCTATCAGGATACGTACTATTCGAAGCATGAGGGCTGCCCGGACTGCTACTATGGCGACCGGATTGTTGACCACCTCGAAGAGTTGGGTGTCACAGTCATATCCGGCAGGGTACAGGGAGATGAGATTCCCGAAAAAGCAGACCTTGTGTATATGCGCCATCTCTTCAGGCTGCTGTTAATGAATGACATGGCAGAAAACATCCTGAAGAACACTAAAGAAGGCACGCTTATCACAGGAAGGCAGGCTGACATCGCTGTGCTAGCACTATGCTACAGCGGCTTGGATGTCATATCTCCAGACCTTGTTGAAGCCTCTGGAGAATACGAGCAGACCTCATTCTACAGGATGTACGAGAAGTTTGATGTCTTCGGTGGAGAGCTTCTCTGCTGGCTGAGTGGTCATGGGAGAGGTGAAGGTTATGAGTTCCCGGTGCACACTGGCCTTACCTGGGAAATTGAGAACTCTGAGCCTGAAGACGTCGAAGAGCTTGAGGCATTCCTCGGGAAGTATTACGTGGATACTTTGAAGAAAGTGCAGGATGAGATAGAGTTTAGCGCTTCCTGCAATAGTAGTTGAGTCAGGGCTTATTTTCTGTAGTTGCCCATCCCAGGGATAATATGCCTGATGCCCCCTATGGGATTATCTACATCTCCAAAATAGCGGGGGATGATGTGCCAGTGAAGGTGATGGATTGTCCTTCCTGCTGCCTTGCCATCATTGTTCCCGTGATTATACCCGTCTGGTTGCTTGTCAATTCCAACATGGGTGAGCATCTGCTCGCAGAATCTTGCTGACTTCTCATTGTATGGTTTACTAATCAATTCCTCATAGAATTTCTTGAGATCAGTGTCCTCAACGAGGGCAATAGTCTCTCTAATGGCTTCTTGGAGGCTTCGCCATTCCTCTGCACTGAGGTCGAGAAGCGAGACTACATGCCGTTTTGGAATTACCAAAACATGACCTGGTGTGATAGGATAGATGTCGAACCGTCCGAAAAAATACTGGTTCTCGTAGATGATGCCAGTCCTATTTTCATAGATTGAACAGAAGAGACACTCGTGGTCAGATGTCATACTCCTCGGAACTAAAACGCGTGTTAAGAATCTTTCTGCTCCCTGTAAGGCTGCAGAGTCTGCTCCCAGTATTCTTTAGGATTCTTTATCTCCTCAAGTGAAGTTGGGGAGCACTGGATGACATCCTCGAGAACTGAAATGTCTCCCTCGGCGTATCCGATTATCTTCCTGAAGAAATGGTAGCCAGGACAGTATCTCTCCTTCCATCCAGGGAGGAGGATGTCGTGTACTGTATCACCTGTGGCTGCGTAGACACATAGGTCATCCATGACTCTCCCACTATGAAATGCAATCCCTTCATCGACATCCTTAAGGTCCAGTCCGTGAAGCTGGAAATACACTGCAAAGCCCTCCTGCAGCTGCTTGCATGCCTCCTTCATTTCCACCTTTTCATCAATCATTCCCTCCAGGCGCTCAAAGAGCTCTGCCCTTTCCGGAGAGTCTTTCTCAGCTGAGACAAATGCCTCTCTAACCGGTGCGTATGCACGTGCCCTCTCTAGGACCGAATTATACACTGGCTGAAACCTGCCGAGCTTCCATTGCAGCCCGTGGCACAACTCATGTAAGACATAGAATCCAAGATTGAATCCATTTGTTGTCGCTGCGAGACTGACCAGTTTCTGCTCATTCACTACCAGGCCAGCTGGTTCTAGTCCCCAGAAGAACAGTGGGGAATCATTTGAGAGTACGCCATCGACTTCATAAGGTGTCCCTTTCAAGTTTTCTTGCATTTCCGAGAGTGTCATTACTTCAATCTCGCTCAAGTCGACTCCTGTGGATTCCTCTATCGCAGACCTCAGTCTAGAGAATTCCTGCTCGACCTGCTTGTAGAGTTCTCCCATAATATTACTTATTGGTGGATAAGTATATAAAATTTGTCCTTAATAAGTGGTAATTTGTTCCAAAATTAGCGAGCATACTGGATTTCTTTTCCAGTCCCTCCCTTGCTCGGAGCGACTATCTTACCGTTATCAAAAACAGGGAGGCCCCTCACGAATGTCATGACGGACCAGCCCCTGAGCTTTTTCCCATGAAATGGTGACCATCCGCATTTGGTGAACAGTTTCTTATTTTGCACTTTCCGTTCTGCCTTCAAGTCCACGAGCACGATGTCAGCATCATAGCCGGGCGCGAGGAATCCCTTGTCCGCAATCTTGTAGATGAGCGCGGGGTTTTCGCAGCACAGCCGTTGGATGTCTTGGAGAGCGAGCATTTTCCTATGCCTGGCGTCAAGGAGCAGCGGCAGCATGGTCTCCAGTCCCGGCACTCCAAGAGCCGGCTTATAGTCGACTTTTTTTTCCTCGAGGGTGTGCGGGGCATGGTCAGTCGCGATGATATCGACATGCTTCTGCTTGATCGCATGCCACAGCACCTTCTGGTCGTGGTGCGTGCCCAGCGGCGGGTCGACGAGCGATACCTGCCCGAGCTTCTGCTCATCTTTTTGTG
This sequence comes from Candidatus Woesearchaeota archaeon, assembly GCA_017608295.1. Next base: position 274,665 of record JAFCGF010000003.1, read on the forward strand.
TGAGGAAGAGATGCGTCGGGCTCACCTCGCAGTGCACAGGGAGCCGGCGGATGGCTCGGGCTTCTATGATGTGCGCGAGCTCTTTCCTGCCTGGAGTGTGTGCAACGACAGTCGGGCAGTGGGCCCAGCGGGCGAGTTCGAGTGAAGCAGAAACACTATTGCCCTTCGCGTGCACCACAGCGAGCATGTCCTGCATCGCCACGGCGCGAAGCATCCCTATGACGCGCGCCCTTCCCTCGCCGAAAGCGGGTATCCACGGGTCGCCGTTGTTCGGGTCAAAGTAGAACTTGACAGCAGCGCCCTCGGAAAGCAGCTCCTCGTTGAGCAGTTCTAACGGGCGCGCAAGAGAAGCGCCGATGTGCAGCCCAAAGTCGACAATACTTTTTTTGCAGAGTGAGCGTTTGTCCTTGATGTCTAATGGCGTAAGGGTTGCAGGGCTTGTATTTGGCATCTCCAGTACTGTCGTGACGCCACCTGCAACAGCAGCCCTGCTGCCTGTGAGCCAGGTCTCTTTGTGTGAGTAGCCAGGCTCACGGAAGTGCACATGGGAGTCGATCAGGCCGGGAAGCGCGACAAGACCCTTTGCGTCAATCTGGTCATGCTTATTGTACTTTTGAAGGGAACTGGTGATATCAGAGATGATGCCGTCTTGTATCACGATGTGCCGCTTGACCAGTTTACCATTCATAAGAAGCCGCGCGTTGGCGATGACGAGGTCCTCTCCGGCTCTTGCCTTTGAGTTCTCTTTACTCCTCATTATCCCCATTAGATTACATTATGGTGAAACTTCTTTTTATATCTTTTGGACAACTTAATCTTTGTGGCCAGAAATCCGCTGGCTTCAGCTAGCGGATGAATGGCCGATAGCTTTTTCTACAGTTAGATGAAAGGTGTGCATGCGGAGCGAAGCTGCCGCGCGCACACA
>JAFCGF010000074.1 GCA_017608295.1 Candidatus Woesearchaeota archaeon
ATTGTGAAATATTAGCGGCTGCAGCCGTATCTGCATGCTTGGCAGCATGTCCAGCTTGTTATATCGGGTGTGCAGTACTTTTTCTTCATATATGGACAGTATGTGATGGCTTGATAGATCCTAAAAAGGTAGGTTATGAGAAGCTCGTACTTCCTAATCTCGAGGAGTGTCCTAATATCAGTAATAAATGGTCCTTAAAACGGATAGAAGATCAGCTTACACCAGACAGTATAATAATACAACTCGATTACGATTCTTTTTTTAGAGATATTTCAAAATACATTAAGAGTAAAACCAAGCCTACTTCTGTTTTGACATTATCACCCTTAGGCTGCTGGCCTGTGTCGTTTCCATTAGTACCCTTCTTTCAAATTCCAGGAGCTTCACCAAATATCGATTTAAGAAATAAGGGGATGGTTGATATATTTCTTAATCTCACAGATAAGCTTATTCCTAGAATGATTCAGGAAAGTGCAGGCCTGATTCAACATTTCTTTGATATAGTGAATTATCCACCTATTGTCGAAAGATTAGCGATCGTACAATGGGAGTCAGACGATACACCTAGAAAATTTGCCTTCTTTTCACAAGATAAACACTGTACTCGCTACGATGCTGAATGGGTAACTGCGAATAATAAAAGAAGTCTCAAGCTAAATCCTCCAAATCCTCCACAAACCTTAAGCCCTGATAGAACAGCTTACATTTTCATCTTATTTGGTCCCACAATTGAACCTGAAAAAGGAAGAGTTATGGATGCAAGCAAGACAAGTTTAAGGTTGGTAGGAACTGATCCTGGTACAGGTAAAGAAATCAATAAACCCATTGAATTAAAACTTGCTTACGAAAAAAATGTTGGTTTTTACTATTGGGGGCACTTTAAGCCTCGTAATTGTAGCCGGGATGCATATAAATTGAATATTATAATTGATGGTAAGGATAATGGAGCACATTATTCTCAACGTAACCCAATTGGAGATCAAATAGATTCTAATCCCGAGACTATTGCTTTAGTAGATTCAAACATTCCGTCATTTCCCTGGCAGGCATATGAACCAGGCCCTGATGAAAATCATAAAGTTGAAATTGCTAGATTTGAGGAGAGGATTCAAATCAATCCTAAGTCTATTATAATTCCTGTACCTTATGTATCTGAAGGAGAAACTACTATTGAGATACAACAAAAAGCATGGGATTGTAATTGGGAAGAGAGTTGGGAACCATTACTATGCAGTATAAGTTGGGAGCTCAGTGAAAAAGTAACTAGGATAATTAAGCAACCTTCATCAAACAAATGGACTTTGGATGTTAAACCATGGGATTATTTCCATCTGAATGGAGAGTTGTTGATTAAGAGTAAAGGAGAAGCAGTATTGAAAATAACTGTTGACACTAAAAACTTCATTTCTGGTAGTTATAGTGTTGACGTTCATTATACGATTGGCAATTTGCCAAAGGGTACTATTTCGATTCCTGTTGAGCTACCACCTACAGTATCTAAATTACCAAAAAAACCTGATATTGGCAAACTACCCTAATAATCTATTGGGGTTCTCATCTGCTTGGATAGTTGATAAATCCCATGAACTTGCTTCACAGGTACTAGGAGGAAGTCAGATTAATCATCTTAAGGATGGCACTGGTGTAAAAATGACTGACAAATATCTTATTAAACGATAGGCAGAAAAGTATAAATGGATAGCGAATGTGTATAGTTTCAAATGAAATTGTTGACATCCTTTCAGGATTTGATTAAGGTTCGCTTTGTGATACTTCACAATTGAGCCTATGATATTCTGTTTATTGTAATGTGTGGTTTTCAAGCAAATACACAAAAGAGAACCAACACTTTGAGGAATTCTATTCAATTAAAAAACACTAATACAGACTCCTGTACCGACTCCTCCAAAAATAAAATCCCTGCAAGTACTTTCCTTACAGGGAATTATGAAGTTATGTTGTCTCCCGCTAGGGTGGAAGATCCGGTGCCTCTGACCACCTTGTGCCGATTTGAACTGACCGCCGTATATGTCTGATTTTAATGCATCTAAACTGGTTTAATCCGAACGGCCTAGGGTGGTCAACACCGTCGGCTTGTCCACTAGGATGGCAGTACTGCAGCCGCAAACGCGTCAGAGGAGGCTGAGCAACAACTTGCCACCATTGTTTCTGGTGTCGAGCAGTACCTTCGCCTGCAAATCGCTGCGCTCATCCTTGAGCAGCGAATAGAGGACTATCGGAAGAAAAATCAAGCTCCGGTTCTGGCCAGGGCTGGTAATCTCTTTTCCAAACTCACCCTGGGGTCTTATGCGAATCTTCGGGATGAATTGGACGAAAGCGGCAAGCCCATCTTGCTTGGTGTTCGTCCAAACGATGTCGAAGTGTCCGTCGAAGGAATGAGTGACGGAACCCGAGATCAGCTCTACCTGTCGCTTCGCATCGCTACCCTCGAACAACATCTGAGTGAGGGAGAGCCCATGCCTTTCGTGGTTGACGACATCCTAATAGGATTTGATGACAATCGTACAAGGATCTGCCTCGAGGTTCTCGCGGAGCTGGCACTCAGCACCCAGGTATTGCTTTTCACTCACCACAGACGGGCTCTTGAGCTAGCAGGCGATCTTGAAGCGAAGGCAGGAATTTATTACCATGAGCTGCATTGACGATACAATTGTGCAATTTAAGAAAATTCCTATCTATGATGATATTCTTGATGAACCTTTGGGGTTGTTTTAGGACTTAGTAGCGGAAGATGAGGGGAAATTACTCATAGGGGCAGAGATCATCTTCTGATGGCTCTACATGATATCCTTATGAGAGTTTTTCTGATAGCTTAAAGAGAAATCTAACCGATCTGTAACTCATTCAACCAACGATAAAATAGTTAGGTCGTTTACACAAAGTTTTCTAAAGACCCTTAAAATCCTGTGCTAAAACGTAACCTGATGTGCCTTTCTTAACTGCCTACGAAGAGTGATACCTGGATCCCAGTAGACATAGTCGTCTTCTTCCGCTTCCTCAACTGTTTTCTTAAGGGAATCACAAATCTCTCCAAGATTTTTCTCATAATCGGTACCATCAAACGGTATGGAGTGCTTGTTGCAGAAATCCATGGACTCATTGTAAAGTGAGTTTGCATCCGCCGATAGATCAAAGATATCATCATACTCCCATGTACCCCGCCTACATTGTCCAGCCAGGTCTTTTAACCTCATCAAGAAACTCCTTCGTTTCACATCGATCTTTTTTTGTCGTTCTTTTTGTCTGTCTTCAAGTTTTCGTCTCTCTATATCTGCTTCCTGCTCCTGTAAAGATAACTCCCGTTCCTCTTTTTCCTGCTTCCAATCAAAATTTTTTAGTTGGAGTTCATGCTTATTTTGTTCACGGAGCTCTTCCAGTCGGATCTCTTCTGCCGATTTTCTTTCCGGCAGTGTATTGTCCACTGGAAACTGCTTTCCATCGTTGTTGTTTGGAATAGGTTGATCAGGTTTTTCACTTTCTGGTTGGAAAGTTCCCGGATAAACATCATCATAATCAGGATTTGCATGAAAAGGGAAAGAATTTTCCCGTTTTTGGAAAGAATTGATGCGGGAATCCTTGTTATTCGTGCTTTCCATGCTTTCCGTCGCTTTCTGGTTGGCAATCACTTTCGCAATGGTTTTCGATGAGACACCAAGTGTCGATTCAATATCTGCATAAGAGTATCCTCCCCGGCGCATGGAAAGGATTTCAAGTTCAATTTCTGTGTTACTCATAGCTTTTTGATTTGAGGATTAATACTTTTTTGGGGCAAGCTCTTTGATATAGCTTGATTACTATTGATCTGTTTGAACTCTTTCAGGCTGAATCTGGTCAGATAATCACGCAGATCGAGCCCCTGGTCCAGATCTGCGGGAGAGGCATTTCTTTCCAGGAAATTTGAGACTTTTATCTTTGCAATGCCAAGGAGATCTTCTGCTTTCTTCTTCCATCTTACATAACATCCCAAGTCGGGAAATATGACCACCCGCCGATTTATCAAATTTCTGCATCGGTTCCTGGTTAGGTATGAAAGGCTGCCAGTCGCTAACCATTGGAATTTCGGGAAGTAGATACTCGCCACTATGGCGGTCGCTGGAGCCTCGACTATTGCTATTGGTTTATCTCTCTCTGTCTTTAAAAGGTGTTCGCCGAACAGGCATGAAACCTTCATGCTGTTCTGTTGATAGGATCCTAACCAGGGGTGTTCCTTTTCATGACCGCGAAGTATGGAGTGGATCCAGGTTGTGCGGCCTTTAACCGTGTGACCATCCCTGTTAAATAATTTGACCTGACCGGCCCTGATCTTCCTTGCAATGTCAATAAACCAAAAGACAGTGGATCCCGGCCAATGGTCCGATGTGCCGATAGAGTATTTTTTTATGAGGTCACTGGTAATGTTACGACCAAATTGATCAATCAGGTAATAGTAGAACTGGTTATTGCCAGGTCCGGGAATCGATTGTTCCAGAACAGCATTAGGGATCACTATCAATGGCTTTAATTCAGGCACAGGTTTAACTGGCATGGTTGCTGGTTTAATCTGGCCAGGATGTAATGCGAAAAATTGTTTTGGCGTTTGGTGGTAGCCACATTTTCCCTCTCTGTTGCATCGGCCAACCGTTGGATCAATGTGTTGGCCTGTGGTAGTATCGATATACCGGCAGAACGCCTTTATTGAACCACATGAAGGACAGTTATAGCGAGTTGAAGGGCCGTTATATTTTTCAAGAGTGTATCGGTATTCTTTCATTTTATTTTGGTTTTAAGGTTGGCAAACCTGGCAATTTTGGCAATATTGAACTGAAATCGGGTTGGATATTGCCAATAATGCCACTTTTGCCACAATGGATTAGTACTTCTTTTTATAGATGCCATGTTTAATATGTTCAAAATATTGTTTCTCTCCAAAAAAGCGATGTGCTGTTCGTTCAGCGATCGTAAACTGCTTGGAGATTCTATTACCTTCCTTGGTTGAAAAAGTCCCTGGCAGGTTGACATATAGGGCTCTTTTATCAGATCCCAACCCTTCCAGTGGATCAACTTTTTTGATTATGTCAATTGCCCTGGCGTTCATTTTCCGGAAATATTCTGCAAAGCTGATTGCACCTTTAACAGCTTCAACTTCAATTCTCTCTTTCCCAGCTTCCCTTGTTGCCCATCTCAGGAGTTGAAGGATCAGAGAAAACCGGCAGATATAGATATCCAGTTTTGCGCAGATCCCTTGGACAAAATCATCTTCTGTACCTTTGGATATATCTGTGTTGTGTCGTTGCCATGCATAGAGAAGATCCTTGGCTTCCTGAGAGAATTCCAGTATCTTTCCCTCAGAGTCTCCTTCATCGGGCAGGTAGGGTAGTCCCATAAGATGATCAGCGATTGTATTCCATTTCCCAATAATTTCAACATCAACATCATCCTCTGACCAATATTCTTTTTGGAGCCCTTCCGGAACGACCATCAAGAAACGATCGATGAATCCATTGTCTAACCGGTTGTTTAGTCCAAGTTTATAAAGCACCTTTCTTTGTATTGTTCCGATAACGGAAATAAAAGGATCTCGAATCGAAACCGGATCATCAGTCTTCCGATCAATTATGATGGGTTTCCCGCTCCAGTTCGACATGTAGGATTCCTGTTCACTTCCTTTGTTGTACTTGTTAAAGTTTAAAACCAAACTGTTTAATTCATCAGGACAGATCCCAATTCCCCTAGGATTCTCCTGATGAACCTTAACCATGGCCTCCTGGGTTGTGTCTGATAAGATGAGCCTTTCCCAAACCGGTTTTTGCAGGGGGATTTTTCCCTGTGCTTCCTTCTCCTTTTTATTGAGGGACATGAAATGGTTGTATTCTGCTTTATCCCTATTGTAATCCTTATACGTGCGATCGTCATGTTTTTCGATCTGGGATAATGCCCATGACAGTGGCGGTGATTTTGAGACTCCTGAATGCCCTACCAGGGCCATATAAAGGACTGCTTTTTCAGTCCAGGTCTTTTTTATACGCACCCTGTGTGTATTCCCGATCATAAGAGAGGCTGCAAACAGGATGGCAGCACCTATGTAGTCGATTGGGAACTTCAGGGTTTCGTGCGTTGCAGTAATTATCCCCTGGATAGGTAATGGCAGTGCATCCACAGGGAATGGAAGTAGCTTCTCAGAATCGATCTGATCGTATAGATCGTCAAGGTGGGATTTAATACCTTCAGCAGTAATATCTTCTGCAATATCAGGATCAGCGTCACCAACGTGACCACAAATTAGCAAAGGCACATTATCTCCTCTTAATGTCTGTTCCATTTTAGGATCATTATCTTCCATACCTATTTTTTTTCTTGATTAATGGCATCCAGGACATCCTGACCATTGAAAATCACCTTGCGGCCGAACTGTTGGAAAGGAATTTTACCTGAATTCTTTAGCTTTTGTGCGGTTGTCGGAGAGCAATTCAGGAAATCAGCTAGTTCATGGATCGAATATAGAAGCCTCGGCTTCTCCAGTTGAAAGCTGTCATGTTCTGGTTTTTGCATGGATTCAATTAAGAGAGATTTGACCTCCAGTAATTGATCTGAAATAACTTTGATTGATTTTTTCATCGCACCTTCATTTTAAATAAAGGCGCAAGGTAATTCATGCGTTTAGCATATAATGCCGGAATTGCCTAGCGGCATTCATTGGCATTATTTAGTTATACTTGGAAGTAAATCTACGTAATCCTGAATGCAGTCCATTACTATGCGTGACTTGCTTCTCTTTGTCCTATCACCTATTATAACTTTGAATCGTTTGCAGAATATTGTTGCAGTTAATGTTTGTCCGTGTTTTTTTAAATATCCCTTTATTTTCAATGCCTCAATTAAAGCTAATATCTCCGTTGGCCGGTCATTAATCCCAATAAA
>JAFCGF010000031.1 GCA_017608295.1 Candidatus Woesearchaeota archaeon
ACTAACTAGACCATACCCAGAGGTATCCACCCCCCCCCTATTAAGAGCAAGAAGGGCGGTGAGTAGGTAAACATACAAATCAGAATAAACACAACAGAGAGTGAATAATGACGAAATATATTAAACTGGGTGAAGCTATTCCACCTGGGTATGAACTCGCACCACCACCGACAGTGGGGTACTCAGGTCGCAACAAGTGTTCTATTTGCAATGAGGCACTTGAGAGTGGCTTTTTGGGAGGTGATAAGCCATGTAGAAATCAATCTTGTGGGCTAATTAAATGTCAACAGGTTGATGGTAATAAATAAACCTTGACACAATCACACCAACCATACTATGATAAAGAATACTGTCAATTTGACGAACACCCAGCAATGAACACTAAAGGATGAATCATGCCAGACGAGAACACCAATCTAACGAATCTTAACAGACAGCTTTCAGCAGCAGTGCGCGACCAACGTATACTCACAGAGCAACTAGGCTCTCTCGCGTCGGAATTTCATTCATTAACTCAACGTGCTGCATATACAGAGCTTGATTTAATAGAGACTGTATATATTGAGATGATACAGCAAGGTAAGGCGTGGAAGGGAACAGCTAAGTATCATTATAATATGCACAAGCATTCTGAATTCTGCGAGTTATCTAGCGATCAGGTGCAATATGCGTGGAGCTTTATACTGCAACTGAACGAGATAATAACTGCGCGTTGGAACGACATCCAAACCAAAAACGCCGCTATACGTCATCAACTGCGTACAGCAAGACAAGTCGAAAGTAGATTACTGACAGCAATAAAGGACGTGTTGATGACTTCAGATGTAGTATGATAAAGAAGTCAGATCCATTCTACAGCTCACGAACATGGCGAAGGGTCAGAGCGGCAAAGCTTCAGGTGAACCCGTTATGCGAGGTCTGCCTGAAGCGCGGCGTATTAACACCTGCAACCCTCGTTGACCATGTCACTGAACGGTCAGACGGTGGTGCAGATTACGATATGGATAACCTGCAATCAATGTGCAGGTCATGCCATGAGCGCAAGACTAAACGAATCAAACAAGAGCGGGCGGCAGGTGTTCAAGAGGCTCCTGTTTGCCCTAAATCAACACCTTGGAGGTAGTGCATGACAGTTGATACGGAGCTATTACTTAAAGCTATCAGCGAGTTAGGGTTCAATGAGATATTATCACGGGTGCGGCTGTATTCAGCGGGTGAAATTTGTCGTTGGGAAGGCATTGAGATTGGGCGCAAGGAAGATGTCGAACACGAACTACTGAGGTTATGGTGACAGGCCGACCATCAAAGCCCGTCGAGCTACACAGGCTCGACGGGACATACAGATCCGACCGGCAAGGCAACAGCGTAACGGCAGACAATCAACTCCTAAAGCCACCTGAGCACATCACCGGACTGGCCCTTGAAGAATGGTTGAGGGTGGCGCACGAATTGCATGGTATCAATATTACCACAGCCCTTGACCTCACACTCCTAGAGCAGTACTGTGTTATGTATGCCCAATGGAGAGAGATGATTGACCAAGTGTCACAACGTGGGGCTGTGCAAGAGACTAAAACCGGATACAGCCAGCAAAGCGGCTACTTTACCGTAGCCGTCAAGCTGGCTGGTGAAATACGCAAAATCGCAACAGAGTTTGGCCTGACTCCCTCGGCTCGATCCCGCATGAGAATTAGTAAAAATGAAGAGTCGGCACAGGAAGATATAGCAGCGACCCTTACCCGACTGGCAGGTGACGAATGCAAAGTATCATAGCAGAAATAGAGCAATATATTGATGGTGTATTGTCCGGTGATGTGGTGGCCGGGCAATGGATCATTAAATATATCGAGCGGCATGTGCACGATCTGAAGCACGGTCACGAGCGTGGCCTTTATTTCGACTGGCATTATGCATACCATATTATACTATTTTCTCGACTATGTGTCCATTATCAAGGCACATGTCCAGGGACAAATTTCGAGCCTGAACCTTGGCAAAAGACACTTCTTGCAATCCTTTTCGGATGGAGGCGAGCAGACGGAACAAGGCGATTTCGCTATCTATATCTCGAAATCGGGCGAAAAAACGGAAAGACCTTTCTCTCCGCTGTCATAGCCAAATACATGACCTGCGCTGATGGCGAGATGGGTGCGGAGGTATACAGCGTCGCAACAAAAAAAGAACAGGCCCGGAAGTGTCACGGTGATGCGGAGAAAATAATCAAATCCTCCCCAATGCTAAAAAACGAATTTCGCATTTTGTCACACAATATCACCCACGAAAGCAGCCTATCTTTTTTTCGACCTCTATCTTCAGATCACAATAAAATGGACTCGCTGAATATCCATTGTGTTGTGTGCGACGAGCTGCATGCATGGCGTAACCGAATGCTCTGGGATGTTATAACAACTTCTTTTGGCTCACGGCTCCAGTGGATGGTCATCGTCACCACCACAGCAGGGTACGACCGCTCAACAACCTGTTGGGATCAACACGTTCACACAAAAAAAATCCTTACCAGAAAAGTTGATGATGATTCGTATTTGGGAGTGATTTTTTCCCTTGACGACGAATCGGAAATTGAAAATGAAAAGATGTGGTTTAAATCAAATCCTAATTATGGGGTGTCTGTGGTTAAGGACACAATCCGGGAAGCAGTTGAGCGAGCTAAATCTATACCAAGCCAATTAAACAATATTCTGCGGTTATATTTTAACATCTGGACACAATCAGAGTTCCGGTGGTTGCGGCCTGATCACTGGGCAGCATGTACCGGAGCGTTAACAGAACAAGAATTGCATGGTCGGGCATGTTATGGAGGTCTCGACCTATCAACATCAAATGATATATCATCTTTGGTGCTGATGTTTCCACCCATCGAACCGGGTGAGCCATATAAGATTCTTTGCAGATGTTGGTGCCCGGAGGATAAGGTTCAGCAGCGGACAATAAACGACTCAGTCCCGTATGATACTTTTGTTCGTTCCGGCGAGCTGATCCCGACACCCGGTGGCGTTGTTGATTATAACCATATTATCAACAAGATTAAAGCTGATAATGAAGTTTTCGATATTGCCGAATTGCGCTATGACCGATGGAGGGCAACCGAGGTTGTGGAAGCGGTGGACGATATGGGTATTGAAGCTGTGGGGTTTGGACAGGGTTTTAACTCCATGACTGGCCCCAGTATAGAGTTGGAGCGACTTGTTATTGCTGGCATGTTGGCGCACGGTGGTAATGCCGTGCTCTCTTGGATGAGTCAGAATGTAATTGTGGTTTACGATGCGGCGGGTAATATTAAACCCGACAAATCAAAATCTTCTGAAAAAATTGATGGTATCGTTGCCCTTATCATGGCAACAGCTGGAGCAGTGGCTGATGGCGGCGGTTCCCTTTATGATGACGAAAACTTTCCATGGGACGAATAAAAACGTTGACAACTATTTACCAATAATGGTATCATAAAAATATGAGTATATTTGATCGATTCCGAACGAAATCAAGCGGGGCCGGAGACTTTGAAAGAATCCTGCTTGAATCGTTTGGCGGGCCTGCCGGATCAACAACTGCAACAAAAGCCATGCGTCAAGCAACGGTTTGGGCTTGTGTTGCTGTGCTTGCTAAATCGCAGGCGGTCGCATCTGTGCGCCTAATGCAGCGGAACGACGATGGTACACGTAAAAGAGTTTATACGCACCCCGTGGCCGAGTTACTGCGCAAGCCCAATGATCATCAAACAACTTATGATTTCGCCTATGATGTCGGTCAACAAATGGCAATGTATGGCAATTTTCATGCTAAAATTATACGCGGTGTCGGTAAACGCCCCATAGAGCTGTTGCAATTTCCCGGAAAAACGCTCAACGCAGAACGTAAGCGATCGACCGGAAAAATCGTATATCGCGGAATTAAGGAATACAAACAGTCCGAAATACTGCATTTCCGAGGCGCAAGCTTTGACACCCTGAATGGGGTGTCACCGATCGAGTATAACCGTGGCACTATCGGCGTTGCGGTTGAGGCTGGTAATCATGCAAGCCGGATTTTAAAATCTGGAGGAAGGCCATCTGGTATTTTGAGCCTTTCGACTGGAAAAAGCCTGGAAATGGCCGCGAAATTCAGGAAATTATGGAATAGTGGCAATATAAGCGGTAAAACAGAGATATTGTCACAAGGTGACACATACACACCAGTCGGGATGAATAACGCTGAGTTGCAGTATTTGGAGGTTTCGCAGTTGAAACTGACCGAGATCTGTGCAATATTTGGGGTGCCTCCCCATAAAGTAGCAGATGTAACCAAATCGGCAGATTCGAATCTTGCGGCCCAAAATATCAATTTTATCAAAGATACTATGCTGCCACAGTGTATGATGGTGGAAGAAAGGTACAGCGCGTCTCTACTCACACCAAAAGAGGTTCAAGGTGGGTTTTATATCACACATAACCTTGCTGTTCTAGAGCGGGCCGACCTATTGACACGAGCTGAAGCTGCTATAAAATTTCGAACGGCGGGGATAAAGACCTCTAACGAATTGAGACAGCTTGAGGATTTGCCCCCGCACAAAGATGGCGATGATTTAAAAATGCCACTCAATAGCTCGGCAACAAACAAAATGGAAGGCGATGAAAAATCAACAGATAATTAGGCCGCTACTTATCAAGGGGGTTGGGGAAGAAGGCATTTTTGAGGGCTATGGAAGCGTTTTTGATGTAAAGGATTGGTATGGTCATATTATTGTCAAAGGCGCATTTGACCGGATGCTTGAAGAGTACACTGGAAAAGGCACCTGGCCATTTATGTTTGCCGATCACGACCATCGGAAGGAAATCGGCGAATGGTTAGACGTTGGCGTTGATGAGCACGGGTTAAAGCTCAAGGGTCAACTTTGGATCGACGGAAAACATCCGGATCAGGACGCACTCAAAAAATATAGGAGCCTGAAGAAGAAGAACGGAACTCCTGGACTGTCTATTGGTTGGCGACCTTATCCGGGCGGCATGGAATATGATAAAGAACAAGATACGCTCATATTGAAATCAATTTATGTCGGAGAAATTAGCCCGGTACATTTTCCGGCAAATGAGAAAGCTACTGTGACAAATGTAAAATCAATCCGTGACTTTGAACGCTTTCTGCGGGATGCAGGTGGTTATTCAAAAAAAGAGGCGACTTGCATTGCTTCACGCGGTTTTGAATATCAGCGGGATGCTGAAGAGGACGAAACGGAAATTAAAGAGATGTTACAGGAATTAACCAGAATCACGAGAGGGTGATTAATGAGCGACGAAATTAAGAAACTACTTGAAAAGCAAAAAACGGCTTTTGAAGAGTTTAAGAAGAAATCTGATGAAGTTGCGGCTTCGAAATTGTCAAAAAAAGAAGTTGATGTTTTGCTTGCTGAAAGTTTTGACAAGGTCAATAAAGATGTTGGGGATTGCCAGAAATCTATCGACGAGCTGTTGAAACAAAAAGGCCGCTTGGATGCTGCCGGTGGAACTGGCACTGTTGAAGAGGCAGAGTACAAGGAAGCATTTGACGGATTTATGCGCAAGGGGGCTGATACCGATTTAGCGGGGTTGCAGCAAAAAACCATGACTGTTGGTTCTGATCCGGATGGCGGGATTTTTGTCCCCTCTGAAACTGAAAAGGGCATTGATGGCATGTTGCGGGCTAATAGCGCCATCATGGGGCTTGCTCGTAATGTGACAATCGGCGGGAATTCTTACAAAAAACGTGTCAGAACATCAGGCGCAGGGTACGGATGGGCGGGAGAGACAGAAACGCCTAGTGAAACATCAACACCACAATACGGACAGTTGGAGTTTCGTGTTGGTAAAATTTGGGCAGAACCTCAAATCAGCTCCGACCTGCTAGAAGATGCCGAAATTAATATTGAAGCTGAACTGCAAAACGAAGTCGAGCTGGACATGTCAGAAGGCGTAGCTGAAGCTGTCATGATTGGAAGCGGGGTTAAGAAGCCTAAGGGGCTGCTTGCATATGAGATAGTTGCGAATGCAAGTTGGGAGTGGGGAAAACTTGGTTATGTTGCTTCCGGTGCTTCCGGTGCTTTTGCGACCGACAAGCCGACTGACCAGTTGATCGACTTGCAACATGCGCTTAAAGCGGGCTACCGAAATAATGCTGTTTGGGTGATGAACGACCTTACTCTCGCTACAGTGAGAAAGTTTCGAAACGATGTTGATGATTTGATTTGGCAGCCAGGAATAACCGCTGGTGCTCCCAGTTTGTTACTTGGCAAGCCAGTCGTTTCAGATGATTTTGTGCCAGATATTGCAACTAACTCGCTTTCGGTCATTTTTGGCGACATTAGGCGCACTTATCTTGTTGTGAACAGGAGAGGAATCGCAATTTTGCGAGATCCTTATACCGCAAAACCTTACGTGAAATACTACACGACCAAGCGTATCGGCGGTGGTATTCAACACTTTGAGTCTTGCAAAGTCATGAAATTCGCATCTTCCTGAGAGAATATTATGCAGAGAGACCTTATCACAAGCATCAAGCCGGTGGAAATCTTGCCGCCTGTCGTTTATGCTGCTGACAATACCCCGGTAGCTATTGATTGCCGTGAGTATGGGGCCGGTTTTGTTATGCTCCATATTGGCATCGGTGGAATTACCTTCAGTGGCGCAAATAAAATAGAATTTATCATGACTCATAGTGATGACGATTCCACCTATACAGCCGTTGCACAAGCCGACGTGCAGGGTGTTACCGTCGGTGCCGGTGGCATCGTGCATAGTCTGATTGTAGAACAAGCCGCTGCTGAAATCGTCAGGATTGGTTACAGTGGCGAAAAACGTTATGTTAAAATTCTTGCTGATTTTTCTGGAACGCATGGCACCGGTACCCCGTTATCTGCTGTCATGATTTTTGGCTATCCATCATGGACACCTGTATCTTAATATGATCAACCAGCTCAATACAAAAACGGAGCTGATCACCGCGCCCGCATCCCTGCCGGTTACATTGCCGGAGATGCGGGCGCAGGTCTGGGAGCTTGATCCTAATCGGGCGACTGATACGTATTTGACGCACCTGATAAGCGCGGCTACCGATTACATTGAGCGCATTACTTGGCGCAAGATTGTGTCTCAGCAGTGGGCTGTTTATTTGGATTGCTGGCCGGTTGATCATGAGGGACGTGACGAAATGATTCAATTTCCATTTGTCCCGGTTTCTGATGTCGAGTCGGTCACAATTACTGACAGCGACGGCGACGAAAGGGTACTAGACGCAAGCGAATATTATATAAACTTGTTTGGGGCATATCCGGGAATATTACCGACCGATGATGGTTGGTCTATTGATACCCTGACAAAATATAACGGAATTAAAATAATCTTTACCTGTGGGTGGACAAAAAACAGTATCCCGACATCAATAAAACACGCAATCCTCCTCCTCGGTGAGCATTGGCATAAACACGCGAGTCCGGTTGTTATAGGGGCGAGCGTGGAGGAAGTACCTATGACCGTGGACGCGCTATTGTCATCTTGGATGCCGGTATTATGAGCAAACAACTTGGTATCAATCTGCGTGACAGCATGACCCCAGCCCTGCTGGAGCTGACAAAGAAAGTAAAAGATCTTTCAAGACCAATGCGGGATATTGAACGTCAGGTCATGCGGCCACTCAAAGAAAGGGCGTGGAAATCGTCTGGATTAAAAAAAGAATCCGGCGATCTCCGTGATTCAGTAAAAACTTTTTCCGGCAAAAAGTCAGCCGGGGTAGGGCTTAAGGCACAGGGACTTGTGGCGGGACGAGCGGTGCTATTAAATCAAGGCGCAAAAAAAAATCAGTACCGCAGGAAAAGAAAAATCAAAATCCGGGCGCACAGCAGGCAAGGGCGAGCCGTCGCTGAGCATACACGACGGAACAATGGATCGCCATGGGGGAAAATTAAAAAAAGTCAGTTTATACCAAGTAAACTATCAGGAAGTGACGAAAAGAAAATTTTCACTATAATGGAGAAATATATTGTTCCAACTCGCTGAAACGATGAAATCAATCGTCGGAAAATTAGCTGAAGTTGATTGCCTCGGAACCATTAAGGCGATCAAAAGTCTCAAAGAACATGCCAGACATCCAGCCCGTTTCCCCGCTGCTTTTGTTGCACTAGAGACCGGCAAAAGTCTACAAAAGGGAACGTTTCCGACCACGCCTTTTGCATGGTCAATAATCGTAAAAGGTCGAGACGGCGGACGGGAATTGTTGACCGCTATTGACTGCACACTTGATATAATAGAAGGATTTCAGCCTATTGACACTTTTCGATTAGAGTTTTTTGATATTAACTTTTTTGAACAAAAAAAAGAATCGGTATCGTACAAGATAACTTTTACCTGCACGGCTACGGGCCGGAGCAGAACACGGATTTAATATGAATGCGAGAACGTTGAAAAATGCAGATATTGAAGAGTTTTACAGGCGGAAAGCATTGGCCGTCTACGAATCGCTCTGGGAGATCAGGGAACATTTGACTGATGATTTTCAAATTGCCAAAAAAGAGCTTGAGTGTCAGGGCATCGACGTGCCTGATAAAGTGCAACCGGTGAGTGGCATTGTTCAGTTCCGCCGGAGCGTTGCCAATGAACATGCTGGCAACTGGATTCTGTTTGAATTGTCTACTGGTTATTCGCTGGGCAGTCTGGATTCTGAATCTGATGTACTTGTGGAGCAATGCAGGGAGGTGGCAAAGGCAAATCAGTTTTTTTTAGCTCATGCATTAGGGAAGAAAGCGGATCAGGAGGGCAAAATAACGTAGTTAGGTCAGTAATGTCATGGCTGAACGCTGCTCATGTATTAGCTGACAACATGGTTATTTTGGCACATAGTTGGAGGTTTAGTGACCCTTGGAGTATGACACCGCAGATCACGCAGGCAACGATTAATGCGGTGAATCGAAACAATAAAAAACAATAGGAAATATCATGGCTACAATTGAAGTACTGCAACCCGGCGTGTATGCGATAACTCCATATATCCGGCTTTTCAGGGATGAGGCGTGGGAGGGCTGGACGCTTCCAGGGTCACATCAAAATATGACTGTTTCTCCCGATGAAACAGATGATTACAATAGCCCAAACCGCACCGATATCGGGAGTTATGGGCTGGATGTTTTTTCATTTTCCCTTCTCAAGAAAAAATCACCCTACGTTCTAGAATTTGACAACCCGAGCGAGGATATTGTCGCCATGTCACTTAGTGCGGCACTGGTTAAAACTACAGTCGCAGCCGGTACTGGGGTAACAGTTACGCGGATGGCACCCGCAGCAGGTGGATATATTTTTCTTGACAAACGGGGTATTTCGAGCGATGTGATGACCCGAACCAACGGCGATAGTGCGAGCGATTGGGTAACGGAAACAGTGTATGCAGTCGGTGATTTTCATGTTCCGACAACCCCGAACGCACATTTTTACGAATGTACAATCGGTGGCACGTCAGACGTTTCTGAACCAACCCAAACCACGGATGGCAGCACCTTTGCCGACGCTACAGTAACATGGATCGACCGGGGCCTTATCCTTGCCGCAACGACAGACTACTCGGTGGCTAATGCCGAACAGGGACAGCTCGCAACGGCAAAAACAGGCGGAAGCCTAGTACAGGGCGAACCGCTGTCTATCGAGTTTGATCACGGTGAGGCAGTCACTTCAACATACCGAAAAGGGAAGAAATTTGAGGTTTATGGTCAATTCCGGTTTGAGGGATACAACCTGATTGACGACACAAATGAAAAAATTACTGGGCTGGCCCTGTGGTGCAAATTTAAAGGCATGGTGGATTCAAATTTTGCTGCTGGCGATGCGCCTATTGTGCGAAAAGTCGAGATCTTCCCTGAGCAACCTGATTTCAACAGGGTTGGCCTTGAAAAACCCGAGGATTGGATTGGTGATGATGCTGAGCGATACGTAAGCATTGCGGTGTAACATATGCCTTCTGGTTTAGATTTTTACATAAATTTTAACCCCGATGGGGCGGTGAAAGGAGTTGACGCTGCGGTCAAGCAGGCCAAGCGGGCGGAGGCTGAATATCGTAAAGCCTCCGTCGCTGTCGGCAAGTTCACCGGTGCGCTGGATGTTCAGCGGGCTAAGGTCAAGCAGCAAGAGGCGGGATTAAGTATCCTTGCTGATAAGCTGGCTATTGCCAAAAAAGCCGAAACCGACCTAGCTGCAACATCCAGACGTGCCGGGAAAACTGCCGTCAAGGCCAAGGCCGCATCTGTCGCAGCAGTAAAAAAACTGACTGCTCAGTATGAGGTACAGGAGGCACGGGTCAAGCAGGCTTCGGCGGCTGCTGATCAGCTCGCTGGTGATCTTGAAAGAGTCAAAACGGAACAACTCAACCTCGCTGCAAGCTCAAAAAAAGCAACGGCGCAGTCTGATAAGCTTCAAAAGGAATTTAATCAGCAATCTGTTTCTGCTAAAAAAGCTGCGGCAGGTGCAGAAGAGTTAGACAGGAAGTTAAAAAAGGTCAGTGCGACCGAAAAGAAGATAAGTGGCAAGGGTATCAAGGCACTTGTAATCGCACTTGCAACGGGTTTAGCTGCACGGAAAGCAGTCGATATTATCATGTTGGCAGATAGTTACACGCTGCTAAATGCTAAAGTCAAAATCGCCACCGATTCCACAGAGGAATATAGGGCCACCCAGGCTCTCCTTCACGCTCAATCGCAGGATAGCAGGTCACTAGTTACTGAAAACACAGCATTATATTCAAAATTACAGCTATCGCTCAAGGATACTGGGCTGCAAGGTTCACAAACACTCTCAATTGTTGATCTGCTCAATAAATCTCACAAGATTTACGGGACAACGATGCAGGAATCCACTTCTTTTAACCAGCAATTTGTCCAGTCAATGGGTAAGGGCAAATTAGAAGGGGACGAACTTAAAACAATGTTGGAGGCAAATAGTTACTTTGCCGGTCGATTAGCAGAGGCTATCGGGGTTGCCACAGGCGAATTGAAAGATATGGGTGCCGATGGATTATTGACAACCGAGTTAATGCTTGAGGCTTTTCCTAAAATGGCCGCAAGAATTGAAAAAGATTTTAAACAGATGCCTATTACTATCCGAGATGCTGTTAATACAGTTGTAAATGCATTTGGAAAGGCAATCAATAAGGGCAATGAGACTGCGGATGGCACTAGTCAGGTAGCTGAGGCTATTGTGAATCTTGGCAGAGTCTTGGGGCAGAATCAGGGTTCCATTGCTGATTTTTTTGCTATATTAATCAAAGGTGCAGAGGGTGGTGTCCGAGTAATGTCCGGGCTGGTCGGCGTATTACTAACGCTAGAGTCCGGGTTTCACACGCTGGAAAAGGGGTCGGCGAATGTTTTGGCTGCAATGTCGTTGATCACCGACAAGGCAGGCCTTACCAGTGGCGAATATGAAAGATGGCGTGATGTTGCTAAACAGGCGGGAGAGGTGGGTGAAAAGGCCGCTGGAAAAGCTGCAAAAGCTTTCGCCTCTATGGCAGGGGAGCAACAAAAGTCCACAGGTAAGTCGGTTGATGAAATTAAAAAAGAGCTGTTGGCTATAGAAGGTAAAAAGGATGTCATAAAGGCCGTTGGTGGTACGGTAAAAGAGGCCAGCAAAGAAGAGATAAAGTTTTTAAAAGAAAAAGAAAAAGAATGGAAAAAATATCTCGATATAGTCGAAGAAGCGAATGATAAGCTTACCGAACTTGGCAGCTTTGGCGGAACTGGACAGCGCGGTGGAATAGCCAAAATCAATGGCGAATGGCAGAACTATGCAGATAATGCCCAAATAGCAACCAGCCTCCTCAAGGATTTTAACAATACAGCCTTTCTCGGTACCGGACAAATTGCTGATAAAATTTTTGAACTGTCCCTTGCTGGAAAATCCGATTTAGAGGTCTGGGAAGCCCGAAAGCGAGCCGCCGAAAAATACACAGAGGTGGCACAATCAACAGCAGCAGAAGTAAAAGCTCTGTATGCAGCTGGTGACACCGAGGCCGGGGCGAAAAAACTCAAAGAGCTGGAATCGCTAACCGGCAAAGCGGAAAGTGCCTATAGCTCTCTTGCACGGGAAGTAACGGCAGAATTCACCCCAGCAATGGAAGCAGCCCATGATAAAGCAAAAGAGGGGGTGAAGGGATATGAAAAAGCGGCCAAGAAGTCAATGGCCGAGGCAAAAAAACATTACAAATCCGCCGAAGATGCCGCTAAATCCTGGGGTGATAAACAACTCGACCTTGAAGCAAAACTTGCGGACATAGGGCGAAAGCAGGCCGAGGCATCAGCGAAAGCGTCTGGCTCTGTCACGGCGATGGCATCAGCAGCCCGCGCCAGTTACAATAGCATGGTCAGCGAGGCAGAAAAGTACGAAGACAAGGCATTTAAAGCATTTAAAGCTGGTGATTTCGACCAGGCCGCTAAATTTGCCGAAAAAGCAGTCTCGGCATGGGATTCCCTTGGCAGCGCAGTGGAGGCGGGCGGTAAACAGGTTATCACGGCAACCGAAGCTCTCGGTGCTCAGGCTCGTGGCATCAAAAGTGCTGGCGAACTTGGCATTAAAGCCTTACAGGCAAAGGAAAAAGCCGAAGAAAAGGCAGGCAAAGCAGCGGAGGCAGCGGCTAAAAAATCCGAGACAGCGAAAGCACGAGAGGCTGAAAAGGTCAAAAAGCTTGAAGCTGATAAAGAAAAAGTAATAGTGTCAGCTGAAGAGGGGGCGCAGAGGGCTGCACAGGGGACGCTGGAACTTAACGACCTATTAACTCAGTCCTACAGGAATCAGGCCGCTGGAGCGCAAAAACTCGCAGATGTATTAGACCAGGAGCATGATTTTTCCGGTGCTCAGGCCGCAGCAAAAGATATTGAAAAATATGGTAAAATAATTGCCGACCGTATCAAAAAAGACAAGAAGATGCATGAAGCTAATATCGCAGGATCTGCTACGGCGAAAGATGCATCAATTAAGGATATCGAAGCCATAGGTGCGGCAGCTGACAGGATAGCCGAAAAAAAACGAGTCATCAAGATGGAAATCCGTGAGGTTTCCGGGGCGAGTGGTGGGGCGGCTGTTGGGGTTCAGGGCGCGGCATTCGGGGCGATTGCTGGCGGCATGCGCTGGGCTGATGGTCTGGACGGATTAAAGATTCCTGGCTCGCCAAGTCGGGTAGACACCATGCCTTTTTTCCTTGCCATGGGTGAAACCGTGACCAATGCGGACGCGGCGCAAAATGCCGGGTACGACACTTGGAAGCATATTAATAACAAAAACATGATTGGCGCGGCGCAGTCCATGGTTGCTCATCACCCACATTTGCAACAAATATTTGCGCCGCCTGTGAATATCCAGGTAGCGCAACCGCAACAGCAGCAGGGCGGGAGTTTACCGAGTAATATGGTGCATGTCCGCACAATTAACCAGCAGGACGGCAGAATCACCAATGAATGGATGTCAGCGGAAGATCTACAATACAAACAACAATATGAGCAACGGGTCAGCAGCAATCGAAAGAGGTTTCAGGTATGAGCGAAAACGGAATCGGACTGTTGCCAATCATTGCAGAATTTGCCTCATTCGGACTAGACGTAACCGGACTGGAGCAGCGGCATGTTGCCGAATCCCACACACAGCAGGACGGCGATGAACTGATACACCAGTGGGAGCGACAGACCAAAGGATGGCCGGTGTCAATTATGGCGTACCGCGAGGGTAACACCCTATTGGGATATTTTACAATGACGGAATACTACCTTCTGGTCAGTATAAAAAATATTCCACAACCCTTGACCATCACCCATCCTAATATTCCGTCTGGGGTGCAGGTGATATTGGAAAGTATTCATTTACAGCCAGTGCAAGGTATGGTAAAATACAATTCTGACACGCTATTTACCGGTTCAATAAATTTTATTACGGTGTAAAAATGCCAGTTACAGTAGCAGATACAAAAATTCTCCATCCACAGGCTCGGCTCGGAGATGAAGCGGCAGGGAATGGTGGCCGTGCGGCGCACCCTTGGCAAATCGTCCAGAGCGGTGCGCCTGGGGTTGTTTTTCAGGAATTATTTGAAGGTGACCTCATCAATGGAAAATCCCAGTTAGTAAAATGGCTGTTTGCTAACCTGAATGCTGATAATATTGCTCTTCAATTTCCTGAAGTTTGTATTTTTGCCCTGCCTGACACATCGGTTGGTGCAAAAAATATCACATACCTGTATGTAGGGACTCAGGACGGAACTGCAGCTGATGATATCGAGTCCACCTCGGAGAAATACGGTGCCGGAATCGTGGTGGCTCATCCAGCACCTCACCAATTTACGGTGCAATGGTTCCACGAGGATCTTGTTTACGGCGGGACAAATCAGGTGATCGAAAACGGGAAAATCATCAGGCTCGACCAGCGAGGAACTTATGGCGGGGCCGGTCTGTATGAAAAATTAATTGTGAATTCCGTGCCGACCGTGCATGATACAACTCAAACCACGTTTACCACATCGGCTGATGCGGTCAATACATATGAGGCTGGTGATCTAGTACAGACGCTGGTGGATTTGGATACTGTGCAGGTTAAGGCGGAGATCGACGAGGTTGTTGACACCGGACTGACGACAACGACATTTGACGATTCCGGGATTGTGGTATATAATAAATATTGTCCTCGGTGTGTCGTGACATTCGAGACTGAGACGGCTACCACTTATAAAGCCACTATCGACGTATTGGGCTGGGAGTCCAGTGGGGTATTGGTCAGCGGGCAGTTGATCAGCGCGGATTTTGAACCAGTTAATACCGATCCTGAGTATAATGGTATCATGTTTAAAGTCCCGGCGAATGCATTTGGCGGGGTTCCATTTGTTGGTGATACATGCACCGTTGCGTTTAATCAATCGGCCCTGCCGGTCTGGCAGCGGCTAATCACCCTCCCAGGGGCATCGTCTGAAACCAAAACCATTACCATTGGGGCTGGCGGACAAAGCACGAATGAGCCTCCTGCATAATAATTTTCCTTGTATAAAATATCCTACCATGATATGCTGATTATATGAGTTTGAGTTATTAATAAAATCAACATAGAGTCGACGGGAAATGAAAGACAAAAAAAAATCAGTGATTGGTTATATAACCTACGATGTACGTGTGGCATGCCCACACTGTGAGAATATTTTACATCTCAATCAATATCCATACGATTCAGATGAAACGGAATATCACTCGACCGAGGACGAGCTTGGTTTGGCGTTATTTGGTGGGCCGAACACGCCCGCGACGTGGCATGGCATCAGCGTTGAATATAAATGCTGCGCATGCGAGGAAGTATTTTGTATCGGATCTCTGGAAATATAGCACCGATGTCAACGGTCAACTTTTCAGCAACAATACTCGCCCCAACTTCTGGGGCGACCGAGGCAACGCCACCGTGTCAGGTGATACAACAACAGGACACGACCGATACGGTAAATTGCTCCGATGATAACGAGTTGCTAAATGTCATGCTGCGACTGTTGGGGTTTGATATCCCGGTACCGACCGAGTCCGAAGAATATTCGACCTCAGTACTGGTCAAGCCACTCAATACCTATACAAATCTAAATATCAGCCTAACCAAAGGCACCCTGTCCGACCCAATAATAGAGTCAGGGGACAGCACGAAGATTGTTA
This sequence comes from Candidatus Woesearchaeota archaeon, assembly GCA_017608295.1. Next base: position 15,665 of record JAFCGF010000031.1, read on the forward strand.
CCATAGCTCTCTCGGATTTTGTGGCAACGGAAAACGGCGGTTACGTTGATCTTACATCCAAAATGGATTTAACAGAATCCGACGATATCACATCGGCCCGGTGGGTTAGCAATCCGACTGATAGCCAAATGGTGTCGATCAATCCGAAACCATCCGTAAGCGTTGACAAGAATAACCGGTTCAGTCTCGATCAGGCCATGGGCGGGCGACTGCTGGTTAATGTTTGGTCAATCGCCGAACGATACAAGATTAATATCACTCTAGGCGATGGCGAGGTCGAAGGCGCGTACCAGTCCTCGTTGATCGTAACAGCGGAGGGGTGTGAGGGCAGGCCGACCCGGTTTGAGATTGACGTTCCGGAATGCAAGCAAAATGCACTGTACAATAAATATGGCTGGCCGGGCGACGGTGAGGGCGGCGACACAATCATCAAGGAGAAAATTCCAGAGGTGGAGGGTGCCGATGCCGAGCAGAGGTACTGTTTGTGTGATAACCATCCTTTTGTTGGCGCGACCCCCTCATCCGCCGCGCCTGCTGATCCGGACAACGCATGTCTCGGTGGGTCGTGTGACCAGATTAACCCAACATGCGTCCCCGATGATGGCGGGAATCATGATCATTGTGGGTAACTAATTCAAACAAAGAGGAAAATATAAATGAGTCACTATGCAGAATATGGGATTGGCTACAAGGTAACCGCAAGCGATGATATTGCAGAAGATGATCTCAATGACGGGTTATTTGAATACCTTGACAGGGTAATAGGCGGCGATTGGGAACATTTTAGTACTGGTATTGATGGGGAGTGTACCTATAATTATGTTGTGGTGAAAGATGCCTTTAAAGATGGCCTCAACTTGACTGACAAGAAGAAAACACTCGACGATGAATTAAAGAGATTAAAACTAGATGCTGTTGGCAAGTTTGGTGATGTAGGCGGGCTATTTTACTGTTGACACATAGGGCTATTTGACCTGATATTAGAATATCAATCTACAAAATCTATCACACTATGCCGACAGTTAACCACACGGAAACCATAACCGCCAAATCAACCGGCGACGCTGCCTTGACCGATTGGCTACATATCAGTCAGGACAGAATCGACGAGCGGTTTAATTCCGTCACGGTGCAAAAATTGCGCCAGATGCTCGGTGTCATCATGGGCGGTGGATCCCCTTATGATGTACTGACTCAGCAATGCCCTGTTCGGAGGCGGGTTACTCCTGATGGGGTGATTGCCTCGTATACCGCTACTGTTTTGGTTGATCGGTCTGCGTCGCTTGAGGGCAAGTACAATCTCACCTGTGACGGTTATGAGGTTCGCGGGCCATATAAGACCACTCGTTCAAAAGCCGGTGAAATTTGGACTGAAGGTCGGGAAGTGGTTGAACTAGGCTGGCTTCCGCGAACATTCACAGCGCGTCAAACCTGGGGGCCGACAATCCCGCTGACATGGACGCAAGAGAACGGCTTTTTTCACCCTGAAGCGGGCGAGGCAATGTTCAAAGTTTCCGGCACTGCGGATCTTGACCGGTGGACAATACTCGTTGAACATCAGCAGGGCCAGCCGTTTACAGATACCTCATTGCCGGTCGATGCTTGGTGGGGTGACAATCAACAGGCGCATGGCGAGATTTTAATCCCCGGTTGCGTGCTTGCCGCGCTGAAGGAGTGCCCGAATTTGAGCACTGGCGGGTTGGGAGATGATGACCCGGCGACCGGTGAGTATTGGTTTCAGCTCAATCCGACACGCTACGTTTATTATAATGGTTGCACTGGAGAGATACTTTTGGTAACATATGATGAGGATGACCAAGAAACTATAACATGAGGTGAGGGCATGACAACGTGGAAGGTGACGAAAATAAATGATGTTGGTCAATTTCTCAAGCCTCAAATTATCGAGGCGGATGATCCGCCAGTGGATGGATACACGGTGGAATGTAAAGAAATCGAGAATAGTGAGCTCTATCATGTATTGATAAAGCGCATCGAAGAATTAGAGCTTTTCATTCGGGACGAGGTAGCCTGTCCTGAGAGAGTTGACGAATATGACCACGCGCACGGTCTGGATCCGTGCGGTGAGTGTATTTGTTGTTTGCTTCACGGTTCAACGTCCGTGCAGAGTGCAATATTGAATTTAAATTGAGGAAGTGAAAAATGCAAGTTGAATATAAAGTTGGTGATATATTGTTGGGAGAACTCCCATATTTAAAAGAGTGCGAAGTTGAAGAAATTGCTATAAAAGCCCAATGTATCAAAATAGATGGGGATTGGTATCAAGCCGCAGATATAACCACACGAGTCAAAGCCGTATTAGGAAAGGTTGTTTACAGAAAAAAATGGTTTAGCACTGAAAGGATTGTTCAATATTTGTAAATATAACGGTTTTAATAAGTAAAAAATAAATGACAACCGCCAACACATCACATACCATTCAGCCTCGCCGGGTATCGACTAATCAATCAGGTGGATTCCTGCGCTTGTCCGATAAAAAACCGGGCGAGACGCTGAATACTGACCGGATGACCGTCGGTGATGCGGCGGCGGCACTGGCTGGGATTTTTGGGCAAGGTACGTGTGGAGAACCGGACCAGGCTGCTGCTTATCGGGGCGAAGTTGAATCGGGCCAGCTCCCGGAGCAGGGTATAGAGAGTTATCTTCAGACAAAATATCCCGGCGTGGGCGGAGCGCAGGAACTAGCTGCCGCATTTGGCATTGACAGTTTATGTCCCGCCACCATGGCACCGACCGGACGGGTCACCCTGCCTGTTTACGTCCATGCATCCAGTCAGGCGGTGCTCGACGATTATGTTTTGCATAGTTATGATTCTGCAAAATCCGGGCCGAAAATCGTTCATGAAGACATTTTAGTAAAATTTGAATTTTCTAACACACCTAACCTCCCTATCCATTATTTTGTTGATTCAAAAAAACTTGCCTCATATTTAAGAAGCTCTAGTGCAATTTATGAGTGGCGCGGTGGAGTGAAAAACAATCGTGGTGAATTTATTGATCCGCCACCGGTTAACATCACAGGCGGGCAGATCCACCTACCGGGTTATTATTCTGGAATCCTGCTGATCCACCGACTGCCAATAATTTATCACACTTGGAAAATCACCCTTGGTGGGGTCATGCTCGGCGGAGGGCAGCGAGAATATACTGGGTTGGTGTCGGCTTTTTCGCAGGCTTTTGGCCTCGACCCAGTCGATCAGGAACTTGGTGAGGCTGTTGCTAAAGACGATCCGGCAGCGCAGTGTCCGGCGACTGGAGTTGACTCCAGCACGGGGTCTGTTGTGGTTTGCAAAAAAGATCCGGTCACCGGCGACATGATCTGCGATAGCGATGAGGTTGACGGACGGGATGTTAAATGTTTTGTTGAGGTAAACAGAGAACTTAGACGACAATGTACTGATGAATATGTTAAAGATTTGCCCACCGAATACCGCCCTGTCACCTGCCCAGATACTGTGACCCCGACAAACAATAGTCCCGCCGCCCTGAACTACAACCCGGCACTGCCCAAATACTATCATATTGTGGGCAGAATAACAGTGCCGGAATACACCATGGAGGGGGTTCCACCGCAAATCACGGCGGATGAATACAAGAAGAAATGCTGTCATAATGCCGTGAGAGGCAATTGTATACCACATTGCCGCGAGACTAAGAGTGTTTTGCACGGCCCCGTGGAACCAGAGGGCGGACGCGAGGTGGTGATAGCTGCATATAAAGGCAAGACTGTATTAATTCCGGTTTTGCCCATATCTGGAGTTTGCGGAACGTTAACAAAAACGCTAGTTGATCCTCCTCAGGATTGTGTAAGGTGCCCAGGATCATATTTCTACATAAAAAATATGGACGCTCAGGTAAAAGTATTTGCTGATAACATACTTATATCTGACACTTACGATAACTCAGGTACGCCTGGAGCACCCGTTAACATCAAGATTAATTTACCAGACAAATCCATAGCGCATCGAATAGAGCTGTGGTATACAGGCGAGGGGAGTACGTGGTGGGTAAACTACGACTACTTTCATGGGGAGGAATACGTTGACGGCGGGAGTTTTTCTGGAGCGGGTGCGGTTGGGTTAGCTTGGGAGAAGGAATATGAGTGTTGAATTATTGCTGCATGCCGACGATGTTGGTAATCCTGTTGTGGATGCATCTCCGGAGGCGCGGACGATAAGCGCATACAATGGGGCCGGATATGCCGAGGTGGACGGTAGTTTTACCGGTACCGCTCTTCAATTCGACGGGACAAACTATATAAATACGCCGTATGATACTGACTGGATTGCTGATTTTGTAAGTGGCACGACAATAGATATGCGCATCAAGCGGACGGGACACAACAGTGACCAGCGGATACTTGCTGTGGGAGCGTCAGGTGGGGCATGGACTGGTGCTGGTTTTTTTCACTTAGGCCTAACCATCAGTAATTTTTTGAACGTTAAGGTCATGGTTGATACTGCCACACCGTATGAAGCTTCAGTGACGCATCAGACAGTTATTATTGATAATGACTGGCACCATGTAGCTGCCCAGACGTATAATAATATATTAACGCTATATCTTGATGGCATCGAATCAAGTACAAGTTTTGATTTAACCGCCTTCAGCCCAAAGACTTCCGGGTATCCGTTAACTATCGGGCGACTAGGCGACTATTCGTCTCGTTATCTCGCAGCGGCAATAGAAGAGCTCAGGATAACAAAGGATGAACTTGTATATGATGGTGATTTTAATCCTCCGTCCGGGCCGTATGGCGCACTTTTGCCTGTTTTTGTCGCGTATGATTTCATTATACCGCAGATCTTGACAGTCAGCCTATCACAAGTAATTTCACAAGCCGCGAGAACATTTTCTGGAATTAATTTGATTGTTTCCGCTGCCCGGAATAGTAGATTATCATTTGAGCAAATTATTAGTTCAGCCGACCCAACATTTCTGCCTTTTGACATCACAATTCCCGGCTATCATGCGGCCTATCTGGCATTCGAGGAGGTTTTTTCTCTGCTTGGCCACACCGCCTATATGGAGTTTGTCGAGATTTGGCACCAACGCGGATACGACGAGGCGTTGCTGGAGTTCCGGCAGGTGATCATCACCCCGCTGTCAGCGATCATTCAGGAGTTGCAATTTTCTGTCACGGTTGCTGGATCTGCGGTCAGCATGAGCAAGTGCGATTTTAGCCGTGATGGTTTGGCGGTTCTGGCTGATCTGACACTGAGCAAACCGGGTGATTACCAAAACAAAGG
>JAFCGF010000032.1 GCA_017608295.1 Candidatus Woesearchaeota archaeon
CCTTTGCACAATCGGGACCGAAATCAAAATTATAAACGCCGGAAACAGCTGCACTCGCTGCCGGACAAGCAAGCCTTCGTTTACCATATAGGTGAATAAAAAAAAGAATGGAAGGCATACCAAAATAGCTACCTCAACTGCTGGTTTCTTCAATATGCACTTCCACTCATTCCTGCTCATCCTCGCCCATAAAAAAACTATTGCAAAAGATATGCACCAAATTTCTAAACCAGCCAAAAGAAATCGAATACCGCCTCCTTTCCAAAAAAAAGGGCGAAACATAGCATTTATTCCACCATCTATAACCGGAATTGCTCCAGTCGCACCATAGCCAAAGGTTGATTTTCCAAGGACCGTACCGACCCTGCTATAGGGCATTTCACTTCGCAGATTATACAACTTGATTTTTTCTTCACCTCTATGCATAATCTCTAATACGGAAAACGTTCCAAGCCTCTTTACAAAAGGAGAATAGAATACTAAAGCCATCAGCACTACAAAGAGTAAGTATCTCCGGTAACTTTTGTGAAAAACTATGACAACAAATATTGCTCCTACCCAAATTGCTGTTATATGCGGACGTAACAAATAACCTGTGATCGCTCCAAAACAAAACAAGATGAACCTAAGGAAGACCTGTTTTTGCGATTTTGGAAATTCTAAAAATCCGACCATCTGACAAATGGCCCAATAAATCATTGCTTCCTTAAGATTTGCACTCGACCACATAACGACCGAGGGGACGAAAATAATCAAAAGAGGCAGAATTGCTCTTCTTGACTTCTTCGCTCCGCAATAAGAATACACAACACGTACCAGGACGAGTCCTCCCCAAAATGCCAGCACGGCGTTAAAGGCCAAAATCGATATTACAGATCCTCCTGTGAAATAATAAAATATGCTTTGCCAAGTCGTGTAAAACCATCGCCCAGGAGTGATGAATTTCTTACCTACAGTAACATAGTCTCCGTCTTCCAAATATGCAATAACATGACGGTACCAGTAGCCAGAAAATCGCACCGAATCAGACTCTTGAACACCTATGACGTCGTATATCACATTATGCCAGCATGAAAGTCCTATCCATGATAAGCCCCCAATCATGATCACCATTCGGAGGTCCTTAGAGAAGCCATAGCCCGAAAGGTTTGCTTCAACTAATTTTGGAATCCAAAGCACAAGTATTGTAATTGATATTAGATCAGTTATCATTTTTTTTGATCACAAAACATTTCGGACTTCAAAAAGCATATCAAATTAAATCAGGATTGTGCGCTCATTTTAACCTCTATAACTGGAAATTCCTCTTAATCTGTATCTCTTCCGTAATTCACAACAAATTCCTTAAAGATCGCAATAAAGCAGCCTGCCATAAATCCTGCAAATAATCCAAAAAGGAGATTTCTTATTGTCTTGGGTTTCACAGGGGCCGAACTACTCTTTGGAGATTGCAAAACTCTCATATTTTGAACTCCTTCCTTCTGCCTTTCAAAATCGCTGAGTTTTACACCAAGCTTCCGCATTTCATTTCGTTGCTTTTTAGAAGCTGATTCCAACTCTTTCAACCTCCTGCCCATTTTTTTATCGAAACCATCCTTAATATTTCCATTATCTGCTAACCTTATTCTTTCTTCCAGACTGATTATCTTTTCCTTTGTTTCGAATATTTTCTCTAAAAGATGCTTCTCAGTTTTCGACACAAGCTTCTCCTCTGATTTCTCCTTTATTTCTTTCTCAATTAATTTCGCCTTCTGCTTAGCTTGCAGCAATCGTAAATTATTTTCACTCACTCTATGCTCAAACTCGTTCAAAGATTTATACATGGTCCGCATGGTATCTAAAACCTGACAAGCAGCATTGAAATCATTAATAGGCATACCCCTGGAAGCCGCATCATTTTTCATTTTATTCAACAGACCAATGTTCCCTTTCAGGGCCTCGATATATTCAACTATTTTCGAATTTTGGACTACAGCATTTCCTGCAATGTCTTCTTCGAAGCATTTCTTCTGCCTCAACGCCAGAATTTCCATTTCTTTCCGGCTCTTTTCATGCAGCCGAAGATTATCAATTTCCTCTTCTAGTCCTCTCAATTCTTCTTGAATATATCCGTTAATATCATTCTGGACTTCTAAAATTCGTTGCTTTGTTCTATCCACACTTACATCGATATTTTTCGACCAATCCCTCACCTCTCCGGAAACTCTCGATTTAACCAGAGCTATCAATTTTTCCAAAACCTGTATACCTAACTCAACATCTGAATTCTCGTACTCGATCCTTACAAACTGATCCATTCCGTCCCCTACTCGATCTACCTTGAATGACAAGTCTTCTAACGAGTTAAGTTTTCCCTGCAAATCATTTAATAACGCCTCATTGAAAATTCCAGAAAGTATTGTTTCTTGTATGTTACGAGCGGTTACCGGACACGACCTCTTTCCTTTCTTATAAAAACCTCCTTTGGGAGGTTCCAGCAATGTACTAAAATTGTAAATTCTTGGCAATAGAGAATTTATAAGCAACGCGCCTAATGAACATCCTATGGTAACTGATATTACTAAAATTCTCAGCCGCCATAAAACACGCAAAATTACTATTATTCCTATTTTGTCTTCCGGCTCGCTCACTTTACGTTGATCATAATCGCTTCCTGAAATTGCCATCACATTCAATCCTTCTTCTTCAGGATATTCAAAAATAGCTGTTCATACATACCAATCATCTTTCCTACCTCAAATTTTTCTTCAACTACATTTCTTGCCGACTCACGATTAAATTGTTTCCCTAAGGCATCTTTTATTCCTTTGGCCATTTCTTCGATGTCACCACACTTCACTGTGCATCCATTAACGCCTTGCTCGATTATCTCATTAATTCCTCCAGGACATGAAAAGGCAACAACAGGAGTTCCACACGCATTCGCTTCCAAAATAACATTTGGAAAACCTTCGTATCTAGAGCTTAAAACGAATAAATCAGCTTGGTCGAAATAAGGATAGGGGTTTGAAACCAAGCCTTGAAAAGTCACCTTTGCTGCTAAACCTAGTTCACAGCAGAGTCTTTTCAATTTATTTTTCTCTGGACCATCCCCCAAAATTGTAAGGTGAAGCCTTGTATTTTTTATGAGGGATAAAGCTCTTAAAAGCAAATCAAAGCCCTTTTGATATTTCAGTTTTCCCACGCTTAGCAACTCAGGACGCCCCCCCCTGAAAACCCTTTCCTTTCCTTCAGCCCGCTTCCTGATGCCTAAGATATCCACACCATTATTGATAACCACAATGCAGCTTTTCTTAACTCCCCAAAACCGAACTAAATCATCTCGCATATCGTTTGATTGACAAACGATTTTTTCCACTGTTCTAGACAATCCCGCATAGACGCAAGCCAGGGGTCTTCCAAGCATGCTCTGTTTCCCGTTGATACTTGGTAAGTTAGTTTCACGGATAACGAACTTTATTTTCGAAGACAGCAGAGGTCTACATACTGCAACCGCAGCATTGAGATGTCCAACCGTAGAAAAAACAACTTCTGGTTCTTTTTGTCTTACTATTTTAAGTATTTTGAGTATAGCATATCGTACCCTTTTGGCATTCATATCCCCGACAAATACATCCCTCGGCAATTCTTCAATTAACGGCCCAACACCATTCACCAAGGCAATTTCAGGAGCAAACTTATCTCTGCTAATATGCTTAGAAAGTGTAACAATAAATCTTTCAGCTCCGCCGATCCTCATCGAAGGAGCCAGAAAAAGAATTTTTATTCTTCTATGCATTTCATCTGATCGTCTAATTTTGCATCAAAACTCTATTTTTTCAACCAATTCGTTTTTTTTTTTTTTTTATCTCTGCTAACAAGGAACGGTCTCTCATCTTCTTTACCTTTTCCATATCAGGCGTGTATACTAGATTTCTCTTCAGCAAATGGGCGAATGCAACCTTCGCAAAATATAATAGGTCTCTCACCAAAAGAAGAGGTTCTTGTTTGTAGAAGACTTGGTTGTGCTTGTATCTCATAACCGGGCGCCTTACCAAATTAATTCTGCGACTATATATTTTCATGTTATAATCGACAAGAAGCACTTTCTTTGAAATGATTTTGCCCACTTCATGAAAAGCAGGATCTTCAAAACTCAAACTACTATTTTCGCATATTATTAGACTAATATCATAAGGTCCAAGATTATGCTTTCTAAGCAATTCCTTTGAAATCTTCGTCTTAAACACATCCGCTCGAAATATTGTGTCAAACACTTTCTCCGAATCATCCTCAATTCGATACCTTTTTGGAACTAGCAGATCAATAGACACGCCAGAAAATCTCTTTCGCAAGCATTTTGCAAGAATCCTTAAGAAAATAAGCGGCGCAGAATTTAGAAAGATAATACTTCCAATCCTGTTCTCTTTAATTCTCCCTGCATTTTTTTCAAATGCAATTTTCAGTTCTTTCGCATGAAACTCATTCAACTCCGTCTGCAATTCTTGCAGATGTTGACGAAATTTCAGCTTAACATTTTCTTTGTTATGCAAATCTCCGCTGAGGATATCGTGCATCTCCTTTGGATCATCTCTTAAATCATAAAGTTCCTCCACGCATTCATCATAGTAATAAACATATTTATATACGTTTGACCTTAAAGCTGTAATTCTTCCTTTTGCTAGTCTTAACCGAGTATCTATTCTTACAATTCGGTCATCCCAAGCAGCCTTTTTTCCGTGCAGCAAATCAACTAAATTATATCCCTTAACATATTTCATTCTCGGATCATTGCTTTCAATGTTCAGCAAATCCAAAATCGTAGGCATTAAATCAATAGTGCCGACAGTATCCTGTATTTTCATCGATTTACAACCGGGAAACCTTATGAAAAGCGGGATTCTTACATTGTCATCCGTTACAATCATATCATGTCTTGTCCCTCTCAGGATTGCCTTATTGAATCCGGTTCGTGGATCTGGATATCCATGATCTGAACACATAACAATCACACTGTTTTCGTACAATCCACTTTTCTTAAATATTTCAAGGGCAGCCTTTACCGTCTTTGATACATTCGGATCTTGTCTGCAATCATACCATAACATGAAAAAACCAGGCAGCCTTAAACCAGCTTCAACTATATTCTCCAATATTTCATTTACCTGGCGATTGGTCCACCACTTACCATGTGAGATTCCTTTAGGAAAATACTTTGCAGAAACAGGATAAATTAGGTCCTTCATAACTTCACGGTCTTCTTTAGAGTTATGTATGCAAACATTCTCATAGCCTTTACTAGCAAGAATGTTCTGCAGTGAAATTATGAAATTCGGATCGAACTGCCAGGCATCAAAATGTCTCGAGATAAAGCAACAAGGCATACCTGTAAACATCGCAGCGCCTGATAATATCGAGCTCGGCGCAGATGTATACGCATTTAAAAATTCGACACTTTCCAGTGCAAATTCGTCCATAATGTCAAGCCGGTCACGATCATCAGCATATGTACGGTATGTTCGCACACTATCCACAATAATCCAAATTAGATTAAGCCTATCCATTCTTCTTCCGTTATATCAAACCGATAAATGCATTTAAAAAGCTTTACTTCTTTACAACTAATGATTCAGGATTTATTTTATGCACCTTGCATCGAAAACAGTTTCCGAGGAAAGCTAACAGTATTTTTTTCACGGAATAACTTCTCCCGACTGCGATGGGGCCGCCTCAACTCTAACTATTTCCAGGACACCTCTCTTATGGGAATAGGAATATCGTGAATCTTTTGTCCAGTATTGAAATGCCTTTTTGGTAAAAAAGGGCTTATGAATAGGATCACCAAATGCTCCACAATAATTGTACCACAAGACCCCTCCCTTAAAAAGTCCGCCCGATTTCAAAATCCTGGGTATTTCAGCAAAACATCTGATTAAATGTGCTATATGCTCCAAAACTGAGTTTCCAAGGACTTTATCAAATTGATTATCATCAAAAGGCCACGGATAGCAATCCATGTCGTGCAAAATATCCACCCAAGATAACCCTCAAGGTCCATATTGACATATCGTTCAAAGGGCATTTTACCGCACCCTAATTGTAGTTTAGATTTCTGCATTTTCACTATTTAATGTTTGATCGCCAATTTCCATATCCTTTTCCGGAATGACCTTTTTTTTCGCTATGATAAGGAAGCCTCGGCTTAAAAGCAATTCTGCAAAAAACTTTTTTTCTAGTTCCTCCCGATATGGTTCAAACAATTCTGCTTCCTCCCATGAAAACTCCTCATCTATTCCTTTCTTATGATGATCACGATCAACACAAAATATGCTAACATCTCTAAAGTATTTACGATAACATCTTTCGACATCGGAAATCCTTACTTTGTTCAAATGGTTTGAATTCGTCCTTATCAACCCTCTTAAATGACCCCATGGATATCGTCTATTTAAGGCATCCGGCTTATGGTTTCCTGAAAAACTATAATAATTATGATATAAATGGTAGTTAACTCCATTCTTTACACTGACACGAGCCATCTCTTTGATTACTAATCGTACATCCTTCACGTGTTCGAGCACAGCATTGGACACGACAACATCAAATCTATTATTTTCGAATGGGATTTTGTGCCCATCATAAGAAATAAGGTTCAAATCCTTGTGAGAAACTTTCTTCCCGATATGTGTCACTAAACGATCATAATATCGATGTTTAACACCTAAGTGGTTCTTTATGCACATATTTATGCATCTCAAAACGTCCTTTAAACTCTTAGCCATCCGCATGTTATGTATAAAATACTTCACAAAACCATCACGCCAAAAAACCTTGATAACATCAATACCGAAGACTTCTTTTGCACATGTAGAGTATAACAAAACATCAGCGTATCTATAGCCGCATCCCATCACTAGGACGGAACACTCTTTTAAGGGTTTTTCTAAATTATCGCTAATATCTCTCCTGCTTTTCGCAAAACATATAAAAAAATCGTGGTCTGCTTCTCCAATAGATATAGGACTCACTATTCCACATTGACCATCACCTCGAACGACAAACCATTTCAAAATCATATTTCTCTTAGGCAACCCAAATCCCATTACGCATCAGCTCATTTTATTAAAACTGCTCTTGGCTTTCAGAGGAACTTAAAATAGTCCTATTCATCCAATAAATTATTTGCACATCGCGAGCTGACAGGATCACTATATTAATCTGTTTGACCAATAAACAGCTCCCAGTAATAATTCCGATCATTCATTTTGCTCATATACTATGCATAGCTCTTTTAAAGCAACATCAAGAGAAAACAACTCATCGACCCTATTTCGTCCCCTTTTACCGAACTTAATTGCTTCTGACTCATTTCTGAGAAACCAAAGGATCTTCTCAGAAATTCCTTTTACATCGTTTTTAGCACATAACCAACCAGTCTCGCCATCACTTACAACTTCAGGAATTGCTTCAACATTTGTAGCGACAATTGGTCTTTCCATTGCCATTGCCTCCAAGAAAACAATACCAAAGCCCTCCCATCGTGAAGCTAAAACAAAAACCCTCCATCTTCTTATTCTATTTAATACACCACTATTTGGCAACGCTCCCAGAAATCTAACTTTAGGCACTAACCCAAGCTTTTCGGTATACTCTTTAAGCTGCATTTCCTTTGAACCCACACCAATAATTTCAAGAACTGCTTCTGGAATAGCCGCGTTTACAATCTTGAAGCTTTCTATCAATGTGTCAAAACCTTTCTGATATTCCAATTTACCAACACTACCAATACAAATTCCTTCGAGTGCATCACGATAGGAGCAACTGGGAATCTGCCTTGTGTCTATGGCATTATAGATGACTTTAACTTTACCCTCTCGAATACCATACAATCTACAATTACCCTTTTTAACTGCTTCCGAAATAGCTACGATTTGTGATGACATTTTGCTGCCAATATACACCTTCCAAACAGGTGTTCTACTCGGATCGTACACATTATGCCAATGGATGATTCTCGCTTTCACACGAGCCAATATACTACAAAGAAGTCCAAAAACGTAACACCCCACTAAATGAATATGAATGATGTCGATTTCATTTTCCTTGAGAAAAACTGAGAATCTAATTATATTTATCATTCGCGATAAAATTCCATTCTTCTTGAACTCAACTATCTTAATATTTAACTTTTCAAATTCTTCAGCGAGAAAACCTGCCTTATCAAAAACAGCAATAATTGGTTGAAATTTAGTAAGAGGTAACCTCTGCAGTGTCTGCAAAAGTAAGTTTTCTGCGCCGCCCGCCTTGAAAGACCCTATCAAAAAACAAATATTAATCTTCTTCTTGTCCATCTACTACCCAGCTATATTAATCTGGGCGCTTTTCGCAAACGTAAATATACTCGCTACTCAGACCAAGTCGCTCCAAAGCATTTCTCACCCACTCCATTTTGAAACCGTATCCCGAACTGACTGGCCCTTTGAGTACACTTATTATCCTAAAGCCACTCTTTTCAAATTCCAAACACCATTTAGTCTTTTTCCAAGCTTGAAACTCTTTAAAAACAGTTTTTGAGACACCATGCGGTCGAGGAAGCAATATTCTGTGTAAATTTGACTTGTACATGCTCTCCGTCTTCAAATTGTTACCTCTATTATCATCTCTGTCACGATTTGCCTGTGCCATTCCCTCAGAGCCCGCTTGTACATCTCTCAAAACTTTCCTTAAAACTCGAAACAATATACCAGGATACCACAGAATAATTCGAATTACTGCCGAAAAGGAATTCGGAATGATATGTACTGACAAACCACTTCCTTTCAAAATGTGATGCACTCCACATAGCGCTCTGCGTGGAAATTCCAGGTGCTCTAACACGTTTGACGAAAAGATCAAATCAAAAAAACCCTCAGGAAACTGTCTATCAATTTGTTCGGCATCACAGACAACATAGTTGATACTATCATTGCGCTTATCAAATCTGTTAATGTTAAGATCTACGCAATACACATTGTCTGAATATTTGCTCAGGATTTTTGACTGGTATCCATCCCCTCCACCCATTTCAAGTATGTTCCCGTAATGTTTTCCATCCAGAACTCCAGAAAGGGCCTCAATCTCTCTTCGTCTTAAATTATGTATATACCGCTTCCAACCCTCACTCATTTATTGCCACCGCTAAAAATACCACGACCGGTAATTATTCGATATGATTCTAACAAGATTTTGTGATATTTTGCTGGAATGCTGGTCATTAAAACCATTAAATAGACTCTGGCTTTTGACCAGCCGTCTATATATCTAAGCGCCTCGAAGAAATACCTCTTACTTTCAGGAGATTGACATTTGAGTCCCAGCCGAGCTATCAGCATAAAACACCGACGATAAGCTTCTATACGCTGTTCATTCGACAAATATGCACTGTACTCTCGAACAACATTCAAAGAATTCTTTGCACTTTCCAAATTGGCAGCGTTGTTTCCTGAATGATACCTATAGTAAGTCAGCGGCCTGTGTAGAAGCTTTATCATTCCTTGAGTCTGGTACATCAATTTTACAAGAATGGCAAAATCCTCAACGAATTTGAATGACTCCCTCTCATCAAACAGAACTCCCGAATCCTTCCTTATCATTAGAGATGATAAAATTGTGCTCTTAATCATGCCAATATTACAGCCAGGTTTTAAAAAAATGTCGTTTCTCAATAATCTATGTTTTAATCTACTTTTCTCCCCAAACATATGAGCATTGGTCGCCACTCCGATAACATTTGGGTCAAAATTGCGAAGTTGTTCTTCAATCTTATTGGGGTGCCATAAATCATCATCATCGCAAAAAGCAATATATTTCCCTCTCGCATTTCTGATCCCCACATTCCTATTGACTGCAATGACGCCATTGTTTGGATTTCGAAAATACCTGATCCTTGGATCTTTCAGGCCATTGACATACGTTTCCGTACCGTCTTCCGACATGTTATCCACAATAATCAACTCAAAGTCATCAAATGTCTGGGACAATATGGAATCCACTGTCTCTGGCAAAAGGTCCACACGGTTAAAAGTGGGAACGATAACAGACACCATCGGAACTGTCTCTAAATTACCCTTCACCTTTGGGCACCTGTCACTCCTCATTACGACCCCCAAAAGCCTCGTCACAAAATAAGAGAGTTGAATCAATCGCCCTTTTGATATCACAAGTTAAGGAGAAGCCGGTCGCTTTTGCTTTTTCCATATCATATTTCAACGCTTCGAATTCTTCATCCCCCCTTGGCTCCAGTCGCTCTATGACAGGCACAAAACCCAGTAAAACCTCACATCTTTTTGCAATCAGTCTGGCTAAATCAATTATCCGTATAGAATGTTCTCCGCCAAGGTTAAACAATCCATCCCGACACATTCGCGTTTTCACTTCAAGAAAGTGTGAAGCAGCCTTTTCCACGTCTTCAAGGGGAATAAAATTCCGTTCTTGTACACCGCTGGAACGGAGTGAAAGCCTTCTTCTTTCAACAGCCTGCCGACACAGATCATTCACAACCAGTGTCCACCGATCTGCATATATTGAGTTAGGCGCCCCGATAGCATTGGACAAACGCAAAACCACGCTAGTCAAATCACCGCTGTCATGGGCAGCCAGGACGAAATCCTCTGCTGTCTTATGGGTGATGGCATAGGGGTGCACAGGTCTGGGAAGCGTGTATTCCGTAATAACCCCTTTTAGCGGCGTCCCATACACATGGGCTGTAGAAAAATAGATAAACCGCTCCACGCCTGCCTCTTTTGCCGCCTCAAGCAGCCTCAACGTCCCCCGCCCATTCACAGCCAAAGCCTTCTCAGGGTCCCTGGCTGAATCGATCTCATTCATTGCAGCCAAATGGATAACATGCTTGGCCCCTGTACATGCGTTTTCAAGGGACGCCCTGGATTCTAAGTCCATAGGCACAATATCTCCATTTTGCAGCCAGTGTGGCCGCAAAGCATCTTTCCGGCGCGTGCCAACGGAGACATGTAAATCCGCTTTTTGAGCAAGGTATGCTGAAACCCTGCCGCCGACATAACCCAGGCCCCCGGTAACTAAAACTTTCTCCGCCATATAAGATCAAGACCAGGCATGTGGGATTTCCGCAGCAGCGGAGTCAATATTTTCCACCTCATCGGGATCATGGGGCAGGTCCGAACAGTTGACCAAAAGCGCAGGGCCTTTACTGATGCACTTAAACCCATACCACACGCTGGCCGGTACCCTGATCAGCTGATACTTCTCCCGCCCCGTCTCAAAAACCGCCACTTCTCCACGAGTCGCGGGACCTTCCCGGTCGTCATATATTACCAGCCGGATCATCCCCACAGGCACTGCAAAAAGTTGGGTCATAAACCTATGTTTTTTCCATGCCTTAACCACCCCCGGCAACACCTCGGAAAAATACACCTCCCCGAACTTTTCAAACAGCGCATCATCCGCCCGAAGCATATGCATGACCCTCCCCCGGTCATCCACAAACTGCTTCAAATCCTTTACAACAACCCCTTCAATCATAACAGGACGCAGATTTTCGCAGATTATTTGTACCCGTTTGCGACGAGATGGAGTGTTGGAGTACTTGAGTATTAAATGAACCTGAGAAGTCCTAACTATTTCATCTTTCTCTGCCGAATGCGCGTAAGCTTTGTCTGGCGTATACCAGACAAGAAAAATCGACCTAGCCAATGGAGCTAAGACGCATGCTTGCGTTACGCCTTGGCCGTGATTTCCATCACTCCAACACTCCAGTAGTCTATCACTCCGTGAACGGTCACCTATCCCCTTCCTCTTCCAAGGCCTTGCATTTCCTTTCCACCGGTTCAAGGGCCGTTCTTCTGTCCGATATCACATAACCCATCAGCAGCCCCATCCCGCCAAACAATATACCAAAACCCCACAAAAGAAGGGTTTTCGAAGATCATCTATCTTTCTCTAAGTAGCAGCACTCAATGTGTCGATTTGTCGCTGAAGCGCCTTCTGCCCCTCTTCCACCTTTGTCTCCAACCGAATCAGCCACTCTCGGTCCTTTTCTGTAAAATCCCCTGCCTGAGAAACCCGTTGAGTTCCCACCAGGCTTAAAAAAATACCCAAATCAGAGTTGGTTTCATGGCACCCCTCTCTTTTCTTCACGAAACAGACCCCTTAGCACACCCTGTCCTCCTTCATCCGTCTTCCGTCCTCTGTCGTCTGAACCCAGTACCCAACATTATGCCTGATCCAGAAAATCTGCGTCCATCTACATCCTATTCCACCGCCCAAGAGCTTCCATCCTTCATCGCCCTCTCAACATACTCCCCCAAATCATCCAACGAATGCGTCAGCATTGAATCTCGGCTGTTCTCATAGAAATCCCGATACCACAAGACCGTCTTTTCAATGGCCTGCTTCATCCGCCACAAAGGTCTCCATTCGAGAAACGCCTGGGCCTTCGAAATATCCAGCTTCAACAGGGTATTCTCATGAAATTGCCCCACCGCTGCCCTGAATTCACAACGTGCGGCCCCCCATATGCCCTGAATCAACTCCGCCACGTCTCTGACTGACATGACATCTTCACTAGCCGGCCCAAAATTCCAGGCGTCCGCATAGCCATCTTCTCCAGCTAAAAGCCGACTCCCCAACCACAAATACCCGCTCAAAGGCTCCAGCACATGCTGCCACGGCCGGGTCGCGTTCGGATTTCGTATTTGAACGGTTTCGCCTTTCCCCGCACATCTCATAATATCCGGTAGCAGCCGATCCGCGGCCCAGTCCCCGCCGCCGATCACGTTTCCGGCTCGCACACTCGCCACCCTGGTCCGCCCCCCTTCTCCGCTCAGATAGGAACGTCTGTACGCCGAAATAATCATCTCTGCACACGCCTTAGACGCACTGTATGGATCATCCCCCCCAAGCCGATCCACCTCCCGGTACCCCCAAGCCCACTCATGATTCTCATAACATTTATCGCTAGTAATGCTGACCAAGGCCTTAATACCAGGCATCCGTCGGCAGGCCTCTAACACATTCACGGTTCCCATAACGTTCGTCTGCATGGTCTCCACCGGCGATTCATAGGAATACCGCACAATCGGCTGGGCCGCCAAATGAAACACCGCCTCCGGCCGCACCCGTTCAAACACGCCAACAACCTGCTCCAAGTTACGCACATCCGCTATCACCGTTTCATAATCCAGCCCCAGCAGTGAAAAGTGGTTCGGTTCCGTAGGCGCAGGGAGCGAATAACCCACCACCTCCGCCCCAAGTTCTCTCAACCACAAACACAGCCATGACCCTTTAAACCCGGTATTCCCAGTCACGAGAACTGTTTTACCTTCATATGCATTATTATAAAACAACTTCATATTTTCACGGGGACGCAGATCAACACAGATTTTCAGAATTTTTTGGAAACCAAAGGAGCATATCCATATGCAGATGCGTAAATCAGCGTCCTATTTCCTTGCATTGTCAAAGGCCTTCCGCCTGATCTCCGGCTTGGGATCAGAGTTCAAAAGCAGCCCCACCTCAACATCGGTCGCCTTCAGATAATTCAGCAACTGCGCCTCATGCTCCTCGAACAATCCCTAATGGCCTTGATGTCAACGATCACCTTACCATCAACCAAAATATCCGCAAAATACGCCCCTATGACCTCGGCCTTATACAGCACCTTTATCGCATATTGTAGAACCGCACAAATCCCCTCATCCCTGAACTCAATCACCATCGCATTTTCATGCACCTTTTCCAGGAATCCATACCTGAGCCTGTTATACACCCGATAAAAAATTTCAATAATTTTCTCAGTGAGTTTCTTATACTTGAAATCCTGTAAATCTGAGTTCATCTGCGTCCTATTTCCATACCATCCATGGCGCTTTCCTTTCTCTCACAAGCCGATCCAGATAATCCCGCTCCCTCACGTTATCCATACACTGCCAAAACCCATCATGCCGATACGCCCGCAGTTCCCCTTCCTTTGCCATCTCCTGCAACGGCCCAAATTCAAAATCACACCCCTCCTCCTCACTCAAATACTCCAGCATCTTCCTGTCAAAAACAAAAAACCCGCCATTGATATACCCGCTCCCCATCTGTGGTTTTTCCTCAAACTCTCGCACCTCATCCCCTTCCAGCAGCAACTCCCCAAACCGAGACGGAGGGTGCACCGCACTCACCGTCCCCACACACTCATGCCTCTTGTGAAACGCCACTAGCTCATTCAAATCCAGATTCGAAACCCCATCCCCATAGGTCAAATGAAACGCATCCCCTTCAATATATTTCTCCAGCCGCTTGATCCGCCCACCTTTCAGCGTTCGCTCCCCCGTATCCACAAACTTGATCTCCCAATCCACTTCATTGGAATGATTAAAATACTCAGGACTGGTCTGCGGATCCATTTTCAGCATAAAATCGCTTCCGGTGAGCCGGTAATTCAAGAAAAACTGCTTGATCTGTTCCCCCTTATACCCCAACGCCAGCACAAACCGCTTAAACCCAAAATGACTGTAAGTCATCATTATATGCCACAAAATCGGCATCCCCCCGATCTCCACCATAGGCTTGGGCTTCAAATAGGTCTCTTCACTCAACCGCGTTCCTCTGCCACCGCACAGTATCACTACGTCCATAGTTAATCGTTTAGGCATTATAGATCTGTGGTCAAGGCATTTACTCAGATGCAGGACATTCCCGCATTACTCCGAATTATGCTTTTCAGCTTTCGATACGCAGAAGCCTCCGCCAACGCGGCAACTCTTCCTCTAAACAAAAATACTGCCTCTTTACAACCCTATGATGCCCGGGGGCTCTTTCCAGAGCATCTGCAAGCTCATCCGCATTTGTTACATAGGTAACAGGCTCCAATCCCCGCAGCGGGCTCATATTGAAGGTATTGCCATCTAGAACAGAAACAACGGGTACACCTGTACAATAGGCATCTACCGCAGCAGAGGTCATATTGCTTGTAAAAGCCACATCGCACTCTCCAAGCAATTTAGCCATGGGAGCATTGGAAATGCGAATCTTCAAAGACGGGTGGTCGCTTTCTTTTATCACGCAAGCGGGATGAGGCTTTACTGTGTAGCTAATATTTCTTAAAATATTCTTATTAGCCAATTCTAACCAACACAACATCTGTTGGTTGGCCGATCGCAACATGTCTCCACAAATCAAAACTCGTAGCGCATCCCTACAATTCACCTTTTCTCCTATCTGCTGATTAGAACGATTTAAGTAAAGGTACCTAAGTGCTTCAACCTCTGATATTTGATCTTCCGGATAACCACAATTACGGTATGCATTCACAGCTGCAGTTCCATTCACTGCTACTTTATCTGGCATCGGCAAGTTGTTCTTGCCTTTTCGCACGTAGCTGCGAGAATCAAAAAAGTAGCGCATATCCCAATACCGCACGGTGGTATGAGGAACACCGATTAAAACTCCATGCCCAGCCGCCTTCCATAAATGAATAAAGGCCATCTCCCATGCTTGATTTTCCTGAAGATAGATACCAAGTTTTTGGCGAGGGAATCTCAAAAGCTTACGTTCAAAAAGATTTATAAACAGACAGTTTTTAATTGCCACTTTACCGTGCATCGCATTTCGCCAGTTTTCCCTAAACAAAAGCCAAAGATCGATATTTGACGTTGAAGACCGAAAACAGTGTTTGATAGCAGACAACTTGATACTAATAATAGCTAGTCTGACATAATCTATAATAACCCCTAGTAGCACTGAAAAGCTCAATTCTTCATCCAAGCAGAAATGAGCCTGTTGCGACTTCGACGTTTTGTTAAAAGATTTAAGCACATCCATCGCTTCAGTACTCGATTTGATTGCTTCGTGAGAAACAAAAAGATGCAACAGGTTTACTCTTGATCCAGTGCGCTTAAGTATATTTAGCAAATTGGTCCAATACTCGGAAACGAATTGCCGATTCAACAAGCCTTTTAGATCAACATTGATCAGATAGTCAACAAAAGTGATCTCAGCGCCGCGCAAAACCGATGCCCAATTTTGTCTCAATGACCATCTATCAAGGAAATATCGAAAAAGGGTAATCGCGGCTCGCACAGGATGTGGCAATGCATAATAAAAGAGTCTCTTCAACGTCTTGGTCCAGGTGTAAGAATCAGCCTTCTCTTTCAACTTCCAGCATTCAAAAGAGATGCCAGCATTCATGCACCATCGCCTACAAACCGCGATAAGTGTCTTATCAGCACTTGCAAAAATGATTCGCCTGGCCCTGAGTGATCCACTTAAACTCTCCAATGCAAAAAATTTGAATGCATCGTAAATTCGATTAGATTTGTAAGGATTTTTTCCTAAGTCAACAATCATCCACCAATAGCTTAACCCTGATCGCAATTCTAATGAATCGACTATCCTTTTTCCAGATATTAGTTTTTCACCAAGTTTATAAATACCTTCCAAATATCTCAATCGCAAGGAATCAGATTGATCTTCAATCAATTTCGGAATTGAAATAGTTCCCGGTTTCTTGTCTATACCGAAGCTACTCCACAAAACGGTTTCCCATTTACCGCTTGGCGCTATACCTTCGCCGTCCCATACCAGTAATATAGGACGCTTCATCATTCTATTTTTCAGCATCTTAACGGCTTCTACTATATCCAAACCTCATTGCTTCCAATATCTTCTTTGATTCTTCTTAAAAATCCTTTTGGATTATAGGTAAGAATATACCGTTCCTTTTCTTTATCAACAACAAAATCTGAGGTTGTACACAAAAATTCTTCGACGGCTGCAAGTGGTCCTTCATCAAAACTGCCAAAGCAGCCACCTTTGCTAAATAGATCAACAATGCCATCTTCGACAATAAAATAACTTCCAACGCTAATAAAGCTTGAGTAAGCCTTCAGATCTTTAAGAACCGCTTCTTTGCTATGATTTCCATCATGAATCAATAAAACTGTTCTTCCTTTGCACAATTTTGCTACCGTAGAAATAGTCTCTAAAGATGAACTGTCTCCTGTAATAACATGGATCCTATCATGCTTTACGTTATAACATGACCTGTCAATATCTACCGAAATCACGATTCCTTTCCCAAGTAGGTCTAAAAGGTGAGCAAAGTAAAGCGTACTACCTCCTTCTGCACTCCCAATTTCTATTATAACATCTGGCTGAACTTCATAAATTATTTCCTGATATATCCACGAGTCAAACGGATTCTTGTAAGCTTTCACTCCCATCCAGTGACATTTCTTAAAATGAATCGCTTTTTGATGCCAAATAAGCCATTTGACAAGGCTCATTTTGAATTTTTTATTATATTCTACTCGACGCATTGGGAAAAGATTGAATTTTTTTTCGTTGAGCACTTGACAGAACTCTTCAGGATCCTGCATCAAGAGGCGAACGGCGGACGCGGCTTTTCTCATGTACCTTAGAATCATTTACTGTTTCAGCTTCATCAGTGCCTCATTTTGCTGAGGTCCACTGATTTCTTTATACAATAATATTAACAGATTGCATCTTTGATATCGAAAATCATATTCTATACACTACCTTCATAAGGCGAATTACCTTAGTGACATTGATTTTGAACCGATAGCTTTAACCATGAGTCTATTAATCTTCTTGGAAGGATAAAATTCAACGACTCCTCCCGCAGCCATAACAATAGCAATCCCGGCAGCCACGTCCCAAAGAGCAATATCGTGCTCCTCATACACATCAGCTCTGCCTGATGCCACATATGCAAGGGAAAGAGCTGCAGATCCCAGTAGCCGAACTTTTTTATATGACTGGATATTCCTCACAAAGCGTAGTAAGGCCCGCTCAGAAAAATCTGTACTCACCGGAAAACCAGTGCATAAAACTGCGTTCCTCTCTTCAGTCACACAACCTACGCGTATACCTTTCCCATTCACGCAAGCTCCCTCTCCTACTACACCCGTGAATAATTCATCACGATTGAAATCATAGACAACACCCACTAAAGGCTCCATGCTTTTCCAAAATGCTATTGAAACACAAGATAAAGGAATACCTCGGGAGAAATTAAGACTTCCATCCAAAGGATCAACAATCCATCGATATTTCTCTTTGGTCCATTCAACAATTGAATTCCCTCCTTCTTCAGAGAAGACAGGGTAAGGAGAACCATTTGTTAAGTGATTTACGATAATTTCGTTCAGCTTTATGTCGCCCCTGATTTTGATATCCCTCTCAAAATCGGCTAAAATTACTGAATTTTGGTCCGAAAAAATGTCCGTAGCGGCTTTCTTTGCAACTTCCGTTGATAGCTTTAAACAGTATTGCAGATTTGGATAACCGTTTGCTTTTCTATTCAACTCTAAAACCCTCTAGCAAATTTTGAACAGCTTCAATTTCCATCTTTCGCCTGCATTCGAACGTATAGGACCCTATGTGGGGAGTCAGAATTACCTGTGGATAATCGCAAAGCGCACCAGCATAAGGCTCTACCTCAAATGTGTCGAGCCAAGCTCCTCGTATGCGTTCTCTATCTAGGGCATCCATTAGTGCATTTTCATCTACTAAACCTCCCCGAGCGGCATTTAGCAGCAAAGCCCCAGGTTTAATTTGGTCAAATTGCTCACTTCCAATAAGTTGGGCTTCTCCTCCAGAATGTAATGTGACAATATCAGTTCGTGGCAAAGCCCCCTCAAGGGTGGTCAACTCTACCCCCGAAACGGCGGTGTTAACGTACGGGTCCACCCCAAGAATTTTTGTTTGAAAAGTCCTTAGGAGACTGGCAACCCGGTGGCCTATACGACCAAACCCTATAATTGTAATTGTTTTCCCCTTAAGCTGGCTTCCGACCCTTTTGGTCCATTTCCGATTATGCATATTTCTGTCCATTTCGGGCAGCATTCTGAGGAGACTTAGCATGGCGCCAATTGTTAGCTCTGCTACAGCCTGAGTAGGTCCAAAAGGCGTATTATAAACCTTAACACCAAATTCTTTGGCTGCTTCCATATCTATATTTGAAATTCCTGAACCACATCTCGATATTACTTTGAGGTTAGCTCGTTCAATAACTTCCTTATCAAGCAACTCAAGCCCTGCTATAAGGCCTGATACATCTTTATCAAGCAGAGAAGACAATTCGCCCTTGGTTAACTTTCTCTTAAAGGGATTATCGATGATCGTGCACCCCTTTTCTTGGAGGCGCTTAATTGGTGTTGGATCAGGATGCCCAAAGGTAGAAGGTCCTATCAGTATCTTTACACCTTCTAAAGATTTCATTCTTTGCCCTCACCTTTCAATTTACATATCAGCCAGTTCGATATAAGATGGTCAATAATCAAGTGAATATCCTCGACGGGACCATACTCTCCTTCTTTTGCCATAACATGGATTACGATGTCACAGATGTCTTTAAGCCTGCCACCTCCAAAACCGACGATGCCGATTGTTTTGCCTGCGCGCTGTTTAACCCATTGTGCGGCTGAAACTACATTTGGTGAATTTCCACTGGCAGAGATGACAACCAGCTTATCTCCTTCCCTGTAATGAATTTTCAACTGGTTTACGAACAGGTTCTCGTAACCGTCATCATTTGCAATGGCTGTCATCACTGATATGTTCTCGGTCAGCGCCAATATCCGAAAAGGGTTATCAGCGTCTCCCTTCTTAAGCACATCCACGCCAATGTCATTGGCCATATGAGAAGCAGTGGCCCCTGATCCTCCATTACCAGCGACGAAAACTGTAGATCCATTTTTTCGGGCGCTTTCAAGTTCGTGTATGAGCAATTCAACAGCAGTAATATCAAGCAACTTAAGTAAGTGATGTATATATTCAAAATAACCAGCCGCAAAAGCCTTAAAGCCTCTACCTTTTCCGAAAAGTCTTTCTATTTGGTTCATCTAGCCCTCATCTATACTTATATATTTCCCGTCAGGGTTGGGAATTTGGAACATATCCCGCCACTGCGGATCCCCATAATATATTTTAAAGACGAGTTTCATCGATGCAAGGGCGTCCGAGCTTGTTCCGCTTTGAATCCTGTTTCCGTTCACAATCGCATCAGCGAACTCATGTACTTCGTCTCGCCACGAGTTGTCCTCCAAATAGGTTACGGTTTCTTCACGAGCGGTGCCTGTATCACAGTCGTTGCGATTCCCAATAACTAACCGCTCGCTGCCATAGCTTTTTGAGCCCGAGAGAATACCTTGCAATAGGAGGTACCCTTCAGTAAGGCCGATATCAAGGGAAAACCTGTGTTGCCATTGGGTGGCACTTGAGTGCAAGGTTGCAATGCGACCGTGTCGGTCTTTCATGATCGCATAAGCATTATCTTCTACATCATGATTCCAGAATTTATTTGAAACAAAACTCTTGATTTCAGTAAATTCACCGCAAAAAAGCGTCATGAGATCTAGCATATGGATGCCCTGATCGAGCAAAATCCCACCTCCTGCAAATTTCCTCTCTGCGCGCCATCCACTGGTATAGGAAATAATCTTGCTCTTGCCATAAACACCTCGAAGATTAATGATTTCTCCCAACACTCCTGACTTGATGATACAAAAGGCTTCCCTTACCGATTCATGGTACCGATGGTTAAAGCCGTATTTCAGGACTAGATCAGGATGTTTCTTTTCGACTTTTATCACTTTCTCAATATCTGAAACACTGCGACCCGGAGGCTTTTCACAAAATACGTGTACACCCCTTTCCAGACCGGCCATAGTCACTTCGGCAGCTAGGTAATTGGGCACAGAAATGAAAATTACATCCAAAGACTCGTTGAACAGTTGCTTATAGTCTTGAAATGCCTTAACACCATCATCCAATACGCAGACTTCTGAAAATGCCTGATCGCATACAGCAACTGTCTTTAGACTCGGATGAAGATCGATCATTAGGCGACGTCGCTTTCCTACCACACCATAACCAACAATACCTACCCTGAGTTTATCCTTCTTCATCAATTTCTCATATCTCGCTCTAACTGCCATTTCTTTTTTAATCTTGTTTGCTCGTATCTTACCTAGCAGTATATAGCCAACAAAGGATCAACTTTCAGACACTTCTCCACCCGCTCTATGTCTGAAGGTAAATCGACGCCTATCATCATACCCTTAGTTTCTACAATCTTCACTTTGTACCCGTGCTCCACAGCCCGCATCATATCAACCGATTCGACTATTTCCAATGGTGTTGGATCAAGCTTTGAGAAAACTTGTAGGAAATCGCTCCTGAAACCGATTATACCTAATTGCTTTAATTTCACATAATCGTTATTCTCGGCCTTCTTGCTTGACGGGATAGGCTCTCGTGAGATATAAAGCGCGTCACCACAAATGTTGGCAACTACTTTTAAGGCATTCGGGTCAAGGAATTCTCTTTCGTCTACAATCCTTGTTACCAAATTCACTGAATCAATATTTGGATACTCCGAAAACGGCCGAATCACATCATTAATCATTTCCGGCAGCACCAGCGGCTCGTCTCCCTGAACATTTACCACCACATCTGCATCTATTCTCGAGGCCGCTTCCGCAATCCGATCAGTACATCGTTCGTGTGTGTCGGCAGTCATGAACACCTTTCCACCGTATGATTCAACAGCATCCCTGATTTCGTCATCACAAGTGGCGACGAAAACTTGATCGAGTGCATCACACATACAGACCCGTCTACGAACATGTTCGACAAGTGGTATACCACAAATCGGCGCCAAGGGTTTGTTTGGAAACCTGCTCGCAGCCATGCGTGCAGGTATTATGGCTACTGATTTCATCTATCCTTCTTTCAATTTCGACAGTGCATCATTGGCAGCATCACCTAAGAAGATCGCATCTACGCTGAAAGCCAAAAACTTGTATCCATCTTCGCGCCTCCTCTTTGCTTGTTTCGGATCGGAATAGACTGAGTGAAATCCCGCCGTAACCTTGTGACGTTTAGCAGCTTCCATAATTGCGTCCAACGCATCTGTGACCTCTGGCGAATCAAATTCACCAATCTTTCCAAGAGACCCAGACAAATCATATGGCCCAACGATAAATCCATCTATACCCTGGGTGGCCAGTATTTCATCAATATTTCTTACTGCCTCGATATGTTCAATTTGAACAATAACTACGCTCTCTTCCAAAAGCCAAGTTTTGTATTCTTCAAACTTCTTTCCATATTCCTGTGCGCGGTAAAGTCCAACTCCCCGAGTTCCTGAGGGGGGATATCTGACTGCGCTTACAGCGGCTTTTGCCTCTCTGGCGGTATTCACATTGGCCACGATCACCCCATAGGCGCCCGCATCCATAATGCGCTTTATCAGATTAGCATCGTTTTCACCAACACGCACCAGTGGGACCATACCTCTTGCTTCGATAGAAATGATAAGTGGCAACAACTCGTTGAGACCTATTGAACTGTGCTCCATATCGACGACCAGCCAATCAAATCCCGCCTGGGAAAGTATCTCTGGGATTAGGGGATGTGCAAGTGTTACCCATGAACCGTAGGTCTGTCTATTTTGTGCAAGCGCTACTTTTAAAGGATTTTTCTTCACTATCCTACGCCTTAGGGCAAGCCGCGATGATTCGAATATGTGAACTGAGATTATTATTTCTTAGAAACTGCTGAAATTCCTTCCTCACTTTTCCCTCCGGACTATCTGCAATTTGTCTAATGAAGCGAGGCAGGTTGATGTCAGAATCTTCAGCGCATGCATTGCGAACGATGTCCACATCAAGTTCTCCAGGGGTTTCGAGCTCAACTAATTCCAAACCACTTCGCTCAATCAGTCGGCGCATTCCCACCACAGAAATCAGATTAATGTGTTGAGGGGGGCACACACTCTTCGAATGATCCCAAAGGACCTGGATGTCAAAACCTGTTACAGTGAGCGTTGTAAATATAAGTATCCCGCCGGGTCTTATAATCTCTTTTACTGATAGCAAGAACTCTAAGGGGTTGTATAAATGCTCCATTACTTCAAATACGGTTACGACTGATGCACTGATTTCATTTTCATGTAAATCTTCCATAGCTTTTTCGATAACCGAAAAGCC
>JAFCGF010000075.1 GCA_017608295.1 Candidatus Woesearchaeota archaeon
ATGTCAAAAATCTTGTCGAAATTCGTTTTGAGATTGTGCATGATTTGGAAGTGTTTGTCGCGAATTACTTCCTTTAATATACTGAATATCAGTATAATGCACAATCTTTTTTCTGTATAGTTATTAACAAAATTCAATAGCACAACAGGTTAACATAATAAATTAACCATCCAGGAGGGGAATAAAAGCTCACTTTACTTGACTTTCACCTGTTGTGAGTTGTATCTTTGTATATACAAACCGGGACACTTAACCTTCGTGTCAAGGAAAAATTACTACCTTTTTTTTCTTTACCTCGATATTATAAACCATTAATATCCTTGTGATTATGACTTATTTAGAAGTAATTAAAAAACTATCAATACGTTTAGGTTCATCACAATCTGAGACAAAAAGACTGCTAAATAGTAGCACTCAAATGATTAAAAAATTACTTGACGAAGATTTTGGTATTACTATACCCGGATTTGGTTCATTCAGAACTCAGATTAGACAAAAACGAAAGGCTTATAATCCGCAAATAAAGAAATTCATGATTATACCTCCAAAGCGAATTGTAACCTATCATCCTTATTCATCAATTAAAAATGAACTAAAAGAAAAGTAGGTTAACAATGAAGAATAAACTAACATTTTCTGATTTAATTGACAAAATTGCTGTAGAAACCGGTGCATCCAAACAAATTATTCATGACCTGCTCAAAGAGATAGGGAATCTAACAAAAGAGGGTCTTGAGCATGACGGGCGACAACGGATAATAGGTCTGGGTTATTTCAGTTTGAAATGGACTAAATCCAGAAAGGGAAGAAACCCTCAAACTGGGGAGGTGATTGAAATTCCTGCGCATAATAAGATAAATTTCAAGCCTGAGTTATCATTACGAAGATTTATTAACCGCAGATACGAAGATTTGAAATCAATGATAGTCAGAGATGAAATAACAGAAGATGTAACACCTATTGACAAAGAACAAGTACCAATTAAAACTGTTGAACCGGAATCTCCCATTGTTGATGTTGAACCTGAAGTTACAAAACCTAAAAAGATTTCTAAAAAAGGAAAAAAGCAATTCGAAAGGAAGAAATTATTAACTAAAGTTTCCGGATGGTTTTGGGTGTTAGCCACCACAATTATTCTAGTAAGTGTTATTCTCTTATGGCAACCTTGGAAATCCGTTGAATCAGTTGAAGAAGAAATAAATGTCGCAGAACAGGAGATGATAGAAGCGGAGAGTAGAACTGAAGAGGCAAAATCACAATTAGCGGAAGATAAGTATGTTGAGACTGGATTTCCCGGTGATCAGCATGAAGTAATAATAAGAGATAACTTGTGGGATCTTTCCAATCACTATTATAATAAATCCTGTTTGTGGCCTATTATATTTAAAGCTAATCGGGTTACAATTAAGCACCCTGATACCTTGATATTCGGCATTATTATACAGATTCCACCTCTTGAAAGCAAACCAGGTAGTTTAACGGAAAAGGATATCAAAGAAATTGCAGAAGGTTATCTACAGGTCTATTTGGTCTATAAACAAACTGGCATGGATAACTTTCAATATTATCTATGGGTTGCTGAACATTGTAATGTGCCTGAACTTATTGATCAATTTGGAGATAAAATTGATCAATCAGATCTGGAGCTTATTGCCGATATTCGAGGTTTCTCGGAAATCAAATGACCAGGCAGTAATGCATTTTAACTGGGAATAAGGATTTATTCAATTCATTAAAAGTAGTCCATTTACAAAGTAAGTTTTAAATAGTATACATTTCCTTGTCCACACCTGAATGAGACAATTAAAGATTAGCAAACAAATTACCTCAAGAAAGGTTTTGTCGTTGGATAAATACCTGCATGACATATGTAAGTTGGAACTGATTTCAAACGAAAAAGAAGCTGATCTTGCCGAAAGGATTCACAAGGGAGATTTAAATGCACTGAACCAATTGATAAAGGCAAATTTAAGGTTTGTTGTATCAGTCGCAAAACAATATCAGAATCGGGGCTTAAGTCTTCCAGATTTAATCAACGAGGGGAATATTGGATTGGTTAAAGCAGCAGAACGATTTGATGAAACAAGAGGATTTAAATTTATATCCTACGCTATTTGGTGGATCAGACAATCTATTTCACAGGCTTTATCAGAACATTCAAGAATTGTACGGCTCCCATTAAACAGAATCTGTTCTATTAACAAAATAAATAAAACTCTTACCGACCTGGAACAAAAATACGGAAGAGAACCAACTATCCTTGAGATTTCACAGGCATTAGAATTGGTTCCTGCTGATGTGATAGAAGCTATTAAAAGCAACGAGAGGTATATATCAATGGATGCCCCAATTGTACAAGATCAAGAGGTCAATATGTATGATGTATTTATAAGCAAAGATGCTCCGACAACTGATGAAAACTTGTTAAAGGATTCACTAAAGATAGAAATTGAAAGGGCCCTAAATACATTGACCCGTAGAGAAGCTGATATCATAAAACTATATTTTGGGTTAGCAGGCAAACATTCATACATGCTCGAAGAGATTAGTGAGAAATTTGATCTTTCGAGAGAAAGGGTCAGGCAAATCAAAGAAGAGGCTATTAGAAAATTAAAGCATATTTCAAGAAATCGGATATTAAAAACTTACTTGGATTAAATTGTAGACACGTCATACCTTCACAGACACTTTTAAAATATATTTAATGTATAAATGAAGGTGACTTAAATCTGGATCGAAAGCGTCTTTTACTAGTTTACTTAAATTCAGGTTGCTTTATAGACTTTTTGGGGCATAATTTAAAACCGATATAAATTAATTGATTTTCGTCAAAAAGTTATGAAATCCAGGGTACCTTTTTGGAATTTTTGGAATTAATAGGTAAAGGAATTTATAATTCCAAAATACCAGTGAGTAATGGAGGTAAAATGGTCTCGATTTATACAGTCAATGACTAGATATGCAATTTTTGAAAATGTTCCTAATAGCCCAGGCATATATATGCTTTATGAAGAATTATCTGGCGGATTCCAAAGTTGCATTTATGTGAATGAAACGGATAACCTGGCACTTACTATGATGAATCATTTACTTAACAGTGAAAAGAACAAATACATTAAGAATTGTCTTTTACATAATATCTGTGGATTCAGATTCGTTCAGGTATTAAACAAGCAAACCAGGCAAGGAATGGTAAAATTTATTATACAAACTTGGACCCCAAAAGGGAATAAATCCAACCCAAATTTAAAACCAATAAAAGTTAATCTGCCTAAGACGGATAAAACTAAATAACAAAGTAAACTGTATCAGATTTCCGAGAGTCTTTTCGCAGGACAGTTAAAAATGTAGGTGTTTCCAGAAAGTTCTTCATGGGTGCATTGAACGATCAAAAGGATGAAAAAATCAAGGGAAGAGCTAAAATCAATAATTCTACCAATCGTAGAAGAATATATATCTCTTTTCGAAATTGAGGCTAAAGATATGAAACACAATGAACATATAATTGCCAGACATGTAAGGAATGTTTTTATCGCCAGGAATATTGCCAAGGGAAGAAAACATAAGTTACATAATTTAATAACCGAAATAATTGCAGAATACAAAATAAACTCCAAAAGTGGATGATTCATTTCCTTAATCCTTCACTGACTGTAGGTCTAGGTGATATGGATAAGCCTTTATTTTAGCAGTATGTTTATAAGTATCCGTTTTTTTGATTGACCAAACAATACTCCCCCAAACAATTGAATTTTGAAACCTCCCCTGTAACGGAAAACAAACAAAGGGACCATTATTTGTGTCGGATCAGGATTTGCAATGGGTGGAATTCTAAGGTTCTACCCTATTTGGGATCTGTAGGATAGCCTTCAGAGTATTTAGTGCAAAAATGTCATTCTATCAATATCTTGCCCTTATAAACTTTAGATCCGTTAAGTTCGATGAAGTATAATCCAGCTGCTAAGCTTCCACGATCCAGTTCAACTATCGAATCTCTTATTCCTTCGATTACATTCACCGTTTTTCCAGTTATATCCCTTAGGATTAATCTAAACTTATCACCTTCCGTATTTGGAAATTCAATGGTGATTTTATTAAAGAATGGATTTGGGTATATGTGTAATCCCTCACCTGCTAAGTTTTCAATTCCTGTTGAGCCAATATTAACCTCAATGCTTACTATATCTCCTTTGCATCCATCTTCGTTTGTTTCAATAACAGATACAGCACCACTTCCCGGAGATCCCCATTGTACATTTATTGAGTCTGTTCCTTGCCCAGATAGAATAGTTCCACCCGAAACAGTCCAATTATATATTGAGCCAATGCTTTGGTCAACCGTGTAAGGTGTTACATCAGATTCGTTGACTAGTTCATTCCCTGTTATACTACCGGTAGTGACTACAGAACCTACACTTACTGTTATTGATTTACTGACATCAACGATTGGGGGGGCAGAATTATCAATTACTGATCTTCTGAAATATATTTTACTATCAATTGAACCTGGCATATAATCCTTTTGGTTATTTGTTCCATCTGCAAGATTCCATACAACCTTATCTTCACTGCTCTCCCAAATAAATGTATAGGGTAAAGTACCACCTTGGGGATATGTTCCAAGTAATATTAATGGAGCCTCATTTTCACAAATAGTAGTAGATGTTTTTCCTGTTTTACTAGAATAGATCGAATTCAATAAAAACCCATTTATTGGAACGATCAGGTTGTCGGTTACTACTCCTGGTAATCCGGCTGCCGGTAGCATAGCTGCACAATCTCCAGGCATTGCTTCTCCGGGTAAAACCGAGGTGGATACTTCAGCGGGAAATGCACCAGCCTTTAAATGCCAGATAATTCCACCGCCTCCGCCTCCGCCAGGCCCGGTACAGGTTGGGGTACCGCTCACGGTTCCCCCATTACCCCCGTTCGCTTCCAGGTTCAGGGTGGATCCTTTGTAACTATTCACCTCAAGTAAAATAGTACCTCCTGCACCTCCTCCACCTCCACCGCCATTACCAGTAGCGATTGCAGAAACGGTTTCTCCATTTGCCCGGATGCTATAATTGTTACCAACCAGTGTATCGGCAACGAAAATCACGATACCCCCTCCGTTACCTCCATCAGTACCATTTCCACCAGAAAGTTGTGTTCCAGCTCCTCCTCCACCTCCCATAAATATTCTCTTCTGGTTCTTATAATCAATGTTAGAGGGTATATTAAAGGCTCCAATTCCACCGATAATACTAAATCCACATGATATCTCCTCCCTACCACCATCTCCACCTTGTCCTCCATTTCCACCACCTGCTCCACCTGAGTATTTTCCATTTCCTCCACCACCGCCATTGAAATAAGCACCACGTCCTTTCAAATAATCCGTTCCCAAAGGTTGAGCAGCTTGAAAAGAATAGCTGGCTGCTCCTTCCCCTTTATAACCCCCTTCTGTACTCGCATCGTTAAAAAAATAATCAGTAACACCAGAACATGTCCCTGAGGGACGGACAACAGACGATCCTCCCAGGAAGCCGTTAGCGGATATATCAATATCAGCCATTAATTGCAGTGTGTTTCCAACGATCATGACAACTACTCCACCGGACCCAGCAATTGGGTCCCATGGATCACAGGTCAATGTTCCAGTAACATTGACATTATCATATCCAGGAACACGGATCAATTGAACATGTCCGCTGGCATCGTAGTTGTGAAACATATCCGCTGCAAAAGTGATTTGATTACCAGAAATGTCAACTATGATAAGGAATTCATAATACCCAGCACTTAGTTTATTTTGTATAAGGCCAAAAGCTGCATTGTTGCTTACACTGATTTCAATACCTTTCATCTGGATAATTAGAACTGTATCACCTACAGTGAATGCCAATGCATCATTCAGGGTTACCTGGTCCAGATTATCTACAGAAACGATTTTTGAATAGGAGTTTATCGTACCAGATAAACTTACTTGACTATAAGATACAGGGAGAGATAGAAGATAAATAATTAGAAATAGAAATATATTATTGTGAATTGATTTCATAAACCAAATTCATTAATATTTATACTCTTATTAATTAATTGAATAAAGTAAATTTATGGAATTAATGAATGTAAGTCAATGATTCTTCGAAATCAAATGGTTTTTTATAATTCTCTTATACTTCAAATGGATTGAGGTTCCTGGTGGGGTGGAGTCTCTTGTTAACTAGGATTGACAATATACATCAAGATCTGCTACGGGTAGGATTTCTATAGAAGGGATAAAAAAGAAATTTGTAACTGTCGGATTAATTATTTATGATTATTTAATCAAAAAAACCTCCCTCAAACAATAGTTAGCCTTGACCAGGACTGAAAAGTTTGATTAAACCTCCCCTGCATATAGCATCAAAAAATGGGAGGTTTTTTAGGAATTTAAAACTAATCGAATCATCTCTTAATTTTTTTACCCATTTAGTCCGGATTGTTTTGAAGACCTACATTTTACCCCTGTTCTTCTACTATATTTTCAATAATGACTTACTGGTGGTTTGGTTAATATTCTGTAATGGTTTTCAATAATATAGAAGAACAGGGCGGAGGGTAAGATCTTTTTCAGCAAAGGAACTAACCTTTGGGAAAACTTTGCCGGCACGTACCGAAATCTCGGTGATCTGCTATTGATTATGTTGTGAATGCACCGGGCCACCTTAAGCGGATCAGCTCCATGGTTTTCGTCGTCCACGATTTTATCAAGCGTCCTTGCAAATTGGGTATGGTAGGCACTGGATTCCCCGGCTCCGGAGGAAATGATACGGCTGAAATTTGCTGGCACAATAATATCCCTGAAATGGCAGTCCAGCTATTCCTCCAACAGAACTGATATTAATAATTAAGCCGCTTCTCTGCTTCCTCAGTATGGGCAGGACCGTTTTACAGACACGAATCAGACCAAAAAAATTCGTATCCATCTGGAGCATGATTTCGTCAGCAGAACCATCCTCTACGGATCCGGAAATTCCAATCCCGGCGTTATTGATAACCACATCAATCCTCTTTTCCTTGGAAAGAATATAATCCACTGCCCCCTGTATGGAACTCTGAATACTCACATCCATTTCCAGGGTTTCATAAGGGGGTGAAGGATCCATTATCTTTTTGCGGCTTGTCCCATAAACCGTATAACCGGCTTTCGAAAGGAAATCAGCACAAGACCTACCTATTCCAGACGACGTTCCTGTAATGAAAATTACGTTTCTCTTGGGTGTCTTCATTTCAATTAATCCGGAAGTGTATATAGCTTAAAAGATAATTTTTTCACTGTTTTTCAATTTCCAAGTGATCCCTCACTTTACAGAGTTTGTTAAGGGCAATGTCAATCTGCTCCCGAGTATGGGTAGCCATAAGGGACAAACGGATAAGTGATGATTCCTTACATACTGCTGGTGAAACAACAGGGTTGACGAATATGCCCTCTTCCAGCAGCAGTTTCGTCATCAGGAGGGTTTTCATCTCATCCCGGATATAAACTGGGATGACGGGTGTTTCGGCATTGCCAGTATCAAAATCTGCTTCTTTGAGCCGGTCAATGGTATACTTTGTGATTTCCCATAAATAAGTTATACGGTCAGGCTCGTTTACCATAATCTCTATCGCTGCCAGAACAGTTGCGGCGGAAGCAGGTGTTATGCTTGCACTAAAGATCAGTGACCTTGCATGGTGTTTTAGAAAGTTGATCGTTTGAAAATCGCTGGCTACAAAACCACCCAGAGAGGCCAGGGATTTACTGAATGTCCCCATGATAAGATCAACCTTATCCGTCAGACCGAAATGGGATGCCGTACCCGATCCGTTTTCTCCTAGAACCCCTATAGAATGAGCATCATCGACCATAATGGCTGCATTGTATTTCTCCGCAAGACTCACAATTTCAGGCAGCCTGGCTATATCACCATCCATGCTGAAAACTCCATCTCTGCTACCCTCAATAATAGAGGCATGATTCAATTCATCGAGCAGGATGAAATCCGATCTGGTGGTGAGCGATGACAAGATACCGAGATTCACCTGGAATCCTGTACTGAAAACAAGACTTGCCTCCTTACCTACTAATTCGGCGAGTCTGTTTTCGAGTTCAATATGGATATCAAGTGTCCCGTTCAAGAAGCGGGATCCTGCACATCCAGTTCCGTACTTTTCAATTGCATTGATGGCCGCCTCCTTAATTCTGGGATGATTGGTCAACCCCAGGTAACTGTTGGAACCAAACATTAGCACCTTCATACCCGATCACCCTGAAATAGGGATACAACCCCATTGCCTGAACCTGCTGAGGCAGTGTATAACCAGCCATTCTGTCTTTTAATATGTTCATGCTCTCCTTTTTTACAAATGCAAAATTATAAATCCTTTTTTCTGTCTGAATAAAGAATACTTGGTATTCAATTATTAACTTTGGAATTCGATTATTAACCTAAATATACGGTATATTAACAATAAAACAATACACCTGTTTTTCTATGTAAGTCTTCAAACCAATCTGGACTAAATGTGGTGACAGACTGAGAGATACATCTATCGACAATATTAACTCGGACTGCATTTGAATTGATTTTAGTTACTCTAAATAATTGTCCGTTTTTTTGTATACATATACCTATCCTCTGGTTACAAGAGTTAATCATTTATATAGGTAAATAATAGCTCATTTATTTACCAGTAAATAAGAGGGAGATATTTGCAGTTGTGAGCCGACCGCAAGAAAAAAACTCCTTGAATCCTGATTGCTTTAAAAAGAGCGATTAAATCAAAACCATTAAAAGGAAAGATTAATCAAACTGATAAATTATTTAGTATTGATGGGTGATATATATTATTAATTTTATGGACAGTTACAGTTAATTTTTTTCCAAGAAATTAGATTAATCAGCAGGCTGGAATTCATATAATATGGAATATTAAAATAAAATTTACATGAAAAGGGTTCATTTGAAAGTAATATCATTAAATGTCTCAGATAGAAAGGGCGTAATAAAAACTCCCGTTGATAGAATAGAACTGAATAAAGATGGAATAATAAATGATGCCCATGCAGGTGATTGGAATAGACAAGTCAGCATTCTTGGAACAGAAAGTTTTGATAGGTTTTCACAGATGGCGAACAGAAGTATAAAATACGGAGAGTTCGCTGAAAATATCACAACCGAAGGATTTGATCTGAGAGAGGTAGTGGTGTCTGGTAGAATGAAGACTAGATCTGTTGAACTGGAGATTACTCAAATTGGCAAAACATGCCATGGAGATACATGCAGTATATTCAAAGAGGTTGGAGATTGTGTTATGCCAAAAGAAGGTATATTTTGCAGGGTTATTACACCAGGTGAGATTAGTATTGGTGATGTCCTGACATACACCCATAGTTCTAAAGTGTAATTCCCATTTCAATCTTGATATGTGATTTTTTCGATTATCCAGATAATACACTTTTTTGAATTTTATGCCGCTATTGGCAGTAAAATAATATGTTAGTTTACTAAAAAAGAACAAGCATCATAATGTTGTGACCTCCTGCAGCACCTAGAACCTTGAAAAGCTATTAAGTGGAATGGGCTTGGTTGGGTATTTAGTGTATGAGGTGTGAAATGTGTGGGTGGTTTGGAAGTACTTAATTATTACAATCTGACTAGCTTAAGTTGTCCTATAAGATATAAGTTGATAAATAGCTTATTACTGTCCGCCAGGCAGTTATAAAAATCCAGGCAAAACGGTTTACCAACTTCCGGGAAATATCAGTTTATTTATCTTTTAAATCCACTTTTATATTAATATCCGGATCTCCTTCTTCGAGAATAAAGGTAAAAGCATAATAAGCAGTTGACTTAATGGGATGAGAAATTGTTTTGGTTATTAAATATCCTTGCTCCAAATACTTGTTTAAGTCAACATATTCTTCTTCTTTAACGTTTTCATTACCTTTAAATTTGGAGGAACCAGCAAAGCTAGTAATCGTTATTACTCTTTGTTTTTTCATGATTATAAGTATTAATCCTTTTTATCTTCATACAATTTTAGCTGTGAGTCTTTCTCGGGCGGAAATTCTTTGAAAATACAGATACTAATGACTGTACTGCAGGGATTATTTAAAAATTACTTTTGAGAAAGATGAAAAGATACCAACATAACCAATGCCCATCATAATAATCTTAATACAATAGAAAATCCACGTTGGAATATTTAATTTTTCGGGATTTTTCTCAATCTCTGTATCTAATCCAATCCCTTGCTTTTCTTTTTTCTTATAAAATATATACCATGCTACGGTTTGATAAATGTATTGAACAAAATCAACTAAGAGAGCTAAGACAAGAAACTTAAGGCAAAACAATAATTTTTGAATATCTGTATCACTTTCATAAAAACCGGTTTGAAAGAATATCCATATTATTCCAACACCAGCTAAGGCAAGCTGCCTGTTTATCTTGCTTACTGTTCCTGAAAAATTGTAATAGTCGTCTCTATATTCTTTTAATTTCATTTCTTTTTACGTTCAGGATTTCTTGGTCCTGTATCAACAAATTTCCCCTTATCTGCTTTCCGGTGTTTTACAGGAGCCGTTTTAGGTGATCGTTGCTCGCGAATAATAGTTTTCTTTCCTTTTTGAATTGATTGTTTTGTTGATTTTGTTGTTGGTTTTCTTGAGGCTCTTTTTGTCATAATTATTACTTTTTTCGTGGCTTAACTTTATCTGTTTCTTTTACGGTAGTTTTGGGGTGTTTGTCAGCATATTTTTTTGTCGTATACCGACCAGTATCTGCACGTCTGTGCCGCGTAATAGTTTTCTTTTTTGTCATTGTTTTAGGTTTTGTTGTATGTTAATTACTTGTATATCATTTGTAAGATTAGTCAATTATCCAGTGTGTCATTTCTATTTGAGATTCTCTGTCTTCCCAATTATCAAATAATAATTCAAAACGAGGGAAGAAATTTAGATTGGTTAACGTCTCAATATTGTAAATATTCAGCCTAATTTGGACAGATTGGTTTAAAAATTAAGAGAGAGATTTCTTAAATTACTAACCAATTAAAAGTTCAAAAATGAATTCAAAAAATCAGAGTGCAGAAT
>JAFCGF010000099.1 GCA_017608295.1 Candidatus Woesearchaeota archaeon
AGAGATCTCTTCTTCGGTGATCTGTTTTCTGGTTCCCTCCAGGGAGACGAAGGTTTTCAGTATGGCAAGACCTATATCGGGATCATCAAGCTCGGAAATTTGCTCCTCAAGAAAGCTACCGAGGAGGTCGGAGACATCGCCAATTGTATCTAATAAGGGTAAGGTGAAAGAGATGGAGGATGGTGCAAATTGTTTAGTGTCACTCGCGTCTTCGGCGCTGTCATTCATTGTGGAGAGGCGGAAGATCTTATCGAGGAAAACCTGCAGATAGGTGAGTTCTACTTCGTTGGAATCGGGGTTTAGTTTATTAAGAAGTGCTTCGGGAAATCCCTCTTCCACCTCTATTCCATTTACCTTACAGGGACCTTCAATTACATCGATGGCATTTTTCCGGGTCATCTTCTCAATCCGCATCCGGTTAACGAGTATCTCGGGAATCGTATCTTCAAATTCGGTAATTCCAGCCAGGTATTCTTCCCTGATAGAGAAGATAAAGCGGCATTGAATGTTTAAATCGATAATCTTTCGGATAACTGCAATAAACTCTTTCCGCTCTTCACGATGACCAATTGCAGGTTCTCTATAATAAGAGATTCCTGATTTTTCTTCCCGCCAGATTTGTCCTTACCAGTCCCGGAATTTTTACCGGTTATTTTTTCAGATCCATCGGAGAATGGAGAACCCAGCATCTTTCCAACCTTTTCAAGTTCACTCTTCAAACTCTCCATGATGTTTCTTCCTCTCCTTACCGTCACCGGCAGCCAATCTGTTTTTTCAAATTTATTGGCCAGTCCGCAATTTATAAGTGAGGTTTTCCCGGTACCAGAGATACCATACAATACAAGAGTCTTACTTTCATACACCTTTTGGTATATCTCCTCAATTTCCCTGTCGCGACCAAAGAAAACATCACGATCATCTTTCGTGTAGCTGTCCAGAAATTTAAAAGGAGATTTTACCATGAGTAGGAGGGGCTAATTCTTGTTCCAACTGTACTGAAGGTCATATTTTAGTGATATGGTCATGATCTGTCTGGCAGCATATTTGAACCTTTACCGGTTTCTTTACGATTCAACAATTTCACTTACCGGGGAGATATGTGACATCAGATCTTTATATTCGGCAACCAATTCCTCGTAATTGCTCAGTGATCGTAGATCACACTTCTCTGTAATCTCTGTCCCGAGATAGAGTAAATGATCATTTCGAAACTTTGTATACAGAAAAATATCTTTCTTAATTCCAAACTTCTCTTTTGTATCCAGGATCTCAGAATGGGTATCAATAATCAGTGGAGAGAGGTTCAGGTACTCATCCATTGATTGAATGTTTTTGGTCAGTAATACGGCATTGCTTTCAGTGAACTTCTCCTCATCGATCTCTTTCGCCATAAAATCTGAATCAGAGCTATTCAGTAAATCAATAGTATGATAAAATCTTGCCTCCTGGATCTTTGTTTTTTTCACCTTAATATCTCTGACAGAAACCAGTTTATACTTTACCAGGAACGCAATGTTAACGAGCAGCTTAGTCAGTTTTTCATCGTACTCAACGCATCGCTTTTGTGTTTCTTCCGGAGTAAGGTTAATCTGATAGTGTCCTATCTCATTTCGTTCCGGCACCCAGAAATCGAGGGAGTCATAAAACTTATTGTTAAATTTCTCTCCCATCTCCGGAATAAACCATACCAGGTTATTCTTTTCAAATAATTTCCCGAAAGATCGTATTAACCAGGTATAATTACCCATGGTCAACTGGGTAAAGCGGTTTTCGAACTCCCTGGATACGATTTGGGGTATGGTGATCAAATTTCGTTTTTTATCCATCCACATTTGGGAGATCATCACGAAGCTGATGAATTGTACTATTCGCTCAATGGTCTTGAAGATCTGGTCGAGGCGGGATCGGTCTGGTTGCCTCATGAATCCAGAAAATAACCTTCTCAATTCAACCCCAATAGGCCAGGGAAAATATTTAATGATCTGCTCGCCAAGAATTCTGAAATCTATGTCTTCGATACCGTCTTCCTCATCAACAGCCAGGTATCTGGCCAACGATGGTTTATACTTCACCATCTCATCAAATATCTTACGAATTTGAATTTCGTTTGCTTGCGGCATTCAGGTCAGGTTTATGGTCGGTAATTAAATAGTACCAAAATTTACGAATAAAAATCAGAAAAACAAAAGAAAGAGTGAACAGTGATGAGTGACGAGTGACGAGAAAAGGAACAAAAATTAAGGGACAGTGACGAGTAACGAGTGACGGGGTGCGGGGTAAGGGGTGCGGGGTAAGGGGTGCGGGGTAAGGGGGGCGGGGTAAGGGGTACGG
>JAFCGF010000033.1 GCA_017608295.1 Candidatus Woesearchaeota archaeon
AAATCCCCAGGTTGGCTTTTTGGAGAGTAGAATATGATCTAATATTTTGCAAAGAGCTTCAAAGAATGGGGGGATATCTATTAGTCAGAAAATGTTGACTTTAACATAAAGTTGTCGTAATTTTATTTCAGTAGACCAAACAGCTATTGACAATAGGAATATAAGAGCATTGCCACTATAAGGTATATAAAGGCATTGCCTTTAGCGACTAGTTAGCGAACATTAAAAACATAAGAAAATGAAAACAACAATCATGACATTGTTTTTTCTAAGTTCTGTATGTTTCTTCACCTTACTTGGAATTTTTGGATGTACTACTTCATCATCCAAGAATACAAACGAACTTCAGGACACAACAACAATCGAATATTGGAAGCAGGAAGCGAATAAGTGGTTTTCAATTGCTGAAGAAAACCGTTTGCATGCAGAAGCCAGTGCAAAAGAAGCCTTGGAGATTATGACATATGGTCAACGTAGAGAGATGGAAGCAAATAAGAACCGTGAAGTTGCAGATTCAAATGCAAAAGTTGCTTTCTACAATGAAAAGGAAGCAGTAAGGCAAAAAAATCTTGCATCGGAGTACAAATCCAAAATCGTAGAACTTGAAAAAGTAATTGAGGAGCAGAAGAAGACCATTGAGGAACTGAAAAAGAAAATTAAAAATTAAACATTCGCTAACAAAACCTAAACTGCATTAAAACGCAGTTTAGCTGGAGCGTTAGTCACCATATAATAGTGAAAAAGAACTCAGTATTCAAAATTGCATACATTTGTTTCTGGATAAATATTATTGGAATCTTTAT
Source organism: Candidatus Woesearchaeota archaeon (assembly GCA_017608295.1). The sequence continues at coordinate 804 of JAFCGF010000033.1, forward strand.
CCACATTGTTTTTATTGTGTTTGTATTTGCTAATATTAACTCATTCATTGATTCTTTTTTTAACTCCGACAGTAATTTAGGTTTATTCATTATTTACTACACATTTTTCATTCCTTCATTATTCTTATGGGTTTATAATCTTCGGTTTCTATATAAATATGATAGATACAGTAAGAGCCTACTGCCTCTTATTCTACTTAGTTTTTTATATTCTCCTTACTATTTTTATACAAGGCGGATCTTTCTCTCCGGAAAGATTGTTTTGGCAGTTGTTTCGGTCCACATCTTAAATAAAGTAAGGTTATGCTTGTAAGATAATTGATTTCGGAAATCAATGACCTTTTGTATCCATTTATGCTGTGTTAAGTTTTGCGCTAAACTAAGAAATTAAGGTTTTTTTTCTTTAGATGTCACAGAACCCCTACATCTCTATTTACAGCAAATCCTGATCATACCAACTCAATTTGAAAAGTTAAAATAATTAGTATCTTAGAACCTCGAATCCAAAAAATAGATTCTGTTTGAGTAACCAAACAATATCGTGACCGTCCTCTAATAAAATTACTAATAAGTATGATAGGAAATTATTTTAAACTTGCTGTCCGGCAGATTATTGTTAGTAAAGGATATGTATTTATAAAAATACTAGGGCTAGCAGTGGGCATAGCCTGTTTTATTCTAATAGGCTTGTTTGTTCTTCATGAATTGAGTTATGATACCTTCCATGAAAATAAAGACCGGATTTACAGGCTGGTTCTTGATGGGAAAATTGGGGAGCAGGAAGTTAAAGTAGCCAATACTTGTCCGCCAATGGCAAAAGCCCTTGTTGATGAGGTTCCTGAAATTGTGGATGCCGTGAGGATGGATAGTTGGAACGAATCTCCAATTATCATTAATGACCGTGTTATTATTGAAGACCACTTTGTATTAGCGGATTCTAGTTTCTTTGATATATTTTCATTTCCATTAATCTACGGAGATCCTGCAACTGCCTTAAACAAACCCCGTACTTTGGTGCTTACCAAGTCTGCCGCCCAAAAATATTTTGGCAAGGATGATGCGGTTGGTGAAACCCTCAAAGTAGGATCAGATTCTGTTTTTTGGGAAGTAACCGGCGTTTGTGAAGATGCACCTGAAAACACACATTTGGAATTTAATGTTATTGGCTCTTTCGTGTCCTCAAGTAAATCGCTTTCAACAATCTGGTTAAACAATAATTTAACAACATATATTCTTGCTGGGGTAAAGACATCTCCCTCAGTTATTGAAGAAAAAATACATTCGATACTGGTAAAATATGTAGGGCCTGAACTGGAACAGTACATAGGGGCCAATTATGATGACCTTGTCAAAGCCGGTGGCCGGTATAGAATCATTGCTCAGAATATAACTAATGTACATTTAGAGCCAGATATCCAGCAGACATTCAAGCCTGCTAATGAAAAGAAGAATATTTATATTTTTACCATTATCGCCTTTGCCATCCTTCTTCTAGCCGGGATCAATTACATAAATTTATCTACAGCCCAGGCGGCGAATCGTGCCAAGGAAGTAGGTATCAGAAAAGTAGTAGGTTCACAAAGATCTTCCCTGATGTGGCAGTTTCTTGTGGAATCTTTATTGTTGTGTATTATAAGTCTCCTTGTAGCCATTTTATTGATTGAATTATTGCTACCAGGATATAGTAACCTAATGCAATTATCCTTAAAAATCAGCTACATACAACCATGGTATACAATTCCAGTTCTGCTCATTATCGCAATTTTAGTTGGAATTCTTTCAGGATCGTATCCGGCGTTTTTCTTATCTTCTTTCAAGCCTGTGGCTATACTGACAGGAAAGTTGAAGGGCGGTGCAAAAAGCGGGACACTTAGAAGTGCTCTTGTGGTTATCCAACTGGTCATTTCCATCATAATCTTGTCTGTAACAATGATCACTTTCCGGCAGATAAATTATATGCGTAAAAAAGATCTGGGATTCACTAAAGAGAACCTGCTGGTTTTGCGCAGAGTGCATGTACTTGGAAACCAGATAAATGTATTTATCAGTCAGGTACAGAATGTTCCTGGTGTGGTAACTGCATCTCATACCACAGCCATACCCGGTTATCCGAATAATAACAATGGCTACTTGGTTGATCCCGGAGGGGAGTCCAGCTTGGACCTATCTGATGTTCAGATTATGTATACAGTCTGGGCCGATCATGATTATGATAAAACCATGGGATTTGAAATGGTTGAGGGACGATTCTTCTCACAAGCTATGCCAACCGACTCCTTAGCTTGTGTTATAAACGAAAGTGCCGTCAGGTATTTTAATCTTGACAATCCACTTGAAGCGAAGATAAATGAACCCGGACGCCCACCTGATCAGGGTACATCCCATCCTGTAATCGGTGTTGTTAAAAATTACCATTTTATGTCTCTGCATGATGAAATAAGTCCCCATATATTTTTATACGATGGGGATCAGATGAATTGGGGAAATATTGTAATCCGATTGCATCTAGATGATATCCAGCACACTATCGACCAAGTTGAAGCTGTATGGATTGATCTTGCAGGAACCGAACCCATGCAATACTTTTTCATGGATGAGGAGTTTGACAAATTGTATAAAGAGGATAAACGGACTGGCAATTTGTCCCTCGTTTTTAGCATATTAGCCATCTTTATAGCCAGCCTTGGACTGTTTGGACTTACTTCATTTACTGTTGCACAACGGACAAAAGAGATAGGTGTACGGAAAGTACAAGGAGCTCGGATGATAGACATTTTGCTGTTACTCTCAAGAGAAATAGCGATTTTGTTTGCTATTTCGACATTTATTGCCGTCCCAATCGCCTTATTCATTCTTAAAAACTGGCTGCAGAATTTCCAATTCAGGATCACCCAGAATCCACGGGACTACCTGATAATAATTCTTGTTTCTTTCATTATATCCTGGGGCACAATTAGTTACTGGGCCATTAAGGCCGCCCGTACAAATGCAGCTGAAGCGCTGAGGTATGAATAAAGCAACAAGTTGCATATTGTAGCCAGAATGCCTACGCTGAAACAACCTGAGAGCCGACCCTCCAACTTTCTAAAATAGTGGGTGTAAGTCTTCAAACCAATCCGGAATAATTGGATAAAATAATTAGGAGATGGTTCTGTTGATTTTATTAATCAAAAAAGCCTCTCAAAAATGAAGCATAAACAAATATCGTCCCTTTGTTTGTTTTCCGGTACAGGGGAGGTTGGTATTTTAAGTTGTTTGGGGGAGGATTATTTTAGTCAATTGAGAATTATGGCATTTCTGGACATACTATATTAAGTATTTGTAGTACACTAATTTGGAATTGGTTTTAAGTTGCAGTAAATTTATTCATACAAACCATAAAGTAACAAAAGGTTCCCGGAGTAAATTCACAGTTAACTAAGTAATCAATATCAGGTGCTCCGGGAGCTTTTGCTTTCCTTGTTAAACTTGACTTAAGGACAGATTATCCGTAACTTTACTATGTTGGGTAAATCTGGAGTAATAGAAAAGATTGAAATGGAATTAGATTATTCTGGATGATTTCCCCCAGGGAAGGACTAACGCCTGAAATTATATGAAGATAAAAGAGAAACCTAAAATTTGAAATTATTATGGAATTAGACGAATTTGTTGCTCAGACATTTATTGATATTGTTAACGGTGTTAAGAAAGCTCAAGAAAGTGTTAAGGACACTGATGCTATAATTAATGCGTATGATGAGTGTAAATTGAGGAATATAAAATTTGATGTTGCAACAGTTGTTGAGAAAACAAAGGAAGGTGAAGCTGGTGGTTCGGCTAAAATTCTTGTTGCTGGAGTGGATATTAAGGGTAAATTAGGTAGGAAAGCTTCAAACATAAGCAGAATTTCTTTCGACGTCCCTGTTGTATTACCGGATGCAAAATATGTGATTAAGTCCGGAGAAAAACCAATAGGGAGACCCACACCCAAATCAAAATACCCCCAAGCCCGTTAAAAGTGCGGTATTTTCAGGAAGTTGGTATACCGGTTTACCCGTAAAAGACAAAACCCCCTGGGGATAAGGGGGAACGTATTTAACAACTTACTAATTATAGGACAAGAAATAGAAATCTTTATCATAATGCTTAGTGAAATCCGAAAAGCCATCAATGCACTTCTCTATGAGAGAACCTCAAGCCCACTATTTGGCGCATTTCTTATTAGTTGGTTGGCTTTGAACTGGAAGTTTATTTATTACCTATTTGCTGTTAGTTCTGAGACCTTATATGTTGACAGAATTTCCTACATAAAGGATAATTTTCTTGATGGTTGGCATATAATATGGTTTCCTCTTATTTCAACTGTTTTTTTGATTATTGTTTATCCTTTTATTTCAACAGGAGCATATTGGATTAACTTGAGATTCAATAAATGGAAATATGAATTGAAATGTGAATCAGAAAATTCTCAGATGTTAACTTTTGAAAAATCTATTGAGTTACGGCTTGAGATGTCAAAACAACAAGAGTTATTTGCTAAATTAGAAAGAGATAAAAATCAAGAAATTGAAGATAAGGATAGGCAAATTGGCATCCTAACAAAACGTTTATCGGAGGCCGAAAAAGAAGTTTCCAAACTAGCCAGCGATTTAAGTAAAACTGAAATCCCTAAATCTGCACATGATTCGGATTATAAAACATTTAAATCTAATGCTGACTTATTTGCAAGTTTTAACAAATTGGTGCCTCTTATTGAGAGGAATACGCATAGAGCCAAATATAATAAGCCTATTGGTGAAGATTTCATGCGTTACTTCATCTCAAATAATATAATTGAAGAAGGTGATGACTACGAATACAAATTTACTGGTAAAGGAAGGTATTTCTTAAAAAGAATTACTGATGAACAATTGGGCATGAGTGATAAATAGATTAAACTACAGGTATTTCCCGGAAGTTGGTATACCGGTTTGCCCGAAAAAGACAAAACCCCCTGGGGATAAGGGGGAGAGTATTTAACAACTTATTTATTATAGGACAACTCAAGCTAATCGGATAGAAATATTAAAACACCACTCAAATGAAGAAATTGACACGCTTATTCTTGATTTTTCTGCTGTTCCCAACAGGTAGTATAAGTCTTATAGCACAAGATAATCTAAAGTTCTCTAAAGCTCTGTTCATTGAAATGAATTCGGATAAACTAAAAGAATTTGTTGCTATCGATACTACCATAACAGTTCCAGAAGGTAAAGTTTGGAAAATCACAAGTACAAAAACATTTATGAGGAATAAGGACTATGTGATCTATGAAAATGAAGCTCAATTGTATATCAACCAACAGCCAATTGATTACTATAAAAGTCCTTTGGGGGGTGAAATATGGTTGCCGAGTGGTAGTTATCGATTCAGGATTATGAGTAAGTTAAGATCCAAAAATATCTACTTTCATTCATTCATATCTGGTATTGAGTACGAAATTTATTAGAGAGCTTTGGGAAGATTAGATATATCCTTCATTAACCACCCTACATTTCGCACTTCATACACTAATACCCAATAAGGTCCATTACACTAAATAGCTTATCATATTGAATAGAGGGCTAACTAGTAGCATGGATTTTGGCTTATTCTAAGCCCATCTAAGACACTATCTCATGTTCCTGAATATCCAAGTATAGATGAAACAAATCAACTCTTAGAACGTCTCTAAATGACTGATTATAAGTGATATGTGGAAAATAAGTGAATATGAATGAAATAGAGAGAAATCAGTGAATAATCTCATTCAATTATCTTTTCATTTGCATCATCCAGGACCTCAACTTCAAATTCATCAAGGTAAATCTGAGTGGTCTCTTCCGTCTCATGACCAAGTCCAGCTTGAATAATTGGGGTAGGAATTCCCTTTCGTTTGGCAATAGTGGCCCAAGTATGACGTGAAACATATGTTGTCAATGGTGGATCGATATCGATTTCTTTTGAAATCTTCTTTAACTTTTTATTCATTAATCTCATTGCATTCCTGTAATCGAGATCCTCTTTGCCTCGCCTATAAATTATCGGGAAGATATATTCCTTTGGGTCTGATAGATCTGAGTATTTATCAATTATTTCTTGAGATTGAGCTGTAACTTTAATTGAAAATCTTTGTCCTGTTTTCTTACGTGTGTAATTAATTCTACCATTTTTAAGATCACCTACTTTGAGATTCGCAATGTCAATAAAAGACATTCCCCTATTATAGTAGCTGAATAGGAAGTAATCCTTTGCTTCAGTCAGGTGTGGGAAGTCAGATATATTGAAGCCTTTAATCTTCTCAATATCCTCCTGTTTAACCGCTCTCTTCAGAGTCTTTTCAGATTTGATTTTGAAGTTCTTGAAAGGATAATACTCTTCCCTGGTTATCCCCTCGTTAATTGCCCTGTTATAGATCGCACGTACAGTCCTTAAATAATGTGATACAGTGTTTGTCTTATTACCCTTTTCAATTAAATATTCTTCAAACCCTTTCAGAATCTTATAATTAATCTGATTGAATTTTATATTACCATCAGGTAAGTAGGAAGTAAATGCATTCAGTGTGTTTTGATATACTCTAGTATTGCCATATTTCTTGAGTTTCTCTAATTTGGCTATTACATTTTCTGTATACTCTTTGAATGAAGATGAATCTTCTTTTATTGTCACCTCATTAATAACATCCTGGGCTGTAAATGGTTTTTCCCTATCATCAAAATCAATTATTGCTTCTTCAGCTGCATTAAGTTTATTACGGATTAACACTTTTAATTTCCGATAGTTTGGATGTTTATTGGTCGGTAATTTCTCATCTTCATCCCATTCTTCTTTACTAGCATAATAACCTAGCCACATTACCTTCCTTTTCCGGTCTTTTATTACTTGTAATACAATAGGGTGTTTGCCCTCATTGTTTGCCTTATATTCCAGTAATCTTATCTTGTATGAAGCCATGTTAAATTAGGTTGGGTGCAACATAGGTGCAACAAATAGTGTATAAATATACAATTTTGTTCTTCCATAAACAAATGTAAATAACTTCATACATAAGAGTATACGGAAAGAAGATGAAAATGGATGAAATGAACCGCATGCTTGACAGGCAAGAGGTCACTGGTTCGAATCCAGTATGTCCCACAAAAAAGACCGGCAGTCACTGACGATCATGCCTTGGCATGATGTCAGGATGCTGACCGAAAGCGTCAGTATTCGAATCTGCCACGCCCCACTAAAAAGGATGCAAACAGGCATCCTTTTTTTATAAAATGCCAAACAAATACTTCACATATGTCATCTATTCAGAAATCCATTTAAGTAGGGACAGCAACCGACTTAAATTTTAGCAACCTGCTGATTAGTACAAAATTAGGAGGATCATCGATAAAATCTGAGTTATATATATAGTCTTGAACAGATTCTATCTATCAATATTTTTTATGCAGAAAAATAAGTCGGTTGCTGTCCCTACTTAAATTTTACTTAAATTTAATGCAAGTACGAATTATTTCAAGATTGACATATGAAGAATTTGCTAAGGAAATGAATGTGTCTTTCACAATCGAAAAGATAAATAAACAACCCGAAACCAAAACAAATGACAAGTTCGAAAAAGGATTTTCATCCATGGACACCGATACAGGTATTCGGAATTTCTGTTTTATTCGGTGCAGCAGCGGCCGGAATTATCTCTGGTATTAACTTTAAACAAATGAAAAGGCCTAATTTGAGGGGCCTTTGTATAATGACCGGGATTGTTCTGTTTCTGCTGGAAATATTTCTCATATTATTCCTTGTACCAGAGGAGATAATTCCATCCGTTGGTATCCTTTCGAATGTTGCTATTGCTCTGTTGTATATGCTTTGGCAAAGACCTCATTTTATTAGGTGGAAATCCAATTATTGGATACTTGATAAAAAAAATAAACACTACAAATCTGATCGTGTTGGACTACTTATTCTCAGCGCACTTGGTGCATTGATTGCAGAAGTTCTGGTTGTCTTTACAATTGTAATTGTTTTTGATATCGAATATAGAAGGGAATCTTTGGAATATAGTTCTCTTGCTGAGCCAGATCTGTATTTGGAACAGCACACTGCTGCTGAACCAGATCTGCTAAATGATGATCTGCCGGATAATCTGGATGAAAGTCTTATATATGCAATTCTCGATGAGGACCTAGGGAATGTGAAAAGATTAGTGAATGCAGGAGCAGATGTTAATTATAAATATAATGATCTGGTTGGATCAACCCCTCTAATAATTGCCTGTAATTACAATTTAGTTAAGATTGGTAGGTATCTGATTGAACAAGGTGCTGATATATCAATCAGTATAATAACAGGTACAACACCACTGATGGCATCAGCTTGGGCATCAGAGGAGTTATTTTACATACTGGTTTCTATTGGTGCGGATATATCAGTTAAAGACGAATATGGTCACTCAGCATTTTCTTATTCAATTTCAGGGTTCTCTGAAAAATATGTTGAGTTTGTTGAGTTTGAAATAGCACAGGAGCTCTTAAACAAAGGTGCTGATATTGAAGAGTCCATTACTTCCGGAGAGGACATAGGATACACCAATCTTATGAGGGCAGTAAGATGGCAGCGACTTGATATCATAAAATTTCTTTTAGATAATAAAGCAAATGTGAATACCAAGGCTGAAGATGGCAAGAATCCCTTATCACTAGCTCAAGAGGGAGGTAATCAGGAAATTATTGATCTATTAAAGGATTTGGGTGCGAAATAAGTATTTTTTGCATTTACTCTTTATGGATCTTCGTTTAAGTAGGGACAGCTACCGACTTAAATTTTAGCAACCTGCTGATTAGCACAATATTAGGAGGAATATCGATAAAATCTGAGTTATGTATACAGTCTTGAACAGATTCTATCTATCAATATTTTTAATGCAGAAGAATAAGTCGGTAGCTGTCCCTACTTAAAATAACTCTAAAAAAAATGAAAAGTTGTTGTTGGTTTTAAGATTTGATCCAAAATTTACACCTTTCGCACAAGAAAAACCTTTTACCTTTATGAACATGATACCTTTTTTGAATAACTTTGTTATATTAAAAGACTTATGAATAATACTGAACAGTAAACCATTCCTAATTCGGGTAATGAAATGAAAATTGAATTAAACTCTTTATTATATCAAATCCTGCAAATTGCAAATAGTGGACGGACAAGATCTTTTTTTCTCCGGGAAATCTCTACTATCATTTTAGATTTTTTTAAATGTACCGAGGTAGTCCAATTATTGAAAGTGCCTAATGATCAACCACATTATGAACTTCTGAAGCTTTCTAGGAAGACTTTTGTTTATAACATTCTAGACCTTGAGGAGTTGAAAAAAAATAACAATTTCAAGGGTGCCGATTTAAACAAAGGTAAAGAGAACATCTGGGTGAACATTTTACAAGGTAAATTCAATTCCTCTTTGCCCTTCTTTACAGAAAAGGGGACCTTTTGGATTAATGACCTGGACAACCTATCTTCTGTCACGAAGAAAATCTCTAAACAGGAAAGTGTCTGGTACCCAATCAATACTAAAAACTGTAAATCACTGGTAATTGTTCCGTTTTTATTTAGTAAGGATATAATTGGACTTTTGCAATTAAAAAATATTAAAAAAAAATTAATCTCAGAATTTGAAATAGAAGAAGTGGAAGAGTTTGCACACACATTAGGTGTTATCCTGTTAAACCAGTACTCCCAAGCCGCCTTGCAAGAACGTGTAAAGGAGTTGATATGTTTATATGGTATGTCTCGGGTTGCCAAACAAATTGATATTTCACTGGAGGATCTTCTTTATCGTATCATGGAATTGATCCCTCCAGCCTGGCAATATCCTGAATTAACCCAAACAAGAATCATTCTTGACGGTTTTGATTTTTCCAAACCTGAATTTGAGGAAGGTCAACACAAGCTATGGGCAGACATTGTTGTTAAAGGTGAAAAACGTGGGGTAATCGAGGTTGTTTATGTTGAAAAATGTCCTGAACTGGATGAAGGTCCTTTTTTAAGAGAGGAAAGAAAACTCATTGATACAATTGCAAATGAATTAGCCATTATTATAAAACGAAGGGATGCTGCAGAGGAAAAAATAAACCTCAAGAATCAACTACATCATGCTGACAGGTTATCGACTGTTGGGGAACTTGCAGCTGGAGTAGCCCACGAATTAAATGAACCACTGGGAAGTATTATGGGATTTGCCCAGCTTGCAAGTAAATGCCATGGTGTACCACAACAAGTAGAAAAGGATTTAGAAAAGATTGTGAAATCCTCCTTACATGCTCGAGAAATTATTAAGAGGCTAATGTCTTTTTCTAAAGACACACTATCGGAAAAGAAAGAAACGAATATTAATCAACTAGTTGAAGAAAGTATATATTTCTTTAAATCCCGATGTCATAAAGAAGGAATCGTATTAAGCATTTCTCTTGAGCCAGATCTACCAATCATTACAGTCGATCCTGTGCAAATTGAACAAGTCCTGGTTAATATCATTGTAAATGCAATGCATGCAATGCAGGGGGGAGGAAAACTGGACATACAAACACGCTCTAATGATGGGAATCTCAATCTAATCGTAAAAGATACAGGTCATGGTATGAACCAAGAAGTAATGGAAAAAATATTTGATCCATTCTTTACTACCAAAAAGATGGGTAAAGGAATTGGGCTGGGATTATCAGTAGTAAAAGGAATAATTGCTTCTCATAATGGAAACATCAAAGTTGAAAGTGAACCTGGTAAGGGGACACGATTTGAAGTAAATTTACCTATTACCAAAAACCAATATGGAAAAGTTACGTAGCAAAGGAAATCCAAATATTAATAGCAGTATTCTTTTAGTCGATGATTCAGAAGACATGTTGGAAGTACTCTGCAGAAATCTTTCCCTGAAGGGGTATAAAACATATACCACCCAAAGTGTACAAGAGGCTATTGAAATCCTCAATTCAACTGAAGTTGATCTGGTTATAACCGATCTCAAAATGCCAGGAGTCGGTGGTATGGAACTGATAAAACATATACGGGCAAATTTCAAAAATGTTGAAGTTTTAGTAATTACTGGTTATCCCTCTATTCAGGGAGCTGTTGATGCAGTAAAGACCGGTGCCGAGGAATACCTTGTAAAATCTTTCACAGACGAGGAACTTTTCGATGCTGTTCAGAGAGCATTTAACAAATTGAATGCACGAAGAGCTGCCAAATTCAAATCTTATGTAAGAAAAGAGCCTCTCCAAGGAATTATTGGAGAATCACAAACTATAAAAGAAGTCTTTAATGCGATAAGAAAAGTATCCTCAATCTCAGCTACAGTACTTATCACAGGAGAAAGTGGAACAGGTAAGGAACTTGTAGCAAGAGCAATTCATTATAGCGGTCCAATTGCTTCTTCTCAATTTGTACCAGTTAATTGCGGGGGTATACCTGAAGAACTTATTGAAAGTGAATTATTTGGACACCTTAAAGGCACTTTTACCGGAGCTAATGAAACACGAGGAGGATTTTTCCATACTGCTGATGGTGGTACAATCTTTTTAGATGAAATCGGTAATACCAGTCATTCCATGCAAATAAAACTTCTTCGTGTACTTCAAGATAAAGAAGTTTACATGATAGGTTCAAAAAAGCCCCAGAAGATTGATGTAAGAGTAATTGCAGCAACAAATGTTGATCTGTCTAACTTAGTAAAAAAGAATGAATTTCGGGAAGATCTTTATTATCGTTTGAATGTAATTAATATAAATATTCCACCCCTGCGAGAAAGAGGAGAAGATATCATGCTTTTAATCAATGATTTCGCTGATAGATACGCTAAGGAGACGACCAGACCTTCACCACAATTTTCCGATAAAGCTTTACGAGTTTTACAAGATTATCATTGGCCAGGTAATGTAAGAGAATTACAAAATGTAATACAAAGTCTGATTATTATGACTGACGAAAATATTATTGATGTTCCTGATTTACCATCCATCATGCGTTTCTCAGCTCTCAGGGAAAAAGGAATTACCCGATCCCTTGCTGAGGTAGAAATGGAATACATCCATAATGTTCTCAACAGTGTGAATGGTAATAAAACCAAAGCAGCTAAAATTCTAGGAATTGATCGTAAAACATTACGTGAAAAACTTAGAAAACTTGTAACTCCTGAACAAAAGTAAAACTATGGGGAATTTTGAACCACTGATTCAAAATTCCCCATAAAAATTATCATTCCCTTTTTATCTTGGCTTCCCAATTCCATACCTTTTTAAATTAGAATCTCTTTATTAATCCATTGATCTAAAATTCTTTGTGATGATTCCTTTATAGTAATCATCCCCTTTGAACATAGGATTAATACATAGGATTACATTGGTTGGCATTAAGATTGTCATAGTAAGTAATAGAAGAATCAATAATATTCATTAGAACAAAAAAGGCATGAAAAATAATTTGAACCAAAAGGATCACTTCAATGACCTATGCGTGACTTGTAAGAACAATTCCTCCTGCATGTACATTAAAAATGGGCATCGACCTGTACAACGGTGTGAAGAATTTGAAGTTTATTCCTACCGTCCTGTAATTCAAAAGATACCTACTTTAAAGCGAAAGGTTGTGAAAGATAATCCAAGTTTTTTGGGAATTTGTAAAAATTGCGACAATCGTAAAACCTGTATGAATGCAAAACCAGATAGAGTTATCTGGCACTGTGAGGAATATGTATAAAATTATCTCTGTATCAGAAAATAACCCTATAATATGTATTTAACATCAAGCCAAGTTGAGCAAGAGTCTGTTGTAAACGAATGTATAAAAAAGCATGGCAATTTTCTTGTTGCCATTTTACAGGATATACAGAAACATTATAATTACCTTCCTGAAGATGTAATAAGAATCCTTGCAGATAAATTAGATATTACCATTCGTGATGTGTACGGTGTTGCCAGTTTTTACAAAGCTTTTAGCTTTACTCCAAAAGGGAAACACATTTTTACCACATGCACAGGTACAGCATGTCATGTACGTGGTAGTTCAAAAATTGTGGATTCTTTCTCCAAAGAACTAGGCATTGAACCAGGTGAAACGACCAAAGACCTAATGTTTACACATGAGACCGCAGCATGTCTGGGTTGTTGTGCTATTGGACCTGTTGTCGTTGTGGATGGTGAGTACCAACCTAAAGTCAAGCCTCCGGCCGTACGAAATATTATTTATCAGGCTCAAAACGGTATAAATAGTTACACAGGTAAAGAAGATCAGCGAATATTCCCAATTCATGCAGTTTGTCCGCAATGCAACCACAGCCTGATGAAACCAGAACATCCTATTGATAACTATCCATGTATCCATGTAACGATATCATTTAACCGTCAGCACGGATGGTTGAGGTTGTCTTCCCTGTATGGCAGCTTTAATATAGAATCCGAACACGAAATCCCAATAGACACGGAAGTAAATTTTTTTTGTCCCCATTGTCATGCAGAATTGGTAGGCAGTTCTATTTGTCCTGAATGTAGTGCTCCAATGATTCTGATGCTTGTTAACCATGGTGGTACTATTCAAATTTGCACCAGCAGGGGGTGTAAAGGACATATCCTGGATGTATAAATTTCTATGATAATTTTTTTAAAGAGAGTATGGTATGAAACAAATTTCATCTATTGAGGATTTTATTGATTTTCTGGAACTTATCCGGATCAAACCGGTTGAACAAATACCCTGTTTGGTGCTGTGCGCCGGTACCGGAGGCCAGGCCAGTGGATCAAATGATATTATGCGGGTAATTAAACGTCATATAATCGAACATGACCTTCACGATAAAATCGCTTTACGAATTACAGGCTGTTTGGGATTTTGTGAGATGGATCCCTTTATCATTGTTGAGCCGGGGAATAATGTATATCCGAAATTAAAAATGGAAGATGTACCGAAAATCATTGATGCAGCATTAGATGGAAAGGTTATTGAAGATATGCTATATAAGCAACCTGAGAGTATTGAAAGCTACAGGTCACAGCAGGAAATTCCTTTTTTTAAGAATCAAACACGTACAATATTAGGGAAAAATCAAATAGTCGATCCGATAAGAATTTACAACTACATTAATGGAGGTGGTTATTCAGCATTTGAAAAGGTAATATCCAGCCTGGATCCTGATTGGATTATCAAAGAAATTAAAGACGCTGAACTGAGAGGTCGTGGAGGAGCAGGCTTTCCGACAGGTAAAAAATGGGAGATTGCTAAGAAGGCAGGTATTAATTCATCAAAGAAATTTCTGGTTTGCAATGCAGATGAAGGAGACCCGGGGGCTTATATGGACAGAAGTCTTCTTGAGGGTAATCCTCACCTCATTCTTGAAGGTATGATAATCGCCGGTATTGCAATTGGTGCAACTCAAAGCTTTATCTATGTACGCAGTGAATATCCCTTGGCATTAAAACATACATTAATTGCGATCAGGCAAGCATACTCACTGGGTATCCTTGGTAAAAATATTCTAGGTACAAATATAGATTTTGATATTGAAATTGTTCGAGGTGCCGGAGCCTTTGTCTGTGGGGAAGAGACAGCCCTTATCAAGTCCATTGAGGGTAAAATGGCACAGCCCAAACAACGCCCACCCTATCCTGTAAACAATGGTTTGTGGGGTTACCCTACATGTATAAACAACGTAGAAACCCTGGCAAATGTTCCAATAATTATTAAAGAGGGTGCGAAAGAATATATAAAAGTTGGACTACCGGGCAGCAGGGGGACCAAGATATTTTCACTTGTTGGAAAAATTAAAAACACCGGACTGGTAGAAGTTCCCCTTGGGACAACAATTCGCGAGATCGTTTATAACATAGGTGGCGGACCACAAGGAGATGCCAAGCTGAAAGCAATTCAAACCGGCGGACCCTCTGGAGGTTGTATTCCGGAAAAGATGTTTGATCTGCCAATAGATTATGAAAGCCTGAACAAAGCTGGCTCCATTATGGGATCAGGCGGTATGATCGTAATGGATGAAAATACCTGTATGGTTGATATTTCACGGTATTTTACCAATTTCCTGCAGGAAGAGTCTTGCGGTAAGTGCTCAATCTGTAGGGAAGGTACACAACGAATAACTGAAATTCTCACAAATATCACGGAAGGAAATGGCAAAATAGGGGATTTGGATTTACTTGAAGAGTTGGGATTGGTAATGCAGGATGCATCAATGTGTGGACTTGGTCAAACAGCAGCCAATCCTCTCCTGGCAACCCTCCGTTACTATAAGGAAGAATATATTGAACATATTGAAAAGAAAAAATGCAAAGCGGTAGTTTGTAAAGAAATTATTTCCTCTCCCTGTCAATATACTTGCCCGATTGATACAGAAGTTCCTGTCTATGTCTCTTTGATAGCACACCAAAAATATGAAGAGGCCCTGGAAATAATAAAAAACGAAAATCCTTTCGCTTCCGTTCTTGCACGGGTTTGCCATCATCCCTGTGAATTCAAGTGTAAGGCAGGGGAAGGAGGCGATCCCATTGCAATAAGAGATCTCAAGAGGTTTGTTACTGATTATGGTATAGAAAACAGGTTATACACAGCTATTGAACCAATAGAAAAAACCAACGGCATCAAAGTGGCGATTGTTGGTTCAGGTCCTGCAGGACTTACATGCGGATTTTATCTAGCTAAAAAGGGTTATGAGGTTACTGTATTTGAAAAAGAAACCGAAATTGGTGGAATGCTTAAACTGGGGATACCGGAATATCGATTGCCAAAAGATATATTGAAATCCGATCTTGATTATATCAGAAGTGCTGGTATGGATATTAAAACAAACAGTGCTCTTGGCAAGGATTTTACAATAGATAGCTTGTTTGACCATGGTTATAAAGCAATATTTCTGGGAACAGGATCACATGAATCACTGAGATTAGGAGTGCCTGGCGAAGAAGCTGAAGGTGTAATACAAGGGATGAAAGCATTGTCATCCCTAAATCTTGGGGGCAAAATCACGCTTGGCAAAAGAGTTGGAATAATCGGAGGTGGTAATACGGCAGTTGATGCTGCCCGTCGTGTGTTGCGTGCAGAAACATCAGAAAGTGTTTCTGTGTTTGATACGGCAAGGAGCGCCTTACGTACTACACAGCCTGAAAGTGTAACAATATTCTACAGGAGAACCATTGATGAAATTCCTGCCTATCAGGAGGAAGTAGAAGGTGCTGAGGATGAAGGAATAAAGATTGAATTTCTGACCGCTCCGAAAAGAATTATTACTGATAAAGGGAAACTGAAAGCTTGTGAGTTCATTAGAATGAAACTGGGTCAGGTCGATGAATCAGGTAGAAGAAGACCGGTTCCGATAGAAGGTTCTGCGTTTACAGTTGAACTTGATACTTTAATAGTTTCTATTAGCGAAAGTCCTGATATTTCGTTCCTTAAAAACACAGGACTTGAATTTTCAAAATGGAATACTGTATTGATTAATCCGGAAACCTGTCTTACAAAAAGAACCGGGGTCTTTGCAGGTGGAGATGTGGTTACAGGACCGAATACTGTGGTTGATGCAGTTGCATCCGGTAAAACTGCTGCTGAGTCTATTCATCAGTTTTTAACCGGAAAAGAGATAAAACGGGAATACAAAATAACCAGACCATCAAAATATGTAGCACCCATTGAATTCTCCGATGATGAACTGAATGAATTTTTGGAAAAGGGACGATCAAAAATGCCTACGTTATCACCTGAGAAAAGAAAATATAATCTATTTGAAGTATGTCAGGGATTAGCTGAAGAGCAAGCAATTCAAGAAGCAAAAAGGTGCCTCAGGTGTGAACTTGAAACACAAGAGGGAAGATTGTTTCTGGAAAACTTAAAAGAAAACAACGCATTTAAGGAGATACAAAAATGAAACTAAAAATTGATGGAATAAATGTAGACGTACCGGAGGGATATACAATACTTGAAGCCGCAAGGTTTATCGGTTTGGATATTCCTACACTTTGTTATCATGAGGGATTATCTGCCTGGGGAGGTTGCCGCCTCTGTGTGGTGGAGATAGGGGAAGGTGACAGAAAAAGAATGGTGACCTCCTGTACATTTCCGGTTGAAGAGGGCCTTGTGGTATATACCTCATCTGAAAAAGTAGTGAAAGCCCGAAAAATGATCCTTGAATTGCTGATTGCACAATGCCCGACATCAAAAACATTACAGGATCTGGCGTCAAAAATGGGCTTGGATCAGGTCCGGTTTAACCCAAAATGGGAGGATTGTATCTATTGCGGATTGTGCGTTAGAATTTGCAATGAGCAGATGATGGGTAAAGCCATTGGATTTGTAAACCGAGGGAATAATCTCCAAATTTCAACGCCATTTGATAAAAATTCCGATGATTGCAGAAAGTGTGGCGGGTGTATCTATATTTGCCCTGCGTGTACAGTAAGATGCGATGGGATAAATCCGGAAAGTGTGTTGTGTAATGGGTGTTTTAATAGTCTCCAGCCAACATGTACTTCAAATGAAGACAATTATAATTGCTGGATGGGGTTAAAAAATGAATGTGGAACATGTGTCAAAGAAGAATCACAAAATAATTTAACACAAAAACCTTAAAAACTGGAGATCCAAAAATGAAATACGGAAAAATTAATGCGTCAGCAGCAACGTTAACAAAAAACAGAACAGAAGATGCTATTGTTCCCATAAGCGGAATGTGTGCAACATGTATTGATGGATGCATCGGTATGTGCGACATTGGAAAATCAGCATACAGGGGGGCTGAAGTTATTTATCCACAACCCTTTGGAATTATTTCTTCAGCATCTGAAAAGGAGTATCCTGTTGACTTGTCTCATTTTACCATATTGGGTACATGCAGGGGTGCTTACGGAATTGAAGCCGATTCTGATAAAGCGCTGTTCGAAAATGTTAATATAGAACAAACGTTAGGGCATGATAATGGTATTAAAGTAAAAATGCCGGTTGTTATTCCTGGTCTTGGATCAACGAACATAGCAAAAAACAATTGGGGAGGACTTGCTGTCGGAGCTGCCATTTCAGGCATACTAGTTACTATTGGTGAAAACGTATGCGGTATGGACCCGGAGTCAGTGATTAAAAAGGGTAGGGTTATTCACTCCCCCCAACTGGAGAATAGAATCAGAACATTTCAGAACTGGCAACAGGATGGTTATGGAGGTATTGTTTTACAAGCTAATGTTGAAGACACAAACCTTGCCACCCAGGAATATGCAATAGAAAAACTGGGCCTTGAGATTGTAGAACTGAAATGGGGACAGGGAGCAAAAGATATCGGAGGAGAGGTGAAGATAAAAGATCTGAAACGTGCTCAAATGTTAAAAGAAAGGGGATATATTGTATTACCTGATCCTCATGACCCGAATGTTATTGATGCTTTTAACAATCATGTTTTCCACGAATTCGAAAGGCATTCAAGATTAGGTATGGTTGAAATTGAGAGTTTTATAAAAAGAGTGGAGGTATTAAGAGCTGCCGGTGCTAAATATGTATTTCTGAAAACCGGAGCTTACAGGCCGTCCGATCTGGCTTTGGCAGTAAGATGCGCATCTGAAGCAAAGATAGACTTGCTAACCGTGGATGCAGCAGGAGGAGGAACAGGAATGAGCCCATGGAGAATGATGAATGAATGGGGAGTGCCTCCAATTGAACTTTGGTCATTATTTTATAATTACCTTGATAAATCTGCAAAGAAAGGCAAGTATGTACCTGCTGCTGCATTTGCCAGTGGTATTACAATGGAGGATCAGATGTTCAAAGGACTAGCAATGGGAGCTCCGTATTTCAAAATGATAGGTATGGCAAGAGCACCACTGGCTGCCGCAATGGTAGGTAAAAATATAGGACTGGCAATTGAAGGAAACGATTTGCCAGTATATGTGTCGCGTTTTGGACGAACAAAAGATGAAATATTTGAAACCGCACCTGAACTTAAGATTATGTTTGGTGACAGGTTCGATGATATTCCAACAGGTGCCATTGGGCTTTATACTTATATGAAAAGACTTCACCAGGGTCTCAGACAAATTATGGCTGGTTCTAGAAAATTCGCATTAGAGTACATTGACAGAAATGATATCTCGGCTTTAACACAGGAAGCGAGCAAAATAAGTGGTATTCCTTATATAATGGAATGTGATAAAGAGAATGCAGAAAAAATACTGGACTATTGATTAAAATAATCAAATTAACATTTTAAAGGCCTTGCCATTGTATAAATTCCAAATCAATTTTGCAAAAAGTACTAAGCAATAAGAAATTCGTTAAAACATAAAATAGAAACAAGATGTCTGAATTAAAAAAGAAACTATTTGAGAAAATTGAAGGCTGGAGGCCAAGAACTGTAAAACTGCTTAAAGAGCACGGAGATGTGAAGCTGGGAG
>JAFCGF010000034.1 GCA_017608295.1 Candidatus Woesearchaeota archaeon
CACTGCCACACCTGCCGGCATCCTGGATATTGCAGGAGAATACTATTTCCCGGATACTGACGGCAGTAATGGGCAGGTATTAAAAACAAACGGAAGTGGAGTTTTGGGATGGGCCAGTGGAGGCGCACTGGAGATTGACGATCTCACCGACGGCAAAACCAGTGACTACAGCATCTTCCTGGGTAACGGAGCAGGGGAAAATGATAACGGCACTACCAATCACAACACAGGTGTTGGTTATCATGCGTTGTACCAGTCTGCTACATCAAACTGGAATACAGCCATCGGGTACAATGCATTGTCTTCCAATACCCTGGGTGATTATAACGTTGCATCCGGTTCAGCGGCTCTGGAAGATAATACCAGCGGGCATCATAATACGGCCAACGGTTGTAATGCGTTATACAATAATGAAACAGGCCACTATAATACAGCAAGTGGCACCAATGCGTTGTTGTTTAATACGACAGGAAGTAACAATACAACCGTCGGCGTAAATGCAATCAGTATGAGTTCGACCGGGTCTAATAATACAGCAATAGGGTTTAATGCAGGCAGCGGGCCTTCCCTTGGTAACAAATCTGGAAATGTATACATAGGTTACGAGGCAGGGTATAATGATTATTCCGATAACAAACTTTATATAGAAAATTCGAATTCTCCAACTCCATTGATCTATGGAAAGTTTGATGAAGATCTCGTAACTGTCTATGGAAATCTCGGTGTTGGGGATACTGCATTTGGTCATGGATCCAGAACACTGGCCCTGTTTAACGGAATCGCTCCAAGCACACATGTTACAGATGGAGTATTGTTATATGCCGAAGATGTTTCAACAAGCGAATTGAAAGTGATGGATGAATCCGGAACTGTTACCACATTGTCACCTCACAATTTCAGTATGATCCATAAAAGCGAACCGATGGCATGGTCGTTCTATTCCGAAAATCATCAAACCGGGCAGAAGATCAATGTGGATATGCTCAGAGTAGTCCGTCTTGTGGAAGAGGTAACCGGTGAAAAGCTGGCTTATGTTAAAAATATCGATGATGATTCTGATAAAAGTGAAACTACTCAGAACACCGGTGGAATTATTCAGCAGCAGCAGAAAGAGATTGATGATTTGCAGAAACTGGCAGAAAACCAGCAGAAATTTATTGAAGATCAGCAGAGATCTATCGAAGAGCTGAAGACACGTCTTGAAAAGCTGGAAAAAAGATAGCCGGGTTTAAGATCACTGTCTGATATATATACCTAAACAGCTGAAAGCGACCGCGAAAGGCTGACGCATCTGTATTTTACTTTCCCACCCCCTTTTCATTACCGTGATAATGATTGGGAAAAAAGATCTCTTTATATAGGTAAATACTTGACTTTGATACTTAAATTGTTATATATTTAACGGTTCGTTTCCGGTTTCCCGCTAAACCACTCCTTCCGGCTTCTACACCTGCTTATTGTTTAACCTTACTTTGTCTTTAACCTTAAAAAATGCAATAAGATGAAAAAGTTTCCACTCCTTATGATCGCAATGCTGATATCTGTCGGCACACTTTTTGCCCAGGTTGGCATCAACACAGACGGCACCGCTCCTGACGGATCGGCCATGCTGGATGTTAAATCCACCACTATGGGGTTACTGGTACCCCGGTTAACCCAGACTCAGCGGGATGCTATTGCAACCCCGGCTACCGGGCTCATCATCTTCCAGACCGACAATACGGTTGGTTTTTATTATTACGATGGTAGTAACTGGCTGGTTGTAAGCGCAGAAGCGCTGAATATCAATGACTTGATCGATGGAAAAACCGACGCTGCAAGTGTATTTCTTGGTTCTGGTGCAGGAGCTAATGATAATGGAAACAATAATGGAAATGTTGCCGTTGGGATTGATGCACTTAACACAAATACTTCAGGATGGTCAACCACAGCAATTGGATCCCATGCATTATTTTCCAATACGACAGGCGTGGATAACACAGCAATTGGAAACCGTGCATTATTTTCCAATACGACAGGAAATTATAACACAGCAAATGGATTCATGGCTTTATTTATCAATACAACTGGCGAGTGTAACACAGCATATGGAATATACGCAAATCGTTTTAACCAGGAAGGCTCAAATAATACGATTATAGGATATAAAGCTGGATCGGGAACGTTAGTACACAATAAATCCGGAAATATATTCCTTGGATACAAGGCAGGATACAATGAGACCGGGGATGATAAGCTCTACATTGAAAACTCGGATGCTTCAGATCCCCTGATCTGGGGCGACTTTGCAAATGATTCGGTCAGGATAAACGGGGACTTGGTTGTGACAGGCGCATGGGGGGATATTGAGATCAATGATCTGTCTGATGGAATATCAGATGGTTCAAGCGTATACCTTGGTTCCGGCACAGGAGTAAATGATGATGGATCAGATAATCAAAATGTCGCACTTGGTATTGATGCACTTAATGCAAATACTTCAGGATCATTTAATATAGCAACCGGAAACAGGGCTTTATTTACCAATACGACAGGATATCATAACACAGCAAATGGATGCGATGCTTTATATTCCAACACCACTGGATATCGAAACACAGCAAACGGATTCCAAGCTTTATATTCCAATACTTCAGGGTTTAGAAACACAGCAAATGGATTCCGGGCTTTATATTCCAATACTTCAGGAACTCAAAACACAGCGATCGGATTCCATGCTTTAAATACTAATTCGACAGGATATGATAATACAGCTCTGGGTTTTTTCGCTCTAAATTTAAACACTGATGGATATGGTAATACTGCCGTTGGAAGTTACGCACTTAACGAAAACACGTCAGGAGATCGAAACACTTCAACCGGATACGAATCTCTATACGAAAATACGACGGGAAATTATAATACGGGAAACGGATATGGAGCTTTGCATGAAAATACAACAGGTTCGAATAATACAGCAATTGGATACCTGGCTTTATATAGAAATACTACCGGAATTGATAACGTATCTATTGGGTATAGGGCAAATTACTTTAACCAGGAAGGATCATACAATACAATAATTGGATTTCAGGCTGGATATGGAAATTCAGTACATAATAAATCTGGAAATGTGTTTCTTGGTTATCAGGCAGGTTACAGTGAGCATGGGGACAACAAACTATACATCGAAAACTCAAATTCTTCATCTCCTCTAATTTATGGTGACTTTAGTGTTGATTCTGCAGCTGTTAACGGAAAGCTTACAGTAACAAATACTGTATATGCGGCTGCCTTTTCCAGTACTTCGCCATTAAAATTGCAGACTGATGGCACCACACGTATTTATGTGGATGATGCAACCGGAAATGTCGGTATTGGTACAACATCTCCGGCAGGAATACTGGATATCGCAGGAGCATACTATTTTCCTAATACTGACGGTAGCAGTGGGCAGGTTTTGCAAACTAACGGTAGCAACACCTTAAGCTGGGCTGACGATGGAGGTGCAACTGAAATAGACGATCTTACAGATGGAAAAACAGGAGGACTTAGTGTTTTTCTTGGCTCAGGTGCAGGAGCTAATGATGATGGAACAGATAATAAAAATGTTGCAGTTGGTGACAGTGCACTTAAGGCAAATACATCAGGATATAATAATACTGCAACTGGATACATGACTTTATATTCCAATACAACAGGAGATGAAAACACAGCTAATGGATACATAGCATTATATAACAATACGACAGGAGGTAATAACGTGGCAAATGGAAATGTGGCTTTATTTAACAATACTACAGGATTTGGAAACACGGCAAATGGAAATACGGCTTTATATTCAAATACGACAGGAATCTGGAACACAGCAAATGGAATTCAGGCTTCACTATTTAATACGACAGGAAATTATAACATTGCAATTGGAGGCGTCGCAAATGCATATAACCAGGAAGGCTCAAATAATACTATCATAGGGGTTGGAGCAGGAGCTGGATCTTCCCTTCACAATAAATCAGGAAATGTATTTCTTGGATATAAAGCAGGGAAATATGAAATTGGTGATAATAAACTCTATATTGAAAATTCAGACGCTGCCACTCCTTTAATTTATGGTGAGTTTGACAACGATTTATTAAGAGTAAACGGAACTTTGGATATCAACAATGCTTTTCAGTTCCCTACTGCTGATGGCACAACAGGACAGATATTACAAACTGATGGTAGCGGAACACTTAGCTGGACAGGTAATCCAGGAGCAACTGCCTTGCAATGGGCTGATACATCTAATCAGTTGGCAACGGATTATGATGTATCATTAAAGCAAGATATTACAGATACATCAACAGTAGATGCAACAAGGTATTGGGTTGGGCTGCAGGGTTATTTAACAACTGCCCTTCAATGGGCTGACACCTCTAATCAGTTAGCAACGGACTACGATGTATCCCAGAAGCAAAACATCAGCGATACCTCGAGTGTGGATGCTACACGTTATTGGGTGGGCCAGCAGGGTTATTTAACTTCTGCCCTGCAGTGGGCTGACACCTCTAATCAGTTAGCAACGGACTACGATGTATCCCAGAAGCAAAACATCAGCGATACTTCGAATGTAGATGCTACACGATATTGGGTAGGGCAACAGGGATTCTCAACAGTCGAAGAAATTAATGACCTTTCAGATGGCAAAACAGGAGGTTATAGTGTCTTTCTGGGCTCTGGTGCCGGCGTAAACGACAATGGATCGGATCACTATAATACAGCAACCGGCTACCGGGCATTGACATCGAACACCACGGGATACAGACACACTGCTGTTGGTTATCAGGCGTTGTATTCAAATACAACATCATATGATAATACTGCGGTTGGTTACCAGGCATTATATTCAAATGTTACAGGAGTTCGCAACACAGCCGCAGGCAGTGGTGCATTATATTCCAATACCACCGGATCAACAAATACAGCAAATGGGAATCTGGCTTTAAATCTAAACACAACAGGAGATAACAATACCGCCACTGGATACCGGGCTTTACGTTCAAATACAGAAGGATTCCGCAATACGGCAAATGGTGGATGGGCATTATCTTCGAATACAACCGGATACTTCAATACAGCTAGCGGCTATGAAGCTATGAAGTCAAATACAATCGGATCAAGTAATACAGCAAATGGCTATCAGGCATTATTTTCAAATGAAACTGGAGGAGGAAATGTAGCAGCTGGGCATGGCGCCTTGCAGGATAATACTGGCGGGGATAACAACACCGCCAATGGTCTTTTAGCCTTGGGTTCAAACACAACTGGAAATGAAAATACATCTGCAGGACATTGGTCTTCTTATAGTAACACAACAGGTAATTATAATGTAGGTGTCGGCAAAGGTTCAAATTATTATAACCAGGAAGGGTCATACAATACCATTATTGGGTATGAAGCCGGGTGTGGGACATCACCTCATAATAAATCCGGCAATGTATTCCTAGGTTATCGGGCAGGGTATAATGAAACCGGGAACAACAAACTCTACATCGAAAATTCAAACTCCTCATCCCCTCTCATCTGGGGTGACTTTGCCAATGATACAGTCAGGATCAACGGAACCCTGGACATTATGGGAGCATACAGTTTCCCCGGTTCTGATGGTACTAACGGGCAGATCATGCAAACCGACGGGAGCGGCAACTTAAGCTGGACAAGCAATGCAGGAGCAACTGCCCTTCAATGGGCTGACACCTCCAATCAGTTGGCAACGGATTATGATGTTTCCCAGAAGCAAAATATCAGCGATACATCGAGTGTTGATGCAACAAGGTACTGGGTGGGACAACAGGGTTACCTGCAATGGCCAGACACATCCAATCAACTGGCAACGGATTATGATGTTTCCCAGAAGCAAAATATCAGCGATACTTCAAGTGTAGATGCTACGCGATACTGGGTGGGGCAGCAGGGATATTTGAACACCGTTGCAATTGACAGCCTTACTGATGGCAAAACAGGAGGCAAAAGTGTTTTTCTTGGCTCAGGTGCAGGAGCAAATGATGATGGAATAAATAATAGAAATGTTGCAATCGGATATGAGGCACTTAACCAGAACATTGAAGGATGGTATAATATAGCTACTGGTTACCAGGCGTTAAAATTAAATACAGGGAATAAAAACATTGCATATGGATTCCAGGCTTCATATAGAAATACAACAGGATCTGGTAATATTGCGATTGGATTTTCTGCAAATCTCAATAATGAGGAAGGTTCAAATAATACTGCAATAGGATATGAAGCCGGTATGGGGACATCTGCACACAATAAATCCGGAAATGTATTCCTGGGATACAAGGCAGGATACAGCGAGCATGGAAGCGACAAACTGTATATTGAAAACTCAAATTCTTCATCTCCTTTGATCTATGGTAAGTTTGCTGAAGACCTTGTTACTGTTTATGGTAACCTCGGTATAGGAGACACTGCATTCGGTTATGGATCCAGAACCCTGGCCCTGTTTAACGGAACCGCTCCTACTGCTTCTGTTACAGATGGTGTATTATTATATTCTGAAGATGATGTAGCATCAAGCGAGTTAAAAGTGAGGAATGAAGCCGGAGATGTGACAACGCTTTCACCCCATAATTTCAGCTTGATCGATAAAAGCGAACCGATGGCATGGTCGTTCTATTCCGAAAACCATCAAACCGGACAGAAGATCAACGTGGATATGCTCAGGGTCGTCCGCCTTGTGGAAGAGGTAACCGGTGAAAAGCTGGCTTATGTTAAAAATATCGATGACGATTCTGACAACATCAATATTGAAGAAAACACCAACGGAATGATTCAGCAACAGCAGGAGCAACTTGACCGGCAGCAGCAGATGATCGAAGATCTGCAGCTTCAGAATCAGGCGCTTTTAGAGCGGCTGGAACGATTGGAGAAAGGCGAATAGCTATAAGGTTCAAGTGTCAAGGGTCAAGGATCCAGCATCCAGCATCTACCCCTCCCTAAATCTCCCGAGTTCACGGGACAAGTTCTCCCCAACAAGGGAGGGACAAAAGGAAGTACGATTTTAGATTGTAGAATTCTGAACTGGAAGGAGGAATTTTCATTTCATTAGTCGAAAATCGAAAAAGGAGGGATGGGATAGATAACATCCAATATCCAGTTATCATTGTCATTGCTGAAACCCCGAATGAAATGAGGGGACAGCGAAGCAACAGCATCTTTTTTCTTTGATTCCCCTCCCTGTTGCCATATATTTGCTTCTGCTTGTAAACTATGCTGATTTTGCTGTGATTTTCGCGAAACGTGAATCGTGAATCGTGAAACGTGACTGAGGACTGAAGACTGCGGACTGAAGACTGACCATATGACCATATGACCGTATGACGTGCTAAATCATAAATCAAAACCCTTATAGAAATGAAAAAACTTGTATTTTTCTTGATGGTTCTGGCTTGCTTCTCAGGATACAGCCAGGTTGGCATCAACAACGACGGCAGCACCCCTAACAGCTCAGCTATGCTGGATGTCAAATCCACTACTATGGGAATACTGATCCCACGGTTAACCCAGGCACAGCGGAATGCGATTGTCTCTCCTGCTACCGGGCTCATTATCAGTCAAACCGACAACAATCCCGGTTTGTATTATTATGATGGTAGCAACTGGGTGGTCGTTAACGCGGAAGCACTTACCATCAATGACCTTCTTGATGCAATATCAGACGGCCAAAGTGTCTTCCTTGGTTCAGGTGCCGGTGTGAATGACGATGGCTATAACTACAATGTTGCTCTTGGGCTGGATGCACTGAATACAAACATTTCAGGCAATAATAATACGGCAACCGGATACCAGGCCATGTTTTCCAATACTTCAGGACGCGATAATACAGCTAACGGATACAAGACATTGTATTCCAATACAACCGGAATATCCGGCACGGCTGCCGGACGCGAGGCTTTATATAACAATACTTCCGGGCTTGGCAACACAGCAGACGGATACAAATCGTTATACACGAATACGGAAGGAGAACACAACACAGCAGCCGGATACACTGCTTTATACCTGAATTCGACCGGTGATTATAACACGGCTATCGGGAGCAATGCTCTATATGTCAATTCAACGGGGCAGCGCAATACCGCAATTGGATACAAAGCTCTGGATTTCAATTCAACAGGAAATTACAACACAGCAGCCGGAGTTAATGCAAATTTCTATAACCAGGAGGGGTCAGAGAACACGATCATTGGTTACATGGCCGGCATGGGAACAGGACCGCACAATAAGTCCGGGAATGTATTCCTTGGATACAAGGCTGGATCTTCGGAACATGGGAGCAACAAACTCTATATCGAAAATTCAAATTCTTCAACCCCATTGATCTGGGGCGACTTTGTCAATGATTCGGTCAGGATCAACGGAACCCTGGATATCAATAATGCCTTTGCATTCCCAACCATTGATGGTACAACTGGACAGATATTACAAACAAATGGTAGCGGAACACTGAGCTGGTCTGCCAATCCAGGAGCCACAGCTCTCCAATGGGCTGATACATCCAACCAACTGGCCACGGATTATGATGTGTCTCAAAAACAAAATATCAGCGATACTTCAAGTGTGGATGCTACCAGATACTGGGTAGGACAGCAGGGTTTTTCAACTGTTGAGGAAATAAATGATCTTTCTGACGGTAAGACCGGAGGCAACAGCGTGTTCCTTGGTTCCGGCGCAGGGCAAAACGATAATGGCCCGGATAACCAGAATGTGGCTGTCGGCATAAATGCCCTTCGTTCAGCCAATTTTGGAGATAAAAATGTAGCCATGGGATTTGAAGCTTTGTATTCAAATTCAACCGGGGATGCCAATACAGCTATCGGATACCAGGCTTTACGATCCCACCTGACAACAAATTCCAATACAGCGGTTGGATATCAGGTTTTGTATTCTTCTACATACGGAGCCAGCAATGCAGCCCTGGGACGCAGAGCTTTGTATGAAAATACCACGGGAAGTTACAACACGGCACTTGGGAACCTGGCATTAAATTCAAATACAACAGCTCATCATAACACAGCTGTCGGATACAAAGCGATGTCGAGCAATACTACAGGTTTTGAAAATACCGCCATCGGATATCAAGCAAATTCAGCGAATGAGGAGGGATCATACAATACGATGATAGGTTTTGAAGCCGGCAATGCAACAATAGCACATAACAAATCCGGCAATGTATTCCTGGGGTACAAGGCAGGGTATAATGATATCACAGACAACAAACTGTATATCGAAAACTCAGATTCAGACACTCCGTTGATCTGGGGCGATTTTGCTAACGATTCCGTAAAGATCAACGGGACTTTTAACATCGCAGGAGCATACAGTTTCCCGGTTACAGACGGTACAAGTGCGCAGGTCTTGCAAACTGACGGTAGTGGTACGTTAAGCTGGGGTGATGGAGGAGTAACTGAGATAAACGACCTTACTGACGGAAAAACAGACGCCACCAGCGTTTTTCTCGGCTCAGGGGCAGGAGCTAATGACAATGCAAATAACAAAAATGTTGCTATTGGGATTGATGCACTTAATACAAACACGACAGGAGCTAATAACACAGCTACCGGATACCAGGCTTTATATTCCAATACGACAGGACTTACTAACACAGCAGATGGAAAAGGGTCATTATATTCCAATACTTCAGGATGTTATAATACAGCAAATGGATACCATGCTTTATATTCCAATAAGACAGGAAGTAGTAACACAGCAACCGGACACGAGGCTTTACGGATAAATACAGGATATAATAACACTGCAACCGGACGCCAGGCTTTAAATTTCAATACTTCAGGAGCTGATAACACAGCAACCGGACTGCAGGCTCTTTATGCCAATATAACAGGGCAACGTAACACAGCAACCGGAAATATGGCTTCACATAGAAATACGACAGGAAATAATAACACAGCAATTGGAAAAAGTGCAAATTCCTGGAACTCCGGAGGCTCAAATAATACCATCATAGGATATGAAGCCGGCAATGGAACAGGACCCCATTCTAAATCCGGAAATGTATTCCTGGGATATCAGGCAGGATATAACGATTATGGAAGCAATTTACTTTACATCGAAAACTCAAATTCTGCAACTCCATTAATTTGGGGCGATTTTGCCAACGATACGGTGAGGATCAACGGAACGCTGGATATTGCAAGTGCTTTTCATTTCCCGGTTACTGACGGCACCAGCGGACAGGTTTTACAAACAGACGGTAGTGGTGTACTCACCTGGTCGGATGACGGAGGAGCCACGGAAATCAACGACCTCAGCGACGGGAAAACAGGCGGCAACAGCGTTTTTCTTGGCTCAGGGGCTGGGGAAAATGATGATGGATCCGACAACTGGAATACAGCCGTCGGGGACAGTGCACTCAACGCAAATACTACCGGAGATTATAACACGGCAGCAGGGTATTATACACTATATTCAAATGTTTCAGGACATGGTAACACAGCGATAGGACATAATTCTTTAGCTTCAAATACATCCGGAGATAATAATACAGCAACAGGGAGAAACACTTTATCTGACAACACTACGGGACATAGCAACACGGCAGTTGGATACTCTGTCCTGAATAAAAATACCACCGGGAACTTCAACACTGCCATCGGGCTGCAGGCTCTTGACAGGAACCTGACAGGAACGTCCAACACAGCATCCGGATACCAGACCCTCTTCTACAATACAACCGGGTATTACAACTCTGCGTTCGGTCGCAATGCCCTCAGGAACAATACAACAGGCTATCAGAATGTAGCTTACGGGTATGAGGCATTGTTCAACAACACGCTGGGCAACAGCAATATGGCCCTGGGACACAAAGCGGATTATTATAACCAGGAAGGGACGAACAATACGATCATCGGCTATGAAGCAGGATACGGATCCGGTACCCATAATAAATCCGGCAATGTGTTCCTGGGATACCAGGCCGGGTACAGTGAAACCGGGGATAACAAACTCTATATTGAAAACTCAAATTCATCCACTCCGCTTATCTGGGGCGACTTTGCCAATGATACGGTAAGGATCAACGGAACGTTCGATATCGCAGGGGCATACCATTTCCCCATGTCTGACGGCACCAGCGGACAAGTACTTCAGACCGATGGAAGCGGAGTGTTAAACTGGGGTAATGGAGGAGTAACTGAGATAAATGACCTTTCTGATGGAAAAACAGGAGGGAAAAGCGTATTTCTTGGCACAGCTGCAGGAAATGGTGATGATGGGTCAGACAACAAAAATGTCGGTGTCGGCGATTCTGCGCTTTATACTAATTCAACCGGATCAGCAAACACCGCAAACGGATTCTATGCATTATATTCCAATACCACTGGATTCAACAACACTGCAAATGGATCACATGCATTAAAATCCAATACCTCAGCAAATAGTAATGTAGCTAACGGATACTGTGCCTTGATTGACAACACCACGGGAAGCGAAAACACGGCAAGCGGGGAAAGGGCTTTATTTAAAAATGTTAACGGCAATCGAAACACGGCAATCGGAGCCCTGGCACTATATACCAACCTGGGTGGCGACTATAATACTGCAATAGGATATAGTGCCAACCATTATAGCTTTGGTGGATCAAAAAATACAATCATTGGTTACCAGGCAGGAAAGGGGACTTCGTCTCATTCCAAATCAGGATGTGTCCTCCTGGGCTACCAGGCAGGATATAACGAGCACGATAGCAATAGACTTTACATTGAGAATTCAAACTCTACGGACCCTCTGATTTATGGAGAGTTTGACAATAATATTGTTGCTGTGAACGGTAAACTGGGAATCGGAACAGAGAGTCCGGATACGAATTTGCACATTGTCGGAAGGCTGAAAATGGTGGATGGGAATGAAGGATCGGGGAAAGTGCTAACATCAGATGCAAACGGTGTTGGTTACTGGGCAACAAGCACGGCCACGGATAATGACTGGAAAGAGACTTCCGACTCATTAATGAGGATCGTTGGCAACGATACCCTGGTTACCATTACCAATTCCGGAAAAATAGGCATCGGCACTACAGATCCACTATATAAGCTCGATATTTTCGGTGGTAATATGCGACTCAAAACAAACGACTACTCGCAACTTACTGTCAGGGGAAGCACAGTTTCGGGGATGCTGGGATCAAACGGACCTTCCGGTTTCATGTACCTGGGATCTCACTCAAACCATGAATTACGGTTCCTGACGAACAATACCAACGCTATGGTAATCAAAACCAACGGCGACGTTGGGGTCGGCACTTTAACTCCTGACGAAAAATTTGAGGTTGAATTCGGCACTTCGAGCGTGGATGTGGAGATAGGGAGGGGCACATCCAATTCAAATGTTACCTTCATTACGTTGCGAAGTCCGGATGGGACGAAATATTATGTTACGGTTGACGATGCCGGAAACCTGGTCACATCCACAACCAAACCTTAATTATTTTTATATACATATTGTCAAACGTAAAAATATAAAGATAGAACACAGATCACACGGATGCCTTCGGCATTCACGGATGATCACAGATTACTCTCGTGTCTTAGTGACTTTGTGGTAAAGAATTAACCGCAGAGGAAACAGAGGTATCCGCAAAGGGTGCAGAGGAATTTCTTATCAAACCGAAAGTTTCCATCAGGCCGTCAGGCCTCCATCAGGCCTTCAGGCCTCCATCAGCCGAAGGCTCAATCATTGCTCTCCTGCATCGCCTCAAACTCCTCGATCATCTGCTCCGGGGTTTTGCCGAGGTTGTTGATAGAAGCCTGAGCATCGTCAACAAAATCGTGGTCGGGATAGGTTTCGATAAACAGCGTATACGTCTCCCGTGCTTTGTCGATATCACCAAGTATATTTTCCTGCACATACCCGGTGAAGAAGAGGCACAACGGGGCTTTCTCGTAGTCGGGATAGGAGGTACGGATTTCATCAAAGAGGGCGATCGCCCTGGGTCCATCCTGTAAGTTCATGATCATCGATGCCGCTTTAAAGAGATAAACCGGAGCTAACGAGTCATTGGGCCAGGCCTCTGCAAAGTCCTGATATTCCAGGATGAGACTATCTACCCCTGCACGGGAAAAACCGTTTTCAGCTTCAAACAACCGAGTTTCCATGGAAGCAATCTCATTCTCCATCTTCTCTCTGGAAGGCTGACAGCTAACCAAAAAAAAGACCGAAACCAACGTCGTAAAAATAATTGTTCTTTTCATCACTATTCTATATTTGTTCAAATAATACATATACTGGATGCTGGATGCTGGATCCTGGATGCTGGATCCCGGATCATCTTTTCTTCCTCTTCACTGCCGGGTAAATCATTTTATAATGAACGTCAACATTTCCTGATGCAATATCATTCAGCTTCCTTTTTAACAACATTTTCCGTAACGGGCTGATTCGTTCCGCCATGGTAATTCCCTCAATATGGTCAAATTCATGTTGAATGACCCGGGCAATGATGCCGTCATACGTTTCATCATGCTCGTTGAAGTTTTCGTCCAGATACCGGATACGGATAACCGATTTCCGCTGGATCTCTTCATGCAGGCCCGGAAAACTCAGGCAGCCTTCGTTATGAAGATGATCTTCACCCTCCTCCTTATATATCTCTGCATTGATGAATGTCTTTTTAAAACCGGCCGCTTCCGGGAAGTGATGCCCGGCCAGGGCCGAAGTGTCGATCACGAAGAGGCGGATGGACCGGTTGACCTGCGGAGCGGCCAGTCCGACCCCGTCGGCTTCATACATGGTTTCCCACATATTGACAAGAAATTCTTCCAGCCCGGGATCGTCAGGATCTATCTCTTCTGCCACCTTTTTCAACACCGGATGGGGATATGCGACAATGGGGAATATCATTGAGTGTCAAGTTTCAAGTTTCACGTGTCAAGTGTCAATTATTTATACTCTCCAGGTAAGATTGCAGGATCAATACAGCGCTAACGGTATCTACCAGCGCTTTATTTTGCCGATCCTTCTTTTTGGCGCCTGAATCCAGGATCGCCCGGGTAGCTATGCCGGATGTAAACCGTTCATCATACCTGTCAATACGGATTTCCGGAAACGCTTTTCTTAACGTTTTCAGAAAAGGGGCAATGAATCGCTCCGATTCCGATGGCCGGTTTTTCATATCCTTTGGTTCACCAATCACAAAGCACTCCACCTCATTATCCTTGATGTAACGTTTCAGATAAGTGATGGTATCACTGGCATGAACCGTGCCAAGCCCCGATGCAATGATTTGTAATTCATCGGTCACCGCAAGGCCAACTCGCTTTCTACCATAATCTATTGCCAGGATTCGTCCCATAATCTAATTGGGCGCAAAGATAAGAAACTTAATTTTTTTCCATAATTTTGATTCACCAAACAGGGAATTATGACAGATGATATCAGAGCGCTTGTGGAGGCAGCCTGGGTTGACCGGGAGTTGCTGAAAGAAAATGAAACACAACAAGCCATCCGGCTGGTGATTGACTTACTGGACAAAGGCAGGCTGCGTGTAGCAGAGTTTAATGGAACAGAATGGATCACATTTGATTGGATCAAGAAAGCGGTGATACTCTATTTCCTCATCCGGAAGCTGGAGACAATTCATGCCGGTCCCCTTGAATTCTACGATAAGATCCCGCTGAAAAAGGATTACGAACACAAAGGAGTTCGGGTGGTACCCCATGCACTTGCGCGCTATGGATCTTATATCGCTCAGGGGGTGGTCATGATGCCTTCCTATATCAACATCGGCGCTTATGTCGATTCCGGTACGATGGTCGATACCTGGGCGACGGTAGGGTCATGTGCCCAGGTCGGCAAGAATGTTCACCTGAGCGGAGGAGTTGGCTTAGGTGGCGTATTGGAACCGGTACAGGCTGCTCCCGTGATCATCGAAGAGGACTGTTTCATCGGCTCCCGGTCGATCATTGTGGAGGGTGTAAGAATTGAGAGAGAGGCTGTGCTGGGCGCCAATGTCGTCCTTACATCATCAACAAAGATCCTTGATGTATCAGGAAATACAACAACGGAGATCAAAGGATTCATCCCGCCCCGTTCGGTTGTGATCCCCGGTTCATACACCAAATCATTCCCGGCAGGAGATTACCAGGTAGCCTGTGCCCTGATCATTGGGAAACGAAAAGAGTCAACCGACCGCAAAACATCATTAAACCAGGCATTGCGGGAATTCGACGTACCGGTATGAAAAAGATCCTGCTCATCCAAACCGCCTCCATCGGGGATGTCATCCTGGCCACCTCCGTTCTCGAAAAGCTGCACCGCTTCTTTCCTGATGCAGAACTCGACTATGTGGTGAAGAAGGGGATGGAAGAGTTATTTACCGGTCACCCATTTATCAACCAGGTTATCGTTTGGGATAAATCCGGGAAGCAGAGAGAGTTCCTCAGGCTGATCAAACAGATCAGAAAAGAGCACTACGACCTGGTGGTGAACATTCAACGTTTCACCCGCACAGGGATCCTGACCGTATTATCAGGAGCGAAAGAGAGTGCCGGATTTGATAAAAATCCGCTATCACGTTTTTTTACCAGGAGTATTCCTCATGAAATCGGAACGGGTATTCATGAAACAGACCGAAACCAGGCGTTGATCGCTGATCTAACAGATGAGAAGCCGGAAAAGCCGAAGCTTTATCCCCCACCCCCCGACCCCCTCCCCAGGAAAGGGAGGGGGAGTAAGCCCCCTTCAGGGGGTTTGGGGGTGCAATCGAAAATCGAAAATCGAAAATCGAAAATCTATTACACCATCTCTCCCGCCTCCCTCTGGTTCACCAAACAGTACCCGGCGGAACGATGGGTTGAACTGATCCGTGAAATCCCTCAGGAAGCAACAGTATATCTACTGGGATCGCAGGCTGATTTTGAACTTTGTGATGAAATCAGTGTCAAATGTCAAGTGTCAAGTGTCAAAGATCCAGCATCCAGCATCAAGCATCAAGCATCAAGAATCATCAACCTCGCCGGTCAACTCTCGTTACTGGAATCCGCGGCCCTCATGAAGCAGGCGAAGATGAACTTCACTAACGATTCCGCCCCGATGCACCTGGCCTCTGCTGTGGATGCTCCGGTTACCGTTGTTTACTGTTCTACTACACCTGCTTTCGGTTTTGGGCCGTTGTCAAACAATGCAGCAGTCATAGAGGTTTCGGAGCCCCTGGCATGCAGGCCGTGTGGACTTCATGGCCTTCAACATTGTCCGGAGGGCCATTTCAACTGTGCAATGAAGATCAGTACGGCTCAGCTGACATCCCGGATTTAATCATAGAAAAAGTTATCAACTTCTTATCTATACATTCATTATATTTTATATACTTGCAGGCTGATTTTAGAAATTCCGGATGATTGGTTTCATGAAACAGGAGATTAAAAATAGTTTAGAGGTTCTACGGAAAGGGGGAACTATCCTCTATCCAACGGATACCATCTGGGGTATTGGTTGCGATGCTACCAATCCCAAAGCAGTTCAGAAGGTATTCAAGATCAAGAAACGAATGGAGAACAGGAGCCTGATCATTCTCCTGGACCGGAAAGAGCAGCTTTTCAAATATGTTAAAGATATTCCCACTATTATTCTTGACCTCATAGAAAATGTTAATACTCCCATCACTGTGATCTATCCCAATGCCAAAAACCTGGCGAAAAACATCATTGCCACTGATGGGACCATAGCGATCCGCCTGGTGAACTATGAGTTCTGCTACAAACTGATCCGGATTTTCGGCAAACCGATCGTATCCACATCTGCCAATATCACCGGACAGCCTGCTCCTCTTGTCTTCAAAGACATCCCTGAAGAGATTCTCAACCAGGTCGATTATGTAGTGAATCTTGCACACGAAGAGATACGGGCGACCAAACCCTCCACCATCATCAAACTTAAAACAAATGGAGAGTTTGAGATCATCCGGAAATAAAAAGTTTACACTATACTAACTATCCACATCGATGAAATTCCTTTTTCCATTACTCCTTTCCTGCCTGTTACTGTTTCAACATGCTGTTAGAGCGGCAGAAACAGAGCTTCCCAAAAAATGGACCATCAGCGGCTCCGTCCGGGATATATCCAACGGGGAAGATCTTACCGGAACCACCATCTTTGTAACGGAGTTGAAAACCGGTACGGTCACGGATATCTATGGCAACTTCTCTTTGACACTACCGGAAGGTCACTATACCCTTCAGATCTCATTCATTGGATTTCAAACAGTTACACGAAGTGTGGAGTTGAACAGAAACATCACGATTCACCTTGAACTGGAACCTTCCCTGGAGACGCTGAAGGAGATAGAGATCACCAGTGAACTGGCCAACAGGAATATTATTCGACCTGAAATGAGCACTGTTACGATGGATATCAAAACCATCAAAAAAATCCCTTCCCTGATGGGCGAAGTCGACATCATCAAAGCCATCCAGCTGCTGCCTGGCGTTCAGTCGGTTAGCGAAGGTGGAAGCGGATTCAGCGTACGCGGCGGGGCGCCCGATCAGAACCTGATCCTGCTGGATGAATCCACCGTATATAACGCCTCCCACCTGATGGGCTTCTTTTCAGTCTTCAACAACGATGCGATCAAAGATGTCAAACTCTACAAAGGAGATATCCCGCCCAGGTATGGCGGTCGTCTCTCTTCTGTCCTGGATGTACGAATGAAAGAGGGGAACTCCAAGCGATTTGAGGTGACCGGTGGCATCGGCATCATCGCCTCCCGTCTCACGGTGGAAGGGCCTATCTGGAAAGATAAAATTTCATTCATCGTTTCAGGGCGCAGAACATATGCCGATCTGTTCCTGGGTCTATCGAATGAAAAGGCATTGCGCAACAATAAGCTCTATTTTTATGACCTGAACGCCAAGATCAACTACCGGATCAACGAAAACAATCACATTTTCCTCTCCGGCTACTTTGGACGCGATGTGTTTAAAAATACCTTCGCCAGGATGAGCTGGGGAAATTCCACCGGAACCATTCGCTGGAAACACCTCTTCAACAAGAAACTGTTTACCAACTTTACCTTTATCTACAGCGACTATCGCTATATGCTGGGAACGCCTGAAGGCTACACGACCTCATTTGAATGGAATTCAAGCCTCCGGGATATCGGTGTAAAAGGGGACTTCAGTTATTATATCAATACGAAAAACACGCTTCGCTTCGGGGTTACCGGTACCTACCACATGATCAATCCGGGAATCGCCAAGGGAATTGGAAGTGAGACAGTGTATAATGAAGTCAAAGTGCCTGAAAACTTCTCCCTGGAAACCGGTGTTTATGTTGGTAATGAGCAGCGGGTCAGTGAACACTGGACGATTAAATACGGGTTCCGGTTTTCCTTGTTCCAGAATGTCGGACCCGGAACTATCTTTAACTTCGATTCTGCATACAATCCAATCGACTCCACAATCTATACTACAGGAACATTCTACAATACCTATTGCGGCATCGAACCACGCGTGGGAATCCTCTATACCTTCAATATGAAGTCATCAATGAAAGCGAGTTACTCCCGTACCAACCAGTATCTTCAACTGGCTCAAAACTCTACGGCAGGAACTCCGCTGGACATCTGGTTTCCGGCCAGTCCGAATATCAAGCCACAGGTCTCTGACCAAATAGCCCTGGGCTATTTCAGGAATTTCAGAAAAAATACCATTGAAACTTCTGTCGAGATCTATTACAAGCACATGAACCATGTGATTGACTTCAAGGATTTTGCAGAACTGTTGCTCAACGAAAAGATCGAAGGGGAGGTCAGGGAAGGAAAAGGATGGTCATACGGCGCCGAATTCCTCGTCAGGCTGAATGAGAAAAAATTTGGCGGTTGGATCAGCTACACCCTGTCGAAAAGCGTACGAAAGATCCCTGAGATCAACAACGGAAACCCCTACCCTGCTCCATACGACAAGCCCCATAACCTTGCGATCGTGGCAAACTACCAGATCCATCCCAGGTGGGCGGTGTCGGCAACCTGGGTTTATGCCACCGGCAACCCGGTCACATTCCCGACCGGGAGGGCAGAGGTTGGCGGGAAGATCTTACCCATCTACTCCAACCGGAATGAATACCGGTACAGGGATTATCACCGGCTTGATCTCTCCCTGATCTTCTCCTCCAAACCCAATCCGAAGAAGAGATTCAAGTGGGATATAAACGTCTCTGCATACAATGTGTATAACCGGCA
>JAFCGF010000076.1 GCA_017608295.1 Candidatus Woesearchaeota archaeon
TTTCTTGAGGAGCAAATTTCCGAGCTTGATGATCCCGATATAGGTCTTGCCATACTGAAAACCTTCGTCTCCCTGGAGGGAACCAGAAAACAGATCACCGAAGAAGAGATCTCTGAATCCGCCCGAACCTTTGGAAAAGAAATCGGAGATGCTGAACTGATGAACCCGCTGCAGAAGTTTATCAACCTGCGAATATTAAGGGATAAGGACGATAGCGGAAGATATGAACTGAGGCATGATAGCCTGGCCAACAAGATATTTGAAAAAATTACCCTGGTTGAAAAGGAGTTGCTTGAAGTGCGGAATTTGATTGAAAATGCATTCCGAAAATTTGAAACCAGGGAGATATACCTCAGCCAGGAGGATCTGAATTATATTGCACCCTATGAGGATAAACTGATCCTGACGAGAATTCAGGATGGTTTTATTGAGAAAAGTAAGAAAGAGGTTCAGAGAACAAAGAACCGGAGAAGGAACATTGCTGCTGTGGCAGCCATTGTACTCATAATTATTCTGTCGGGATTTACCATCTGGGCCCTACAGGAAAGAAGGGAAGCCGTTGTACAACAAGGAATTGCAGAGCAACAAAGAATGGAAGCGGAAAATGCTCAGAAAGAGACAGATAAGGCAAGGATATTGGCAGACAGTGCAAGGATCGAGGCTGTAAAGGCTTCAAAAGTAGCCATCAATCAAAGCGAGATAGCTGCCAATGCTCAGGGAAACTCAGAATACCAGCGAAACATCGCTGAACAGGAGAGAGACCGTGCTGAAGATGCACTGGTGGAAGCAACGGCCCAAAGACAATTAGCATTAGCAGCCCAGCAAGAGGCAGTTAGATTGGCAGAAGAGGTAACAGCAACCAGCAAGCAAGCCATGTTCCAGAATTATCTTTTCAACGGCAAAGAATTTGCCAACAAGTCAATAATGCTTCAGCGGGACGATACGCTGAAAGCACTTTTAGCTCTCACAGCCTACCAATTGGTAAACTATGGATACCTGAATTTTGGAGAAGATGAGGCAGAAATAACCTGGGATAGCGAAATCCTTGAGTCCATGCAAAAATCCTATCTTCAGTTTGAACCAAATATCCTGATTCAAGGTGAGATTACAGCAATTGAAAGCAGTGGTAATGAAATTGCATCCTACAATTCACGTATGCCCGGCAACCTGTTTATTTCCGAATTTTTATCCCCTGAAGAGGACAAACTTCCGGATTTCAATATCCTTCAAACTATTGAACTACCGGTAAACAGCACAATCAGGACACTTAGTATGGATAAGAGTGGAAAGCAAATTGGAGTAGGAACATCAACCGGTGAGATTATACTTGGAACGAGCAATAACACAGAATGGCAGACCACATACAAACATGATGGTCGGATTTTATCGCTGATCTTTATTCCCGGAAAAGATTGGTTGGTAACTTCATCCCTTGATAAAAATATTAAGATTTGGAACCTGAAAGACGAATCAATGGTTAAAACGGTTGAGATGCAAGCGGCCGGAGATCATTTAATACAGATAACGGACAATCTGATCCTCTTTAGCAATTCGCTGGGACAAATCAGCAAATTAGATCTCGGCCAGATAGAACAGCCTCCAGAAGTTGTTTATACAACCCCGGACAACAGGACTGTAAAAGGTATGTTGTTCTTTGAACTGCATAACCAGGTTATCGTTTCCATTGGAAACCAGATAGCTGCAATAACCTTACAAAAAGGAGGTTTGCTGGAGTCTGAGCCGGAATTTTTCAATGAGGAACATCCTGGTCAAATATCAGCAACCCGGTTGAGCCCAAGTAGCAAGTGGCTGGCTTCGGCAAGTCTGGATGGGACAATACTTCTCTGGGATCTGGAGGAGTTTGAGCAAAAGGGTGCCACCCAACTAGTCCCCATAAGAATGTATGCTGAAAACCAGGTATTCTCACTGGCTTTCGACTCAAAGAGCGATTACCTGATGTATGGGACCAATAACAACCTGTTTATAATACCCCTGAATATACGAACAACCTACAGCAAGCTTCGGATGAAAATGGGAGGTCGAGAACTTGAACCATCCCTGTTTGATTCCTATAAGAGCGGGGAAAATATAAAATATCCGGAAAATCAATAAAGATTGAGAATTGAAAATTGAAAAACAATAACCTAAATACTATAATCATGAATTGGATCAAGTCAACTTACAGAATTTCAGGAAGTGTTTTGATTCTTCTTCTTTCCGTTTGCTCGTTTAATCTCTGTGCTCAGCAGGTTGATTGTTCCCGTAAATTTTACCAGGCAGAGAGTTATTATAACCGGGGTATGATCGATTCAGCCATAACAACCCTGACGCCATGTCTGGAAAACATGGAATTTATGAAAAAGGAGCCCAAAGAGAGGAAAGTGAATATTTTCCGGTTAGCTGCGCTATCCTTCTATGTATCCGGTCAGCCTGAAGAAGCATCAGAATATGTAAAGAAGATGGTGGAACTGGATCCCGATTACAGGAATAATTTTGTTGATGGAGACCTTGGAGAATTCCGGGATGCCGTTTTGAACCTGGAATCAACCCCTTTCCTTACAGCAGGGATCAAAGTGGGAGCCAACTTCCCGATGATAACTATTGAGGAACAGTATTCCAAATGGATGGATCCGCTGGAAGGAACTAAAATTGAAGGGAAAATGGGGTATGAATTTCATTTGTTCGGAGCCTATTCATTTTCGGAGCGGATATCTGTGAAAATAGAACCCGGACTGATGATTTCACGCAATACCTACTTTGGGAGTACCTATGAGTCTCAGCAATATAGCTACGATCAGGAGTTTGTGATGTTTGAAATACCCATCATCTGCTCATTTAATATTCTGCCTGGCAAGAAGATAAATCCATATGTTGAGGTGGGAATAGGAACACGGTTTTTACTCAACGAATCCACAGGATCACCATATGGTGATTTTTATGCTACCCAGATGGATGGGGCAGAAATTGTAGCTTCCTATGTTAGTAAAATGAACCTCTTAAACATCCAGTTCGGTGGTGGATTAACCTACGCCCTGAAAGGGGGAG
This sequence comes from Candidatus Woesearchaeota archaeon, assembly GCA_017608295.1. The sequence goes on from JAFCGF010000076.1 coordinate 3,046, forward strand.
GGATTACATTGGGAATACGTTACGAACTAAACCTGAATGATTCAGATATGCTGGGTAAATTCGATGACATCACTTCATTTGATGATATCCCAACCGATAAAGAAGTATACCATGTAGATGATATAGTAGTGATGGGATTGAACCACCTCAGGATATATATTGGTTATACCTACTACCTGCGGTCGAAAGTATTTTAAGATAGGCTAAGGCGTAGGCCGAGGACAAGAAAAAGGAAATCTATCCATGGACCATGATGCAGCAGACGCTGGAACAGAATGCAATCCGCTATTTGTCATAGGTGATGAATGATATAACTGGAACCAAATAGTATGAAACAGGAAAGACAAGATCAAACGACAAGCTGAATCCTTACCTACTTCTTCTTATGAGTATCCTGGATGCACCGGACATGATCGATGTAGTAAGTATTCGCTTCTGTGCCTGGTCGGTCGATTTCGTGTTCTGGCATCCAGTAAATTTGATCAGCAATTGGATTCCAATTCATAACAGTATTGCAAAAACCAACAACCAGTCCGTGACCATTAATCGAATTAGGTGTTGATGTAAACCAATCAACACCAGAACCAAAATATTCGAAAACAATTGTGTCACTAAGTCCGAAAGAAGTATATTTCAATCCCCATCCACTGCGCATTGCATTAAAGACTGAACTACCTTTCTGTAGGAGATAATATGTCTCTTCCCCTTCCTGATAGTTGTCCACCAACTCCTGCCACTCCACCGAATCGGGTATATGCCATCCATCCGGGCATATTCCCTGGGTCCTTTCCATTGTTTTTCCATTCATGGCCGTTTCCCATAGGTATAAACGGCCAAAATTTTTATACTGTTGGGAATCGTCATAGTACCACCACTCAATGGGAATGGAATCAGGATCTCGGGTTACCGCCAGATCCTCAGCCATCCATACCTGGTCTCCAATAGTTACTATTGGGTACCATCGTCCTTCAATATCCTGCACACCTCTTTTGACATATATAGAGATTATAGTATCGCCATTAGCATGAGTGATTTTAAAATTATCAGAATCACTACTTTTAAGCAACTCTTCACGGTTAACATCAACTGATAACATCAATTCTCCGCCGGGTTCAACTGTTCCGGATGAAGGATCTGTTTCGATCCATGACGTGGTAGGAATGGCAAAGAATCCAAGGTTTACTTTACCCGAATTTGAAAGGGTAATTTGCAGGGAACTTTTATCATATCCATAATCCAACCGGTTGGTTGAGATATCTAAGATACCTGTTGGAACTAATCCAAAATCAAAACTTGAGAAAACAGCTGATTCAACAGTGAGTATTTTAGAAAGATCTTCGTATCCGATTTTTGATATATTAATTTCATATGTTCCAGGTTTAATGTTCAGAAACTGATAATTACCCGAACTATCGGTATACGTTGTACTGATTATAGGCTTTTGAATTACTACTCTAGCTCCCGGGACCGGAATAGTATTGTTTCGTTCAGTAATAACTCCTGTGATATCACCCGAATAAATTACTTCCTCCTGACAGGAATGAAAAGCTAATCCAAGGATTACACAGACAGTAACAAGACAAGATACAGAATAAACGATTCGATTAAGGTTCATAATAGCTGGTAATATTTCTCTTTTTATAAAATTACAAAAAGATTGCTTTAAAATCAAATCTGAGATGCTTGAATGCAGTGAGATGGAAGGTTGGGAGAGTTATCATTTGGTACTGCCTACCCGCCTGGCCGGCAGGGTGCTTGAAAGTTATTTTGAAGGAATAAGGATCAGGCGAAGGGAATGAGGAAGAACAAGTTCCCCGCCTGACGTGTACACGTCACAATAACGGTAACAAATACTCACGGCGTGACTTGGAGTCACACCGTGAGTAGATTTTAAAAGTTACTTTCCATACTGAATGAATCCAATATACCATTAATGTGGAAAAAATATAAACAAAAAAAGGACGATAAGAATACTAATTGGTATCATGAAATTTGTTACCTAAATACTGAAGAAACTCGTTTCAATCGAAGATAAGAGGAAACAAATCACCTAAGAGGAAATTTCAGAATCGGCCCAGACATTAGAAAAAGAGATTACGGATGGGCATTAACAAATTCAGTGCAGAAGTTTATTAACCTGAGAATTCTTCATGATAAGGACGATAGCGGCAGGTATGAACTTAGACATGATAGCCTGACCAATAAAATCTATGGAAAGATTGCTCTAGTAGAAAAAGAGTTGCTTGAAGTTAGGGACCTGATTGAGAAGGCATACCGTTATGCCGGTAGTGATACCGGGAATATTAGGTTTTACAACTAACCAATCCAACTTTAAAAATCCCAAGCGGGAAATCACTTCAAAAACTATGATAATACAGACGTATTGCTAGAAATAATATCCTTTTCTATCAGAAAAGAAACTCATAATCTGGTCTATATCATTAGAATCCTGTTGTGAGATTGAATCAGCTTACTTCTTTGTTGCAGGTGCATCCCGGATGCACCGGACATGATCGATTATGTAATTAAAGTAGCTTCCAATGTATTCTTCTGAAAACCAGTAAATTTCATCAGCAATTGGATTCGTTGGAGTAACTTCATTGGAAAAACCAACAGCCAGTCCGTGACCATTAATCGAATTAGGTGTTGATGTTAACCACTCATTACCAGTACCAAACTCTCCGAAATAAAATATGTCAGGACTAATATCAAAAACTTGTTTAACTCCCCATCCACTGCGCATTGCACGGAAATCTGAAACACCACTCTTTAACAGATGATAAACCTCCTGATTCTCTGGAAAGTTGTCCAGTAACTCCTGCCACTCTGACGAATCGGGTATATGCCATCCATCCGGGCATATTCCCTGGGTCTCTTCTATTATGGATTCATTCATGGCCGATTCCCAGAGGTATAAACGGCCATAATTTTTATACTGTTCGGAATCGTCATAGTACCACCACTCAATGGGAATGGAATCAGGATCTCGGGTTACCGCCAGATCCTCAGCCATCCATACTTGGTCTCCGATCGTTACAATGGGATACCAACGTTCTTCAATATCCTGCACACCTCTTTTGACT
>JAFCGF010000011.1 GCA_017608295.1 Candidatus Woesearchaeota archaeon
CTGTAATGTATGGCCGAATATGTTCTTCAACCTGTTTTTCTGTTAGACTTGTTGGTATCGTGCTCATGGTTGTATTACGTCGCTGTCCTCTCAGGTACTTCTATTCTTCATGGATCCATTTACCCAAAAAAGTAAGGAAATAATCAAAAATCCCGTCGAATTATCTATCGAGTTGCACAAAAATTTTTCGCCCAAGTTATTCACTTGAAAACATAACGCAGTTTTCAGCATGAAAAATGGCTATGCGCAACTATACAATATTGCGACATCCCCTGTTAGCACCAAGCCATTTTCTCGCATGGCAAACTTCCGCAAGCAAAGCACTGGCTTAGCGACTTTCCCTATTCGGTTCCTCTCTCCCAATCACTCGAAATAAATTAGCCACTCGTATCTTGATTTCAACAAACTGAAACGCTCCGGATTTCTTCCCTGATTAATCGTTGATAAAAGGTGTTTCATGTTGGTCGCTACCTCACCAAATTCCCCGAATAATCCTACTTAGGATCAAGCATGCGAAGAGGTTATTTTTCGCTTTTAAATCGCCTTCTTTTAAAAAGTTTTTAATGATAATTTTTTCATCTCCCACTCTAGAAAAAACACAAAATAATTATCAAAATTATCATATCAATTTTCGCATATTTTTCCTGCCCCGATCATCAATATCTAGATCTCACTAAGCCAGATACAGTACTTGCTACCCCAGCGAATTGTCGCTTAGACGAACATCATCCCCACGGTGGGGACCAACGACATCCTCCCCTGGTAATCCTCTTGCTTCCTTAAATGCATGGAGAACGGGATGCTCTACCCCGTTCTCCTGTAAGCAATCCGGTAGGATTGCGGCATGGGCGCAATTGGACTCGAACCAACGACCTCTTCCTTGTAAGGGAAGCGCTCTAACCAACTGAGCTATGCGCCCGGGTGCGCGTGATTATACCGCGGTTGTCTTTATCATGGAGGAGAAACCAATATGGGTCCAAACTCGTGGCGTTTGCCTGATGATTACTTATTGTGATACACTTTCGATATTCCAAATTCGATGATGATCCCCAATAATCAACATCCTGAGATTCTTTTGATTTCACCAGGACGATCGGTTGGAGATGCGTGATGCCATACAGAACCCGAATACGCGAGGCAAAGCCTGGCCTGTCCAAAAGCTTCAATAAACTGGCGGATTTCATCCTTGATTCTTATGTTGATGCCGCCTTTCTGACCGCGACCGAACTCGCTCAGGCGCTCAAGATCGATACAGCCACAGTGATCCGCTTTGCACAGCATCTCGGTTATGAGGGCTACCCGGATCTACTCCGAGATATCCGGGGGCATGTCCGGATCGACCTGGGTATTGGACCCCGAGATGAACAGGAACCGGATTCAGATCAAGATAGGATCGACCAGACCTGGGATGAACTCCAATCAGCGATCGAGCGGACAAAGGTCTCCTTTGATACTAGAGCCCTCACAAACCTGGTTGAGAAGATTGGTACCGCCAGGCGGATTGGTCTCCTGGCTGAAGGACCTGCCCGGCCGTGTGCCTTCAACCTGGCAGGTTATCTCGAACAGGGAAATTTCATCGTGACACCAGTCCATTCAGGTTTGTCCGGGGTTGCCCGGCTGATCCATATATCAACCAGAGAGGATTTGATCATCGCTTTTGATATCGCTGGTGAGGCACCCTATTTCGCCTCAGCGCTGCGTGAAGCCAGAGCTAAAGGAACCGCGACCGCGGTCATAGCCGGCGCTCCATCTCTGCCAACCACGCATTCAACAGACACGGTCCTGGCTGCCAGGGCGAATCCAAATGTGGGTGTAAGCACCCTGCTGATCCAGGCGATCACGTATGCCCTGGTGGACGGGGTGAGACACCGGTACCCCGAGCGTTTCGAAGGGGCGCGGGAAGCCATATCTGAATTATCAAAATACCTGCAGTAGTCTGTCTAGGATGAGATTGCCACATTCCGCTCCCGAAAATGACCGGGACGATGTCCCATAAGAACTGGGATGATATATCGCTCAATTACCAATTTTCGTAAATTGGTATCCCGTAAAAGATTCGGGACAATGTAGAAGAAGGTCGGTATGGAGACCTCCCTCTTCTGATCGCAATCCCAACCACCCAAGGCGGTGCTGCGCGAAGGGACACTTCGTAGTGACAATTTCCAGAAAGATATTTTTGAATTTACTAGTAAAGGAAATCTAACAGGATGCGTATTATCCGCTACCAGAGAAAAACGGGTGAAGCCAAGTCAGGGTGGATACTCGACGAGCAAGTAGGTCTAATCCATGGGGATATTTTCAACCAATTTCAGAGAGGTGAAGCCACGACCCCACTCTCATCGGTGAAGTTATTACCCCCGATAATTCCCGGGAAGATAATCTGCGTGGGTAGAAACTATGCCGCCCATGCCGAGGAACATGGTGCTGATGTCCCGGAGATCCCGCTGATCTTCTTCAAGCCGCCCTCATCCATTATCGGCACAGGCGACAGCATCGTCATCCCCCCGCAGTCCCAACAAATTGAGCATGAGGCTGAATTAGCCGTGGTCATCGGGAAGCGCGGACGGTGGATCGATGCGGACCATGTCTTCGATCACATCCTGGGTTTCACCATCGCAAACGACGTGACAGCCCGCGACCTGCAGCGTTCCGACTACCAGTGGACCCGGGCTAAAGGTTTTGACACCTTCTGTCCCATCGGACCCTGGATTGAGACCGAATTTGATCCTGCTGATGCCTTGGTCACCTGCCATGTAAACGGCAACATGCGGCAAATGGCATCGACACGCGATATGGTCTTTACGATCAGGCAGTTGATTGCCTTCATATCATCGATCATGACGTTGGAGCCAGGAGACCTTCTGCTTACCGGCACCCCATCAGGTGTTGGGAAAATTCAACTTGGCGATGAAATTGAAATAAGCATAAATGGCATTGGCACGCTGAAAAACCTCGTCGAATAAATAAACGGGAGCAATTTAGAGAAATTAATGCCAATTCAACTTGATATTCATACAGGTGTAATCACTGCTGTAATCATTGCTGGTGTCCTTGGGATCCTGAGCCTGGTTACCGGCGTCCGGGGAGTCTTCACCTCCAGAAAACTACGGTTTTACCGGATGCGCCGCGACCGCATCGTCCAGGGCTGGCGGCGGGTATTCTTTTCGATTATATTGTTCGCTTCTGCCTACCTGCTCTATACCTATGCCGAACCCACGGCATACCGTTTCTATCCCCCTTCCCCCACACCGACGATCACACCCAGCACCACAACGACACCGACCATCTCGCTAACGCCAACAATTTCTGAAACACCAACCATCACGCCAACACCTGAGAAATCAAACACCCCGACAATTACCCCGACACCAAGTTTACCGCTCGCTATCGAAGCGCAGTTTGAAGGGAGCCTTGCCATCCCTGAAAACGCGGCATTCAGCAAGTTGGAATTTACCAACCAGGGGATTGACGCGCTCTACAGACCCATTGATGCAACCAATGTGTTCACAAACCCGATAGGCATAATGAACGCGGTATTCACATATGACGGCATGGAAGATGGGGTCCAATGGACGGCACTGTGGTACCGGAACAACCAGCTGGTCAATTTCGAAACCAAACCATGGGATGGCGGCTCAGGAGGAAACGGCTTTACGGATTGGGCACCGCGGGCTGAAGAATGGCAGCCTGGTGAATACCAGGTCCAGTTATTTATTGGCCTCGAGTGGAAGCGGGTTGGATTCTTCATCGTAAAGGGTGTGCCGCCTACCCCAACAGCAACACCCACCAAAACCCCAACAATAACACCCACGCCAACGACCACGTACACAAATACGCCAGTCCCCACGAAAACGATAACGCCTACCAAAACCCCCTGGCCGACTCAAACGAGGACCCCCACGCTCACCGCATCTCTGACCAAAACACCTGTACCCACAAGTACGATCACGCCTTCGCGGACACCATGGCCTACTCAAACCAGGACTCCCACACCGACACCGACCAACACCATCCCCACAGCAGGTCCATCTGATACAAATACCGCCCGTCCTACCGAAGCACGCGCCAGCGGAACCGACCCCACAGAAACCCGCACGCCGTGGTTAACCTTGACACGTACAAACACCCCAACCCCGAAAAGAACAGTGACTACCGCCACACCATCCTCCACCAAAACCCCCTGGCCGACGATGACCCGGACCATTACCCCGACACCGACAGCCACAGTTCCAACGAACACACCCATACCTACGATTACACGGTGGCCTACACTCGCTCCAATATCACCAACGCCGACAATTACGCGGTGGCCAAGGGCAACCCCAATCACGCCAACACCCACACTGACACCCTGGCCAACCGCGACGCAGCCGATACCGACCCCGACCAGGACGATCATCCCTAAGTTTGTGCCATATTAGTGGTTAGTGGTTTATTGCTGGTAAAGGGGTACTGAAAAAGGGGAGAAGCCCTTCAATAACATTCCTACAAAAGACCAGGACGGCGTTCAATCCGCTCCCTTCAGCTAACTCAGGACAAGCCCCTTCGACTGCGGTCTGAAGAACACAGATCTCCGCTCCCTTCGACTGCGGTCTGAAGAGCACAGACATCCGCTCCCTTCGATTGCGGTCTGGAAAACGCAGACCTCCGCTCAGGGAGGGGATGGAGCGAAGTTGATGGGTAGGGTTTATTTGGTTGCTGGTTGATTGAATTAGTACCAGATAATCCGGTCGATGAGACCATCCCCGGTAACCTGCCAGGTTTCACCGGTGAGAGGGTCAATAAACCAGATGTCCCCCTGGTACAGGGCTGCGATGACATAATTCCCGGTGCTATCTAATGGGCTGGATGACCAGGCACCCCAATTACCGCTCGGAGAAATGCCTGGATTTTCCTTCGGGGGAAAGATTTCTCTGCGGTCCGATCCATCACGATCCATAACCATTAAACGGTAGCGGCTGGTATCGCTTTGATCTGGGAATATCGCCTGTAAGTAGGCAACCTGATAGGATGTCTCCCCAGACAGTTGAAGATGGATCGGTGATGTTAGCGGGTATGCGAACATACCAACCTGAGAGACCATTGCGACTGGATCCCTTGCCCCTTCGATCAATGCTGTTAAATTGAAGACTTTGGATTCTTCAGGCGTACTCGATCCGAGCGGTGCGGTATGGTTAACTGTAAAAATGACCTTGCCGTCCGGGCTCCAGCTAAGACCAGGAACCCAGGCCCAATCGCTCTTCGTCTGGAAAGGAATGACACCCATTAATTCTTCTTGAATTCCATCTTCTGCATTCAGCAATCCCACCTGATCGGGTCCCATAAATGCAAGCTGGCTGTGGTTAGGAGAGTATTCGAAATTCGTCCCCCACCAACCATAAACACCGCCAAAATTTGTATCTAAAATAATATCCGGACGACTGACCCATCCACTCAGGCTGAAATCCCGCGCCAAAAAGTTATTATTCGCCTGCCACCCAGGTGCTGCCTGGCGGGATTCCACCGTTGAGTAAACTATCCTAGAATTTGAATCTGGCGCAAAATCCGCAAAATGAACAACATTTTCTACTTTTAAATCAATCTCAGTCTCGGGTTCATCGAGTTTGACCAACCATAAGGTGTTGATAACCTCTTCGACGGTGGAACGGCGGGTGAAAAGAAGCCATTCACCATCGTCTGAAATGGTAAAAATCCTTCCATCCAGATCTCCCGTATCGATTACAGGCACCCGGTTAGCGGTAGTCTCTTCGATGACGATTGCATTTCCCTGAGATAAATAAACGATCTTCCCGGGGATTTCTATCGGAGAATATTTTTGTTTTGTACCGAAAAGGATGATCTGGGTCTGAGGTTCTATAACCATCACAGATTTGATCTGGGTATGTGAAACTTCTTCCCCATCTTCATAAACTACTCGATAAGTAATTTCTCGTAACCCAGGTTCCCCTTTTTGAAGGGGATCATACCTCTCCACACCCTCAGGTAATAGTTCGGTAGGCAGCCGTCTTTGATCAAAGGGGACCTCGATCTCTTCGACAATAAACTCCTCCCTGATCCTGGTTATAGTAATTTCAGCACCATCGCCCAATACTGAGCTTGGTGAAGGATGAACATGATCTAGAGTCTCTAATGTGATGCCAGCGTTTGTTATTGCTTCCTGAACCGTGCTCCCAGGTGGCAGTGAATAATCAAATTGCTCCCCATCCACAGCAATCTGACCAGTGATTAAGGCTTGCGTAGGCTCAGGCGTTGACGTACAGGCGCTGATGATGAGCAAGAAAAATAATGTGAGGGTTGAATGGTATAATCGCATCTTGTCGTTGTCCGACCTTCAATATCAATTCAATCTCCGATTATAGCATGATCGATAGCACTCATTCAAATAACCAAGACGGAATAACCCTGGAGGCAAAAATTGAAGCGCTGCTTTTTGTGGCTCCCGGGGACGTAAGATTGTCACAATTGTCACAAGTTCTGGGGGAGACAGAAAGGGCGATCGAAAAACAACTCGTTGAATTAGAAGAAAAATATGCTGAGAGAGGGATCCGGCTTCAACGTTATCGGGGAAGGGTAAAATTTGTCTCTGCCCCTCAGGCGGCAGTCGAGGTCCAAGAATTCCTGGGGTTGGAAGAAACTTATCGGGTAAGCCAAGCTGCCCTGGAAACGATGGCCATCATAGCCTATAAGGAGCCTGTTACTCGACCCCAAGTGGATGCCATCCGCGGTGTTAACAGCGATGGGGTGATAAAAACCCTGCTCAGCAAAGGTTTAATCCAGGAAGTAGGAAGAAGTCCTGGACCAGGACGACCAATCCTATACAGCATCACCCCGGATTTTCTTGGTCATTTCGGGCTTACTTCGCTGGATGAATTGCCACCATTAGAACAATCGGAATCAACAAACGAAATTCAACCCCTGAATGAATAACCATTCAGAAACAACCGAATCGAGATTGGTTGAGACTAAATAACTCGGAATAATCCCGATCCGGAATTTTCTACGTTGAGTTAGCCAGGTGGTTATTCAGCCTGAATTCCACTCTTTTAACAAATGTACTTCAAACCTGATCCGGTGTTGAATAAGACAACCTTATCTTCAGGTTTGATCCACCCCTGTTCGAGAAGGACATTTAATCCAGCCAACGTTGCTGCACCTTCAGGCGCAGCAAAAATGCCTTGTGTTGAAGCCAACTGCCTTTGAGATTCAAGAATTGCTTCATCACTCACTTCGACAGCCGTTCCATTGCTCTCCTTAATATCCCGCAGAATGACTTCGTCAGCAAAACTCTTTGGCACACGCAATCCTGTAGCGATGGTTTTGGCATCCTGCCAGAAATCAGAGCCAGGAGTCCCAGAATGGAAGGCTTTTACAACTGGCGCGCAGCCATCAGATTGTACGGCAACCATCCGAGGCCGCCTGTCGGAATTCAGCCACCCCAATACGGACATTTCCTTAAATGCCTTCCACATACCTACAAGACCAGTCCCTCCGCCAGTAGGATAGATTATCACATCAGGCAAATCCCAGGAGAACGATTCCGCTAACTCATAGCCCATGATCTTTTTCCCCTCCGTCCGATAAGGCTCTTTGAAAGTTGAGATATCGAACCAACCTTCATCCCTCGCTTTTTGATCCGCAATTCTGGCGGCATCACTGATCAATCCATCGACCCGGAGGATCTCAGCGCCGCAAATTTTACTTTCTTCATAATTCGCCACCGGGGTGTCTTCCGGCATGACGATGAATGACTGGAGGTTGCCCCTTGCCGCATAAGCCGCCAAAGCACCGCCGGCATTCCCAGCAGTAGGAATAATCACCTTTGTGACACCCAGTTCTTTGGCTTTAGATACTGCAGCAGATAACCCACGGGCTTTAAAGGTCCCGGTTGGATTCTGGCTTTCATCCTTCAGAAATAAGTTTGAAAGACCGAGAAGGGAACCAAGATCCTGAAGATGCAGCAATGGTGTATCCCCCTCGCCAAGATAAAGCATATTCTTATATTCATGGACAGGCAGCAATTCATGCCAGCGCCACATCCCTGATGGACGCGAACGGAATTCATCCCTATCCAGGACCCCTCGTGCCTCTTCTAAATCATAGCGAACAAGCAGGGGTTTGTTACAGTCCTGGCAAAAAGTCTGCACTACCGATGGATCATAGGTATTGTTACATTCACTGCAAAAAAGGGTCGAGAGATAAGACATCTGGTTCTCCATAATGGTTAGATCGGTTCATGTTAAGTATTGGAAATTGATTATCGTCCTTCTTTTCCAAATAAGAAAATAATAATGGAAAAGGAGTAAAGTGATTCAGCCTCCCATTATATTCGAAATGCGTAATCTTAAATTGGTCATTTATGTATGAGGTATAAATTTACCAACGAATTGAATTCTTAAAGTAGAGGATCTCACTCACCGGATTTACTCCGAACATGTGTCTTGCCTGATGAACACCAATGCTTTTGAGATGGTATTACAGGTGGATTTGGGCAGTGTTTAAGCGGATTGGGATTCATGAACCCTGTCTCTCAGTTATAATACCTACAAGGAGAATTACATGGAAGAACGATTGCAAAAAACTCTGGCAAGAGCTGGTTTGGGATCTCGCAGGTCATGTGAAAAATTGATTGCCGACGGGCTGGTTATGGTTAACGGTCGGTTGGCAACGTTAGGGACGAAAGTTGATCCAAATAAAGATAAGATCGAAGTCAACGGGAAACTGGTATCAAAACCTGAACCAGTTAAATATATCGCGCTGTATAAACCCCGTAATGTCCTCTCAACAGTATCCACACAGGATGAGCGGAGGACCGTTCGAGACCTGGTCGATGAACCCGGGACAATTTATCCAGTAGGTCGTTTGGATTTTGACAGCGAAGGATTGATCCTGCTGACTAATGATGGCGACCTGACAAATAAACTAACGCATCCAAGGTATGGGCATGAAAAAGAATATCAGGTTTTAGTGGCAAAACGACCCAATGAAGAACAGCTGGACTGTTGGCGAAGAGGGATAGTACTCGAGGATGGGCATCTCACCTTACCTGCGAAAGTCCGGTTTACGAAGACTCATGGGAAAGGTGCATGGATAAACGTGATACTGCGTGAAGGTAGAAAACGCCAAATCCGTGAAATGGGAAGCCACACCGGATTGTCCGTGGTCCGAATAATTAGGGTTCGAATTAGAACGCTTCACCTTGGTAAACTCAAACCCAGTCAATGGCGTCACCTGACAGGCAAAGAAATCGAGGACCTTAAGGGGTATAACAAGAACTCACCATAATTTCAATCACAAGAATTCATTGGTTACTGTCAGATTTCTTCAAATAGAACGTTTTGTATATCAGATGTTCACGCCTTCACCTGGAGGGTATGAAAACTAATCCAATGCCCTCAGAACAAGACAATGCCAAAAGCGAAACATCTGAAATTCTTCTGAAAAATTCGGGCGAATTTCAAATCGTTTACGAACGATACCACCTCTCAGTATTTCGCTTCATCTTCGGCCTACATGGCGGTCCTATTGAAGATGTTGAAGATTTAACAACCACGACATTCCTCCGGGCCTGGAAATCTCGCCATCGATTTCAAGGAAATATGGATTCTGTTCTCGGGTGGCTGTTGAAAATTGCAAGAAACCTGGTTATCGATCAGTTCAGATTAAGGAAGAACAGAGCAGAACCCATTTATATGGAGATGCACATTATCCCAGCCAATGAACTTACACCAGAAGAAAAAGTGTGTCAGAATGAGCAGGTTACTACTTTATGGCATGTGTTAGAAACGTTTTCCCGCCAGAAGAGAGAAATAATTGTCCTGCGCTACATCCTCGGCTGGAGAGTGAAGGCGTTCGCTGAATATCTTGGCATAAATGAAAACAATGTTTCGGTTACGATGAGGCGCACCCTGAAACGTATTCAAAATGAATGGCCAAAAGAATGAAGGAAAATTCCGGATACAGCTCAACTTCTAACGGATCGAACATCCCAAGCATGGAGCAATTAGAAAAGCTCCTGGGGCGCATTCAACCAGAACCCAGTCATCGGTTTCACGAACGAATGGAGAAGCAACCATGGAATCGTGATCCAGAAATCCCCCTGATGACCTGGTTTCTGGCGCGAAAACACCGTGCTATTATTCTGGTTTCAATTTTCATGGGATTCATCATCATCCTGGTGACACCGTCGCTGGACGTCGTAGCTAACAGGATCGCTCAGTTTTTCACCACTTCACCAACAGACCAGGTTTCAATCGAGATCCCAATAGATAATACCCAGCATCAAGTCATTGAACTTACAGACACTGTTCTCGAAGTATCCCAAAAGGCAGGCTTTTCGATTAATGAATGAGCCAGAATATCTACCTGACGGCTACAGCTTTCAGGGTGCAGGGTACAACGACGCCCGAAAGGTGGTGACGTTATCCTACGAATCGGATGATGGTTCAATAATCAGGATATCTCAACGTCCAAAAGGTGTTGAATATCAGAGTATCAGCGTAAACGCAAAGGTTGAACGTGTCAATATCGGACCATATTCTGGCGAATATGTTGAAGGCAGCTGGAAGGTTGTTGAACCAAACCCACTTCAACTTCAATCCACATTGACAGTGACCCTGCAAGCGGATTGGAATCCTCAGGCAAGCACGAAGTTTCTACGTTGGCAGCAAATGGATATGCTGATTGAAATTGTTTATAATGGAAGTAGTGATGACTCTTCAAAGATTCTAGAGAAATCCGATCTCATTACGATTGCAGAATCTTTTCGGTAGAATTACGTGAAGTGAAGTCAAGTTTACAAATAATAATCATGTTAACATGTGATAAAACCCGTAGATTTCTGGAGTTTCAATGCAAAATACTAAAGACAATCAAGTCCACTGGTTAGATAAGCCAATCCTGACGACGATTACTATAAATTGGGAGACAGCATTTTTCGTTATCATTTTCATTATTGGAATCATAACGAGGTTCTACGACCTTGAATCAAGGGTAATGAGCCATGATGAAAACTCGCATGTTTACTACTCCTGGAGGTTGTCAAAAGGAGAAGGATACCAACACACACCGTTAACCCATGGTCCATTACTGTTTCACCTAACAGCGGTTTCTTACTTCTTCTTTGGTGACAATGATTTTACGGCCAGAATCCCCTTTGCTCTTTTTAACATCGCAACGATAGGATTCCTATGGTTTTTCCGTAAATATTTAGGAAGAATAGGGACATTAATTGCAGCCGCATTGATGGTTATTTCACCATATATGCTGTACTATGCCCGCTATGTCAGGAACGAAGCCCTGGTAGGTTTATTTGGCTTGATCACGATCTGGTCAATCCTCAGATATTTAGAAACTGGAAAGGATAAGTATACATACTGGCTTGTAGCGGCGACAACATTGCATTTCACCACCAAAGAGACATCATTTATATACACTGCACAAGCCTTAATTTTTCTAGGGCTGGTTTTCATCTATCAGATTCTCAAGAATCAGAATTGGGTAATCGAGAGATATAGAAAAGTATTTATTCTTACACTGATCATCGGATTTCTATTTTTGGCGATAAGCGGGGGAACAGGTCTTGTATTAGGAAATGCAGAACCAATTCCAACTGAAGGGACTGAACCAACAACAGGAAACATACCATACCTAACGTTAATTCCAATGGCATTATGCGGATTATCACTCCTTCTAAGTTTATATTTTGCCCTGCGAGGATTGACATGGGAAGTTTTAAAACAGAACCGCCCCTTCAGCTTGATGGTTTTATTGTTGACCCTGATATTACCCCATTTAGTCGCATTCCCAGTTCGCATGGCAGGTTGGGATCCAATGGAATACGAAACATGGGAAGGAATCATGAGAGTTGCTGGCTTTTTGATCCCATTATTCCTGATTTCAATTGGTATTGGTTTAGCCTGGAATCGAAAGCTCTGGTTAATCAACGCGGCAATTTTTTACATCCCATTCACATTATTATTCACCACCTTTTTCATGAATGGCCAGGGATTTTTTACCGGGTTAGTTGGATCTCTAGGCTATTGGCTGGAACAACAAGGGGTAGAACGCGGGAGTCAACCCTGGTACTTTTATGCCTTTTTACAAATCCCAATTTATGAGTTCCTTCCAGCCCTAGGTTGTTTAATCGCGGGATACCTCGGTATCTTTAGACAGCGCTCAAAAAATAAAAACCTTCATGATACTGATAACCACGATGAATTATATAACCATGACTCCGACTTCAACTTAGCGCCGATTCTCCTGGGATTTTGGACAATATCAAGCCTGATCGCTTATTCAATCGCCGGGGAAAAAATGCCCTGGTTGACATTCCATATTACCCTGCCGATGATCCTGCTAACGGGCTGGGCGGTTGGACAAATCATCCAGAATGTGAATTGGCATATGTTTAGAAAGAAGAGAGGTTTCCTGCTTATCATTGTTATGATCATACTGATTATCAGTATGACCTCTGTTTTTGGTTCATTATTTGGATCAAACCCACCATTCCAAGGGAGAGAGCTATCCCAACTCAACGCCACCAATACTTTCATGGCAGCGTTGATTGTGACAGCAGCCACAGGTTGGGGGACAATAAAACTACTGAACGAGTGGGAGATAGAACAGGTAGGGCGGATTGGTTTATTAACATTTCTGGTATTCCTTGGATTAATCACCGCTCGATCAGCGTTCCGGGCTGCATATATAAATTATGACAATGCAACGGAGTATCTCGTCTATGCACATTCAGGGAGTGGACCCAAAAAAGCGCTCGAACAAATAGAGGAGCTTTCTGAAAGGACAACGGATGGATTGGAAATTGTCGTAGCATATGACGATGAGACAACCTATCCATATTGGTGGTATTTAAGGAATTATCCCAACGCAAAATTCTATGGCGCAAATCCCACCCGGGAGCTGCGTGATGCTCCAGTAATTCTTGTGGGTGATAACAATTATTCAAAGATCGAACCTGTAGTCGGGCAAGCCTATCACCAGTTTGACTATATTAGAATCTGGTGGCCTGATCAGGATTATTACAACATGACATGGGAAAGAATTAAAAATACATTGACAAATCCTGACATGAGAGAGGCGATTTTTCAAATTTGGTACAACCGTGACTATACCAAATATGCTGAGGTAAAAGGGAAGGATATGAGCCTACCTGCCTGGGAGCCTTCAGATAAGATGCGCTTATACGTCAGAAAGGACATCGCCTCGCAGGTTTGGAATTATGGACTATCCCCAATATATACGGAAGAACTGCTGGCTGATCCTTACGAAGGGAAAGGAATCACGTTCCCGGCATTGTCTGCTATTGGTAAAGAAGGAGATGATCCTGGCGAATTCAATATGCCACGGGATTTGGCAATTGCTCCTGACGGTTCAATATATGTAAGTGATACAGGAAACCATCGAATTCAACACCTGGATAAATCAGGAAACGTCCTTCATATTTGGGGTGTATTTGCAGACAGCGCAAAAGGTAATGCACCTCCAGGAACATTTTATGAGCCCTGGGGTATAGTAGTGGGTCCTGATGGTGCCGTTTATGTTGCGGATACATGGAATCATCGAATCCAGAAATTTTCCAAAGAAGGAAATTTCATCACACAATGGGGTTACTTCGGGCAAGGAGAGAGTGGTGATGCTTTCTGGGGTCCGCGCGATCTCGCTTTTGATGCAGATGGCCATATCTATGTAACTGATACTGGCAATAAGAGGGTGGCAATCTTTGACCAGGGCGGCAAGTTCATTGCTGAATTTGGAAGTGCAGGATTACTGGAAGGTCAGTTTGATGAACCTGTCGGATTAACAATCGATAGTAACGGCAGAATAATCATCGCGGATACCTGGAACCAACGAGTACAGGTGTTTTCAATAGATTATGCAAATCTGGATTTTTCTCCGCTGCTTGAATGGGAAATTGTTGGATGGTATGGACAATCCCTGGAAAACAAACCTTATATCACAACTGATGCAACAGGAAATATCTATGTAAGTGATCCAGAAGGTTATCGAATACTCCAGTTCGATTCTCAAGGGGAATTTGTCCAATTCTGGGGAGATTATGGTACAGGTATGGATGGATTCAATCTTCCCACTGGATTAGTTTTCGATGAGGGCGGCTTTTTATGGGTAGTTGATTCTGGGAATCATAGAATTTTAACGTTCCCCCCTCCATCAGATATTCAATTAGAAGATGAGGAGGAATAAACCCCACATTTGTGCACCCAAATCGGAGAATTAACACTTTTTTTTGCAGGCAAAAACATTTTCCCGAACATTTTTCATGCATACTAAAATCTGCGTACTCTTGATAATTAATAGGTTGATCTCTAGATATAAGCCGAAAGAGATCAACCATAAATATTTTTTTAGAATTGATCGCAAAAGAGATAATGCTCAGGATTCAGACACTGAAAACTAATTGTAAAATTCCATCTTGTATAATGGCTAATGGAGACAGAAATACCTATGAATTGTTTTTGCATCATAGGAGGTAATTTATTATGATAATCTTCTCAACGATTGTAGGACTTGCTGTCCTAGTTATCGGACGCCAATTATTTTGGGTGGCCGTATCCGGACTCGGATTCATTATCGGCTTGACTTACACAACACAATACCTTCAAGGCTCCCCCTATCTAATCGTACTCATAAGCCTGGGCGTTGGCCTAATTGGCGCAATCCTGGCATACACCTTAGAAAAAGCAGCTGCCGGACTGGTTGGATTCCTGGCAGGTTGGTACCTGATGATAATACTTTTTGATAATATATCGTGGAACCCCGGGCAAAGCCTGATAGTCTTTCAAATAATTGGGGGATTAATTGGTGTAGGATTGATAATGGTGATATTTGATTGGAGTTTGATCATTCTTTCTTCCCTTGCCGGCGCCACAATGATTGTTCAGTCCATGCAATTCAAACCATCTATTAATTTAACTGTGTTCCTGGTTTTACTTGCATTAGGTTTAACAATCCAGGGGATCATGTGGATGCAAGAACAAAATGATTTCTGATCATTCTCAAACGATGCTTCTTGACCTTAAGCAATAACAATTCTCCCAGATGATGCCGATGGTATAATAGTTTTACTGGAAGATTAGACCCTGGAACCAATCGATTTACATTTCTTTTTCGATTATTCTACGCAGTTTTCCAACTTTCCATAGTCATTGAACGATCATTTCTTTCTAAAATGAAAGATCACGGAATCAACCAGAATTGGAAAAATTCTACAGAGCTCCATTTCTTGAAAACACCAAATTCTCAGGTCTTAGAATATTAAATATTCATGTTTGAACAATAAAGGCGCCTATTAATGCTGCCTACATTACCCGATTAGCGGTTTAACCCTGAGAACTAGAAACATACAATAAATAACCAAAAGGGAGATATCACTTCATGAAACTTCATGAGTACCATTCGAAATTGATATTTGCTGAAAATGGAATCCCAATTCCTAAGGGGAAAATAGCAACTACTTCATCCGAGGCAAAGCAAATTGCTGTTGAATTAGGGGGCAGTGTGGTTGTAAAATCTCAAGTATTAGTTGGGGGACGCGGAAAAGCCGGAGGCATCCGTCTAGCCAAGAATCCAGATGAGGCGGAAGATTTAGCTACCAAAATCCTCAGCATTAAGATTAAAGGATTACCAGTCCGGAAAGTTCTCGTTGATGAAGCTGCAAATATTGAAGAAGAGATCTATCTTGGAATTACAAATGATCGGGCTGCAAGAAAACCAGTCCTAATGGCATCAGCTGAAGGGGGCGTTGATATTGAAGAAATCGCCCGGACAAAGCCAGAAAAAATCATAAAAGTACACATTGATCCGTTATTAGGTTTGCGGGACTACCAATCAAGGGATATATCCGCAGGAATTGATCTGCCCCGTCAATATTGGAGAGATTTCAGCCAAATCGCAAGAGGACTTTGGAAAGCCTATGAGAAGTGCGATGCAACATTAGCTGAAATAAACCCGCTCGTTATAACACAAGAGAAAATGCTACTTGCAGTAGATGGGAAAATGGTTATTGATGATAACTCCCTTTTTCGCCATCCTGAGTTAGCAGGGAAAAGAGACCTTGACATCGAAGCTCAGGCGGAGACTGAGGCTCGAAAATATGGTCTTTCCTATATAAAACTCGAAGGAGATATCGGCTGTCTGGTCAATGGCGCAGGTTTAGCAATGACGACAATGGATATTATTAAGCTCTATGGAGGAGAACCGGCAAATTTCCTTGATATCGGGGGAGGTGCGAGTTCAGAGAAGGTTGCCGCGGCTTTTCAAATAATCTTATCAGATCCAAATATCAAAGCCATCCTAATAAATATTTTTGGCG
The DNA here is from genome assembly GCA_017608295.1 of Candidatus Woesearchaeota archaeon. Next base: position 16,346 of record JAFCGF010000011.1, read on the forward strand.
GTATTACCCGAGGTGACATTGTTGCTCGGGGAATAATATCTGCCTTGGAAGAAATTGATACAACAGTACCCATCATTAACCGTCTCGTTGGAACGAACTCTAAAGAGGGGCTACAGATTCTCAACGATGCAAACATGATCACAGCTGAAACCCTTGTTGAAGGTGCTAAAAAAGCTGTCTCAGCAGCAAAGGGAGAACGTTAGAATGAGTATATTGATTGATAAGAATACCCGACTTCTCGGTCAAGGGATCACAGGACACCAAGGTCTTTTCCATGCTCAGAAAATGTTGGAATATGGCACAAATTTAACCGCTGGCGTTACACCTGGAAAAGGTGGGGAATGGATACTCGAAGGAAAGGTCCCGATATTTGATTCGGTGAGAATTGCTCGAGAAGCAACAGGGGCAAATACAACTGTGATATTTGTGCCAGCTCGATTCGCTGCAGACGCAATGTTTGAAGCGGCGGATGCAGGGATTGAATTAATCGTATGTCTCACTGAAGGAATTCCTGTGAAGGACATGATGAAGGTCCGCTCCTACCTGGATCAGAAGAACTGCCGTCTGGTTGGACCAAATTGTCCGGGATTAATAACACCAGGAGAAGCCAAAGTTGGAATTATTCCTGGAGATATCGCGATTCCAGGAAATGTTGGTGTTGTTTCCCGATCAGGTACATTGACATATGAGGTTTTATTTACGTTGAAGGAACAGTATATGGGGGTGAGTACCTGTGTTGGGATTGGTGGTGATCCGATAAATGGAACCAATTTCATTGACGTTCTCCACCTATTTGAAGAAGATTCCTTCACTGATCAAGTTGTAATTATCGGCGAAATTGGTGGTTCAGATGAAGAGAAGGCTGCTGAATTTATTGCTAATCAAATGACCAAACCTGTTGCTGGTTTCATCGCTGGACAGACCGCTCCCCCTGGAAAACGTATGGGACATGCTGGCGCCATTGTTGAAGGCGGTTCAGGTCTTGCAGCAGACAAAATTAAGGCACTAGAAAATGCAGGAGTCAAGGTGGCAAAACATCCAGAGGAAATCCCAGACCTTTTGAAAACCCTTCAATAAATCGCTTATGATTAAGCATTACTAAAATATTCTTGCTGATAATCAGAAAAGTGATAAAAATTATAAATTGACCTTCATTTTCGGGGTGAATTATTAAAATTGGTGGCTTTTTCTTTTAATTCGGACCTTGAAAAACACCGTTAATTCTTGAGATTGTAAGAATTTATCAGTTGAGGAAAGTTCCATCTGAACAAAGGTTTTTAGAAAGAACCCGTTAAAAAATAGAAATACAGGTATAAAAAAACGGCTGGCAGTGTCCAGCCGTTTTTTCGTATCCAGTCTTGATCAATATCTTAGAGACTGATCTTTATTCGGATTATTACTGCATTTTTGTTTTTAAGTATTCAACAGCCTCACCGACAGTTGTGATCTTTTGTGCATCTTCGTCAGAAATCTCACCACCAAATTTTTCTTCAAATTCCATAATCAATTCGACGAGATCCAAGGAATCTGCTTCAAGATCCTCGCGAAAACGGGCTTCCAAGGTTATTTTCTCACCTTCGACGTCCAATAATTCAGTAATAATATCCTTTATTTTCCCAAATACTTCGTCTGACATACCATCCTCCTGGCTGAAAATTAATTTTAGGATTATCCCAACTGTGATTTTCCTTTTTCAAATGATCTAAACAATTTTACTCAGGCTGTTCAATCTGTCAAGCGGGTTCGAGTCCAATACATCAAGCTCATTGACAGTGCTGAATCAGACTGGTAAGATAACTTCATCCCACAGGAACACTTATAAATGAGAAAAGTTACGCAGACAAGCTCCAGAAAAACCGACCACCTTCGGATTAATCTTGAAGAAGACACAGGTTCCGGTATAACTACTGGCTTTGAACATTACCGGTTTATTCATCAAGCTCTTCCTGAAATCAATCTTGAAGATATAGATTTGAGGGTGAATCTTTTTGGAAAATTGCTACGAAAACCATTGTTAATTTCATCGATGACAGGGGGAACTGAAGATGCAGGTCAAATCAATGAAAACCTGGCAATTGCCGCACAAGAAACCGGTGTGGCTTTAGGAGTAGGTTCTCAAAGGGCTGCCCTGGAAGATCCGTCACTTGCCCGGACATATCAGGTCCGTAATCAAGCACCAGACGTCCTAATTATGGCGAACTTAGGTGCCATTCAACTCAATAATGGATACACGATCGATCATTGTAAACGAGCCGTTGATATGATCATGGCTGATGCCTTGATACTCCACTTAAATCCATTACAAGAAGCTGTTCAACTTGAGGGAGATACAAATTTTTCCAGTTTACTTCCCAAAATTGAAGAAGTGTGTAAGCATTTATCGGTCCCTGTGGTTGCAAAGGAAGTTGGCTGGGGGATATCCAAGAAGACAGCTCAACAGCTTTATGATGCGGGGATTTCGGCTATAGACGTCGCAGGTGCCGGGGGGACGTCCTGGTCACAAGTTGAAATGCACAGAGCCGAAACAGAGAGTCAAGCAAATCTGGCAAAAATCTTCATAAATTGGGGTATTCCAACGGCAGAGAGTATCATCACCGTTTCTCAAACCTGTCCGAATATCCCCATAATCGCATCCGGAGGTATTCGATCTGGACTTGATGTCGCGAAAAGCATCGCTCTCGGTGCAAGGGTCGCGGGTGCTGCTGAACCTTTCCTAAAATCGGCAACCGAATCCCCTGAGGCGGTAATCAGAACCATCAACGCTTTTTCTTTAGAACTGCGTGTAACTATGTTCGCATCAAGCGCAACAAGGCCAACAGAACTTTCAGATAAACTCACCACCAAAATTTCAAGAGAATAAATTGGATAAACCATCTAGAAGGTAAACTAAGACCTTGCGATAAAATGGATTTCAGCAAGATTCTCCCCATTCTTCAATCCTAATTCACCACCTTATCCAAAATACTATTTTGGCGAAATTGAACCTATCGTGGCCAGTAAGCTCCAATTCTTGAGGTCATCCTTCAACTTAGATAAAAATTGTGCAGACATCTGAATAAATTATGAGCCAAGAAATAACAAGAAAACAATATCAACAGGCAATCGAAAAAGAACTTAAAAACGCAGTTAATTCTCTTGGTGGCCCAGATTACAATGAATTAATTCAAATGATGGCATATCACATGGGGTGGGAGCATGCCAGTGCAAGGCCTGGGGCAAGTGGTAAAAGGATCCGACCAACAATTACCTTATTAACTGCTGCTGCTGCAGGAGGGAAGTGGGAAACAGCATTACCTGCCGCGACTTCCATTGAACTTATCCACAACTTTTCACTTCTCCACGATGATATTGAAGATAACAGTTTACTTCGTCGAGGTCGACCGACAGTTTGGTCAAAATGGGGTGTTGCTCAAGCAATAAACACCGGGGACGCTATGCTTTCTTTAGCAAACCGCTGGATTTTTAGACTTGCTGATGAAACCACATTATCAACAACTATAAAGGCGGCAACAATAGTCCAAAACACCTGTATCAAACTTACTCAAGGTCAGTTCCTGGACATCTCTTTCGAAGATCGAGATGATGTTACGACAATAGAATATTGGACGATGATAAAAGGAAAAACAGCTGCCTTAATCTCCTGTGCCAGTGAACTGGGTGCTGTTATTGCAAAAGCAGATAATGATTGTGTCGAACAATTCCGGTTATTTGGTCAAAATCTCGGTTTAGCCTTCCAAGTACTTGATGATATTCTCGGCATATGGGGAGATTCAGAAAAAATTGGCAAATCCAATTTGAGCGACCTATCTACTGGAAAAAAATCATTACCTGTTCTCTTTGGTCTTGAACAAAAAAGCAAATTTGCGTCAATGTGGAAACCTGAGGGAACAGACCAAAAAGATATCCACCTATTGGCAAGGCAATTAGAAATTGAGGGAGGGCGTGAATACGCTCAAGAAATTGCTGATCGATATACGAGGGAAGCCTTATCATCCCTACAAAAATCTAATCCACAAGGGGAAGCGGGGTCTGCATTGAAACTGCTGGCTACCAAACTACTTGGAAGAGACCTTTAAGGCTTTGGAACCTAAAACCTTTTGGGTACTAACTTGAGCCATTATAACTTTATATTCGCTTGCAGATGTATGGAAACACTGTCAAAACAAAGCAATCGCGGCAAAAACAACGGATTCGCAGGCATTAGAAAAGGCTGGTATAATCCCGCTGCATTTTCAACCTAGAGAGAAAAATAAATAACCTTATGACATCTGAAATTCCATCCTCAACCACACTGTGTCCCACATGCGGGACACGTTTGAACGAGGGATCAACCCGGTGCCTGGTATGCGGCAGTGACATCAACACCAACGGTGAAGGTACTGCGAAGGCAAAAAATACAGTCCATGGAAGCCGTATGCCTGAAATTACTCTCAGTCTTCCTGTTGCTATTGGACTCTTAGCGTTATTCCTGGCAATCGGAGCGGTAACGGTTTTCTTTGGATTGCAACAAAATGATCAAATTGTGATACCCACGGAAACACCCACACAGACAATAACTGTTACCCCGACCAATACACCAACACCAGTCACGCCAACTATCACACCAACCCCATTACCAACAGCGACACCATTCACATATGAGGTGAAAACCGGGGATACTTGTGGAGGTATTGCATTTGCCTTTGATGTCTCGGTCCAGACTATTGTGCGGCTCAACAACCTCCCTGCAGATTGCGCAACATTATTCCAGGGACAAGAATTATTAATTCCCTACCCAACACCAACTGCTTCACCTTTCCCTACAGCAACCCTCAGTGGATTGGATGCGACACTGGCAGCCTGTGAGAAAATTAATTACACGGTCCAAGAGAATGATACCCTCAGCAGTATTGCTGAAAATTACAATGTCCCCATTGAAGCCTTGAAGGAATTCAATGGTATGGTAAATAATATCGTATTCTCAGGATTAAACATCGTAATACCATTATGTGAAAGGTTTGCCACACCAGGACCATCGCCAACGCCAACGCCCCCCCCACCTTATCCATCTCCAAATCTACTTCTCCCAACAGATGGATCACATTTTGCAATTTTTGATGATGTAATCACTCTACAATGGGCTGCAGTAGGAACATTAAATTCCAATGAAGCTTATGCAGTCACGATCGAAGACATCACTGATTCAACAGGCAGATCCCTGACTGGTTATGTCGAAGAGACAAAATTCATTCTACCTTCGTCCTTCCGCTCAACAGAGGATGTCCCGCATATTTATCGTTGGTGGGTTACGACTGTACGTCAGATTGGCACGGATGAATCAGGAAGTCCAATCTGGGATTCAGCTGGTGCATCCAGTGATTATCGATCCTTCACCTGGATCGGAGAGGTTCAGGCATCAACGCCACAACCTTAGCCTGAAAAGCAAAAAGGGCTGCCCATTTGAGCCGCCCTTTTCCTAGTCTCATATAATTTATTTTAATTATTACTAAGTAAAAATATATCGGATGAGGGGATTTTATCAGTCCAAAATGGCAGTAATATTATTTATACTTCTTGTTCCTCAAGAAATCGAACAGCCTGCATACCCGCGGCTGCACCCATTCCTGCCGATGTAATGACCTGCCTAAAATGAGAATCAGCTGCTTCACCAGCGGCATACACACCTGGTATGTTTGTTTGCATATATTTATCTACCAGTAAGTACCCCTTATCATCCATTTCTAATTTGTCCTTATACAGCTCTGTATTTGGAAGGTGGCCGATAAAAATGAAGACACCTTCTGTTGTCATCTCTTCTTCATCTCCTGTTTTTACATTTCTCAGATGGACTCTATCCACGATGCCATCACCATCAATCCCGGTAACAATCGAATCCCATTTGAAATTTATTTTAGGATTGTTAAAAGCGCGTTTTTGAAGGAGGGCTCCGCCTCGAAGTTCATCCCTTCGATGAATTATTGTGATTGATTCAGCAAACCTGGTGAGGAATAAACCTTCTTCGAGAGCACTATCACCTCCACCAACCACAACAACATTTTTTCCCTGGAAAAAATGTCCGTCACAGGTCGCGCAGTAAGAAACACCCCGACCAGTGAATTCAGTTTCACCGGGTACATCGAGGTGCTGGGGTGTCGCACCTGTAGTGAGAATTAACGTGTCTGCAAGAAATTCCTCTCCATAGGTCTTTACAAGAAATGGCCGCTCAGAAAAATCAATTTCTGTAACGACATCAAAGGTAACTTGGGTACCAAAGCGTTCAGCCTGTTTCTGAAATGCTGCTACCAGTTCCTGACCAGAGATCCCATCTGGGAACCCTGGATAATTTTCAACTAGGTGGGTAAGTGAGACCTGACCACCTAACTGCATTCCTGTCAGGACAACTGGTTCAAGGTTCGCTCTCGCGGTGTATAAAGCTGCAGCCAATCCAGCGGGGCCTGATCCAATTATCAGATTCTTTATATGCTTTTTATTATTATCTGTCATACTGATGTGCCTTTACTAAATGGATGAGTTGAAATACCAATAGAATTTTACCAGTTTTGGTTTACTATCCGAAATTGTCAATGTCCATTCGAACATAAAAATAGGAATTGACCATGACATAACTATAGATGCACAATACCTATTCAATGTTACATAAAAATCATATTAACAAAAAAAGCGCTGTGGTTAAGCAGCGCTTTTTTCCTGTATTATTAGCCGTTGGCGTTTAATATTTCCGTCGATTATCTCGACCTTTACGGTTGGAGTTATTGCTCGGACGACGTCCTTTCTTTTGACCAGCACGATCTTGTTGAACTGCTTCTTCCGCTGACCAGCCTTCCAGGACTGCCCGTCTGGATAATCGGATTTTGCCATTCTTATCAATCTCGGTGACCATAACTGTAATTTCGTCACCCATGTTGACAACATCTTCAACCTGATTTACACGCTGCGTATCCAACTGGGAAATATGAACCATGCCATCCATTCCAGGCGATATCTCAACAAAAACTCCGAAATTTTTCATACCGACCACCTTACCAGTATAGATTCTACCTACTTCAGGTGATTCGGTTAACATTTCAATCTTCATTTTTGTCAATCTGGCACTTTCTCCATCCGCCGTAGCTATGAAGACTGTACCATCTTCCCCAATATCGATGGTGGCTCCGGTTTCCTCCTGGATACTTCGAATTGTTTTGCCACCTGGACCAATAACTGCTCCGATTTTGTCTACCGGGATTTTAACAGTCGTAATCCTAGGAACATGGGGTTTCAATTCATTTCGCGACTCAGAGATCGTCTCCAACATCTTGCTCATAATATGATCTCTCCCTACTTTTGCCTGTTTCAAAGCCTCGGACATAATTTCAGGGGAAACTCCCTTAATTTTGATATCCATCTGGAGAGCGGTGATACCTTTATCCGTACCAGCAACCTTAAAGTCCATATCGCCAATATGATCTTCCAAGCCTAGAATATCCGTCAATATGGCATATTGTTCACCTTCTTTGACCAAACCCATGGCAATACCTGCTACGGGTGCATGAATTGGCACCCCAGTGTCCATTAAAGCAAGCGTTGAACCACAAACAGACGCCATGGAAGAAGACCCATTTGATGATAAAACTTCAGACACTAACCTTAAGGTGTATGGGAACTCACTTGCTTCCGGGATCATTGGACGTAAAGCACGTTCAGCTAAAGCACCGTGACCAATTTCTCGACGAGAAGAGCCTCGAAGAAATCGGGTCTCTCCAACTGAGAAAGGAGGAAAATTATAGTGGTGGATGTATCGTTTCTCATCAATTGGTGTAAGGTTATCTAAGGACTGCGCATCACGTGGCGTACCAAGGGTTGCCATAGTTAATACCTGGGTTTCCCCACGCGTGAACAATCCTGAACCGTGAGCTTGAGGGCTAACCTCAACTTCACACCAAATATCTCTGACTTCCTCAAGCCCTCTTCCGTCTGGTCGAACACTTTTACTTAGAATGCGCGTCCGTATTACGGATTTGTATGCGGAATCAAAAGCAGATTTCACTTCCTTTGTAAGGTCTTCATCATTGGGAGAGAATTCTTCCACAAGCTCATCTTTTAATGCATCGATTGCACCATAATATTCAGACTTGATAAAAGGTTGATCAAGAAGCTGGTTCATCTGTTCTACAACACGTTCATAAACCTTTTCTTCCAACCCCTTGTCAGCAGCGAAAGATTGGTAGTCTCGTTTAGGTTTACCCACTTCACCTGCCATACGCTCCTGTAACTCCACAATTGGTAATATCTGTTCATGAGCGAATGCCAAAGCCTGAACCATGACTTCCTCTGAGATTTCATCTGCACCTGCTTCAACCATAAGGATGGCATCACGTGTCGCGGCGACTCTTAAATCCAATTCAGATTCTTTAATTTCGAGAAAAGTTGGATTGACAATAAATTCGCTGTCAATACGACCAATACGAACCGCGCCGACTGGACCACCCCAAGGTATATCAGAAATCATTACAGCTGCTGAAGCTGCATTGATCGCCAGGATATCGAGAGGATTGATCCCATCTGATGAGAAGGAATAAAGTATTACCTGGACATCATTTCGTAAATCTTTTGGAAACAATGGTCTCAAGGGGCGATCGGTTAACCTATTGGTTAATATCGCTTCTTCTGTAGGTCTTCCTTCCCGTCTGAAAAACGAACCAGGGATGCGACCACCGGCATACATTCTTTCTTCATAATCCACGCTCAAAGGTAAAAAGTCTATTCCTTCTCGCGGATTCTTACTCATTGTAACGACGCCAAACATCAAGGCATCATCAAGCCTAACTGTTACCGCTCCACCAGCCTGTCCTGCCAGCTTTCCGGTTTCGAAGATCAGCTTTTTACCGCCGATCTCCATTTCATAAGATTTTGATTCTGGTTTCATAATAACCTCCATAATTACCCGCCGGTTAGGGATTGGGAATTCAACAAGACAAATTTTGTTCCATGTGGAATTCCCAATGCCCAACCAATAGGCGGCTTTGCCAAAAATTAACTAATTATCAATAATTTTGCATTTAGATCAAATAAAAAATGACTGGAACCGATTGTTCCTGAACCCCCAATAAATCGCAAGAAGCATTTAGGAAATGAAGGTCTCATCCAATTCCTGTAGAAAGCCCACCCTTCTATAACTTCAATTGATGTGATCAATCAGTTTACCGCGTTTACCCGAATTTGGATACACTCCCAACTTTGGATAAAAAAAGAGTAGATGTTAAAAATGCCATGCCATCTACTCATACCTTCAATGTTACCTGTGGCGGATATTCAACTGCTCAATTATTGCTGAATACCGATGATAATCCTTCCGTCGTATGTATGTCAATAAACGACGACGACGACCCACCATTTTCAATAAGCCTCGCCTCGATGACTCATCATGTTTGTGAGTTCTTAAGTGGTCTGTTAGATGTTCAATCCGTTTAGTTAGAATTGCGACCTGTACTTCAGGTGATCCAGTATCTTTCTCGTGACGGGAATATTCCTCCATCACCCTTGATTTGTAGTCTTTTTCTAATTTCATGACGTATGCTATCTCCTTATATTTTTTTCTGCCTAGCATGTCTCCAAGCCAGTAGCCATTATGCAACCAAGCCACCAGCTGGTCTAGTCAGCGCGGGGATTATACCAAAGAGAAAGTCGAGCGACAAGGCTATAATTTCTAGTCTCAAGTCAAATATATTATCATCAGAAGATGAAATGCTTCCCGCAACAATCTAAAAATGGAGAAAAATCACCTCAATTCTTATAGAGGTAAGCTCGCAACTCATTTCTAATAGTAGATGGAAACACATCGATGATCTGGCGAATTAAACCATTTATTAATTGGTTACCCGAAATCGCCTTGGTTCTTTGCAAAAAGTATGATGTCTCTTTTGGTGATCGTTTCGCCAACTCCCGAATTGAGATTAACAGATCAGGATTTGGGATTACACCTACCTGTTCTACAAAAGGGGTTAATAATCTGATGATCTTTGGTAAATTCTGGAAATCCTTATCTCGTACCAAAAAGGGAATTACACGTAATCCTAGTTTTTGATCTTTAATTTCAGAGGATTTTAGCCAGGTTTCAATTAAATCAAAGAAAATATCGGGTGTCTCTTTCCAAAGTCCAGCAAGACCCACTGCAAAAACACCGTCAAGAACGTGATCTTCCTCACGTTGTCCACCCCATAACACCAGTCGATCGAGGATTCTCTGGGGCGGATTTGGAGGGACCCACCCAAGAATCTGCAATGCCAATATTCGACACTCAAGCCAATCCTCCTGCCATAAACAATCTGCCAGGGCAAGTGCAATTTCTGGTTCTTCAGGTAATGTATTAATTAACCTTGTTTCAATCTGACGGGTAACCTGCTTGGGGACCTGATATGAACGCATTAAAGAAGTCTTGGAGGGAAAACGGCCAGGTTTTCGAACGCGATCGGAATAATAATCAAACATATCCTTTAACGCAATAATAAATTCTTCTGGTTTTGATACTTTTTTAACCAGTTGATCAACTTTTACTTTCAGACGGGCAGGAAGAATCGCAGGCATCTGTTTTCAGTCTGTTGGGAAAAATTCTTGAAGCAATCTAAATGCTTCATCAATATCCGTTACTGAATTCACCCACTGCCTGTCTTTATCTGCAATATATTTCCCCAGGATATCAAAAAATGAATCAATAACTCTTTTCCATTCATTCCCAATTAGTATCAAAGGACGATGGTCAATCGCACCAACCTGCATCTGAGCCCACATAACAACAATTTCTTCCAAAGTTCCAATTCCACCGGGTAAAGCGAAAGCCACATCACATTTTTCTATCAGGGCGAACAACCTCTCTCTCAAAGTAGAATACCTCAATTCTTCCATAACCCATGAATTTGGTTGAACAGGTCTCCAAGCTTCAATTTCATCACAGGTCACTCCGATCACATGTCCACCTGCTAACGCAGTACCTTGTGAAACGGCTTCCATTGTGCCTATATAACCACCGGTAAGCACCGCACAACCAGATGTGCCCAATAATTTCCCCAACTTCATTGCTTCATTGTACGGTTTGTCCCCTCTCTGAGGTAGTGAGCCTCCAAAAACAGTTACTCTCAGCGGTTTTGAATCCTTCGATAATAAAAATTTACGATTCTCAGTCATAGCAATATATCTCAATTAATCAATCCATGATCACAGCTGGCTCAGGATACTCATTCATTCACTCGTTCCGATTAGTCCAGCTTCGTCCATGGTTATCTTTAAGTTTTTTCAAAATTGCACCCTCGAGATCAATACCAGCAACATTGGCAATTTGGAAAAGGTATAGGGCAACATCTGCCAGTTCCGCATCCAAATCCTCGGAGTTACCGGGTGTTTCTTTCCATTGAAAAATCTCCAAAACCTCTGAAGCCTCAAGATTCAGAGAGATAGCTAAATTTCTCAAAGTTTGGGGATGAATAGATTTCTCCTGATACCAACCTTTGGAATGGACAAAATTATGCATTTGTTCAGAGAGTGTTTTGATATCCATAAGATCATGATTATAACCGCGACAAAGGTCTTGAGGTAGATGATGGCTAAACGTGAGTTGTTTTTTGTTGTACAATTAGCTTAATTGAATTTATCGCTTAAACAAGAGTATTCTATGCGCATTATCTTAACCCACGAACAAACGGATTTTGATGGTATCGCCTCATTACTTGGCGTACATCTTATTGATGAGAGTGCCATTCCTGTTCTTCCTCGTAAGATGAACAGAAATGTACGCGCGTTTGTTAGTTTGTATGGGAACGATTTGTCTTTTGTTGATCCCCGAGATATTGGAGATCAACCCATCGAGTTTATTTATCTCGTAGATACTCAATCATTAACCAGCCTTAAAGGGATGAGTGATACAACAAAAATTTACGTTGTAGACCATCATACACTTCGCACGGATATCCCTTCAAATTGGGAAGTAAGAATTTCCAACACAGGGGCAAACGTTACTCCGTTGGTTAAAGAAATATGCGAACGCGATATCCGGTTAAGTGTTGTGGAAGCTACTTTACTTCTCATTGGTATCTATGAAGATACAGGTTCATTGACTTACTCTCGAACGACCTCTCAAGACATTAGAGCTGCAGCTGATTTACTGGATTATGGGGCAAATTTAGCCATCGTCAACGAATATATAAACCATCCGTTATCGATACAGCAACAACAAGTCTATGATGAACTACGATCATCGGCGACAAGCCATATCGTTCATGGACACAACATCCTCGTCGCTCCAGGAGACGCAAGAGGGATGGAGGAAGAATTATCAACCATCGCACATAAACTCCGAGACCTGATAGATTCGGATGCAATCATAATGTTAATAATAACCCGAGGGGGCGTTCAAATGATTGCCAGATCCACCAATGACGATATTGATGTTTCAGAAATCGCGGATCATTTTGGGGGTGGTGGTCATCCAAGAGCTGCGGCTGCTCTTATTAAGACAGAAGATTTGGAATCCACATACAACGATCTAATTCAACTTCTACCCGACATCGTACGTTCTGCAATTACTGTTAATGAGATCATGTCAGGGACTCCCCTTTTATTATCCCGAGAGACAACGATAAAGGATGTCGCCAATCAAATGCAAAAGTATGGATATGAGGGATATCCGGTTGTTGAAGGAAACGAAATTCTCGGTCTTGTCACACGACGATCAGTTGACCGCGCCTTATCTCACAAACTGAACCTAACTGCAGAAAGTTTGATGGAAGCTGGCAAAGTGAGTATTACGCCAGATGCCTCAATTGAGGAACTTCAAAACCTGATGACAACCACCGGGTGGGGGCAAATCCCTGTTATGGATTTGGATAATAAAAATATCATCGGTATTGTCACAAGGACGGACCTCTTAGAAATCCTTTCCCCTTCTAAGTCGCAAAACAAGAATGTAAACCTGGCTTCCAAATTAGAAAAGGCTTTACCTGAGGAACGCCTAAAAATCCTCAAAGAAATCGCTTTAATTTCCCAAGAACAACGGGTTGCACTATATATCGTCGGAGGTTTCGTGCGGGACCTCTTGTTGGGCTTCCCCAGTTTGGATTTCGATCTGGTCGTGGAAGGCGATGCTATAGCGCTTGCTAAAGAGATAGAGTTGAAATTCGGAGGACGGGTAACGACTCATAAGCAATTTGGAACCGCAAAATGGTTCCTGAAACAGGCAAAAGATGAGATTGAACGGAAAATCCTATCTGAGGCTGGAGAAAAGAAAAATGCTGCGGATTCAACAAGGATTGAGAATAATCAACTTCCAGAAACGCTGGATTTTATCACTGCACGCAGGGAATTCTATTCCCATCCTTCTGCCCTACCCACAATTGAACGAGGCAGCATTAAATTAGACCTTCACCGCCGAGATTTCACAATAAATACCTTAGCCATACGCCTTGATGGGAACCATTTTGGTAATCTTCATGATCACTGGGGCGGTTACAATGATATTCGCCAAGGGGTGGTACGGGTTCTACATTCAATCTCATTTGTTGATGATCCCACGCGAATGCTTCGAGCTGTGCGATACGAACAAAGATATGGATTCCATATTGGGAAAAGAACCCACGATTTGCTATTAGAAGCCCGACCATTACTGGACAGGGTTTCCGGCGACCGAATCCGGCATGAGATAGACAATATTTTCAAGGAAGACCGGGCTGTAAAGATGATGGATCGTTTAAACACTCTCGGCTTATTAAAAGCAATCCACCAAGGATTGAATTGGGATGGTTGGATACGAAATAAAATTGAATATCTCATTCTCCCAGATGACAAATGGGATATATTAACTCAATATAAAGGGATTCCAACACAACGGATTTTGTATTATTCCTTATGGCTCATTCGAATCCCACTATCACAGGCAGAAGAAGTAATATCAAGACTTCGGTTACCACGCATAATTAAAAAGATTGTGAAGGACTCCTGCCAACTTTGGCTTTCTTTTCCTGAACTAGCAAATTCGAAAGAAAGTGAACGAGCAATAGCGCTGGGAAAAAACCATCCTATTGCCATCTATACACTTTATGCTGCATTGGAAGAAGATGTAATTAGAGGATCAATTAATAATTACATCCAGAAATGGCATGGTCTCAAACCATATATCTCTGGTCTTGACCTAAAAAAAAGAGGGCTTCCCCCAGGAGCTCATTACAAAGAAATCTTAAACCGGGTAAAAGCAGCCTGGATTGATGGGGAAATTGATACTCCAAATCAAGAAAGAGAGTTAGTAGATAAACTAATAAACGATTATTTGGAACAAGATAATAAAAAACTAACTACCTGACATTTTTGAAATTTTCCATAAATAGATAGCTAATGAGTGAAAATCAAGGTAGTTATACATTATTAGAACAACATAAATCAATGTTTATACTTGAAAATCACTAGAAACGATGGCGAATCTAATAAAATACTGGTGTTTATTTTTCTTTATAATTTCAAATTAGTAAAATTCGTGAAATTCGTGGCTAAATTAGTCCTTTGTGAGGAAACTGTCGGGTGGCTAGATAAAAAACTAATTTAATCATTTATACCTATCCTGATCTAGTCAAAACCTTGCCATGGTCATGTTTCCATGCTAAAATTTCATTTGCTTAGGGTGGGAGCAATCTCGTTTACGTCGGAAAAGTGGGCAACCCCCACTTTTCTTTACGTATAGCACCCAACCACCCTTCTGTAAGAAATGTATGGAGAAATTTGTAATGAAGAATGATTTTGCCTTAGCTCTTAACGAAATCTTAGAAGATAGAGGATTACCAAAAAATATCATCGTGGAAGCAATTGAGGCTGCGATGGTATCAGCATATCGACGTTCTGTGAACGCTTCAAACGCGCAACACGTTGAAGCGAAGATTAATCCTGAAAACGGTGATATTGTAATATTTGCAGAGAAGGAAGTTGTCGATTCTGTCCAAGACGATCGAACAGAAGTCACGTTGGAAGAAGCGAAAACGGTCGACCCACAAGTCGAACTTGGGGATATGGCTATCATGGAGAGCACCCCAAAAAACTTCGGCCGGGTAGCTGCCCAAACTGCGAGACAGGTTATCCAACAGCGAATTCGAGAAGCAGAGCGAGAAGCACAATTTGCTTATTATGAGAAACAGGTCGGAGAAATTGTTAATGGCGTTGTCCAGGCGATAAATGCCAAAGGAATCAACCTGGGATTGGAACTAAAGGCTGAAGGTATAATGCCTCGAAACCAACAAATTCCAAGGGAGTTTGCCAGAGTCCATGATCGAATCCGCGCGCTGTTATTAGAAGTCAAGAAAACCAATCGTGGTCCTCAGATAATATTATCGAGGGCTCACCGGGATTTTCTCAGGCGTCTGCTGGAAAATGAAGTGCCAGAAATTTACCATGGGTTGGTTGAAATAAGATCAATTTCACGAGAACCCGGATACAGGTCTAAAGTCGCAGTTGCAGCTCTCCAACCTGGCGTAGATCCAGTGGGAGCATGTGTGGGTATCAGGGGAGTCAGGATCCAAACAATCGTCCGTGAGTTAAATGATGAAAAAATTGATGTCATTGAGTGGAATCCGGATCCTGCGATTTACATTGCCAAGGGGATCAGCCCCGCTCGCGTGATAGGGGTTTACCTCAATGAAACTATTTCCGGACCAAAAACAGCTACCGTTGTTGTCCCAGAGGACCAACTCAGCTTAGCAATCGGTCGGAATGGTCAAAATGCCAGATTGGCAGCTAAACTCACGGGCTGGCGTATTGATATTAAAAGCCTACCTGAAGCAACCTCTGAATTGTTATTCAAACTCGAGAACAATCCAGAATATACAATTTTCAGGAAGCAAGAAGAAGAGATCATCCCACAGATCGAAGCCATTAAGTTGAAGAAGGAAGAAGGAAGACCAATTCCTCCCGAAGAATATCATCTGATGGGAAGTTTTTTAGATCGTGTTGAACTAGGCGTGATCCAGCGTAGACAAGCGATAAGAAAAGAACACGAATCTCGACTTGAGGCAGCTCAGGATTCGGTTCACGAAGCATTATTTGAGCTTCCTGTGTTTGCACTTGGTCTATCAGAAGAGGTAACAGAAGCAATTCAAGAGGCAGAATATGAGAATATTGGCGATCTTATGGTTCAATACTTCTTCGATTCTACAAACCTCTCCGAAATTGATGGCATCACTGAAGAAGTACTAGCAGAATTAAACAGTGCATTTGAAGCACTCACCAGTACATTACCTGAACCAGAACCGAAGGTAGAAGAAATTGAACAGGAAGATGAAGGTATTATCGATGAGGCTGATGTCGATGAGGAAGCCGTAAGCGAAACAATCGATCAAGAACCTGTGACAACAGAAGAAGTAGATGAAATAAAAATTGAAGAGTCTATAGCTGAAGAAGAACCAGTGGAAGAAGAAATTACCGAAGAGGAACTTCCAGAGTCATTAGAAGAGATTTTTAAACTTAAACCTGAAATGCTTGAACTCCCTCAAGAGAGTACCGAAGAAGAACTGTTAGAAAAGAAGAAGAAACGAAAGAAATATGTGGATATCGAGTATGATCCCGAAAAAGACGTAACGATATTTCGGAAGAAACGCAAACGTGAAGCTGATGATTGGGATGGATGGAAAGAAGATTAGTCCCTTGAATTTATATTTGTTCGGGAAAGTTGAGCAGATAAATCGAATAGTTCAGCGCTATTCGTGTATATGAATTTTATAATTTGATTTACTAAGTTCCTAAAAAAAAAGGTGTCTAAAAATAGAACAAGAAAACCTAAACACATTCCACACCGCACCTGTGTCGGCTGTACCAAGGTGCAGGCTAAACGGGAATTAATACGAATCGTTAGAACCGATGAGGGTGTCAAAATCGATCCAAGTGGAAAACTTCCCGGTCGCGGTGCATATTTACATGAAATGCGATCCTGTTGGGCTAATGGAATAAGAGCCTCAATTGCTCGTTCATTGAGAACAAAATTAACACCTGATGATATTGACCACCTTTCATCTTTCATGGAAGGATTACCAGACGAAAATCAATCACAAGATTCGGATGAAAAATGATTCTTTTCGGAGGTAAGCGGGTGTATTCTCAGAGTTAGAAGGATATGAGCTGATGTAATCTTTGAACGGTCTGGCTCGCCAAATCATCAGGATTTACTAAGAAATGAGCCAGGAGTTAATAAAAATGAGTGATACCAGCGAAAACAAAATAATTGAGCTCACTGGAAGCTTAACAGTCAGGGAACTATCTGAGCGAATAAACGCGAGTCCCATTGAAGTCATCAAGAATCTGATGGCAAATGGTGTAATGGCTAATATTAACCAATTAATCGACTTTGATACGGCTGCCATTGTATCTGCAGAATTTGGTTATGAAGTAACCCAGAAAACATATGAAATTGATCCAGAAGAAGATGCTGGTGAAATCCCCTTTTGGCGAAGGGCAATTGCATCTGAAGACCCAAAGCACTTATCTGGTCGGTCACCTGTCGTAACCATCCTGGGTCATGTTGATCATGGAAAAACGACTCTGTTAGACGCAATGCGGAAAACACATGTCGCTGAAGGTGAAGCTGGTGGGATTACTCAACATATTGGAGCATACCAGGCAATACACAATGATCGGAATATCACATTCCTGGATACACCTGGCCATGAAGCCTTCAGTGCTATGCGCGCTCGTGGAGCTCAAGGTGCCGATATTGTTGTTCTAGTCATTGCGGCGGATGATGGGATCATGCCTCAGACAAAAGAGGCTATTGCACACTCAAAAGCAGCCAATGTTCCAATGATCGTAGCGATGAACAAAATGGACCGGTCAAATGCTGATCCTGAAAGGGTAAAACAGCAGCTTGCAGAAAATGAGATGGTCCCTGATGAATGGGATGGGGATACGATTGTTGTTCCCTTATCCGCAATCAAGCAAGAGGGATTGGATGACCTCATGGAAGCAATCCTTTTGGTTGCTGACAATATGGATATACTAGCCAATCCTGATGGAGAACTGATAGGGACAGTTATTGAGGCAAAAATTGATCGAGGTCGAGGGGTAATGGCAACCCTATTGGTGCAAAATGGTACTTTGAAGGAAGGTGACATTATCCTAGCGGGGACTTCATACGGCAGAATTAGAGCAATGTTCAATTATCAAGGACGAAAAATAAAGAAAGCTGCCCCATCCACCCCAGTATCCGTTATGGGATTAAATGAAGTACCTGTTGCCGGAGATCTTTTTCAAGTCGTCAATAATGAAAAAGAAGCACGAGAAATTATCAAAGAAAGGGAAATAGCTGCGGAGGAAAAAGCACAGTCCCCAATTGGTGATATTACACTGGAGCAGTTCTTTGAGCAATTCCAAGCCGGGGAAACAAAAGAACTAAGACTAGTTATCAAAGCCGATGTACAAGGTTCCCTTGAACCCATTATTAATTCAGTTAGTGATCTTGGAATCGGAGAGATAGGCGTTAATATCCTTCATTCTGGCACCGGCAATATCAGTGAAAGTGATGTCATGCTGGCATCAGCATCCCAAGCAGTCATTATTGGTTTCAATGTAGAAGCCGATTCAGCAGCCCAGCGTATGGCAGAAACAACGAAAATTGCTATCAGAACTTACAATATTATTTATAGACTGATTGAGGATATCGAAAAGGCGTTGAAAGGTCTTCTTGAACCTGAAATCAGACAGGTAGTCATTGGGAAGGCTCAGGTATTAGCAGTTTTCAAAGCCTCCCGTCATGGCCGGGTTGCAGGATGTCGAGTCCTAGATGGAGAGCTGCGCCGCAATGGAAAAATACGCGTTCTCAGAGAAGGCAACGAGGAAGAAATATTCAACGGCGAGGTAGCTTCCCTCAGACGACATCAAGAGGATGTTCGTGAAGTCCGCCAAGGTTTTGAGTGCGGGATAGGTTTAAAAGGATATAACGACTTCCAGGAAGGGGATATACTAGAGTGCTTTGTTCTCGAATCAGTTGCACCAATTTAGGGAATATCGGAGCAAAAAATAACTAATGGTATCAACAATTCGAGCACAAAAGATTGCAGATAGGATTTTTCGAGAATTATCAACTTTGTTGATCCACGAAGTATCTGATCCAAGGTTGAGCACGGTTTCTGTTACAAATGTTTCAGTTGACCGTGAATTAGCCTATGCTAATATCTACATCTCATCGTATGAAGGAAGTGATGCATCAAACCAGATAATGGATGGATTAGCTCATGCACGCGGATATCTCCGTAGAGAGTTATCCCAACGAATACTACTGCGTTCCTTCCCTCAAATCAGGTTCTACTGGGACCCAAATCCAGAGAGAGCTGACCGTATAGATAAACTACTAGATTCAATTTCAGAAGGAAAACATTCAAATCCGGATGAAGAAGAGGGAACCCATCTTGATGGATGAAAAGATAGATCTCATTAAGGAAAAAATTAATTCTGCACACAGTATCCTAATTACATCACACAAACGTCCGGATGGTGATGCAGTGGGTTCTGTACTAGGATTAGGTCTGGCTTTACAGGATTCAGGCAAAAACGTGCAAATGGTCCTGGTTGATGGCATACCGAATAATTTTTCCCACCTTATTGGAAGCGATAAAATATCCAAAAAAGTTAAATATGATTATGATATCAGCATCATTCTTGATTGTTCTGAATTAAAACGAATTGGTTTTATGATCGAAGAAGATATTATTCCTACCATCAATATTGATCATCACATAACAAACAACAATTACGCTGAGGTAAATTTAGTTGAAGTAAGTTCTCCTGCAACGGCGGAAATACTTTCAAATCTAATTACAAAAATTGGGTTAAACATAACAGCTCCAGTTGCCGAAGCACTTCTTACGGGACTAATAACTGATACCTTAGGATTCCGAACCTGCAATATGCATGCAAAAACTTTAAGAATCGCAGCAGATTTGATGGAGAAAGGCAGCGATTTACCAACACTGTACCGGCATGCACTCCTTAACCGGTCATATAAAGCTGCTCAATATTGGGGTGCTGGGCTTTCTACTCTCAAACTGGAAGACGGGGTTCTATGGGCAACTTTATCCCTTGAAGATAGGAAAAGAATCGGTTATCCGGGACGAGACGACGCCGATTTGATAAACGTTCTGTCAACAGTAAATGAGGGTGATGTCGCAATCATATTTGTTGAGCAACCCAAAGGCGCAGTTAAGGTCAGCTGGAGAGCGAAGAAAGGGATTGATGTTTCAAAAATTGCGACGATATTTGGCGGTGGAGGCCATAAACCTGCAGCGGGAGCAGAAATCGAAGGGGAACTTGAATTTATTAAATCTGAAGTAATAACAGCAACAAGAAAGTACCTAAATAGAGATCAGTATTAAGAAAGCATTTATTCGGGAAATAAAAGGAAACCGATAATAATATTCCATTATGTCATCTTGTGACATAATCCTTATTAATAGATCGGTTAATTTCATGAGTATCAACATCGTAATTGAAAATTCGTAATATCCAACTAATAAATTATCAGTAAGTAAGCTTAACGCAAAAATTTCATCAGAATATAAAGGGATCTGATATAAAAATTCCTGAATACGACTGAAAAAATTTTTCCATGCAATAGTGATTGGAATGGAAATTTATTATAGATATGAACTTGAAAACACGAGAGTACAGTTTTGTGACAAAAATTCAAATGGCGTACGTAATCTCTCATAGATTGATCCTATTATTAATAACTCAATAATTAGAAAGCTTTCTTTTAATACGCGCAATATTTCAACGTAAAGTAAGTAATAGCTGCATTGAATACCTTGAAAATGCAAATTAAATGCACTTTTTATCAACCATTTAGTAAATTAAGGTAAAATTAGGACAAATACCAAATTCTTAAGGCTAAAGATAGCCAAACCTAAACCGGGGAGAAAAATTATGGATAATAACCACATTAAAAGTGTCGTATCGGGAGTCCTGGTCGTGGATAAACCTGTTGGATTGACATCTCATGATGTCGTGCAAATCATCCGCCGAGGGACTGGAATCCGTCGAGCCGGTCACACAGGAACATTGGACCCACGAGCATCCGGTGTCCTTGTTGTCCTCATAGGACCTGCCGTAAGACTGAGTGAATTTGTATCAGCAGCTGATAAGCGATATCAAGCGACATTGCGACTGGGCACATCAACTGATACTTATGACGCCGAAGGGCAGGTCATGCAATCTACCCCAGTAGATGACCTTTCAGAAGAGCAATTTGAAGAAACAATCAAAAAATATGAAGGTGAAATTGAACAGATTCCACCTCCTTATTCTGCTGTAAAGGTCAAAGGCCGGAAAGCGTACGAGCATGCGCGAAAAGGTGAGGAAGTAGAGTTAAAACCTCGAAAAATTAATGTTTACCATCTTGAAATTTTAGAATGGGCACCCCCAGAGACAGTCATTGATGTTTACTGCTCTTCAGGGACATATGTGCGTTCCCTGGCAAATGACCTCGGAGATGACCTAGGTACAGGCGCATATTTAATTGGTTTACGAAGAACAAAAAGTGGCCGTTTCACGCTCAGGGACGCAGTGCCCTTAAGACAGCTTCAAGATGCCTTTCTAACCAGCGAATGGTACCGCTATTTAATTCCTGCAGCTGAAGCCCTTGGAGATTGGCCTGGTATTGAACTCGATGAAGAGCAAGTTGAAAAAGTAAGACATGGTCACAGGATATCCGCCAGCGAGGATGCAACAGAACTAATAAACCCTGAAAATCATCCATATGCTGAAGAAGGCACCGAAGGTATGATCCGAGCGATTACAGAACAGGGTGATCTCGTCGCCATTTTAAAGTATGTTGAAGAAGATCAGGAATGGCAACCGAAGAAAGTATTCTTCCAATCATAATAATCACAGAAATTCTTATCTAATGCAGCATTTTAAGTCCTTAGATGACGTCAAATTGGACGACGTCTGGCTTACCATTGGTTCTTTTGATGGAGTACATGAGGGGCACCAATCTATCATCCGAGATTTAACTGAAGGGGCTAAGGATGCTGGACTGCCCTCAGTCGTGATTACTTTTTTCCCTCATCCAGCGGCAATTTTACGCGGAAAGAATTATCCATATTACCTCAGCACCCCTGAAGAAAAAGCTGATCTTTTAGAAGAACTAGGTATTGATACCTTAATTACCCACCCATTCAACAGGAAAATCGCCAATAAGAGCGCAAACGATTTCATTCTCGATATTAAAAAATATATGAATATCCGCCACCTTCAGGTTGGATACGATTTTGCGATGGGGAAAGACAGAGATGGGGATTTTTCCACACTACAAAATTTGGGGAAGCAAGGTGGATTCAGCGTAGAAAAAAGTCCTCCTTTAGAAGAAAGTGGTGGGTTAATTTCATCCAGTCGAATCAGGTTCTTATTAGGTGTAGGTCAAGTAGAAGAAACAGCACAACTATTAGGCAGACAATACTCGATTAATGGTCTTGTTGAAATGGGCGATCAACGAGGACGGACTCTGGGTTTCCCAACAGCGAACCTATCAGTATGGACTGAGAAGATCATACCTACTGCAGGAGTTTATGCATGTTGGGCGTATACACGCGGGAAGAGATGGGGTGCAGTAACAAATATCGGTGTTAGGCCCACATTCGAATCGTCTCCTGTACCCCCAAGAGTGGAATCCCATCTGTTTGATTTTGATGAAGATATTTATGGGGAAAGGATAATGCTCGAGTTCGCCGCACGTATCAGGGACGAGCAACGGTTTTCTTCCATTGAAGATTTGATAGCACAGATCAGGAAGGATTCAGAGACAGCCAGAAACCTCCTGTCAACTTGACAGGTAAGACTGTAATCATTATACTTCAAGAAAATAATAACAATTTTCAGCACGGGGAGCCAGGAAAACTGGCTGAGAGGAGTGCGTTACGACCACTCGACCCGCGAACCTGATCCGGATAATGCCGGCGGAGGAATCGCATCATAGTCATTCAAAAATCCCTCCACCTGCGGAGGGATTTTTTTTGAGATCAAGTTGGCTGATTAATTTTTCCTGATTTAGACAAGTACAGAAGTAAAACTCAAATACAAAATTCAATATTAATGGTTCAGAAATCACTGGTCACACTCCTATGATACAAACCAAACTGACAAACTCATGCATGTAACAATATTTGCTAATGGAGAATTTGCCCTGAATAAGATCAATCTCCATCCTGACACCACGATAATCGCAGCAGATGGAGGGGCTCATCACTGTTTGTGCCTTGGTCTCACTCCTGACATAATAATTGGAGATTTTGATTCTTTATCGGAAGAAGAGATTTTGACTTTTGAAAGTAAAGGCACTACATTCTACCGATATCCATCATCCAAGGATGAGACTGATCTGGAATTAGCACTAATTTATGCCGATAAGATTGGCACAACGGAAGCAACCATATATGGTTTACTCGGCGGCCGCTGGGATATGAGTTTTTCAAACCTTACTCTTCTCTCCTCGTCCCGTTTCGATCATATTAATTTCTTTGTTGAGACATCAAATAGCACAATCCGGTTATTACGAAATGGGATAAGGTTGACTATCCATGGGAACCAGGATGATCGAGTATCGATTATCCCGCTCTGCCCCCACGCGTGCGGGATAACAACCATTGGTTTTGAATGGTCTCTAGAAAATGAAAATCTAGAATTTGGATCACAGCGTGGTCTAAGCAATCGTATGATTAATTCAGAAGCCCAAATCTCAATTAATTCAGGGAAACTACTCATCATCATCGATAAGGAAAATAATTTTCAAAGTGGATATTTATCAGCAGAGTATTCAACTCAAGAATAGGTTATCGTTTTGGAAAGGGAAACTTTATGAAAAAGAAAGGACTGTTGTTATTTTTATTCATATTTATATTATCAGCCTGTAAACCTGATATTCAAAAATCCAGGATTTTGACTGTCATGACCCATGACTCTTTTTCAGTTTCCGAAGATTTAATCAGGGCCTTCGAAGAAGAAAATAACCTTGAGGTAAAGTTTCTTAAAGCCGGTGACACAGGTACAGCACTTAATAAAGCAATACTTTCGAAAAATTCCCCACTAGCGGATGTTTTCTACGGCGTTGATAATACATTTCTAAGTCGAGCGTTAGAGGAAAACATATTCGAACCCTATAAATCCGAATTCATATCCGAAATTCCGGAAAAGTTCATTCTTGATCCTGAATATCATGCCTTACCGGTTGATTACGGGGATATTTGTTTTAATTATGATGTGGTTTTCTTCAAAGAAAATGATATTCCACAAATCAATTCGCTTGATGACTTACTTAAACCAGAATATAAAGATTTAATTGTGCTGCAAAACCCGGCAACTTCGTCTCCAGGTTTAGGATTTCTTTTTTTGACGATCAGCCAATATGGAGACCCTGGATATCTTGAATTCTGGGAAGGTTTGATCAAGAATAATGTCAAGGTGGTAAATGATTGGGAATCAGCTTATTATTCGGAATTCAGCCGCTGGGGGGGAACCCGTCCTATTGTCCTATCTTACAGTTCAAGCCCGCCTTTTGAAGTAATCTTCGCTGAGGAACCGATCGATAAACCCCCGACCAAAGCCATTACCAGTGCTGGTACCTGCTACCGCCAGATTGAATTCGTAGGGATACTCAAGGGAACAAAGAACCGAGATCTCGCGGAGAATTTTGTTGATTTCATGCTCTCAACAAAATTCCAGGAAGACATCCCTTTACAGATGTATGTATTTCCTGTAAATCAAACCGCAATTCTTGACGAAACTTTCGTAAAATATTTGGAAGTACCTGAATCCCCTGCAATGCTCGATTCAGCTGAGATTGCTGCCCATAGAGAAGATTGGATTAGAACCTGGACTGATTCAGTACTCAGGTAATAATACCCTTGCCAGAACGCCACATGAAGGTCCTAAAACATGTGAACTTGTAACTAAGAGACATTTTAATAAAGCCTGGACTTCATATTTTCTTATGAAAAAAAACTGCACCTCGCTCGCCTTGTGGATTATTCCGATTGGTTTTCTTTCAATCTTCTTATTCTTCCCTCTCCTCAGCATATTGAAGTTAAGTTTCACAAGGGGTGGCGATGGCATTCTACCAATTTTCCAAGAAATATTCGAATCGCAATCCCTACGAAGGGTGCTGCTATTTACAATTTGGCAAGCGACGTTATCCACAATCCTCACCCTATTGCTCGGTTTACCAGGAGCTTATTTAATCGCCAGATTCAAATTTCCTGGGAAATCATTGATTCGAGCAATGACAGGGGTTCCATTTGTCCTGCCAACGCTTGTGGTTGCCGCTAGCTTCAATGCACTTCTAGGTCAGAATGGGTTGATCAACCAATTATTAATGGCATTGTTCGATTTACCTAATCCGCCCATCGAATTCATCCATACATTCTCCGCCATTATATTAGCTCACATTTTCTACAACACAACTATTGTCCTGCGAATGGTAGGGGATTTTTGGTCAAATCTTGATCCTAAACTTGGAAAAGCTGCCCAAAGCCTGGGTGCAAACCGCTGGCAGACATTGAAGACAATTACTTTACCTTTATTGGCTCCGGTAATTACAGCAGCTGCGCTACTGGTGTTCATATTTGATTTTACGTCTTTTGGAGTTATCCTGATACTCGGGGGTCCACGGTTCTCAACCCTTGAAGTTGAAATCTATTATCAAACAATAAGCCTATTCAACCTCCCATTAGCCGCAGGGCTTTCAATTATCCAAATTGGATGCAGCCTGGCAATGACCTGGGTATACACAAGATTATCCAACCGGATCAACAGACCACTGACAAAGCGCGCCCGACTACATACCCAAAAACCATTAAACACCTGGAGGAATCGAATCCTAGCGATTGTAATTCTCGGAATACTTATAATTACCCTACTATCACCACTCGTGGCATTGGCATCCCAATCAATTTATTCTCTTGAAAATCGGCGAGATCGGGAGGGTGTGGTTACACGTGGTTTTACCCTAGCGTACTATAAAGAATTATTCCGGAATAGACAGACATCATTGTTCTATGTCAAACCCGCAACATCAATAGGGATTTCAATGGGGAATGCTGCTATAACCGTTGTCTTTTCATTAATCGTGGCTACCCCAGCAGCATGGGCTCTTGCTATGGACAGTGAATCTTTAATTAGCAAGTTATTAGATCCTATTATAATGCTGCCTCTTGGGACATCCGCAGTCACGTTAGGGTTAGGTTTTATCATTGCGTTCGCCAAACCACCCCTCGACCTGAGATCCTCCCCAATTTTGCTTCCAATTGCTCATACCCTGGTGGCTTTTCCATTTGTTGTCCGAAGTCTAACACCTGCCCTGCGGAGTATAAACCCCCGGCTTAGGCAGGCAGCAGCCGTTTTAGGTGCATCTCCAAGGGAGGTCCTCCTTGAAATTGATCTGCCATTAATTGGAAGAGCATTATTAGTTGCAGCAAGTTTTGCATTTACTATTTCACTCGGAGAGTTTGGGGCCACTGCTCTAATTTCCAGACCGGAATATCCTACGATTCCGATTGTAATCTACCGGCTTCTAGGTCGTCCAGGGGGTTTGAATTATGGCCAGGCACTCGCGTTATCGACAATAATGATGGGTATAACAATTTCAGGAATGCTGGCGATTGAACGGTTTCGAATTGGCGAAATTGGAGAATTTTAATCCTGAACTAGCATTGAAGAATGGATAACCTTATGAAGGGTCTACAGGTAGCAAACGTTTCAAAATCCTACCAGACAACACAAGCTCTGCGTGATGTCTCATTTGATGTGCAAGTTGGTGATATTGTTGCGGTGCTAGGTCCTAGCGGATGTGGGAAATCAACGCTGTTATCAATCATTGCAGGATTGGAAATTCCAGATCGCGGAGAAATTCTTTGGAATGGAAAGTCCCAAAACAATATTCCTCCACATGAGCGGAATTTTGGATTAATGTTCCAAGACTATATGCTTTTCCCCCATAAGAATGTATCCAATAATGTGGCTTTTGGATTAGAAATGCGAGGATGGGAGAAGGAAAAGGTAAATGAACGGGTCAGTGAAGTTCTAGAATTTGTCGGTATACCTAATTATGGATTTCGAAGGATATCCACTCTGTCAGGTGGAGAACAACAAAGAACTGCATTGGCTCGATCTCTTGCTCCCAGCCCCCGGTTATTATTACTCGATGAACCAATCAGTTCCCTCGATCGAACTCTGCGAGAACGCCTATTGAGAGATTTATCTGAAATTTTAAAAAGCATGAACCAGACTGCCTTATATGTAACCCATGATCAAGAGGAAGCATTCGCCCTGGCTGATGAAATCGTGGTTATGAATGAGGGGCAAATTGTTCAGGTTGGAACTCCCGAGGAAATTTATATCAAACCAAAAACCGAGTTTATTGCACAATTCCTTGGTTTCAGGAATATCTTCACGGTTGAAATTAATGAAAATCAAATTCAATCTCCTATCGGATTTATTCCAATAGGAGATATTGATAAGATTGACCTTAATACTATTGATCAAATTGATGGAAACAAATACCGGATATTAATCCGTCCTGATGTTATGAGCGAATATAAAACTCGTAGAAAAATCTACACGATGGATTGCAATATTCTGGAGCGTTCGTTTCGCGGAAGCCTTTGCCAATTAAGTGTTATGGTTGAAAATTATCAACTCAGGTTTGATATCCAATCGAGTTCAACAATTCCAAAACCTGGAGAGCGTATGAAATTATTTTACTCACCTGAAGAAGCTATCCACATCTTCGAGTAATGATAACTCGACAGAACTCAAATCTATCGGATCAGATTAATCTCCATAAATGCTTATAAATTAAACCCCAAAATATAGGACCCCCCAATCCTTTAATCCTCAAATCAAGTGATTGACTTCAATATAGAAAAATCAAACCTGGCCAATTGATGATAATAATGACCAGCCAAGGTCTTCTAAAATTAGGTCACCACCTGTGTTCCACAACCAGACTAATCCTAGAATTGTGATGATACAGCAACATAGCAGGACAACGGCTACAACTGCCACGATTATCCATACCGTATTGTTGCGTTTCTTCTCAACTGGTTCCTCAAATCCTTCATCTACCTGTCCTGTTTCACCAAAATCTTCAGCCATGATGTATCTCCTCTATTAGACAATTTCATGTTTAATGAATGTTTGGTTTGGATAAATCGGTTTCCATTAAATAATGAATTGTGACCTATTATAGAATATAACTTGAAAATAATTAACGCCTATCTTTATAAATAATCAATAAAAGAGAAAAGTGGTCTGTCAAGAGTGATTAGATAATTTGTGATTTTGGATGAGGGAATAAGTTCTAGTAAAGACAAGGTAGAGATCCTTCATTCCGCTCCCGAAAAAGATAGGGATGATATGCGCTCCATTCAGGATGACGTTTTTAAGAATGATGTATGACAGGCCAATAGTTTGTTTTTATTTGTACTCAAATGGACATATAATCAATTTATTATTCTCAAGATTACTGTTGTTCGCGGTCTCGGTTTGAACGCCTCCAGACCCACCAAATGATCAGAGAGACCAATAAAATCACAACTGCAGCAACAAATATAGGTATGGTCACTGATGCGATTGATAAAATGGTGGATACAACATCTTCGAGAATACTAACAGGAATATTTCCAGCTCCACCAGTTGTTGCCGTTACGGCTGGTCTTATTGCAATAGATTTTGCTGCATGAACCGTTCCCGCAATTAAGAGACCAGCGATCATCGCTAAAACCGGATGGATATCAGCAACTTGAGAACTCGCAGCAAAAACGATAGCGCCTGCTGTTGGCCGAATGAAAGTATTAATCAGGTCATTGATATGATTCACTGCTGGAACTTTGTCAGCGAAGAACTCCACTAATGCGAGTAATAAAAGAGCCCCAATAACCCACCAATTTTCGAGAGAAGACCATGGGGAATCCAATTCAATCCAATCGGTAAAACGTGCAATCAAAGATACAACCAGCAGCGGAATATAGGCGTTCAGTCCTGCACTCGCTGATAAACCAAAGGCAGTAAAAATATCCATCTAGGTTCTCCTTCTACCCAAGGATAAAACCACTCCAGGAACCTGTTAATAAGAAACGCAGATAGTCGAGTATAAACACCTGAGTCAACGCTAGTAGAAATCCTGATATTACCGGGATTAATAACTGTTGAATATTATCAAAGCGGTTTTCTAACCGAAAAACCATAATTAACACCATTGTATAAACCATAGTTAATAATAAGAATACTCCACCAGCGCTGATGAGGGATAAGGGATAGAGAAGCAGCGGGTTCTCCGTTAGTACAAGAATATCAACGATAATGCCTATTAAAACGAGCTGACAAAAATCCTTAACACCTTCTACGATTGGTGCTGGACTTCGTTTCTTCCAAATAATTTCATTAAATGCAGGGAAAAGAAGAACACTCATCCCCAACCCTAATCCGGTTCCGGTGAATAATCTAAGGAGATTATTTGGTTCATAGAGGTAATATTGAGATAATGCGGGGATTAAATGCAGGTAGGAATTGAGGCCATCAACAGCAAACAATAAAACGAAGAGAATCAAGGGAATTATGATCTTCCAAGGTGGTCTACCGACACGCTTCGGTCTTTTGATACTGAGGAAAAGTAAACCTGAGACCGCACCAAGATACTGCCCAGTACAACGAGCACATAGCGGAATTTGCCGGTCACCAAAATGGAATGAGCGCGCTTTAATACGATGGCAAACGGCGTATCCAACAGCATCTGCTTTTCCCATTAATCCACCTGGTGTGAAGGTCAACCAAAATACAAAAACAGATACAGCTACAATCGGTATGATATAGCGCCAAGGGAGAAGATTTCTTATTCTTAAGAAGAAACCCTTTATACGATCTGCAAAAGAAGTCATTTAAGTGATTATACCCTTTGATACTGTTATAGATGGTGTATAAATCTATTTGGCAACCTGAATCATATGAGGTATGATACCGCCTTGGATACAATATCAATGAGAATTAAGTTCCTCTTTTTCACCATAATACTATCCATATTTTCCACAGGTTGTTCTCAAGTTGAAAATATCCTTACCTCTCCAACTGACCAGTGGTATATTCCACCAACTGCAGGAGAAGTTTCAACAATAACACCCCTTCCATCGGAAACAGCAGCACAGAACCCGTCTAGTCCTACACCCAGTCACACACCAGGGCCAACCAACACATTGAGACCCTCAAGAACTGCTTATAATACTGCCACCGCAACAGCAATAACGAATCCTGTCATCCGTATTGGTCCAAATAACTTCCCA
The DNA here is from genome assembly GCA_017608295.1 of Candidatus Woesearchaeota archaeon. The sequence goes on from JAFCGF010000011.1 coordinate 46,660, forward strand.
GATTACATCAACCCACTAACTGGCCTTATCGCAATAAATCCCCTATTATTAGATAGACGCCCAATTGCAGTTAAAATCCCTAACTATCCTCATTATGTATATCCGCAATCCGGACTCTCACAAGCAGACCAAGTTTTCGAATACCATTTAGAGCAGGGATTAACTCGATTCATCGCAATATTCTATGGGAAGGATGCCTTGAAGGTTGGACCAATTAGATCCGGCAGGAATTTCGATGCTCATATCGTTCAGATGTATAATTCCGCCTTTGTTTTTAACCTCGCTTATGAAGAAGAAGGTAATGACCCGTTGGATGTTTACGGATTCTTAAAGAGAACTTTGGACAACCGACTCATGATTATTGAACCCGGATATGCCACACCCTGGATGTGGAGAGATGAAACGATTAAGAGCTATAACAACCTCTTCGGTAATACATACAACCTATCAGAACTAGTTACCCAACGCGGCGTGGATAACGTTCGTCAAGATTTAGGTACAAATTCCTTCTATTCACTAGGGGGAAACAGCAAAGACAAGGTATCTGTAGTCAATATTAATTATTCATACGCGAACTATGCTTATTGGGAGTTTGATAAAGAATCTAACAGATACTACAGGTATCAAGGCAATGTAGATCTAATTGATGATGTTGAACCAGAATATATTTTGTTAACTGATGCGTCTTACAACAACCAGCCAATTGCTGCTGATAATGTGATTATCCTACTGGTACCTCATGAATTTATTTACAAGTCTGGGCGTTCAGAGGTATTCGATATTCATTTGGAGGGTAAGGGGAAGGCATATGTCTTTAGAAATGGCCATGCCTTTGAAGCCAAATGGGAACGCAAAGAAAGAGATAAACCCCTATACATCTTAAAGAAAAATGGATCAAATTTCCCATTAAAACCTGGTATAACATTTTTCCAGGTTATCACAACAGAATCAGAAATGAAATTTGAAGGTTCAGAATGGACCTTTAAATTCATCAGACCTGAAGATCCTTAAATTGGTGGGTTGAAAATTTCCAAATCTACCAGTAAATTAAACACAAAAGAAATTAATTCCTTACAACCAGTGACTGGAAGTCTTAAATGCGAAATCGATCGTGTTGGATCATTCTAATATTATTCCTGCTTGTTTCATGTGCTCCTACCAATTCAAAAGCTGAAGAGGAAGCATTAGTAAAAACTATCGTTTCTCAGATTAGCCAAGAATTAAAATCCACAACCCAAGCGGATAAGCCAATAGAAATCTATAAAACAGCAACGACCAAACCCGCCAATATTCAACCTACAAAAACCCTGCCATCACCTCAGGAATCCACTCAAACGCCAACCGAAATTGTCGCCATCCAAATTAAAAGCTCCGGACCAAGAAATTTCCCTGCCAATATCAATCCACTCACAGGTCTTCAGGTTCCCGATCCAAGGAAACTCGATAGAAGACCGATCTCGGTTAAAGTCTCCAACTACCCACGTGGAATCCGGCCTCAGTGGGGTTTATCGATGGCAGATCATGTTTTCGAGTATTACCACGAAGCTGGCTTGTCACGATTCAATGCAATCTTTTACAGCAATGATGTAAACAAAATTGGTCCAATCAGATCAGGGCGTTTATCGGATGAAGATATCGTCAATATGTATGATGCTTTTTTTGCATACGCAAGTGCTGATTCTCGAGTCTTGGAGGTCTTCTACAAATCCGGTTTTTATAATCGGACGGCCTCATTAAGCGATTACCCCTGCCCACCGACACCAAATTACCCATTATGTCGAATTGAAACAGATTCCTGGAACCACCTAATCACAGATTCTGTCATACTGCATAAACATTTTGAAAATGAAGGGGTTCCTAACGAACGACAAAACCTGGATGGATTTAGTTTCAACCCAGAAATTCCAGAAAACGGCACCCCTGTTGATAAAATAATTGTCAGATATTCTAGGGGAAGTTATCACAAATGGTCTTATGATCAAAACCATGATACATTCTTCAGGTATCAAGATGTCTCTGACGCAGATACCGGGCAAGAAGTATTCTCACCAACCCAGGACCGCCTCACAGGAGACGTTATTTCTGCCAACAATGTCATTATTCTTCTGGCCAAATACCGGTATTTCAGTAAAAACCCAGAAATGGTTGAAATTGAATTTAATGGAAATGGTACTGCTTTTGCTTTCCGGGATGGGTTGGTTTTCCCGATTTTTTGGAAAAGATCACCTGATTTGAATTTGATCGAATTTACAAATGAAGATGGGGCCCCTTATACCCTGAAACCTGGTAATACCTGGATAGGTGTTATCGGATCATCTTCTGACGTATATACTGATGGGTCAGACTGGCGGTTTCAATTTAGAATTCCATAATTATTCATAAGGATGTGGAAATGAAGAAATCAAATAAGTTTGAACCATCAATTGTGATTTTAACTATCACAGTGTTTATCCTAGTTTTCATCGCCTGGCAACGTGGCGGGATTACAATGATTCTTGATGGTTTCCTTTCAGGAGGAAATTCACTTATACGCATCATTCCATTACTAATTGCTGCATTCATCACTGCCGGGTTGATTCAGGTTACGATAAAGAAAGATGTTATTGAAAGATGGCTTGGATCAAAATCGGGTATACGAGGTCTTTTATTAGCATGTATTGGAGGCGCCTTAATCCCAGGTGGACCATATGCCTACTACCCAATCGCTGGAGCATTGATGAAGACAGGTGCTGGTATAGGTGTGATGATCGCCTTCATCACCGCAAAAAACCTCTGGGCTTTATCACGACTACCCATGGAAATTGCCCTACTCGGGACAGAATTGACAACCATTCGAATTCTAACAACATTTATTTTTCCCATCATCCTAGGATTCCTCGCTGAAATTCTCTTTGGTCGATATATAAATAAAATTCGTGAAGGGGTTCAGTAATGACAACCGCGACGATCATGCTGTGGATCCTGACGGTTGTACTTGCCATATTTGCCTGGCGCAGGAACGATGGTAGTCTCAAAAATGGTTTAACCTTGGGCTGGCAAACATTAAAAAGAAACCTCCTATTATTACTGATTGGCTTCACGCTTGTTGGTTTTGTCAATATCCTCTCCCCAACTCAACTTATTCAAGATTTAATCGGTCCCGAGTCTGGTTTTCGCGGGTTATTACTAGCTGAGGTCATCGGTATGCTTCTGCCTGGTGGACCCTATGCCGTGTTCCCGATCATAGCAATACTATACAGTGAAGGTGCTGGGTTAGCACCAGCGATTACGATCATAACCAGTTGGGCAACATTAGCATTAATCACGGTCCCATTTGAACTCCCCTTTATGGGTTGGCGGTTTTCGGCTATTCGCTGGGGTTTAGGATTAGTAGTACCATTCCTGGCAGGGGCAGCAGCACAGTTCTTTTTTGCCTAATTCAACAGGATTACAGATATTTATTAATTCTGCGGACCAACCCCGGACCGGCATATATCAACCCGGTATAAACCTGGATTAGAGATGCGCCAGCATCAAGCATTGCCTTGGCATCATCTGGTGTCATAATTCCCCCTACCCCGATTATGGGTAAAACACCTCCGGTTTCCTTTTGGATATTCGCAACAATCCGCCGACTAATTCCGGTTAATGGCGATCCTGAAAGACCTCCGGCTTCTTCTCTTTTTAAAGATTGGATATTTTCACGGTTAACGGTTGTATTGCCGATAATAATTCCATCCATATCCACACCAAGGATGGTCTCAACAATATCAAATAATTCTTTTTCTGATAAATCCGGAGAAACCTTTAATAATATTGGAGTATTAGTTCTTAACCTCTCCCTCGCGTTTTTAAGCTGTAATAGTAAACGCTCAAGCAAATCCCGAGCCTGAAGACGCCGTAACCCTATTGTATTCGGGGAACTTACATTAACTGCTAAATAATCAGCTATATCAAATAAATTCTCAAACAGGTAAACATAATCCTGAGCAGCATCCTCAATTGGCGTATCTTTATTCTTCCCGATGTTCACCCCGAGAATCGTGTTGAAATTTTTAACTCCTGATCTTGATAACCTACGACGGACGACCTCCACCCCGTCTCCTGGAAATCCCATCCTATTGATCAATGCATGTTCTTCGGGGATACGAAATATGCGAGGCTTTGGATTACCCACCTGCGGGTATGGTGTCACTGTGCCAATTTCTATATGACCAAACCCCAAGCTTGCTAAACCACGCCATGCAAGGCCATCTTTATCATAACCAGCAGCTAAACCAACAGGATTTGGGAATCGCAAACCAAAGATATCTACCGGAAGACCTGTTCCGTTTGAAGCATCGAAGGATTTATTAATAATATATCTAAGGGGTTCAATCTCGCTTGAGATTGATAATGCCTTTAATGTCAGGGTGTGGATAAATTCAGGATCAATCCGAAATAATAAGTTCTCCATCAATATAACAGAGTATAAATGATTGTAAGAAGTCTAGAGATTTTCATTTAATAAATTTTTGTTTCTTTGATCTTCAAGAAAATCATAAATATCGGAGAGCATCTCACCTGATATTTTCCCATCACGTGCATAATATTCCAAAATTCGGGGTAGGTGAATTACAGCGTGAACCTTCAGTCCACGCTCCTTCAATGCAGGACAACCATCTGCACTTCGATCGATGAGAACAACCACATCATGGGCACCCAATCCCTTTGATTCCAATTTTTCAATCCCTTCATTTTGTCCCGTATGTTTTTGATTCTTTGCGAGGGTAAACCATCGACCAATCAGCCAATAAAGAAATTGCAGATGCAATTGGCAGGGCGGCATAAGGGAGAGCAGCAAGATGATCAAACTCAAGCCCGTTCAATATCCTGATGTATTCTTTTGCAATCAAAGATATTAAGGTCGGGAAACCTGCTAACCGCCGTAGATCGATATAAAATGGGGATTTTGTCCCAGATTTCAAGGTAAAATCTCCGAATTTTATACACCCCGCATCCAATAATCCATCAGCAACCTTTATTAAAGATTCTGACAATATCGGTTTTTCTATCGTTAACGCCTTTTTAGGATGAGAAACACGTTCCCTGTTGATTAAATCTCGAAATTCTAAAGCAGCATCCCTGGGATTCTGAGATCTGGAAATGCTGCGTGAAATCGGTATTAGAATTCCCAATCCATCCGACCTTTGGCCACTCTGTAAAGCTAACCTTAGATCCCCACCTTGAGCACCAATACCCGGAGAAAGGATCCATGAACCCGGGGCTGCCTCCCTCACGGCTGCAAGAGATTCGGGTTTCGTCGCGCCAACCACCAGACCGAGATTATCGTTCTTATTCCAGGTATTTACAAGGTGAGCAATATGGATATAGAGCGGAATATCCAAAATTTCTCCCTGATACTCTTTAACCCGAATATCTTGAATGTCTTTTGCGCCCGGATTCGATGTTTTACAAAGAAGAAAGGCACCTCTATCAGGATCCTCAATAAAAGGATGAATAGAATCATATCCAAGGTAAGGGTTCAGGGTGATTGCATCGACACCGAGAATATCAAAAGCAGCCTGTGCGTAAGCTTTTGCGGTCGAAGAAATATCCCCGCGCTTAGCATCCAGGATTACCGGGATATCATCAGGTATTACACCCAAGACATCCTGCAAAACAGAGATTCCATCCGGACCAAGTGCTTCGAAAAATGCAATATTGGGTTTGAAGGCGGCTGCTAAATCACTGGTTGCTTCGACAAGCCTAAAACAAAATTCTCGGACTCCTTTGTCTGGGGATGAAGCTACATCTTGAGGATGAGGATCAAGACCCACACAAAGCAAGGAATTTATGTCAATTATCCTATTCGTTAACCGTGAAAAAAAAGTCATCCCATCCTCCGATAAATAAGGTGAGGAAAAAAGAATATCATGAAGAATTACGCTTTACCGAGGACCATCGCCAATAATGCCATCCTGACATAAAGCCCATATTCCATTTGTCGAAAATATGAAGCTCTTGGGTCATCATCAAAATCCATGCTAATCTCAGTAACCCGCGGCAGGGGATGCATTACGATCATACGCTCTTTAGCTTTTTTCATCATTTCAGGGTCAATAACATATGCTCCTGCAACTTTTTCATATTCCTCTAAAGCAGAGAACCTTTCCTTTTGAACCCGGGTGACATAAAGTACATCGGTATCAGGCAAGACCTGATCGACCTCAGTGTATTCTTTTTGTTCAATTCCGAGCGCTTCCAGTTCAGCAATAATCTCTGCTGGCATTCGCAGCACCTCTGGGGATATATAATTTAGTTTCACCTTGTAAAGGGAAAGTAGACGAGCCAAAGAATGAACTGTCCGGCCAAATTTCAAATCACCCAACATAGTGATGGTCAATCCATCGATATAACCAAGTTCTTCTTTTATGGTTAAGCTGTCGAGGAGGGCTTGAGTGGGATGTTCTCCAATTCCATCGCCGGCGTTTATTACAGGCTTTTTAGCAAATTTCGCCGCGAGAGATGCTGATCCAACCTCCGGATGTCGGATAACAATAACATCTGCATAGCATTCCAATGTCCGGATGGTATCAGGCAAACTTTCGCCTTTAGAAACGGATGAGTATTTAACTTCATTAATTGGTATAACCGATCCGCCCAACCTCTCCATCGCAGCAGTAAAACTGGATGATGTTCTCGTGGATGGCTCATAAAATAGATTTGCTAATATTTTTCCTTTTAGCAGATCAAATGTACCAATCCTTTCCACCATAACGCGCATTTCATGCGCAACTGCAAATATATACTCCAAATCTTGCCGATTGAACTGCCTCACAGAAACGATGTCCATCCCGTACCAAGGCGACATACGCTGATCGCCAAAGGGAAGGTGAGGGTTGCTGGGTTGGATATTCATAATATTTCTCCTTTAACCTTTTTTTTACAAATTCATTTATCTTATATTTCTACCAAATCCTGGTTCAGCCAATACCTGACCATCTTGAAACGCGATTCTTCCACGCAGGAAACCGCCCTCTTACCTTGACCCCTTCAAAAGGGGTCCATCCACATTTTGAGTATTGGTCCTCTGCACGTATGGTGAATTCTTCATTGGGATCGACCTCAATCCAAGTATCTTTCTGGTCTGCCAACTTGAAAATGCGTTTGGGATTGGTATACATGCGTTCTACCAGATCGTCCACTGTCATTTTCCCGCGGTGAACTGCAGTGAGTAAGAGAGGCAAGGCAGTCTCCAAACCGGGAAAGCCAGGAGGCGGTGTATCACTGTCCTTCTCATCTAACGTATGCGGCGCATGGTCTGTGGCAAAACAATCAATTACCTTCAAGTTACTCCACAGGGCTTCTCGATCTTCAGGAGATGCAATTCGAGGTCGAACTTCGGTACGGCCAGGATACATGCCACCATGACTTAACCTGGAATCATCATTTGAGGATAAAAATAAATGATGCGGTGCTACCTCACAAGTGACCTTAATTCCACTTTCCTTAGCCTTTCTGATCGTTATGATCTCTTCCCTAGAGGAGATATGAGCAATATGTACAGGACGATCATACATGGCTGCAAAAAGGATTGCTGCAGCCATGGTCCTGCCCTCCGAATGGACAACAATTGGAAAATCTTTTGGCCAATTTTGGAAATGATCATGCCAATGGGTCATAGAATCTAACCGTAATTTGCCATAGGTCATATCCAAGTACATTTTAAGACCGGCAACTTTCCGGGCAACCTTAGCGATCGATGGGGCATTCTCAGGGCCTGCACCTACAAAATGAGCATAATCACAACGCGCCTTTGCTCTGGCAATATTCAGCGTGCTCTGCAATGCGGAGGGAGTAACTACAGGTGGATTTGTGTTTGGCATTGCCAACAGCAAGGTTATACCCCCAGCTAGAGCGGCTGCGGTGCCAGAGTCCCAATCTTCTTTATGAGACGCTCCTGGTTCACGTAAATGAACATGAACATCAATCAATCCAGGAAGTTTCATCCAATATTTCGCTCCATAATGGTTTTATCAATATTCTCTTTTGCCATCAACTATTGGTTAATAAAAAAATAGAGCCACTACGGGCTCTTTAAGAAATCAGAAGGTTTGATGTTTATATCCCAGATGGTTTTGATCCTCTGGGAGTTTGATTTCTGATACAGAATTAGAACAGTTTCTCATACTTATCGGAATTTAATAGATTTTCATAAATCTGTCAAGGATTATCATCAACTTTCTAATCAGATTTTATTTGTTCAGGCATCGGATGTCTCTATACAAGATTATTAACCGGATAAGGCAGTGATTTTCCACCCACTCCGGCAATAAGGTTCCTCACCGCCATGAGGGTCATCTGGGTCCGAGATGAGACAGTCGCACTGGCAATGTGAGGGACAACTATGATATTCGATAATGATAATAGCTTGTGATCAGATGGAAGAGGTTCAGGATCAGTGACATCAAGGGCTGCGTAGGCAATTTGACCATCTTTGAGGGCATGGTACAAGGCATCACTGTCTATAACGGGACCTCGAGAAGTGTTTATCAGACAGGCTGAATCTTTCATCATCTCAAATTCTTTGCACCCAATCATATGGTTTGTTTCTGAAGAAAGATTAACATGCAAGGAAATAAAATCTGATAACTTAAGAAGTTCTTCCAGCGGTCTGTATTCCAAATTAAATTCTGCCTCCGCCTGTGGGTGCCTGATCGTATCATGATACAGGATTCGCATATTGAAACCTGAGGCACGTTTGGCAACCGCTTTGCCGATTCGCCCCAGACCAACAATACCCAGAGTTGCGCCATAAATATCCTGACCTAGAAGGAGAGTCAAACCCCAGGTTTTCCAATTCCCATCATGGACGTATTGAATGGCTTCACCAACCCTCCGTGCAGCTGCCATGATGAGCGTAAAAGTAAAATCTGCTGTCGCATCCGTCAATACACCTGGGGTATTCCCTATGCGGATCCCTCGGCTTGTCGCGGCAGGAACATCGATATTGTCATATCCGACGGCACATTGACTGATGACTTTAAGTTTTGGGGCGGAATCCATGAGATTTTCATCTATCTTATCCGTTAGTAAACAGAGAATCCCTTCTACATTGGCAATTCGTTTCAGGATTTCTTCATACGAAGGTGGGAATTCCTCATCCCAAATATCCACATCGCAGCTTTGAGTAAGCTCCTGCATCGTATTTGCAGGTAGATGTCTAGTAACGAATACCTTTGGTTTCATTTAGCCCTCCGCTCCACCTAATTCCCATTCGATCTTCTGCAAGGATTCAAATTCTTTATACGCTGTAAGATCAAGTTTTAATGGCGTAATAGAAACATAACCGTCTTTGATGGCTCCATAATCAGTACCTTCTTTGATTATTCCAGTTGGTGTTTCTCCACCGATCCAATAGTAAGGTTGATTGCGAGGGTCTTTTCTTCGAAGCAATTGCTCTCTATAGATTCGCTGTCCTTGACGGGTAATCCGAATCCCTTTAATTTGATCACCTGGTAGATATGGAACATTGATATTGATTACTGTCTTCTCTGGAAATCCACCGGTGAGCAACAGTTCGGACACCTTCCTTGAAACCTTTGCCGCAGGTTGATAATCCAAGGTTCCGAGATGGTTATCGGGTGAATCTAAGGATACAGCAATTCCCGGAATCCCGTGGATGACAGCTTCCATGGCTGCGGTTACTGTACCTGAATAAGTAACATCATGTCCAATGTTCGCATTAGGATTTATCCCTGAAATGACGAGATCAATCGATTGAGGAATAAAGCCTAATAGAGCCAACGCAACGCAATCTGACGGTGCTCCATCTGTGGCATGAGCGGATATTCCATCTAACATTTGAACCTGATTAACGCGAAGCGGTCGATGCATTGTTTTTACATGGCCGGAAGCGGACCAGTTACGATCTGGTGCAAGAATTGAAATTTCCCCAACCTTTCGCATCTCCTGAACCAAAGCAAGCAGTCCTGGGGAAGTGATACCATCATCATTGGTTATTAAAATATGAGTCATATAATTTTTTTTATCAAAAATCCTTGTTATTTATTTTATGGTTTTTCCAATCTGTTTTTTTTTCAAACTAATTTGAAGATTATATTGCATATTCATGATTTTGAGGTCTTAGATCAATGGAATATCACACCCATTTTGTCATCCAAGTCAATTTGACCAATTCATAACCCAGGTAAGATTTTTAATATCAAGATAGAATTTGAAGAAAGAACCACGATTCTCCCACTGCTTCAAAAATTGATCTCAAGGAATGAGAGAATGGTAAAATTGGGAAACTTTAGTCATGTGCAAAATCTTATGGAAACCCTGGAGCACATACACAACCAGAACATGCTCATGATTTCAGGAGGAATAAATGAATTTAATTAGCAAACGATTTCTTGGGGTCAGCTTTATCATTTTTGCTGTCCTCGGGATGATCATCAGTGTTGTTGGGATAATTGGTGTCTGGAGAGTGCGAACCTCTTTGCTAGAGAAAATTGTTGAGACCAGTGAAATCCTGGATGCAACGCTTTCAACGACTTATGACGGTATGAGCGTTCTTCATGACACGCTTGATGAGACAATGGAAACCCTCGACTCTACGGAGAAAGTATTATTTGCCATGGCCAGGACAGTGGGGGACATCAATGAGCTATCCAACAATTTCTTAGGTCTACTTCCCATTAAGCTGCCAGGTCTTGGACAACCAGATGGGACTGCTGAAAGTGGCGAAAATACCAACCAAATTGAAATCATTGAGTCTGAGATGGAAAACATCGCAGAGAATTTCAGAGGTATCAATTTCGCGATGACCAACGCCCAGGATGTTGTTCTCGATTACCAAGAAATTATTGATCTATCCAGAGAACAGCTGGATTCTTTTCGAAATAACTTTCCACGATGGATTTCTACTACAACATGGATTCTTACAATACTCCTAATTTGGTTTGCAATCACCCAGATTGGATTTATCCTACAGGGGGTAACTTTTCTTCGATCAGCAGAAGAAATATCAACCATTGTTGATAAACAGCACCAATAATATACATTTCTCTCTGAACTTTATTGACAACCTTACCTGCCCATTACGTGATCTGACGTATTGTGAGATGCACCCTGAAATCTCACCTTCAGTCTCTAAATTAGTAGGGTAATGTCCAAACTATCCCCTTTTTATAAGTAATAATAAACAGAATTAGCATAAAGTGAATACTCTGTCTATAAAATATTTTATCCAAAATCAAGGAAAAGACTACCCTCCTCAGTTTTGGCTACTATTCTGGGGGATGCTGATCAGCACGGCTGGTGCAAGTATGATCTGGCCATTTTTAATGATCTATGTGAGTGAAAAGTTAGATTTGCCAATGACTGCTGTTGCCAGTTTAATGACTATGAACGCTGGAGCAGGTTTTCTCTCATCTTTTGTGATCGAACCTATCACTGATCGGGTGGGACGAAAAATAACAATGGTCATTGGATTAGCTGCAACAGGATTATCCTATTTGGCCATGATCCCAGCAGAAACGATTCTCACTTTTGCGATTTTGATGATCCTTCGCGGTTTGTTCAACCCTTTCTATCGGGTTGGCGCAGATGCATATGCCCTCACACGACTTGGAAAGAATGTTGGGGTTGCACTAGGTCCTGCAGTGGGAGAGTTCGTGGCAACCACATCCTATAGTATTGCCTTCTGGGCAGCTGCTATTGGATTAATAACATTCAGCCTGTTAATTTTATTTCGAGCCAAGGAGACATTGCCAAAAACCAACGCATCATCTACAAATCCAATTGGGATCAAGAGCTATAAACTAATATTTGAGAATAGAGTTTTCAGGCCCTTCGTCTTAGCCTTCACTTTAGCACAAATAGGCTCCACTATGGTTTGGGTGTTGATGGCAGTCTATGCGAAAGGGAATTATGGAATCCTTGAAAAACAGTATGGACTGATCCCGATGACGAATGCTTTAATGGTGGTTATCCTTCAGGTGTGGGTAACCCGAAGGACGAAGAAGATCAGACCACATTTCATGCTCGGTCTGGGCGCTTTTCTTTACGCATGTGGTGTGACCAGTGTTGCGTTTGCAGAAGGATTCTGGGGTTTTTGGATGAGTATTGTGATAATCACCGCTGGTGAATTGATCCTCGTTCCTACGGCAACGACGTTCGTGGCAGATATATCCCCTCAAGATATGCGGGGACGGTATATGAGTATTTTCTCTCTGAGTTGGGGAACAGCAGCAGGAATTGGGCCCCTAATTGGAGGATACTTGAACGACAATATCAGTCCAAAGTCTATCTGGTATGGAGGAGGACTAATTGGCCTGGTCGGAGCAGTATGGTTCCTAATCCAATCCAGATATGAAAAAGCTTCGGAAATTTTGGAATCTTCCGAAGCTTGAAAATGATCGATAAGCTGGGGGATTATAGATTCAATGCTTTCTCCATCAATACCTGAATCCGAGGCAACATCGATGCCGGATCTGGATGAAGACCTTCAATGAGCAGCGCGCTTTCATAGATCTGTTCAATGATAACTTCCCCCAATTCGTCTTTCTTCGATAAATCATTCAGCTGGGTGATCAATGGATGGCGTGGATTGATTTCAAGGACTTTCTTAGGGACTTCATAATCCTGATCTACCAAACGATAAACTCGCTGCATCTCCTGACCAATGACTCCCTCCGGGTCAACCAACCGGGCAATAGAATCACGTAGACGATCAGTCGCGCGAACCTCTGTGACCCTATCTCCCAATTGTTTCGAAAAACGTTTCACCAGTTTTTTCAATTCATCTGAAGGGAGTTCCTCGGTTTCTGATTCCGTTTCTTTTTCCTTACCAGTTTCAGGAAGCTCTAAATCCGGTGCTGCAACATTCTGCAATTCATAATCACCATATTTGCGCAATCCCATCAACATGAAGGAATCAACTGGATCAGCAAGCGTAATCACTTCAAATCCGTTTTCTCTGAAGGAATCAAGGTGAGGACTACGAGCAACTGACCTTTCGTCATCGCCAAGAATGTAGTAAATCTTCTCCTGTTCCGGTTTCATTCGTTCAATATATTCATCAAAGGAAACCCAAGACTCGTTATACGCTGTAGTATGAAATCTAACGAGTGGGGAAAGGTTCTCACTCTCAAGAGGTTCTGTCGAAATTCCTTCTTTAATGAAAATCCCATATTTCACCCAGAATTTTGAATACTCTTCGGTCTCTTTTGACGCCAGATCCTTCAGCTTTTGTGTCACTTGATTTGTGAGTATTTTCTTCAACTTGGCAATAATAGGACTGGTTTGGATGGCTTCTCGAGAGACATTCAATGGTAAATCTTCGGTATCGACAACACCCTGGATGAACCGGTAATAGGTTGGCAAAAGGTCTTTTGTATATTCTTGAATGAGAACCTTACGAACATAAAGCTTGAGTCCATCTTCTTTACGCAATGAAAACATATTCCGTTCAGCTTTATCGGGGATATATAACAAAGAATAAACCTGTAAAGGTGCGTCAGCACTGAAATGGATTTTATGAAGGGGATCATCGAAATCCATTGTCAGATGTTTGTAAAACTCATTGTATTCATCCTCTTTTACATCCGATTTTGACTGACGCCAGATTGCTGTTTGCCTGTTTGTTTGATCCTCGGATTCCCCGATAAAAATTGGGAATGGGATGTAATCTGAGTATCTTTTTACGATTTCTCGCACCTTGTATTCGCTGACAAACTCAGCTGTGTCTTCATTAAGTTTGATTTCGATTGAGGTACCGCGTGACTCTTTCTCGGCTGGACCAACAGTAAATGTATCTTCTCCGGTCGCGTACCAAGTTGCGGCATCCGCATCAGCTTGATAGGATCGTGATGTCACCCGAACCCATTCCGCCACCATGAATACTGAATAGAAACCAACTCCAAATTGACCGATAATATCAGCGAGGTTTGTGTTTCCCTCTTCGCTGGCTTCAATAAATGCACGGGCTCCGGATTGAGCGATTGTCCCCAAATTCTGGACAAGTTCATCCTGAGTCATACCAATTCCAGTGTCTTCTATCCTAATCGTCTTCTCATCATCATCAACAGTAATTTTTATGTTTAACTCTGCATCCGGATCATGAACATCTCGATCAGTGAGGGCGGCAAACTGCATCTGGGTTAGCGCGTCAGATGCATTAGATATCAATTCTCTAAGAAATATTTCGCGTTCCGTGTACAGGGAGTGGATCAAAATATTTAATAGCTGCTTAATTTCCGCTTTGAATGCAATAGGTTGGTTTTCAGACATTTTTCCTCCAAGGATAATGGTGATCATTTCAATGCAGAAAATATTGGAATGACTCACCAGTATTTATTATTCCTGTATATTTTTACACGATTAATGTTAATAACACGTAAGAGGAACAATATTCCGGAAGAGAATCTTAGATCAAATCTGCTCCCGGTAGGCGGTATATAAAGTCCCCCATGCCTTTTCTTCCATGCCAATCAGGACCATCGACAATCAATTTCCCTCGTAAAAATACTTTCTCGGGAAAACCGATAAGATCCCACCCTTCATAAAGGTTATAGTCCGTTCTTTGCTGTGAAAAATTCACCCCGTAATTTACAACTTTTTCAGGGTCCCAGATTACAATATCAGCATCCGACCCAGGCATAAGGCACCCTTTCCTGGGATAAAGACCAAATATCTTTGCCGGATTAGTACTCATCAACGCGACAAATTGGTTAGGTGTAATCCGCCCTTTACTCACACCTTCAGACCAGAGAACGGGCATACGGTCACCAACGCCTGGCAGACCATTTGGTATCTTTGTAAAATCGTCTACACCAAGTTCTTTTCCGGGAATCGCGATTTCCTCGTTTTCATAAATTACTGGTTTAGTTCCATCAAAAAAGAAGGGACAATGGTCTGTTGCCATAACCTGGATTGTTCCACCAATCACCCCATCCCAAAGTCGCTGGTTATCAACCATTTTTCGCATGGGGGGCGAACATATCCATTTAGCTCCATCCGACCGTTTTAAGTGTTCTTGAGTAAAAAATAAGTATTGAGGACAGGTCTCCCCCATAACTGGAAGACCCTGATCTCTGGCGTATTCAAGCATATCTACTTCACCCGCAACATTCATATGAACAAGGTAAAGTGGTGCTCCTGTCTCCGCTGCCAATGAAAATCCTCTCATAGCGGCCTCCACAGCCCCCCAGGAAGGTCTTGTCCTGGCATGCCAAATTGGAGACGTATGACCAGCAGCAACCGCTTCAGAAACGAGGACATCGATTACATCCCCGTTTTCTGCGTGGAGGAGTGTGAGCATACCATTTTCCTTTGCTATGCGCATGGTTTTGAATATATCACCATCCTGGATACGCAGGCGATTGTTATATGCAGTAAAAACTTTTAATGTTGTGATCCCTTCATCCAGCAATGATGGGATATCTCGTCCGACACTCTCATTAAAATGCGTGATGTTCATATGGAACCCAAAGTCAACTGCGGCCTTTGGATCAGCTTTCTTTCGCCAGGTCTCAACAGACCTTCTAAGCATGCTATCTTTTTTTATTGAACCAGCGGGAATATGAGGCACAAAATCGATTACTGTCGTTGTCCCTCCAAATGCGGCTGCTTTATGACCAGAATAATGATCATCAGATGACACCGTACCAAACATTGGTAAATCAAAATGGGTATGTGGATCGACCCCACCAGGCATAATTACTTTTCCGCTACAATCATATACATCCGCAGTAGAAGAAGTGAGCCCCTTAGTGATAGATTTGATTTTTTCATCTTCAACCAGGATATCTGCAATGAAGGTCTCTGAGGCGGTAATAACCGTTCCATTCTTTAACAATACTGACATTAATTTCCTCCAACCTCTCTGATGGCTTCTAATTGTGTGTGTTACAAGTTAATTTACAAAAAAATAATATTCCTTATGGTTCATAATCATCGATCATGTCCTTTATGCCCAACAGTAAAGCAACAACGGATGGGTCAAGATCAATTTCCGGTATCCTCTGACTGCTGTAGGTCTGAAATTTATTTGTCCTTTCCCTAAGAGCTCTCCAAAGGAGAGTTCGGTCCTCTGATTGGACAATCAGATCAGATATCGTCTTCGCTTTAAGAAGATATTCCCCTGTAGTATAGAAAAAAGTAATCCGCTTCCATTTTTCTGCAATTATGGCGTTTGGCAACTGTGTTACAGGACCAAGTTGAATTTTGAAATATTCTTCATGAGCTTTTGGATGATCAACTTGATCCCGGAACAATTCCGCACGAGTTACCAATTCGTGACCGTTGACAGGAGCAACCATTTCGACGCGCCATTTTTTCTGGTTGAACGTAGACGGTTGATAGAATGCGAGATAGTCAACGGCGATAACCTTTGGTGCAGTTCGTAGGGGAATACGATACCATCCAAGCAGTCTCGCAATTTCGAGATCACGTGGACCAGGCAAATATGAAACCAATATCAAATCTGAAGGGTTTGGGAATATGTTAGGCATTGTAGGAGTTAGCAAGAATAATCAGACTATGAAATGGCATGGTGAATGACAATAATGAGAATTAGTTTATGTCCCTTTATTTTAATCGAATATATATGCCATCACCAGATCAAACAACGAATATCTGGCATACTGATCTGCAGCGAGCAAAACGATCCAAACTATTTGCACTTTCCTGATGATTAATAGCGAGTTGACTGTCAAGCGTGAAAAATTAACCTGATCCAAATAACAACATATAAGGGAATTAAATTATCAGATCTGGGTGAGAGTCAAGGAAATATGGTAGGTGAAGTTAGAGTTTCTTTTTCAGAGACCGAATCTATCTCGACCCTACCAGAATGATAATATGATTCCCCATAATTATATATATGGCGACTTGCTAAGGCACGAATTTCTTTATCGGTCAGGAGGTCTAATAAGGACAAAGTCAAATTGTTGTTGCATATAAAAAGGCATCCTGAAATATCTCATTACAGGATGCCTCTTAACATACATATATTTATATTCAAATTAGTCCGACTTTTTGGTTGAATTCATTAATCAGTTCATCAATATCATCAACCTGAGATCGAATACTTGTCCAATAATCGGTATCATACCACTGGGCTTGAATTTCATCATATGTCCGACCCTGCTGTTCCACCCATGTGAAGTATTTAAGCTGGTGAACACGACGTCGATCTGTGTACCTCAGTTCAAGGAGATTATCGGTAGTTGCTCCTAACAACCACCGACCGAAGTCGACGGCTGCATTTGTCTGATTATATTCACCAATTTCTTCATGCATCTCTTTCAATCTAGATTTATATAAATCCATTGAATCCGTCAGCACAGTTAGGACAATGTCGTTCTCACCCATTTCGTAGTATCTGGCAGTTTTTATCGCGGTAAGGACATTAGAGATGCCGGAAAATCCAAGCAATGAAAGTTGTGAGATGATATTTTCTGGTACCCCCTGCGCAGCGAGATACTGTTGACCAGCCGGTTCGTTAAATAACCTGGAGATGTTGACAACAGCGTTGTCATCAATCGCAACCAGCATGTCTGTGTTTTTTGCATTGTGAATCCAAGGAACATGCTTATCACCGATCCCTTCTATACGATGGGCACCATAACCATTCTCTAACAATGTTGGACACTGCAGTGCTTCACTGGCTACAACGACACTACCAGGGAAAAGTGTTTTCATATAATCCCCGCTAGCTATCGTTCCTGCTGAACCCGTTGCTGAGGTTAACCCTCTGTAGCGATCTTTTGGACCCATAACTCGTTTGAGCACTTCCTCCATTGCATTGCCGGTAATTTCGTAATGCCAGAGGTAATTCCCAAACTCTTCGAATTGATTGAAGATCATTAGATCTTCGCCTGACTCACGTAGTTCCCAGCACTTATCAAATATCTCTTTGACATTGGATTCCGAGCCAGGCGTCTTTATGGTTTCGCCCGCGATATTTGCAAGCCAATCAAACCGTTCCTGACTCATTTCTTCTGGCAGGATTGCTATTGAATCACAAGCTAATAAGGCAGAATCATAAGCCCCACCACGACAATAATTCCCGGTTGATGGCCAGACTGCTTTCTGAAGAGTAGGGTCAAATTGTCCAGTAATCAACCTGGGGACGAGGCACCCGAATGCTGCACCTACCTTATGAGACCCGGTCGGGAACCATTTTCCGACCAGCGCGATAATCCTGGCTGGTACACCAGTCAATGATGGTGGTAATTCCAAATAATTGACATCTCCAAAGCTACCGCCTGAAGAAACCGGATCATTATGCCAGGATATACGAAACAAATTGCGGGGATGAACGTCCCAAAGTCCTATTGCGGATAAATCCGCTTTAATCGTGTTGGGGATTAATGAAGGATCTTTCATCTGGGTAAAGGTTGGGATGATGATGTTGCGTTCGCGGGCTCGCTTTAAAACTCTTTCTAAGCGATCTGCGTGCATTTCTAAATCAATGGTATACATGTCTTCTTTTAATCCTTAATTCTCTAATCTATTGTGCAAAATTTGATTTTTTTATGGAGGTTTATCAAGACCTAGTCATTTACAAAGAAGCCATTTAATTGTCAGACAACTTGATTATAACCCGTTGGGAATTTAATGGGAAATGGATCATAGATTTTATCTAAACCCGGGAAAGCAGAAAAATTGGTATCAAGGAAATCGGAAAAAAGGTTTGTAATATCCTCGTCATTCGTCAAGATCAGGTCCCGGGTCATCACGGACAATATATAACGGACGGCCTTTAGCTTCATCATAGAGACGACCGATATATTCTCCCAAAATCCCCAAGGATATTAACTGAACACCACCCAGGAATAAGACTGCAAGAAGCGTCGTAGCCTGTCCAAAGAAGGCTTGTGAACCTGAAGCTCTGAGGATGATGACCACGGGAATTGCTAAAATACTAACCCCAGCTGCAGCAAATCCCATATACATGGCTACCTGAAGAGGGAAGTATGAAAAACTAGTGATCGCATCTGTAGCGAACTTGAGCATCTTCTTGAAGGGGTATTTGGTCTCTCCGGCATGTCTCGCAGCCCTTTTATATTCCACACCTGTTTGATTGAATCCAACCCATACTGACATACCACGCAGAAACCGATGGCGCTCCCTCATCTCCCCCATCACTTCAACTACTTTCCGATCAATGAGCCTAAAATCTCCGGTGTTACGCGGAATATCAACATCTGTTATCCGATAAATCAAATGATAGAAAATGGAAGCAGTAAATTCTTTGAACCATGTTTCTCCCTCTCTCTCAGAGCGTACTGCATACACAACTTCAAAGCCGGATCTCCATTTATCAATTAAATCGAGAATTACTTCAGGAGGGTCCTGTAAATCAGAGTCAATAATTACAACTGCTTTTCCCTGGCTGTAATCCAAACCTGCAGTTACTGCGATCTGATGACCAAAATTGCGGGCGAATATGACAGGCTTAACCCTTGGATCTTTTGTGTTCAATTCCCGAATGAGGTTTGTGGATCCGTCCTGGGACCCATCATCAACCATTATGATTTCCCAGGTTTCTCCCGTGGAATCCATAACCTCCCGAATTCGTTCATATAACTCTGGGATATTATTCAGCTCATTGTAAATTGGAGCAATAATTGAGAATGTAACCATAATAACTCTCGGTTAATCAAACATTTGTCTAGTTTAGATGATTATTAACAACAGGTAATTATTTTTCTGGTACCTGGGACTTTGGTTTACTGATAGAAAAATACTGCGATGGATCCTGATCTTCTGGAAATGGGGGCAACCCAAAAATTCTTCGACGCAAATATCGACCAATGACGAAGATCGATATAAGAACAGGAACTACCAAGAAGGCTGCTAAAGCACCATGAAAAACCAATGCCGCGATTACGACGACAAAAACAATCCCAGCATGAAGATGTACATGCCGTCCAATGATTACTGGTCGAAGCCAAATGTTCTTGATTGCAGTAAGCACTAAATATAAAACCAAGACCAAAACAGCAAACCAGAAATTCGACATCTGAAGATATGAAGAACCACCAATTAAGGCTGCTAAAACCGATAGGACTCCAGAAACAATAGCCCCAATTTCATGGACAAAACTTGTGATTCCAGTGAGGATTCCGAGTATTATCGCACCAGGCAAACCGATGATCAACCAAACGATTGAATCAACCAACCCAACAACAAACATAAAAACTAATTGACTCCTGAGATAATCTGCCCAAACATGTTGAAGCTGTTCAAAAAGGTGGTTGAAGTCCTCTTGATATTCTTCCGGTGCCACCCTAACGAGCCATTTCTGAATGTTATGACCATCCTGGAGGAAATAATAGATGCTAACAATTATTATGAGAATCCAAAGAAAATTCTTGGTCACCACTTCGAAAATGGTGAAGAAATTACTCATCAATGGTGTCAACAAATCAGTCGATATTTCAGGCAATGGCGGTAAGAATTGACCCGGGAAAACGGTCCGCCTGAAAAAATTTATCGGCGTAACCTTTAAATCTTCATAATAAGACAATACACTTTCAAGATCTAATTCAATAGCTTGAACCTGGTTTACGAGAACCGGTGTTATCAATCCTATAATCGTAATAAGCAAGAGAATACTAATGATGTAAACTATTAAAACCGAAAGGGTATAAGACAATCGAGTCCGTGAGGCAAGAAAATCCACAGCCGGGTGAAGGATATAGGCAATAATGGCAGCAATGATTAACGGACTGAGAATCCCATGGAAATACCATAATATAAAAATACATCCAGCGAATAGGATAATCAAAGCCAGGTAACGAGCTTCTTTTGGCCAAGTTTTGGTAATGCTCATTTTATTTAATTTAACGTTGTCTGACTATTTTTCTGACAGCATCCATTGTAGGTTCAATAATCGGCGCAATACCCGCAGATTGGGCTGCTGCTTTGATATCCTTTAACCCACTTCCAGTATTAATAACAACCACAGGGTCTTCAGGTCCAATATACCCATCCCGGATAGACGCTTTGAGACCTGCGTAAGCAGCAGAACCAGCTGGTTCTGCAAAAATGCCTACATTTCCAAGGTCAACGATGGACTCAAGGATTTCATCATCGGATACAGTAATATATGCTCCTCCAGTTTGGGTAGCAGCACGGAGAGCACGCAAACCATCCCTGGGCATATTGACAGAGATACTATCTGCTCTGGTTGTGGCCTGGACGGGTTTTATTTCTTCAGTACCTGCGTTGAACGCGTTTGCTATAGCTGAGGAATTTTCAGATTGGATTCCAAATATCCTGGGTATCTTCGAAATTAGACCAATTTCGCGAAGATCCTTAAACCCTTTATGGAGACCTGAAATAATATTGCCATCGCCAACCGAGACGAAAACTGATAATTTTCCATCTTGAAGCTGCTTGAGTGTTTGATTATCCAAAGGAGAACTCTCTCGGGAATTTTTATCCAGGTTGGGTTGTAAAACCTCGAATATTTCAAATGCTGCCGTTTTCTTCCCTTCCGCAGTGAAAGGGTTATAGCCTGTATTTCGACAATACCAGCCAAACTCTTCCGATGCCTTGATAGACAGGTCAAAAGCATCATCATAATTCCCATCAACGAGAAGGACTTCAGATCCATAAACCAGGAGTTGAGCGATCTTGGCAGGAGGCGCATCTTTTGGTGCAAAAATTACCGTCTTATGATTTACTGCGGCTCCCATTCCAGCTAAGGCAGCACCAGCATTTCCTGTAGAGGCAGTGACGATCACATCTGCGCCGATCTCCCTGGCACGCGCTACCAAAACTGATGAAGCTCTATCTTTAAAGGATGCTGTAGGATTCCGGCTTTCATCCTTTATCCAAAGGTTTTTGAGTCCGAGTGATTTGGCTAAAAGACTGGGGGTATACATCGGTGTCCAACCCACCATACGTAGAGGTGTCCCCCAACATCCAGGATCTGACACCGGCAGGAGGGGCAAGTACCGCCATAAGGATGGCTCATCTTTAATAATATATCTTCCCTCAAATTTTTCTCTAATTTGGTCAAAATTGAGGATAACATCCAGATTACCACCATCCCTATCACATGTGTACATCACATCTTTCGGTCCGTATGTGTACCCACATATCGAACACCTGTATATGAAGTGGCGCTCTGATCTCATTAATTCACCTTAATAGTGGCAAGTAGTCCGAAATGATCGGAAGGATAGATATTATCTGTATTTTCGGTTGGAATATCAAGAACGACCCGGCAATCTTCGGTGTGAAGACGGGGATCAACAAAAATATAATCCAGGGTTCCTCGCCAATTTGGATCAGGCTTAGGACGTCTGCCTAACTTCCAGTTGATTATGCTGCGAATAACCAATTTTTTTGAATGAGGTAGAGGGGTTGGGCTTGTAAATTCTGGCTCTTCCCCATGAACTTGTCGATGAGCAGAATCAAAATATTTCCTCATCAATTCGATGGAAGAACTCTCTGGTAATCCGTTGAAATCTCCCGCCACGATAACTGAGATCTCCGCCGGTTGAGTATCCAACCAATCCAGGAGCAATTCTATCTGCGCTTTTCTTTCTGGAGATTCTCCATGTTTCCAAAAGAAATGACCATTTACAATCATCAATTTATCGCCGTTGATCCGAAATTCCAGGAGTTGAGCCACTCGATTTTGTGTCAGAAGATCAATCCGATCATGTCTTTTTACAGGAAAACGACAAAGTGTGGCAATCCCTTCAACCTCTTCTTTACTACCTGTTTTTGGGCAAAGATAAATGTTATAGAGATCCTCATCTTCCGATTTCAACGCATTAAGTTCCTGGGCAACCCAGTGTGCATTGCTTGAATTCCCCTTCAGGGAAACTTCCTGCATCGTTATGATATCTGGATTGAGCTGTGCTAATTGATTCACTAATGCATGTCTTCGTTTTTTCCAATGAGACAGATCATTTAAGATATTGATAGTAACTAAGGGAGGGCACGTTTTATAAGCCTCGCTCTCCGCGAATATACGGCAAACCTAGAGCAGCCGGGGCACCTAATCGTTTTCTAATTGCCTCACGAGAGCCAATTACAAGAACAATAATTGTAAACGCGTATGGGAGCATCTGCAGGAAGAAACCCCAATATGGATTGTAATAAAAAGGATTTCTAAACCCAAGGATCATTAATGGACCCTGGATATCCAAGATCAGCCGTCGGAGCGCACCAAATGCATACGATCCAAAAGCTGCACGAACAGGGTCCCATTGTGCAAATATTACCAAACCCACTGCTATCCAGCCCTGTCCAGCTGTGGTTAATTCACTGAACCACCCAGGTGAAATTGCCAAACTGATTGTAGCACCAGCCAACCCAGCAAATACGCCTCCAACAAATACGTAAATATAGCGAAGACGGTAAACACTGATCCCTAAGGTGTCCGCTGCTGCTGGATATTCTCCAACTGCTCGTAAGTGCATTCCTGGTCTTGTGCGGTAAATGTAATACCAGGTCAGAGGTACGATCAAGAAACCAATATAAACCATTATGCTGTGATTTGTAAACAAGATAGGTCCAAGGAAAGGAATATCCTTAATCAATGGAATCGAAAATCTTGGCAAGAGAGAAACAGTTCCAGCTTTACTCAATCCTTCTCCCAACACTAAACTTATTCCTGTACCTAAAAATGTCAAGGAAAGACCGCTAACAACCTGATCCGCTTGAAGATGAATCGTGATGAATGCGTGAACCTGGCTTATTAGACCAGCTGCAACCATTGCAACCAGGAGGCCCAACCAGGGATTTCCTGAGGCAACAGCAGTACTGAAGGCACTCATCGCACCGATCAGCATCATACCCTCTACTCCCAGGTTCATGATACCAGATCGTTCAGCAAATATCTCACCAATTGTGGCAAACAGTAATACTGTCCCGGATGCGATTCCAGCCTGCAGGATGATCAAAATACTCATATAGGTTCTCCTCTATGCCTCAGCCTCAATGCGCTCAATCCGAACACGATACCTCAAAAAGAAGTCACTGGCGATCAGAGATACCAGAATAATACCTTGAATCATCTTTGGGATACCTGACGGTTGAATTTCTCTCCCGGCGAGGATCAAGGCACCAAACAGAACAGAGACCAATATAACGGCTAATGGGTTGAGCTTAGCAAGCCAGGCGATAATAATACCTGTGAACCCATAACCTGGTGAAATTGCGCCCTGCAAACGATGTACTACACCAGTAATTTCAGACATACCAGCTAACCCAGCTAAAGCTCCAGAAACTGCCATAACCAGGATTGTATTCCTTTTAATATTGATACCTGCGTATTCAGCTGCTTGAGGGTTATCGCCAATCAATCTAATTTCATATCCCCATCGACTTCTATATAGGATAAACCAAACAACCACAGCAGCAATAATTCCCAGCACCAATCCAAAATGTGTCGTTAATCCACGAAATATTGGCACTTGCTCTGCAAAGTCGGATAATCTCGGAAGCCAGGCGTTTCTTTCAAACATCTTGCTCATTTGAAAACCGCCATCACTCCAAATTGCAAAAATAAAATAATTGTTCCAAGCCACCGCTATATAATTCAACATCAAGGTTGATATGACTTCATTAACATTGAACCCTGCTTTTAAATATCCGGGGATGAAGCCCCAGGCTGCACCAGCAAGCATACCCATCATTATCATAGCGGGTATGAATAACCATATAGAGGTCCCTTCCGGAAATATCGGCAATAGGACCACGATACTGGCGCCAAAAGCTCCAAGGTAAAACTGCCCTTCTGCTCCAATGTTCCATAAGCGCATTCGAAAGGCTATTGAACATGCCAAACCAACCAGAATCAGAGGGGTTGCTTTGACCAGGGTATCAGAAAAAACGCCCAAGCTGCCAAAGGAAGCTCGACCAATATGAGCATATGATTTTATTGGGTTCCCCCCTGACCACGCGATGACGATTCCTCCAATTATCAATGCAAAAACCACGGCGCCGAGTGAAACTACAAGAGGGTACCATTTGGCAGGTTCTTCTAGCCTAGGTTCAAACCTGATTCTGTAGGGGAATTTCTTGCGGCCAGGTTCTAATAAATCTGATTTTGATGTTTCAGCCATACCGGGCTACTCCAAATCCTGAATTTGTTCCAACTTAGTACCAGTCATCATCTGACCAATCATATCAATATTTCCATCCTTCACCTCCCCCATGATCTTGCCCTCATAGATTACATAAACACGGTCGCTGAGCGCCATCAGTTCATCTAATTCTTCAGAAACGAGGAGGATTGCAGCACCTGCCTCTCGCTGCGATAATAATAACCTCTGAACACCTTCTATGGCACCAACGTCTAAACCACGGGTAGGCTGCATGGCCAGCAGGAACGCAGGTTCACCTGAAATCTCACGGGCGAGAATGACCCTTTGCAAGTTACCCCCCGATAGTAAACGAACAGGTGTCTCAACCGTCGGGACCATTATTTCATAACTGCCTTTTAAGTCTTCAGCGAAACCCCTTGCAGTTTTCATATCTACAACCCACCCATGTGCTATTGGTGGGTGGCGATATTTCTTCATGATGACATTATCTGTTACGCTAAGAT
>JAFCGF010000077.1 GCA_017608295.1 Candidatus Woesearchaeota archaeon
TCCTCTGTTGATAACGTATCGCAGGCTTCTTTTACCTCTTCCGGGCTGTTGCAACCGGGGGCATTATCGTGGATCTCAATTGTTCCTCCCGGGCTTAACAGGTAATTACATACACTTTTAACTTCGCAGGTAGACAATGAAGAATTGTGCGTAATATCCAAACCGCTGATTGTACCGGCATTAATATTGTCCAGTCCCGATAAATCCAGAAGGGAATCGTTATACTGAACGGAAAGTTCTCCCCCAATGGAGGTAAGATTGTTAAGATCTGATATGCTTACCAGGGATGAATTTCCATTATCCCCCCAGTAACATCCTCCAATTGAAAGTTCACCATTAATTGAAGCCAGGTTTTCAAGCCCTGCTAAACTAATCAAAGAATCATTGATGTCAATACAAAGGCTTCCGGCAATTGATGTCACATTTTCCAAGCCTGTTAAACTGGTTAATGTAGTATTGTAAAGCCCCAGCCCATAATTCCCTATGTACCTCAAGTTGTTTAATGCAGATAAGCTGGCGATAGGGTCAGAAGTAATAATTCCTTCGATAGAATCAAGCTTTTCCAATCCCTCAAAACTTTTCAATGAGTCATTACTTTGGGTAAAAAGGCCACCTCCAATAGTTTCAAGATTTTCCAGTCCGGTTAAATTCTTTAAAGAAGGATTGCCATTCATTCTATTCTCGGTATTAGTATTCTTTGCATCACTATTTCCGATTCTAATACTACCACCAATAGAAGTTAGATTTTCCAAACCTGTTAAACTTTGCAGGACAGGATTGGCATGTATATCAAGATCGCCACCAATATAGGTTAGGTTATCCAAACCTGTTAAATTTTGTAGTAATGCGTTGCCTAAAAACCAATATCCAATTGCTAATCCTCCCCCAACAGCAATTACTCCATTTAATCCATTCAAATTAGTAATATCACTTCCCATCCATGCTCCCATGTTGACATCCCCTTCTATCTCTGTACAATTAGGATAGTTAATTGGAAAACTGTCAATCTGCGCCTGGGTGGTGAAGGTGATGCCGTCGGGAAGGCAGGTTGAACAGGCTTCTTCCACCTCTTCCGGGCTGTTGCAGCCAGTTGCATTATTATGGATTTCTATGGTTCCCCCGGGAGCAGCAAGGTAATCACATATACTTTGCACTTCACAGTTTGACAACAATATGTTGTTACGAATTTCTAAATTTTCAATGGAAGCAGCATCAATATTACCTAATCCCATCATGCTGGTAAGCGTATCATTATATGTTACCTCCAGATCGCCGCCAATAGATATTAAATCATCTAGTCCTGACAGGCTCTCTAAAATATCATTACTCCAGATACCCAGCGTGCCACCAATGGAATCCAGTTGAGCCAGTCCTGTCAAACTTTTGAGTGAATTATTTCTGATTACAAAAAAATCACCTCCTATGTATGACAGATTATCCAGTCCCGACAAATTTGTCATACCAAGACCAAATAAAGTAAGACCTCCACCAATGAAAGAAATATTATTAAGTCCATCTAAGCTTTGCAGTGAAGGTACACACTGCAGATGAACTTCTCCGTTTATTGAAGTTAAGCTGGACAGGGCTGATATGTCTTCTAGTGGACCACCTATTACAAAAACACTACCTATTATCCGAATACCATTAACGGCAGCAAGGTTATCAAGGCCATCCAGGCTCAGTAATGAAAGATTAGAACATGGCCAGGTATTCCACCAGTCACCAATTCTAAGGCTTCCACCGATAGAAGTAAGGTTTTCCAAACCTGAAAGGTTTACCAAACTGTCATTACCTAATATACACAAATCTCCACCTACAGCAGACAAATTACTCAATCCCTGCAGGGAAACAAGAACAGGATTGGCTCCCGCGATATTGATATTATTTCCTATTTGCAATGTTCCCCCAATGGTATTTACATTATTCAACCCGTCCAGATTGGTAATATCATCCCCATAAATATCAACATCCCCTTCAATTTCAGTGCAATTGGGGTGAATAATCTGAAAACTGTCAATCTGTGACTGGGTGGTAAACGTGATGCCTTCGGGCAGGCAGGGTTGGGAAAGGGCTGTTGCCTGGATGAATAGGCTGGTGATGATTAAAACGTATAGTTTTTTCATGGGTCCTCCTCTGTTTTTAGTCGACAATCGAAGGTCGAAAGTCAACAATTGCAAATCGTTAAGCGAAGCTTAAGATACGGTATATTACAGGGAAATTTTGGACAGATGACCCAACGCAGGGAAGATTTGACCGAATGCGGCCAGATGCAGGATTAACGTGATGGGGAGTTGATCAAAGTTTATCAAATAATTCCATCAACTGGTTTCTTTTGCGCATGGCAACAGGCAATTTTGTGCCATCGGTTAAAAGTACATGGCCTCCTTCGGATTTTACATAGCTGTCAACAAATGAAAGATTCACCAGGTGGGATTTGTGCAGCCGGAAAAAACCCTGCTCGCAAAGGATATCCTCGAAATCCTTCATGGGTCCGGAGACGATGATCTTTTTACCATTTTCTAAAAAGAACATGGAATAATTCCGTTCAGCCTCACAGCGGATAATCTCCCGGACAGGGATCAGGTGAAGCTTTTCGGCAGTACGTAAAACAATGCGCTTCTTTTGATTTGGTTGAATGTTATTTGATAGTTCAGCCAGTTGCAAATTCAGATCTTTCAGAATTTGTTTCTCAGCCTTCTCAATGGCCAACTGTAATTCTGGTAGCACAACAGGTTTTAGAAGGTAATCCAGTGCACTGAATTTTATAGCTTTTAAGGCATACTCTTCATAAGCTGTAATGAAGATAATCTTAAAATTAATATAGCCAATCCGGTTTAACAGGTCAAATGCATCACCATCTTCCATCCTGATATCGAGTAAAACAAGATCCGGAGAAAGCTGCCTTATTGATTCAAGCCCGGATTTGACGCCATCTGCCTCACCGATAAGTGAAACATTTGGAAAGTGTTTTTGCAACAGGTCTGAGATCAACTGCCTGTTATTTTTCTCGTCGTCGATGATAAGGGTACGGATCATAAATTTGATGTGTTTTATATTGATCAGTCAATCAAATAGGGGATGTTAAGCACCACTTTTGTCCCAACCGGTTCAAGGGTATCTGATTTAAGGTCAATGATGCTTAAACTTATTTTCTGTTTTAATTTTTTGTTCAGGGATTGGATCCTGTCATTAATGATGGCTGTTGCCAGTGATTTATGCGTTTTTCGTTTCTGATATTCAACCTCCCAGGCTTTTTCCCTCCCAACACCGTCATCTTCCACTTCACAAACTACTTTTTTATTATCCAGCCTGAACCGGACATTTATTGTTCCTTTGGATCCTTTATGCCTGATGCCATGTTCGATTGCATTTTCAATAAACGGTTGGATGAGCATGGGTGTGATAATGGCATTTTCAATATCAATATTTTCATCCACATCAATGAAATAATCAAATTTGTCATCGTATCTCAATAGCTGAAGATCGAGGTAGTTTTTTAAACTGCTGACCTCCTCATCCAATAAAATATAATCCTCCCGGGAACTTTCCAGTGTGGTGCGTAATAATCGTGAAAAACTTGTCAGGTAGTTTGCAGCATTGTCAGTTTCTTTTCTGTTGATGAAATTAAGTATGTTCGACAGTGCGTTAAAAATAAAATGAGGATTCATCTGCAGACGCAGCAATTTTTGCTCAAGGAGGACTGATTTATGTTCTGTTTTAACCTTGTTTTGGCGGATAAACAACAATGCCATTAAAATAATAAGAATTACAAATCCAACTAATCCGTATAAATAGATCCTGGATTGTTGAATGCGCAGGTCCTTGACTTCGTTGTCTGATTCCAGGACGGCAATCTTGCTCTGTGCGCTTTCAGTCTCATATTGTCCCTGCAACATGGCCCATTGCCTCCGTTCCTGCTCATTATAAATACTGTCTTTATATTGTGTGGCCAGCATATAATGTTTTAAAGCAAGTGCTTCATCCTTTAAAGCTGTGTCAAGTCTGAAATAAAGATGGTAAATTTTCTCAATACTGGATTTCAGTTCCCATTCATTTCGCAGTTTGAACTCAAAGTAAGTGTGCATCTCGTTGTTCAGTCTTACTTGAAAAAGTTGGCATGTTTTCAGTGAAACATCAAGAAATTCTCTGCAATGATTATACCTGCCCGTACACAGATAGAGTTCAGCCATTTCGTTTAACAAGGATACTTCTCCGGGATTATTCACATTCCAGTTTCTGTTATAGACTTTCAAATAATACTCTTCAGCTTTATCATAATACTCTGGTCCGGCAGCAAAATAGGCTTTTGCAATAAGGTGATAAGTATATTCCAATATTGCCGATCCCAATGAATCCCAAATATTCTCCGCTTTTTTAAAATAATATATTGCTGAATCCAGATTGTGTCCGGCATAACAATCTATCAGGCTATTGTAACAATTTCCCTGGCTCCTGATGTTATTGGATTTAATTGCCAGATCTATTTTTCTTTTAACTGTTTTTATTGCATTGGTGATATCCCCTTGATTCAGATAAATATATTTCAGAAAACTTAATGGATATAGCAAAAGAATAGTGTCATTGAGTGGTTCAAATGCTTCCAGGGCTTGCTTTATATAGTTACAGGCAAGGTCTGGGGAACCAGCTGTGAAATGTATGTGGGCTATCAATGCTAAAATACTTCCCTTTGCATGCAACATGTCGAGAGAATCAAATAAATGCAATGCTGCTAATTGATTGGTAAGGGCCTCAGAATAATTATTCAGCACATACTGGCAGATTGCTTTACAATATAATGCCATTGCTTTTCCTTCAGGATAGTTTGCTTGTGTGGCCAGTTCCAGCGCCCTGTGAGCATAATTTAAACTTTTCGTCTCATCGTTTAAAGAATAAGCCAGTGCCAGCCTGTTGTAAGCATCAATCAATGCTTTACCCGACAATCCCGGAAGGATATCAGCAAGACTGTCCACTTTAATATATTCCATCCTGGCATAAAACATTTCTACCCTGAACACCCTCTGTGATTTCATGATTGTTACTAAATCCCATGACCGGGATTCATTTGTGGAAGTAGTAGCATAATTACATTGGTTTCTGAAATGATCACTCCCATAGTACCACATCCTGTAAACTGAATCTTGATAAATCACCTCGGGTGAATGAATCATCCAGGAATTTTTTTCACCCAGTTCTCCGGATTTAATGACCGGATTATCAAATGACTTGAGCCAGTGAATCCCATCATCTGATGTTGCATGCCCGATTTCCCACCTTACCATGTTGGTACCGGTATACCACATATCGAAGTTTGACCCGTTGAAAGTAACACTGTATATCCTGACTCCATGATCATCCCAGGAACCTGCTTCACCTTCACTAACTAATGGACTTGAAGGATGTTTTTCCCAATGAATGCCATCTCTGGAAATAGCCAGTCCTGTTCTTTGAATCGCAGGTCTGCTCTTATCATAAGCACTGTACCACATACGAAAAAGACTGCCATCAAAAAATACAGAAGGACAGATCGGACCACGTGCATCCCATTCATCATCTTCACCTTTTTTCAAAACCGATTCCGGGTGCTTTGTCCATTTCATTCCATCCTTCGACCATGCTAATCCCAAACTTGTTACTTTGTTTTCATTTACCCTTAAAGTATACCATATGAAATAAGCAGTATCTGTTTTTATGATATCAAAGTCATTGAACCTGGAGTCCCATGACTCGTCGACACATTCAAAATTAATCGAATCTCCTTCATATCTGTTCCAGGTGATCCCATCCTTTGATGTAGCGTAGCCCAGGGTTTTCACATCATGTTCATTGTATACACTGTACCACATCTGATATTGTCCATTATCGTAAATAATCGCTTTCTGACTTTTGGAGCGCCAATACCATCCACTATGTCCACCATGAAATGTAAGATTTCCGGGATATTTGTACCATTTTGTCTGAGCAAACGACTGAATGGTAACAAATAATAACAAACCGATGATGAGATTGGTTTTCATCAGATGAAGTGCTGAGTATTGAGAAGGGTAAAGATATTAAAAAAAATTGGGGGATTTTGGATTT
>JAFCGF010000078.1 GCA_017608295.1 Candidatus Woesearchaeota archaeon
ACTGATCCATCATATACTGGCTCAGGATGGGTAGTTGCTGTGCCTGGCTAGCCCATGCGAAAGCAAAAAGCAATATCGAAATTGATATATGTTTCTTCGTTAACCTCATCTATTATAATCTTAATCCTGTCAATGAATTTTGCTTATCGTATAATCGTTACCTGCCCGGTAATGACCTCACTTCCGTTTTTTAAATCGATCACGTAGAAATAGGAATCCATCGGTAATTCTTTCCCTTTAAAGGTTCCATCCCAGGGGTCGCTATACCCTTTTTTAGCACTAAATACCAATTGTCCCCATCTGGAATATATTTGTATCGTAGCATTAGGATAGGCTTCAATATCACGGATACGCCAGGTATCATTTATACCATCTCCATTGGGAATGAATGCATTCGGAATTAATAAACAATCTTCTCCGGTGTATCCCACTTCAACAGATCCCTGGTAGGCGCATCCATTTGCATCAACAATATCAATGGTATAGGTTCCTGCTATGATATCCGATAGATTTTCAGTAGTAGAAAAGTTGGACCAGAGGAAGGTATATGGTGAAGTTCCACCCGTTGGATTAAGATTAATACTGCCATCCTCCTCGCCCAGACAACTTACATGAGTTACGGTTGGATTAATCTTGATCGAATCTGGTTCAATGATAGTAAATAAAATATCCGTCGTACACATAATGGAATCACGAATAGTTACAGTATAATCCCCTCCTGACAGATCCATGAAAGTTCCACCAGATTGATAAGCCCCCCCACTCAGACTATATTCATAGGGCTCGATACCTCCAACTCCCAATAGTGTAATTTCTCCGTCACTATATCCCGGGCAAGTAACATCTGTTTGATCAATTATGCTTCCGGTAAATGCAGTTGCTGGTTCTATTATAGTTACGGGAATAATGAATAGACAATGGTTGATATCACGGACTGTTACATTATAGGTATTTGCAGGAAGGCCGGTGAAAGTTCCTGATACCTGGTAATTAATTCCATCTAAACTGTATTCATATGGAGGTGTGCCATCTGAACCCATAACTATTAAACTTCCTGTTGTATCACCATAACAAGTGATATCAGTTTTGCTTACAAGATTTCCTGATAATGCAGAACCAGCTTCAGTAATCACAGCAATTATATCTGTTGTACAAAGGTTGGTATCACGAATCGTGATGGTATAGCTGTTCGCTGCTAAATTACTGAATGTTCCAGACACCTGGTATGAACCGCCATCCAAACTGTATTCATAAGGTGTCGTTCCACCGGATCCTTCAACTGTCACGCTCCCTGTTGTCTCTCCAAAGCAGGTATTGAACTGCTCCAAAATGCTCCCTGACAGGGCAGAAAGAGGGCCTGATATTATGACTGGAACATCTACTGTACAAAGGTTAGTATCCCTGACGGTGATGGTATAACTATTTGCTGTAAGATTGATGAAATTCCCGGATCCCTGGAAGGCTCCTCCATCCAGACTGTATTCATAAGGTGGAGAACCATCTGATCCTTCAACTGTCACAGTTCCTGTTGCTTCACCGAAACAGGCAACATCCGTTTGTGCAGTAATACTTCCGGAGAGTGGTGTTGCAGAACCTATAATGGTTACCGGAACATCAGATGTACAAAGGTTGGTATCCCTTATAGTTACTGTATAATTACCTGCAGGCAAATTGCTAAAAGTCCCGGATAACTGATAAGCTCCACCATCCAGGCTATACTCATATGGTGCTGTTCCACCTGATCCATCAACAGTTACACTTCCAGAGGAATCAGCCGAGCATAATACATCCACCTGGCTTATTATACTACCTGATAAAGCAGTAAGCGGTTCTGTAATGGTTACAGGTACATCAACTGTACAGAAGTTTGCATCCTGAATGGTAACTGTGTAACTGGTAGCTGCCAGCGTGTTGAAGATTCCGGATCCCTGATAGGGTCCACCGTCCAGACTATATTCATAAGGAGCGGTTCCACCAGATCCTTCAATAGTTACACTACCAGTTGATTCACCATTGCAGGCGACATTTGTCTGGCTCGAGACAGATCCATTAAGAGCCACAGCTGGTCCCGATACAGTGAGAATTGTATCGAGCTGACAGCCATTTGCATCAAGCGCAGATAACTGGTATGTGCCTGTAGTCAGTCCTGTCTGATCTTCACTGGTTGCAACAGAACCTGTGCCTGTTAGATCAACCCAGTTATAGGTATAGGGAGTCTCTCCTCCGGTTACCGTAACATCAATTGCTCCATCGGAATCTCCAAAACAGTTTACATCGGTAATAATATAGGTAAGGTCAAGAGAAGGGCATTCGATGCGTCCTAATCCGAACTGTGTACCTGAAGTGGATATCCCTCCATCCAGGTTATTACGGTAGACAAAAGGTGGATTAGCGGGACTGTGTATTCCTTCCAGGTTCCAGGGGCCTCCATTTGTACGTTTTAGTACTCTTGTTCCCTGGAGTAATGGATAACTGATAAAACCATTTGCCCCAAGTTCAACATTAAAATCAAGCGTAGCTAATCCATTAGCGGCTGTAAAATCCCAGAATCCATCTGAAAACTGGGCCGTAATTGTCACGACACCTTCTGACAGTGATAATCCAATAGCTCCAGGATCTGTTGGTATAAACTCTCCTATTAACGATCCACCTGTAATATCTGCATAAGTAATAGTTGCCGGATTATAAAAACCTGAAGTTCCTAATGGAAACAATATACCAGGACCAGCTAAGACTATCCATCTTTCAAATTTTCCAATAATGGTTCCATCAGAGTATGCTAGTTTGCCAACATTTGCCAGGTCTGTTCCCAAAGAGAGAATATTGGCATTTGTGTTAATGTTACCACCAAATAAGGATAGTGAATCGGATACAATAGTATTACTTTGAAGAGTCAGATTACCTGCACTCTTGTTGATAGTGAGCCTATAAAATGAATCTTCTCCTGATATTTCCTGATCAGATGTACCCTTGAAAACCACCTCGCCGGCCCTCTCATCAAATATAGCACCATCATTAATCCAGTCACCTGAGATAAAGATTGAATAATTATTGGCACTTACATCAAAAGTACAATTTGAATACTGTAAAATATCTCCATACACCGTAGTGTTGGCCTGAAGTATTTTCAAACCATCCCAACCAGTAAGCAGATTATAATAACCTGACGCTGGTATTTTGATCAACTGTGTGGAAGAGCCGATGTATCCGACTGTATTACCGGTTGCATCAGCATCCAGCACTCCTATCATAAGAAGATTCCCTGAAACATAAATGGTGGAATTGATCTCATTCACCCACTTACTTGTACTGGTTGATCCAACCAGGTTATCAGCAAGGTTCAATCTTCCATAATTCGTGATAGTGGTATTTGATCCAATTATCAGATCTCCTGAATTCAGGTTTACTACAGCAGTAGGTTCGAATGATTTATTTCCAAAAGGTACGACTATACCTTCTCTCACTGTGCCAGCTCCGTCAATTGTCTTGTCTATCCCATCCAGAGTAAATGTTTTATTCGAGGTTCCATCAGCGAAACCATTAATTACAAAATCTCCATGAACCGTAAAATTTCTGTTATTTGTCGTGAGCCGACCTCCTGCATTTATAATAAAATTATTGACTTCGGATCCGGCACCACCATCAATAAGGGTCACATCATGACCATTCAATATCCGAACATTTTCAGTAGGTAGTGGAACACAGCTGCAGTCCCATGTATCAGGGTCTGACCAGTCACCGGAAGTAACACTTTCGATGATTACATATTTCTTCACTTCAAGATTTACAGCTGGCGCGGGATTACATCCGGTTTTCTGAGCAACGACCTGCACAATACCTGTTCCATTACTGCCCCAATCAACGGTAATGCTATTGGTTGTCCCACCCGTTGCTTGTGTTCCCCCGGTAATAGACCAGGTAAAAGTATAATCCGTCATATCAGTTACGGAATAGGGAACACCATTAGTATTTTCTGCAATTGCTTTTTTTCCACTAATGGATGAAGGGGGAATAGAATGAACGATCACAGGGAGATCAACAGGGGCTGCATTTGTACAGGTATTGTATTCAACTACCCGAACATTGGCATCAGCCATGCCATCAATACCCCAGTCTACAGTTATACTGTCTGTATTCCCTCCGGATACCTGGATCCCCCCTGTAATGATCCAGGTATAGGTATTTGGAGGATTGTCGGTTACCTGATAGGCAACACCTGATTCAGCAGTACAAACTTCATCAGTACCTGTAATAGCTGAGGTGAGTGGTTTCGTACAATTGGTATCATCTCCAAAAGCGAATTGAGCTGAGATGAAAGTAATGCCAGAACGTTTTGCAATTGTCCCGGTTGCAGGGACATGTGATCCATCACCAATCCAGTTATTCACTTCATCAATTCTGGTTAGTACTCTTGTATCAGCATCGATTGTGAATGCAGAAAATCCATCGCCATTCAGTTCAAGATCAAATGTATTAATACCCAGAGTAAAACCTCTCAGAGCGGACAGATTCCAATATCCATCAACAAAGGTATTGTATATAGTAACAGCGCCATCAATCAGTGAGAGCCCGTCATTGCCGGGATCGGAAGAAAGGAATTCCGTAACAAGAGATCCACCAGTATCAAAACCATTCAATACAAATAGAACTGAATTATCTGATACAGCAGTACCAACAGGAAAAAGGAATGATCCCGTTGAATTTATCCATCGTGCAAATTTTCCTGAAATATTTCCGGAGGTATAGGTAAGTGTTCCTTCATTAGATAATCCGGTTCCTAATGTTAGCGTATCATTCCCTGTTTCAACGATTCCGGATAATAGGGTAAGTTCTGCTGATACTATCAGATTGTCATCCAGGATTAGTTCTCCACCACTCTTATTCAACTGGACATGATATAGTGTATCACCAGCAATATTAGTGAAGGTCTGTATATTACTTCCTGTAAAAGCCACTATCCCTGTACCTTCTGCAAAAGACGACTTATTGATCCAATTTCCCCTGATATCAATATCCCGGTTATTACAATCCAGGATACCTGAATTGATTTCCAGGTCACCAGATACGATCAGGTCACCTTCCATTGTCTTTACTCCTGCTCCACTGATTACAAGGTTATAGTAGTTGGAGGCAGAAGGCAATTTTACAGTTTGGAGGTCTAACCTGTTGTACTTGACTGTATTATTGATTGATGAAGCATTCAAAACTCCATTGGATAACAACTCATTTCCGGCAACCAGTTGTGAACCGGATTCGTTGGTCCAGACAGATGTTGTGGCACTCGAACCAGATAAATTTCCTGTTATTTCAACACTCCCATAATTACTTACCGTAACCGAAGATTCTAATCGGATGTGCCCGGTGATGTACAACACTGATGAGGGGCGAACAACCACATCATTATAAATCCTCATGTAACTGGTATTTTTGTAAATCCCAATAATTCCAGTACCACCAATTGTATCACCTGTAAAATTAAGATCCTGTGCTGATGGATCGAACGAGGTATATGTACCATTTATGATTAGTGTTCCTGCTACATTCATCTCCTTATTATCAGCATTCAGGACTCCCCTGCTGTTTATAGTAAGGTTTGTGATAAAAGTACCTGTACCACCGGTGAACAGAGTAACTGTGGTTCCTTCAGAGATTATGGCATGATCATTTGGTCCGGGGACAATACCTCCTATCCAGGTGGATCCATCAGTCCAATAACCATTTTGAGCGGAAATAAAGGTCGTTTGACTAAAACTTAATTGCCCTGCAATTAGAAACAACAAAGACAAATAGCATAATTTATTTACAGATTTCATGAAGAAATGAACTTTCTGGTTAACCTTAATCTAAATTTATCCTGAGTCCTATATATTAAATAAATATAAGGAACTCTGAAAAATATGATTTTTTCTGCCCGGGCGGTATTCATCCCTGCCTAATTGAATATCTCCCATTAAAAATTACATCTATTTCAACCAGCGGAATCTTCGTGTCGGATCTCCCAATCTGAATCCTGCTATGATCTCATGCGATCCATAGTTATAATTCCGGAGGGTGCTAAATGAGTAATCGAAG
>JAFCGF010000012.1 GCA_017608295.1 Candidatus Woesearchaeota archaeon
TAATCACGATATATTTTTGATAAAAATAGTGATTTCATTCATTCTGGTGAATTTTTCTATTTTTGACCTATTAAAAAGATGGTGAGCACTCAAAAAACATAATGACTACAACTATACGACGAATAAAACTCGGCACACACGACTATCTGGTTATTGATTTGACTCAGCCTCTTCACCTGGACCAGGAAGGGTATCCGGGAGATCCCGGGCTAAAAAGAACACTTGTCAGCGATATTGAGCACGATGGGTGGCATCATTACACACATGAACTTGGCGACCATTGTTTTCACCCCCATTGCGATGCCCCGAACCATTTTCAGTCCGATCAACAGGAGAGAGGAATGGAGATTTATGATCTTGAATGGTGTTTCCACCAGGCATGCATGATTGATCTTGCCGATTCATCCGATGCATTGGAACATAATGGAATAATATTCCTGTCTGAAGTCCGGAAAGAACACCTCGTGCAATTTTCGGGAATACTCTCAACCACAGAGGCATTGATCATCAGAACCGGTTACGACAGATGGATAGAGAGAAACGACCCACATCAGCCCGAATTGTTGCCTTACCTGAACCGGGATGCCGCTGAATTCATTGCATCATTTAGTAACATCAGGGTTGTCGGCATCGACTCACTGACAGTAGATGCTTACGGGCAGCAGGTTTCGCACCTGGCACTGAAACATAAAATGATCGTGGAGTCACTGGTACACCTGTATGAGATCCCTGAAAGGCATCGGATGAATTTCACCCTTCAAACCAGTCCGGTCCGGATCGAGGGTGCCACAGGCGGACCGGTAGTCGCCTATGCATATATTGAACTGCAGTCTATAATGTAAACTGTTTTAACGAAAATAACTTAAAGATGAAGAGAGAGACCAGTGATGATATGCATATGGGGGAACCGGGGTTATTGCACAAACTGCTCCGGAGAAAAAAGCTGGAGGGGATGTTTCTCTTTATTACTTCCCGCTGCAACTCCAACTGCCGCACCTGTTTTTACCACAACGAGCTCAACAGCAATGAGGATCTGACCTTCGAGGAGATGAAAAAGATGTCGGACAGCGCTCCCCGGTTTGATAAATTGTGGTTATCGGGTGGTGAACCTTTCCTGCGTGATGACCTGGTGGATATCATCAAACTCTTTTATGACAACAATCACGTTCGGGTGATCAACTTGCCGACCAATGGCCTGCTGACTGAAAAAATTGACCGGGAGACAAGCCGGTTGCTGGAAGTTTGTCCTGAGCTGACCGTTCACCTGAACTTTTCGATTGACGGATTGGGGGAGAGTCATGACAAGGTAAGAGGCATTCCCGGCAACTTCCGGAAAACCATTGCTTCCATGGAACTGGTCAGGAAGAATTCCGGGGGTAACCCGAAGTTGTTGATGAATGTGGCAACTGTCGTTACCCCCGATGCCTATGAGGATGCGTTCATGCTTGGAGTCTACCTCCTGAAAAAGGATCTCATTGCCACCCAGTTTTTCGAAGTAGTACGGGGCGATCCAAGAGATCCTGCAACAAAAACACTGACGCAGGAGCAGATTAAAGAGTTACGAACCCGTGTCTACCCCCTGATCGAGGAACAGGCTAACCGGCTGTTTAAGGAATTCAAAGGGATCAAAAAAAGCATCGCGAAAACCTTTTTCATGGGATTCGTCCGGTTTGTCAATAACCTGCAGGATGCCAACTACTTTAAGCCCACCCATTGGGGAATGGCATGTACAGCCGGGGAAACCACCATCGTGATAGATCACAACGGGGCTTTCCGATCCTGTGAAGTACGCCCCGCAATAGGGAAACTCCAGGATTACGATTTCAATATCCGTCGGGCACTCTATTCTGAAGCCATGAAAAAAGAGATCACGGAGATCGGAGGCGGCAGCAAAGCAAATTGCTGGTGTACGCATGGTTGCTGGATCATGTCGTCGATCAAATTCAATCCGAGGGCACTGCTGTTCAGAATTCCGTGGGCACAGTACCGCTCGAAACATGACCGGATTCCCGGATTTCAGCTGCCGGATATCGACATAGAAGCTATTGAATCGTATGAATCTGAAATGGTGTCTGTATGAAGATTGTGCTTTCGAGCCGCGGATCACGGGGTGACGTCAATCCGATTATAGAGATTGCTTCGATGTTTCAGCATACAGACCATGATGTATCCATCTGTGTTCCGGAACTATTCAGGGAAGAGATCGCCCGACGAAACCTGAATAGCTCATATTATCCTGAAGACAGCAAAGAACTCATGGTCGGGCTTGGTAGTGGGATACGTTCCATCAACAAAGCGCTGGAATTCTTTTCTAAAGCGCTGGAAGAGCAATTCAATTACATGCTGGAAGCGACAAAGGATGCCGATATACTGATCACCAGTGTCAATGAAATGGCTGGTCCCACGGTTGCCGAATATCAAAATATCCCATATTACAGGATCGGGTTTGCCCCTATCCTGCCAGGGAGCCAGACCCCTCCGCTATTCCCGTGGCAGAATTTGCCTCCTGTGATGAACAAGGTAATTTGGGCAACCATCAATGGACTGGCCGGCATCCTGATCAGAAAATTCATCAATACAAAGCGCAGAGAACTGGGGCTGAAACCGGCTCCCGGGGCTAACCATTATTTCACCGGGAAGAGTCATACCCTGCTGGCGATCAACCAAACGCTCGGTCCGCCCTGCAAAAGCTGGAAAAAGAGGTATCGTTATGACTACACTGGTTATTGTTACACCCCACCCAACGGTGGATTAGATCAATCTTTGCTGGACTTTATCGAAGCGGGAGAACCACCTGTTTATATCGGGTTTGGCAGTGTTACGATAAAAGAGCCGGAGAGACTATCGGAAATGATTGAAAAGGCAGTATCCCAAGTGAATTGCCGCGTAGTTCTGGGACAGGGGTGGACAGGTCTGGGGAAGGGTCAGACAGACAACCGGATATTCACCATCGGGGATAGCTGTCATGCCACGCTTTTCCCAAAAATGGCAGGCATCGTTCACCATGGTGGAAGCGGCACGATTCATACGGCAGCAAAAGCCGGGATCCCGCAGTTCATCCTGCCCCAGATCATTGATCAGTATTACTGGGGCAACCGGATCCACAAACTGGGATTAGGACCAAAACCTGTTATTCCTAAAAAGATCACGGTAGATCTGTTGACCAATGTATTATCAAACTTCACGCAAAACGGTAATTTTGAGCAACAGACAAAATCCATGGCCGAATCAATGAAGGAAGAAGACGGAGCCAAAAAAGTGGTTGAGGTTGTTATGAAAAATAGTTAATTTAGCATATCCTTAAAAATAAGCACATGAAATCTTCAAAACTCATTACGTGGTTGCCATTCATTCTGCTAGCGGCCATTATCCTGACATCCTGTGCCCCGGGAAATGAAAAATTTGATATCGACCCTGCCGGATTCTGGGCCGGATTGTGGCATGGCCTCATTTCGCTGATCACTTTCATCATCAGTCTCTTCAACAACCAGATCGGCATTTATGAGGTGAACAACTCGGGATGGCCCTATAATTTGGGATTCATTCTTGGTGTCATGTTCTTCTATGGAGGCAGCTTTAAATCGAGCTGCAGGAAATGGAAGTAATCAGGCGGCATCCTGGTATTCAATGATGGCCTCGCTGACATTGATGATATAATCCCCGATCCGTTCACTCTGGGAAAACATATCACTGTACAAAGAGCCTATTTTGTGTTTGTATCTCTTCTCCTTCAGGTCTTCAACGTGTTGCTGTCGAAGTTGGTTCCTTTTTTCGTTTATCTGATTTTCAAGGATATAAGCCTGCTCAATGTTTACATCACTGAACCCTTTTTCCAGATTCAGGTTCATCTCTGTAAAAGCCTTTTTTAAGAGATCAT
Source organism: Candidatus Woesearchaeota archaeon (assembly GCA_017608295.1). The sequence goes on from JAFCGF010000012.1 coordinate 3,878, forward strand.
ACATCTCATTGAGTTTTTCTTTCTGGTGGTGGGTGAAGCTGGCTTTGATTTGATTTGTATTATCGACGATCTTGGAGAATGAGTAGATGACATCTCCGATACTTTCCAGATCATCAATAATCTTCAACATGGCCCTTATTTTTTTCGAGCTTTCATGACTGATCTCCCCTTCTGAAATATTCATTAGATATGAAGCAATTTCCAACTCAAGGGCATCTGATATCTCTTCGTATTTGTTGATCTTAGCCAGAAGTTTGTAGCACTTTTTAGGATTTTTTTCGCTTATCAAACTTTGCAGTAAGTTGAACATCTTTTCAACCCGATATCCATAAGAGGTAACCTCTTTTCGTGCTTGAATTATTGATAATTCACTGGTTGAAAACATGCCTGAGTTGATATATTTCAGGCTGAACTCTTCATCGTCCTCACCTTTATCAGGAACCATTTTGGTCGCAACTTTGGCGATAAAGGGAGCGAATCCGATGAGAAGAAGCGTATTGATGATGTTAAAACTCGTGTGGAAAATAGAAAGAGCGATCGGATAAACACTGTGAATGCTTTCAAAATCCTTCGTGGAGAGTTGGGTATTTAAAATAGAGACGCCATGTTTTTGTTGCAGGAAATAATCAATTCCCTTTAAAAAATAGTGGAACACAGCCACCATCCAGACCACCCCGAACAGATTGAATATGAGGTGGGCCCGTGCCGCTCTCCTTGCTGAAACATTGGCAACAATGGCGGCCAGATTTGCTGTAACGGTGGTTCCGATGTTTTCACCCAGCACCATCGCGGCAGCCAGTTCAAAGGGGATCAACCCGTTGTAACACATCACCAAGGTAAGAGCCATGGTCGCACTCGACGATTGAATGAGGATGGTCAGCGCCGTGCCGATCAAGATGAATATCAACACAGATAAGAATCCGAGATCTGTAAAAGAAGAGAGAAAAAGCAGGGATCCGGGATTGTTCTGGATATTGGGAACAGACTCTTTCAGGAACTGGAGGCCAATAAACAGGATGGCAAATCCGATGATTAACTCACCCCATGATTTTCTCAGGCTGTTTTTGGAAAAGAACAATGGAAAGCTGATTCCAATCAGTGGCAGCGATAAAAAGCTCAGGCTGATTTTGAATCCCAGGAGCGAGATGAGCCAGGCGGTAACTGTGGTGCCGATATTTGCTCCCATGATCACGCCTACAGCAGCAACCAGTGAAAGTAAACCCGCATTGACAAAACTCACAACCATCACCGTGGTGGCAGAGGAGGACTGGATGGTTGTGGTCACCAGCATCCCTGTAAAAACACCTTTTATCCGGCTATTGGTCATGGCCGCCAGGATGTGCCTCATCCTGCTGCCGGCCACCTTTTGGAGCGCCTCGCTCATGAGTTTCATGCCATACAAAAAGAGGCCCAGAGAGCCTACCAGAGTGAGGACTTTCCCAATAATCGAGATCCACTCCATGATGATGCTATTACCTAATTGGTTAAATAATTCTGAAAACGAAAATAGAAATATTCTGAAGAGAATTGCGAGTAGTCAGGGAAGGTTTTATTAAAAGTTATAGACAGGGGATGAAATCTTACTGTGGAATCCCGATCACAACCTTCGTGCCGATGGCGACATCATTCTCCGATTTCAAATCGATGATGTGAAAACTGGTCAAAATGCGTATCGCAGAATTGGAAGAAAAAAACAAGGTGTGGTTAAACAACAGGTAAAAGTTAACTAAATAGCCTCGTTCAACCGGTAAGAATTTGGTTAATTGCTGAAATTATCTTATTTTTATATGCACTTTAAAATAATACAGCCATGGCTAGAAACACATCAATCTCCGTTCTGTTAATGCTCTTTTCCCTGACATTGTTCGGCCAGTATAGTGCGGTTGAGTTGACCTATACGGCTTTTAACATAGTCGACTATGTCAGGTTGGACAGCATCACAGTGATGAACCGGACGCGTCACTGCGATACAACATTTTATTATCCGGATACCGTCCTGGTCCTTCAATATGGGTTGGGGATCAATGAACATCAAGCTGCTTCCCAACGATTACAAATCCTGAAGCACTATCCGAACCCGGTAAGGGAGTTCAGTACCATCGAAATCCTCAATCCTGCGAAAGAGATGGTGTATGTAACTATTTCCGACATTTCGGGAAAAGTAAGTATGAAATGGTCCCGGGAATGTAAAAGAGGTGTCCACATTTTCCGGTTTTATCCGGGTAACCAGGGTCTTTATCTGCTTACCGTCAGTAACGGAACGCATCAGGATGCAGCCAAAATCATCTATCCGGGATCCGGAACGGAAGGTGATGTCAGATTGGATTATCTTGGGATCCAACAGCCGGGCCATCAACAAAAAGCCGTCTCAGATGTTGCCTATTTTCATTACAAGAATGGGGACTGGCTCTTGTCTGTCGGATATTCTGACGGGCAAGAATCAGGCATTTTCGAGTCTCCGGACACGAACAGGTTATACTTTCTACAGTTTGCTACGAATGTCAGTTGCCCGGGGACACCCCTGGTACCTTATGCCGGAAAGGTATATAATACAGTGCAAATCCGCAGCCAATGCTGGCTGAAAGAGAACCTGGATGTGGGGACCATGATCCCTGCGCCTCAGGCCCCCAAAAACAACGATACCATTGAAAAATATTGCTATAATAACGATCCGGCTAATTGTGAAACATACGGGGGGTTATATCAATGGGATGAAATGATGAACTATACCACCGAAGCAGGCGGACAGGGCATCTGTCCACCAGGCTGGCACATCCCGTCATTTGATGAATGGAAAGTATTGTTTGGAGCAGCCGACAGCAAATATGGGATTGGCAGCAATGCATGGGATACTATTGTGGTCCCTCCCAATTACGGTTATGATGTTGGAAAAAACCTCAAAGCAACCCATCATTGGGTAAATACCAACGGAACGGATGCTGTTGGTTTTTCTGCATTGGGCAGCGGCTACTGGGTGGTAGAACTTCAAGATTTCACATTTTTAAATGAACAGGCGGATTTCTGGACTTCCAATAAAGTTACCAACGTGGATGCCTGGGAGTTAATATTAGACAGTGACCTGAATACTGTTTATTATGTAAACAACTGGCGGACAGAAGGATTATCAGTCCGATGTGTCAAGGATTATTTCCCCCCGGGAGATTAATCATTTTAAAAAAGTTCTATTTTTGACATGCAGTTTCCGGCACACTTACCATTCCCACTTATGCTTCCGGGCAGACCCGGATGAGGGTTACCATGAAAAACGGGTCTTCGCCCTCACCCTGTGAATCCTTTGCAGGTGGAGAAGTCGAAGATTATACTGTGAGTTTTGTGGGAAGTACAACAACTGTCGTAGGATCATCCGGAGAGTTTACGTTCAACATGTATCCTAATCCTGTTGAAAACATCTTACATCTGAATTTTTCAGGCGCTGATAAGAATATTGAAGTAACAGTATTTAATATTCAAGGCAAGGTGATCAAGAGGGTAATTGTTGAAAACGGTAACGCTGAATTGAATGTTCAGAATTATCCTGAAGGAATTTACTATGTAAGAGTTCGTTCCGGATATAACCTGGTAATGAAGAGGTTTGTTAAAATGTAGGACCAGGTAAAGTTATCATTACCAATGAAAGAGGCTTTCTCGAAAAATGAGAGAGCCTCTTTTGTTTTCATTACCGGGTTATATTCTACTCCTTGTTATCCTTTGAATCAAACACCGTCATGTCACCCAACAGTAGCCATTTTCCTTTCTCCTTTATATAGAATTCAACATTTTTGCCCTTTACTTCTTCTTCGGTTTTCGTCTCCCCCCATGTAAACACCATGTAAGCACTGAAATAGTAATTAACCACTGCGACGTTCTCGGTCACAGTAATTCTTGCCGGTTGAATGTCATAGTACTGTACTTTCATCATGTCCTTCATCGAGGTATACCATTTCTCCAGCTTTTTTTTATTCATCGGGAGGGGTTCTTCCTGGTTCCAGCCCTGGTATTTATCGTGAAAGAGTGCCATGGAACCCTCCATGTCTCCCTTACTCCATAAGGCCCAGCCATCTTCGACGACCTGCCAGACCTCATTTTGTTCTTTTGTCCATTCCTGAGCGTAGATGCTTGATGAAAATGCCACAATAACACATATGGCAACTACTGTTTTGATTGTTTTCATGTTTTCAAAAATTAATGTTTGTACTGGTTTGATAACTATGTAAAGATAGTCAAAAACTTATAAAAGTCAAGTATTATTGATTACTATGTCGAGCCTGTTTAATTTCAGGTATTGCAGCTATTTTACTTTTAGCTTCCTGTTCTCAAAACAACAGACAACAGAATGTAAGTGATCAGAAAAACCCTGAAGCCGGCCTTTTCAACTCAGAAGAGAGGGTGTTTCATTCTGAAATACTGAATTCCGATTATGAGATCTATATTTCTCTTCCATACAATTACGCCCATAAAGATACAACCTATCCTGCTCTATACTGCCTGGATGCGAATGTCGGATTTGGAATTACCGACAATGTGGTTCACATTTTGAGCACGCTCAACAAAGAAATCCCTGAAATGGTCGTAGTAGGAATCGCCTATCCCATAAAAGGCATAGAAGATTGGGCAGCCATGCGTGGCCGTGACTTCAAACCCACATCTCATCCCGAAAAAGACAAAGCGTGGCAGGATCGTTTACGCAAGGTCAGCAGCAGAGATGACATCATAGTGGAGTCGGGTGGTTCTGACCAGTTTTTGAGATTTATCAGTGAAGAGTTAATTCCCTTCATTGAAACAAACTACCGGGTTTCAAATGACAGGGCCATACTGGGTGTTTCTTTGAGCGGGTTATTTACCCTTTACGCACTCTTTCAGGAACCAGAAACATTTCAGCGATATTTTGCAGCCAGCCCCTCCATCAGCTGGGATGAACCCTTTATGTACCAGCTGGAAAGCGAATTCGCCCTTGGACATGACGATCTTCCTGCCAGATTATACATGTGCGTAGGTGGACTGGAAAGCGAAACCTATAAAAACAATATGCAAAAGATGGCTAAACTTTTGCGATCACGTAACTATCCCAATCTCGTTGTGGAGGCCGAAGTTTATGAGCATAAAACACATGGTTCCATCTGTCAGGCCTCTGTCATCAGAGCCTTGAAAATGCTGTATGAAGAGTGATCTCAGTTGACGGATAATCATATCTATATAATTGTATTCCAACGAGTTGTTTGCAAAAAGCTCTTTTTTTTAGTATCTTTGGAAGGAAGGATAATCCTTCATGAAGCAGTATTCAATAAAACCACAGAACATGAAAAGAGAAATTGCAATCAGATTCATTTTCATCTGTGCATTAATAGGTTTCGTTGCAAACGGGAACCTAATTGCACAGGTTGAAACCGTCGGGCCGGGAAATACCGCTGCTACCAAATCTTTTATCGCTACAAATTCAGATCATGATACAGCTATGGTTGTCCTGGACAATGGAAACGTAGGTATTGGCAAAACAAACCCATCGAATTTGTTAGATGTTAATGGTACGGTTGGTGCGACTAAGATCAATACCGGCCTGGGGAACAATGAACTCTATGACATGAATCAGGATGTAACTACCACCAGCACCCCGACATTCAACAATTTGACATTAACGGGTGGACTTACCACCGGCGAAAGTGCTTCGGGCAACACCATTAAATTCGGAAAGAAATGGTCTTTTATGACTGACATCAATCCTATCGTTACCTGCTATTCCGGGTATTTCTGGTGGGATTACTCAACCAGACAGGTGAAATTTACCGAAACAAATGCAGGTAATAATTATGCACGGTTTTCGGGCATGAAAAATGAAGGTAGCGGCCCTGTATTGTTTGATGGAATTGCAAACTCCGAAGGGACTTCAACCGTTGCCACATTGAATGTAAACCTTGAATACGTAAGTGTTGAAATAACGTCAGAAATTCCAAATGGCGGATACATACACTTATATTGCATCTATTCAAATGAGACGTTCACAGCACATTATTGGTTCAGATTCCAATAGTGAATACCTAACTAACAGGAAATCCTTTGAAGATTTCTTATTCAACAGTGTTACACGAAGTTCCACGAAGGTAACACAAAGTTCCACAGAGGAATTTCTTCGTGTGGCTTCGTGTCGTCTTCGTGGTTCTATGTGAAATAATTTTACCTAACTCAAGACCCGATCATTCCTTTATAAACTTCCGGTTTAGATTTAAACCCTGGTCATTTGTGATCCTGAGGATGTAGATTCCTTCTGACAGTGCTGAAACATCGATTTGAATAGCTTCGTTTGGTTTAAAATGTTTTGCGTTGAATTCCAATATCTTTTGACCAGCGTGGTTATATATTGTAATGAAACCATTCCTCAAAACATTGTCTCTGACGATCACATTCAATCGATCAATTACAGGATTAGGATAGACTATGAGTTCCTGGTCCGCTCTTTTAGTCTCATCCTGGCTGGTGCAGATAATCACGGTAATATAGTCTTGTTTCTGTAGTGTATTGGTACTTGTCCCGTTGCTAACCTCCAGGGTGACATCAAATACGCCAGGAGTATAATAAGTTACTACCGGATTCTGCTCCGTGGATGTTGCGGGTATACCCTCTTCGAAGGTCCATGACCAGGAGGTCGGCGATCCGGAGGACAGATCCGTAAAAGTCACATCGTGTCCTTCACAAACCAAGGTTGTATCTGCCGTGAAATCTGCGGTGACGCCGGGAGGGGGAGCGGTGGCAATCGAACCGGTCCAAGTAATAACAGAGCCTACTTCAGTATTTGTTCCTGTAGAAAGGTCGATTGTCCATAGTTGGTTATCAAATGTAAAGGCGTTGTATGAGACCATATACATGGTCTGATTCTCCGGACAAAAATCGAGACCATGATGTGGGAGGGCCGAGCATGCATAGGTCAGATTTCCCACATAGGTACCCGCGCCACTGGTCTTGTCGATCTTATAGAACTTTCTGACAAGATAGATGGCATACATCTGTCCCGAATCGTCGAATGCGATGCCAACTACGCCACTTTCATCACTGTTGGTCCCCACCAGGGTAATGGTTGCGTTGCTTACATCCAGGGTGAAAAAGGATGAGGTATTACCATCTGTACTGGCAACATACATGGTACCATCGGTCGGATCCATCGCCATCCCCGACCAGAATTCACTCCCCGGAGGGGTAACCATTCCGATATAGATAGCGCTTGCATTGGACGTATCTATTTGATAAAGCCCGTTATCAGTTCCACTGATACCATACAATATGTTATCCGGTCCAAAATCGGCAGCTCCCAGTTGAGTGAGCCCCGTACCGATCAGGGTCGAGTTGGCCGGATTAGCCAGTTCGATATAATTCAGATTCCCTGACAGAAATTCAGGAGTATAGGCAAACTGGCTGAATGACTGTACCGGGATGATCAAAGTGATCAGCAGGATGGTGATAAGGTTTTTCATGTGATTGATTTTTAATTGTTGATAATGGGATTAAATGTGGGATTACTTTCTTCAATTTCTGTTTATTTGACGTAATATCCTGTAAAAGTACATTTTAAATCTTATTCGGTTGCATTGCATGGTTTCCATCGAAGAAGTACTTTTGTTGTTACACAACATTTAAACATTGCTAAATGAGAAAAACAACTTTCTGGAATGGATTGCTGCGGATGATCTTTCTGATCCCCTTTTTAGCAGGTTTCACAATCAATTGTGAAGCACAGGTCAGGGAAGTTATCAATATCAATGATGACTGGAAATTTCTTTTTGGTGAAATGGAGATTGAACAGATCCGCTCCGGCAATCTTTCGTGGCAGGAAGTGAAAATACCCCAAACATGGAATGACCGGGACATTCAATCGGGAGAAAAGGTCACCTATGGTACTGCCTGGTATCAACGAGATCTGGAGATTAACCAGGAGATTACTGCCCGGCAATATTTTCTCAAATTCGACGGAGTTGGACAGCTTGCTGAACTTTTTATCAATGGCCAGTTTGTGGGTGATCACCTGGGAAGTTATTCCGCTTTTGTTTTTAATATCACCGGTTTTCTCAAAGTAGACACGGTCAATTCAATCCTGGTGAGGGTAAATAACGAATTAACCGCATCCTATCCCAAAGACAACTTTCTATTTGGGATCTATGGAGGGATCTACCGGGATGTTTCACTAATCATCACGAATAACATTCATATCGGGCTTACCGATCATGTATCTTACGGTGTATATATCCATCCTGAAGAGGTCAGCCGGGAGAAAGCGGTATTGAAGCTCGTGACCTTCTTAAAAAATGACGGCTTGGCGAAACAACCGGTTACACTGGTTAACCGGCTGACATCCGGTGATTCAAAACTCGTTGCAGAGAGCATTATGGAAGAGGTGCTCTTCCCGGGAGGGCTGGTTCCTGTTGTTTCTTACCTCCATGTAAAAGAGCCCCATCTGTGGAATGGCAGGATTGATCCTTACCTCTACCAATTGGAAACCGAGGTGCTGCAAAACGGGATCGTACAGGATAACCTGGTCCAATGGACCGGGATACGGTATTTTTGGATTGATCCGGAGAAAGGATTTATGTTGAATGGAAAACCCTACAGGTTGTATGGGGTATGCAGGCACCAGGAATGGCAGGACCTGGGGAATGCGCTCCTTCCGGAACATCATAAAAAAGACATGGAATTAATTGATGAACTGGGGGCCACTTCGATTCGGCTGGCACATTATCAGCAGGCGGAATATATATATACCCTGGCCGATTCGATGGGGATCCTGGTATGGGCTGAAATCCCATTTGTGAATGGGTACAGGGAAGGTGCCGACGGCAATGCAATCCAGCAACTGACAGAGTTGATCAAGCAAAATTTCAACCATCCCTCTATTTTCGTCTGGGGCCTTCACAACGAGGTGATCAAAGGAAAAACGATCCGGCAACCGGTCAACCTAACCAGGGAACTGCATAACCTGGCAAAAGAACTTGACCCTTCCAGGTATACAGTAGGTGTGAGTAACATCTGGTGGGTCTTCGACCATCCGATCCATGAACTGGCCGACCTGCAGGGCTTCAATCAATATAGCGGCTGGTATGGCGGAAGGCCTGAAGAATTGGGTAAATGGATCAGGAATTATCATAAAGCGAAACCGGATATACGAATTTCTGTCTCCGAATACGGTGCCGGAGGAAATATCGCTCACCAGACCGATGACAATAGGGTTGTCCCGGACCCAAAAGGACAATTTTTTCCGGAAAACTATCAGACCTATTATCATGAAGCCACATTTGCAGCCATCGATACATCCCCTTTCATCTGGGCATCTTATGTGTGGAACATGTTTGATTTTTCGGTGCCTGAGTGGGACCGGGGCGGGATCAAAGGGAGAAACCATAAAGGGCTGGTCACGTATGACAGAAAAACCAGGAAGGATGCCTTTTACTGGTACAAGGCAAACTGGTCGGATGAACCGGTATTATATCTTACAGGACGAAGAAATAACATACAGGATACAGATACCTGCCGTTTCAAGGCCTATTGCAATTTCGGCATTCCGGAACTGTTTATCAATGAGGAACCTTATGGCAAAATGGAGCCGGGGATCAATGCTGTGCAATTCGTCAGCCAGGATATTATTCTTAAGCCGGGGCAATATAAAGTTGAGGTTAGGGCGACCCGGGATAACAAGGTATTTTCATCCGGGTATGCGGTTCAGATACTAGAATAAGGAGGACGGAAGGTTTCGATCGTAGGGGCGAGGCATGCCTCGCCCTTACGATTTTGTATCTTTGATAATCCAAAGATCATGTAGCATATGGAACGAGATATTCTCAGCGCCAATCGAAAAGCATTAAGCATCAACCTGGACCCATCGATCTATGGCACCGTTGCCGAGATTGGCGGGGGGCAGGAGGTGGCGCGACAGTTCTTCCAGGCAGGAGGCGCTTCAGGAACCGTTGCAAAATCGATCTCTGCCTATGATAAATTGTTCAGCGACAGGCTTTACAATAAGAATAAACCCGGCAAATACGTATCCGAAGGCAGGTTATGCAAAATGCTGGATACCGAGTACAACGACCTTGTCGGCGTGCTTGAGGAAAAGCGGGAGATCCCTACAAAATACTTTGCCTTTGCCAATACGGTGGCCACCCTGAATTTCCGGAAGGACAATTACAGCCATGGCTGGATGGGAGTGCGGTTTCAGCACGATCCGGGTGCAGACCCAAATGAAGTGTTAGTTCATGTGAACCTGCTTGAGCAGGATACCCTGCTCCAGCAGCAAACCCTGGGCATCCTGGGCGTCAACCTGATCTATGCCTGCTACCATTTTTCAAAACATCCTGTCGACTTCATCCTCTCCCTGATGGACAACATCTCGCGAGACCGTATCGAGATCACCATGATGAGGATGCATGGGCCGGATCTTGACTATGTTGACAATCGATTGCTGGGCGTTCAGTTGGTGAAGAACGGCATGACATCAGCAATGATGTTTGACCGGTATGGAAAAGTCCAGCAACCTGCGGATATGCTTTATAAGAAAAACGTGCTGCTCTTCAGAGGGGCTTTCAGGCCCATACACAAAGTGGGATTCGACATGCTGAAATCCAGTTACCGTCTCTTCAAGCGGGATGAAGATTATGACCGGGATAATACACTTTCTCTTTGCGAAATTTCGGTCAATAACCTGCTGAGAAAAGGGGAGATCGATGAGCGTGATTTCCTGGAACGGGTTGACCTCCTGAACGGGATGGGACAACATGTAATGATCTCCACATTCCAGGAGTACTTCAGGCTGGTGAGTTATTTTTCCCAGTTTACTATCAAAAACCTTCGGATCGTGATCGGGATCCCTACCTTCATCAGGGTGATCAACGAGAAATATTATACCAATCTCAAAGGAGGGATCCTGGAAGCATTTGGTAAAATCTTCGTCGACAATGTAAAGGTTTATGTTTATCCTACCATCGCAGCGGTTTCAATCGATACCCGGGAAGCGGTCGGAGACCTCCTAACATCGAAAGATATCCGCCTGCCGGAAGACCATGAAGACCTGTATCATTACCTGTTCAAAAACAGAAAGATCCTGGACATCACGAATGTCAAGAAAGAGTGGTTGTACATCAACTCTGCCAATGTGTTGCGTATGATCCGCGAGGGTGAACCCGGTTGGGAGGAGATGGTCCCAAATTATATTGAGAAGGAGATCAAGGAGAAGGGATTGTTTGGGTATCAGGGGGAAGAGGGGAAATAAGATTGGGCGATTGTCGATTGGGCGATGTTTGATTTGACGATGTGCGATTGCCGGGAGCCTTTCTATTCTTAACTTTTCTATTTTTACATTTTTAAAACAAGAATGATGAAAAGCGTGCACAAAATGATTCTGTTTATTGCCATTTTCTTTCCAATGGTTTTGATGATAGCAGGGTGTTCGAGCCAGAAAGAGGATGAAAACAAACCAAATATTCTTTTCATTGCTGTTGACGACCTTCGTCCTGAGCTGGAATGCTATGGTGCAGAACATGCCATCAGTCCCAATATTGACAGACTGGTCGAAAACGGGATCATGTTTACCAATGCTTATTGCCAGTCTGCCGTTTGCAATCCTTCACGGGCAAGCCTGATGACGGGATTGAGACCCAATTCTACCAGAGTATGGGATCTATGGACCGATTTCCGTGAAACCATTCCTGATGTTGTTACGCTGCCACAGTACTTTAAAAAGAATGGTTACCACACAGCAGCTGTTGGAAAGATCTATCACAACACCCTGCCCGACTCTTTGTCGTGGAGTGAAAAAAAGCTGCACATCAAAGGTCATCCGTTCGATCCTGATGCCGAATATATTGGCGAAGAAGCACTTGAATACCTGGTAAAGCATAAACAGGAGATCATTGATGCCGGAAAACAGGAGAGGTTTATCGACAGGATCGGAGAGTGGTACCTGAAAGCTTATGCCACAGAATGTAAGGATGCACCCGACAATGCCTATTACGATGGAGCACAAACTGATTTGGCGCTTGAAAAACTAGAAGCGCTTTCCGAAAAAGACCAGCCGTTCTTCTTTGCTATCGGCTATTACCGCCCCCATCTGCCTTTCAATGCCCCGAAAAAGTACTGGGATCTGTATGACCGGGAAAAGATACCCATGGCTGAAAATGATTTTATACCTGAAGGCGCTCCACCTATGGCCATCAACAACCTTCGGGAGCTACGGAGTTATGAGGACTTTAAAACACAGCCTCATCCGCTTGATGCCGGTCTGACCGAAGAACAGGCCAGGCAGCTTAAACACGGTTACCTGGCTTCGGTAAGTTATGTAGATGCACAGATTGGCCGGCTCATGGACAAACTTGAAAAGCTGGGCATCCTTGACAATACCATTGTGGTCCTGTGGGGAGACCATGGCTGGAAACTGGGAGAACATGGAAGCTGGTGCAAAATGACCAATTACACCATCGACACCCGTGTGCCTTTGATATTCAGCACTCCCAGGTTGCATAAAAACCCTGTTGTGAGTGATCAGCTGGTGGAATTTGTGGATATCTATCCCACATTATGTGAATTGGCTGGATTGGAAACTCCCGGAAATCTGGAAGGCATCAGTACTGTGCCCTTGATTACGGAACCGGGGAAACCGTTGAAAAAAGCGGTCTTCAGCCAGTTTCTGCGAAACCGGATCTGGCTGGCCCCCGATGGCATCGCTTACCATGGATATGCCATCCGAACACATGATTATCTTTATGTGGAATGGGAAAAAGAAGAGACCGGTGAACTGGCAGCAAACGAATTATACGACCTGAAGGATGATCCGATGGAGAATAAAAATGTAGTTTCCGATCCGGTATATGCAGAGGTTGTGAAAGAGATGGCACAGATGCTAGAAGTGGGATGGAGAGCAGCCCTGATGGATTAAGTTGAAGAGATAATCATCCTCTATCTATTACCAGATCCTCGGATTAACAACATTATTGTTTTTAGAACCGAACCTGAAAGTTATCCCGAAAGAAATATTATATCTGTAATTCGTTTCAAGTTCACGCTGTCCGAGCATCAATTCCTCAGTACTTGCCGTTCCCTGTTTCAGGCCTATCTGGTTCTGAATGTATGAAAAGTCACCACCAATGTTGAATGAAAATCCTTTTCCAAGATTGATATATGCCCATGCATTAGCTCCAAGGGAATACTGAGACCAGTTATTCAGATAGCTTGTCCCCCAAACACCTGCATCAATACTCCCCCATGTATCAATATATCCGAATGAAATATTCAAGCCATGTGTGAAACGCTGTTCGGACAGCTTGTTATGAATGGTTAAATCCATATAGTCGGAATACTCATAGGTAATTCCATAGAGAAAGCGAAATTGCTTGTGGCTGGCATCTGCATATTTAAAAAGGTTAAATTCAACCATAGGTCCTACAACCAGCTGCATATCAAGATTGCTGTAGTCACTTCTTAAGAATGAAGCTAACCCGCCAAGGCTGAAATGATCACCCAGGCTTTTTGCAAAAAGATTGTAGCTGGAGAAAGATGACTGGGATGAAAAACTCGAGAAGATCAATGAATCACCATCATACAGGTTTAACTTTGCCTCGTTCAGCCTGAAACTGTTACTGGACTCCAGTTTGATCTCAGGAGTAACCTTGGTGACATATAATCCCCCATGGATCCCATAGCTTTTAGATGTCTTCTCGTTCATGATGCTCCCGCCGGCACTGATTTCAAAATTCCAGTTTCTCCAGGGATCCTTTATATTAAAGCTTGCATCATCTTCACTCAGTTCATCTATCAATAGGGTTAACTTCTTCCTGGCCGGGGTTTTCATCAGAAAAGGGACCAAACCAAGTTTGGTGTGCTCCAACATTGTGGCACGCCTGATATCCTGCGTAGCATCAGCTGGAACGCTGAACACAGCCGTATCCCTGTGCATGCTGAATCTCTTCCTGCCATTCAGCAGCATAGTATACTCCGTTCCCCCGCCTCCTGTCGCCATAGAGGTTACCAGGATATGCACGTCGGCATCCGTCCGCTCGTTGACATAATTCACCAAGGTGAAATTGGTCTTGAAGTAAGCTACATCACAACTCAGACAATCCAGGAAAATATTCAGAGCCTTATCACGGTCATTTGATACCGTATCATCGGTATTCTGTGACAAGCCATGACACAATGACCCGGTGATGATCAATATGATGAGAAGTAGTTTTTTCATAACATAACAAACATACGTTCATCTTATGATAGAAACGTGGTGGAATTCCGCCAGGGAAAATATCGGTGGTTTTCATGGCTGACATTATTATTATTAATTTTGAATTACATACCCAAAAAATTTATCATGTTACTGGTTACTGTTCGTCGCTATTTTATCATCGGTTTCATTGTCGTACTGACATTTGCCGGTTGCAGAACAAGCACAAATGAAGAGAAGATTACTTCTGATAAGCTTGTAGATATTTAATTTGTTAAGAGAGATCTTGACCGGATCAAAGAGGATGGGGTCCTGAAGGCCATCACTATCTTTGATCCGACAAGCTATTTTCTCTACTGGGGCCAGCCGCTCGGTTTTGAAAACGAACTTCTGGAAAGACTGGCCGAACACCTGGAACTGGAACTGGAGATCGTCGTTGCAGATAACATGGACCTTAAAAAATCTCTTAACCATGTTGAACATGGGGGAAGGCGATATCATTGCCTACGGCCTGACTGTTACGGAACCCAGGAAAAAGCATGCTGAAAAGCACCAGTCGGAAACATACATTTGGGATGACGAAGTAGAAGATTATCTTCTTAAACTTTCAAATCCGAAGCATTACCGGGATGAGGTTGTAGGGTATGGGTATATACGGGGAGAAGAACCATATAAATATGTGAGAGAAATTTTTACCCGATACGACCACTATAATCTGTTTATATCAATGTAATATTGTTATAGCTACCAATATTTCGAAAATCGGCTAATCGAAAATCGGCCAATCGTCCAATCAAAACCCTTCCCCTGTCTTCACATCTGTTTCGGTGATAAACACTCCGTCATCCAAGGTGAATGAGTTTCCTTGTAATCTTCCCACTCTTTACTTTTCTTATTCAAATCAGCATCATTACAACTGGTAATCAACATACTTTGAGGGTACGGGCAGGGTTTCAATATGTGTTTTTGAAGGGATTGGCTTCATGAACCAATCCCGGATTTCAGCATTGAAGTGCCTGTCAAAATCCAATTTCCTTACCGGGCCTTTCATCCCTCTTTCCTTATGAAGGATGAGGGTTTTCATAAGAAGGGCTCCTGCAATATCTACCGTATGCAGTAATTTATCTTCCAATACAAGAATATTATCAGTCATACTTTCATCTGCATATCTTACATTAACGGGAGGGGATTGACCCACAATCGGACCGGCATCCAGCTGCAGTGTCAGTTGGTGGATCGTTAGCTTAGAAGTTTCAGCATTCCGGTCTATTAAATCCTGAAAAGGCTGAGGTCCTGCACCATGGCCTGCAAGAAGGTCTGCAGGATGAAAATTGTAAATGCCGTATTGCGGATAGTTGATGATCAGTTCATCAATGATTTGACCGAAAACACAAACCAGGATCACATCCGGATTCCATTTTTTTAACAATTTTCTGAAATATTCTGTTTTCACGGCTCCGGTATAAACCGGGATACCGCCTTCCAGACCTGATTCAATCATAGCCGTTTCCAGGCTGATGGTATCCTGCTGATCATACAACCGCCATATCCTTCTTTTTACAGATATTTTTGCGGCAGGATTTGCCGGATCATCTGTAACCAGCCCCATAATGTTTAATCGCACCGGATTCCGTTTTCTAAACTCTTTTAGTGTTTCCAATAACAGGTATCCCATGATATAACTTCCAAAAATTAGTACTCGTATTCCCTGCTTAGTTTTTGATTGGTTTTCCTTTTTTGATGGAAAAATCAATTGTCCCCAGGTGGAATCACCCACGTCAGTTATAATCTGTCTGCCCCTGTCATCATCAGTAAGATTCTGGTCTACAATATCTTCTGGATTTATGGTCATGCCGTTTTTTTTGATTTTAATGTAAATTCAGATAGACGCAAAAATAATGATAATCTGTTTTGAGATTTGAATCAGTTTCATTTTGCGTAGATTTGAATCATGATAAAAAATCCCGCCGCAGCGGGTTTTTTGTGGACCCAACAGGCCCATGAGTGTTTTCTATTGAGCTGACATACAATACTATAAAAATTATAATATCAAAAAACAGGATAAAATTTGGTATAGCATGTTTGACACTAAAAAACTTTTCAAAAATCTTTCTCATACCAATCAACTCTCATAGCGTCTCCTTTTGAGTAGTATGTTTTTATTCTTTGCCTGCAAATTTCTGAATTGCAATCTTGCTCTGGTGAGGATGGTTTATTTATATCGGATGGGGCTCTGAAATACCATTCCAGGTTCTTTGTAAAACAATCTACAGCCAATTTGCAAAGGAATTGCAAAAGAATCACCTTCCGGGAGAATATATTTACCGCTGATTACCAATTCACCTGATGTCGAACTAAGATCCAAAATCATGAAAAATCTCGCAATCCTTTTAGCAGTTATACTAATATCAACTTCCTGCCACGCAGGAAAGAAAAAGTATATTTATTCTGACACAACTTTTAATCATATTGAATTTGCCGAAGTTACTGTTACCCTTGATAAGAAAACAAAGGACACTCTTCAAATAGAAGGGCTTCTGAAACAAAAAACAATCATCAATGGTATTCCCTGTTATGGCAACATTAGCTTTGTTAAAAATTGGGAGTTAAAGAGCTTCACACTTGCCGATGCGTATACTTTTGGCGAATATCCTTTTCCAAAAGATACTTACATCGGGCTCAATGTAGATCGATTCGATCTAAAGACGCATTATCTGGTTGTAGCCGGAGCAGATTCAGTAAACACATGTAAATTCACATCCAATCAGTTAATTAATGGTCTTTCATGCGATAGCATCGAGGGGGCTGTTTTTACAACAGATTGGAATTTAAGAGCATGTATATTAGGTGACGATGACACCATCGCAGGAAATGTACTGAAAAAAGGCACTCTTGCGGTGTTTGGCAAGAGTGGAAGCATCTATATTTATTGTTTGTATGATCCAATTATTCAAGGTTATCAATGTTCTGGAACTGACTATACAGGTTGGATGTGGATGGGAGGAGGTGGTATTCGTCTTTATCCCAACGGGCATCTAGCACTTTTTAAACCAGTAGATGATATTGAAGTCCAGGGTGTATTTTGCAAGCGGGAGTGTATATGGTTTTATGAAAGTGGTAAATTAAAAAGATGCACATCTGCAAAAGATCAAACGATAGATGGGGTATTACACAAGAAAAAGTTCACTCTCAAATTTGACGAAAAGGGAAATATAACCGAATCTTATAAAAGGAGATTTTTCAATTAATTTTTTTAAATTGCAATAGATAACCAAGCTGCCATTAGCAAAAAACAGGTTAACTTAACAACAGAAACCATGAAAAATAAACACAAACCGAAAAGCAAACTCCATCTCCTGTCAATAGTATGGGGCCTTATTTTTACCTCATTTATGCTATTGGCAGTGGGCTCAAAGATCATTATCGCCATTGTTGAAGGTGACCCTAAAATGTTCTTTGAATTTCCAGAATCATTTTCTACCTGGGATGACCCACTCCCATACTTTTTAACTTACATGATTGGCTATGCTGTAATTTGGTGGAAGCCTCTATGGGGTTCAATAATTATCATTCTTGGCAGTATTTTTTATGTCATTATCGCCGGTTTCGATGGACCTCCAATATTTGCTGCTCCGGGATTTCTGGCAGGCCTTTTGTACTTGTTGAATTGGATTGTTACAAGAAAAAAACAAATCAAGAATTAATACAAAAACTTATGAAAACGAGATACATATTAATATTCCTTGCCATAATAACAGGTTTTCGGGCTTATTCTCAAGAGTCAAAATTACTTACGCAGACAAGTGATTTAACATTCTGTATTGACAGCTCAGAGTTTAAGATTGGATTTTTGAGAATTGAATTGGGAATGTCGGATGTTATTGAGATAATTGGACAACCCGATAGTATAAGAATTGATAGCGGATTGTTCAACTCAATGCCAATTCATTATTATAAAGGCCTGATTATTTACTATTTAAATGATGGAGTTTTCGGAATTCTCGCTAACTCTGATAAATATATAACGCCAAACGGGATACATACAGGATTATCCAGAGATAAAGTCTTTGAGATACTTGGTCTTGAGCAAAATGAGATACTTTCATCAAAGCATGAAATTGAATTTTCAGCTTGTCATAATGACGATTACGTTATTCGATTTATTTTTGATAATTCCTTTATACTGAGAGGAATAATTGTAGCAATAGATTTTATGTAATCAAAAATTAAAAAGCATGAAGAATTTTAATAAAATTGCAATTGCCCTCGTATTTTTTCACTCGGTTAATGGACTAACAGTTTCTGCTCAGGAACCGGGAGACTATTTCAAGATTACAGTTGTTGATGAACAGACCGGACGCGGAGTACCACTCGTCGAACTTATGACCACCAACGATATTAGATATTACACTGATAACAATGGCATAATAGCATTTTATGAACCTGGGTTAATGGACCAGGAGGTTTATTTTTATATCAAAAGTCATGGATATGAATATCCTGCGGATTATTTGGGATACAGAGGTAAGACGATCAAGACCACAAAAGGTGGCAGCACTTTAATCAAGATCAAACGTGATAATATTGCAGAACGACTCTATCGAATCACCGGTCAAGGACTGTATCATCATAGCCTGCTCCTGGGACAACCTGTGCCAATATATTATCCTGTTCTTAACGGTCAGGTTATGGGTCAGGATGCAGCCTTTGCCATTCCATACAATGGTAAGCTATACTGGTTCTGGGGGGATACCGACCGGCCATCTTATCCGCTTGGTAACTTCGCTGCCCCGGGCGCAACATCTGAATGGCCTGATAAAGGTGGGCTTGATCCAGGTATTGGGATTAATCTCAACTATTTTGTTAACGAGTCGGGATTTTGCAAACCAATGTTTCCTTCAACCAAGTTTCCCGGTCCGGGACCAAGATGGATATCCTGTCCGATGACCATCAAGGATGAAAATGGCAATGAACATTTGGTGGCTTATTATAAACGCATGAAAAACCTGGATAACTTCTATGAAATGGGCCTCGCAATTTTTAATAATGAGACAGAAAACTTTGAGCAGCTGGTGCAATTTGACCTGAACACAAGCCTGTATCCAGTTGGGCGTCCTTTCAGGGTCACCGTTGAAGGACAGGAATATTATTACTTTGCTCATTTATATCCAAACAACATGTTTGTCCGTGTAAAGGCAAACATGGACCAGTTAACTGATCCTAAGTCATATGAGGCTTTTACATGTATGGTCACAGGTAGCAAATACAGCAAGTCCTCACCTATGCTTGATCGAGATCGTGATGGTCATTTAATTTATGCATGGAAGGCTAATACTGCGCACATTGGTTACGGCCGGGAAAAGGAGATGATTTCAGAGGGCCATATGAAACCAGAGGAATCATGGTTCCACCTGCAGGACCTCTATTCAGGTGCCGCTGTTGAAGCCTTCTCAGGATCTGTTCAATGGAATTCCTTCCGCAAACGTTGGGTGATGATCGTTCAGCAAAATATAGGAGAAGTCTGGTACGCTGAGGGTGATTCTCCAGTTGGTCCATGGAATTATTCAAGCAAGATTGTAAGCCATCAAAACTATACTTTTTACCTCCCAACTCACCACCAGTACTTTGATCAAGATGGTGGCCGACTTATCTATTTCGAGGGCACCTATACACACTCTTTCTCCGGTAATCCAGATCAAACCCCTCGTTACGATTATAATCAAATTATGTATCGTCTGGATCTGAATGATACCAGGCTTTATCTTCCTGCTCCTGTATACTTTATATCGGATGTTGAAGGAAAATCTAGGTATATGATGCGCAGTGCTGTTGATTCCTTAGATAAATGGAAAAACGTTAATGAAATTCCTTTTTATGCTTTTCCAGCAGATAGAAGGTTGGATGGAATGATTCCAGTTTACCTTGAAAAGAAAAATAAAAATAGCAGATTAAAAACAGAATTTCAAGCTATTGAAGGTGAAGCAGAAAGTCCGCTTTTTTACGGACTTCCTGGTTTAAACACTATGGAGGATCAAATATCAGGAACATGGGAGTGTAAAGCAGATGATTATCCTTTTGCCATGAATCTATTACTTAGAGAAGATAAAATAACTGGATCGGTTTACAGCCAAATATTCGAATTTAAAAAAGGATCAATTTTAAATGACTCTTTGGAGCTTTTTATCAGAGATTCTGCCGAAAAGATCACCTATCTATTTACTGTTCAAATATCAGATGGGGAATTGAATGGAAAATATAAGGGAGTTGAAAATAATTTTTCAGGATTAGTAACAGGTAAACGTACGGATTTGATATGGAAACTAAATGCATCACCGGCTGTGATTCTCTTGTACGAATATCAAAATGAGGATGGGAAATATTACTACTCGACTGATTCCGGATTACCGAAGATGAAACGATCTGAAAAACCGGTTTGCCGGGTATGGAAAAATCCTTCCACAACGCTGACATTGGATTACAAAGCAAAGCCTGTTCAATTAGAAAAATAAGTGAAATCGTCCAACTGAAGTATATATATAGTATTTAATAGAGCTGGGAGTTATTTCGGCAATTCGATTATTAACTGATAATCACTGACAAAACTATATCCTTGAAGGAATTTTAAATAGTTGAGCCCCAGGGAAGTCTCTGCTTACTGCGAAGCAACTATAAGATTTATCTGGTTACTTAATCGAAAATCTACTTCTCCCAGGCATTTCATCGTAGAACCATCAATATTAACATTGAATGTTTTCTTGCTGCCTGACTTAAGTTTTAATGATTTTGCAATACAGAATTTTTCAAAACCCCATTTTTCAGGATTATCCATTACACTTGCATCCCAGGTGCTCTTGAACTGTCCAATCAATTTCCGAAGGCCAATATCTTTTAAGGTGAAAAGGTGAAAATCTCCTGAACCCAGAGGGACAGACCGGGCAAGTGGAAGGTCTTTGCCAAGATCTCCGTTTACAATGATCATAGCCTGGTAAACACCTTCAGATACTAGCTCACCATCCACTACGATTTGCCATTTTCTTTTGCGTTTAAAGGGTGATTTTAATGTTCTGTTCATACAGGCAAGGCTGGCACCAATGAAAAAAGGGCCCAGATCACCAAATATCTGACTGAATATCCCTTTGTAATATTTAATGAAACGATTCTCCGTATAGGTAGGGATTTCTCCGAAAATTTCAGCACCCCCATATCCTGCAAAATTCCGGGCCTTTGCACCACTTTCATGACTTACAGCATTGATTATATCACATTTAATATTCCTTTTATTATTGATAGAATCAACAAAAACATTGATAGCATCATCGATCGTATCAGGCATTCCTAGCGTTTTTCCGATAAGATCAGCAGAACCTTTTCTGAGGAATCCAAGCATAATATCGTTTAGGTTGATTCCTGAATCGCAACATCCTTCCAATGCACTGTTGAACGTCCCGGAACCTCCGGCAGAAATAATGATCCGGCTTCCATCTTCAAGGCATTCACGCGTTTTCTCTCTAACTGCAGCATGGGTATCTACAGAATATAATGTCACATTATGAAATCCATGACTCTCAAACAACGGAACAATATGTTTGACCTTACCCCAATCCTGAATAGACCCGGAAATGGTTGTAGCAATAACATCAATCCTTTTATTGTTCATGATCTATTCCTCTCTTCAAGTGCATATTTATGAATTCTATCGCTGTATTCGTTGTCTCTTCAATGCTATTATCCCCGGCAATTATCAATGTCGGGATATCAAAATAATCCGTTAAAATGTTGCATATACTTAAATATGCACTTCTTAGCTTGGCCAATTTTTCTTCTTTTTCGTGTACCTGCCTCTTCTCTCCTCGTTTATTGATCCTGTTGATTGCAATTTTTGGATCCGCATCAAGGAACAATACTATCTCCGGAAGATCAAATTTAGCCAGTCCGATTCTCTTTAGCTTTTTCAATTCTGGAAAATCGGTATAGATAGGATCATCGGGGGGAATATCATCTCCTTTGGAGCATAGAATTTTTATGGCTTTTACACAAACAACTTCACTAAACAACTTTTCTTTATAAAGTATCGACCATGCGGTGAGGTTGAGAATGGGTGATCCATCTAATACAAGGCAATCAGGATTGTGCCAACGTTTAATTTTTGAAATCAAAGAATTCCTTAAAAGTAACTCTGCAAGTTTAGGAGCTTTGTAAAGTTTCAGCGACTTAGCATTTTTTGCATAGCTGCCAATGGCCCTCCTGATATGCTCAGTAATAAATGGGGGCATCTTTTTTGGCTTGCCATTTTTGTAGAATTGTAGTTTGTCTGTTACTAATGTGACTTTCTCAGTTGCTGATAATTTCATTGAGATGTTCTCTGACAACGTACTCTTTCCTGAACCATCTATGCCCAGAACTGCAACTGATTTTATACATCTGGTCTTTTTTGGCTTTCTTTTATGGCGTATGGCTTTTTCTTTCCGAGCTAATTCACGAATGGATTTTTCCAGAGAATTTGTTATGACTTTAGCAGCCTCTTCAAAAACCCGCGGAGGGCTTATGGTAACATGATTCCATAAGGGAATGGGGATTGAACTTTTCCTGGGAAGCAATCTTTCCGGTCCCGAAAGAAAAACAGGAATAATTGGAATCTCAGGATGTTCCTGAGAGATTTTACCAATACAACTTTGAAATGATTGCACCTCGCCAGGTAATCCTCTTGTTCCTTCAGGAAAGATGATCAGGTTATGTCCATTTTTCAGGTTCTCTCTTAATTCATCCAGGAATCCAATATTGGCTTTAATTTCTCCCCTGCTCACCCAAATTGGACTAAAAAGGTAATTCACTGTCTGAAAAACAATTTTCGATTTTGAAAAATACTCTTTTGCTGCAACAGGATGTGTTTTGTAAATATGTTTAACAGGAAGAAGATAAAACAACAGTAAAATATCAAAATGGCTGTTGTGATTAGATACAAGGATGTAACTGTCATGATTGGAAATATTTTCCTTCCCAAAAAGATTCACCCCAAACAGAAGCTTAACGAATGGTCGTATCAGAAGCAGGTGAATCAATATTTTTAAAGAAATCCCTTTCATGTTTTTACTTAAAACAGGAAATACCTGATATAATGAAAAACAACAGGAGAAGCATAAAGTAATGATTTCACATTGTCGATGATCACCCCTTTCCCTGGTTTCATTTCATCTTCAACGATACCAAGATCAATCTCAAAATACATGACGGTATGATATCCGATAACCATCAGGGCTGGGATCATCATACCAAGAATAATAGAATGATTGAGAGGAATTCCAGTCCAGGTTGATAATAATACTGATAAACTTACGGTAAGTGGTATGGGAATCAAAAACTTAAGCATTAACAATTTTCTCTTATCAGCCATTTTATCCTTAAGTAATAGAAAAGTGATATCGCAAATGGCAACATTAAGAATCAGCATGGCTGCCATCCACGTGGAAAAAAAAGAGAGATAGGCCAGATGTCCAAGGCAAAACACAAAAAGGAAAAGTCCGAAATCTATGGTACCTATGGAGTAAATGGCACCATCTGTTTCTTTACCTGAAATTGATATCAGGAAAGGGATAACCAGAAAGCTATAAACAGGAATTGAAATAATAAACATCGTATACCAGTCGATAATGATCAAATACATCATAAAGGGAATAGATAAATAGGCAACAAGGATTCCGATTCTATCCTGTATGCGCAGATCCACTAATGAGAAATACTCACGCAGTATCAGAAAACTCGCAATTGCCCAGCCCAGAGCGGCATAAGGGAAAGAGAAAACATCAGAAACAAGAAGTATCAGAAAGAAAGCCCATATATATTTAAGATAATTGCTACAGGCAATTTTTTTGCTGTGAATTATACTGGTCAGTACAATAATTGAAAGAAAAACAAAGATTCCTGTCAATACGAGAAGTGGAGTATTTTGAAGAAAAGTATTCATACGACATATCGGATTGGGTGAAAATTTTTGCCGGTCTTATGATTTTTCCAATATAAAAGTACGAAATATATGAATGACTAATTCAACATTATATCAATTGCTGCCTTCATCTCTGCATCCTCATACGGATACTCTTCCATATATACAATGGAATAATCCAACCCTGATAGTTCATCTTTCTCCGTGTCCCAGATAATTTCAGTAATACCCACATACATACCTCCAAGTCCGGCCTTGGTTATAAGTTTTCCCATTATCAATGTGTTCAATGCCGTATGAGAATGCCCGCCAATTAGCACATCAAATCCCTGAAGAGTATATGCGGTAATTTCATCCGTGTTGTCGAGTTCGTGGGTTACCAAAACAACAAGGTCTGTATTGTTTTGGAGCAAATTAATTTCATCTACAACAAACTTACTTGTTGGACCACCTACATTCAGACTGTCACCCGGCAACACGTGATCCTTATCACCGGTGGTTACTCCCACAACTCCGATCCTTACACCTCCAAAAGAAAATATCTCAGATGGCTTTGATGGAATATCAGGAGGATAAATAACATTACATGATAGGATAGGAAGATTAAATTCATTAATCCTCATGATCATGGTATCCATTGTATAAACCCATGAATGATTTCCGAAAACCATCGCATCATATCCTACCATATTCAATAATTCTAGAATTGTTCTTCCATTGGTATTTAGCGACTTGAGATCAGTAACTACTGTATCATTCGTTCCATTTTCATAATACAAATTATACGTGGGCCACCAGGTAAAGCGGTCTCCTGCATCAAAAACCATCACATGTTCATGCTCTTCCCTGAACTTTTTAATGAAGTGAGCCACTTTCGGTAAATAATACGACATTTCATGTATATCACCTGTGTTCAGGATATATATTCTCTTAAGATACTTATCAGGGTTACTACTGTAGTCACACTCTTTCTCTTTACAGGATGAAAGAACTAAAAGTATGCTTATCAGGACCAGAGACAGATATTTTCTCATGTAAAATTTTTACTAATTTATAAAATAGTATTTGGTTTTCAAATATTTAATCTTCCGGGATTCTGCTTTCTAATCTTCTTAAGCGTTTCCAATAATAGGTATCCGGCGATGTAGCTGCCAAAAACAGCAACCCGCATCCCCTCTTCAGATTTGGACCGGCTCTCCTTTTTTGAAGGATAAATCAATTATCCGCAAGTAGAATCACCCACATCAGGGATGATCCTTCTGCCTTTGTCGTCTCTGATAAGATTCTGGTCTAAAATATCCTCTGGATTTATATTCATCTTACAATAAAAGGTTAAAACCGAAGATCAATCCTGACATGTCAAGCTAAATGAACTGACATTTATACAGTCAATACCACAACGAACTAACCCAACTATTACAATGGTGAGATATGGATGAATTTTGACGGTAGATTGGCTGGTTGAGTGGCTTGACGATTTGACTATTCTATGATTTTCTGTTGTCGAAAAGGCCGTCAATAATTCTGAGAAGTGTTTGATAGAGGTATAAAAACAATAATATCGGTATATTCTGGTTATATAAGTATACCTTACCAATTTCAAAGAACCATGACCAAAATCATTAAAATCAATGCGCTTGTTGCCACTATTCTCTTGCTTATCGGCACATTCTTTAAAACATCCCACTGGCCAGGTGCGAATGTCTTTCTTATCGTTGGCTCCGCTGCCGGTATCCTGCTGTTCATTTTACTTATTACCTCATTTCTTGGCAAACTTTCTACCGGCTTTGAGCAGTTCAACGGCATCTTTGCCTCTCTGGCACTTATCGTTGCCCTGCTCGCTTTTATGTTTAAGGTGATGCACTGGCCCGGGGCAGGCACGCTGGTTTGGATTGCCGATATCGGTATACTTCTTACCGGTATATTTTTCTTGATTGATGGCCTGCAGGAGAAAGACCCTGCTAAATGGAGCCTGAAATTCATTGCAGCATTTTTTATACTCCTCCTGGTGCTGGTGTTAGTGCTGGCAAGGTAGAGAATTGAAAATCGCCAAATCGACAAATCGACAACCGTCAAACAAAAAATGCCGCCGAGTACTTGGCGGCATTTTTTGTGGACCCAACAGGACTTGAACCTGTGACCAATAGATTATGAGTCTACTGCTCTAACCAACTGAACTATGTTAATAATTGATTTTAGTTCCATAATGGTTATTGTTTGGTTGATCCAAAAATAAGTAAATAACCATATCTACGCGGCAATCATGACAGTCTATGAAAATAGCAACTATAGTTGTATAGAATCAATACAAATTTTATTACGGTATTGACAATGATTTTTATTTTTCTACTTTTGTTAGTGTTGATTATACACTTACTTGATGTCGATTTTAAATCCCTCTTTGTCTGTAGATTGTGTGATATTCGGCCTGGATACCAACGAACAGGCATTGAAGATATTGGTTTATAAACGTGATATTTTCCCAGATCAGAATTCAGGTAATAAAAACCTGAAGTTTCCGGGAAGCCTGGTAACAGAAGATGAAGACCTGGATTCGTCAGCCCATCGAATTCTCAGAGAGCTTACCGGCATGAAAAATGTATGCATGAAGCAATTCCAGGCATTTGGCGATCCAACCCGAATAAAATACGATGAAGAGAGAGAGTGGTCGGAAAGGCATTATGGAGTGAAGATAAATCGCGTGGTTACTATAGCCTATTATGCTCTTATTCGTATCGACGAGCATAATCCCGATCAAAAACTTATTAAGGATAGTCTCCGGTGGATTGATGTGAATAAGGCACAAAACTTAGCTTTCGACCATTCACACATTTTAATGAAAGCCCGTGAAGCTTTGCAACAAGACCTGGTATTCCTGAATATGGAAGGATTTGGGTTGCTCCCTGAGAAATTTACACTCAACCAGTTACAGTCGATGTATGAAGTGATCCTGGGGCGTTCGCTGGATAAAAGAAATTTCAGAAAAAAAATAAGCAAAGCAAATTACATCGTACCGCTCAACGAAAAGCAAACAGGAGTCAGGCACAAACCGGCCATGTTGCACCGGTACGACAAATCACTGTTTGATAAATCACACGAAGAAATAAACACTTTTTTTATTTAATGGCTATGAAGGGAATGTTTAATAAGATACTGGAAGTCAATTTGTCTGAAAAATCTATTCAGACGTTGCCATTAGCTGATGAGATATACGAAAAGTATTTAGGTGGCCGTGGCCTTGGCGTAAAATTGTTTACCGATCGGGTGTTACCCCATGTTGATCCATTATCTCCAGAAAATACGATGGTTTTTACCATTGGCCCTGTTACAGGAACCTCAGTATCGACAAGTGGCAGGATGTCGCTGGTTACCAAATCACCGTTAACAGGAACTATTTTTTATTCCAATACGGGGGGTATTTTCGGCTTTCGCATGAAAAGGTGCGGCATTGATGGAATTGTGGTGTTGGGAAAGGCAGATTCACCAGTTTACCTTGTAATTGACGGAGAAAAAGGGTATGAGTTGAAAGATGCATCCGCCCTTTGGGGACTGGATACGGCTGAAACCTATGAAAAGCTCAAAGAGCTTGAGGGTGAAAGATCAAGAACGTTGGAGATAGGTCCGGCAGGAGAGAATTTGGTGCGAATAGCTTCGATCATGAATGACAGTGGACGTGCTTTCGGCCGTGGAGGTGTTGGTGCAGTGATGGGATCGAAAAACCTGAAAGCTATTGTAGTTAAAAACGGGAAGCAAAAAACAGAAATTCACGATCCGGAACATCTCAACCTTTATGCGAAGCAGGCGCTTGACAAACAACAAGCCCTTCCGGTTACCCGTGCTGCTTTTCCATTATTCGGTACGGCCGGAGTCCTCCATGTCATCAATGACCTTGGTATGTTGCCCATTCGAAATTTTAAATACGGATACCACGAGAAGGCCCATAAAACGGGAGGTGAAGCCATCCGTAAAGAGATTTTCGTTAAATCGGAAGCATGTTATGGTTGTACCATTCGTTGCGGTAGAATTACCAAAGCGGGCGATATGAAAGGAAACGGTCCCGAGTATGAAACGGTTTGGTCGCTGGGAGCCAATCTTGAAATATTCAACCTGATAAAAATTACGCAAGCTAACTACTGGTGTAACAAGCTGGGAATAGATACCATTTCGATGGGTGTGACCATATCCTGTGCCATGGAACTACAAGAAAAAGGGAACTTGCCCTGCGATGAGGTAAAGTTCGGAAATGAGGATGTACTGGTTGAACTGGTGAAAAAAACTGCTTATCGCAAAGAGATAGGAAATGACCTGGCCGAAGGATCACGACTGCTTGCTAAAAAATACGGTGATCCTGAAACGGCGATCCATGTGAAAGGACTGGAACTTCCTGCTTACGATCCGCGGGGAGCGATGGGGCATGCTCTGGGATATGCTACCAGCAACCGGGGAGGATGCCATCTGACAGGGTATATGGCTGCCATGGAAATTTTCAATGCACCAAAAAAAATCCCTCGCTTTACCCTGGCCGGAAAACCCGATTTACTGGTACTGAAGCAAAACCAGAGCGCTGTTGAAGACAGCCTGGTAAATTGCAAATTCTCGGGTTATGCACTGGGATTTGATTTTCACTCTCGATTTGTTACAGCTATTACCGGTCGTGATTTTAATGTTACAGAATTACTGAAAATCGGTGAGCGTATTTACAACCTGGAAAGGGTATTCAATATAAAAGCCGGCGTTGGCAACGAAGAGGATAAACTACCCAAACGGTTCATGGAAGAACCCTTTAAAGAGGGATTGTCGAAAGGCAGAACTGTGCCCGTAAAAGAGATGCTTGCAGATTATTATCAGGTGCGGGGATGGGATGAAAACGGGGTGCCTAAAAAAGCAAAACTGAAGGAACTGGATTTGATTAATAGTATGAAATAAATAATTAATAATCATGAGAATTGATCAAGAAACATTCAAGAGCTTTGACCTGGTAGGTAAAGATCTAAGCAACCGTGGTTACAACAGCAGTCATGCCGGAAACTTATCAATGAAAAGTGGCGGCAAAGTCATTATTACCCGGCGTTCAGCAATGTTGGGCTGGCTACAGCCGGAAGACCTGGTTGTTATCGACCTGGAAGAAGAGGACGCCCACAGTGGTTTGATTGCCAGCACTGAATCAAATGTTCACCGGAATATTTATAAACACACCGATGCAATGGCTATTGTACATGCCCATGCACCGGCAACCACTGCCCTTTCCATGATAGAAGATGAAATTACATGCATCGACGGGGAAGGGATGTTTTTATACAAAAAGATCCCGGTGGTGGAATGCGATATCCCGGTAGGCTCTTATGAAGTAGCTGAAAAAGTAGCCCCAGCCCTGCAAAATTATCCGGCAGTGGTGGTAAGGGCACATGGTGTATTTGCGAAGGGCATAACCCTCGAAGATGCCCTGGGTGTGTTGACCGGTGTTGAACAGGCAGCTGATATTATTTATCGTGTAAAACTAATGGGGCAACCCTTAAAACGTGATTATTCAAAAGAAAAAGGATTTACGAATTGGTAGATAAAGGCAGAAAACAGTAGCAAATAAGATGGAAAATAAAAAAACTTCTCTTTTCAAGACAAATGGGAATAACTATATCCTTCCTTTTATCTTATTAACAAGCCTTTTCCTTATGTGGGGACTGGCAAATAACATGACGGATACGTTGCTGGCTGCCTTTAAAAAGATCATGAGCATGACTGATTTCCAGACATCCTGGATCCAACTTGCATTTTACGGGTCATATTTTTGTCTGGCATTACCAGCAGCCATTTTCATTAAAAGGTTCACTTATAAATCAGGGGTATTACTTGGTTTAGGGATGTTCATCCTGGGATCATTGCTTTTTTTTCCGGCAAGCAACACACAAATTTATGGTCATTTTTTAGGGGCCCTGTTTATACTTGCCGGTGGTTTATCAGTTTTAGAAACCGCCTCAAACTCATACATAATTTTTCTTGGCCCTCCAGAAACCGGAACCAGGCGATTGAACCTGGCACAGTCTTTTAACCCTATTGGTTCAATAATCGGTGTTGTACTCAGCAAGTTTTTTATCCTTTCTAACCTTAATCATGCTGGTGTAACAGAACGCCTGAGCATGTCTGCCGAAGAATTAACCGCCATACAAACTGAAGAGTTAAATGCTGTAATGGGCCCATATGTGAGCATTGCAGTTGTTTTATTGATAATCTGGTTGATGATTGCATTCAGCAAAATGCCCAAAGCATCCGACAACGTTGCTTCTAAATTTGGAGATACTTTTAAACGATTGTTTCGGAACAGGAACTATCTGATGGGAGTAATGGCCCAGTTCTTTTATGTGGGAGCTCAGATTGGGGTATGGTCGTTTACTATCCGCTATGTAATGAAAGAATTAAATATTAACGAAGATGGGGCATCAAGCTATTACATCGCTGCATTAATTGCTTTTACCCTGTCAAGGTTTGTATTTACCGCATTAATGAAATATTTCAAACCAGGGACCTTGCTTTTAATATCAGCTCTTCTGGCAATTATAAGCACTTTGATTGTAATTATTGGAAATGGAATGCTTGGTGTTATTGCCCTTGTTTCAATATCAGCCTTCATGTCGCTGATGTTCCCAACCATTTTCGGTCAGGCTGTACAAGGATTAGGCAACGATACTAAAATTGCCGGATCGGGGCTTATTATGGCAATCCTGGGTGGGGCTGTATTAACAGCTGTTCAGGGCCTTGTGTCCGATAACACAGGCAATATTCATTATTCTTACGTTGTTCCTCTGGTTTGCTTTGTTGTGATTGCTTTTTACGGATATTACAGTAACCGTTTAAAAATTGAAAAAACTAAAAAGTAATAATCATGCTCAAAGGAATTTCACCTATTATTAGTCCCGAACTATTAGGAGTATTAACACGTATGGGGCACGGCGATGAAATTATTCTGGCCGACGCTCACTTTCCGGGCGAAACCTACAATGATAATGTAATTCGTGCCGATGGCTTAAAAATCCCTGATCTTTTATCGGCTATTTTACCTTTATTCGAGCTTGATTCTTATGTTGATCATCCCCTGGTGATGATGGCTCCCGTTGAAGGCGAGGATCTTGACCCTTCGGTTGATAAATCGTATTTGGAAAGCATTCATCAAACTAATCCGGATGTTGCCCCCATATTGCGAATCGATCGTTTCGATTTCTACCACCGTGCAAAAGAGGCTTTTGCTGTGGTAATGACCGGAGAAACAGCTAAATATGGGAATATCATTCTTAAGAAAGGGGTAACACCCTGTTAATTTAACAACCAGATAGCGATACATAAACTAATGAGTTATCCAAAGATCGGAATACGCCCTACCATCGACGGTAGAGAAGGAGGCGTGAGAGAATCTCTTGAAGAGCAGGTAATGAACATGGCTAAATCGGCCGCTCAATTGATAAGTAATCATGTGAAATACCCAAACGGTAAACCGGTGAAATGTGTGCTTGCCGATAACTGCATCGGAGGAGTGGCTGAAGCGGCTTCCACTGCAGAGAAGTTTGAAAAGGCCGGTGTGGGTGTTTCATTAACCGTTACCCCGGCATGGTGCTATGGTAGTGAAACCATAGATATGAATCCGCACATCCCAAAAGCTATCTGGGGGTTTAACGGAACTGAACGACCCGGAGCGGTATATCTTGCCGCAGCTCTGTCAGGCCATAACCAGAAAGGTTTACCGGCTTTCGGTATTTATGGCAAGGATGTTCAGGATGCGGGTGATACCTCCATCCCAAATGATGTTCAGGAAAAACTCCTGCGCTTTGTGAAAGCTGGCCTGGCTGTGGCTTTGATGAAAGGTAAATCTTATCTTTCCATGGGAACTGTTTCCATGGGAATAGCTGGTTCCATTGTGAAAGAAGATTTCTTCCAGGAATACCTTGGCATGCGTAATGAGTACATCGATATGACAGAATTTCTCAGAAGAATGGATGAAGGCATCTATGATAAAGAGGAATTTGAAAAAGCCCTGGCCTGGACTGAAGCGAATTGCAAAGAAGGAAAAGATTATAATAAAATCCCGAAATCAAAAGAACAAAAAGATGCCGAGTGGGAAAAGGTAGTTAAAATGGCCATGATAACGCGCGACCTGATGATTGGAAATCCCAGGTTGGTAGATATGGGCTACCGTGAAGAAGGCCTTGGGCATAATGCCATCCTTGCAGGATTCCAGGGGCAACGCCAGTGGACCGACTACCAGCCCAACGGCGATTTTCTTGAGGCGATCCTTTGCTCCTCTTTCGATTGGAACGGTAAAAGAGCGCCCTATCTGATAGCTACTGAAAATGATTCTTTAAATGGTGTAGTGATGCTATTCGGCTACCTGCTTACAAATACTGCCCAGATGTTCTCCGATATTCGAACCTACTGGAGCCCGGAAGCCATTGAAAAAATCTCAGGGAAAAAACCGGCAGGTAAAGTATCCAACGGATTGATCCATTTGATAAACTCCGGGGCCTCTGCACTTGATTTCTCCGGACAGCAGGGAAAAGATGGATTACCGGCAGTTAAACCCTATTGGGAGATTACAGATGAAGAAGTTGATAAATGTTTGAAAGCAACCTCCTGGTGCCCGGCGATATCGGAGTATTTCCGTGGTGGTGGGTTCTCATCCGGATTTCTTACCAGAGGCGGCATGCCAATTACAATTTCCCGGATAAATCTTGTAAAAGGGATAGGCCCGGTTTTACAAATTGCTGAAGGGTTCACTGTTGATCTACCTGATGAAATAAACAACGTGCTGACTGAGCGTACCAATCCAACCTGGCCAACCACCTGGTTTGTGCCACGCCTGACCGGAAACGGTGCATTCAGGGATGTCTATTCAGTAATGGCCAACTGGGGAGCCAATCATTGTGCTTCCAGCTATGGGCATATCGGCGCTGATCTGATAACTCTGGCATCGATGCTGAGGATTCCTGTGAATATGCACAATGTTGAGGATTCTAAGATATACCGCCCCGGTGCATGGGGGATGTTTGGCATGGATAAGGAAGGAGCCGACTACAGAGCATGCGCTAATTATGGGCCGTTGTACCGGTAAATTAAAATTTGAAACTGATGAAATTAATTTCTGTAATAGCTATTGTATTTCTGCTTTCCTCGTGCCAGGAGATTAATAAACCGGCATTTCATGAAGAGATAAAAGTTGTCGGAATAAAGAACCCTGTTATCAGCTTGGATGGAACATGGAAGTTCTCAATGAATCCGCCAGCAAATTTTTGGAGAAATGAAGTTTCAACAGATAGCTGGGCTAATATTCAGGTTCCTGGTGAATGTGCCATGCAGGGGTTTGCTATCAAACACGATATACCTTATGTATACAAAACCTGTTTTCATGTGCCAAAGGATTATTTTAAAAAAATAATTAAACTGAAATTTGATGGTGTTTATAGTTATGCGAGAATTTGGGTGAATGGTGCTTTCATCAGGGATCATCATGGAGGATTTACCGCATGGGAATGTGATATAACAAATGCAGTGAAAGCCGGAGAATCAGCATTTCTTACTGTTGAAATTACAGATAAAAAGGATGAAATATCATACGGTAGCGGATATGCGAAACATCAGATAGGTGGAATCCTGAGAAGTGTGTACCTGATGGCATTGCCTCAAAATTATCTTGAGTTTTTATATGTCGAAACCGACCTGGATGCAAACTATAACAACGCCAGATTGATTATCAATTCCAAAACATCAACCCAGAAAGATGCATTTCTGAAAATCGAACTGATCGACCCTGATGGAGAGATGGTAATTCTTGAAGATTCAAAATTCAGTATGGACGGAAATCCGGATACTATCCTGCTAAATATTCGGCAGCCAGAGAAATGGGATTCGGAGCATCCACTACTTTATACCCTGGTCACAAATTTGCTTGATGACAAAGAAGATATCACCTGTTCAAGGTCTCAAAAGATCGGGTTCCGTGAAGTAGAGGTAACCGGGAACAAATTATTGGTGAACGGAGATATTGTCAAGCTCAGGGGAGCCTGCAGGCATGATATTCATCCGCTTCTTGGCAGGATGACCACACCGGAATATGACAAAATGGATGTACTGCTCGCCAAAGAAGCTAACATGAATTTCATCCGAACGTCACATTATCCTCCTTCCGAAGATTTCCTGCGATTTTGTGATGAGTTTGGGATCTATGTGGAAGACGAAACGGCGGTATGCTTTGTGAATACACATCGTACAAAAGATTACCAGGATGTGAAGCAATCCGGACCTGGGTTTACACATCAGCATTTGTCACAAGTGGAAGAGATGGTTCATTACCACCGTAACCATCCATCCGTTATCATCTGGTCGGTGGGGAACGAAAACCGGTTTGATATAAATTTTAAACAGGTTTATGATTTTGTCAAGCAAACCGATCCAACCCGGCCTGTAATGTTCAGTTATCCGGGAACTGTTCCTGATTCAATCCAATGTTATGATATCTTAAGCATGCATTATCCTTCTTATCAGGGGAATATCGGCGGTCAATGGGGAATGAAGACACAAAATTTTGAATACGAAAAAATGCCGGTACTTTTTGATGAATGGGCCCATGTTGCATGCTATAATAAACCTATCCTACAGACTGATCCGAACGTAAGAAATTTCTGGGGCCAAAGCATCGACAGCATGTGGAGCATGCTTTACGATTCGAAAGGAGGCCTCGGTGGGGCAATTTGGGGTTATATTGATGAGGCTTTTATGCTTCCTGATACCATGTCAGGATTTAACATATGGTGGGGTAAAATGGATAAAGATATATTGCCGGCTATGTATGAAGGCCCGTGCGTGGGTTATGGTCAATGGGGCATTATTGATACCTGGCGAAGAAAAAAGCCCGAGTTCTGGAATACAAAGAAAGCGTATTCCCCGATTAAAATATTAGCAACCAACCTGGATAAATTTAAATCAGGATCAACACTAACAATACCTGTTTACAACAGGTTTAATCATACTAACCTGAATGAAATTGACGTAAATTGGAAATTCAATGAGAATTCCGGATCATTCACCGGACCTGATATAGCGCCTCGACAGAAAGGTGAAATCAAGATTCCTACAAACAACTGGAAACAAGGAGATATCCTTCTTCTGGAATTTGTTAACGATACGTCAGTTCTTGATGCGTACGAGATATCTTTTGGAAAGCCCGAACATACTATCCCCACCTGTTTATCCGGGGATCTCAATGTCAGTGAAACAAGTCAATCCATCAGCATTTCCGGAAAGCAATTTTCATTACAAATTGATAAGCGATCGGGATTACTTGAAAATGTGATTGTGGGTTCGGATACGATCATTAAATCAGGACCATATCCTCATATCTCCGTATCTGGTAAATATGTGTATTATTCTACCATTGAAATGGAAAGCCTGGCTAACGAATGGTCTTTCAAAGAGATGGACTATGAAGTAAATGATGGAATTGCAGCGATTACCACCAGGGGGAACTATAATGACATCCAGATTGCCTATACGTATCTTATTGACGAAAACGGAACGATCGAAATAGGCTATGATATCACCGGGTTACCGGCGGACAAAAAAATCCAGGAAACCGGATTGAAATTCATTGTGGGAGACCATTTTGATACGATTCAATGGGAAAGAGATGCTTATTGGACGACCTACTCTGAAAATCACCCGGGAGCAAAAAGGGGTTCCGTCAACCTTGACAATAATTCAGTACTTATTTATCGTGAAAAACCTTTGCATGCCTGGGAAAATGACAATAAGGATTTCTATTATCTTGGAATAGATAAAACACTTTCATTGACAAATAATGCCCGTTCCATGAGAGAAAATATTTACCAGTATACTCTTATATCAGAAAAAAATAATGGTATTAATGTGTATGCAAATGGTAATAAAGCCTGTCGGTTGAATAAAATTGAGGGGAAATATTTATTATATATTAATGATGCCTGGGATTATACAAGTTTACTTTGGGGAAATTATTATAAAAATATAAACCTGCCTGTTGAGTATCAGGGCTCTGTTACGCTGCGAGTAGTGATGTAAATTATACATGGTTTTTTAAATCTGTAACATTGAAAAAAGTAATAAAGGTTATCTTTTTGATTTTAATATCTCTGTTAGCACTGATAGCCTGCCAGGATAAAAAAGTGAAAGAAATCCTAAAACCCAACATCATCTACATCCTTGCTGATGACCTGGGCTATGGTGAATTGAGTTGCTATGGGCAAGAGAAAATTGAAACACCTAATATTGACAAACTGGCTGAAACCGGCATCCGGTTTACACAGCATTATGCAGGTTCCCCGGTTTGTGCACCATCACGCTGCAATTTACTAACCGGTCTGCACCCAGGCCATGCTTTTGTCAAAGCCAACCACGAATGGGGCTCAAGAGGAAAGGTTTGGGATTATGTAGAGATGATAAAAGACTCTACATTGGAAGGCCAGTACCCCTTACCGGATAGTACAATTACAATAGCAAACCTACTGCAAGATGCAGGTTATATCACAGGAATGGCTGGGAAATGGGGATTGGGGGCGCCGCATACCAACAGTATTCCAAATAAAATGGGGTTCGATTTTTTTATTGGATATAATTGTCAGCGCATTGCCCATACCTATTATCCGGTACATCTTTACAAAAATGAAAACAGGTTATATCTAAATAATGATACGGTAAAACCATACATTGGCCTGGAAGAGAGTGCTGACCCATTTGACATGGCGAGCTATAGCAAATTTAATTTGAATGAGTATGCACCAACCGTAATGCAAAAGGAAGTTTTGGCGTTTATTGAAAACAATAAAGACAAACCATTCTTTATCTATTATGCAACTCCAATCCCTCATCTGCCATTGCAGGCACCAAAAAAATGGATCGATTATTATGTGAACAAGTTTGGTGATGAAGAGCCGTTGGTAAAAGCATCTTACTATCCCAGCCGGTATCCGCGTGCAACCTATGCAGCGATGATCTCATACCTGGATGAACAGGTAGGGGATCTGGTTTCAAAACTAAAAGAACTGGGGATCTATGAAAATACTTTGATCATTTTCACCAGCGATAATGGCCCTACCTATGTTGATGCCGATACCAAATGGTTCGGAAGCGCCAACCCTTTTCAAACAAAAACAGGCCGTACAAAAGGTCATTTATATGAAGGGGGTATCCGGGTGCCTATGATTGCTTCCTGGCCCGCTAAGATTAAAGCCGGAACAGAAACCAACCATATTTCTGCTTTCTGGGATGTTATGCCGACATTCTGTGATATTGCAGGAATTCAATCACCTGAATATACTGATGGGATAAGCTTTCTTCCTGTTTTACTTGGGGAAGAACAACCAGAACATGAATATCTGTATTGGGAATTTGCCGGATACAATGGTCAGCAGGCAGTTCGTATGGGGCCATGGAAAGCCATTCGGAAAAACATCAATAAAGGGAACCTTGACATTGAATTGTACAACCTGGATGAGGATATCAAAGAGGAGAAAAATGTGGCGGCTGATTTCCCGGAAATGATAGATCAGATGAAAGAAATTATGAAAAAGGAGCATACCCCCTCAACCATCAACAGATTTAAATTAAAAGATATTGACGATATATAAAAAGCATCAATTGTGTTCAGGTTAATTAAATTAGTTTGTATTTGTCTTGTTCTGGTTTGGGTTACAATTTCCTGTACAAACTCTCGGAATATGAAAGAGGCCGGTTATCCCAACATCGTCTACATCTTAGCCGACGACCTGGGATATGGCGATCTTTCCTGTCTGAACGACAGTTCAAAAATCAAGACTCCAAACATTGACCGGATGGCACACCAGGGCATCCGGTTCGTTGATGCACACTCAAACTCGGCCGTTTGCACACCAACCAGGTATGGGATTTTAACCGGAAGGTATGCCTGGCGATCCCGCCTGAAAAGCGGTGTTACCTGGAGTTATGATGACCATTTGATTGATCCGGAAAGAACAACCGTGGCCTCTTTGTTAAAAAGACATGGTTACCATACAGCATGTATCGGAAAGTGGCATCTGGGGCTTGATTGGAGAAAAAATTCAACAGGTGTAGTCGATTTTAAACAACCCATAAAGAACGGGCCAAACATTTACGGATTTGACTACTTCTTCGGAATAACCGCCTCATTAGATATTCCCCCCTATTTCTATATTGAAAACGACCGGATAACAGCTACTTCCATTGACACCATAGCAGGCACACAAGGGAAGATGTTCTGGCGAAAAGGCCCGATTGGAAACGATTTTAAACATATTGAAGTTTTGCCGAAACTGACTGAAAAGGCAGTAAGCTTTATTACAGAGCAATCCAAAACAGACAAGCCTTTCTTTCTTTACTTCCCACTGCCGGCCCCTCACACACCCATTCTTCCGACCGAAGAGTTTCAGGGGAAAAGCCACACCAACGAATATGGCGACTTTGTCTTGATGGTGGATGATGTGGTTCGCCAAATAGAGCAGGCATTGGTGGAAAATGGTGTAGCTGAAAATACATTAATCATCTTCACCAGCGACAATGGTTGTTCCCCCATGGCAGATTATGAAGAGCTGGCGGCTGTTGGTCATGATCCCAGCTATGTTTTCCGGGGTCATAAGGCCGATATTTTTGAAGGAGGGCACCGGATTCCATTCATTGTGAAATGGCCTGGAAAAATAGACGTCGGTTCCTCATCCGATGAGATTATCTGCTCAACCGATCTATTAGCCACCTCTGCAGCTATTGTTGGGGATACATTAAAAGATAATGAAGGGGAGGACAGTTATAATATCCTTCCGTTACTTTTAAGCGAAAAAACAGATCATCCTATTCGTAAAGCCGTAGTTCATCATTCCATCAACGGCTCTTTTTCAATTCGAAAGGGAAAATGGAAACTGGAGTTTTGTCCGGGCTCGGGCGGTTGGAGTTATCCCACACCCAGTGAAGCCAGGGAGCTTGATTTGTACCCCATTCAATTGTATGACCTGGAAAATGATATTGCTGAAGCAAATAATGTAGCGGAAGATAATCCTGAAGTAGTGAAAGACCTTACTGCTTTAATACGGAAATATATTGATGAAGGCAGAAGTACGCCCGGTGCTCCTCAACAAAATGAAGGTGAAATAATACTGGAGCCTAAGTAAGCTTAAAGGAAATGAAACAAAAGATCATCATAGTATTGGATTGCGGTGCCACCAATATTCGCGCGGTAGCCATTACGGATAATGGGGATATCCTTGCTCACAGTTCATTTCAGAACAATACACAGCTTGATCCATTTTATAAAGAAGGTCTTATTTGGGACGTGGAAGAGATATGGGAGAAACTTGTCAATGCAACAAAAGAAGTAATCTCAAAGATCAACACAGATGAAATTGTTGGAGTAACTATCACCACTTTCGGTGTGGATGGTGCTCCCATGTCAAAAACCGGTGAGTTGCTTTATCCGGTTATCTCCTGGGCTTGCCAGCGCACAACCCCCATCATGGATAATATTGAAAAATATATTCATCCCGAAAGGTTGTTTCAGATCAGTGGTGTCAATACATTTAGTTTCAATACCATCAATAAATTCATCTGGCTCAAAGAGAACAAACCGGAAATATTGGACCGGATGGATTATTTTGTTCTTATGCCAGGAATATTGACTCATAAACTTACCGGTGAATTCACAACAGATATAACCATAGCGGGTACTTCCATGATGACTGATATCAGGACTCGTGACTTTTCGGATGAAATTTTTTCCAGTATTGGGATTGAAAACAAGTTCCCTGATATAGTTGAACCGGGAGATATCGTAGGAAAGATCTCCTCAAAGGCCTCCAAAGAGACCGGCCTGCCCGAAGGGATTCCAGTGATTGCCACCGGCCACGATACCCAGTTTGCGATTATTGGTTCAGGCGCTAAAGAAAATGAGGCAGTCCTCAGCTCGGGCACCTGGGAGATCCTGATGGCTCGCACGGCTAACATACAAACAAACAACGATTTGCTAAATCAAGGGATTACTATTGAATTTGATGCCAAGCCCGGACTATACAATCCAGGCTTGCAATGGCTGGGATCCGGCATCCTTGAGTGGATCAAACGAACATTTTACCCGGCTGAAATCAACTGCAAGGATATTTATGATCTGATGATCAGTGAAGCCGAAAAGGCAGATACCACAAACCTTAATATTGGGATTGATTTTTTGAATGAAAATGGTATCCTATCCGGAATTGGAATCAACACCAGGCGGGAAGATATATACCGGGCGGCATTGGAAGCCCTTGCGAAGAAAACCAAAAATAGCCTGCAAATCCTGGAACAGGCGGGAGGTTTTACCGCCGGATCAGTTATTGTTGTGGGTGGCGGTTCAAAGAATAAATTTTGGAATCAATTGCGGGAAAAAGAATTAGGAATCCCGGTAAAAATAATTGAACAAACAGAAACCACGGTATTGGGTGCGGCGATGGTTGCATTACATGGGTTGGGGATTTGATCGTAGAGACGCAAAATTTTGCGTCTCTACGATCAAATAATAAAAATATTGCCCCCCCATAATAATGAAAATAAATGGCAAAATTCAAAAACAAATACCGTATTGAATCCGCCCGTTGCCCAAAATGGGATTATGGTTGGAATGGTGTCTATTTTATTACCATTTGTACCAAAAACAGGGAATTCTATTTTGGAAATATTGAAAATGGTAAAATGAATTTGTCGGAAATTGGAAAAATTGCACATCAATATTTATTGGAAATACCGGATCATTTTCCGTTTGTAAAATTGGGCGAATTCGCGATAATGCCCAACCATGTTCATGCGATAATAATTATTGATAAAACCCACGTAGAGACGCAAAATTTTGCGTCTCTACCATCCCAACCGGTTGAACCATCCCAATTGGTTGAACCATCCCAACCGGTTCAACCATCCCAACCGGTTCAACCATCATCACCACACGCAATTAACCATTCCAAAAAAACAAAAAACCAATTCGGGCCACAATCACAAAATTTGGGATCCATTGTTCGCGGATTTAAAACCGGTGTGAAAAAATTTGCCACGATGCATAATATTGACTTTACCTGGCAATCCAGTTTTCACGATCACATTATCAGAAACAAACCCGAATATAACAGAATAGGAAAATACATTATGGATAATCCCAGAAATTGGGGTAATGATAAATTCTATAAATGATAAAAATATATTACACCAATAATATTGTAAAGACACGAAAATTTGTGTCTCTATTGATCACGGTAGAGACACAATATTTTGCGTTTCTACTGCTCACCGGATTGATTCTTTTTCTTTTATCCTGCAATAAACAAGAAAAGATTGAATTCACAAGCAAACTACCAGATCATACAACCCGAACCTGGATTGGCCCCGAATACTGGGCAAACCCCCTGCAAGACTGGCAACTAAAAGAGGGACAAATTGAATGTGTGGTAAGTGGTGGTTTTCGAAATGTATTTTTACTACCCCATGAGATCGGATCACAGGAAGGTGATTTTTCTATGAGTATCCGGGCTAAAAACCTCAATCCCCGAAAGGATACCCTGAATGAAGGCTGGATTGGTTTTGAAATCGGGATCAGGGGACAGTTTAACGACTATCGCGACAATGCTATTCGTGGACGAGGCTTTCCCATTGGAATTACAACAGATGGCCGTATGTTCATCGGCAAAATTGATTCAACACAAAAACCAATTCCAACTATTTCATTGGACAATATTATCATTGAAATAAAGGCGACCCAACAGGATGATGGTGATTATAATATTTTTATACAGACGCAAAATTTTGCGTCTCCACAACCACAAAATATTATTATCCGAAAAAATATCCCGGCCGATTGGATCGAAGGTGGCATTGCCCTGATATGCCACAGTGGCCCGCTGCAGGAATTTCCGGATGATCGAAAAATAAATGA
This sequence comes from Candidatus Woesearchaeota archaeon, assembly GCA_017608295.1. The sequence continues at coordinate 45,950 of JAFCGF010000012.1, forward strand.
ATATCCAGGCTGGGGTACAAGCTGGGGAACACAACGCAACGGAAATGTCAATTTTGGATTTTCTGACTGGAAAATTTCCGGTAAGAAAATTACTTTTCATGAAGAAAGGACATTCGGCCCAATCTTATTTGTCCAATACACTTTGAGCAGAGGCACCTTGAAAATGACAGCACAGATGCCGCCTATTGGTAAAAAAGACGGACAAGTGATTGATCTAAAAACCAAAGCCGGTATCCATTGGAAAACCATCTCACAAGCTCCCATTGATTCACTTGCCAGAACAGCCACCTTCAGAATTGAAGAGTGGGATGTATCCAGAAACATCCGTTATCGATTGGCATATCAGCTTTACGATGAGGGAAATAAACTAAAAACCTATTATTTTGAAGGGAACATCCGGAAAGAGCCGCTGGATAAAGAAGAAATTGTTGTTGCCGGATTTACAGGCAATAATGATCTGGGTTTCCCAAATAATGATATTGTTGAAAGTGTGAAATATCATGATCCTGATTTGTTGTTTTTCTCAGGTGATCAAATTTACGAAGGGGTAGGTGATTACGGTGCTCAGCATGCCCCCCTGGATAAGGCGTGCCTTGACTACCTCCGCAAATGGTATATATATGGTTGGGCATATTGTGATCTGATGCGCAATCGTCCAACTGTCCCCATTCCGGATGATCATGATGTATATCATGGAAATATATGGGGTGCGGGTGGGATTGCAACTCCACCAGGTTTATGGGGAGGTTATGCCCAGGATCAGGGGGGGTACAAAATGCCTGCTATATGGGTAAACATGGTCCAGCGAACTCAAACTGCCCATCTTCCTGATCCTTTCAACCCTGAACCGGTAGCCCAGGGTATTGAAGTTTACTATACAGAAATGAATTATGGAGGCATCAGTTTTGCCATTATTGAAGATCGGAAATTTAAATCAGCTCCAAAACTTTTATTTCCTGAAGCGAAAATTTACAATGGCTTTGCACAGAACACCGATTATGATGCTGAAGCAAATAGTGATGTTGAAGGGGCGGTTTTACTTGGGGACCGACAACTGAAGTTCCTTGAAGAGTGGAGCGGTGATTGGACAAACAATACCTGGATGAAAGTTGTGCTTTCCCAAACCATTTTTTCCAATGTGGCAACATTGCCTTATGAGGAGCGACACTCGGATGCTATTGTTCCCAAACTGAGGATACTGAAACAGGACGAATATCCTCCTAATGATGTACTCGTTTCAGATTTCGATGCCAACAGCTGGCCTCAGACAGGAAGGAACAAAGCATTGGCAGCTATCCGAAAATCCTATGCTTTGCATATTGCCGGTGACCAACATCTGGGTAGCACTATACAATATGGTATTGATGACTGGCACGACGGAGGCTATGCATTTTGCGTCCCAGCCATTTCAAATTTATGGCCTCGCCGTTGGTGTCCTGCCGAAGGAGGAAAAAATAGAAAGAAGGATGCGCCAGGATATACCGGAGATTTCACAGATGGCTTTGGAAATAAAATGAGTGTATATGCAGTATCAAATCCAGTATTAACAGGACGAAAACCAGCCCAGTTGTATGACCGGGCTGCCGGCTACGGTATTGTAAAATTTAATAGAAGCACACGTGATATCACCATTGAATGCTGGCCCCGTCAGGCAAATCCTGAAAAGGATGCACAGTTTCCTGGCTGGCCAATCACAATCAATCAGGAAGATAATTTTGGAAGAAGTTCAAATCTTTTTCTGCCTGAACTAACCATCACCGGCATCATAGATCCGGTGGTGCAGGTTATCGACGAAGATAACAAAGAAGTTATTAGTACGTTGCGGATCAAGGGAACCAATCATCAACCTAAAGTGTTGCATGAAGGTAAATATACCATTAAGGTAGGTGAACCCGGAACCGGTAAGATACGCATAATTGAAAATGTCTCAGCAGGAAATAAAGGCGATTTAGATGCCATTCAAATTTCATTTTAACATGAAAAAAAACATGTTACTTCCCCTGTTTTACCTGTTTGCAACAGGCATATATGCCCAACTTGAGCTTCCAGCCATATTTTCTGACAACCTTGTATTGCAACAAAACTCCCCTTACCCGAATGGCATCCGGGGGGCTGGTAATAATGCCTGGTTGTTTGTGGATGAAATTATTGTGGAATAAAAATTTTATAAAAGGATTCCTATGTTTACTAAAATTATCAAATCATTCATAAGTGTAATTGTTATTGCACTTTGTATTTCAAACCTTGTCAATGCCCAAACCCGGACAGAAATAAGCTTACCTGATATTCCCGGATATTATACTTTGAAATGTGATTTTCACATGCACACACCTTTTTCTGATGGTACGGTCTGGCCGCCTGACCGGGTAACCGAAGCATGGATGGAAGGCCTGGATGCCATCGCCATAACCGATCACGTGGAATATCATGCCTTTAAGCAGGATATCCCGGTTAAATATAATCGCTCTTATGAATTGGCATTGCCAAAAGCAAAAGAGTTGGACATGCTTTTGGTCAAGGGAGCAGAAATTACCCGCGAGATGCCACCCGGGCATTTCAATGCTCTATTTATCAATAATGATTCCCTGTTGTCGATCAAAGACCCGCTAAAGGCGATCGAAGAAGCTGCCAAACAAAACGCATTTATTTTTTGGAACCATCCCGGATGGAAAGGACAGCAAGCTAACGGAGTGGCACGTTGGTATGATGAGCATACTTTAATTTTCGAAAAAGGGTGGTTGCAAGGTATCGAAGTGGTTAACACTTCAGAGTATTATCCGGAGGTTTTTCAGTGGGCGTTGGATAAGAACTTAACCATGTTTGGCAATTCAGATGTTCATTCCCCAGTCGCATTTCAGTGGGAGAAAGAATTGGGGCAGCATCGACCTATTACGCTGGTGTTTTCAAAGGATCGATCACTGGAAGCTTTACGCCAGGCATTAGAGGCAGGACGTACAGCGATTTATTTTGAAGACAAGTTAATCGGACGCGAGGAATATCTGTCTCTTTTATTTGATGAAATGGTAACTGTTAAGAATGATTTACAATCTTTAACTCCCCAAGGCACTGTCTATGTTCAAGTTCACAATCATTCAGATATGGATTTGATCCTTGAGGCAGAAAAAGAATTAAATGATCTGGTTATTCCACAAAAAGTAAAACTGTGGGCGCATCGTACGGTGCGTTTTTCGGTTCGGCTCAGATCATTGGATCAATTCTATCAGAAAATCAAAATGCTCTTTACAGTTAAGAATATGTTAATCGGGCCGGAGAAATCGCTGCCGGTTGCCCTCGAATCAGAGGTCATCAATCTACGTGCTTTACAAATTGTACCCGGTAAAAAGGAAAATGAATTTACAATAAATGCAGATAAAATACCGGATGATGTTCAGGTGTATTATACATTGAATAACGAAAAACAATCGTATGCTATTAACCACAAATTTACTGCCAAAGGCAAGGTGAAACTGGAAATCAATGCCTTTAAAGGTGAGCGGGGCTTTGGGAAATCCGCTGTAAAAGAGATCAATCCACACAGAGCGCTGGGTAAAAAAACAGTTCTTGCCAACCCGCCTGATGTAAAATATCAGGGAAGTGGAGCGAATCCAATAACAGATGGTCAGCTTGGATCCATTAATTTTAAAGATGGAAATTGGATGGGCTTTGAACAGGAAAATTTGTTCGCTACAGTTGATTTAGGCAAGACCATAAATGCGGCAAAAGTTAAAATCAATTTTTTACAGGATCATCGCTCATGGATTTTTCTGCCGAAAAAAGTTGAAATACAAATCTCCAGTGATGGCAAATCCTTTTCAACACTAACAACCCGCACATTCATATCGAAAGAAAATGCTATACAGGAAATCAAAACGGTTGAAGCAACCATAAATAATGGGCGTTTTGTTCGCGTGATTGCAGAAAATCAATTTGAATGCCCGGAATGGCATTCAGGGGCCGGTAATGCTGCCTGGCTGTTTGTGGATGAGATTACCGTTGAAGTTCAGGAAGAAAAACCATCTCAAAATGAATAGTATTATTCCTATCAATATTACCTGAGATGAAGCAAACAAGGAAACAGTTTCTCCAGACCCTGGTTGCCGGGTGTGTTTGATTTGTAAAACTTTTGAAATGAAGTGATCCAAATATAATTTAGGCATGATGCAAATCACAAAAAATAAATTCTTAATAACTATTTTTGGGTCTGGTGAACAACTCAACATTTTTCCGGCAGCAAAATCACTGTTGGGTTAGCAAAATACCCGAAAACAATTTTCACAAGCCAGTTTTTTAACTCATTTACAACAGAGAACA
>JAFCGF010000079.1 GCA_017608295.1 Candidatus Woesearchaeota archaeon
GGGGTTGATTCTGGGGGGTTTAAGCATGTTTTAGGTCTTGCCGAAGGAGCAACGGAAAACGCTGCGGTTGTGAAGGATTTGCTTGAAGATATTGTGGCCAGAGGCATCGACCCGGGCCGCAAGAGATTATTTGTGATTGACGGCAGCAAGGCATTGCGAAATGCGGTAGGCACTGTGTTTGGAGACAATCCAGTTCAGCGTTGCCGTAAGCACAAGGTCTCCAACGTAATGGACCATTTACCAAAGGAACTCAAAGATCAAGTCAAAAGCGTGATGAAGGCTGCCTGGCGTCTTGCAAAAAGCGGATCCGACAACAAGCTCGTCAGCTTGAGATTAAATATCCATCAGCTGCATCAAGTCTGCTTGAAGGTCTTGATGAGATGTTTACCGTCAATTCGATGGGACTTCCAAAGGCATTGAAGCGTTGTTTGTGTACGACCAACATCATCGAGTCACCTCACTCAGGTGTTCGGATGCGGACCCGGCGGGTAAGCAACTGGAATGGCGGCAGGATGGTGCTGCGTTGGGCGACTGCTGCATTTATAGAAACAGAAAAACACTTCAAACGAATTGGAGGTTACAAACAGCTATGGATGCTGAAATCGTATCTTGATGACTTGGAAAAAGACAGAGCACTTGCGGAAAAACGAAGTTACAAACAGCTATGGATGCTGAAATCGTATCTTGATGACTTGGAAAAAGACAGAGCACTTGCGGAAAAACGAAGGGCAGGCTAAGATAGAAAAAATGGAACCGTTACCAACCTTCAACTACGGTTGGGACATAATCTCACTAACTATTATAGTTGCTTGTTCTTTGATATTTTTATGATGTTCAAGAACAACTCTTAATTGTGCGATTGCTTTTTTAACACCTGTGATATTTTCTTGTTCAACAGGTCTTGATGCTATGATTTGGTAGGTGCATTCAGACGGATGAGCAGTTGTAAGACCAAGTAATGTTCTATCGTCCTTTCCCCAGATAGACAAGTCATAGTAATATTCCCCATCAGTAAGGTGATCGGTATCCATATGGAGTGGTCCCAGTTCATAATCATCTTGGAAATGCTCTTTAATAAAAGCAACTGCTTCTGGTGTGTCAATATTAATGGCATTATCAAACTGTTGTGCCATATGGTAATTCCATTGTCTGCTAATCTTAACCATTTTTTAATCTCCTAAAATAAATTAACTATTAATTTTACTACTGGCCCATCTACGCTGATGGAATTTCAAATCTATTGTTAAAATAGCCACACTACACCCTTGTCATCCTTCCTAATCTGCCTCTTATGCTCAGGCAAAAGGTCCTTGGGGTACTGGAGGAATCTCAGCTTCCTAATATCAGAATATTTTCTCACAGAGCTTTGAACTTTCTGAATCAACTCAACCACATATTTTGACCAACAGGTTTTGTTCCTAATGGTCTCAACAGCTCTTGCTTCTTTCATATAACCTGCTCTTTCTAACGCCTGCTGAGTCAGTTTGAGACCATTACCTCTTTGATTAACAGCTTCAGCAAAGATTTCCTCTGCCCTAATCTCCTCAGCGAATTTGACCAACTCAACAATGTCTTCCCCCGAATCCGCAATGCATGGCAGTTGCCGAGATTGACAAGTTGGGGCATCGGGCTATAATGTAAGCAGAATATGAATGGCATGAGCTGAAAGGAATGAACAAATGGGTTGGACACACTACTGGGAACGCGAAATCGAATTGCCCGAAGAGGTGTTTGCGAAGGCAGTCCATGACTGCAAAGCCCTGTTCGATAAGATCAAACCGGGCATCGGTGGTTCGGGAGGATATGGAGAGGCCGAGTTGGACTCCAACGGTATCGTGTTCAATGGGGCGGCTTGTGAAGATTTCGCATTCGTCCGAATCCAAGTCCCAAGAAGAAACAGGGAAAGAGCTTTGGGCTACTGCAAGACAGAGCATTTGCCCTACGACTTGTGTGTTCAGACAGCCCTGATAGTACTCAAACATCACTTGGGGGATATGGTTACAGTCGCCAGTGATGCCAAGAACGGAGATTGGCAGAAGGCAAAGGATATTTGCCGGGAGAATTTGGGATATGGCTCAGATTTCGAGTTGGAGACAATTTCCTGATATATACCAGAAGGAGTCGATTAGGTATGAAGTCTGCTGCAGAACATGTTGATAAGGTAAAGCTATGCAAAACGCAAGATACACTTCTCTGGATAGATTGAAAGCCGCCAAGAATCTAGATGAGGTTTTTTAGGCTTCTCATCGTTTCAAACTGCTTGGCTGATTGTGCGATGAACGCGAAGAATGAGATTGACCGACAAGTATACGAACTGGCGAAGGGCTATCTGCCCACCCTCAATGTCGCTGGAGTAACATCCACCCTCATTGAGAAATACCTGAATCCTTCTGGGCTTCCTCCCAAGCCAACCTCTAAGAACGGTCTCTATCAGCGAATTCTTCAGTCTGCCCAGAATGCGAACATGAAATCTGGCGTAATTGGAGGGTCGATTGGAGGTGTTGGCAAGCTGGCCCCAGTCTTGAGTGATTTCGATCCGCGAGCAGTTCTGGAGGAGTATGGGAATGACTGGGAGGCCATTCTCAGCAAGGTTGTTAGACGACTCAAGCCCCGTGGCCAGATTCGTAGAACGCCCCGGAGTATTTGGCCGCTTTACTGTCGGACGATTCTCTCGGCAGCCGCTTTTGTCGAGCAGTTTGTTTCGGTTGATGACTTTTTCCGATGGGTCGAGTTCTTTGACAGAGATGCCCGGGCTCGTGCAAGCTTACCGATGCTCTTGAGTCATGAGATTGGGGGATTCGGATTTGCCCTCGCGTGCGATTTTCTGAAGGAGCTTGGATACCTTGATTTTCCCAAGCCAGATGTCCACCTGAGAGATATCTTTACAGCCCTTGGGCTGTGCCACGAGAAAGATGACGACTATCGGCTGTTCAAGGCAGTCATACGTGTAGCGTCTAATGCGGGAGTAACACCCTACAATGCAGATAAGGCATTCTGGATCATAGGGAGTGGATATTTTTATGATGACCCGCACATTGGGAATAATGGCCGAATTGGGAGGCGGAAGAAAGAGTTTATTGAATTCGCCAAGTCCAGGATTAACGGATGACAATGATGCGTAACCGAATACATAGCCCATCCAACCAGCCCATATAAACTACCCCCATACCCAAACAAAAATGGAATCACAATCCCACCACCCTCCAAATCCCTTCCCTATGTGGTAGTCCAAATCGGCAAGTTTCCTTCTCTCCCCAGTCGAGTACATTCGACATCTTGCTCAAGGTAGGTAAGATAGCCTGGAGTTGCATATCAAGAAGGAACATATCCCTCTTGGCAAAGACGTAAATCTAAACATAAGGATTGAGTTACACATCAAGGAGTATGGAGTCACGTATCGAGTAAGTTCCCAAAAGTTCTTTGGGGGAGATTGACTTCGTGACGCTTTGTAAGATTGAGGCACATTGCATTCCCCCCTTCCAACTTATCTTATCATTCACCAATAAGTTCCACCTACCCTCCATTTTTTCGGCTTGAATAGGAAACGCTCTTTTCATATAAACTACCCCCATGCCCAAAACCAAATATAATTATAACCCCACCACCCTCCACATCTCCTCCCTTGGCCCAGTCTTCTTCACCACCTCCTCAAGAGCCAAGCACCTGTCAATCACTATCAAGCCTGACCAAACTATCAAAGTTACTATCCCAAAAAGAGTATCCCTCCCAACAGCCAAGAAATTCCTACAATCTAAAATTCCCTGGGTAAAAAAGAACCTAAACAAACTCGAAAAACTACAGCAAAACTATCCCCAACAAAACCTACCACCTATCAACAGAAAAGAAGCCAAAACTGTCCTAACTAATAGATTAAAGTTTTTGGGGAGTATTATCTAATTCCTATTTTTCTCTTTGTTTACATGAGAATTATTTGCTGATGTAGACCTATAAAATCCGTGCCATCTTTTAAAAACACCCCAAATTGGCTGTTTAACATCTATCCTGCAACTATTCTATTGAACTGATACGGCTTTTGTGCTATAATAATATGAACAGTTCGGAAATGGGGATTCACGGGGGTGATAAACTCATTTGACAATACACAGAGAGCATAAGCAAACAGAGGAGGTAACAATGGATGACTCTATCCTTGAAAACAATCGTACTGATACGGTGAAAAAAATTGACGCCATATTATTGCATTTAAGAATAGAACTTTCTATTTTGGCTAATCACGTTGATAACGGCCACAATCGGCTCATAGAGAGTTTAAATAATTTACAAGAGTCTTTAGACAATCTCAGAGCTACCATCAAGTATCAGGTTTTTGATTTGGAGGCTACACGCCGGGAAAACTCCGATCTCATGACATTACTTGAGGAAAATAAACGATATGAAAATCAACAAGATTAGTGTAACAGTCGGCTTACTAACACTTGTGGCGTTTGCAACTGATACATTTGCAACTCTTCAGTTGGGCTCAATTTTAAGAAATCCAGCACTAAATGGAATAGTCGATTCAGGTTAAAGTTATGTGAGTCTTGATGAAGGTGAAACTAGTTTAGTTGCATCAATTCTTATTGAAGAAGCCGGTTAAGGCCCCCAAAAGCTGATTGGGTGCTTTTGCAACATTCATAATTTCTGTTCTCCTAAAACCCACTTTTGACAGGTTGACGATGATCTCGCTTATTCCTCTCCCTCTTTCCTCCACTGGGCAGTTGCCTTGTTTATTATATCGGCCAGTTGACCTCTCAATTTTGTTAAAAAATAAAAAAATTAGTCCAATAAAAACAACCAAAAAGAATTGTCATAGGTCTGATCATCAATAGTTTTTAGATTATATCAAATGCCGGAGAAGCACATTTAATCGTTGTTCTCCAGATAGATGCGGAACAACTCAAAAAAAGTCGGTGCATCAAGCAGCTCTATCTTCGGGTTTTCATTTCTGATTTCGTCGTAGGTCTTCACGTACCAGGCAGGAGCCTTAAGAATATTGCGAAACCAGTGAAAAGGCGGATGCCCCTCTCGCCGACGCGCAGCAATGCGTGAGAGCACGTGGCCTGCGGCATCGCGAGGATTGCCCTCGTTGACATCGTGATCAAATCTCATAATCGGCATATTTTTATACAGCCTCGCAGCAGGCCCGGCAGTAGGGATGATCCCATTGGGGCTGAAGGAAGCATAGCAATCCAGGCCGGCCCGGTTCAATGGAGGACCGTTACCATAGATGATAAATCCTGTGATGCTCAGGCCCCAGCGGTCATAGTATTTTTTGCAATGTCGGGCCCAGGCATCCAAACCGCTTGGCAGGTTTGATATTCCTCGCGGCTCCTGGAGCATTCCGGGCTCGCAGTAGCCGGCGCCGTTGTCAGCCGAGGCGAAATAATCATTTTTCGTAGCGGTCCTGCGCATATAATCCATCGCCATCGGTGCCCTGCGGTCGAGGACCGGACTGATACACCACATCATCGGTATCTTTCCCCGTGCCGGGTCGTCCCAGATATCCATTGTCCTCTGATATACCCACGCAGCACAATCATAATCACCGACGTAGAAAATCAGAAACTGGCGACCGTCAAAATTGACCCGGCCGTCACTGGTAAGGTATCCGCGGCTGCGAAGCTGGTCACGAGTCACCCAGTGCTGTGGATATTTGGTTTTCAATGGGAAATGCGCGAAGAATGAAGCGTTCGCCATAGCCCCGTAACTTATTGCATCGGCGTCCATAAAGCCGTTATAAGCACTGATGACTTTGCCATATTCCCACTCCGTCGGTACTGGGTCGTGGCTGCCGCCTGCTCCGCGATGGCTGGTGTACTTGTAAGCCCAGGGAACAAAGCCGCCTATATGAATCATATTCTCTTTTCCACCATGTTTGTAGGCGCTTAGCAACATCGCCTTTAACGTCTCAAGGTCTGTACCCATCTTCTGTGCCGGGTCATCTATGGGGGCTTCATCGGCCCAGACGTGGAGATCGAAGAAGAAGGCCTTTTTGCTGATAAAAAAGTCATGGTTTGTCAGACAGTGGTGGTTTAATACGGTGTTACGCGGCTTCCGGATCCAGTACTGGTCAAGATAATATGCACCATAGGAACCATCACACTTGCCTGTATCCATATATCGTTTCTTTGCCCACAGGTACGCATCACACTTTGCAGAACCGGTGGATAGCTGGTTGGTGCCTGGAATTCGACCCTTGCCCGTGAATAATGAACTGCCATCCGGATTGACCAATCGGCATTTGACTGGCAGTTTCAGGCCGCCGGCAACTATACGCGTGTACAGACTCTCGGGCGAGCTATCATACCGAATTGGCAAAAGTCCATCGGCTCCTGCCACCATCGAGGCCACATTGCTCGTAGCCGCCACAGCCGGGTCATAAACGACGACACCTCGAATTTGCCTGCGGTAGGTTCGGACAAGCTCTGCGATATCGGTCACGGTTTCTTTCTCTCGGCCGTGAAGCCACTGACCCGGTTCGGCGAGTTGTTCAAACCAGTAGTCATCAACGTTTCTTCTGCCCCGCTGGGAGTCGACAAATCTGATATAAAGCGATGGAACATCTCGATTGACAAGGCCCTGCAGAGC
>JAFCGF010000035.1 GCA_017608295.1 Candidatus Woesearchaeota archaeon
TGTTCTCCTATACTTTCCTAAGGAGTAACAACTTACGAAGTTTGCTACGGTGTGGCTATTTTACTTGCCGATTTCTTCAACTTACCCGTGGCTGTTTTGCATGCCGATTACCACAGGCTTAAGACGCGGTGACATCGAATTATTAAGAGTCTCTGATCTCGACTTTGAAAATAGTTATGTTACTACAAGAAGCATAAAGACCAGAAAGAGCATGGGCTCACGTCCTGTACCGGTTCCGATCATGACAGAGCTTAAGAAATACGTTTCAGGATTAGATCCTAAACAAGAGAAAATATTCATTGACTGTTTCAAGCAATACAGATGGAACAAGATACGTGAAAAGCTCGGTTTGAGTGATTTAAAATTTCATGATCTACGCAAGACCTTTGGTTCTGTACTTGCTCAGAACGGTATCTCTACGGCTGTCATCCAAAAGCTATTGGAGCATTCTTCGCCAGATCTGACCAACAAGGTTTATATGAATGTTGATCCGATACTGCGCAATGCAGTGGACAAAATCCCGGCTGGTGATTGGTTGTGATTTCGCATCGTCGGCAAAAAGAAGAAAGAATGGACAATAAGGCATCTGACGGGGCAGTACCACCTGTCAGACCGATCCCTTATTCACCTTGCTTGTAGAATGTCGTTGTTCTAAAAGCCTGGTGATCCGTTCAAATCTACGCTCCGAGCCCAACTTTTCGAAGAAGACCATGTACTTGCAGGAGAATGAGGATCTTGAATGACAAGAGAATATCCCTGACCATCGGTCTCAGGAACCCAACTATCATCATAGGTGAATCTTAGTATGGCAGCTTTCGCAGGTTCAGGTAGTTGCAGGAGAATTGACTCGCCGCCATTGTCCAGTTTGCCCTCATATTCACCTGCGATACGAGCTTCACTGCCATAACTCGATCGAAAACTGCTCATATTGCTAACAACGACGACATACTCTGCGGGGTCCAGCATTATCTCAGGAAAGGTTAACCTGATACCTCGGGAAAAACGTACGCCGGTCAAATCCAGTATCTGTGTGCCAACGTTCTTCAATTCAACGAATTCATAGTCACTTCCTTTGATCGGATTATACATGATTTCCGTGATTCTCAATCCCTGTAGCAAGGCCAGTTGATTTTGCAGTTGTTCATCCTGTTGCACGATTTGAGTGATGGTAGTGTCCAACTCTAATCCAAAGAGGACGTCATCTGCATCATCGTCTGAAGACTGATGCACTTCAACAGCGATCAGGTTGCCACCCTGGCGCAGGCTTTCCGCAGAGACAAGGAATGGGCCTTCATAGGAAGGACGACTGACACTACGGTTGGCACACTGATCATAATATACGTCATTCTGCCCCATGACACCGTCAATACCGAGACGCAGAACCTCCATGCCGTTCAAGTAGAACACAGCGCCGTCATCCAGAATTGCAGAGATTTCCAGAGAGTCAACACTTGCCAGGTCAAAATATAGATAGAACTCTTTACGAAAATAGAATGTCGTTGCATCTGTGCTCATTTCCGTATTCACCGATTCCGGCAGTGATTGCTCCCCAAAACCTCCACCCAACAGGGCCTGACCTGCAGGCCAGGACTGAGCATCCCAGAAGTCGGATTCACGCCACTGCGCACCCCAGTCTGTGCCGGAATTGTCATACGACCACAGATCATCGATAGCAATTACATTGATCGTTCTAGTTTGAGTTGTCTGAACGAGGTTGGTCGAGCCCGGAGTGGGCAAAACAAAAAATGCCAGTTCATCAGCTCCATCGGGAATGCATCCCTGAGAAACATCCAGCGTCTGAGGAGCATAAATCACAGTGTCAATTGGCTCATGATCTGCAGTGCATAAACTAATTATCTCTTGCTGGGCCGACAAACGAAAGCCCACATGATTTTCGCCGTTTTCCGGTTGGCCGTCTGCAGTGAACACAGCGTAGCCATTGCCGGCGATGAAACTAAGAGGCCTTATTTTATGCTTGTTCGGCTCGGCAATGGGATCATCGGTAAGATATAATCCCCCCAGCGCAACCGGAAGAGGATCTGGATTATAGAGTTCGATAAAATCGTCAGCAAACACAACTTCACTGTACGCAAGCCATTCATTGATGAATAGTGCAGTGCGATCGCCCAGCCCAATGATCTTGTTGGTCATTCCGAACGTTGGACTCGTCAGGGCCCATTCATTGCTGTGTCCTGCCCGGCCTATAGATAGGTCGGGAACTTGCAGGCCGAATTCCACCCAATTCAGAATATTTCCTTGGGAATCAAGAAGATAGAGCGACTCACCGTCACCGTCCAGTGAAAAGCCCAGATGAATGCCAGGCGCCGCCTGATTGTCATCAGCAAAGATGACCAGATACCCCTCTGAGGGGATACTGATACCTTTCGGGAATGTGAATCTTGACGGTTGTAAAGGATCGTCGGTCATGCACAGACCAACGAGCTCAATCGCTACCGGCCCGGAATTGTAAAGTTCAACCAGATCTGGATAACCTCCTTCAACTTCAACTGATGAGTTGTTGAAGGCCAAGAGTTCGTTAATGAGCAATTGTGACTGAGAGGTATCAACAGTCCAAGTCTTTGAAACAGTTGGCGCCTCGATGCTCTGCCATGCACCGGCTGCGTTCCTGCCCACAACACATACTGTATAGTCGCCATTGGGTAGATCATTCAGATTAATCGGGATGTCAATCGAGATTTCTCCGGATATCGGCGAGTTATTGACCCAGTATTTGTAGTGGGTAATCCCCGGGCCGGATACGTAGAGTGTGGCATCCGGTCGGAAGGTCTTTGCTTGGGGCTCGTTTGAAACTAGGGCGCCAGCAGGGATAAAAGGTCCTATGTTCAATCCGTTCGGGCCGGTGCCCAAGGCGTATGAGCCAGCTTCGAATCTGAAATCTATTTTATCCTTGTCGACAATAACCCGCGGGTCTCCGACGAGATTGCCCGAGCCCAGGTTCAAGATCGGTCGGGCTTGCTTACCTACCCTGTCACCGGCCCGAGCAGGCTCGATCAGGGTGTAGTGCATATTCAGATCAGTGCCAAACGCCGGATCCGTGTCATAGCTTTCATCCACGTGATCAAAGATGCGTTGGGGGATATCCGCAAAGACGTTGCCGTATAAGAACGCACCTTTGCCTGGTGCATCTCCGCCTGGAGATAGGAAGCTGATGGCGGAATAATGCATGTCGGGGTTAATAAAATCATCGGGAATATTCATTACCAAATTATTTTCAAAGAACATGAAGGTATCGTTCTTAAGATTCACAGCATGATCAATGTCATAGAATACATTGCGCACAACATCAATGATCCCTGCGCAATTGTCATCGCCGGTGGAAATGGCATTGGAGTTGCTTGACGACACATTATACTCATCCTTATGTGCATTCAAGAAAACGTTGCCCTCAATATAGGCATCACCACCCAAGTCAAGCAGTTCATCGCCTCCACCTCTGAAAATATTGTCGAGGATCTGAACCACCGGACCCGGACGGACCGGGCCGGTTATATCCACTACATCATTGTGTCCTTTTGTTGTACCGAATAAGTTGTTTCTTATGATCAAGTGTCCGTTCGCAAGAATGCCCATGCCCAGGATTTGTTCGCTTTGATTATCTGTAGAGGGTATCGCACCTGTGGGAAAAATGTCCGTGAAGATCGAATTCTGCACAATTGTACTGGAATTGACTGTGCGCAGCCGGACCAGGTCAGTATGGTCAAATAGGACCCCATCAACAACGATGATAGAATTCTCAGCCCCAACCATACCCATCTCGGTGCGCCCATATTCAACCACTGCGTTTATGATCTGATTGTCCTCCAATGTATTGAGGAATTGAATCCCGTTCCAAGTCCCACCGGAATCCGGTGTTCGGGTGAAGCGGATAGGTGCGTAAGGATTTCCTACAGCCAGTAATTCACCTTGAATGGCCAAAGTTGTATTGGGATCAAAAAACACGGTCGTGCCCGGTAGGATAGTCAAGGTGATGCCCGCCGGGACACCGACATCGGCGACCACGTGCCAAGGGCCAGAAGGGGCATCCCATGTTATGTCCGTGGCAATAATCCCTGCGACCGTATTATTAGAACCCAAGTCATACCAGACATCCACATGGGTAGTCTGTAGTTGCTGTCCGATTCCTTCGGGTTCGTCAAAGGCCTGCACTTTGACACGGTTGATTCCCGGGCCTAGTCCAATATAGGGGATTGATGTCGTGCCTGAAACCCAGGTGCCGTTCAATTGATCCCATTGGGCCGGTTCACTGTTTACCAGAACGGATTGTGTCCAAATGGCATTGGCTGTCCCGTGCAGGTTCACCCGGGGTTCGTTAGTGTGGAAGTAGCCTTGCTGCATGGGCAGGTCGCAGACGATCTTCATATCCTGTTCTATTTGATCGAGCACGCGTGCATTTCGATTCCGAACATATTGACGAATCTCGTCGATTTTGGCTTTTGGTACCCAGTCGCCCAACAGTTGCCAGGCCAAAGGATCGAAGTGTCCTGGGCTGAATATGGTGTCCATCAATTCGGTCAACCGTCGATAATAGAGCCGTACTACCTCAGGGTGATCCAGCAATTGGCTCAGCCCCTGTACCATAGCGTATGTGAAGACACTCCTGTTTGGATCCGGCGGCAGGTCACCCTGACCTAGCAAAGTGTCGAGGTCATGGGGAATCAGTACAAAACGCTGACCTTCTGTCCCGCGATACAGAGCTACATCATCACCGCGCCCAGAAGTCAGCCCGCCTTCGAGATTTCCTGCCAGCGTATCGACCGCCAGGAAGCGCACCCACTGATCGATATCAATAACCTCTCTGATTTCACTGAGTGAACCGTCTAGCAGGGTATGGTTTAGTGTGTAAGTAAGGCTAATAAGATCCTGCCAATCGTCGCTCGCCTCATTGGTCTGTTTGAAATATGTATCGCGATAGGCATGGGCATCATCTCCCTCATAGGCCAATCCGGGCACACCGGAATTGCTTGCGTCCTTGAGCCGATAGAGATTACCGGTACGGTCATAAGGAAAATGACGATCCACAAAATCTCTGTCCAGAACTTCAACAGCTGCATAGCTGCCATACATCAAATCGTCCAGCACTGCCCGATTAAGCCCGTTCACACGAAGCTGGATCACTGTGGCATTGGCTGCAGCCAGGCCAGCCAGCCTGAATAATGCACTTCCCATAAGTTGGGAATACGGATACTTGCTGTTGATGTTTAGAGCGGTCACACCTCGCCACGGATCATCATGGACAAAGTTGATACGAAAGCTGATTGGCGTTAGTCCGCGAATATTTCCCCGGTTACGAATCCCGATATTGTAACGATACTGGATGCCCGTACCGTCCCTGCTGATGAAAGTTCCGTTCATCTGCGCATCACTGGCAGACGTTGCCCAAATCTCCTCCAATTTAAGCCTTTCTGCCTCGGTCATGATCAGATAATAGACCGGTCGGCTACCGGGACTCCATGGTACGCTGGCGTCAAATGAGTCGTCCACCTGATAAAGTGCATTAGTCAATTGTTGAGAGCCGGGCCTTGTGGGTGCGGGCCAAGTACTCGAGTTACTGGCCTGATCTGTCGCCTTTACATAGAACTCCACGATAGTGCCATGGGTCTGAGCCGGCAACGTCGCAGTAAGAGAACTATCACTGCTGCTGCTGATCATGGCCTTGGAATCGAAGCCTGCAGTACCATCGACACGATAGAACACTTCCACATTGACAGGCCCTGCTAAGTGATTCATGATACGGGCGGAAATAATCACTGGATCGTAAGAGGTAGGAATTATCGGCTCATGTGCAACATCCAAAATGAACGGGGCCGCATCGGCAGAATACACTGAATTTTGTCTGCCCGGAGTCCCGTTGTTGTTCAGGCTTGCCTGCCAATTCTGGCCACATTCATTGGGTAGATTCGGGTTAGTAAGCTCCAGGGATTTGCCCTCGCCGTCGTGCTCATTAGACCATTCCCATCCGGCATATCCCTGGACAATTGGACCCAATCTGCGGTAGGACCAATCTCCCTGATCACAGTAATCAACCTCATCAACGATGGTACCGAAGGCATCAATTAAGGTGATCGACTCACCATTGTTGCTCAACTTACCTGTCCAGTCACCGATCACGATGTTTATGTGGGGGTAGAGGGACTTGAATCGGACGACGTCCGCGGCAACCACAAGATATTGCTTTGGATGGAGTATGGTCTCTGCCGCAAATTCATATGTCACGCCCTGACTTATGCACCAGCCGGTCATATCCACCTCATTGCCGGTGTTGTTATAGAGTTCGATGTACTCTTGACGCGTGTCCTCAGGTTCGCCCATGTCGTGGAACGGATGGTACATGATCTCATTGATCTGCACTCCATAACCCGTGCCCGCCATGATCAGGTATGTCAGAAAAAGAACTCTGTTAAATACAAGATGTCTAAACACTTTAATCACCCTCAAATCCAATAGTGATTATTTGAGAACTTGACTGGTCAGGATGACTGACAAAATAAATCAGGTGAACATTCTTCGCCCGCAATTCATCGAGGATATGGGGAGCTATCCCCGACTCCAGAGAGGGCTCAAACAGGAACTGTTCAAGAAAATTATGGTGTTCCGGACGATAAGTTTGGGAATAGTAGCCGTTTAGAACGATAGGCTGAGTGGTCAATCCCCGTATCACGGTTTTGTCCCATCGAGCCAGAGGGGCAGTATAGCCGGCTGTTGGTCCGGCAGGCAAGGGTGGCCAGTAGAATGTCACCGTGACGGTAATCCCATGGGAATTTGTGAAACTCCTCTCTTGATGTAATTGCCCCTCCCAGTCAGACAAAACCGGGCACAGCAGAACACTCTCTATGCTTGTGAATGATGACGTATTATCGCCTAAGCTCCACGAGAGCACGGGATGGGCATAAGTGACCGACAACTCCAGGAATCCTGATCCAGAGGGATGTTCTTTGCCCAGATCATTAAGCGTCAGAATTGCGCTTTCGCTGGGTGCCACCAACTCTCCTACGGCGTATGTGGATAGTTGATAAACACGACGACTCAGATCTTGCCCAAGGGCCCAACTCTCCGTAGTTGCATTGTCTATGTAGCTAAAACGATATTGGGGCCACTGATTTGGATCACCTGACAGAGACTTGATCTGACCGTACTCGGTATATTCAAAAGCGATATCCTGGTAAATACCCTCCTTAAGCAACTCTGGATCCAGCCATTGATTTCTAGTTCGGAACCGCCAATTCGATTTCAAGCGATGATTGGCAAATACATCCCCATACTCTCCTTGGTACACGATATACTCACTGGCATGATTGGCATCCTGGACCAAGAAGGGGACAATGTGCCGAGTGGTGTCAAGTTTGGGGATTTCTCTAACCTGCTTGATGATGAGTTTGCCCTTAGGCGCAATCTTCTTATATTCGAAATCGAGTATGAAATCAGTCTTGTCTGTCTCCTTCTTAAATTGTTCTCCTACCCGGACAATCAACTCAGATAGTTTTATGTAATCATCCTGCCAGGTCATGACTCGATTACCCAGAGGTAAGGTATTCGAACCTCGCTCAAACCGGGGATAGATCCCATCCGCAGAGACAGAGACGCGGACTTCTTCAGGAATAGAACCATCAGTGGGATTGGTCACAGATAGGGCGCCGGCTTGAGTCACCAAGTCAATGCTCCAGTTGGAGCCATCACCTGTTGCCAACGTGGCCACCCCGTTGGCCAGTTCAATTTCATCCGGGAAGGAATGGTGTACTAGCAGGGCCATCCCAACTGTGGATTCATCGATGCCATGACGCACACGCTCTAAGTAGGCGTGGTCATTGTAAAAACTAGCAAAGACCTTGCGTATGGCCCGCAGTACGCCGCGCTCCTTCATCTGGGTTTGATCACACTGACAGGGCCCTTTGTCATCTTCATCCAGGTCATCGATCAGGCATCCGCTATAGCTGTCGTATAGCCCCGCTCCGGTAAACTGCTCGCTGTCTTCAACATTGGTAGAGCTGCGAAACCGCAATTTGCGGTCTGCCTCAAAGCCATATTCAGGGATAGTCAAGATTTGAAAGATCTCCGCCTTCAGTTCGGGATCAAACTGGGTTATATGCTTGCTCTTAAACAGCGAGTCACGAATATCTTCCAGCTCATTGGCCAAGGTCGCGAGATCCGAGGGAGGATAGGTTCGATAGGGAGATAGACGCATGTCAATAACTTGGCGTAAGGTGAGATTCGTAGCCAAATAAGGCTGATCCAGGAAAGCATTCCACACATCAAAGGAAAAGGCAATGGCGCAGGGTGAGTGATCTGGGATAGCTCTTCGCAGGAATCCAAAATTCGCAGCTTTGCCACCGAAAAACCGGATGTCCGACAATACCAAACCATCGGTCGAAATGGCAGGCAACCCATACGGAGCCATAGGCTGTATGTTCAGTTCCGGAGGAGTTTTCAGAGTCAGGATCTTGTCGATGGTAACCTGATCCAGACTGTCCTCCAAATCAATCAGGCGCAGATCACAGGCCTCCTGTACATAAAAAGCACGCATGGCTATTTCATGACCCTCGAGCGCCCAGGCTCGCTTTATCTCAGCATCTTGGCTCAAATACGCAAAAGGAATCCCATAGTTCTGGGATAATATAGCCACGTGAGAATTGGGTGTGGACGGTGTCAGGGTAAGCACACCTGCAACCAGGGGGATATCCGCGGGCACACCATCTGTCAACAAAATGTCACGTTCCGACAGCCGACCCTCCAGATAAGCCGATGCGATTTCTGGGCCGGGTACGTATGTCAGTCGACCCAGAGCCCATCCGGGTGCATAGCAAATGTTGCCGCGCGACCAGCGTGCTGCTGAGCTTACCGGCATTCCCTGGGAGGAGAACCACTGCTGATTGATCCGGGCCACCTCTTGCTGCTCATAGCTGGGAAAGTAGAAGGCCTGTACACTCGGCTCGGTTACAATACTGTCCCTAACAACATTAAACAGCTCTGCAATCTCTTCCTTGGCAAAAGGATCCAGACGGATAAACTGGATGCCGTATTCCTCAGTGTCAATAGGTGGGTAAGTATTACTGGGCGGCATGATCACCGCCCCCAGGATGGCTCTCTGGCCGGCGTCGAATAGACTATAACGGGAAAACTCTTGGATAGTCATGCCGATAAAAGGATCCAGCTCTTCCAGGGCAAACTCGTAGTGAAAAGTGTATTCCCGGCTGTCCTGGAAATACACGGTTTCGGGATCATCCACCAAGATGGTAAACTTGATCCAATCCGGATTCCCCGGAGACGATCCCAAGACCCGGTATTCATCACCGGGCACCTTGATCTGATCTCTCCAGAATGGTGACAGTGCCACGGTCTGTCCCTTGAGAGATTGAACAAACAGCAGGACAGCAATGGTAGCCCACAGAATAGACCGAAGTTCACGGTGTTCGCGAGCCATATGATACCAGCTCACCTTTTTCATACCCATTTGACTCACCTCATAATGCGAAGAAAAAGGATTCTAAAGTTCTTTTCTGCCCAGAGGCTTACAGGATTCGCCACCAGCATACTTTACATAAGTCATATTGGTGTTACTCCAACTCCCACTGAAGTCTGGGATAATCTTGTCCTTCATGTATTTGCCAAACCGGATTGTCTCCGTCTTCACCGGTAAGGTTCCATCCTGCGTTAGCAAATGTCTCGGCTGTCTTCATCTCCGCCGTAGTTCTGCCTGAGCCACCTGCACTAAGTAAGATACCGCTGCTGCCAACATCCCAAAATGAACTTAAAGCCGATCCAAATCCGGTTAAACCTCCGATATTAGTACCTTCGCTATTTACAATTCCACTGGCGTAGCACTGCAAAATGGTGCCTTCGTCACCCAGTCGGTACCCGCCGTTGGTACCTGCCAGGCCGCCGACCGTATCAGTACCGGTGACCTCGCATTGACTGTAGCAATCGACTACTGTGCCTCCGGCACGGCATACATGAAAACATAAGCCGGAATTGTCACCGATCAGCCCTCCAACACGTGATTGCCCCTCGATGTTTCCCCGGGAAAAACACATACCGACCGTACCCGAGAAATTCCAGCCCACCAATCCACCGACCTGCTGTTGGCCGACTATATCTACGTCGGTATAACACTTGGTCACATCGCCACCATTCTCACCGCACAGTCCGCCAACATATTGACTTCCAGTCACCTTTCCTCTGGCAAAACTCTTGCTGATGCTACCTGCAATATTGTTCAAGCCGATCAAACCGCCGATATCACCGTGCGTTTCATCTATCTCGTCTATAGCATCTAACTCAGACACATCACTTTCAGCATAACAATCCTGTACAGCTCCGTCATTTTCACCAATTAAACCACCTAAGATCGCAGCCCCCGTTATCCGACCTGCGGCATGACACCTACGAATATCCCCACCTGTATTCTTACCCACAAGCCCCCCAACTGTCTCTAAACCAGAGGTATCGCAATCACTTGAGCTATCAGATATTGTCCCACCTCCCACTTGGCCAATTAGTCCCCCAACACACACGTTACCGGTGAGCGTTCCACCGAAATAACTATCTGTAATATTGCTGTGGCTGCTGCGCCCAATCAGTCCTCCCACCTCATCTTTGGCGAGCACAATCCCATCCTTAACATGACAATTTGCAACCGTCCCATTGATAGCCTCCCCGATTAATGTTCCGACAACGTACCCATCCTCCATGATGACCTCAGGATTGATTAGGGCAAGATCTGTAATCAGGCATTCAGTCCCGGCAATAGCTCCAAACAGCCCAGTATAATTCCCCCTTCTACCTGTCAGTGACATATTCGATATACTGTGACCATTTCCCATGAAACGACCGGAAAACGGCATAAAATTGCTGCCAATAGAATAAAACTGAATCTGGAATAAATTGATGTCATCCACCAAAGCAAAAGTGGCTCCCGTCAGTCTGGGATTGCACCCAATACTGTTCAACTGTTCAGCGGTAGCTATCAGATACGGATATTCCGAACTGCCGGTTCCACCGGCGAAGGACGGCAGTTCGGACAGGATTTCCAGTTGCCACCAGAACATGGGATACCCGTTGTCCTCAGACAGTGCCCAGATATCACTGGGTCCGTCATTTTGGCCCGGAAAGTCCCACCCTGACGCGACATAGGTGTCCATGGATTGCATTTCAGTTGTGCCGCAGCCGGCCCCTCCGGCACTTAGGCTCTGACCACTGGTTTGAATGTCCCAAAACGACTCGGATACATCATTGCCATCACCAACTAATCCTCCAACCTCCACCTGCCCGGATACAGCGCCCGTCGCATAGCACTGGTATATCCTACCTTCGTTCAAGCCGACTAATCCACCAACCTTATCCTGGCCTGCAACTTTGCCCCAGGCATAGCAGTGGGCCACGACATTCTCATTACTACCAACCGCACCTCCGATTTCCTTTCCAGTCGCATTGATCTCCACATCCGCATAACTGTAGGTCACTATCCCTTTATTCTTGCCAGTCAATCCCCCTATGTTTGATTGACCTTGGATTTCTCCTTCGACAAAGCAGCAGGTGATTATGCCCTCATTTGTACCAACCAGACCACATCCTCTGTCAACATGAACATTCGCACTACAGTTCTTTATACTTCCCTGGTTGCTGCCAGCCAATCCGTCGCCCCGGGCAATGTCTCCATAGACATGACAATCGGATATCGTTCCTGAATTCCTGGCCACCAGTCCATTGGCTCTAGTTGCGGTTATCGTCACGGAGCAGCCCTCCACTTTCCCCCGGTTGTCGCCGACCAATCCCCCGGCATCGCCGCTGCTGACCAACACGCCGTCCTTGATATGGCAGTTTACTATGGAACCTTCATCGAGTTGCCCCACTAGCAGACCGATCGATCTTGCACCGCTTGCCTCCAACATCGGCTCGACCAATTGCAAGTCTTTGATTTGGGCGTTAACTCCGCTAACATGGCCCAACAAACCAATTTTGGATAAGCCTTCACATACAAAACGAAAATGGGATATGCTTTTTCCATTGCCATCCAGAACTCCGGTAAAGGGAGGATTCTGAAAGATTACATCTTCGATATGGTTACCACTCAAATCGGCCCGCTGTATCTTGACCATGTCACGATCAACCCAATAAAGATGTCCCTTCTCGGCATCAACAGCCATCAGGTAGGGGGTCAATAAGCCACTGGTGACAATATCATGTAATTCTGTGCCGTCCAAAGCGGAACTCTGAATTTTGTCCAGGCCCCAATCCGACCAATAGATCCTGTGGTTGACCGTGTCCAGGGCAATACCGCAAGGTCTGTCCAAGCCGCTTGAGATGATATCGACAACATTGGCGCCGTTCAGATCTGCTCTTTGGATCTTCCCCGTATCTGCATCTGCCCAGTACACTTTGCTTCTGCCTGGATCAACGGCGATACCCATAGGTCGATCCAAACCAGTATCGACTATTATTTCGATATTGGAGCCGTCCAGACTGGCCTTGCACACGGTGCGCAGCCCGGAATCCGTCCAGTAAATCTTGTCTCCCGCCAGGGCTATGCCGCGCGGCGTGCCTAATCCGGCCACGGCCACATCTTCAATCTCAGATCCGTCCAGATTGGCCCTCTGGATCTTGTCACTGCCCAAGTCTGTCCAATACAACTTACGTCTCGGTAAATCCAGGGCAATCCCAAAAGGAGTGTTCAGATTTGTAACCACATCTTCAATATCAGTTCCATCTAGATTTGCCCGTTGTATTTTGGCGGTGCCGGCCTCAGTCCAATATAGCTTTCCTTCTTCGCCATCAACAGCAACACCAGATGGGCTGTATAACCCGGGGTAGCCGGCAATCTTTAACCTATCCGGAGAAAGGTCCTGTAAATCAATATCATTCATGATTTTGAAGTGTTTGCTCCAATCCCCGGAATTGGCGCCAACGGCACTGAATTGTTCAGCCGTACAAATTAGGAAAGGATCGTCAGGTGTTCCCATACCGCCGCCATACTGCGCGAACGCCGCTGAAGCCGGAACGAAAATTCCCACAAGGATGATATATGCAAAGAGTTTCATTGGCCAGAGCTCAAAATGTCATACCCTCGAGACCAAGGCTGTATCCTTTGTCTCAATCTGTTGTTTATTCTTCGTATTCCCATGACAGTCTTGGATAATCCTGTCCGTCGATGAACCAGATATCTTCGGTGCCGTTTTCGGTCTTACCAACGAAGTCCCAGCCATAATCCAGATAGACAAGCATATTTTGCATCGTCGCAGTGTGCAGCCCCTCTCCTCCGGAACTGATGGACAAGCCCGAGGTGTCCACATCCCAGAAGCAGTCTGTTATCTGATCGTTGTTGAACCCGGCCAGACCCCCTACATTCGCGTTGCCCGAGACGGTGCCCGTGCTGTAGCAGTTCGCTACGGTGCTGCTGTTGTTGCCCACCAGACCGCCGATATTCGAATTGCCCGAAACGGTGCTGGTGCTGTAACAATTGTCCACGTTGCCGTTGCTCCCCCACCAGCTCTGTACGATTCCGATGAGCCCACCCACAAGATCGTTGCCAGAAACTGCGCCGGTGCTGTAACAACGGCTTATGTTACGGCTGTTCACTCCAGCGAGCCCACCGACTTCATTGTTGCCTGAGACTGTGCTGCTGCTGTAACAACTACTGACGTTGCCGCTGTTGTCCCCCACAAGACCGCCCACGTAGTCCTGGCCCGAAACGGATCCGGTGCTGTAACAACCGACTACATCGCCGTCCAGGATGTATCCCACCAGTCCGCCGCTGTTCAAACCACCTGAGACTGTAGCCGTACTGTGGCAATCGGCTACAACGCCACCATTGGTATAACCTATCAGACCGCCGGTGCTCACCGCGCCGGAGATGTTGCCGGTGCTGTAACAGTTGCTCACAATGCCGTGATAGTTGAGGCCCGCGAGCACACCGACATGGGCGTCACCGGCCACATCAGCATCCACTATACCCAGATTGTACACCTCTGCACTTAATCCGATAGTCCCGAACAAGCCCAGGCTGTCGCCACCTGATACGGTCAGTCCCCGGATCATGAAGCTATTGCCGTCGAATGTACCTGCAAACCAGGGGATAACGGCCATGGACCAGGTAATCCCTGAGAGGTCCAGATCGGTATTCAGTTGGTAGTGAGCATAGGGATCATGGTGCAGCACCGCCCCCAATTCACGGGCCGTAGAGACCAGGTAAGGATCCTGTGACGTTCCCTGTCCGGGGAGCATGGGTGGTTCATAGCCATGAAAAATACTCAGTACCGGATACCCACCCCCAGCGGGCATCTGCCAGGTCTCATGGACACCGTTGTGAGTTGATCCCACAAAATCCCATCCCCTATCCAGGAATGTTTGGATGTTCTGCATTTGAGCTTTAGTCAAGCCCTGTCCGCCTGCGCTTTCCAGTAAACCACTGGTTTCCACATCCCAGAAACAGTTAACAGCAATGCCATGCAGAGTGGGACCGTGGATGATGCGTATCTCATTTTGTCCTACCAGGCCGCCGATGTACTGGTCTTCCTCACTACTATAGAGAACAGAGATTGAGCCGATACTGTAGCAATTGATGAGATTACCACCGTTTTGACCTGCAAACCCACCCACATAGATTTCCCGCTCACCGTTACAGGATACATCGCCTGTAGCATAGCAATTGGCCACACTACTACCCCCGCAGAATCCTACGAAGCCACCAAGATCACGCCCACCAGTAACAGGACCGGTACTATAACAATTCATTACCGTGCTGGATACAGATGCACGGAATCCCCGTCCTCTACTCCCCCCGGTTGATCCAACAAGTCCCCCAACTGTATCATCACCAGAAACAGCGCCACTGTTAGAGCAGTTGATGATATTGCCAGGATTGGATCCTACGAGACCACCAATAGAATTCTCTCCGTAAACAGGCCCTCCATTGTGAGAGCCGGCTATGTGGCCACTATTATTGCCTACAAGACCACCGATTTCTCGGTCACCAGACACAGTGGCGTCATTATTACAGCTAATGACCTCACCACGGTTGCTTCCGATGAGACCACCAACATAGTTGTCACCGGACACAGTGCCAGTGCTATTGCAATGAATCACAATACCGTCATTGTGGCCAGCCAGGATGCCAATATAATTTTCAGTACCCGACACCTCTGAGTCGGTTATGCTGAGATCAGAGACCACGGCACTTGAGGTAATGATTCCAAAGAGGCCGAGATTATCTCTTTCTCCAGTCAAAGAGAGATGTCTGATAACATGACCATTGCCGAAAAATGTCCCGGAGAATTCTGGAATCACTGCCATGGCCCAGGTCGTGCCGATCAAATCGATATCCGCCCCCAGAACAACATGTTTATCCCAGAGAATGGAGGCTCTACTCATCAAGATCAATTGATCAACATTCGTGAGTTCATAGGGATAATTGGGTGTTCCCATGCCATAAAGCCAGTCTATCATCGGTTCGGGAATAGGATTTCCTGGCGTTCCTTCCCACACAAGGCGAGGGTAGTCGTTGCCGTGGTCCAGGATCCAATTCGGATCGGCGGCCCAGCCGTTAAGTGCATACATGTCAGGATCCATCATCTGTGACGTTGTCAGACCGATCCCGCTGGCGCTTTGAACCTGGCCGGAAGTCTCTATGTCCCACAGACAGTTAAAGACTTTTTCGTCACTTGATCCCACCAGACCACCAACATCACGATCACCACCAGACACAGCATTGGTGCTGTAGCAGCGGGACAGATTGCCACTGTTGGATCCCAAGAGACCACCCACAGAATCATTGCCGGATACTGTGCCAGAACTGTAGCAGTTGATGACATTGCCGTTATTGGATCCCAACAGGCCACCCACGGAGTTTTCACCTGATATGTTGACTATGCTCAAGCAGCGTGTGATTGTGCCCATGTTATTCCCGGCTAGCCCACCGACATGACTCCCTGTGGCAACAATATTGGCATTCGTTGTACCCAGATCAAGGACTGTTGCCCCAGATCGAATTCTGCCAAACAGGCCGAGATAGCTGCCTGGTCCAGTTATCTGCATATTTCGGATTATACGGCCATTACCATTAAATATCCCTGAGAATTCGGGGATCACAGACATGGACAAGGTTATATCAATAAGGTCAATATCCTGCATGAGTATGAAGTTCTTATCCCATAGAACTGAGGCTTTCCCTATAAAAACTAATTGATCGGCATTTATGACCTGATAGGGATCCTCTGACGTCCCGCTGCCGTCAAGCCAGTCAATCACCGGCTCAGGAATAAGCTGCCCAGATGTTCCTTCCCAGGCGAGACGAGGATAGTCTTTGCCATGATCCAACACCCAATTGGGATCCAGGGCCCAACCGTTGAGACCAAGCATCTCCGGATCCATCATTTGGCCAGTGGTCAGACCAACTCCGCCCCCACTTTGAACCTGGCCTGAAGTGTCCATGTCCCAGACACAGTGAATTACGTTGCCGCCGTAGGACCCTATGAGACCGCCAGTGTAGCCATTACCTGAAACAGAGCCCATACTGTAGCAGTTGAGCACACTGCCACTGTTGGATCCCACCAGTCCGCCGATACGGTCATCACCAGAAGCAGAGCCCATACTGTAGCAACTGGTAACACTACCTCTATTGTATCCCACCAGGCCACCAACTAACCTTTCACCACTGACAGTGCTCGTACTATAGCAGTTAGCTAGCTCCCCCCCGCTATTGTTGTGTCCCACCAGTCCACCAATGCCGTCAGCATCCTCACCAGCCCTTACTGTACCAGTACTGTAACAGTTCATCAGTGTGCCGCTGTTTCTCCCCACCAGTCCTCCTGTATCCCGGGCATCCTCGCCAGCCGTGACTGTACTAATACTGTGACAGTTGATCATAGTGCCGCTGTTTCTCCCTACTAATCCACCTATATACCCACATCTGCGTCCACTGGCACCGACCGAACCATGGCTGTAACAGTTTGTCACAGTGCCGCGGTTCTCTCCTGCAAGGATTCCTATATACTCTTCTGCATACTCTTCTGTCCCGGTGACACTGGCATCCACAATTCCCAGATCCGTAACCCGAGCCTCTTCTTGAAGTATGCCAAAGAGTCCGAGATTATCTCCACCTGCGATTGACATACTACTGATCCTGAAACCATTGCCGTTAAATGTACCCGTAAACATCGGAATTATTGCACGAGACCAGATAGTCCCGGATAAGTCAATATGTGCACTCAGGGCAAAATGCCTGTCCCAAAGAAGACTGGCTCTACTAATCAAGATCAATTGACCAGTGTTCGCGATAATATAAGGATGGTCTTCGGTCCCCATGCCAGCAAGCCAGTCCATTGTCGGTATAGGGATGGGTTCACCAGGCGTGCCTTCACCGGCAAGATGCGGATAGTCATTGCCGGCGTCCAACACCCAATTCGGATCCAGGGCCCAGCCATTAAGGCCAAGCATCTCAGGATCCATCATCTGGGCCGTAGTCAGGCCGATTCCGCCCCCACTTTGTCTTTGGCCGGAGGTATCCATATCCCAGACGCAGTTGATGACATCATCATCATTCTTCCCCACCAGCCCACCAGTGGACTCATTGCCAGAAACAGCACCCGTACTGTAACACTGGGTCACAAGATGGGAGTTTCGACCGACGAGACCACCAATATACTCATCGCCGGAGACTGCACAGGTACTGTAGCAGTAGGTCAAGGTACCGCCGTTTCTACCCACAAGCCCACCTACATACCGGTTTCCACTAACTGATCCGGTGCTGTAGCAGCTGGTTACAGCACCGTCGTTGGTGCCTATGAGAATGCCGTTATAACTGTCGGTACCGGTAACATTAGCATTCACGACACCCAAGTCATAGACCTCGGCCCCTGATTCAACTCTACCGAACAGGCCGAGATAATTTCCTTCACCTGTAATTGTGAGATTGCTAATTACATGGCCATTGCCATTAAACATACCTGAGAATTCAGGGATCACGGACGTCGACCAGATTATATCAATGAGATCAATGTCTTGCATGAGCTTTAGGCTCTTATCCCAAAGAATGGGTGCTTTCCCAATTAAAATGAATTGATCGATATTCATGATTTGATAAGGTTCGTCTTCAGTTCCCATGCCAGCAATCCAATCTATGGTCGGCTCAGGAATTACCTGTCCGGTTGTCCCTTCCCAGGCAAGGCGGGGATAGTCTTTTCCACTATCTAAAATCCAATTCGGATCAAGGGCCCAGCCATTAAGGCCAATCATCTCTGGGTCCATCATCTGGGGTGTCGTCAGCCCAATCCCTCCCCCACTTTGAACTTGACCGGAGGTATCCATATCCCAGACACAGTTGATCATGTTGGAGCTGTAGCCACCTGTTCCTGTTAAACCGCCAACATTGTTTTGGCCTGAAACTGTGCCCGTACTGTAGCATTTGTTCACACTGCCGCCACCTTTTCCTACGAGACCACCGATCCACTCATTGCCTGAAACAACACTTGTGCTGTAGCAGTGGCTTACCTGCCCGTTGTTGCGACCCACCAGGCCACCCACGTTCGAATGCCCTGACACAATGCCGCTAGTAAAGCAGCGCACGTTCGCATCCACGATACCCAGATCATAGACCTCGGCCCCTGATGTGATTTCACCAAACAGCCCCAGATGGCGTCTCCCGGAAATCGTCAATCCCAGTACAGCAAAACCATTGCCATCGAAACTACCTGAAAACGTCGGGATCACGGCCTCAGACCACGTGATACCTGAGAGATCGATATCGGCCATCAGCACAAAGTGCTTGTCCCACAGAGCGCTGGCCGCGCCAATCAAGACGAATTGACCGGTGTCCAGAACTTCGTAGGGATCGTCTACAGTTCCAGCTCCATCACGCCAGTCCAATTCGAATGTAAGTTGAGGAATAGGCTCTCCAGGCGTTCCCTCCCAAGCAAGACGAGGATAATCATTGCCGCTGTCCAAGACCCAATTCGGATTGCCCGACCAACCTATACTAAGAGCATACATCTGCGGATCCATCATTTTAGCCGTTGTCATTCCGGCGCCGCCATCGCTGTAAGCTAAGCCCGAAGTTTCTACATCCCAGAAGCAGCTGGTCACACTACCGTTGTTATACCCCATGAGCCCACCGACCTCCTCATCACCAGAGACCGTGCCAGTACTGTAACTGTTCGTGACTGTGCCGTAATTGAGACCCACGAGCCCGCCGACACGGCCCTCTCCGCTCACCGCCCCTGTACTGTAGCATGCGCTTACATCACCGTTATTCTGCCCGATTAGACCCCCGACCTCCTCATTACCAGAGACCGTGCCATTGCTATAGCAGTTGCTCACATAGTCGCTGTTCCATCCCACAAACCCACCGATCCTCTCATTGCCTGAAACAACACTTGTGCTGTAGCAGTGGCTTACCTGCCCGTTGTTGCGACCCACCAGGCCACCCACGTTCGAATGCCCTGACACAATGCCGCTAGTAAAGCAGCGAGGCCACCCACGTTCGAATGCCCTGACACAATGCCGCTAGTAAAGCAGCGTGATACCGCACCCTCGTTTTCCCCGGCGAGTGCGCCAACGTAATCTCCCTGATCTGCTATGTTCGCATCCACAACCCCCAGGTCATAAACCAGGGCATCTGATTCGATTTTGCCAAACAGACCGGCGTGGCTGGCTTCCCCGGTAATAGTCAGGTTTCGGATCACATGGCCATTACCGTTGAATGTTTTGGAAAACTCGGGGATGACCGCACCAGTCCAACTGATGCCCGACAGATCCACATCCGCCATAAGCTTGAAGTGCCAGTCTTGATCACAGAAGGACATTCCAATCCTATCAATGTCGTCGCGTGTAAAAATGAGATAGGGTTGGTCCAGCGTCCCTGTACCCAACAGAAAATCTGAAAGCCGTTCTGTAAACAAGGCCTGTCCTGCTATCTCTTCCCACCACAGCCTGGGATAATCGTTACCGGCATCTATCGTCCAGCCGCTCTCGCCCACACACACAAACCACTGGCTGAAGGTATTGGGGGTTTTCATTTCCGTGGTAGTTTTGCCAGTTCCGCCGGAACTTTGAGTCTGACCAGACGTGTCCATATCCCAGAAGCTGTAAGTCACATTACCAGAGTTGTGCCCCACGAGCCCACCGATGTACTCATCATCAGAGACCGTGCCGGTGCTGTAGCTGTTGGAGATACTGCCACTGTTATCTCCCACCAGTCCGCCGACTTCGCCATTTCCGGTTACTGTGCCGGTACTGTAGCAGTCGCTGAGATTGCTGCGATTCCATCCCACGATTCCGCCGACCTTCAAATCAGCGGAGGCCGTGGCGGTGCTGTAGCAGTTGGTCACATTGCCGTCGCTGATACCCACAAGCCCACCTACATACCGAAACCCACTGACCGAGCCGGTGCTGTAGCAGTTGGTCACACTACCGTCGTTGTACCCAACGAGCCCACCCATTTGGTATGCTGTACCGGCGACGTTGACATCCAACACACCGAGATCATAGACCTCGGCCCCTGATTGGATTTTGCCAAACAGTCCCAGATGACTTCCCCCGGAAATCGTCAGCCCCCGTATAGTGAAACCATTACCGTTGAAACTGCCTGCGAATTCCGGGATCACAGCCTCAGACCACGTGATATCAGACAGATCAATGTCGCCCATCAGCACAAAGTGCCTGTCCCAGAGAGCGCTGGCCGCGCCAATCAAGACGAATTGACCGGTGTCCAGAACTTCGTAGGGATCGTCTACAGTTCCAGCTCCATCAAGCCAGTCCAATTCGAATGTTGGCTGAGGGATGAGCTCTCCAGGCGTTCCCTCCCAAGCAAGACGAGGATAGTCATTGCCGCTATCCAAGATCCAGTTCGGATTGCCCGACCAACCGATGCTAAGGGCATACATCTGTAGATCCATCATTTGAGCTGTTGTCAGTCCGGCGCCGCCATAGCTGTAAGCTATGCCCGAAATTTCTACATCCCAGAAACAGTTGCTCACATTACCCCTGTTATACCCCATGAGCCCACCGACGTACTCATAACCGGAAACTGTGCCGGTACTGTAGCAGTTGGCGGCGCCGCCGCGGCCGTCGCCTACGAGCCCGCCGACACGGACCCGACCGGAGACTGCGCCAGCGCTGTAGCAATTGGTTAAATTGCAAAGACTCTGCCCCACGAGTCCGCCGACATTCAGATCTCCATTGACCCTTGCGGTGCTGTAGCAGTTAGCTATTCTGGCATATATCGTGCCTCCTCCCTCCTTTTGGTTGTAGCTCTTCCCCACGAGCCCGCCGACATGCTGATATCCCTTATTGATCGTTCCGGTGCTGTAACAGTTGGTGACCGTGCCATAATTGAGGCCCACGAGCCCACCGATTGCTTGTCCAGTACCGCCCACGCTTACATCCGTTACTCCCAAGTTCCTTACCGTACCTCCTGCTTTGATTTCACCGAACAGTCCCAGATAGCTTACACCGGAAACCGTCAATCCCCGTACAGTAAAGCCGTTGCCATCGAAACTACCCGCAAATACCGGAATTACGGCCGTAGACCGTGCTATGCCTGACAAATCGACATCGGCCATCAGCTTGAAGTGCTTATACCAGTCATTCAGTTCGACACCCATGGCATTCATCTGCTCGGCCGTCCATATCTGGTAAGGGTTCTCAGCCGTCCCGCTGCCACCGCCGTATTTGGCTTGGACAGGAAAGGTAACAAGACAAACTGCAATCAGTAAAGGGATTGTCCGCAATACTCTTGAATTACTCGCCGTCTTCATTTCTATATCCTCCAGTCCCCATTTTTGGGCATCAGAACAATCGCCGCATTTCCTGCTGCCAAACTCAACGAATCGAATTGACCAGACAGGATGTTTTCCTCAAGGTTGATGTAGATGTAGTTTAACAGATAATCGGCAATTCTGTCAAGCACAATCATATCTCAATAAAGATTGTAAAAATACTACGGTCGCTAAAAGGAGCTACGTTGCTACCAAAATTGTGGATGAGTGCCGAATTCCATTTGCTTTGACCTCCAATATTAATAAATTTCAACGTTACCACGATTCCAGCGGATATCTCTTCTCGGTACTGCTTCAATATGTAATCTACTCGACCGGTTCAGCCGGAGGAAATTCCTCAAACAAATGCTTTGCAAGAACGATCAGGTCCTGGACATCGACTATGCCATCACCCCAAGGGAATGGGCCAATGTCGCACAATGGATAATCCGTGAGCCAATGCTCAATCATGATGTACACGTCAGCGGCATCGACAATCCCGTCGCCGTTGAAGTCGACGATGGGAAGGATGTCCATCTGCCAGATATCAATGCCGACCTTGCAATCCAGGCAGTAGTAAGAACTGAAGTACATCGTTCGATCGTCAGCAGATAGACTCATACTCCCAATTTCCTCAGGTAGATCAAATCGTTTGGTCAGGTTAATCGGTGCACCCCACGATCCGTCTTCGGCGCGCTGAGACACTTTGAGATCATAAAAGTCCGAAGCTGTATCGTCTGCTGTAAAAAACAGCCATCGGCCGTCAGAAGACAACCATGGGGATTCTTCATAACCTGCTGTGTTGACAGGTGGGCCGAGATTCACAGGCCTGCCCCATGGTTCGACAATCGAGGTCCTCTGTGTCATGTACAGATCCTTCTCACCTCGTCCTCCCGGCCGGCCGGATGCGAAGAGAAGCGTCAACCGGTCACCTGAGATCATGGGGTGAGAATCAGCATCATCGCTGTTGACGACCTGGCCTAGATTGATGGCCGTGCCCCAGGGATCCTGGGTTGTCTCGCGAGTACTGACGAACAGATCCGCGTCATCATAACTCAACCACAACGAGAAATATAGCTCAAGGCTGTCGATGGAGAGACTCGGCGTCCAATCCCATCCGTCGACATTGATGCTCGGCCCCAGATTCACCGGTTCCTGCCAAGGGGCATCGAGAGCGTCCCGAAAGGCCACCCAGATGTCAGAACAATAGCCTACCCCGCCTGCTCTGTTGGAGGCGAAGTACAGTGCCAGTCCGTCCGCTGAGATCTGGGCAGAGGTCTCGTTGGTCGACAAGGGAACAGGCTGTCCAAAGGGCTCGGAAGTAGTCTGCCGCATCGCTACATATAACACCCCTGGATGACAGAAGTAGAGCGACAGACCGTCTGATGAGATCGACGGTCCGAACTCGTCGTCGTACGTCGTGTTGATGGTATCTCCCAGGTTCACCGGCTCGCCCCAGGGACTCTCGGTCGAAGGTCGTCTCGCCACATACAGATCCCTCTGATCCTGCCCCCCTGACCTATCGGACGCGAAATACAGCGAGAGTCCATCGGCGGAAATGCACGGGTAACCATCGAGTGCCGAGCTGTTGATATTGGGGACACTGCTCACGGTTGCGCTGCTCCATGGTGTCTCCAAGGACGAACGCGTGGCCTGGTAGATGTCATGATTGCCTCCACGACGGGATCTGAAGTAGAGAGTCAGGCCGTCGGGCGAAATGCTTGGGTCCCGTTCTTCGCTCGATGAGTTGATCCCAGCTCCTAAGTTCACCGGAGGCTCCCAGGGACTGTCCACCGTGGCCCGTTGGGCCATCCAGATATCGTTATGACCGTTGCCACCACCGCGCGAGGACGAAAAGAACAAGGCCAGACCATCGGCTGATATGCTCGGATCAGAATCAAAGCCAGAGCGATTCACCGTGCTCTCGAGATTGACAGGTTCCCCCCAGGGATCTTCTTCCGTTTGCCGCGTTGCGACCCAGATATCAGCGCCTCCGGCCCCATCACTGCGATACGACGAGAAGTAGAGCGACAGGCCGTCAGCCGACACATCAGGAGACCATTCCCCCTCAAAGGTGGTAAGATGTGGCCCCTGGTTGATCGGTGGCCCAAGATTCGTGGGCTCACCGAAGGTGAAATCGGCGTTCGCATCCCTACCAGTCGCGACAATAACACCAGCTACCATCAACAGATAAATGAGAGTTGGCTTTGTGTTTCTGTTTCTGTTCATGATTCATACCTCCAAACTTGTTTTGTTTCTTGGTTTGCCGTATTATGATAGAACCCTTGGCTCGGGCGCGCAAACCATCCGCCCGGGTTGGGCTGGGCCGGTGAGTGTTCTGCTTGACGGCATGGGGCTCACCGGCCACTACTCTTTCTCAAAGAACTGAACTTCGCTCAGCCCTATATACGCCTCACTGCAAAAACCTGTTAAATCATCAAAACGTACCTTTTGGGCCTTTACTCCGTTAAGCTTCACCAGAACGGGCTCATCGTAATCGAAACTGCCCTCGGCCTCGGCAAACTCGAAATCCTCGTATATCTTCGTCCAACCGGTATTCAGTGCCCACACAGAGATGTCTGTTCTTTGAATACCATGCTCTGTCTTGCCTATTTCATTATAGTTCCAGACTAAGATAGAACCGATGTTTCGGACAGTACCGAAGTCAAACTCAATGCTATCTGTAATCGCGTCCATTCCGCCAAGCCACATGCCTTCCGGGCTCTCATCGTGCTCCAACAAACCATCATGGTCCGGATCCCCTATCCCATTGCCATCGATCACCTGGAGAATAGCCACCGATGCCGACGCCATAGCGCCCGCAGTGGCTGTTACGGGCAGAATCTGGGCACCGGTTGAAGGAGGTTCACGTCCAAACGCCTTGACTTGAGTAACCAGCAGTTCCGCTACCTCGGCATGTATCAGATAGGGTCTACCACCGTAGTAGTGGCGTTTCTTTCTTTCGTTGTAATCGCGTTCTTCTGTGTCATAGATGGTCTGGTTCCTATTGTGCCACTCAATCGCTTTCTGATACCATGTCTTTGCCTGCTCATGGTTACCGAGTTCCTGATGGACAATAGCCAGTAAGAAAAAGTCGTTAGCGTCGGCCTCAGACAATTTAACTTTGGCATGGAGTGATTCGGCCGCCTCTTGCCAATGCCCCGCCTTGTAAAGCGCGGCTCCCAGGGTAGCTAGATATGACTTCTCCTCGGGGTACATTTCGATGGCTTTGCGAGCCAGATAAAGGGCAATATCATGGTGTCGTGATAGTTCTGGTCCGGTAGCGAAATCCCATGCCAAGCGGTTGTATAGGCTCGGTGGTTTCGATGCATCATGCAGACCGACATATGTCTCCAGATCCACAAAAGCTTTTTTTGTGTCGCCCAGATAGAGAAAGCACTCCGCGCGGTCAACGTAGCGGCCAACGTATTCCGGGTCGGCTCTAATTATTCGGCCATAGTGGTGAACCATCTCCTGGTAGTGTTCTTGAACCGAACGGCTTGGTCCCAGAGCCTCGCTTAGTGGCAGGTTCGGATCGATCTCGGCTATCCAGGTTGTGTAGAACGGTGTGCGTATGGATATAGCAAGTTTGCGTCCATCCGGTGATGAAGTAGCCTTGACGTTCTGTCCGCTTAAGATTTTTCTACCGGTTCCCTGGTTGATATGGTAAACCCATAGGCCGAATCTCACGGTCCCTGTGCCTCCCAACATCAATGTCTGAGTTCTCGGGTCCCAATACTTTATATCGGCCCCATCCGGAGCTTCCCAACTCGCAATTGGTGATTGTGTAGATAGATCCAAAATCTTGAGCGTTCCATCGTCCACAAGGGCAATGTACTTGTTGTCTGGCGATACGCAGATGCTATACCGGGACCAGGGCATAATTGGCACAGGTTCGGGGTTAATGTCCTCAACAGAAATAGAGTAGAGCATTTGGTCCGACCGAGAGACGTAGAACACACGATCAGAGTCCTTGCCCCAGTAATGCGATCCGCCGTGCGCCAACCGTCGGGGCTCAGTACCGTCGGCATTCATGATCCAGATTTCGTCTCGATCAAATGTGTGCCATGGCTCAACTAGGTCACTTTGGTACCCACGGTCAGCAGAGGAAAATTCGGACAGGGGGATCACTTCACGATTGCGTATATACGCCAGATATCTGCCATCCGGGGAGTACTTTGGGCGTTTGCCAGGTACTGTAAGCAATTGTGTGGTCCCAGTTTCCAGATAAAGGACCGCGGTGCCCCGCGAGTCAGCGACTCCTCGGTTGCAGCCCAGTTTCCTTCCATCTGGTGACCAGTTCGCGCCGTCTCCGTCAATTCTTACTAAGGTGGCCTTGCTTGACAGTGTACGATAGAATTCCACGGCCTCACACATCGGCCAGAAGGCCGCCTCCTGATCGGTTCGTTCGGGCAGCCTCAACTCTTGACCTCGTCCCAAGGTTTCGAAAACGTACCTTGACGACCATTGTTCGAATTTGTACTTTGCCTTTGGATTACGATGAACAACCTGGTTGTATAGAGCTATGGCTTCCCCATCACGACCAAGAGCAATGAGGGCACAGAATGTATAGAAGTGACTGATTTCGTCACTTTGGTTTGACCTGAGACACTCTTGCGCATCCCTGAGAGCCTGTTCGTACCGGCCCATTCGCATGTTCGTCGCGTATCGCTGTTTGTACAGCTCAACACGCTGTGAGTCATCCTGAGTGGTCAATGTAATGGCTTTGTCCAGAAACTCCACGGCTTTCTCGTACTGCTCCATCTCCCGCAGAGCAATTGCGCTTAGAAAGTATCCAAATGAATCGTGGGGCTTCAGCGCAATCATGACACGCGCATCGACCTGCAAGTGAGCATAGCTCATGCATGCATTGTATGTGTATGCTCTGTATTTTAGAGATTCGTAGTGACTAGGATCAAGGTCGAGAGCTTTATCAAGGAACTCCAATCTCTCTCGTATTGTCATAGCTATCAAAGCCCTAAGAAAGTAAGTTTCGGCCGTATCCGGGAGCAGTTCCTGGGCCAGATGGCGATGCTCATTGACTTTTTTTAACCTCTCCTTTTCTCCAAGTTGGCTTTCCCAGTAGACCCTGGCTAATAGCGAATGTGCGACACCGGCAATCTCAGGACGCTCGTCAAGCAGATTCTCTAACCTGACGACAGCCTCTTTAGGATGCTGACCCTCGATGAGAATGCTGGCGTACAAGAGTCGAGCCTCAGAACCAACATGCTCGCTGCTGAGAATTGATTTAATCTTTTTAAGAGCTTCCACAAATTGCCGCTTGGAAAAGTAATCCCGAACTTGGGACAAGATGGCTCTGTGCTCAAAAGATGCTACCTGCATAAGCCGGATCCGGTTCTGATTCCACATCAGAAGAGTGATAACCAATACAGGAACCACAACTGATGCGGTTACAGTAGCAGCAACGCGGGACCGATGCTTACGCAGAAACTTTTTCAGCCAATAAATTGTACTCGGAGGTCTTGCCTGTACCGGCTCATGGCTCAAATGTCGCTGGACATCCATGGCCAGCGCACTTACCGTATCGTAGCGCCGCGTGCGGTCCTTCTCCAGCGACTTCATGACGATCCAATCCAGATCACCACGTACTAGTTTTGGCATTAATCCCGGAGTAGACCTGTGCCTCTTGGCAACATCTGTCAAAGCTTCTCCTAATGTACTCAGCTTGGTCGACGGTTTGGTAGGCTCCTCCTCACATATGATCTTCTGCATCTGAAGATAGCCTGCCTCATGTAACTTCTCTTCACTGAATGGAGTGATTCCGGTCAGTAGTTCATAGAGGAGTACACCTAAGGAATAAATGTCGGTCCGTGTGTCAACATCCAAGTCGCTAAGCTCTGCTTGCTCCGGACTCATGTAAGCTGGTGTGCCAATGATGTGGGCGTAGCGAGTGTAGAGCGTCTTTTCCGTCAACCGCTGGTTGATGGCCTTGGCAATCCCAAAGTCGATGATCTTGGGGACGAGTGTACCATTACGATGCGTGACCATCACATTAGATGGCTTAATATCTCTGTGGATTATGCCCTTTTGATGAGCGTGCTGGATGGCGCTGCACACCTGGATAAACAAAGCCAGCCGTTCACGCATGTTCAACTCGTTCTTGTCACAGTACTCGGTTATAGAAATGCCCGTAACCAGGTCCATCACGAAGTATGGCCGTCCTGTTTCAGTCGCTCCGGCATCGAGAACTTTGGCGATACTGGGATGATCCATCATGGCAAGGGCCTGGCGCTCGGCCTCGAACCGGGCAATGACAGATTTAGTATCCATACCCAATTTGATGATTTTCAATGCTACTTTACGGCGAATCGGCTTTTCCTGCTCAGCCATATAAACCACAGCCATGCCCCCTTCGCCGATTTTTTCCAGCAGCTTGTACCTGCCGATGATTATGCCTGGACCTTCAGAAATTGGAAAGTCGGCGGGTGAAACCGGCGAGCCAAGAATAGGACCACTCAATAAATCGTCTTGACCATAATGAGCCTCCAATAAGGCATCAATCTCCGCTCGCAGCGAGGGATTATCACGGCAAACCTTATCCAAATAAGCTTGTCGCTCCTGTTGCGTCTGCTTTTCTATCGCTTCGTGGAATATCTTTCTTATCGTATCAAGCGTTTTCACCGCTTTGCTCCTTAGAAGTCTTTTTCTATTATTAAGTGCGACATCTGAGATGCTAACCCGACAAAATTTTTCAAGAAATTGTATAAAATGCTCTCAGAGCCTAAAAGAAGACCATAGAGCATTTAATTTTTCTCGCACAAAACGTCTCTTTGTGATTGTTTTGGTCTCAAAGCCAGGTCCAAAATGCTACCTTCCAAGTTACTCTTGCGCACGAAGTTCTCTTCGCAGCCAGGCTCTCGCGAAAGACCAATGCCGTTCTACTGTACGACTTGAAACACCCATGATTTCTGCAACCTGGATTAATGGCAAACCTGCAAAACAATGGAGGCTAACCACCTCAGCTATAACACTTTCTTCCTTTGCCAGCCTTGTAAGGGCTTCATCAAGAACCATAAGATCGTCCATGCTGAGATTCATCTGGCTTTCCAGAGTATCAATCTGAAAGTTTGCCTCTCTCTGTCGGTCTCCACCCCTCTTCAGCCGTTTCTTCCTCCTTGCACTTTCAACCAGTATCCTCCTCATTGCCTCAGCAGCAGCTTTGAAGAAATGACCACGGCTGTTCCAACCTTGATCTTTCGCCTCCACGAGCCGAAGATACGCCTCATGAACTAAAGCTGTTGCCTGAAGTGTCTGCCCCGGCGGTTCTTGTGACATCTTCTGAGTAGCCAGTAGGCGAAGCTCCTCATAAACCAATGGAAGCAGTTCCTCTGTCGCCTGAGCATCTCCTTGTTCAATAGCGTTCAAAATACGTGTAACATCGGTCATGGTTATTCCAGAAATCAGGTATTACCTTTTTCAAACCAAAGCTACTGATAAAGAACACAAATTCTTACTCCCTCTCCACAGATGTGTCTACAAGGTCTAAATTTCTTAGGAAGCTCAAAACATTATATAAGAAACGTCGTGATTTTCAAATGCCGATATGCAAAAGTTATTCTGTTGAGTGTTTCCTGAACCAGTCCCACCAGCCCATCAGTGGCACACAGAAGGCCCCATTTTCATGAGATAGAAAACACCGCGAAGACCAAGGTTGAGTAGGCCGAGGGAATTTCACCCTCGGCCCCTCCGAGAACCGGACGTGAACCTCTCAGCTCATCCGGCTCCTATCATTCAAACCACATGGAAATACACCATATGGTTTTGCTACCTTCAAGGACTCCTCCTGTTAAACAGTTGGTCCTTTGACAGTAGCTGAATGACCGAGCCCCTTTGCTCGGCTGCCATTACAGCAGCTTCAACGCTACTACGAGCTCGTCCGCCCCTGTGCAACGCATCGATACTATCAGCCTCGCAGTTGTATTTCTGCTTGTGCCTTTCTCTTAACATCGTTGCGACAGGTTCCCGCAGTTCAACGTCAGAGCCCAGATCAAGCTCACGCCACCTCTATGCCGGGCGCCGCCTGGCCAGTTAGCAGGTATCCGCCAGACTTATCCTGGGGAAAAGTCAAGTCCCCAGTTTTGACCCCGTCTAAGACTTTCGACAATTAAACGGTGGTTCACTTGTATTCGTCTTCTTGATCCACACCTGATACTTCTAATAGTACCTTTTCCGTAACGCTCACGACCATGACTCTTAACCAAAGCCGCTTACGGTGGTTTGCAACCTGCTCCTGCAAGCCGGTTGCGGGAGGCCTACTCCCATCTCTGACGCCGCTTGCTGCGGCACACGGACTTCTTGACTCCATTTTGACACTACAAACCCTGTTTTTTCCCATATCGAGTCCTAAAAAATGTTAGAAATTAGGCCAAGGACATAATTTCCGAAAAAATTATCGGGCGTCATCGTCTTCAATGAACAACGTCAAAAGAATAAGAGCTATAGGATGTCCCACTCTTAAGGGTGGGGGCAGGAGGAACTTGTTGACAGTGTCATAGTAGACGCTACTATTTATAATCCAGGTGGCCCCCATTTCTTGTTGACAGTGTCATAGTAGACGCTACTATTTATAATCCAGGTGGCCCCCATTTGGGCGCTTTTCTTGGCCCCTCTTTCGGCGCTTTTCGCCAATTGAGCAACTCCTCTATAAACTAGCGGGTGCCCACCAGGTTTGATTATCTTTCAGAGGACAGGTGTTGAAGATGGTAATCGATCACGGTCCTAGTAGTGTTTGAACCGCGGGGACTTCGAATGATCCCGTGTGCCGGCGCAGCCCGATCGAATGTTCAGACTAACCTCCCTGATTGGCAGTATGCGTTACTGTAATACTGGCAGTGCCGAAGGGATTTCCCTGAAAGTCGTAGGCCTGGAACACGAGTGTGTTGACACCCGGAGCAAGGGGAATGCGGGCATGCCAGAAAAAGCGTTCGTTCGGGCCGCTTCCGGAACAACTCCATGTCGGGGTTAAGGGGTGGGCCTCACCTTCCATGACAATGTCTCTGATGCCGATCCCGGCCTCACCAATTATCACAGCCTCGGCCTCATGTGTCGTAAAATCCGCATTAGTGACGGTAAAGCGTTCGGGATAAATGGGCAGCATACTTAAGGCATAATTGCTGCGGTTGCGGACGTAGGTGAGAAGACTGGAAAAGTTCTCACCGATCATGGCACTGTAATGGACGGTCCAATAGGCCATGTAGTCTTCATTACACGTGCTATGGATCATATCGAGGAGATGTCCGTAATAGAGCCGTTTATGGGCGGGCAATTCGATGACCTTGCGCATATTCAAGCGCATAGGCCAAAATGCGTCATTAATCGACAAGCGAAAGGCCCGATCCAGGTCCCAGGGAAGGGTCACCATCTTGTTGTCCCGGGGCCTTTGGTACATACGCAGATTGTGATCGTGGGCCCGTCCGTAGAAGTCGTCATTACCGCAAAGCGATTCCATGGCAAAGGTCCGCATCCACTGGCTGACATCCATGATCTGCGGGATCCTGGCCTCCAGCGCAGCACCGGTGAGCGAACAGGCCTTGCTAAGGGCAATCAATAAACTGTAGTCGTCTTTGACGCGGTTGTTGCGAATCTGTTCAAACCACCGATAGGTCTCCTTGTCATCACCGTAGTCAGCCAGGTCAAAGGAACCGCTGGCATGGGTGTACGGATAATTCAATTTGAGGCCCTCGGGATGGCCGTTAACCGTGGTGGTTGGCGTGTACAGGAGTTCATAATTATACAAGGTGCCGTCCCCGCCGTTTTCGTATTGGGATTTAAAAAAGAGCGACGTGTAACGGGCCATGGCCAGCAATCCCACTCCTGTATCACGTGGTGTCATCACATAGGCGACATCGTCATACAAGTTGCCTAAACCACCGCCAGCGGCATTGAACATGTGCTTGGCCACGATTTCTTTTTTAGATCCGCCACGTTCAATGGAAATGGTTTTGTGGACACCACGAAATAACTGATCCGGCTGAAAGCGGATGTTATAGCCTCTTTCGGAATCGTGCGTACGCCCCCAG
Source organism: Candidatus Woesearchaeota archaeon (assembly GCA_017608295.1). The sequence continues at coordinate 31,799 of JAFCGF010000035.1, forward strand.
CCGCTGCCTTTGAGGCGAACGCTTACGTCATAAAACAAAGTTTTCTCATCATAAAGCACGGTGGCTCCCAAACGGTCGTTGCTCATCAGATTGGTATTGCGATAGAGCAAGCTCTCATCCGCCACGGTCATGATGATGCGCAGATTGTGCAGGGTACCGAGCTGAGCAGCGCCGTCTTGCACCACATACAAAGCCCGGGAATCCGGCCCGGCCGGGGGATACCAGGACACTTGCGCGTGGGAGGGATGCGCATCCGTTGCTTCAACATAAAACTGAACAACATTACCGCGATCGTAGCTGGGGATAGTCCCTTGGTACAAACCGTGTCCCTGATCCGCCATCAACATAGACTCAAACGGTCCGCTATTGACGGCATGGTAGAGCCGGACTGCATCGATACCGTCATTGTCCTGCACAAAAACGGAAACCGTGACCGTGGCACTGCGCCCGTGCCCACTCGAGGGAATAACGGGATCATGGCTCAGAGAGCTGAACGTAGGCCCGATGTTCTCTTCAAACACGGAGTTCCGTGCGCCCGGTGTCCCATGGTGCGACGGTACCTGGAGCAGGGTCGTATTCTGGAGCCAATTGAAATAGAGACGGGTATTAAGTTGATTGGAACCGCCCAGCCATTTGGCCTTAAAGGCTATTTTGTAGGTTCTCCCGGCCTGGATCCACGTTCCGTAAGTCAATGTGGTTTCCGCATGATCATGCGTGTCCTTGGTAGGACCGGTGGCCACCAGATGGAGCACGTGGTTGTCAGCGTTATCCGGATCTTCAACCACCAGGCTGTGTCCGTGACTACCGTGGGTTCCGATAAGACGCCAGGCAGACGGTGCCGCACCGAATCCATCCATCTCAAACGTACCGTTTTGGATGAGTTCAAGCCGGGCTCTGGAGAGATCATCCGCCACACTGATGTCGTCCAGCAATAACTCTCCCTGACTGAGCAATCCAATCACAAATTCACTCCAGATGTTGTGGCCTATACCGTCTTCCCTGGCAATTCCCGTATACTCATAGGCCTCCCATTCACTTTTCCCTGCTTCCAGACTGGCGGCCCAGGCCGAAACCCGGGCATTATCCGCCCTTGGATCACGCAACTCCAGGGTCGATCCGCCTCCGTCCGCATGCGACGGCCACTGACCGCCATCGTAATAGTGGACCTGATCCGCAAGATTTCCCTGGGAATCAACTAACGATAGACGTTCTCCCTGATTGGACAAGCGTCCGGAGAAATTGCCGATACAGACCGCCGCTGCGTTTGGATACTGGGCCTCAAATGCATTAACATTATTGGTGACAACCAGATAGCCGTCTGCGTGTATGTACGTATTAGGGGGAAATTCGTAGCGAATACCGTCCGTGAGTTGCCAGCCGGACAGATCTACGGTTTCCTGGCTGCGATTATAGAGTTCGATCCACTCCTCCGGAGACTCCTGGAAAGGTCGCCCCAGCACAGCAGGCGTCAGCATCTCTTTCGCGACCAATTCCAGGCCAAAGACAATATCGCTGCTGTTGAGACTGGCCTGATGGACTTCCACGGACAACAGATTCTCGCCTTTTTTCAGGGCAGCCGTTCCGATATCGAATCCACCGCTGTAGGCGGCATTGCCGACCGTCGATGAAGCCAGGGTTCCGGCAGTCAATATACTGTCCGGCATGTTGATTTGATGGATTTTTGTCCCATTCAGAAAAAAAACGGCTCCATCGTCTATCACGGTGTACAACTGGAGACGCTCCACGCTGTCGGGATCGCCGTTAAACACAAACTCCGTCTCGAAATAGTAAGTGATGCGTCCTTGGGATACGTCCAGTTGTGTGCGTATCGATTCCGGAAGAAATCCCTCCTCACGCGCCAGGAGGGCCGATCCGGAGAACCAGTTTTGCTGATCGACCGCATGAGGCGCCGTGTACCAGTCCTGTCCCAGATCCGTACCGGTTTGGTTGTATCGCCAGGTGGCCCCCATGTTGACCAGGGTGCTGGTTTGGTAGGTGGCCGGTGTATCCGGTGTTTGGGCTTCCGGGAAGGCATGGTACATGATTTCATTGAAAACAATCGCCTCGTGAAAGGCAAAGCTGTTAACCGTACCCCAGGTGGGACGATCAGGGTAGGCCCAGTTCCCATCAGGGCCTAACGCACGCACCCTATCTGTCACCCGGACGGCGTCAATCAGAAATGACTCGGACGGATCATAAAGAAACAGCCGACTCCCGCACTCCGGGCGGAATCCCAAGGTGGTTTCATCCAGGACCAGGTACTCTCCCTGTTCTGCGAATTGCTCGTCAAACACATAACGTCCGCCCGCAGGATCGGTGCAAATCAGCACAAAATTCCGGAGGTCAATGGGATTATAGATTTCCAATTGAAAAGGCATCTCAGTACAGGAGGCAATTTCATTGAATCGTATGCTTATCAAATCATGGATTTGGGACCACACATTGGCGCGCCCCGGCGTTCCCCCCACCTGTTCGCTGAAACCCCAACTGGACGGATAGGCACTGCTAAGATCCGGATCGAATTTCGCCAGAGTGACGCCGGAGCCGTCTGGTGCCACCGGCCAATCCCCCTCGTCATCGTAGTCAAGCCGATCCATCACCCGATGATTGTGACTCACCAGTTCCAGGGACTCACCGGCGTTTGACAACCTGCCAGTAAACGGCCTAAACACTTGATCGGATTGGACAAAGGCGCCAATGTTGCCAAAGGAGGCCGCCAGCACTAGATAGGCGCCGCCCTCTAGGACAGTGCCCGGAGGAAATGTGTAGCTAATCCCCCCCTGTACAGACCAGCCGGACAGGTCCATATCGACGGCCATTTGATTATAAAACTCGATCCATTCCGGTGTCCCGTCATCGGCCGGATGGTACATGATCTCATTAAACACGACCGTGCTGTCCGCCCGGGATAAAACCGAAAGCCCGGAGAGAATACATAGACCCACTACTAACAGCAAGCCCCACTTCGTCTCGCCACGTCGAATATGCGGACCCTCATCCTTTGCAATCAATTTTAAAATCGTTATCCTGTCGTAGTAAGAGCATATAGTTATTCACACTATTCAATCGACAAGACTCATTATACCCCACGATGGCAGGCGGATCAAGGGATATTTCACCTTCATTGAACGGCTGGTGGTGATTGCGGTGCTGATGGGTACACGTCGGGATCAGATGACTTCAGGCTCGGGTCAATTGGTCGGCTGGTTCGTATCTTTTGGCAGACGTGTCGGAGTTGTGAAACCACAAACACGAAGAAAACCGGCCCGGTCCGTAGCGAAATCCTCTCCACGAGTAGCGACCAAGGCGACGGATGTCGCAGCCGACAAGTCAACGGTCAGAAGAATCCATGCTGAGACAGTGAATACCGGCAGTTGAAAAGCGGCCATGTAATCCACACTAATGTAATAGTCGATGCCATCGAAAGAATAGGCACTGCCGGGTACACCAAAACGGTCGGTTGAGGACTTGACGAGCCTGGCTTCATAGAGTATTCAATGAACAAATAAATTAAAGATTTCTCACGCATCCAATTTCTAGTGAATGAGTAATGAGACTTTTCTTCAGAATCTTTGGATTTTTCGACAAATACATATAATATTTTCTGCTAATTATAAGTCTTTGTAACTCAATGACTTCTGCAATATATAGTGCGAAATCTTAGTTTTGTTACTGATTTTTATTTCCAAAATTTTGAAGTAAAGTCTATTTCCTTAAAGGACAAGTATGGCTGATGTGCAATCAAATGATAATCAATCGGAGATGGCGCGGGGAATATCATTCCTGCGTCTATATCAAACGAACGAACGTAGGCTTTATGGCTTCATTCTGGCCTTGGTGCCGGACTGGTCGGAAGCTGATGATTTGATGCAGGAAACCGCCACAGTCATGTGGTCTAAATTCGATGAGTTTGAGCTAGGCACGGACTTTGCCGCTTGGGCGTTGTGCATCGCACGCTACCAAGTGATGAATCACCGTAAGAAAAAACGGACTCAGAAAGTGCGATTCAGCGACCGAACTGTGGAAGCTGTCGCAGAGCGTATGATCTCCGCCACCGAAAACCTCGATGACTTTCGTGATGTGCTTCAAGATTGCCTCAAGAAGTTGTCAGAACGCGATCAGCAACTCATACATTTGCGCTACGAACTCAATGCTACTACCCGGACTGTTGCTGAACGTATTGGTCATGGCATTGACGCAGTGTACAAGGCTCTAAACCGCATTCATATTCAATTGCTTCATTGTATCCGTCGAACCCTTTCCATGGAGGAATCCATATGACGGCGAAATCGGAAGGATTTCCTGAGTTTTTTGAATTACTCGGCGCGCTGCGTGATGGCGTAATCACAGAACAGCAGCTTGCCCAGCTTGATCAGTCGCTCGCTTCTGATCCAGAAATGCAGGAGTATTACGTTGAATACATCCTGCTGTGCACAGGGCTTCGCAGGTATTATGGTACCTTCGAATCGCATGAAACGTCCGTCTTAAAAGCAGCATTGATGTTACCATCGGCACCGGAGCAGCCTCTTATCGAGTCAATCGACCAGGATGAACGACGTGCCACAGAAGAGGCTGCAAAGCAAGCCGAGGCCCGAAAACAAGCTATAAATAAGTTTGCCGAAGATGCACTTAAAGAGTTCAAGGAACAAGAGCGACGCCGACAGGAAGAGCTTGCTTACAGAGAGTACCGTGCAAGGCGGCGTCAACTAGCTTTCAGTGTTGGATCCATAGCCACTATACTGATCGTTGTGGCCTTCGTTTGGCTTTTTAGGCCGAAACCTCAGCCTCCGGCTCCGTTAGCACCTGTACTGCCTCCAGTGGTGGCCACCATCACGCGATCACTCGATGCACAGTGGAGCCGAGGTGGCTTTTCCACTCGGGCGGGTACGCGGCTTACCGCCTCACCAATGTATCTGAAATATGGAATAGTTCAAATTGTCTTTGACGGTGGCGCCAAGGTCATTCTGCAGGCACCAGCCGACTTACAGTTGGAAGATACCGGCCAGATGTTTTTGCGAAGCGGCGTAATTTCGGCTGAAGTTCCCGAGCGTACCACAGGCCTTATAGTTCGAACACCCACCGGGACGGTAGTGGACTATGGTACTGAGTTTGCCGTTGTTGTCCACAAGAGTAAGGAGACCGAGGCACATGTTTACAAAGGCAAGGTGGCCCTTAGATGCGGCTCGGACCCAGTGCGTATCGGTGTTGAATCAAAAATGCTAACCGAAGGTCAGGCCGGTGCTGTTGATAATGCGGGCAATATTATCAACCAGGAGTTTCGACCCAATCGGTTTATCCGCAAGATGCCGGACAGCGCCGGGTTTGGCCTGCCGGGCAAACGCTTGAATCTGGCGGACATCGTTGTCGGCGGCAATGGTTTCGGCACCGGTAAGCCCGACCATATGATCGACCTTACAACGGGTCAAATCTTTAGAATCGATTCCGGCAGCAACAACTTGCCGGTTAAGGGGCCGATGGCCCAAGAAGCCAGATTCCTTCCCGGTATCGACTACTTGTTCGTACCTGATGGTGGTGAAGGTTCCGTCCGGATCAGCTCAGTCGGTCATGAGTTTGCCGAATGCCCGGATACGGATGGCTATTCCTACTGTTCAGTCGCGAACGGAGGTGTGCTACGTCACAATATGCGTCTTGGACAAGTGGCGGAACTCGTGCTGGGAGGCAGAAGGTATGGCACGCTAACATTTCCAGCGATGTCGATGCACGCCAATGTCGGCATCACATTTGACTTGGACATTATTCGTGAAGCAGTGCCTGGAATTCAAATCGAATGTTTCTCTGCTCTGTGCGGCGTATCTGAAACCGCTCTAAGAGAGACTCGGCACACCGTAAAAGAACACAACCGAACAGATTTCTGGGTACTGGTTGATGGTCGGGTGTGTTATCAGCGATTGAGTGTTCAGGCTGGAACTGGCGCGGCGCCGGTGAGAGTCGAGCTTAGTAGTGAGAGTCGATTCTTAACATTAGTAGTTACTGATGGCGGTGACAATCACGGTTTTGACTGGGGTATCTTTGCTTTGCCGGCACTGGAGCTGACTTCGGCAATGATGGAGTGGAAGGCAGATAAGGTCGAGAAGTAGAATGAAACAGAGGAGTGTAGTGGATAGTAAAAGAATTTTTCATGCTGTCTGTGGCAAATCTTCGTGCTGTCGCGTTTGTTATTGGAGAAAAACACAGCTTCGGATCTGGAGTAAACACCTGTTTAATGTATTTCCAAGCACATTGGTAGAGGGGCAATAAGATGTGTGAAACAAAAAAGAAAGGATTCACGCTCATCGAGTTGCTGGTTGTGATAGCCATCATTGCGCTGCTAATGAGCATTCTTATGCCGGCTTTGAGTAAGGTCAGAAAGCAGGCCCGGTCCACCATTTGCAAAGCCCATTTGCGCCAGTGGGGAACAATCTTTTTCATGTACACGACGGACCACGATGACAAGTTCTTGGAAGACGGTCCCATGCCGGACGGAAGACACGTTATGTGGTTGCCGCTGTTGGCAAGTTTGTATGGCAATGTCGATGACTTTCGCCTCTGCCCCTCCGCGGCGAAGTCAAACACCCCGTCGGGGATTGGCACTACGTTCAAGCAGTGGGACGTATGGATATATCCAGGCCACGCCTTTGTCGACGAAGAGCAGCGAAACTATGGCAGTTACGGCACGAATCTCTGGATTAACAGCGTTGAATTAACTGATGGTTGGAGGAACCAGCCTGAACGCCAGTGGAAGACCGCCCTGTCGGCTCGACATCCCGCCCAGGTTCCCATGGTGTCGGACTGTACCTGGTTTGGGACCAATCCTATCAGTATCAAAGATCAATC
>JAFCGF010000036.1 GCA_017608295.1 Candidatus Woesearchaeota archaeon
CCACGGACACCGTTGGCCAGACGAGCCACATTATTACATCGTGGAGGACCTGGTCGAGTGCATCGTGGAGCATGTCGCGGTGAGCGACCGGCCTACATGGACACGGTATATTGACGCGTAACGAGCACAACACACAAGAGAGGCGGGAAAAATGAACATCAAGCACACACAGTCGGAAATTGACGCGAACGAGCGCGGCGCGATCTATGTGGAACAGGGCAATATCAAGGTCTGGCAAGGTAACGATACTATCAGGGTAACGGACCTGACGAACGCCTTGGCGCGGGGCAAAACGTGCAAGGAAGTCGCCGTGTCCGGGTGGAATAAGCCATGCGGCGCACTAAATTGCGTCAACGGGCGATATGCGGAGCTGCTTGCCGAGCACGCTGCCGATACAGAGATTGACGGGCTACAAGTGTACGTCACCGAGGCCGATGGCAAGCGGACATTTTCGCCCTTTGCCACGGGCCGCATATTGCCGCTCAAGTCCATACCGAAGAAATGGACCGTGCCGAACGCCATTCGGGCACTGCTAAACGGGCAATATCGGGATCTGCGGTGTAATGGAGTTTACACGGACGATTACGCATATGATAACGCCGTCAACTACAAGCGGGGCGTTATCGCCGATGCGGTAGCTTTCTGCGTGGACATCATCGAGCGTCCGTCCGGGTGGTGGGTATCCGAGCGTGACGGCAAGGTTAGTATTTGCTGTCACTCGTTTGATTCTAACGAGTTCGCAATTGCCCTGTAAAGGGCACTCAGAGCCTCTGAGAGGCGACGAAACGGGGAACGGGAACACTGGCACGGAGGAAAGACAATGAGCGATAAGTTTATTCTGGACGGGCACAAGGCGGTACCGCATAGTCGGAAGAATGTCGCCTTGGTTGCCGCAATAGCAAGACGGGGTATCACCGGCCAGCAACTGGCTGAAATCTGTGAACTGCACCCCATGACAATCAGCGGACTCGTCAACCGCAAGCAGTGGCCTCGTCTCAAGACGGCGCAGGCCATTGCACACGCGCTGGGCATGTCCGTTGCGGACCTGTTTTTGTCGGAAGAGGGGGCACTATAACCGATGCAAACTGAACTACCAGAAAAACCGGCGAGCGGCAGTGTCGCGCTGAGTAGCCGAGGGGTAAAAGTCACATTGCAGGGCACGGGTCAGCAGTCCGAGTTTGGCGAGCGCAAGTACCGGCTCAGGTATCCGGCTCGGCTGGATGGGCAATGGCACATGCCCGCGAGCGTTGGCGACGGTCTGTTTACGCGGGACGAGTTGCACGCCGAGGGGTACAGGGCAACTGGAGGTGTCGAGTGATGTACGTTTACTCAGGGAATTGCCGGAAATGCGAGACGGGTTTGCCGACCGGGTTGACTGACATAGTGGGCAAGCCATTGTTCACTGGCGATATAGTGGTGATTTACACGGAAGACAACGATGGGAAATTGAGCTATTTTCCAGACGACTTAACCGTGGTGGTTATTGACCAGTGGCAAAGTTTCGCAAACGGGACTCACGTTTTGCGAGAAGCGCAAGGGGCACCGTTCGTGATGGGCATTAAAGACGCCGTAAATGCGCGGCTTAACGAAATCGCGGCCAACACGCGGCCAGAAAAGGGAGAAGTCGAATGAAATACCACGAAACACCGAAGGGCGAGCTGGTACGGGACGATCAACTGACGGACGTTGAGCTGCCACCGCAACCGGATAACGGGCAGCTATGGGCAAAAGGCTTTCACTACAAAGGGGAGGCTTATCCGAGAGTGCCAGCAGTGGGCGACGAGATGTGGGCTGACCCCATACATCCGAACCTGATCCGTGACTGCGAGCCCGTTCCAGACGCATTCCTCTATCATGGTCTGCGTTGGATAATCGAAAACCTAGCGCGGGAGGTCGAGTTGCCGCCGAAGCCTGACGCGGAGGAGCTGCGGGCAAAAGGGTACAGGCTCAAAGAGGTTCATCCGAGGGTGCCGGTCGAGGGCGTAGATGCGTGGGTCTGGGTCGGGCTGGATGGCAGCTTGTGCATCTATGGGCCTGGAAGCTCTCACTCGTCCCTTTACCACGGCCTGCGGTGGATAGTCGAGGAGATCCCCGCGCAGATCGAGACGCCGCCGGAAGGGCTGCCGGAGGATTACTACCACAAGTACGAGGTAACTCATGCAGTCGGAACCATCGGCAAAGTCCTGCCGGACATGCCAGATGCGCCGGAGGGGTTTTTCTTTCTGCGGGCGAGAGAGACGCAGGGCGCGTTGAGCGTACTAACGCCCAAGGGGTTTCATTATAACTGCCTGTCTTTTGTTGCAGACGACCCGAACTACGCCGGGCTGTACGACGCGAAGGGGCGGTATATGGCGGGCGATCCGATGTGGGATGGTGATGGCAGTGACGATCTGTGGCAAGGATATTACAAAGGACGCACCCTAGTCCGGCCAGCATTCGTGATGTTCAGGAAGGACGGCGGGGAATGAACGAAGGCGAAAAGAACGGACGGGCAAAGCTGACTCGGGCTGACGTGGCGACGATCCGCGAGGAGTCGGCCAAGGGTGTGCGGGGGTGGTGTACGGATCTGGCCAAGTGGTACGGCGTGAGTCCGAGCACTGTTAGCCGGGCTGCGCGGTCGCTGTGCTGGAAAGAAGAAAAGGAGACCGACAATGGCAACACGTAGAATCGAAATAGACTTCGCTGTACCAGTAGAATTGAGCAGTAGCGACTGCGGGGATTTGGCCGATATCGCACAGCGCATAGCCAAGGCGAATGTGCCAGAGGGCCATGTACATTGGTGCTTCGGGCAAGGAAGCAAGCCAATATGGTCCAAGGCGGACGCCGTGTTTTTAGGCAAGACGCCTGACGCAAACGCGCCCGACCAAGGCGAGCCGGGATTCGATGATGATGTGTTCTACATCGAGACGGCATGTCGTAAGGCGTATCCGAAAGAACAAGAGGGAGATGCAAACGATGCACATTGATAAATACAAGGTGGCAGAGGGTGGATACGCAGACGGAGACGAGACGTACTTTGCAACAGCACGCGAGTTTCTGGTGGAAAGCGTGCTCGGCTGGTGCGGGTGTGGCAGGCCGGACGATGTGCTTATGTTTGTGCGGGATGTGCTTAGGAGCATACTGCATAGGCGGAAAGTGATTGGCTGGTACGGCATGGAGTATTTCGTGTACTACGTGCTTGAGGAAAAAGGGCTGATCGAACATGGCTGCGGGCTGCCTGGCTGGCTCACGGACAAGGGGCAAGATCTGCTTGACGACCTGAACGAGTGGGCGCAACAAGAGGGAGCAAACAATGACACCTGAGCAACGCGACAAGATAGCCGAGGCCCAACGCGACATCAATACAGTAGAGATCCAACGCAGCATCCAGAAACTCTCGGACCTGCTCAAAGACATCCTGCTATGGGTGTTGATCGGGTTTGCGTTCAATGTCGTGATGTTCTGGGTATTGTACCGGGCAATAACGGGAGGCACGCAATGAATCGTGATGACTGGCTGGATAGGGCGATAATGATAGTGGTGGCAATACTGGCGATAGCAGCCTGGGCATTCACATGCACGCTGTAGGAGGCAAAACGAATATGCGATACGTCGTAATAGCGTACGACCCGGCTCAGGAGTTGACCGACACGTACTACGTCATAGCCGCCGACCGGGGTAAGGCGCGTGATTTCGTGCGGAAAGTCAGGCCGACCAGCGATGTCGTGCTCGTGGTGGACGAGGAAATGGTGGCTATATGGTTAGTCGTCCTAATTGACACGTTGCCGAGTATATGCCACAACTCCATGCGGCAGGCTGTGAAGCGGCAGTTCGGTGACGTGCGGGAAAGGGATGAGACGTGGACCCTTGAGGGCGGCAACCGCATAACTTTTCGGCACGACACGATGGGCAGCAAGTACGAGGCGGGACCATGTGAGCGGGAGAAAGATTAGCAAACTTTTCGCTTGACTCGCAGGTGCGGGTGAGCGATGATCGTGCGCAAGGACACACAATGGACACACACAAAGCCATTACACTTTTGAGTAGCCGGGTGCCAGCCAGCCGCCCAACCTTAGGGCGCGGTCTCCTGTTTGTTGTTGTGTGTCATACAGGACCAGCGGCACCCGGCTCTCCCATTCTCATTCTTGCCGAGCAACCTGAACATCGAGGATCGGCATGAGCGAATTGGGAAGAGACGATAACTGCATCAGACGAGATTGGGAGCGGCAACAGTATAAAGATTTCGACGCGGAGATTGTAAATATCCTTCGCCGATTACAAGATATGATCGCAATGCGAGAAACGGAGCTTCAAGATCGAGAACGCGACATAGAACGCATAAGAGCAGTCTTGCGGGAACGCGTCATGCAGATAATCAATCCAACCCGAACAGGAAAGGACCAGCGATGATTGACTGCCCGAAAACCAAGGCAGAGGCGAAGGCATGCAAATACGGCGAATGGGCTGGCTGGCCGAGGGGCATGGCTTATAACCCGGCGTGCTGCGCGTATGAGATATGGGAAGACATGCATAGCTTCCAATGCAGCCGCAAGAACGGGCACGGGCCGGACGGGTTGTACTGCAAGCAGCACGCGAAGATGATTGAACGAAAGGAAGACCGATGAGCAGGCGTGAAACAAGGTGGCTCGTGACAACGGCAACCGGGTCTGTAGTACCCGTAGTCGCGGACAGTTGGCGGGTATTCGACAAGCATAACGCGACATTCAGCCGGGACAACGTCGTGATAGCCGATTTCCGGGGCTTCGTTGCGGTAGTGCGGGATGACGCGGACAAAGGAAAGGACGAACAATGAAGAAGAAGCGCGAAATGCAGAAAGAGATTGAACTGCTACAGGCCGCATCGGAGTGCCAAGTACGCGAAATCCTATCTCTAAAGGAGGCAATAGCCGAGTTGAAGCCGAAGCCGAAGCCGCCAGAACTCAAAACGTGGCGCGTAGTTCAGCAAGCAAACCGCCAGACGGAAGTGATCGCAGAAGAGGCGAAAATAACAGGGGCAGACATTACTCTCTACCGAGACGGCAAGATAATTGCCGATTTCAGGGACTATGTTTCGGCGGTGCAGGTAGACAAGGGAAAGGACGGAGAATGAAGAAGCGCAAAATGCAGGAAGAGATTGATAGGCTGGGCCACAAGGTGACAGTCCTGATTGAACTACACGAGAAGCAGGCGGCGACCATAGCCGCCCTGACGCCACCGAAGCCGAAGCCGAAACCGAAAACGTGGCTCGTGACGGACGCGGCGCTCAATATCACCGAAGTCGTAGCGGACCGGCACTCGGAGTATAACGGCGGCCTTATCTTTTGGCGGGGCAGCGAGCCACCACGCCTCTTTGAGGACTCTCCCGATAGCGCGGCGGTTGCCCGGTTTGCGAATTACACAAAGGTGATACTGAAAGGAACGGACAATGACAGCACCGAATGAGAGCGAACAGTTGGACTTGACAGTGACGAAGCCGGAGCCAAACAAAGAGTTGGAGCAGGCAGTAGCGCGCATTATTAAACCAGTGCAAATCACCGAAGCGGCTAACATGCTTGAGCTGGCGATTGACAAGAACCTGAACGTCGATGCCATAGAGCGGATTGTTGCGATGTGCGAGCGCGAGCGGGCTGACCAGAGGCGGCAAGCGTTCTTCGCGGCGATGACCGACTTTCAGGTTGAGATGCCTACACTCGAAAAGGCGAAGCCGGTGTGCGACAAAGGCGGCAAAGAGCTTTGGAGATACGCGCCAATCGACGATATTGTAGTGCTCGTTCAGCCTGTGGCGCATAAATATGGTTTCTCGCACAAGTTCGATACGTCCCCAGTAGAGAACGGCGTTCAGGCAACCTGTATCATCAGGCATATTCAGGGCCACACCGAAAGCACAACAGTGTTCATGCCTTATACAGAGGGCCAGCACACCAACGCTGCGCAGAATAGGGGCATCATCATCACATACGCCGAGCGGTACGCCTACCGCGCAGCCTACGGGTTACAGGCGGCAAAGGACACCGATGCTATGCCCAACGGTGAGCCGCCAGCCACGATCACCAAGGAGCAGGTTGACAAGTTGACCGCGCTGATTAAGGAGGCGAACTCGACGCGGGAAGAAGTCCTGAAATACGCAAAGGTCGACGCGCTGAGCAACATGAGCGTGGACTCTTACGAGAAGGTGCGGACCGGGTTGAATAAGCGGGTCAAGGCGCACGAGAAGATCAAGAAACAAGAGGAAGAGAACAAGGGGATCGGGAAATGAAAGCCTGTGAGTTGGCAGAGGTGATTGCGGACCCAGAGTCCGGTTACGACTTTGACGATAAGATGGCCCTGTTTCGCAAGTTTGCACCAGAGCCTAGGGTGATGGAGTTTACTCTCTGGTGCGCACGGTTGGCAAACAGGGGCAAAGCGCCAAGGATAACCGAGTGCATCGACGCGCTTGAGGGCTTCTATTTCGGGGAGCATAAATACACAGCCGCCGAAATGACGGCGACGGAACAGTGCCGGACACGTCAAATGACGGAACAGAAACTTTGGTGGGAGTATTGGACGGCGGGTCTGGCGACAGAATGGACGGCGCAGCCGGAGGATGAACAAGCCGTAGACCGCCAAGCCATGCTCTGTAAAATCACAGCAATACTGGACAAGGCTATGGAGGAATGCAAATGACCGGACCTTTTGACGACACACCCATTGAACAGAAGTCGCTGGCTGAGCTGGGCGTAACTGGCGGTAGCGAAAAGGCCGTGGTCCTCATGTGCAAGCAGAACGAGGACGATTGGGAAAAGCTGAGGCTTGGTCTTGTCACCGCGAGCAAGGCAAAGGGCATCGTCACGCCGACCGGCAAGCGGAATGAGGCCAAGACCTCACGCGACGGGCGGGAAGGGTATATGTGCCAACTCGTGCACGAGCGGCTTGCCAAGTACCGGCAAATGCAACCCGAAAACCGCATCATGGACAGAGGCCACTCGCTTGAGCCGGAAGCGAAAGGCTCCTACCAGTTGCAGACCGGACGCCTCCCGCAAGATGTCGGGTTTGTGTACCAGGAAGCGGGCTCGCAATGCGGGTGCTCACCTGACGCGCTGTGCGCAGATCGTGGGCTGGAGGTGAAGTGCCCGATGGAAGTGGCGACAATCCGAATGCTTATGCGGCAAGCTGTTCCGCGAGAGTACGTTATGCAGTTGCAATTCAGCATGTGGGTAACCGGGTTGCCAATGTGGGATTTCTATATGTACCACCCAGACCCCGGCATACCGACGCTGCTCATCACGGTCGAGGCCGATGAGAAGCTACAGACCGCGCTCGACGAGTACGTCCCTGAGTTTGTCGCGGAACTGACCGAGCTGACTGAGAAGATACGAGCAATGAGGGAGGGAGAATAAAATGGCAACCGAAATAAAAGCGAGTGCGAGTGGCGGAATTGGGTTCACAGGACTGTTGGCTATCGTGTTCATCATCCTCAAGCTGACGGGCAAGATAGCGTGGTCATGGATATGGGTACTGGCCCCGCTGTGGATGCCGCCATGTCTGGTCGTTGGCGTGGTACTAATCGGCTTTATTCCCTATGCGATTATCTGCACGGCGAAAAGAAAGAGAGGCCGATAGTGAAGCGAGACAGCACCGAAAGCCTGCTCCGTTGCGCGCTGGACACCTACAAATACTGGGCAAACCTGGACACGCACGGCGCGTGGTTCAAGTGGGCTACCGGGTTGCATGAGTACCGGAGCGAACTGGCTGACAACAAGGCTATGATAGCCGACCTCGACTGGGTGTACTACACGGACCAGGCCCGCGAGAATGCACGCCGGGCAATGAAGACGTGCGAGGAGCGTGGTCACTTGGTAACTGGCCGGGCACTCTGCGCGAACACCGCGAGCCGGGCTGCGGCAAAGACCGCGCTTGCTACGTGCGACGCGCAGGCCACGGACGAAGCGAACGGAGAGAGCAATCATGAATGCTGAGCGGGCTACAAAGCTGACTAAGGGGTGCGTTGTGGTGATGGCGGGAAGGTCGGGCATGCCGGGATATGGCAATGCCCAGTGCGTCCAAGAGGTCTGCGAACCGCTTGGTACGGTTTCTTTGTACGGCCATAATGAGTACTACAACATCCGCGACATTAACAAGATTGTTGAGTATCCGATTCTCCCGAATCCAGGGGACGAAGCGAACGGGGAGGGAGCATGAACTACCGAAGAGTTGAAATGGACGCCGAGGGGTCAACGGAGCCGGTCAATTACGTGGGCGTCCACCCGCTCCAGTGGGGAAAGACTGACCGCCCCGAATGCGGTTTCGTAGAAGAGGAATCACAACGGATCAAATTCGGCACATGGATTCCGGTTGCCGAGCGGTTGCCGGACAAGGACGCGCTTTACATTGTTTGCGCACCGTCGGCAGATCCAGACAGGCCCATGCTCAGTATTGCATGGTATGACCCGAGGGGCTTCGGCTGGTCCCTGCTGGCCGGAGTATGGATTGAGGCGCTGACCCACTGGATGCCGATGCCTGAGCCGCCGAGCGTGGTTTACACAAAGGACGGCCAATGAAACTTTCTTGCACTTTTTTCTTGCGGACCTGCGCGGAGGGTGGTATCCTTGTCATATTGGATGAGGAACAGCTACCATGATGTGCCCTAAACCAAAACAAACGAGTCCCGGCTCTCACATGCCTAGTGCATCGTGTGTTCTCTCATCCAGACAGGGCCGGGATTCATTTTTTGTGGAGGATGGGGCCATGAAGCACAAACCGTGGATGAAATTCTACTGCCAAGACTGGTTGGGAGATCCACACTTGCGGGCATGTTCTGCGGCTGAGCGAGGCATCTTAATGGACCTCGTTTGTCTTGCACATAGCGGCACACCTTACGGCTATTTGACGAACGGTGGGCACTCGCTCGATGTCGAGCTGCTGTCAAAAGTGCTCCGGTTGCGTGTAAACTCACTGCAAACTCGCATACAACACCTGCTAGAAATGGGACGCTTGGGCATCACGGATGATGGTACTTACTACATCCCGCGCATGGTGCAACAGGCTCAGCGCGACGCACTTGCGAGCAAACACGGCAAGCAAGGCGGGAACCCGGCCCTTAAGGGTACTGATAACCGTGCCCTTAAGCCAAGGGATAAACCAGAGGCAGAAGCAGAGGCATATACAGAGCCAGAAGCAGAAGCAGAGGCAGAGGCAGAGAAGGGCAACGCGGCACAACGACCACATACGAATTGGAAAGCTATCGAACTCAGATGGAACGAAATAGCCAAGGCAAATAACCTGCCGACCATTTCCAAGATGACCGACCTGCGCAAGAATCACTATCAAACCCGCCTGCGCCAGAGCCCGGACCTATGGGACACCCTTGCGCGGGAGTTGCCGGATCTTGACGACTTCGTCCACGAGGGCACTTGGTTCTGCTTCGACTGGATTATGAAGTCTGAGACAAACCTGCAAAAGTTGTCCGAGGGCAAGTACCGAAAGGGCGCGGGACTGGCAGACACCGGATACCAGAACAGCATCATACCGAGCCGCAGAGACGCGGAGAAAGGGCAGGACACATGACCATACTGGAAGACGCGAGGAGTATCGGCGCAATATACTGCGCAGACGGGCGCGAGATTAAAGTGGGCGGTGATGGCGTCACGCGAATTGAAGCATACGGTGAGCGCGGCCAGCCGTGGTTTATGATTTTGCAGGGCGAATATATTTGGCAACGGTGCAATGGTGTCTTGATCGAGCGGGTGCTGTACCTATGAGCGAAATACCGCAATGGCCGTATATCCTCGAAACAATCTGGGGCGTCAAGCTGTCGCAGAAACTTGATTCCAGCGGCAAGTCCGAGTGGCAACGCTGGCAGGAGGAACTGAGCCGGGAGATTAGCGGGCTGTACGACGAGGATATCTGTGAGGCTATCCGCATGGCCGCAGATGACCGAGGCACCAAGCGGTACGGCAAACCGACAGTACGCGATATGCGGATATGGATATTCACACTGTTCAAGTCGCGGCGCGGCGAGACGCCTGACGACAGCAACGTACCCGAGCATGTGACGATACTTGGCGGCTCTGACTGCGAGCACATCACGCGGGAACAGACCACCATGAGCGCATTGAAGCGGGAGATAGGGCTTGCACCCGAGTCCGACGAAATGTGGGCCATAATCTGCAAGCCATCGAATCCGGCGCAATGTGTTGCACTAGAGGAGCATGCGCGGTCCGTGCTGCCATCGTTTCAGAGGCCAGACCAGAGCGCGGGCCTAGGGCTAATGGTTGCGCTGGCAGAATTGGGCTACGACAAGGGCAAGAGTCAACGTACAGATGTAATACCCGCCGGGCAGGCAGATGCCGAGCCGGGATTTTAGGAGGCGAGACGAAGATGAGTAACTCTATAAATTCGTTTGACGTGACAGAACGCAACCTATCATTTTGGCGACGGCTTGCCATCTTGTTGACTGGCAAAGTTACCATATCGGCTCCGTGGTGGCTACTCATGGACGCGATCAAGAGAGACAATGCACACAAACCTACAACACAGGGAGACTGAAATGAACTGCGCAATTCTGGATATGCACACATTGAAGGTTACGAAGTTCGCAACACGAGACGAAATGAAGAACGCGATTTGCGACCTGATGAGTCGGCACCGAGTGGTCAAGGCGTTTGTCTACCACGCAGCAGAGGCGACTTGGACGGAAAGTGAAATTGCGTAGACCGACAACCAAAGGAGACCGAAATGAGCATCACGCACCAACAACATCTGGCGCTGGAGGGCATGTATCTAAAGTATGGCCCGGCGGGCATTATCAAGTCAGACGCCGACGAGGACATCGGGACGTATTGGGAACTCGTGCGTGCGGGCTACTTAAAGAATCTCGCTCTGCTGGTGGGCAATGCCGACTGGCATTTCATCTTGACTCCACAGGGCCAGAAATACACCCAGACGCAGTGCAAATCGACAACACAAGGAGATTCAGAATGAGAGCTTGCGCAACAATAGCAATCGCAGGAGCCATCGGAGTAATCGCAATCTGTGCCGCAGTAGTGTTCTGTCGGCACATGAAAGAGACCACCACGCGAATGTCCATTACAACCCATACTACGCACAAGGACGCTAACCAAGTCTATGGAATGAATATGCCCGCCGAAGATGTTGTGACGGTGTGGGAATATCAAACACAAGGAGACTGAGATGAGCCAAGGCTACAACAAAGTGATTATGATCGGCAACCTGACCAAAGATCCCGTAGTGCGCAACACGCCGAACGGTAAGACCGTGTGCGAGTTCGGGCTGGCGGTCAACGAGAAATGGGGCGGCGAAACCCGCACCTGTTTCATTGACGTGGACGTGTGGGGCAAGTCCGGTGAGGCGTGTGCGCACTACTTGAGCAAAGGCGTGCCCGTTCTGATCGAGGGCAATCTGCGGTTCGATACCTGGGAAAAGGATAACCAGCGTCGGACCAAGCACAGTATCAGCGCGTTCAACGTGCAGTTTTTGGGTGACAGCAAGCCAGCCGAGCGCAATGAGCCGGAGCCGAAGGAGCCTGACCAGCCGAAGAGTAGCGACGACGACGACCTGCCGTTTTAGCGGAAAGGAAGATACGAGATGGCAGAGGGGCGAATAATGAAGGTTAAGATTGTGGCGGTAGTGGACGCGGACGACTTTCTGCAAAGCTACTTCTACAAGAACTGCAAGCACAACCGCAAGGCGGGGTGCAAGTGCTGTGGCGAGTGCCCATTTAAGCTGGGTATTGAGCAATTCGAGGAAGTCTGGCGTGAAGAGCCGGAAGAAAAAGGAAGGTGACGCATGATGACGCCGGAAAAACTGAGGGAGGCCGCAACGGTTATGCAGCGGGCCGCGGACGGGGAGCGCGTGGAGTGGTCGTTCATGGGGGGTGATTGGGCTCCTACCGGCAGACCCCAGTTTGACTGGGATCGTTACGACTACCGCATAGCCGAGCCAGAGCCAGAGCCGGAATACCGGGACTGGATGCCGGTAGAGGCTATCGGGAAAGCGGTGATTTCATGGCAGCAACAGCCTGACCTGCACATTGGGATGATTACGCGCTGCCGCGAGTTCACGGTTATGATTACGGGGACTCTAAACTTTGTGTCATACGCCGAACTGCGCAAGAACTGGACACAACTCGACGGCTCAGTCTGCGGGGTGAGGGTAGAATGACAGACCTGCTCGGCAGCATGAGCGACGAGGTCAAGGCCATGAACGCGGACCTGCTCTGGGCCGCGGGGCAAGGCCACGTCCTGCCCATCACTGACGAGGAGTGGGCCGAGCGTGCGCTGAAGGATGAGAAGGAGCTGTTGACCTTCGCACAGAATATCCTGAGCCAGCGCACGTACCGCCGACTCATGGTTGCCAATGTTGAGGCCGTCTACAAAGGCGAGATCGAGGCGCGGGGCTGGTACTCGCACAGGCCAGACACGAAGTGGGGAAACAAGAAGCTACCGTTCAAGCCGGATCTCGAAGTGTTTGAGGCGAAGCAGAGGCGACCGCCGTTGATTGTCGAGCTGAAGCACCTGCCTATCAGATGGCAACCCGGTCAGCGGGAGATGGTCGAGCTGGGCTTCTGGAAACTGGCGTGTACACCGCCGGCTTTTCAGGCGTTGCTGGATGAGTGGGAGAGGGGATAGAATTATGAAGTTTGACGCACAGACAAGGATTTGCGATCAGTGCAAGAAGGAAGTCACGCAACGTACTGGAATGGCCGGCGGCTGGCCCTTTGGCGGCTGGCTGCATGTCACACAAGTCGGGGAAGGGATAATAAGTCGGAGCCCAGATATGGATTTCTGTTCTCTGGAGTGCCTTGTCACATGGGCAGGAGCGCACAGCCGACCGACAGAAGGGAGCGGGCATGAAAACCAAAGAAGATGATTGCTATACCTGCCGACACTTGACCGCAGACGAGGCTGGCAGCGAAGTGTGTCCGTTTGACGATGAGTGCCAAGCGCCCAACGATTTCGCCAAATGGGAGCCGAAACATTCGCACGAAAAACCGACAGAAGGGAGCGGGGCAATGACCGCAATTGACAAGGAACTGATAACCAAGATTATTGGTACGGCATTCCGTTTCGGGGCAGCAACAGCCATGGGCGATTTAGACTGGATGGACACGCCTGAGCAACCGCCCCCATGCCCCGAAGCCATAACGCCTGACAAGTTCTTTGCGGCGCGGGACAGGGCGATAGCCTTGATCGTGGAGAAAGTCAGGGATACAACGGCGGAAGGGATCGGGGCATGAAGCAGATCATAGGCAAGTGCATGATTGCGGCGATATTGGTAGGCGCAATAGGCCACTCGTGTTTGAATAATGGATGGCTGCCGACGCTAATAGGTTGCGCGATTGTCGGATGGTTAATGCTGGGCGTATGTTTATGGCTCAGCGAATAACAAAGCCAAGCGCGGAAGCTGGCCGTGTGTCTCCCGGCTGGCAAGCGGACTCAAGCACCGACCGCGCGCGGCAGAAAGGAAAGAGATGCAGACATGGAAAGTGATTTTGATTGAGGCCCTAGTGCTAGTGGCGGGGTGCGCGTACGCGGTAATGCTATGCGCACATTTCATGCCCGCGCCAGTGAGTTCGGAGCCGGAACCGCAGACTAGTCGCCATAGACTGGGGCATGGCGACAAGCTATACCTTCTCCGAAACGTGGCACGGTCTACAAACTACATCACCGCGCCGCCCATAACCAACACCTGCTACTACTACCCAACGAATCGCTCAGCGGAGCAAACCAACGACGAGCTGTTTGGTACATTCCTGACAGATGATCAAGTTTCGGCAATGTGGGATCAAGCCTGGCCATCCTGCTACAATCGGGCTCCGGCAGAAATGCCGTGGGAAGAGATCGACGCAAGGATTGACGCGAGAATATCGAACGCGCTCTTTCGTGCTGGTCCCACGCGGGAGTGGCCCGGCATGGTAGATCCGCCCGATGGTGGATGGTACTTGAGCTTGCAGCCGTTGCATCAACCGCAGCGGCAGTGGCACATCACAGCAAATCCGGTAGAATGGCACAGGCCGTATGTGGAGACGCAAATAGTAGAAAGGACCCCGGAATGACAGTTGACCCGACGCTAATCAGAATAGCCGCAACCCTCGTGCTCGTAGCGCTGACGATCAAATGGCTGGCCCGCATACCGCTAAGAAAGGACTGACATGAAGCAGCCGGAAGACACAGTAGCCGTTGCCGCACAGCATCGGACGTGGCGAGATATCCGCAATGAAACGCTGGAATATCAGGCCGAATCACGAGACGAACATGAACCGGAATACAGGGGAGGCACAGTAATGAGAATGGCATTCGTTCACAGCTACGGCGATGCGTGGTACAGCAGGGCTATCCGTTGGTGTACCAAGGGCAAGTACAATCATTCGCTTGTCCTGTTTGAGAGCGACTTTGGCGACCTTACCTACTGGGAAAGCTACTGGAAGAAAGACCCCCTAACCGGCAAAACAGGGGTGCGTGGCCCAGTACCGTGGCGCGAAATGACCGAGTGGATAGCCCGTAAACCGAAAAAGCGTGGCGCGGTAATTCAGTGGTTGCCCTACCAGCCGAGCGAGTGCGTGCGTGCCTTGTGCTACTTGCAAGTGTGCCGCATGAAAATCAAGTACCCGCTCTGCCAGATCATCAGCAACTTGCGGACAATGGTGTTCGGTGCTGGTATGCGAAGGCGGTCCGTTACGCCTAACGAGTGGACCTGCTCCGAGTGCGTTGCGAACGTGTGGGCGCTGTTGGGCCCGAAAGAAGTGCTGTCCAAGCTGAAGATCGGGTACATCCTGTTCGACATGGTAGCGCCATCCGGCGAGACATACGGGCTGTGCCAAGCGGTGCGTGCATGGCTGGACGGCATCGGGAAGCGCGAGGAGGAGGAGCTGTGATAAAGAAAGGCGGAGGCCGGTTCAGGGTGAAACTGCCCGTATTCGACGACACGTTCTTTGTGCACTACGGAGAAGCTGGCAGAAAAACCATGGAGGCATGGAGGGCTGCCAATGGGGCGAAGCCAATGGCGCAGCGTGCCATAGGTCACACTTATGGCAACTCCTTTTGGGTGCGCGACATCCGGCATGACGAGAGGACGCGGGCTCACGAAATATATCACTGCGTCAAGGCCATGGCCGAAGAGAAGGGCATAGACGACGACGAAACCGAAGCCTACCTGATCGGGTGGCTCACGGCAGAAGTGAAGAAGCGCATTAAAGGGAGGAAGTGAGATGGAAATGACACCGGAAACAACAGTAGTGGCCAAGCCGGTCAAGCCTTTGTCCGGCCCGGTACCGAGTGTGCCGATAGCCCGACTCGTGGAATTGCAGAACCAGGGGTTGACCCAACAGAAAATCAGTGATAGGGTTGGCCTCAGTTGCAGCACAGTGGGTGAGCGGTTGCGCCGCAACGCTCAGCGGCAAATCAGGAGCGGCATACGGAGCCGCGCAAATCAGAAACGGCAACACCCAAACACACAAGGGGTACAGATGGACGCGAACGCAACAGAATCGGCGGGTGTCAACGGATTCAGGGAACTCCACAACTATGCACGGCAGAACGCACGGCGACAGGAGCAGGTAGAGCGGCTCATCAATCAGGCGGTTGATAAGCACTTACGCCGTAAAGCCTTTCTTGACGCTGGCGGCGATGAGCAAAGCTCGCAATGCCCGCGTGGCTGGTTCTACGACAGCGACGGTCCGCGCTTCGCCAATGTGACCGGGGCAGACTGGAAGGCGTGCCGTGAGTTGTTCAAAGATATCCAGATTGCCGTATCAACCGATACGGGCAACAGCAAGAAAGCAGAGCGCATTACGTGGGTTGACCCCGACAACGTCGAGGCATACCGCACTGCGCTGGAGGAGTAATCCATGACAGCGAAACCGAAGACAGCCGGTGGCGTACAAGGGCTGCTCGATGATCTTGAAAACGATCCCGCATTCCAGAAGGCGAATCGTGAAAAGATTAAGCAGCTTGAGGAGGCACTCAAGGTCTATGCCCAGCAACAGGCGCAAGAGCCGATCCGAATTGAGCAGCACTGTGCTGACAACGTCATTCGGTTCGTCATGCTTGGCGATACCCAACTTGGCAGCCTGTATGAGCGGCTGGATGTGGTTCGCGCTGCAATCGAGGTGTGCGAACGGGAAGGCATACCGGACCTGTTCCATACGGGCGATGTGCTGGACGGGCACCACGTATATCGGGGGCAGGAATTCGAGCTGCATCAGCACGGCTGGGACCGGCAAAGCCGCTGGTTTCAGGAGCAAATGCCGCACAGCGACAAGGTACACACCCGTTTCATTACGGGGAACCATGATGCCAGCTTCAAAAACGAGGCGGGCATTGAGGTGGGCAAGGAACTATCCGAGCTACGCCCTGACTGGGAATTTCTGGGTACGGACATAGGCGACGTGCTTATGACTGCGCGGGATGGTCGGTCCCTGAAAGTGGCAATGATACATCCCGGCGGCGGGTCCGCGTATGCGCTGAGCTATCGGCCCCAGAAGATAGTAGAACAGTGGGCCGCTGGCAGTAAGCCGGACATCCTCGGGGTAGGCCACTATCACAAGGCCGAGTTTATGCCACGCTACAGGAATGTGGCCGCGATCCAGACCGGGTGTTGTCAGGACCAGACTCCGTTTATGAAGCGGCAAGGGCTCGCCGCGCATGTCGGCTTCTGGATAGTCACAGTGATCCCCTCGAAGCGGCGTGAAGACCTGTGGAGCCGGATACAGTGCGAATTCGTGAGCATGTACGAGAAAACACAGAGATAAATGCAGCCGGTGCTTGAGAAGGAGTTGTAAGGACGTGAGCACAAAGACGAATGCCGTGACGATGGACGGCCTAGATCGCATAGAGTATTGGCTTCGAGACCAACTGTGCGAGGGCGGAATTAGCGTCGAAGACTACAACCGCGCCATCTGGGCCGTGCACAAGAAGATGCGCGAAATGGCAGAAGCAGCGAGGGCGGCTACCGAGGTTTTGCACTGAGAGGATAATTAACAACCAGCTACCCCGCCCGGCAACCAGCGTATGCGTCTACAAGAATGTCAAAAGGCAAATGAGGCGTCAAAGGACCGGCGGGGCGGCTTGCTTAGCGCGCCGATTAAGGGGCCTCACGCGTTCTGTACGGGCCTCACTCCCGCAGGAGGCGCCAAAGGACTACCAGACCGCCTATTACGGTTGAGACGGTCGCAGAGACGGCTGTGGCTATGACCCCGGACTTCTTGCCCACCTTGGTCTCTATGGTGTCCAGCCGCTCCTCGTGCACTGCGATGTTGGCCGTACTGCTCACGGTGAGGGCTTCCACTTTTTCGCCCAAGTCGTGCAACCCGGTATTTGTTTCGGTCAGCCGGGCCTGGGTGTTCTTCTGCTCGGTCTTGACCTCCTGAAGCCCGACAAGGATTTTCTCAAATTGCGTTGCCATTGCTTTACCCCTATCCCCCTGTGCTTATTTTGCGAAACCACGCTACCATCAAAATGGCGAGTGCGCTGAGACATGCGAGCAGGAAATACCATGCGATATCAAAGTAGTCCGGGTGATGCGGCGTTGTCATGGCGTTGCGTCTCCTATGTCTCCGCTTGGCTCAAGTCGCTCTGCCTCGCCCGGCGTCGGCGTGACAATGCGGCTAAGGTCCAGAGCTTCGATCTGTGCATCAATCCCATCGTCCGCAACTTTGCCGATCCAGTAACGGGCAATATCTGGCTGTGATACGGACAGGGCCACATCCACGCTTTCCTGGGATTCTGTGATTGCACGCGCATCGAACTTCCGATCTTCCCGCCATGGTAACTTGCGCACATAGTTGACATCGCTCCAATACATGAGCCCGTATGCGTGGCCGGTCGCAGCGTTGGTCAGGGACCACGCCGGACTACAGGATTGGTTGTCCCGGTGGTAGCGGCCTATGTCGCGCTGGATAGTGGCATGATGCTCTTCCCATACATCGTCACGGACCACGATCAAAAGCCCGAACAGAATTGTTGCCATACCCAAAATGCGACGCTTCATCATCGTACCGGTCCTCCCATGTCTATAAAGAGTTGCGCCACTTGGCTAGTCGTCATGGCGTAATTCCATATACCGCCTTCGTCAATATAACCGCTCAGTCTCGCCCCGGTCCCGTCTTCATATCCGAACTTGAACACATCGGTTTGCCCGAAAGTGCCGGTTGCGGTATCATTGGAATAAACTTCCATGTGCCCGTCGATGTATAGCCATGCGTCACCACTGCCACCATCCCACGTAAACACAACATGGTTCCATGTTCGCGTAGTCCAGTTGGTATATGTGCAAATCACGTCGCCGCCCGTGGAATAGACGCGGCCCTGCACTTCGCCCGCGTTTGGCCCGAGAAAGAAGCCGTCAACTCCCGCCGCATCCCGCATACAGAATACGCCGTCGTATGCACTCCACGCACGAGCGAACATCCACGCGGATATAGTTGCCTGTGTTGCGCCGGTAAGCAGATTTGTGTTGTACGTGTTGCCATATTGCGAGGCATCAAACGCGGCCCCTTCGTAGGTAAAAGTTGCATCGCCCGTGCCATTGCTACCCGACACCTCGTCGT
>JAFCGF010000080.1 GCA_017608295.1 Candidatus Woesearchaeota archaeon
GCAGTTGTTTTATTTAGGGTGAAATTATAGAATGTTTCACCGGAGGCATTAATGATGGATGCGGCATTGGGACCATCGAATGTTACTGTACCACTGTTTTCATTAAAAGTTCCACCTGAGTTGGTCCAATTCCCACCAACACTTAGTGCGAAATTTGAACCTGTAGTCTCTAAAATTACTCCACTGTTTATTGTCAGATTCCCATTGATATCGACATTGTTTTCCAGGGTTTTTGTTGTGCCCGATCCTGTTAAAACGACATTCCAGTAATTGCTGTTCAGCGGAGCCCCGGTTAAGCTTTTTATGGTTTGATTCCCTGCACCATCGAATGTGATTGTACCACCAGTGACATTATATGTACCTGAAAGCTCAGGGAGTGTAGTTCCGGTCTTTGCCAGTTGTAAATCCCCCCCTGTTGCTGTAAGTCCGGCAGTCCCACTAAGAGTATTTGTGCCCATATCAAATACTCCTTCGGTCATAGTGAGCAGATTCGTAACAGTAATATTATTATTTGCAGTTAAAATCGTACCTGCAGTCTTATTAATAACCAGGTTATAAAATGTTTCACCGGAACTGTTTGAGATAGTATTTGGGCCATCGCCATCAAAAGTGACAGTTTCCGTTCCCTGATCGAAAGAGAGAGCGCCCAGAGAACTGGTATTTGACCAATTTCCGGCAACCTCCAAGTCATTATTATTCGTATTGGGATCAAAGCTTGCAGAGCCTGAAATGGTCACATCTCCATTTATATCCAGGTCTCCTTGAACTTCTTTTGTACCTGTATTGGAAAGTGTAAGATGCCAATAGCCATCCCATGGAGAGATAATATCCTGATCACCGGAAAAATTATAATTAAATGTACTGCCTGTAAAATCTGAGTATAGTCTTACGCTTGAATCATAAATGGGCCCCCCATAATTCCAGGTACCACCGGCATAATTGTAAAAGGTACTTCCAAAATCTATTTCACCGGTTAAAAACTGGTCATTCAAATTTAGAATACCATAATTATTTACCCTGGTATTCCCATTATTAAAATTAAAATCATCTCCGAATGTAATTACTCCCGAAGCATTATTGGTTAGTGTATTACCATTGTCTGTACCTGCATCAACAAATAAATCATCTGTTACATCAATTGTCCCATTGTTAATAAGCTCACAATTGTCTTCATCAAAATGTATATAATTCTGTATATATATTGTGCCCGTATTATCATTTGTAACAGTTACATCATCAATGGGGAAATACAACTCATCTGTAATAGTTATATCTGAGGAGCCACTGAATGTAAGGCTCCCTGTTTGATTTTGCAGTTCAATATCTTCAATGGTAAATGTCCCTTCATTTATAATAGTATATGCAGAGACATCGGTCACAAACAGAATTTTAGCTTCGGATTCGCTATCTGAGTTTAGAAATCCTCCTGACTCAACTGAAATCGTTCCGTTATTATTGATCTGCAATTCAACATCAGGATTACTCCACTGCAGCTCTCCACCGGAATAGATCGTAAGGTCCATGGCATCACCATCCGAATCCATTTGGACTGTGTATCCGTTTTCGATATGGACAATGCCAAGAGCATCGGGTATGCAACCGCAGGATAATCCTCCCGAACTATTTGACCATGTCCCACCATCACTCCACAACCCATTATTTACGATAGCATAATACTCTGTCCCCGAATATTCACTGATGGTTACATTATCGAAATTATAGTATCTACCCGCCTGGGCTTGATAGTGGGAAATTCTGATAACAATCTGGATAGTACTCCCACTTAGATTTAAAGCAGTAGCGGTTGTGGCAGGGTAATTGCCAGACTCAGAATGAAAAAGGATCTCTGAACCCCCGTCAATTTTGTAATATAAGTCAATAGTATTCCATCCTAAATGATTACCTGTTTCAGAAATATCGATATCAACACTTACCTTTGAATAAGAGGAT
The DNA here is from genome assembly GCA_017608295.1 of Candidatus Woesearchaeota archaeon. The sequence goes on from JAFCGF010000080.1 coordinate 1,951, forward strand.
ATATCTATCACCTCAGAGGACCAAATACCTTCCCCATCAATATCCTGAGCATGGAATTGCTGACTCTGCACTTCAAAAAAATCACCTGCATCAATGGTGCAGTCAGAAACATCTCTGTTCCATGCGGTTGGCCCAACATCTGTTACTGTACCATCTGCCAGGTCATTAAAATCTTCAATCCAAATGGTTTGAGAAAAAATATTATTCCCGGTAAATAAGAGAAATAATATAAGTTTAAACAGTATTTGAAATTTCTTCATCCCAGGATATCAGTTGTAGAGACAATATATTTTTGTTCAATAACCGGTTTATTTTTAGGCAGCTCCCGGCTGTATGGCTGTAGTCTATTCTAACTAATAATTTCCTACCAGTCTCTTTTTTCCTAATTCAAAGAAACTGCTTGAAAATTTACTCTCTAAATCTGTCATTGATAACCACAGATTTTACACTAGATCTAGATTATACTTATCTAACACATAAAAGGTTACTTGAATTTCCATCCTTTCACCACTCGTTATAGAGCATTCATCAATTTCAGGTAAAAAAAAATCCATGCAATATACTAATTAATCTTTTACGTTATTTTCATTATTGTTCATCAAAAACCCGGAGAGAAAGGGCTAAAGAACAGATCATTCCATCAATGAAAGATCAAATTCAAATTACATTCTTTTTATATGACTAAATACAAGCAACATAGGTTGCTTTCCAGTTGGGGCGAGTTAATACATCTTACAGCTTAAGGATCAGTATATTATAAGGTCAATTGTTGCATTTTTCCATGAAAGACCGGTATTAATTGATAAACGGACATATTCAGCAGGTAAGAGTTAGGTGATCAGATCGATTATTGTCTGCTTTACATTCAGAATAGCGGGGTGATACGGAATAATGATGTGGGGGGTGGGAAGAATTTGAGCAGTGAGTAATGAGAAATGAGATTGGGAGATTATGAGACTGTGAGACAGGGAGAGGGAGTGACAAGTGACGAGTGACGAGAGATCAAAGGTGCCAGGTGCTCGGTCCCCTGACGCTCCTTACGTCGGTCAGGATCTTCGACTTTTTACTCGGTGCTGGGGTAAAAAGTCCACACTCTTCAGCTTCGTCCACCGAACGTTAGAGTGACGAAGGAGCGAAAACATCATGAGCCACATTAAGTGGCGAATAATCCGCCAGCTGGCGGAGAAGGTGGATCAACAGAAAAGATTATAGAATATTACCGCCTATTCAAGACCTGACATGTTTAAAAAGCTCCATGGGAGCGAACTTAGCGAATCTATGAGCGATCTCATGAGCCGGAATGGTGTGAAAGCTTGTGAGTGGCGAATATATATTTATAGCCCTGGGTGAACATGCGCCAGCATGTGTAGCCCAGGGTTTGAAGTAAACCCAAAATATCGGTCCAACTGCAAAGATAATCAATGGGAAAACATTCCATGGACCGTAACTTAGCAAAGCGATCTCATGAACCAGGCCTGTGTGAATGCAAGTGGGTGGTGAATAAAACGCCCAGTGTTTAATAGAAGATATAAACTCTTTTTAACCGCCCTTCAGGCAGATCGACATATACGCAGAAATAATCAAAAGTAAGACCGTTTTTTGAATATCGAATTTAGTGCAACGATTTCATGAGACATGCTAAAAGCATGGTGAGTAACTGATGGATATCCGTGAGGAATTTTAGTATTTGTAGGATAAAGAAATAGTGCAAATTCCAAATGTAGTGGCCCGACCTCATGAGACATGCCGAAAGCATGGCGAGTAACTGATGGATATCCGTGAGGAATTTTAGTATTTGTAGGATAAAGAAATAGTGCAAATTCCAAATGTAGTGGCCCGACCTCATGAGACATGCCGAAAGCATGGTGAGTAATGTTGATTTCAGATTTAGGACTTCGAAAATCGTAAATCGTTGATCCTTGTTCGATATTCTCCTTGGATTCCAAAACAAAAATAAGTTAGGATTGAAAGGGTTGAGTCTGGAGGAAACGTTGGGGTGGGGAGATGGGGTGATGGCCTGCCACGTGAAATGCAACGCTTGCCCTGCTTGCCCCGCAAGGAAGAATGACTGTGTCGGGGTGAAATTTGAGGCTTGAAAATATTTCATCAGCGTAGGGGCATATTTCACTGTGGGTGATAGGGAGACCGGTCCGACCGCTGGAATGTGTGTTGGATTGGCGGGAGTCGGTCCGACCGGTGAGTGAATAGGTGGAGGGCGGAAACAAACACAGTCGTTTGGGCTGGGCTCCTTGGTATAGTAAGCAGTAGGTAATACGCTGTAAGTGGTTATGAGAGAATAGTGAGTCGAAGTCCTTGACCAAGTATTAGGTGTGTCACAGTGACAAGAAACGAGAGCGAATAACAAGACCCAAGTTCCTGATAAATTCCTGTAACTTCGTCCCCCTTTAGTTGTAAAGGGGGTGTTAGCCGTAGGCTGGCGGGGGATTTCTTTATTTAACTAATAACCTAAATCCTGACACATTCCATGATAGGGATACCTGTCTGGCCAACCAGGCAGGAGTTCAACTTTAGTTTTATGCTTTGCAATCATGCATTAAACCAGTTTCACTTACTCACTAACCCACTAACTACTAACCTAATAACTTCTATTAAGGAGGTTGTCCATTTTCTATAGCTTATTTAGTAGAACCTCATCCCTTCATCTTCTTTCAGATGTTCTCACATTTTCGTAAATTTGATTGCACCAAATGATAATTGGAAAATGAAAAGGATTATTACCTTGTTTCTATCTCTTCTCCTGCTAATTCCTCTATATTCTCAGGAAGATGAGCTGGATGTAGCTCTGGCGGATGGTGATTTTTTCTTTCTTGATGAAGACTACCAGGAAGCGATTTTCTATTACCTGAAACTGGCGGGTACAGACCGAATGAATGAAAACCTGAACTATAAGATCGGACTTTGTTACCTCCATATTCCAGGGGAAGAGCATAGTGCCATTTCATTTCTTGAGAAAGCTATAGAGAACACAACAGATAAATACAAAGCGAGATCATCTGCAGAAACCAAGGCCCCGATTCATTCATATTTTTACCTGGCCCGGGCATATCACATCAACAATGAGCTTGATAAAGCACTGGATATGTACAACCAGTTCAAAGGTCTGCCGGAATTTGAAGGAAATTATAATGTCAGCATGGTGGATGATGAAATCAGTGCATGTGAAAAAGCAAAGATTATTCAGGATATACCCATTTCTATAAAAGTAGAGAACATTGGAAGTCCTGTTAACAGTGAAAGGAATAATTATAATCCTGTAATCTCACACGACGAAAACCACCTTGTATTTATGTCGGAACTGGCATTCTACGACGGGGTTTTTACCTCAAGAAAGATCGGGGGAAATTGGACTGAACCTGAAAATATTACTTCACAAATTGAATCGGATGGAGACGTCATACCTACCTGTCTATCTAAAGATGGACAAGAACTTTACCTGGTTAAAGGGGATGGGAATAACCGGGATATCTATGTAAGTCGCTTAGAAAATGGAGCCTGGTCAAAAATGGAACGACTGAATGACAACGTAAATTCCGGTCGTGCTGAATCACATGTATCGATCTCCGCTGATGGCAATACTCTCTACATTTCCAGTAACCGCAGAGGAGGTATTGGAGAGATGGATATCTGGGAATCGGGTAAATCAGCATCTGGAACCTGGGGGCCTGCAATGAACCTGGGACCCAGGATAAACACCATATATGATGAAGAGACCCCCTTTCTTACCGGAGATGATAAGATCCTTATCTTCTCATCACGCGGACACTATAATATGGGAAACTTCGATATTTTCTATTCAAATTTGCTTGATGATAATAGTTGGTCTATCCCATCCAATATTGGCTTCCCTCTGAACAGTACAGGTGATGATTTTTTCTATTCACCAGTCAGGGATGAAAATACGGGTTATTTAGCAAGGATTCGACCGGAAGGAAGGATTCGACCGGAAGGTCTGGGTGGAATGGATATTTACCGATACGAAATTCTTCCGGAAGAGAAAGAGATCATTAAACCATTTTCTGGTATTATTGATCTGAAAGGATTAAAGATAAATTCCGACAAAGATTTTGAAATCAAAATCAAGGATAAGTTGACCGGTGCAGTGATTGCAACTATTCGGTTTGATAAAGAGAAAGGGGAATTCACCTACGAAACCGCATCGGGGAATTATGTGTTTAGTATAGAGAAAGAATAATCATTCCAAATTTCCCATTTCTACTAATAAAGTAAAACCCAAAGGAATCTCATTCGTTATTCGTATTACGGTAACGAATCCCGGGTCGTCAAACGTTAGTCGTTTGTCGGCATTGTTTCTCAAATTTACCTTACCGAAATCCGACC
>JAFCGF010000081.1 GCA_017608295.1 Candidatus Woesearchaeota archaeon
TTGATGTATCCGGATTGCCAAACGGATTCTATTTTATAAAAGTAGCGGATGATAGGACGATGATGATGGGCAAGATGGTGAAGAAATGATTTAATCGATTAACTAAAATTAATCTATCATGAAAAAACTATCCTTTTTAATTCGCCGGACAGAAGTTCCTCTATTTCTACATCAGAGCCTGTCAGATCATAATAATAGCTGAGCGTTTTCCAATCAGATGCGACGATTAATTTTCGGATCTCATGAACAGCCGTTTCAGGGCTTTCAAAATAGAGTGGGCTCATGGTATTGGTGTCATTATCTGTCTGTGAAAATAACAGGAGTGTACAGTTGATAAGTGCAAGTATTAGAACCAGAGATCTTGTCATATAAAATCAATCGGTTTGAAGATCTGCAATACGTTCAGTTCGACTGTCAATATTAATATTAGAAGTATAAATATACCAAGGTAGATAAACCAATCACCGAAATTATAGTAAAATGTATTGTTTTCGCGAATTTTGGCTGTGCCTGTTATACATGCAGGAAGTTGTGATAAATTTTGAACCCGGATAACACCGTTGCCCGAAATGACCCCTCCAATTCCGCAATTACTATTTATTATTATATCTTTTCCGGATTCCACGGCTCGTAACCTGGAAGCATAAAAATGAATGTCAATTAAATGGGTATTTTCAACCCAGGCATCATTGCTAATTGTGATAAGCAGGTTGGCACCTCTTTTCAGCGTTTTTTTTGCTTCGTAAGGAGATATGGACTCGTTACAAATCAAGACTCCCATATTTGCGTAACCTCCTTTCAGGGGTTGATGATTTGAGCCCTGTATTAGATTAGTATAAATACTTTCTGACAGGAAAGGTACTTTTAAGTCCTTGCTCAGAAAGGGCCTTTCTAAAAACGAAAGAAGATTTACCTTGTCATATCTTGAAACAGCAACGCCCTCAGAATTTATCAGGTAGGCGGAATTATATAGTTTAGCAGTATCCGTTTCTGCCCTGCTTAAAACTCCAATAATGTGTTCGGGGTTCGATTCTCTGGTAATATCAAGTGCCATATTTATCAGGTCGTCATTTGGCAAGTATGTCCAGGGAATAACAGTTTCTGACCATACTATTAGATTGGGATTGTAAGCAGCAGCTTCGCGATTCAAATCAAAAAGCTCCTGAGCCAACTTATCTCCGTTGCTTTCGTTCCACCTGGTCTCTGCCTTAAGGTTTTCCTGGATAATCGCCACCTTAATGTCTTTACCGGCACTTGAGTCAAACAGATTAAAAATAACAAAACCGGCAAAGTAGAATAGCACCATCGTGGCTAAGGCATAAATCCCGTATTTAAGTTTGGAGTGCTTTATGGCTAATGCAAATAACTGGTTTACTGCAACAATAACAAACGATACTCCCCATTGCCCGGTAATAGAAACCAGTTGAATCCCATAGAGTGATTTTAGCTGGCTTATAGCCACACTATGGATTACCCATGGCATACCGAGAAGGATATTTATCCTTATCCATTCCAATATGATCCATAGAAAAGCAGCAATTAAAACCGTATATACCACACCTGACCTAATAGTATTTGTATTTTTCAGGACAAGTGAATACAACACAGAAAATATAAGGGGATAAATTGAATAATATATGCAAATTACTATAAATATTGGAATTCCAAGTAGCGTTTCTGTCCCGGTGTATCTTGTAATGGCATCAAATATCCAGACTAATAATATACTTCCTGCTGCCAACCCAAATAATCCGCCATACAATATTGATTTTTTAAAGGACAGGCCAGGCAGTACCAATAGTAATGGAATCAGTGAGACCCATATAAGCCAGGGGATCATTTGTTGTAAAGCAATACCGGTTAACAGGCCGGCAATGATTACAAGAAGGATACTTTTATACTTGCTTTGTAAATTGAAATTAAGCTTCAATAGGTTTTGATTATTTTCTTCGTAATTATTTGGTTTTGTGATTTTACGACAACTATATACATACCGGCAGGTAAGTGACCAATGTCAATTATCTTCTTGTTTTGATTCTCGCAGTTTGCTTCATGCACACGAATGCCCTGGAGATTTATCAATAAAATATCAGCTGTTGTAGCCAATTCCATAAAATCAATCGTAAACCTGCCTGAGGTGGGGTTGGGGTAAATATTCACCCCGGGATCATCCTCTATCAATAACTCAGGAATTTTGACAACTTCTTCTTCTGTCGAATTTTGAACAGCTATTAAAGATGGTGGCTGGGTGCAATAATCTCCCGATTCTGTAATATATCCATGACAGTAACTACCAGCATGGGCATGAAAACCCGATTGATAATAAATTTTTTGTCCCGAAATAAAAGTTGCCTGTCCACCAAATAGAATATCCACAGTAGTTCCTGAACCGGCAACTATGATGATGCTGGTTGCGTTATAGCATTCTGTTTGGCCATTGATTATTGTAGTGTTATGAACTATTGTATGTAAAGGTACTGAAGATCCTGATTGTATAACTATAACTTCAACATCGGGGACTCCATTTGCTGCAATTGTAATTGTTGCTATGCGTGTATCTGGCGAGGTATTTTCAGTATAGGTTGCAGTAAATGAGTCATTACCAGAACCGGAATTTATTGAAGTAGTGAGCCATGGTGCATTATCTGAAATAGTCCAGGTTGTATTTGAAGTTATCGAAAATGGTGTGGTTGTACCCGGAGAGCTTGAAACACTCTTATATGATGGACTTACATTTAAACTGGAACTTACTATGGTTAATTCAGGATAAATTGATCCAGAGAAGGCTGTATCTCCATGCATTACAGCAAACTGGTATGTAGTATCGACAACTGCATTTGATGTGGCTTTGATGCAATATTCAAATTCATATGATTCTTCAAAATAAAAAGTAAAAGCCTTTGTTGCTGTGCTCTCTATTGCAAAGCCCCCTCCATGTAACTGCCCCTCGGAGTTAGTAAGCATATCATTAATAGTATCAGATTCATTATAATATGGGCTTAGGGAAAGTTGGAATTCATTATTGCCATCATTGGTTATATGTGTCCAGTTAGTACTGTCAGTACTGTAATATAGACCTAAATTATTATAATGTTGGCTAGGGTCAGTTTCACAATTGTATAACTCAACCCTAAGTCTTATATTAGCTTCTTTAACAGTAGTGCTGTTTACATTTTCATCAGCCCGTGCTATCGAGGTATTTGCGCTTGCTATTATTGTAAACACAATTGTCATTAAAAAAAATAAGATAGTTTTTTTCATAGTAATATTATGAAGGAAACAATTTAACACCGTCGGCCAGTTGAAAACACCAGCAAGCCCGTGAACATGTTCACGGGCTTGCTGGGTTTCAACACTGCCAATTACTTTGCGATCAAAGTTTTATTACTTTCACTGTCTCTGCAATTCCATCTGTCACAATCCTAACAAAATAGAGTCCGGTGGGTTGTCCGGCAAGAGACAATTCATATTTCTTCGTCCCCTCCAGGATCTCCTGATGTACCCTGTCTCCCTGCATGGTGTAGATCATGATAGTTACCGGCTGGGCAACATCAATGCCGCTCAACTCAAGGATGAAGGTCCCTGTTGTAGGATTGGGATAAAGTTTAAACGAGGGGCCTCCGGTCATCCTGGAAGCAATTGTCTGATCCTCTATCTCCTCCGTATCCCTGTTTGGATTCACCTGAGGGAGCAGACTCCCACCGCCGCACCACGGACCGGAAGGCGCAATGTAACCATGCATATACCCTCCTGCGGAAACGGTTGTTCCGGGGTAGTAGAGTATGTTCTGCCCGGCTATCATTGTAGCAGAACCGCCATTCAGAACAATAAAGTAGGTTCCGCCTCCGGCGACCCAGATGGTTTGAACCGCATCATAACAAACTGACTGGCTGGGTGAGATCACTACATTCGTAACACTCGTATTGGTTGGAGTAACGGTAATGCTCTTAGAACGCCACGGGCTGTTGAAACAGGAATTCACCGCCCTTACATACATGGTTCCTCCGCTTGAGCCGGCCGTAGCACTGATGCTGGTCGTTGTCGAACTTCCGCTCCAGCCTGATGGCAGAGTCCATTGATAAGAGGTGGCCCCGGACACAGGTGATATGCTGTATAAATTGACAGAGCCCTGGTTTACCGTTGATGGACCTGAAATAGCTCCAGGCACACTCAGATCAGGAATAGCTGACACACTTTTATACCGTTTCACACTGGCACCGCAACCATTGTTTGCAGTGACCCATATACTCCCACTGCTTGATCCCGTGGTTGCAGAAATCGAGGTTGTTGTGGAACTTCCACTCCAACCCGATGGCAATGACCATGTATAGGAGGTAGCTCCTGAGACAGGAGATATACTATACATATTGACGGAACCCTCACAAACCGGGGTTGCTCCTGAAATAGATCCCGGTTGAGCAGGAATATTGGTAACCGAAACTGCTTTCGACCGGGAGGGGCCGGAACCACAATCATTGCTTGCAAACACATAGATCGTCCCGCCAGCTGTGCCGGCTGTTGCACTGATAGAGTTTGTTGTTGAACTTCCGCTCCAGCCCGAAGGCAATGTCCATGTATAGGAAGTAGCACCGGAAACGGGTGTAATACTGTATATATGGGTGGTACCACCGCAAACCCCGGTTGGTCCTGAAATGGTTCCTGGCTGTGTGGGCTTTGTACATCGCCGGTATGCCAAGGTATAATTGCCATTTGATGTGGCAAATCCACGTACTTTAAGGTAGTGATAACCTGTTGTCGTAGCATCATAACTGAGGTAGGATAGCAGGCCCGTACAGGCATCATCGTCAGAATCAATAAGTGTGCAACCGGGATTATAGAGCTCAAGATAGGTATCAAAGTCTGCTGTAGCACCATTATCACAGGTTTTGAACTGGTACGTTTGACCTGCTGTAACATATACACGGTAAAATTTACATGCATATGGATATGGCACGGTTGAGGTATGTGTTTGCCATATAGTGGAGGCAGATATTGAAAAATCATAACTCGGGCAAGTCTTGCAGATGATCGGGCAATTGACATAGAATGAATAGGTCCCGGGTATGCCGTTTTCGTCATCAATCATAATATAATAGGTTTGGCCCGCTGTCCAGGACATGCTTCCGTATTGACCGGTTGTAGTATATACACGGGCAATACAGTTCCACCCTGAACTGGAGCACGATCCGGCAGCCTTCCACATGTAATTCACATAGCCGGTAGCCGATGTTACCTGGAGACTATAGGTCCCAGTATAGGGCGCTGTAAAACTGTATACTTGCTCAAGCCCCGGACATTGGTACCCACACGGAGTATTTGATGCAGTAAACCACAGTCCTGTTCCACCCAGGGAAGCGGTCTGAGTGTATGATGAGCCACATCCTGCAATAGGTAGAATATTATCACACGGATCGGGAATACCGAGGCCGGTCAGGGTAATTGTTTTAGGACTGGAGATATTATTAGCATTATGCGGAATATTCAGTGTGGCTGTTTTTGTCCCGGCAGAGGTGGGGGTGAATCTGACTGTGATATAGCCGTTCTCGCCCGGGGCAAGATATTTGGAGCTTGAACCAATGATAGAGAACTGGTTTGCATTGGTGCCTGTAATGGTTGCAGTACTCGTAACCAGGTTCAAGTAGTTTGGCACCGTCCCTGTGTTATAGACATAAATATAATTGTTGTCATAGTTACCAATTGTAACATCTGGATACGTGGATGTTGAAGAGGGGCTTGTTGTCATGTGTACACTTGATCCGCCACCATATAACCAGTATTGCAGATTGTTGTTACCATATGAAGAGCTAAACCTGCCCCACATATTATAAAACTGACTGTAATCACATTCGCCAGCTCCTGTCAGATAACACCATCCATATAACTGACCGACAACATGACCACTTGCTTTAACAATTACACCACCCGAACTTCCGCCATGAGTCTGGCCACCATAAGTATAGGTATAATGGTAATGAGAGAGGCTGAAACCTGTACAGGTGAAAGAAGGGCCATATTCGTTTCTGTGGCGAGAATATTTCATAGGTGTGCCACTTGGATGATGGGTGGAATGCATGACTTCGTTGTCGGGAACACTGCCACTTGTCCAACCAAGCCAGTATCTGGAACCAAGAGGGTTGTCTTTCAGGAGTACCAAAGTAAAATCACTTTGACTGTTGGTGGCTATCAAATTAGCACCATTCATATTGTAATAACTTGGGTTTGTTGAACCGTTGCAGGAAAGGGTCCAGTAATCAAAACGGGCCTGGAGAGAGGAGGCTGAAGCCTGGGTGCTGAAACAATGGTTAGCCGTCAGAAGAAACGGTTGCCAGTCTCCTGCCCGTGTATCATTAAGAAGTCCACCCGAACACAGGTAATAACCTCCACCTTTCGAAAAATAAAGTCTGGCTGTAGCCCGTCTTATCTCACTGATATAAGTGTAGGAATTAGCATAAGAACAGTTAGCATCCTGGTAACAATCAAGAGGGAGAGCATCATTCAGATATTCTTCCTCCGCATGGATGACCTTGGGAATAGAGAAATAGAGATTTTCATCCATCGCCTCTACCGGAATAACGACCTGTATGATTACATGATCGCTAAACACTGATGTTGTATAGAGTCCATATTCATCAAGCTGGCTCCTGAGTTCTGTTTGAGTGAAAGCATCGTCATTGTTACCAAACAGGTTTATTTGAACTCCTTCAGGGAAGTTGCCTTCCGAGAAGAATACCCTGAGTTCACTTGCTCCTTCTGATTTTATATATGTTGTCCAGACAAGCAAATCATCGTTGATCCGGGCAAGCCGGCCTCCGGCTGTTGTTGTTTCGCCTTCCGATGGAATGTCAACCTGGCTTGCGGTAAAATTGATAGGGTTTTTCAGGTCACGGACGATTCCAACAGCTGGCGGATTGATCTCACCTTCTATCCATTGTCTCTCCGCAGATGTTAACACATCAAGTGTATGTGTTTCATTCATTGTCAGAACATTTTTCAAAGGAAATTGGACAGGTGGTTCAGGAATGTAAGGAATAAAGTCAGGATCAACTCTCGCTTCGCCATCAACAGTCACTTGTGCAGCCGCCTGTGGAAAAACATTGAGTGTAAAAATTCCGCCGCAAATAATTGTTACAAGGCAGAATAGTAAAATGGTAAATCTTTTTTTCGCATACATGGTGTCTGGTTTTAGTTAATAATTGATTATCTATATTTCCATTTATAGATTATAGAGATGTAAAAATACATATTAGTATTGAATAATAAAATGATTGTTTAAAATAATTCTTGACTTGAAAATAGTTTTGATGTATATTTACATCTTTATTTTCTATATTTTTGAATATAGTTTTTCGATTAATCTAACAAATAACCAAATGGCCCTAGATCAAAAACACACTACGAAAAACAGGTCTGACAGAACAGAACCGATATATACTTTAAGCGTAGCTTCAAGGTTATCAGGTATTTCTGTTTATACAATTCAACAATATATCCGTCAAGGTTTAATCCTACCTTATAAGACTGTCACAAACCGGAACCTATTTTCCGAAATAGACATTGAACGGTTGCTTAATATCCGCAGGCTAATTGATGATCAGGGATTGAATATAGCTGGGATAAAAGCATTGTACTCTCTCATACCGTGCTGGATCTTAAAACCTTGTACTGATAAAGTCCGAAAGAGTTGTGAAGCATATGAGTCGTCTGTATTTCCCTGTTGGGAAGCTGCAGAAAAGGGTCCGGAATGTAAACATATTGATTGCAGAACATGTAAAGTATACCGCGTACTGGTTGAACATAAGGATATAAAATCTCTTTTAAAAGAATTCTTTTAACATCATTTTGTATAATCTTACAATAATTATTCATCAAACCATGAAATATCCATAAGAACAATCTTCATGCAAACCGTGGATGATAATATTGGATATTCCATCTGGCCATTAACATCAAAATTATTAACAGATGAAAAAGAACGTGTTAGAACTTGAAAAAGTTGAGATGGGTGCAAGTATGCTCAGGGCGATGGCGCATCCGATGAGAGTTGCTATCTTTGAACTACTTACTGCTACCACAAGGCTCTCTGTGACAGAAATTTACGAGAAACTCAACATCGAACAGGCATCTGCCTCAAACCACCTGAATATCCTGAAGAGAAAAGGGATTCTTGAATCAAAGAGGGAAGGGAAAAAGATCTTCTACTCGTTGAAGCGTGACAAGCTGACAGAGATCATCAATTCACTGGATCGCTGCATTGAAAAGTAAGCCAGACAGCCAGTAGTTTACCTTCTTTCTATACATTCTGGTTCTTCCAGAGTTCTATTATATACGCTTATTCTTATAATTACTGCCGCCTTGTTACAGTGGAAAAAACGGACACATTGACCACTCAAGGCCGGAGCAAGTTGACCATCCTTTGTCATTGATAATGTGAAATTTAAGGTGGTCAACTTAAAACGGCGTACTGTAGTCAATTTAACCGGCGCGTCCACCAAACTATCACAATTTGATATTTTTTTATGAAAATATCTTGGTTTGACATTAGTTTTGAGGTATATTTGCGTCTTTAGTATCTATATTTTCGGATATAGATATTCAGTTAAATTAAATACATAAATAACCGAGTGGCCCAACACACTGCAAAAGAATTCATTTCTGACTATATATTGTATTAACTCTCAGCAACTAATAACACGCGAGATAACGGAACAAAAAACGGTGGTTGATGTATCCGGGTGGAAAAGCCGGTGCCTCTGACCACCTTGCGCCGATTTAAACTGACCACCGTATATGTCTGATTTTAGTACATCTAAACTTGTTTATTCCGATCGGCCTGGGGTGGTCAACACC
>JAFCGF010000037.1 GCA_017608295.1 Candidatus Woesearchaeota archaeon
TCCTGCACATCCAGTTCCGTACTTTTCAATTGCATTGATGGCCGCCTCCTTAATTCTGGGATGATTGGTCAACCCCAGGTAACTGTTGGAACCAAACATTAGCACCTTCATACCATTCATTATCACCTCCGTATCCTGTTCCGACTCGATCACTCTGAAATAGGGATACAATCCCATTGCCTGAACCTGCTGAGGCAGTGTATAACCAGCCATTCTGTCTTTTAGTATGTTCATGCTCTCCTTTTTTACAAATGCAAAATTATAAATCCTTTTTCCTGTCTGAATAAAGAATACTTGGTATTCGATTATTAACCTAAATATACGGTATAATAACAATAAAACAATACACCTGTTTTTCTATGTAAGTCTTCAAACCAATCTGGACTAAATGTGGTGACAGACTGAAAGATACATCTATCGACAATGTTAACTCGGACTGCATTTGAATTGATTTTAGTAACTCTAAATAATTGTCCATTTATTTGCAATTAGATACTTATCTCCTGGTATCAAGAGTTAATCATTGAAGTAAGTAAACATTCGTTCATTTATTTACCTGTAATAAGAAGGAGACAATTGCAGTTGCAAGCCGACCGCATGAAAAAAGCTCCTGGAATCCTGATATTGATTACAATGCTTAACTAACTCTTTCCAGGAGCTTTTAGAAACTAAAACGATTTACTTTTGATTCAACGTTGCGTGCAAAAGCAGTGACAGTTGATTTTGCACTTGTGTTATGCCCAGTTACAAAGTTAAATTTAGAAATTAATAAGCAATAATTAGGTATCTTTATTTGACTTTTGGAATCTCAAGTTTCAAATTTGGAATGGCAAAATTCTGAATTGTTATAGGAAAGAAATTGCATCGGCAAATGTATTACAAATTAATTGGTTAAAAAGTAATATTGCAGTCTATATAATAGGTATGCTTAGCCATCAATTGTTAAATCTTTTCAATGGAGGGAATCATGAAAAAAGCACAAATCATTTTCGCAGGAGTTTTCGTCTTTTTCTTAACCACCAGCCTGGGTGCCCAACCCAAATCCTGGGCGAAGAATAAATCGTTGCATGCGCTCTCCGATCCCGATATTATTCTTCACAATGCCAATGTCATCACCATGGATGAGCAAATGCCAGGAGCACAGGCGATTGCTATTGTAGGTAATCGAATTTCTGCAGTCGGTACCGACACAGAAGTTCTCGCCCTGAAGACCGCCAGCACTCAGCTCATCGATCTCGAAGGCAAAACGGTGGTGCCTGGACTGATTGAAGGTCATGACCATATGCTGCAGCAAGGTTTTAAAGAAAATGGCGCAGAGGGCCTGGCGCGTGCAACACAGAGAATGGCAGCCAATGGCTACACCACTGTACACCAACTTTTCAGTTCTGGAGATTTTATTACTACAGCGCAGGAGCTGGCACAGAGGGGAGAATTGGCTGTTCGCATGAATTTCTATATTAATTACAATACAAATTGCAATACGGATGTCATCCCATGGAATATTTTTCCCTATACTGAAAAAAAAGACACAACCATCCGAATTGTCGGAGTAAAGATTTTTGCAGATGGAGGATCGTGTGGTTTGCTATCAGCAAGTACCACACCATATCTGGGTTATCCTGGAGTAAGTGGCGATCTGTTCAAAACTGAGGAAGAAATGAATGACATCGTTGCAACTGTACTTGACGCGGGTTACCCCATTGCTATGCATGCTATTGGTGACTCTGCTATCGGGGTTGGCCTTAACGCCTTTGAGAACGCTTTTGCCGGTCAGGGAAATACATTACGCTCCCGCATGGAACATTTGCGCATCATGCGTGAAGATCTGGCGGATCAAATGGCTGATCTGGGTATTGCCGCTTCCATTCAATACACCTGGGCCCACGCACGTCGTGCGCCAAAGTGGGAAGCATTATATTTGCCATCTGCCCTGGAGTGGTTTTACCCCTGGCGCAGAATGGTTGATCGCGGCATTCCTATTGTTGGTGGCAATGATTTTCCATATGCGAAACGAATTCAAAGCATGCAAACAATCAGTTATCTGGCAACACGCAGAACGGAGCGAAGCGACACACTTGCTGCTTGGATGGACGGTGACCAGCTCACGGTTGAGGAGGGTCTTCGCAGCATGACAGTTACCAATGCATGGGTCGTGTTTGAAGAGGACGTAAAAGGAACAATCACGCCGGAAAAACTGGCAGATCTGACCATCCTGTCAGACGATCCGCTAGCCATTGACCCCTTTGACGTGCGCAAAATCAAAATTGAAATGACCATCATGGATGGCGTTATTCGACATAATAAATTGAACAAGCCGACCCATGCTATTCACAACGCTGGATCGTTTGGCATCACTATTGATGACCGGGGACTCTGGGGATCAGAAAGCGGTCAGGTGGGCTTGCAGGTGCATAGTATCGAGCAGCTTTTTCAAGGATCGATTTTGGTTTCTTATGATGCCAACACCGTTGCAACAGCGACCTTCCGGCAACAAGATTATGTAACTTTACCGGATGGATGGTTGCATTTCCAGGAGCCCGGAACGATTGCCAGCGAGGAGGCAACGGTGACGTATGAAGATGTCACAACCAACCATCCAAATCATTTAAGAATCAGGCAAAATACCTTCATGTGGGAAGACGACCCGTTGCTGTTGGTGAAATATGACTTTGAGAATCCACACGACCATTCTGTTTCCGACCTCTATCTCGGCCAGTTCATGGTCTTCAACATAACGGGTTCAGGCAATGAATGGGCAAGTTATGAAGATGATCTGGCAGGCTGGGAAGAAAATAACGGGCTTGGGTTTGCCTACATGTACGACAATGACCAGACCGCCCCGTACATCGGAGTCGCCATGTTCGACCAGTCCGGCCAACATGCGAACAATTCCCTTGCCTTCAATGAAGGTTCCCGACTGGATTGGATTGGGGATGAACCGCGGTTTTCTGATTTCATGAGAAACGGAATCATCGCGGCAAATACTGCTGAACCAGGAAATTATTCCATTCTAATCTCCTCCGGCCCATTTTCAATTAATGCTGGGCAGTCGATTTCACCTTTCATAGTAACCTTTGTGGTTGGAGAAAATCTCGACGACCTTAAGGATGCGGTGAACCAGGCATACCAGCGATCAAACCTGGTCACATCGGTTGAGCAGGGAGTAGGTCAGGTCACGGATGAGTTCCGGTTATTCCAAAACTATCCAAATCCATTCAATCAGTCAACCACCATCTGGTTTTCACTACCTGAAGCGGAGCATGTAAAGGTCGAGGTTTTCGACCTCATGGGCCAGAGCGTCATCACGTTGCTTGATGCACCAAAGCTTGCGGGTGACCACCGAATTGGGTTCGATGCACAAAACCTGGGCAGGGGAGCTTACATCCTCAGGATTGAAGCAGGGACATTTCGGGCAGCCAGGAAGATGCTTTATTTGAAATAAGGACAAGTAGTATAATATTTTTCTACAGTCGATGCAAGGCTTTAGTTGAGTAGGTTGGTGCGGTGTTATACTAAAGCTTTGTTCGAATTCACAGATTCGGTGTCTTGTAACCTTTGCACCACTGAGCAACTTAATAGCCATTCAATCAGTCCGATCTTTTGAAAGCAATTGGGAACTAGTGTATAAAGACAATGCCTTTATATTCCTTATAGTAGCAATAGTTATTTGGCTTACTCAAGTAAATTTACTTCAATCTTACAACAAATCCAATCGTGTTAGGACCTTGACTATAGTGATAGGATCTTTACTTCAGCAATATAAATTCCTTTAAGGAATTAGATGGATGCTACTTAAAGGATTTGGCTTATTCCTTTAAAGGATTGGGGATTTCTTTAAAGGAATTGAGTTTTAAGAAACTCCGTTTTCTTAGAAAATAAAATATATTAATCTATCATGTGCTCAATTACAGGCAGGATCCGTATTTGTGACGATTTAGATAATTTTCTGGTGATTCAGTCCCCGATTTCTTGATTATGCAATACTCAAAAACGCTGTAAAACGCACAGAATCCGTATTAGAGGAGGTTTAAATGATATTTTAGCTATACATTTCCTGCTTTCTTGAGTATACAATACTCAAAAGCGCTGTAAAATGCGCAAAGTCCTTATTAGAGCGCCTTTAATTATGATTTATAAATAGCTTAGAAATGGAATAACTGGAAAATTATCTAAATCGTCACAAATACGGATCCTGTCTGTATTATAGAGCTTTTTATTATACCAATATAATTTATTGAATTATGCGGAATAAATAAGAATACTATATTCTCCTTTATTTCTTGCTCTACCTGTAATTGAGCAAAAGTAAAGAACCTATCTGTATAGTGGAGACCCCTTCTCTATATAGTGAAGACCCCTTTCATATAGTAAACCCCCTTTTCTTTAATGAAAGCTAAATCACTTTAGAGATTTGAATTATATTTCCTAATTAGATTTATCAATATCAGGTGCTCATAGAGCTTTTTTTTACGGTCGGCTCGCTACATCCACCATACAACGACTTTTGAGATCCCGTTTATAAATTAAAAACCACGGAGAACCCGATTCTGCGTTCTCCGTGGCTAATTTCACTTTAAAGACAGCTTCTTTAACGGCAATCTTAACCATTAATCTATTTTCGAACTACCGCTGCCTGGCTTGGCGATGGAGTCTCTCATCCCGGTATCCGCTTCGATATTCTTCATCCTCAGGTAATCCATGATACCCAGATTTCCCTGGCGGAAAGCTTCTGCCATGGCCAGCGGGACCTGGACTTCAGCTTCAATCACCTTGGCCCGTGCTTCCTGTGCTTTTGCTATCATTTCCTGTTCCAGTGCTAAAGCCATGGCCCTTCTCTCCTCCGCTTTTGCCTGGGCAATATTCTTATCGGCATTCGCCTGGTCCATCTGTAAAACTGCACCAATATTTTTACCGATATCAATATCCGCAATATCAATTGAAAGTATTTCAAAAGCAGTTCCTGCGTCAAGGCCTTTTTCAAGAACTACTTTTGATATGGAATCAGGATTCTCCAGTACAGCCTTATGTGAATTGGATGAACCAATGGATGAAACGATTCCTTCACCAACCCGGGCCAGGACGGTCTCTTCTCCTGCCCCGCCAACCAGCTGCTTAATATTGGTTCTCACAGTTATCCTGGCCTTGGAAATCAGCTGGATACCGTCCTTTGAAACTGCTGTAACCGCCGGTGTATCCATAATCTTCGGATTAACAGACATCTGCACTGCTTCAAATACATCACGGCCTGCTAGGTCGATGGCAGTTGCCATCTGGAAATGCAAATCGATATTCGCTTTGGATGCAGAAACTAGCGCATGGACAACCTGTTGAACTCTTCCTCCGGCAAGATAGTGAGCTTCAAGGTCATCCCTGTGAAGTACCAATCCAGCCTTTGTACCTTCAATCAGGGCACCCACAACAATGGATGGAGGGACTTTTCTCCATCTCATAAAGATCAATTGCAATAAGGAGATTTTCACTCCTGAAACCAATGCCTGAAACCATAATCCTATCGGTATAAAATAAAGGATGATCCACAGGAAGATTAACGCCCCGACAATAACTACAATATATAATCCGATTCCTTCCATGTTCAATTAGGTTTTTAGTTTAATAATAATTTTATTACTCAGTACTTTCACTGTGCGTCGTTAAATGAATCAGAACTAAACTGGGCTTATATTTAAGTTGTGATTTCATATAAAATTACTCAATTTTTCATTACAATGTTATGTTGATAAATTTTGAGGAAATAATCGTACGATTATTTATAAGGTTTTGTTGCTAAATCTAATTATGACAAGACTAATCGTCAAGAATAAATTAACGGACATTTTTATACTTTAATGGAATCTCTTGATTCTTTGAATTTTACAATATCATCTTTTAATTCTACAACCAATTAGTGTATTTTTATCTGAAATCCTACTATCACACTGATAAAATGTGTAAATTTAATTGATACACAACTTATTTTGATACCTGAATTAGTCCTCGTTTTATTTGACGATTTACATTCTTGAAAGTTTTACGAAAATGAAAGCTGAATCCTCCCGAGAAGATGCAACTAAACGAAAGGTCTTTATCGATGCAGGAATTGAGCATATTCAAATACGGATATACGACTCATTTATTGAGAATAACCCTGAAACATTAACTAGCAATAAAATAATACCAAATAACGATGATATTCGGAAACTGTTCAGGGAATATGGTATTATGGAGTTGTTCAGAAACGCAGGGAACTCGATGGATAATAGTATCGAGCCAATATATATTACGGGAAAACTTTCGGAGATTACTAAAAAAGTTTTAAGTCGAGGTGAATCAATTATGCCGGCGGCAATTCTATGGTCTGCAGCTAAATTCTTTTTACGCAAGAAAGAAAATAGAGATTTAGAAACAGTTGGCATTATTGATCTTTCCGCATCTGGTTATATGATTATATGTATTGATAAGAACGAAAAATTAAAAGAGAATCTGCTGATAGTGAATCCACGATGTGGAGCCGGAACGGGAATCAATTTGAGCAGGATTCTGGATAAATTGGACATTGACCGGGGAGATGTTGATCGTGTTCTGGTTGATTATCTTGGCACGGAGGGGAAAGCTGAACGTGAGCAGATCCCTGTCAGATCTGACAGGTGTGGGGTATTCAGTTCTTCAGCTACAATCTCTGACAAGAACCAGGGAATTCCTCTCAATCGTGCGCTTGCCATAACAATGAAGTCTGAAGTAATGAAGCCATGCAGGAAAATGTCCTTTGGGACCGATAAAGTATACCTGACAGGAGGAGTATTCAGGTGGCAGTATGCCAGAAATTGTGCCGAAGATTTTTTGAAAGCCAACGGAGTAAAAGAGATTGTCTACGATAAGGAACAATCAATCATAATGACAGGGATGAAGTACTTAGTGGAGAGCATCGGGAAAGGCAATTTCCGAAAACAGAATGCAGTACGATTGCGAAAACATGATAACTTATTGGAATTGCCCTCTTTCAATGCATTAAAAGAAAAGTATGAGAAACAATTGTTGTATGAAAGGTTACCCAATCCTGAAATCGAAACTGTTACGCCCGAAATATTTATAAATCTGCCTGTTAATATCGGTCTTGATATTGGTTCAGTCATGGCGAAGATTGTGGTAAATAATGCCAGGACAGGGGAACTGCTATTTCAAAATTTCTATAATAATCACGGGGATACTATTAACACAATAAAACACATTTTCAGGAAACTAAAGTCCAAAGGAATCGATAAATTAAAGATTCAAAACATTGGGATAACAGGAAGCGGAAGATATCAGGTTCAGAAGGCTTTAAAGGCAATTTACCCGCATATTAAGGAAAGAATATCCACCTTGGTTGAAAATTATGCACACGCAAGAGGATCAATCCAGCTTGCTAAAGATCATATTGCAAAATTAAAATGCGAAGGCATTGATGAAGTAAATGAAGACTTCTGTCTGTTAGTTGATATTGGAGGTGAAGATACAAAGATCTCGGTCATCTCTCTCAAAAAGGAAGAACTATTTGACAATGCTATGAATATCAAGTGTTCTGCCGGAACCGGGAGCTTAATGGATACCCTCAAAACGTTATTTAATATTAAAGATATAGCAGAGGCCTATAGTAAAGCCTTCGAAGCGCGGCAGGCCTATGGAATCAATGCCACATGTGCAGTATTTCTGATGGAAAACGCCAGAAAAATGCAGGCGGAAGGTTATAGTAAGGATGAAATAATGGCTTCATGCTGTCACGCAATTGTGGAGAATATGTCTCGTTCCCTATGGCACCAGGTTGAAATCCCTGATAATACAATAATACTGCTTCATGGCCAGACTATGCTGAGTGACCCCCTCCCTTTAGCTGTTACACACAGAGCACAAGAATATATGAGTACGAGGACTTTTTGTCTGGTCCCACCATTTCCAGGGCACAGGGCTTGTATTGGTCTCGTAAAAAATATCCAAGATAAAGATCTTCCGGAAATCGAAGAATACTGCTATCTGGATGATCTCATTGAACGTCAGTTTGATAAGAAAATTATTGTATGCCGCGGAGTAGCTTGTGGCGATAAAAATGCGCGGTGTGTGAGAACGAAACTTAACTCAGAGGGCATTCATGGCAAAATTTCACTGCTCCTTGGAGGTTGTACAGCAGTTAATGAGCAAGCGGCACGAATGAAAAGAGGCGAAAAGAATGAGGTTCCCCACGCATATAAAGCAATTTGGAAATTCATCGATGAGAAATTGCCAAAATCTGAGGATAAGAAAAGACTTGTGATTCCAAGAAGCTTCGCTATTTCAGAAAATGCCTTCCTTTTTGGAAAAGTATTCGAACAATTCGATATACCGGTGCATATAGATAATGTACAAGAAAGAGATATTATGGAAGGACAACCATTGTTTTCTATAGATACTTGTGCACCGAATATTGGCGCCACCGGACAATTTCTCCGTCTTGCCAGAGAACAACATGGAATTATCATGTTACCCCAAATAGACTTTTTGCCTGTTGAAGGAAAGAGTGTCGGTAGGACCTGTACCACAAATCAGGGTGGAATTCTAATCGCCCACCATTTTGCTAAAACAAAGTATCCTGAAGCCCGGTTCAAATTGTTTGATATAAGCCTGAAAAAAACTGACCCCCAAAACATTGCTGACCAATTGTATGATGAATTTCATTCGATTTTTGAATACTATGAAGTGAAGGTTCCAAAAAGCAGATTCATTGAGGCAATTGTTTATGCTGCAAAGGAATATGAAAATTTAAAAAAAGAATTAGAAGAAATTACGGCAGATTTTATAGAAGAGGCGATCAATAAAAAAATAAATATTTCAATCATCTGCGCAAGAGAGTATGTCTTGAATCCGGGAATTTATGATAGCCACATTGGGAAACTTCTCAAAGATAAAGGTGTGGTTGCCATTCCTGCTTATGTGTTTGAAACATACCCGGATAGACAATTCGATTACATCTATTGGAAAAACCCACATGATCTAGTAACTAAAGCTAATGCAATATCTAATAACCTATTTCATCAAATAATCAAACATAACAGGTTAAAAGAACTGATTAAAAAAATCGAAAATGGTAATACAGAAATTTTGATGTCTGTTGTTACAGTTTCAACTTTCAGATGCGGGCCAGACAGTATAACCCTTCCCGTCCTGGCAGAAATTACTAAAAACATCCCTTCACTTTTAATTCAATCTGATGCAATGATCGCAGAATTGGCTCATCTTGAGAATCGTGTAAAAACACATTTAAATCAACTGAATAACAATTTGCATAATGAACTGTCCAGAAAGAAAGAAACAAATTTTTGCATAGAATTTTTAAATGATTTCTCATTAGATAGTATGTGTAAGGAAACTGATATAATTTATTTCCCTACGATGAACGATAACCAGGCAATTGTTTCTGTATTTAGAGCCGCTGGCCTATGCGTAATTAACAATTATGATGACGATTCTTACAATTTGGAAGAAAAAATAAAGATAGGTAGAAAATATGTAGGAGATTCGGTTTGTACTCCATTGGCAGCCGTATTTTCAGATATGTTACATGCAACAGATGATTTTATCAGAAGAAAAGAGACGGATGATCTGCAGGTTAAGGGGAAAGAGAGAGTAGTGTTATTTATACATAGTGGTGACGGCCCTTGCAGACAAGGACAATATATGCATATATGCAAACTCAATTTTTACAGAATGCTTGAGAATAACTTTAACCAAATTACGGTTGGACGAAACATACGCTTTCCAATAAAATTTCTGGTACATATGGCTACTGAATTACATGATAAAGAGGATTATATATCAGGGATAGAAAAATGGATAACCATTCAAGGATTTCAAGCGATTATTTTGAAGGATGTATTACATTCCATCTATTTGAAAGCCAGTTCAAACTGCAATAATTATGAAGAATTCGAGAGATTAAAATTTAACTTCAGCAAATTAAAGCAAGCTGTCTATGATATGTTAGAGCATAATATCAAACCGAGTAAAATTGCTCGGTTTATCGTTAATGAAATTGAAGAAAAACTCCCAATACTTGGTGGACTTGCTCAATATTTTGGTTACGGTTTGTTTAATAACAACGGAATCCGGAGAATTTTGAAAAAGCACAATTATAGATGGTCATGTACTCATAGAAATAAGTCAGATTTTAAAAATAGAAAAGTAAAAGTTCATGTCGATGGTGAGGCCTATTTACGAGTTGCCCAAATCGAAGAGATTCTCAAATTCCTGATAGATACCATTGGATTTGGTTCTTTTGACTTAACCTATACCCCGTTGTGGTGTTATTTTGAATATTTATTGGAATCAAGAATCACGTTTGCCAACAGAGATATTAATATGCTCAAAAATAAACTAAAGTATACTGATGAAAAAAATGAGAAAAGTAGATTAGTGAATTTAATTAAAGAAAAAAAATGTCATATTAGAAAAACAATAAATACTATTAATAATTTCAGGAATGTATTAGCACAACCATTATATAAGGTTTCTGGTTTGGAAATTCCTCACAGAATGAGTAAAATCATTGCAGAAGCTAAACCAGTACTCCCTACATATAAGCCGTGTGGAGAACTGGTTCCTTATGTTGGCGAAACAATATCAAAGCTGAATGAAGGGGTAGATTTGGTTTTAAATGTTGCTCCTGAAGGATGTATGGTATCTTCATTGGGTGCAATCCTGACACCTAAAATAATGCAATCAGTAAAGAATAAAAAAGCATTAATTCAATATCTGTTTTCAACAGAGGGTGAACTTAACGAAGATCTTCTACAGTTATCTCTATTAAAAATATTTGGGCCTGAGAAATACTATTCACATTTAGACGTTTTATCAGTTAATCTAAGATAAATTTGAAAACAAAATACCTTGAATTATATTCTTATTATTATACGGATTTATTTTAACATAATATCATCAAATAATCCTCCCCCAAACAATTGGAAATACCAACCTCCTTTGTTTTTTGAAACAAAATAAAGGGACCATTATTAAGAATTAGGATTTACTATAGATGAATTTCTATGATACTGCCCAAATCCATCATCCATAAAACTCTTTAAGTAATCTCTTATAAGGATCGCTTTTTGCTGGACTTCGTTTATTTTCATGATGAACAGTATTTAGGTTAGTTTGTTGGCTTCTCAAGTAGGCTTAATAAAATTACCTCTTTCATAAGATTTATCCAAGGGATTATGATTCAAAAACTTCTGGATTGAGGTAAAGAATTTACAGGCTGTTTTATTGCCTCCATTATTTCACCTTTCTTGAGATACACTTTCCTCCCCATTTTATAGTAGGGAATCTTGCCCTTCTTCTGATATTTGTATAAACTTACTAAAGTAACTTTTAGAAGTTCTGCGGTCTCTTTCCTGGTTAAGAGTATATCTTCTTCCCCTGGTTTAGTAAGTTCTTCTATGAGCGTAGGAATCTCTTCTCGCAGCACTTCTTTAATTAGGTCTTTGAGTTCTTCATGGTCCATTTGGATAAGTTCTATTCTGTTCATGATTTTGGAAATATTGATTATTCAGCAAGTTTTTATAATTGTTTGACTTGAGTCTTTTTTATAGTAACTTGTATGTGATTAATAAACGATCAGCTATACCAAAAACATAATCATACGATCATGAAAACAAGAGCAACATTTATTATGTTGTGGGCTTTTCTATTGTTCACGCTTAATGTATTCTCACAGGCTCCACAAGGATTCAATTACCAGGCAGTAGTCAGAGACAATACTGGAAGTCTCGTATCAGACCAGGCTGTTGGTATAAAAATCAGTCTATTACAAGGTGCTGTTGATGGAACTGTTGTTTATAGTGAAACACATTCCCCAACGACCAATTCATTTGGTTTGGTAACCCTGGAAATAGGTGACGGTTCTATTGTCTCTGGTGATTTATCATCTATTGATTGGGGATCCAATATTTATTTCATTAAAGTGGAATTGGATGCCACAGGAGGAACAACCTATACTGAAATGGGTACAAGCCAGATCCTGTCTGTTCCCTATGCTTTACATGCCAAATCTGTTGAAAACAAGGATGATGCAGATGCAGATCCTTCAAACGAACTGCAAACTATTTCTCGTACAGCTTTAACTGTAACTTTAAGCGATGGTGGTACTTACCAAGACAGCATAAACACTTATACTCCAGGAACAGGGATTACTATTACCAACAATGTAATAAGTACAACAGGTGGTAGCATCATTCCAATATATACTTCATCTGAAATTACGGCACTTTTACCTGAAGAAGGACAAACCGTGTATAATAGCACCGAAGATTTGTATCAGGTTTATATCGGTAGCTCATGGGTTTCGTTGCCAACTAATTGCTGGCCTCAACCAACCACAGCCATTGCAGGCAGTGATTCATCTTTTAATGACGGTACTACAACAACTAATCTTTCGGCTAATACACCTGAAACCAATCATGGTACAGGAACATGGAGTATTATTAGCGGAGAAGGAGGTAGTTTTACCAACGTTAATGACCCGAATACTACCTTTTCAGGTAACAACTGTACTGATTATGAATTAAGCTGGACTATAACAACTTTATGTGGCAGTTCAACGGATGAAGTTATAGTTAGTTTTAACCATACACCAACAACTGCCGATGCAGGAAACGATCAATATTTTAATGACGGTACTACAACAACTAATCTTTCGGCTATTACACCCGAAACTAATCATGGTACAGGAACATGGAGTATTATTAGCGGTGTAGGAGGCAGTCTCACAGATATAAACAACCCGAATACTACTTTATCAGGGCAACTACGTATGAGTTATACATTACGTTGGACCATAATAACAGATTGTGATAATAGTTATGATGATGTAAATATTAGTTTTTACCAGGATGAGCCGGGTAGTAATATAACTGATGTTGATAATAATACCTATAATACCGTATGGATAGGCACGCAACTATGGATGGCAGAAAACCTTAATACCACACACTTTGCAAATAGTGATGAAATACCAGATGGCACAGGTGCAGGTGATATTTCTGGTGAGACCGAACCAAAATATTGGTTTGCATACGATGATGATTTAAATAACATTTCTACTTATGGCAGATTATATACACGGTACACCGTAACTGACAGTCGAAATGTTTGTCCTGATGGCTGGCATGTACCGAGCTTTACCGAATGGATAACACTTGAAAACTACCTGATAGCCAATGGATATAACTATGATGGTACTACATTGCAGAATAAAATAGCTAAATCATTGGCTTCCACTACAAATTGGTCATCATCAGCACTTCCAGGTGTTGTGGGTAATACTGATTACCCGACATATAGAAATAAAACCGGTTTCACAGCTTTTCCGGGTGGTTATCGTACTTATTTTGGAGCTTTCTCTAAGATTGGATATATAGGATACTGGTGGTCATTATCGCCTGATACGGCAACCAATTTTAGATTATTGTATGATGAGTATGAAAGTTCTAAGGGTATTCTGATAGGCCCCGCATATAAAGCGAATGGTTATTCTGTCCGTTGCATAAAAGATTAGTACATAGCTATTTGATTAATATGTTTTTCAGGGCTGTCCTTACCGGGCAGCCTTTTACAGAATGTATTGTAATGAGAGTATCTATTTCAATTCTGGATACCTATTCAGATACCTGAATTTTAGTATACTCTACATATAGCTGTTTTATAGCCGTATAGGAAAATAAGTTCGGGAGCCTCTTTTTCTTTAAAACCTTTTGTTATAGCTGCTTGCTTAATGTGACAAATTACCCCAAATATCCAGGTATTTCATTATGGACGGTTCCTAATTATTCATGTCTTGGTTGAAGTGCAAATTCCGGACTGATTGAGCACTGCGTTCCGGACTAAACTGAGCATATGTTTCCGGAAATGGTTGAGCACCCCATACCGGAATGTAACTACTTCAATGTATGGGCAATATGAATATACAATTTTATTACAAATAGACTGCTCAACCCTGACCGGACAAGGGTGCTCAACATTACCGGAATTTACACCCAAACAAGTAAATTCAAGAATTTTGAAGTTTTACCCCTGGATCCTCCCCTGAAATTGTATAGGTAAATAAACGGACGTTTTATCAAGCATTCATGAATGGCAAATTTTTTCAAGGACTACATTTTCAGTTCCTTGGAATTAATGAATGGTTATCGTAATTTTAATGCAACCAAACAACTATTGCACCTATAAGGTAAATAATAACATTGTTATTATCCACTAGTTGGCATGCATTATAAAAGGCTAAACATAGAGACACAAGAAAGCATTATGGTTAATAGTGCTACTATTGACAAATTATCAAACGACTTTTGGTTGAATTGCAAGTCCAATCTCTTCTATGATCAGAACATCTTCTTCTCAAAAGGACTCAGGACATCAAAATACTTGACTTTTGGACTTGATTACATTAACTGGCATTAGAATTAAATCCCTAAAACCTAATATTATGAAAATAATGAATAGAATTATTCCAATCACAATTTGTACTGTACTTATTCTGGTTTCAGCCTGCGAAAAGCTTAAGCTCCCGGTGGCCTCATTCACAATCAGTCCAGCCTGGCCAGTAGCAGGGCAAACTGTTTCCTTTCAAAACACCTCCAAAGGTGCTAATACATTCGACTGGGATTTCGGAGATGGAAATGGTTCTACTGAAGAGAATCCCAGTCACATCTACACAGCAGAGGGTCTCTTTACAATCCATTTGGAGGTTACCAATGCAGATGGATCTGATGAGGCAAGCAAGGACCTATATATTAAGCCTCCACCAATTTGGACACCTAGAATCAACATGCCCACGGGAAGATGGGAGTTTTCCACCTGCGTGGTGGGCGGGAAGATCTATGCCATAGGTGGTGCTGGACCTGTTTATCAGGCGTTGCATACCGTGGAAGTATACGACCCGGCGACAAATACCTGGACCACAAAGTCCCCGATGCCCACTGCAAGACAGGGGTTATCTACCAACGTGGTGAATGGGAAGATCTATGCCATCGGTGGTGGTGCAGCTTCCTCAGCTGCATATACGTCGGTGGAGACTTTCTCGACGGTGGAAGAATACGACCCGGCTACGAATACCTGGACTACAAAGTCTGAGATGCCCACGGCAAGAGGCTTCCATTCTGCCAACGTGGTGAATAACAGAATCTACGTCATTGGCGGATCACCCTCGGCGCCTTCTAGCGGTTCTGTTTTGACGGTGGAAGTGTATGAGCCAGCCACGGACACCTGGACCCAGAAGGGCACCATGCCAGCGTTAAGAAGTGCTGGTTTCACCAGCGTGGTGGATGGGAAGATCTATTGCTTTGGCGGTTATGCATTTAGTGATGTCGACGAGTATGACCCGGTTACGGACACCTGGACCGAGAAGGCTAATATGCTAACGTATAGAATTGGGTTATCCACCAGCGTGCTGGATGGGCAGATCTATGCCATTGGGGGGTATATTTATGGCGTTCCCGACTACCCGGGCGTGACCACAGTGGAAATCTATGACCCGGCGACAGATACCTGGACAACAGGCCCCGACATGCCCACGGGAAGATGGGGTCTTCGCACCAGCGTGGTGGATGGGAAGATCTATGTTATTGGCGGTGTGACTCTATGGGGAGAGAATGCCTGTGGGACAGTAGAAGTATACTACAAATAGCAAGGTTTTTTCTGGCAATCAATAAAAATTACCTGCTCTTTTCGGCAGTGAATCAGCATAGGAATTTGCTTTCAATAAGGATTTCCCGCATATTTCGCTTTACCGGATGAGTATATTTTACAAAATAACCTATGTAAGCGGTACATCAATTGCTGCCGTGATAGTTGTGGGGCGAAAAACGCTAATGGATTAACAGAATGGAAATTAAAAGATGGAACAACATTAAAAGATTTTGAAACTGATAAAAAATAACGCATGCCAACATGCTATAAATTCAAGCGGGCGGAAAGTGCTAATATGAAACAAATTACAAGTAATAAACAGCTGTACATACTGAAAGAAAAGTGCAAGAAAATGCCCACCAAAATTTATAGCTGATCGTTATAGGTACTAATTTTCATTTCTAAAAGCTCCTGGAAAGAGTTAGTTAAACAATGTAATCAATATCAGGATTCCAGGAGCTTTTTTCTGTGCGGTCGGCTCGCAACTGCAATTGGCTCCCTATTATTACAGGTAAATAAATTAACGATTGTTTACTTACTTCAATGATTAACTCTTGATACCAGTGGATAAGTATCTAATTGCAAACAAAATATGGACTTACGAATCCATAAAACTATCACAGAAGTATTCCTATTATCAAATGTTAGATAGATGGTTCTGGATAGTATGAAAACAGCTTTCCTTAATGTAAAACACCAAGCCCTAATTCAAGGTTGCATTCACGATTTTGAGCTTAACCTCTTTTCTCTTCGCTCCAGCCTCGGAATCGAACATGACCCAAGCTTCGGAGGAAGTACCGGGCTGTATTTTTTCTGAGTTCCAGATTTGGTTAATCTGGGAATAGATTTTTTCGTTATTCTCATCGAATAATTCACATTCGTAGTTCTCCGAAACTATCGGCTTATCGCTGCTATTGGTAATCTTTACTTTCACCATGCTGTTGCTGTCCGTATCAGAAGGGATTATCTCTATCGATATCTTTGGCACAATTGCTGCCCTCTCTTCAATATCAGCGTATTTTTCTACATATGATTCATCCATTTTTATCAACTCTCTATAGAGTTCCAGGGCTTTAAATATGGAACCTTCATGTCCCTGGGCTTTCCAGACTTCAGTTGAAAGTGCTTCTGTTTTTTGGTGGAGGACTCTCTTCTCTTCAGCTTTTCGAATATCTTCTATCCATCCGGGAGAAATAAATAACTTTCCTTCAGACTCCTCCACATTCTCTGTGATTATTACGTCGAGAAGTTGCCCCTTCTTAAACAGTTCTTTTCTCCTAGATATGGCCTTTTTAATTTTCTTCTTGAATTTTTTCTGATCGAATTTTTCATCTGTTAATCCAAAGAAATCTCCCATAACTTCTGAAAAAATGGGACTGAGCATATTGGCATCAGGATATCTTTCATTTAAACTAATTCGATACTTTTTTGACTTTTCATCATAAGTCGCCTCCTTGACTTCGATTGTGCCGATGTCGGGGTGGTACTTAATTAAATTTTCTATGATAGTATCAACACCCAATTTTTCTTTAATATATGCCTCTTTTCTTACCGCATCCCTCTCTTTTGGTAGAACCATTTCAAAAGCTTTATCCAGCTCACCTTCGTTAATAGCCAATTGATAATTCATGGCTAAATCGGCAGCATCCTGTATTCTCTTCTCTTGATCCATTGTTATATCCTCCATATTTTAAAACCTTGATTCAAAAAGATATCTTTAGTTTTTTTCTTTAGTTTCATCTATTCTTTCCTCTGCCACCTTTAACAAATCAACCATTTCATGTTCTTTAAGCCCATTTGAGAAGCAACATCAACTTCCGATTCAATCCAAATCTTTGCTTCTCCTTCAGAACATAGCACATACACATGCATTCGTTCTTCTTACCGTGAGAAGAATTGAAATCTATATTTCTTATATTTAAATACTGTTGTTCATTTATTATTCTCATTCAGGACATTTAAATTATATATCACATTGAGTTATTGAGCAAGCTTTTATAAAATTTATTTGTCCAACATATTATTCTACTGCCATTATCGATATAATAGCTAAAATACAATATATTTTATGCTAAAACAAAAGAAATATACTTACTGCAAATCTCGCCTTATCAGAACCACCATTAACGCTTTGAATTTGAACCATCAAGCTTTACGAGAAGGAAGATGTAAGATGCTGTATGTCTATTAAATAAAAGAATATTTGTGATTATGGTGGCGGCTTACTTTTGAACGGCAGATGTGATTCTTAGTGAGCGGGGTTTCCAATAAGTAAGGTGGTGGTTCACACCAACCTTTTTTCAGAAAGTCTTCTCCGTTTTCACTCAAATCCTGGCACCAAACTGGCACCATAAAAAAAGAGTTACAATTTTGATGTTGTAACTCTTTGATTATTAAGTGGGCCCAGAAGGAATCAGATTCTTGTCTCAAGTTTGTCCTCCCCAACTATACAAAACCCCAATAACTCCCTCACCCAACTCATCCTCGATCCAGGATGTGACATTTTTCCCGCAAATGGGACATGAAATAAGTGAGTAGGTTATAAGTTGATAAGCAAGCCCGTGACTGCAATTGCTGGGTTTTTTGTCTTCAATTTGTTCAGGTTACTTTCAGGTTGACTTTCTCTTTCAATTATTGTAATTTTAGTATTGTAAATCATGAAGCTAATAGCCACGAAAGCATTTAACATTTTCATGCTATTTATTCTGATTCCAATTCTTTTTGCAGGATGTTCAAAAGATAATGGACCAGATAGAAGTAAAGATTGTAACATTGATATTGATACAATTGACTTTTCTTTTGAAATAGATTATACTGACACGAGTAGATACCTGATTCCGGGAGAACAATCAGATCTAAATAATATCTATCTTGAAGAAATACAAAATGCTATAGGTACTCCCGGCAATAATATAGATGATATTCTATTCGTATGCTATTGGGTAAATCAGAACTTCACTTTCACCAACGCAGGGGGAAACATGATTGGCAAGAATACTGTAGATGAACTTTATGAGATTAAAACTTTTTATGGCTGTCATTCATTAGCTTTAATAATATCGAGCATTTTACGTGAATTTGGTTTTCCAGCAATAATGATAGAAACCGCTGATGTACAATGGGGATACAACTATAACGCCGGGACTGTTGAACATTTTTCAGGCCATGTAATGTCAGAAATATATGTTGAAAATAAATGGATTTTGCTTGATAATAATTGCACCTACGTAGAAGAATATGACCATACGAATCCGTTTATCCCATCTTCGAACTATTCCACAGATGCTTATTTTGTTTTTGCAAAAGGGATTGATATCTGGGACTATAGTTCAAAAGATGACTCTTTTACTTATGATAAAATGATATTCTTCTCTGAGAACATTTACTGTTTCGAAGAAATGTTTAATACTGTAAGTTATAATTGGAGTAACTAATCCTTTCTGAAGGAGTTTTGGTAATGTAACCAAGTTGGATTAAATTTAACTATCCAAACCAACCCTAATGCCTGAACAATCCAACAATCCATTTAATTTCTGGAATGAGTTAAAACGAAGGAAAGTTATCCGTGTTATTATCGGGTATGCTGCTGCTGCTTTTTATTATTCTTGAAGTAGTAGATATAATTGGAGAACCGTTGCAACTGCCTAACTGGACTCTGGCATTTGTGATAGTACTTCTATGTATTGGTTTTATACTTGCTGTAATCTTCTCATGGATATTTGATATTACACCCGAAGGGATTCAAAAGACAAAGCCAGAAACTCAAGTTAGTAACGTGATAAAGCAATCCACTTCAAGAGGGTGGAAAATTTCTACTTATATAAGTGGTTTAGTAATCGTTGCTTTTGTAGTTTTTTACATAATCGGTAACATTAAACGATCGTCAGACATATCTAAGCTGGAGAAATCCATTGCAGTTCTTCCTTTTGAGAACCTGAGTAGTGATGAAGAACAGGCTTATTTTGGTGATGCTATGACGGATGAGATCATAATGCAGTTACAGAAGATTAAGAAATTCCGTGTTATCTCACGTACGTCAACTTTACAGTATAAAGACTCAAAACCAACCATACCCCAGATTGGCGAAGAACTTAACGTAAACTTTTTGGTTGAAGGAACAGTTCAACGACAAGGAAAGCATATTCGTATTCGTGTCCAGGTAATTCGTGCTAAAAATGAAGATCACATGTGGAGTGATACATATGATAAGGAATGGAAGGACATCTTCGACATCCAAAGTAATGTGGCAAAACAAATTGCTCATGAATTAAAAACAATACTTTCTCCTGAGGAAATAGAACAGATTGAAAAAAAGCCTACAGAGAATCTTGAGGCTTATGATTCATATTTATTAGGACGTTTTTATTGGAATAAGAGAACAGAAGAGGGTCTAAAGAAAAGCATTGAATATTTTGAGCAGGCAATAGAAATAAATTCGAATTATGCTTTAGCATATGCTGGATTGGCTGACGCCTATGTGGTTCTTGCATTTTGGGGGTATTTACCGAGTCAAAAAGCATATCTGAAAGCAAAAGAAATTGCCTTAGAAGCTATCGAAATTGACAATAATCTTGCAGAAGCTCATGCTTCACTTGGTGCAATAGCACATACTTTTGAACGGAAATGGCAGGATGCCGAGAAGGAATTCAAGCGAGCCATTGAACTAAATCCGAATTACACAACAGCTCGCCAATGGTATGCTGAGCTTTTAGCTTGTACCGGACAATTCAAAGAAGCATTTGTACAAATTAAGAAAGCTCTAGAGCTGGATCCCTTATCCATGATTACAAATTATTGTAATGGATGGATATATTATTATGCCCGTCAATATGATGACGCGATAATTAAACACCAGAAAGCACTTGAGATTGACAAAAACTTTATACCGTCACATACATATATTTTTTGGAGTTATTTGCATCAAGGAATGGATATAGAAGCAATTGAGAAATTACAGGAAATAATGTCTATGGATACATTAACAGTAAAATATGTGAAGGTTGTTGGAGATATATACGAGAAGTCCGGAATAGAAGGCGTTCTCCATTTGTTAATTGATTTAGAGCTTACAGGTGCCACTCCTAATGCTATTAGTTTATCCCGATATTATGCAATGCTTGGAGAGAAAGAGCAGGCTTTTGGATGGTTGGATAAGCATTATGAACGAGGACCAGAAGGATGGGAATACCTCAAAATAGATCCAGCATTGGATAACCTTCGAACGGATCCAAGATTCATAGAATTATTAAAGAAAATGGGGTTGGATAAATAATAAGCAAAACTATTTCAAATTATAAAACCCTCATATGCCACAACCCACAAACAAACTAACCCAATTCTGGCAGTAATGAATTATCCGTCACAAGTTTGTCCACCCCCACTTACCAAAACTAAATAACTCCTTCATACAATTCTCCATCAATCCAGGATGTGACATTTTTCCCGCAAATGGGACATTATACAAGAATAACTTTATAAAAACTTCAATCCCAATTCAACCCAATAAAAAAAGGAGTCAAATCATAATGATCTAACTCCCTCACCTTCAACTGTGGGTCCAGTTGGACGTGAACCAGCGAACTCCTGATTTTGAATTAAATTGTATTGAGATGATGAGAATGTAGTAACTTGCAGACTAACGATCATGAAAGAATAAGACCTGAAAATTTACCAACATCAACAAATTATACTATGAGAACATGTAATTTCCTTGTACTTTTTTTCTTCATTCAGGGCCTCTTTGCACAGGGAGTGCTCCCATCTGACTGGGGCCTGAAAGCTTTTCAGATAACAGATCCCAAACTGGGTAAGATCAACTATTATGTAACCGAAAAGGGTATTGACCAGGATAAGCCCCTCCTGTTTATCGTAAGTGGAACCAGGGGTTTGCCCATTATGTTGGTTGTGCAGAGTGGAGAGCAATCCACTCAACTGGGAACCATCCCTCCGGATCAGATTTTCTATTTTGCAGACCATTACCATGTGGCATTCATCAGCAAAGTCGGAACGCCATTTTGTGACACATTAATAGCAGAGAAGATTAATCCTCTGCAAAATTTTGAGGATTATCAACCATCGGAAGGATATATTCAAAAGTGTGGATTGGATTGGGAGGTGGAGGCAAGTAAGGTGGCACTGAATGCCCTCAGTAAACAGCTCTCCAACTCTGAGAACAAGGTAATTGCCCTAGGAATCTCTGAAGGGGGGCAGCTTGTCCCAAAACTGGCCCATGAGTATGCCGGGATTACCCACCTGGTTGGTTTGGTTACAACGGGTTTAAACCAATTTTATTCCAGTATCATAAACCGCAGGATGGATGCAGCCATGGGCAAAATTACTCACCAGGAAGCACAGGACGCCATTGATTCTCTGTTAGCTGTTTATAAAAAGATATATAGTGATCCGGAAAGTACAGAGAAATGGTACTATGGGCATCCTTATAAACGATGGGGCAGCTACTGTACCGATATCCCTTTGGAACATCTGGTTGAACTTGATATCCCTATTTTATATGTCAAGGGTACTGCCGATCGGAATTCCCCTATACTTCAATCAGATTACATCAGGCTGGAATTCTTAAGACTCGGTAAGAATAACTTTACCTATAAAGTACTACCAGGAACGGACCACTGGTTAATTGAAACCATTGAAACTGAAGAGGGGAGGGACCATATTTCACATAGGGAGGACGTTTTTGGTACCATTTCAGAGTGGATAAAGGAGAATTAATTGTAATAATATAAAGGAAAAACACTACTTCGTTCCTTGTATTAATAATTTCGTGAGATAGAGGCGGGCCCAGCTGGGCTTCCCATCACGATATATATCGGGATCGGGATGGCTCCCTGATTATGAGGTATCAGGTCCGTTTTAAAATTTAAATCTTCAATCAGTGTATTGTCACAAATTTGTTCTCCCTCACTTTCCAACACTTTATAACTCCCTCATACAATTCCCCCTCGATCTTGGATGTGACATTTTTCCCGCAAATGAGACAAAAGAAAATGGAGTAAGTGATCTTAATGAATGTAATAATTGTCCATTTATTTGATAGCGAAAAATCAGGGGAGGATACTAAGTTATTCTTTAGAAATGTCAGATTTACGTTATTTGGGGGAGTTTTTTTTAGGCTTTGAATTTCCCTGACTCTTCCAAAATTCAAGCATCTTTTCTGCAGCAACCTGTTCGTCAACTTTAATATACTTTAGGAAATTACGTTCGGATCTGTGTCCACTGATTTTCATAATAAAAAGAGGTGGTGTGCCTTTCAAATATTCATTCGTGCAAAACGATCTTCGGCATGTATGAGAAGCAATTAATTGA
The DNA here is from genome assembly GCA_017608295.1 of Candidatus Woesearchaeota archaeon. Next base: position 23,011 of record JAFCGF010000037.1, read on the forward strand.
TATTTCTTTACCACTGTTTCAATCAACTCCGCTCCTCTCCTTCTGGTTTGGATTATTTCATCATTTATTCCGACCTTATCTGCTATAATCTTGATGTGCTTATTGAAGTCATTCATATGAATCCCCTGCGGAATTCCACCATCATACTTTTTAATGATAGTAAGCGCAGTTTTGTTCAGAGGAATAACAACATTGGTCATGGTTTTGCCCTGTCTTATATACAGGAATTCTTTCCTTATGTTCCCGGGCTTGATCTTATTTAGGTCAGAAAACCGAAGACCTGTGTAGCAACCCAGGACAAAGAGATCCCTGACCTTCTCCATTTTAGGATTATCCTTCAAATCATGATCATAAATCTTATCTATTTCCTCCTCATTGAGATAAATGTTATCAGCTTCTTCCTGGTACGTTTTGAAATCACTTGTGTCGATTGGTTCTGTTATCTTCTTTCTCCCACAATCTCTTAAAAAAATCTTCAGGTTTTTAATGGTCTTTCCAACTGTATTAATAGCTAATCCTTTTTCACCATCTGGTTTTACTACATATAAACTAAGATATTTGACAAACTTCTGGTAGAAATCATAATCAATTTTAACAAAATCTATGATTGACTTGTTCCAGGCTTGATACCCCTTTAAATGCTTTCTAAGGGCATTATAGTCATTAAGGGTATGACGGCCCACCGAAAACTGCTTCGCTTCAACAAACGCATCATAATAGCTAAAAAAACTAAGATCTGTAGTTTGCTTCTTTTTCCCGGTGACAGTTTTGTCAAAATCAATTACGTCCCCATAGTATTCAAGCTTCACGTATTCAGTAGTTGGATCAATCCCAAGATCTATAGCATCATTTACTATTGATTCAATCTTTATCCTGACTTTATTTATATGATTGCTGAATGAGGCATATTTATGATTTCCTCTCTTTATTCTGTCATTCTTGAAATCCCAAAACTTTAATTCAATTCTTCTCTTAGTATTAAAAAGGATTCGTTCATCAATGTTATAATTGTATTGAACATAAACGGGTGTTTTACCATCCTTTTGAGAAACATTATGCTTTTTGACTAAAAGTTTTACTGAGGACATTTTTTTAACGTTTATTAACTAGTCATTTAAAGACTTAATGGAATGGAAAATCTAATTCTGAATTTTTGTATATTGTTGATGTTTCATAATTGTACACAAATGTCCAATTATGAAACATTTTTGTCTCGCAAAGTGCGATTTTTTTTGTCTCGTCCAAATATACAAAAATATTTCGAATCCCCCAAAAGTGCAGTATATTGGGATATTCAGGTAAGTTTAGGTAAAGTATGGTAAATATAAGTTACGGTCTCGTCGTCACCGCAAACATTAAAACAACCTCACAATTTGTGAGGCTTTCATTTTTTTGGTAACGTTGAAAACTTGTTTTCATAAGTGAACAGAAAAAAGAAAGAAATCAGGCTGTTATTACAGCCTGCTGTTTTAGTGTTTGTAACTCCCATAACCGAGTCCGTGAATCATGCCAAAGGCATGATGAACAATCTCGTCGTCACCGCTTCAAACAAAAACCCCGCAGAAATGTGGGGTTTTTTATTTTTCCTGAGTGCGTTGAAAACTTGTTTACACAAGCATGATGGAAAAAGAAAAGGACATTGGCTTTGCCAATAGTTTTTGTTTGAAGTGGAGTGCCCCTAATTATCTGTAAGTTACAACATTTTGAGGGCAAAGTCAATACATTATATTCTTGCACGATAGGTTGCCCTGAAACTATCCATTAATCTGTTTTTAGTAAATTGCATAAAACATCCTGATTATAAAAAAACCATCAGGTTTAAATTCTGTAAACAAAGAATTACTATTATTGAGCTATTATCCATTCAACAAAAGGAATTTAATATGTCAGTACTCGATGTCATAAAAAGAAGAAGCTCCATACGAAAATACCTCTCCAGGGAAATTCCTCCTGTAGTAATGGAACGATTGTTGGAGTCGATACGGTTGGCGCCATCGGCCTGTAACTACCAACCTTGGCGTTTTATTCTCGTTGCTGAAGATGAAAGTCGCAAACAGGTAGCAGCAACCTGTGGAAAACAAATGTGGATGGCGGAGGCTCCATTAATTATTGTTGGTTGTGGCTTACCTCAGGAAGCCTACCAATTCATGGGAGGCTATGGTAATAGCATTGACGTGGATGTATCCATTGCTATGGATCATTTAACCCTTGTAGCTACGGAAGAAGGATTAGGAACCTGTTGGATCGGTTCCTTTGATGAGAAGGTCTTAAAAAAAATTCTTAAGATTCCTGATCATGCAAAGATCGTGGCGCTCACACCCGTTGGTTATCCTGCTGATAAGAAAGCCCAGCAGGACCTGGTAAGAAAGAATCGTAAAGAACCATCGGAAATTTTTTTTGATGGAAAATGGACCTTGTAGTTCTCCAGAAACTACTATTTAAGCTGTTTGATAAAGAAACAAAACAAAATTACCTGGGGAGAAATTTTTCCGAATTTATTATTGCTTCTTTGAATAATTTACTGTCAAAAAATACTTAGCGGATATCACTGATCCTCAGTGTATTAAAATATTATAATATTAACCTATATCAATAAATTATTACAATGAAAAAAAGTCACTTAATTTTAAGCGTATTTCTCTTAAATGTAAGCTTTTCTCTTTATGCAGATAATGGATGGCAACAGTTGTTCAACGGTAAAACCCTGAAAGGCTGGACCCAGATTAACGGGGAAGCAAAATACTATGTTGAGAATGGTGAAATGGTGGGAGAAACCCTCCTGGGTTCCCCGAATAGTTTTCTCTGCACCGAAGAAAATTATGGTGATTTTATACTTGAATATGATCTGTTGCTAGAAGCTCCGGTTAACTCAGGTGTACAGATAAGAAGTGCCAGTAAGGAAGATTACAGGAATGGCAGGGTGTACGGTTACCAGGTTGAGATTGACCCCCTTGAAAGAAGATGGAGTGGCGGTATTTATGATGAAGCCCGAAGGGGATGGCTCTACAACCTGGAAAGGAATCCCAAAGGAAAAGCCGCCTTCAGGATAGGAGAATGGAATCATTTCCGGGTTGAGGCTGTCGGAAATTCGATCCGTACCTGGATTAATGATATACAATGTGCCTGCCTGGTTGATGATATGACAGCTACAGGTTTTATAGGACTGCAGGTGCATAACATCAGCCGGAAGGAGCAGGAAGGGCAAAAGATCAGATGGAAAAACATCAGGATAATGACGGAAGACCTGGAATCACATCGCCTGCAATCCGATCCTGAAGTTCCGGAGATCAGTTATCTTGACAATAAACTTACTTCCAGGGAGGTTTCCGAAGGATGGAAACTCCTATGGGACGGAAAGACAACCAAAGGTTGGCGTGGTGCAAAACTGGACCATTTTCCCAAAGAGGGATGGGACATAGAAAATGGTGTTCTATCAGTTCTTGAGTCTGGAGGAGGGGAATCGGAAAATGGCGGAGATATAATTACTAAAAAAATCTATGGCAACTTTATCCTCCAGGTTGATTTCAAAATTACAGAAGGTGCAAACAGCGGAATTAAATATTTTGTTGATCCTGAATTGAATAAGAAACCAGGTTCTGCAATTGGCTGTGAATTTCAGATACTGGACAATAAAAACCATCCCGATGCGAAAATGGGAGTTACAGGGAACAGGACGCTTGGTTCATTGTATGACCTGATACCGGCACAGACAGCAGCAGACAAACTGAGAAGCTATATATTTACCGGCATTGGTACGTGGAACCGGGCTATGATTATTGTAAAGGGATGTCGTGTCGAACACTACCTGAACAATGTCAAAGTGGTTGAGTATGAACGTTGTTCGCAAATGTGGAGGGCGCTGGTGGCAAACAGTAAATACAAAGACTGGCCGGATTTTGGGGAGGCCGCCAAAGGACACATTCTGCTGCAGGACCATGGGACCACCGTTTCTTTTAGAAACATTAAGATACTGGAACTTAAATAGAGAAAACGTGGGGATGAGCAAGATAAAAGTAGAGAAGGTTTAATAAGTTGAGAGCCCTGTAGGGGCGAAATATTATAGCCCGGGGCGGAGCCCCGGGTAGGAAGAATAAAGAATGGCAGATTTTGGCGGGAATTTTGCCGTTACCCTGAACCAGCGAAGGACAGCAAAATTCGTAACAAAACCAGAATATTGAATACCAAACAGATACATTTTTTATCTCATGAAATATTAAATTCTAAAAAAATGAAAAAAAAATCTTCAAGAAGAGAATTCGTAAAAAAAACAGCTCTCGGAGCGGCTGCCATTAGCCTTGGAGGCGCTGGTCTTTCTGCCAGCAGCTACAGAAGGATCATTGGTGCCAATGACCAGATAACTGTAGCTATGGTTGGGTGTGGTCGCAGGTTGCCGGGCTATTTTGATCCCCTGGAAAGAAACAAGGATAATATAAATGTGGCCTACATATGTGATGTAATGAAAGAAAGAAGAGAAAAAGGCGCTGCCAGGCTGTCTGAAAAAATCGGCTATACACCTAAGCTTATTAAAGACTTCAGGGAGGCACTTGAAGACAAGAAAGTGGATGCGATATTCAATGCCACTCCCGATCACTGGCATGCACCTGGTACCTGGATGGCACTGGAAGCAGGTAAACATGTATATGTTGAAAAACCTTTGACACATAATCCCAGGGAAAGTGAATTGTTACTTGATTATCTTAAAAAATACAATAAAATCGTTCAGATGGGTAATCAACAAAGATCTGCTCCTGAATCTATTGAGATCATTAAGCAGATCCATGACGGTGTTATTGGTAATCCTTACCTTGCCGTTGCTTTCTATACAGCCAGCCGGGGACGCGTAAAAAACCCGGAACCTGCTGCACCCCCGGAAGGATTGGACTGGAACCTGTTTCAGGGACCTGCACCAAGGATTCCCTTTATGGATGTCTATTTTGACTATAACTGGCACTGGTACTGGAACTTTGGAACTGCTGAAACGGGTAATAATGCAACACATGAATTAGACATAGGCCGGTGGGCACTGCAGGTTGATTACCCTGAAGAAGTTTCGGTGAATGCCGGGAAATTCCATTTCGTTGATGATGGATGGACCATGTACGACACCATGGATGCTACTTTTAAATTCCCGGGCGGAAAAACCATTAAGTGGGATGGAAAAAGCCGGAACGGATATGACACATACGGGGGTGGCCGCGGCACTGTAATTTACGGATCGGAAGGTTCTGTTTATGTTGACAGGGGTGGTTATAAACTATACGACCGCTCAGGAAAACTGGTAAAAGACAGCAAATCCGAACTGGGTGAGGCAGGAAACGCCCTAGGTGGAGGCGGTGGATTAACCACTCTCCATGTCGAGAATTTTTTCGATGCAATACGGGGAAAAACAGTACAGCGCTCACCCATTGACGAAGGAGGTAAGAGTACATTGCTTTGCCACCTGGGCAATATTGCCAGCCGGACCGGTAAAACATTGTACTGTGATACTGAAAACGGGCATATAAAGGATGATGAAGCCATGAAACTATGGAGCAGGTCCTACGAACCCGGATGGGAACCGAAGATCTGATTTTAGATCCATATTACGTATTCCTTTGGGAAGGGAAAAATAATTGATGACTGTATAGTTAAAATAAAACTAAACTTTATACTATGAAAATAATCTCAAAATCCTTGATTTTTATAGTCTGCAACTTCCCTGTTTTTTTCAATATACTGAGCCTTGGCTTTATCAAGCTTCTCCTGCGAAATATCATTCACAAGGATTTTTTCACCTGCTTCAGCCAGCGCAGTGGCAATAGCCATTCCCCAGATAAATACATAATTTTGTATCATAATATTTTTACTTTTACTTTTTAAAAGCAATAAAGGACCGTTTCCATGGACAAGTATTATACCAACAGATGGAGTGGACCAGTCTGAAGAAAATCATTTTATCAATATTGACTCTGAACAATATGCACATTTATTTAAAAGCCAGAGTAAGAGGGTTTAATGCATCAATCTTCTTTCTTTCTCTATTCGTTTTTAATCAATGTATTAATACTGAAGACAGCAAATCATTAAAACTTGCACATGGATTGCCAACAGATCATCCTGTACATCTTGCGATGGTATCAATGGCAGAGAATTGTGCAAAACTTTCTGAAGGAAAACTCACCATTGAAATATACCCTGGCGGACAACTGGGTTCTGAGCAACAATGTGTCGAATTGCTCCAAATAGGAAGTCTGGCAATCACTAAAGTTTCTGCAGCTGTAATGGAAAGCTTTATTGATGATTACAAGGTTTTAGGACTTCCATATCTATTCAGATCAAAGGAACATGCTTTCAAAGTCCTTGATGGTGAAATCGGACAGGAATTATTACTAAGTTCTGAAAAAAAATGGATCAGAGGCCTCTGTTTTTATGATGCCGGAAGCAGGAGTTTTTATACAATTGACAAAGCTGTCTTAATCCCTGATGATCTGGCTGGACTGAAAATCAGGGTAATGAAAAGTAAAACTGCTTTAGAAATGGTCAAAGCCCTTGGTGGATCTCCTACTCCTTTGTCGTGGGGAGAATTATATACTGCTCTCCAGAGTGGAGTGGTTGACGGTGCTGAGAACAATCCGCCCAGCTTCTATACCTCACACCATTATGAAGTTTGCAAGCACTATTCCCTTGATGAACACACATCTGTTCCTGATGTTCTGATTATCAGTAAGAAGATCTGGTATGGCCTTAGAAAAGAAGAACAGAACTGGCTGCAAACTGCTGCTAACGAATCGGTTACTCTTGAAAGGGAACTATGGGCTGAATCAGTTAAAAAATCGTTAATGGAAGTTGAAAAGGCCGGGGTTAAAATATATTATCCGGATAAAAGCCTGTTTTCTGACAGAGTTGATAATATCTATGACAGCTATAAGGATCACCCAACTATTTATTCCTATATACAGAGGATCAAGGCAGTTCAATAAAAGAGAAATATTATGAGAATAAAAATTGACAGAGTCTTTGAGATCGTCCTCATACTATTAATGTCCATTCTTGTCCTGGATGTTTTATGGCAGGTTGTCAGCCGTTATGTTCTTAGCTCACCAAGTTCTTTTACCGATGAATTAGCAGGATTTCTTCTGATCTGGGTTGGTCTGTTAGGTGCAGCTTATGTGGCAGGAAAGAATGAGCATCTTGCAATCGACCTGATGCTTCAAAGATCGGGACCGGTACGAAAGAAAATTCTGAATATTATTATCAATATATCTATACTACTTTTTTCCTTTCTCGTTTTGGTTTCCGGTGGCATCTGGCTAGTCTATACACGATTCGTTCTTGAGGTTAAATCTGCAGCTCTTGAAATTCCTTTGGGATATGTGTATTTAATACTTCCATTCTCCGGTTTGCTCATAGCATATTATACAATCGACAATATTCTCAAATCTAACAAACAATTAGTATAGAAAATGGACTATTTTGGGATACTTGTTCTTTTAATTAGCTTCATTGTCTTACTTTCTATTGGAGTGCCTATTGCTTTCAGTATTGGTATTTCAGGTATCCTGACTATGCTGGTATCAATTGAAATGATTCCGGCATTTACAACTTATGCGCATAGAATGGCAACTGGTCTTGATAATTTTGCTCTTCTTGCAATTCCCTTCTTTATCCTGGCAGGTAATATAATGAACAAGGGAGGTATTGCCATCCGGTTAATTGATTTTGCCAGGGCAATTGTTGGAAACACCCCTGGAGGACTTGCATTTGTAAACATTTTTGCAAATATGCTTTTTGGTGCTATCTCAGGCTCTGCCGCTGCATCTGCTTCAGCGATTGGAAGTATAATGGGCCCCGAGATGAAAAAAGAAGGGTATGATCAGAACTTTAGTGCTGCTGTAAACATTAGTTCTGCTACAACGGGCCTTTCCATTCCTCCGAGTAATGTTTTAATCGTTTATTCTCTTGCAAGTGGTGGGGCATCCGTCACTGCCCTGTTTATTGCCGGATATGTTCCCGGTATTCTGACAGGCTTAGCTTTAATGATGACAGCAATGTCACTTTTAATATATAAAAACAAAGGTGGCAAAGGGGTAGTTTTAGCTCTGTCCAAAGTTCTCATTGTAACTGCAATGATCTTATTAATTCTGACTGCACTCAATTATGCCGGCAATAATTTTGACACCTCAGTAATATGGTTTATCTGGGCTATTTTGGGAGCTACAACTCTGGCATTTCTGGTAAGACGCACTATAATATTTAAAGAAAAAGCAAAGTTTGGGGCTCTGAAATTTCTTGATGCACTTCCAAGTTTAATGATGCTTGTTATTGTTATTGGCGGAATTATTGCCGGTTATTTTACTGCAACAGAGGCATCTGCGGTAGCTGTTTTATATTCTCTGATTCTTGCATTTATCTATAAAAAGTTAAAATGGAAAGATCTGCCTGAAGTATTTATACGATCAATCAAAACTACATCTATTGTACTCTTGCTCGTTGCTGCAAGCATGGGCCTTTCATGGATTATGGCCTTTGAGAACATACCACAAAATGTGAGTGCCGGCTTATTGAGTTTAAGTGATAATCCATTTGTAATCCTCCTTGTAATCAATATGATATTGTTGTTTGTTGGAGTGTTTATGGATATGACACCCGCTATTCTCATCTTTACTCCAATTTTTCTTCCGATAGTTCAACATCAATTGGGATTAGACCCTGTTCATTTTGGAATTATTATGGTATTAAATTTAAGCGTGGGTTTATGCACACCACCCGTAGGCTCAGTATTGTTCATTGGCTGTAGTGTGGCAAAGGTTAAGATAGAAAATGTTGTAAAACCACTATTACCTTTGTTTATTGCAATGATTATAATTCTTTTGCTTGTCACCTATTTGCCGGAATTAAGCCTATGGCTGCCAAGGTTTTTCGGTGCACTTTAAAATTGATATTCTGTCATTCCCCAATAAACATCAAAACAGTAGTGAATCGCAAATATGAATTCACGAATTGTAAAGATGATTGCATTCACATTCGGGCTTAATTACTTAGTCAAATTATCCTCCACCAAAGAATAGTCTACATTGACCATTACTGAATAGACTGATTAACCTCCCCTGAATATCTCCTTCAAAAAAACGGACGTTTAATTGATAAAAAAAGTGACAATTAAGAATCTAACGACAAGGTGAGCAGCAGGGTTTTCGTACCGAAGGAGAGAAAACCCTGTCCCGCTCAACCGCCGGATTGGCCTGTGTTATTATTTATTGAAATTAAAAAGGTTTACGGGCTGATATGATTACTGCTTCTCCAATTTCAGCAGCACGTCCGGCAGCACGCTTCATCTCCTCATATACGGATCCATCTTCAAGACCCGAACAGATGCGGGCATTTGCCGCTTCAATTTCTTCCCGGGAGGAAAAGCAATAAACAGAATCTCCTTTTTGAAAGTCAGGTTCCAGAACTATGTACGGATCATTATAGTACCGCTCGTGAAATATTCTTCCTGAAGGAATTGTTGCTTTAATATCAGTAAACTGTAATTTATCAATTCGTGAGATAAGCTCATCGATAGGAATAAAACATGCCTTCATGGCACGAACTGATTTCTCAATGTATTTGTAATTCCAGTATGCACCAGAACATGGATTCAGCTGTTCTTGAGAGCTTGTATTAATCGTCAACACTCCTCCAGGTTTTAATACTCGTCTGCTCTCTCTTAGAAAAACATTCAGATTTGGATAACCTGGTTTAGTATCAAGATGGTGTAAAACCTGATTAACCATATATACATGAAAGCTATCATTAGAAAAGGTGAGACTAAGAATATCCCCGACTTGTAGATAGACATTTGACGCATTTCCAATTTTTCGCAAAGCTTGCTCGAATCCCTCATCAGAGCTTTCCACCCCATATACTTCTTTTACATAGTGCCTTATATAGTCTATATAAGCTCCTGTACCGAACCCACCATCCAAAACTTTTTGTTTTTCAATAGGTATATCAGTTTGCCTAAAAATTTGTAAGAGTTCTCGCAAACCATTTGGTTGGCGCAGTTGATCATATATTGTAAACGCCTCGTTATAATTACAATAGGAAGAGATATTTCTTTTAATCTTTTCTTTCACTTGATCCCCTTTTAAAATACTTTCACAGGCATACATATATTCTACTGCCAATATCCGTATAAGAGGATTGTTTTGCAACAAAAAGCAGATATCATATAATACTTTTAAATGTAATAATATTATGGAAAATATCAATATAATGTTATATGTTTTTAATATTATACGGATTTATTTTAATTATTAAATTATCAAACAATCCTCCCCCAAATAACTCAAAATACCAACCTCCCCTGTAACAGAAACCAAATAATCGGACCTTTTTTCACTGAACTATCTCTTAATATGCTACCCATTTAGTACAGATTGTTTTGAAGACCTACATATTGTTCCGGCTTCATGACCAGTTGATTGAACTGAAATCGAAGCTAGCCCGTTCTGGTTTAAATAATTTTTCGCTAACAAATAACTGTTTCGTTTGCATTATGCCAGTTAAAAATGGTCAATTTCCCTATTTATATGTTCAAGATCTAATGAATTATTGAAATATGTAATTTATCAAATGAGTTTCTATCATTAAATACTTAACTTTAAGTTTGATAGTTGTTCAAACTCAACTAAAAATTATGGAAAAGGAGAATTTAGATCGGAGAAAGTTCTTAAAAAAAACCTCCCTCGGTATTATTGGCACGGGCCTTTTGAGCAAAACATCTTTGGCAAGTCAACCAGATATAACCTCTACTCTAACAGATTCAGTAATTAATTGCAAACTCCGGACCGATTGAGCACTGCGTTCCGGACTAAACTGAGCATATGTTTCCGGAAATGGTTGAGCACCCCATACCGGAATGTAACCACTTCAATGTCTTGACAATATGAACATACAATTTTATTACAAATAGACTGCTCAACCCTGACCGGACAAGGGTGCTCAACATTACCGGAATTTACAGATAGGTTAAGATAGGGGTATCTAACAGTATCAAATTATGGGTAAGGTCCCTGATACGTATCCCTGTTTTATGAACGATCTATTTGAAGTTAATACTTTGATTTTATGAAAGTATCCTTTAATTTTAGACTATTAACTGGCCAAGTTTTGCTGAAGGCAAACATTCCAGTAAAAATCAGTAATATTAAATGACTATTCAATCCATTTCGGAACAAATTACAGCAACCGGCAACGATATAAAATATATAGACCTTGCAAAAATTATTCAAGAGGGCACCTCGAGAAGATTAAAGAAACTGCCTCACTTTGCTGTAAGGCTTTTTGCGAAAATTATAAAGCAGGACGAAATAAACTACATTCTTAACAAGTATACGGAGTATACAGGGGCTGAATTTCTTCCTAAAATTATCGAAGAGTTTAACCTGAAACTTGAAATTGAAGGAAAGGAGAATCTTCCTGAAAATGGAAAGTGCTTTTTTGTGGCTAACCATCCTTTCGGCATCATTGACGGATTGATTCTGACACTTACTGTGTCGCAAAAATACGGTACACTTAAAGCAATAGCCAACGACTCCTTTATGTTCGTCCCACAGTTAAGACCGTTTATTGCGGCCGAAAATCATCCAAAGAGTATCTGAACGCAATTGATGAAACCTATAAAAGCAATGAACCTATTACACACTTCCCTGCCGGATTAGTATCCAGGTTAGTGAAGGGCAAAGCAAGGGATCTGCCCTGGAAAAAAAGTTTTATTGCGAAAGCACTTTCCAACAAAAGAGATATAATTCCTTTCCATTTTCATGGAAGGAATTCCAAGCTCTTTTATGCGATATTTCTTTTCAGGAAGTTGTTTGGTATAGAGACGGTTATTGAACTAATACTGCTGCCACATGAGATGTTTAAAAAAAGAAATAAAACTATCAGAGTAACGATTGGCAAACCCATTTCCCATAAAATGTTTGACAAATCGATCTCGAATAAGGAATGGGGCCAAAAGGTTCGTTCTCATGTTTATGCTCTGGGAACCAATAAATCAGAAAATCTATTAAATTAATACTTCGATGAAGTCCAATTTTCGAGAAAAAATGTTCAGATTATGGTATTGGTATGTGAACAGGGTTGATAAAAATGCTGAAATTCTTTTCATGAATTTTGGATTTAGTGATCCTGATCATGATATACCTCTGGATAAAGGGAATGAGCCCAACCGGTATTCCATCCAGTTATATCATCACCTGGCAATAGAAGCAGAAATTGAAAACAAGAATATTGTGGAAATCGGTTGCGGCAGAGGCGGTGGATTGTCTTAT
>JAFCGF010000082.1 GCA_017608295.1 Candidatus Woesearchaeota archaeon
TTACACAACAGCAATCCTTCTTTAATTCCACTTTCAGAAAGACACTGCCTGATATCAGGAGTAATATTGATCAGTTCCCTGCGATTCCTGGTTTCAAACCATAATTCTTTTCGGTAAGATTTCATGAGTATTTAAAATTTTGATTGTACCTGACAAATGATGTTTCTTTTGTTCATTTTTCAATAAAAAAAACAAATAGTTTTAAGTTATTTAGTCGACTCTGGAGAGTCGACCTACATTTTCCGGTCCGGTTAATTCATCTCTCAGCCAACCGGCAGATGGAAATGTAAGTTCTTAACTGCATCAACCATTAACTTTTAACAGTTAACCTCTACAAGGCTTGCATAATCTGTGAGGAAATAAGAGTTAACTCCCTTAATTTTATAATTTCTCAACCAATCTTCAACGATTCAATAATCCCCTCAATTCGATTATCCAGTACTGAATTTACCGCATCAAAATCCGAAACGTTGTTCAGTTCCTCTTTCACACTAAAATAGAATTTTATTTTTGGCTCAGTCCCTGAGGGCCTCATGGATATTTTTGATCCATCCTTTAAAATAAATTGCAGGACATTTGATTTAGGAAGAGTAATATCATACTTCAGGTGGGAGAGGAGGTCATAGGTTTGTTGTTTCAGGTAGTCATGGATAAGCATTACAGGAGAGTTATTTATTGTCTCCGGCGGGTTGGATCTGAATCGGTCCATTATTTTCCGGATCTCATCGGCTCCAGCTTTTCCTTTCTTCACAATATTGAGCAGCTTCTCTTTGTAAATACCATATTTTGCATATATATCGATTAACAATTCATACATTGACTTCCCCTGGTCTTCAGCCCATGCAGCTATTTCTGCAATCAGAGCACAGGATATTACAGCATCCTTATCGCGGACGAATTCTCCAACCATGTATCCATAACTCTCTTCACATCCGGCGATGAACAGTTTTTTCCCTTCATTCCTCTTAATCAGATCGGCAATGAATTTGAAACCTGTCAGAACATCAAAATGTTCAATACCATAATCTTCTGCAATTTCGTTTAAAAGGTCCGTTGTAACAATGGTTTTTGCAACGTACTCTTTTCCTGTAAACATACTCTTTTCCGACCATTTTGTCAGAAGATAATAGATCAATAATGTCGCGGTTTGGTTCCCATTCAAAAGGATGAATTCTCCATCTGGCTTTCTCACGGCGATTCCTACCCGGTCTGCATCAGGATCTGTTGCCATTACCAGGTCTGCGTTGACACTTTTTGCTTTCCCGATTGCCATAGAGAGAGCCGCAGGTTCTTCAGGATTGGGTGATACCACTGTTGGGAAATTCCCATCCGGAATATCCTGTTCCGGAATGTTGTAGATATTTGTGAATCCAAAGTTCTTCATTGATGCAGGAACCAGATCTACTCCTGTACCATGGATTGGAGTGTAGACGATCTTTAGATCGCTGTTTCTTTTTATTATCTCCGGAGAGAGAGAAAGTGTTTTTACCTCTTTGAGATAAAGCGCATCAATTTCTTCACCAATTATTTCGATGTTTTCCTGTGGCCCGCCAAATTTTACCTCATCAATGGATTTGATTTTCTGTACTTCATCAATAATATTGGTGTCATGAGGACTAATTACCTGTCCTCCATCATCCCAGTATGCTTTGAATCCATTATATTCCTTTGGGTTGTGGGAAGCGGTAATTACAATACCGCTTTGGCAAGTAAAGTATCTGATTGCATATGATAGTTCCGGTGTTGGGCGGAGTGAATCAAATAAAAAAACTTTGATCCCATTTGCTGAAAAGATACCGGCTGCTGTCTCTGCAAATAGGGGGCTGTTATTTCTTGAATCATATGCTATAGCTGCTTTTATCTTATCCAGGTGACTGAACTGAGAAATCAGGTAGTTGCATAATCCCTGGGTAGCCATCCCGACTGTATATATATTCATTCGGTTGGTACCAGCACCCATTATTCCCCGTAATCCACCCGTACCAAACTCAAGGTCCCGATAAAATGCTTCAATAAGCTCAGTCTCATTTTCCTCCAGCATATACTTTACCTGGTTCCTTGTTTCTTCATCATAACCTTCAGACAGCCACATTTTGGCTCTCTTTCGTACCATCTCTAGATCATTCTGTTCCATCGGGTCAATATTTTTGTTGGATTTTTTTCATACAAGTGGTTAAACTTTCTCTCCATCCGGGTATCTGAATCCGGTAATTTGTTTTTATTTTATCTTTATTCATCACACTATATTCAGGCCGGGTAGCTGGTAGTGGATACTCCTCCGTTTTTATCGGGGCTACGCTGCAATTTCTGTTAGTCATTTCTACTATTGCAGCAGCGAGATCATACCAGGTGCATGATCCTTCATTTGAGTAGTGATAGATCCCTGGTTTTAGGGAGTGCTCCCCATTTGATATGGTAACAAGGATCTCAAGAATCGCTTTTGCCAGGTCGGCAGCATAGGTTGGTGATCCTACCTGATCGTTCACAACTCGAATGGTTTCTTCCTGATGGCTAAGTTGGGTGATTTTTTTTACAAAATTGTTTCCATAAGATGAATAAAGCCAGGATGTTCTTATTACCAGGTTATCGTTGTACTGCAGCACTCGTTCCTCACCTGCTTGTTTTGACTTACCGTACACAGAAAGTGGATTTGGTTCGTCATCTTCGGTATAGGGAGTTTTCTTCCTGCCATCAAAGACAAAATCGGTTGATATGTGGATCAGCAGGGAGGAATATTGATTTGCCAGTTTTGCCAGTGTTTCAGGTCCTTCAGTATTTATTTTGAATGCCAATTCAGATTCCGTTTCAGCCTTGTCTACCTGCGTATAGCTTGCACAATTAATTATATAATGTATATGATTATTCTTAATGAAGGTGGAGACTGCTTCTGCAATTGTAATATCCAGTGTATCGATATCGTGAAAATGGAATGTAAAGGCTGGGTAGTGTGAAGCGATCTCTTTAATCTCACTTCCCAATTGCCCATATGAGCCGGTAACAAGGATATTCATCATGTTAGCAATATGCCTTTCTTATTGATTGATCTATTCATCTCCATAGATGAAATTTATTTCGGCCTCATTAAATGTAGGGTGTACCTGGTCTTTGACTGAAATTATCGCCTCGGACATATCCAGTCCCCAATCGATTTGCAGGAGAGGATCATTATAAATAATTCCCCTTTCGGCTTCAGGGTTATAGTAATTGTCGCATTTATATAAAACAACAGTGTGCTCACTTAACACTGAAAAACCATGTGCAAATCCGGGAGGGATAAGGAGTTGTTTTTTATTTTCTCCACTAAGCTTCATGCCGAGCCATTTACCAAATGTTGGAGAATCTTTTCTAATATCTACTGCAATATCCATGATCTCTCCTTCGAGAACCCGTATTAGCTTGGTCTGGGCATATGGATCAAGCTGGTAGTGAAGCCCTCGCAGAACTCCTTTGCATGACCGGGATTCATTATCCTGAACAAAAGTAAGGTCAAGGTTATCCTCTTTGAATTCATTTTTATTGAAACTCTCGAAGAAGTATCCTCTTTCGTCTTCAAACACTCTGGGCTCTATAATTAGCAGGTCAGGTATTTCCGTCTTAATGATTTTCACGAGTATAAAATTAAGTTAGACATCTGTTTTTCAATTGATTATACTCAACAGAATTTGGCATTAATAATTCACATACCGTGGAACCCTCATATTTTGTTCATATCCTTGTTGTGTACTGTTGTGCATGAGGGTTTCATCTCAAAATCTATTATCCCAGGTTATGATATTTTCACTGGCCAGCTTTTGCAGGTACTTGCCATAAAGACTATTTTTATAGGACTCTGCCAGTTTAAGTAATTGTTTTTTGTCAATATACCCTCTTTTATATGCAATTTCTTCAATACAGGATGCTTTGAGTCCCTGTCTTTGTTCAAGAGTGGCAATAAAATTTGATGCTTGCAGAAGGCTTTCATATGTTCCTGTATCCAGCCAGGCCATTCCTCTACCCATTATTTGAACCTGCAATCTACCCTCATCCAGAAATAGCTTGTTCAGATCGGTGATCTCCAATTCCCCCCGGGCTGAAGGGGTAAGCGATTTCGCTTTAACTACCACATCGTTACTATAGAAGTATAGCCCGGTAACGGCATAATTCGATTTTGGCCTGGCCGGTTTTTCTTCAATACTTACAGCGATTCCCTTTTCATCGAACTCAACTACTCCATAGCGTTGCGGATCATTTACATAATAGCCGAAAACGGTGGCTCCATCTTTAAGTTTCGCTGTTTCCAGAAGGACATTACCAAAACCATGACCATAAAAAATATTATCACCAAGTATCAAACAGACATTCTCTTTCCCGATAAAATCCTCTCCGATAATAAACGCCTGTGCCAATCCTTCCGGAGCTGGTTGAACTGCATATTCAACAGACAAACCAATTTGGTTCCCATTTCCAAATAGTGCCTCGTACAGGTGAATATCCTGGGGGGTGGAAATGATCAATACATCCCTGATCCCGGCGAGCATTAACACTGAAAGCGGATAGTAGATCATTGGTTTATCATACACAGGGATGATCTGTTTAGAAATGCTCTTTGTTATCGGATATAAGCGGGTTCCCGCTCCTCCAGCCAGTATTATTCCTTTCATAATTTCAGAAGCTTTTTAAAATATTCTATGGTCTGTATCAATCCGCTTTTCAGGTCGACACCAGGAGTCCAGTTCAGTTTTTTCCGGGCTAAACTGATATCCGGATTCCTTTGCAAAGGATCATCAACCGGTAAGGGTTTAAAGGTTATTCCTGAGTTCGATCCGGTAAGTCTCAAAATTTGATCAGCCAGGTCACGGATAGTAATTTCCTGTGGGTTACCAAGGTTTACCGGCTCATTAAGATCATCAGAAGCATTCATTAAACGGATCAATCCATCGATCAGATCATCTACGTATTGGAAACTCCTGGTTTGACTTCCATCGCCAAAAATGGATATCTCTTCACCCTTTAGAGCCTGCACAATGAAATTTGAGATTACCCGTCCGTCATCCGGATCCATCCTTGGACCGTATGTATTAAAGATCCGTGCAATACGTATGTTAACTCCATTTTGTGTGTGATAATTAACAAAAATTGATTCAGCACACCTTTTCCCTTCGTCATAACAAGATCTTGTGCCAATTGGATTGACATTGCCCCAATATTTTTCAGGTTGAGGGTGAACTTCAGGATCACCATATACTTCACTGGTAGATGCCTGCAAAATCTTCGCTTTTATCCGTTTCGCCAAACCCAGCATGTTTATGGCACCCATTACAGAGGTTTTGATGGTTTTAATAGGATTGAGTTGGTAATGAACTGGTGATGCCGGACAGGCCAGGTTATATATTTCATCTACTTCAGCATAGTATGGAACCGTAACGTCATGACGGATAAGCTCAAAATAGGGATTATTAAGAAGGTGAACAACGTTGGATCTGTAACCAGTGAAATAGTTATCGATTGAGATCACTTCATTCCCATCATTTAACAATCTTTCACTCAGGTGTGAACCCAGGAATCCAGCTCCTCCTGTAACCAGTATCCTTTTCACTTGTATAAAGTTATATTAAAAACCTGTATGTTAATTGTTTGGGAAGTGCCATCTATGAAATTCAGTGGCATATGTTGCCTCACAATAATGTTCATTTTCAATGGTGT
>JAFCGF010000083.1 GCA_017608295.1 Candidatus Woesearchaeota archaeon
CCTCTTCCAACTCCAGGGTTTGCATATCCAGGTGTATCATATCCTGCACAAAAACCCATTCTTCTACCTGTTAATCTTCCCATTCCTCTTGGTCCTGTTTGATCTCCGTATGGCATGTTTATTTCACCTCCTTTATTTTATTCATATTCAATTTCGTCTCTTTTTTTATATTTTATACAATTGTCTGTTTCAGATCTTGGACCTGTTCCATCCTGTGTTCCTAATCGTTGTCCTGGCCCTGTCCTCGACCTCTTCCATCTCTACCTCGTTTTCTCATATTTTATCACCTCGTTATGAATTACTATTCGTATCTTATATTGAATACTTATTCATTATACTATATAAAGCTATATATAAAGCTATCTATTTGGTAAATTTAAATAACAAAACAAATAACTGATATTATGGAAGAACATACACCAAAGAAAAAATTTAGCATATCAAATCTTACAAAATGGGACAAGATATCTATAGTAGCACTCGTAGTATTCATTATTCTAATGGCAATACCACAGTACATGCCAAAAGGTGAATGTGAAATAGCAAGAGCTGGCTATGAGTGTGAATCAGCTAAGAATGTTATGATAGAGAATTGTGAGTATTGGGCAAAATATAATTGTGATACATCTGCAGATGTTTCACTTCCGCAGATAGAATGGTATACTGAAAATCTCTGCGAAATACACAATAAAAACCACAATGCTGGTTTGGATTGTGCAAACTTGAAAGCTGCTTGTAATCAGGTTTCGGGTAAAAGTTTGTGTTAGGGCGAATAAATGAAATTAAGAGCAAGAACATTTGATTTTGAAACTGGCGGAAAGCCAGTTGTGATTATGAATGAAAATGACGCTGAGTCATTGGGACTTCATGTTTCTGATAGAGTTAAAATTAGTTTAAGAAAAAAAGTTCAGGTTGCAATAATAGATACAACAGAAAGAATGGTATCTGAAGGTGTGATTGCAACAAACGATGAACTAAGTCAAAAATTAAAAATAAAAACAGGAGATAGATTAGAAGTTTCTCCAGCAGGAACACCAGAATCTGTAAGATATATAAAAGAAAAATTAAAAAGAGGAAGACTAAGTCATAAAAAAATAAAAGCAATAATCAAGGATGTTGTTGAAAACAGATTATCAGATATAGAGATGACAGCTTTTGTTTCAGCTCTAGACATTTATGGTATGTCAATGGATGAGATTGAAGCACTGTCAAGATCAATGATTGAAACAGGCAAGACAATAAAAATACCAGGAAAGAAATTAGTTGACAAACATTCAATTGGTGGATGCAGTGGAGATATTACTTCAATGCTTTCTGTTCCAATTATCGCAGCATCTGGTTTGACTATAGCAAAAACTTCATCTCGTGCGATAACCTCTCCAGCTGGAACTGCTGACAAAATGGAAGTTCTCGCCAATGTAGAGTTTAATCTTTCTGAAATTAAAAAAATAATTAAAAAAACAAATGCTTGTTTGGTATGGGGAGGAACATTAGAAATCTCTCCAGCAGATGACAAGTTTATTAAAATAGAATATCCTTTAGGAATCGATCCATTAATGTTACCATCTATTTTGTCTAAAAAGAAAGCAGTTGGTTCAAAATATGTTTTAATCGACATGCCAACAGGAAGAGGAACTAAAATGAAAACAGTTGGGCAGGCAACGCATTTGGCAAATGATTTTAGAGAGCTTGGTAAAAGATTAGGAATGGATATTGCATGCACTATAACTTATGGAGAGCAACCAATTGGTTATGCAGTTGGTCCAGCACTAGAGGCAAGAGAAGCACTTTTAACATTGCAAGGTAGAGGACCTGCAGATGCAGTAGCTAAAGCAACAAGTGTTTGTGGTGTTTTGTTTGAAATGGTTTCAAAGAAAAAAATAAATGGAAAAGCACATGCAATGAAAATGTTAAAAAGCGGAAAAGCATACAGAAAAATGCAGCAAATAATAGAAGCCCAAGGCGGAAATCCTAAAGTAAGAATTTCAGATATTCCAATAGGAAAGAAAAAAGTTATAATCAAATCATCCAGAGCTGGAAGAGTTCTATGGACAAAGAATGCAGAAATTGCAGCTATCGCAAGAGCTGCTGGAGCACCAAAAGACAAAACAGCAGGATTAATGATTGGAAAGAAAAACGGAGAAGCAGTTAAGAAAGGAGACACACTTCTAACAATATATTCAAGCAATTCAAGCAAGTTGGCAGAAGCATTAAAATTCTCAAAACATTACGAGCCTATAATAGTAGGTAAGAAGTTTGAAGAAAGAATATTATTGTCAAAGATACCAGAAGAAACACCACATAGAAAAATATTCTTGCTAGATAGATAAGTATTTAAATTTTAATATACATGTTTTATTATGATAAAATTATTTTTGGTTGTATTATTGATTGGTGTAGTTCTAGTTTCAGGATGCATCAATGAGAATACAGAACCAACAGGACAGATCATAAAAGAAAACATAATAGAACATGAAGGAAGTTGTAGACAGAACACAGATTGTGTGGTTGCATCATGTTCAGGTGAACTAGATTTCCACTGCATGAATTCAATACAGGCTGTTACAGAAGTTAAGTGTGATTCAAGACTTGTGATTGATAAGGACCATGAAAGATGTGGATGCGTTGAAGGAGTATGCATGCAAATCATTAAGTAATAGTTCTAACCATTAAGTTTATGAAAAAAATATTGTTTGTTCTACTTGACGGACTTGGAGATGGAATGAGAAAAGGAACAACTTTACAAGTAGCAACCAAACCTAATCTTGATTTCTTTGGTAAGAACGGATTCTGTGGATTGGTTGAGAATAATCTTGCAGACCATCCTGATTCTGGTTCTATATTTACCCTTTTAGGTTATCCTAGATCTGATTATCCTGGCCGTGGTTATCTTGATGCATTAGGTGCTGGAGTAAAATCAATGACAGACACATTATATATGAGAGGAAATTGGGGAACAGTTGAAGAACAAATAAAAGAAGAAACCGAAGCACAGTTTAAACCAAAATTAATAATCAAAGACAGAAGAGCTGGAAGAGATTTCACAGGACTAAAAGAATTAAGCGAAAAGATAAAAGAAATAGGTGTAGATGGAATGAAAGTAAAATTCTACAAATCATTAGGACATCGTTGTGTGATATCCATTAGCAGTCATGGAATAAAATCAGATGTATCTGACTCCGATAATGAAGTTGGTCAGCCAGTACAGGAAATAAAAGCTTTAATCCCATCAGCACAACAAGCAGCAACCACGTTAAACAAATGGTCAAGTGAAGTTCATTTTATTTTGCGTGATGATTTAATAAACAAGCAAAGAGAGTTGCCTGCAAATTATGTTCTATTGCGTGGAGCTAGTTCTTATCGAACTGAGAAACCATTTGAAGAAAAGTTTGGAATGAAAGGTTGCATGGTTGGAGCCTCACCTATAGTTTTAGGAATAGGCAAACACTTGGAGATGGATATTGTTCAAATAGGTACTGGAAATCTTAAAACAGATTTAAATGCAAAAGTATTGAAGGCCCTAGACGAATTAAGAACTCATGATTTTGTTTTTCTTCACGTGTTAGGTACAGATGTTGCTGCTCACGATGGTGGAGTGGAGTTAAAGAAAAACTTTTTATCTAAAGTTGATCGTGAGATGTTTGGTAAGATAAAAGAATATCTTGACTTCAACAAAACTATATTAGTTGTTACTGGTGATCATATCACATCAGCATTTACAAGACATCATGAAGCTGGACCATTTCCATTTCTCATATACACTAGTGGAATTAATTCTAATGGATTAGAGTTTCATGAGATGAGTTGTAAGCAAGGTCCGATGATTAGAATTAAGAACTTTATGGAAGAACTGTTGAAGTTTTTGTGAATAAACATTTGAGAAGTTTCATACGGTGTAAAAATGGGTTTACTTAATAACCAAATTTCCTCTCATATGTTTTATGATCCACCCATTCTAAAATTATAGAAACTATTTTAACCTTGTCGCCGATTACAAAATATAGGAGTCTCCATGCTCCAGGCAGATTATATTTCCAGAGATTATCTATTCCATATTTTTTAATATATGATTTTGGTATCAGTCTTTTTGGAATCTGTACACCAACAAAGGCATTTTTTCCCAGATCAGTAATTGCACGATCAATGAAACCGTGAAGTTTTTTATCTTCAGTTTTTGAATTCTTTAACTGCTCAAACGATTTCTTTATTTTTAGATCTGCAAATTTTACAATTGATTTCAGTCAAATCACCTCGCATTTAATTCCGATCTTGACATGTATTTTTTTACTAATTTTGGATTGTATATCCAAATGATTTTCCTGTCTTTTATTACTATTTTTCCAGAATCTTCAAGATATTCAAGAATAACATTGAAAGTCTGATACATTATTTCTTTTGGAAGAGCTTGCAATAATTGTCTTTTTGATGGATATTCTTTTGCTTTTCTTATAGTTTCTTCTACCATCATGACTGTGTCAAGTCTTGGGTAATGTAAAATTTGTCGTTGTTTCATAGTATTATATACGTCTATATAGTATATAAACTTATCTGTTGTATAATGCAGTAACTTTACTTATTATGGATTAATAAACTAAAAGAAGCTATTATCAATATAAGTGATTAATATGAAAAGAGAATTCATGACACCTGGGAGAACAAACAAAGAAGACAGAATAAACTTTGTAAAGTTTTGGGCTAATTATGTTAAAACGCACAGGGACGAAGACTGGAGTGAACAGCAGAATATGCTTATAGATTCTCAGATTGATAAGGAATAATTTTAAGAAGAGAACAGATTGATTGATTCTTTGATATGGGTAAGGTCCGATGATTAGTATTAATAATTTTATGGAAGAATTATTGAAGTTTTTGTGAATGGGTTTAATTATAAATATATACTAATGGTAATTATAAAACATGAGTAAGAAGAAAGCAAAAGATATTTATATAGTAACAAAGGACCTTTTCGATAAATATTGGGAGGCAGATACAGCTTTATACAAAAAATCAAATAATAATACTATAATATCTATTGCTATATTGGGATCCCTATTTGGTTTTCTTGCGACATCTGGAGAAATCTCGTTTCCAGCCTTGAATATTTTTGATTATACAATTCCACTCCTATATTTGTTTATTTTTGGTACTATATCAATTTTATTATCTTTCCTATTTTCACTAGACATCTTTATCAAGGCGGGTGTAAGAATACCATACATAGAAGGAGATTGGATTAGTAGCGTGAAAAATACAGACAAGTTACTAATAAACGCATCTGAGATATATGCAAAAGGAATTTCAGATTTAGATAAAAAAAATAAAAAAAGAATGCGATGTCTTGTACTTTCCAATCGGACATTAATAATGGGAATATTATTAATTATTGCACCATTTCTTGTTAAATATGTAGGGGCGTTCTTTGGGATAATTATAGTGGCTTATATTATAATTATTTTAATATCAATGTTAGAGGTATTGGTGTGATATAAATGGTAGTTACAACTAAAAAGATAAAAAGAAAAAGAAGAGATAGTGAATATCAAGTCATACGAACCAATATTGTTACAAAAAGTTTGGGGATATCTGGAACCACTGTAAAATTATATACTATCAAAAAAACTAAGAAAAAAAAGAAATCATTATTTGACTGGTAAACTACCAAGTTGTGAAGATTCCTAGCATAACATAACTTTAAATACTTTAATTCTCTAAAAATAGATACCGTAAGGTGAGAACATGATACAGTATAATTAATCATCAGAAATATAAGTGCTGAATAGGCGACTAGATGATGCTTTTTCTGTGATCTCACTATAAATTATGTTCGTACTATCAAGTATGGATGCTGTATGATTGGAATCTGAAGGCGAGCGAAAGCAATTGCAAGTGAAATTGTGATGTAAGTATGGGAACTATGATAATAAATTTGAACACCTTTTGAGTTCCTGAGATCTTAATGGTCAATGAAGTTAGTAGGTGCAGAGTATATGGTCTGAGCGCCAACACGTCAACTGGTGGATAGCTTAGCTTAAAGTGTAGATGAAGGGCGTAGCAAGCTGCGATAAGCTGTGGCAAGGTGCATGCAACCTTTGAACCACAGATTCCCGAATGCGTCATCGCACCAACTTAGGTTGGTAATCCGAAAGGATATTAAACCCCCTGGATTGAAGCATCTTATTAAGGGGAGGAAGAGAAAGCAATAGCGATTCTGTTAGTAAAGGCGATCGAAAGCAGAAGAGAGCAACCCGAACCAAAGTAGAAATACTGCGGGATGTGGTGATTGGGTACAACTTAATTTCTTAACCTGAAGTTGCCTGGAACGGCACAGGATAAAGGGTGATACTCCCGTAAGGGGAAAGAAAAAAGTTGATTCCAATCGAAGAGTACTATTCCTTGGATATGGAGTGGGAAGATGGGTGACATCAACACCCAACTCTAAATACACTTAAGTCTGATAGTGGATAAGTAGGGTGACCGAAAGCTGAAAAGTATTCGTCGCTGAATATGAAAAGATCTTGAAACCAGTTGGCCATAGTCATTCATGGCATGAAAGGTGACTTTGTGAAGGAAAATCTCGTGAGGGATGTGTACGAAC
Organism: Candidatus Woesearchaeota archaeon; assembly: GCA_017608295.1. The sequence continues at coordinate 6,596 of JAFCGF010000083.1, forward strand.
AAAGTCTTACAATGTCATGATATCCGTTTCGAAACACGGGACAGGGAGTTTGTCTTTGTGGCGAGGATAAGCTGTTAAGCAGCGCATCCAAAGCGAAAGCAATAAGTCCGCAGCCTCGGCGAGGGACAGGGTCTGAAAGGGCCTGCAGTCACGAGGGCAATACCCGAAAGCGTTTGATCTATTCCTGGGTAAGATGAAGCGCGACGAAAGTCGCGTGGAGGTCTGCTACCGGTGTTGTTACAAAGCACTCGGGTGACCTGGGAATAGGGGTGAAAAGCCAATCGAAAACGCTAATAGCTGGTTCCTTTCGAAATGTGTCTCAGCACAGCCTTACTGGAGGTTGCTGGCGGGGTAAAGCACTGATTGGGGAGTTGAGGGACGAAAGTCCCGGCTTCGCTGTCAAACTAATAATCTGTCAGCGCCGTAGATAGTAGGAGTGAGCGTATTGGGGTAAGCTCAATATGCAAAAGGGGAACAACCCAGCCCAAGGTTAAGGTCCCTAATCCTTAGTTAAGTCACGAAGGTTGTGGTAATCCTAAAACAAGCGGTCGGTAGGCTTAGAAGCAGCCACCCGATAATCAACGCGTAATAGCGGACCGCTCTAGGATTACTGCGCCGAAGATGGACGGGAGTAAACTAAGAACCGATACCTTGGATGTTTAAACACATAGCGTAGAAAGGCGTTCTGCATGGACCGAAGCATTTACGTAAGTAAGTGTGGACCGTGTAGAAATGAAAATCCTGTTGGCAGTAGCAGCAAAGAGAGGTTAGAACCCTCTCCGCCTGAAGGGCAAGGTTTTCCCGGCAATGTCTATCAGCCGGGTGTTAGCCAGTCCTAAGTTCATACTTAACTGTCATGAACGAAAGGGAAACTTGTTAATATTCAAGTGCTACAGATATACAAGCGGCAACGCAAGTTTGCTTGCAGACACTTTGAGATATACTTTAGTAATCTAAGCGATTAAAACTAGGGAGTTCTGTCAAAGAGAGAACTAGTTGAATTCGTGAATGGCCTCGGTGCATACTGGGGTTAAGTAAATTCTTAGAGTCCGTGAAAATGCAAGTAATCGAATTATCTGTAACTGTACCAAGAACTGACACAGGTGACCTTTGCTGAGAAGGCAATGGCGTGTCGGATTATCGAAATTTAGGGAACTAGGCAAATTAGATCTGTATCTTCGGTAGAAGGATTGCCTATTCAGAGATGAATAGGTCGCAGTAACAAGAGGGGGACGACTGTTTAACAAAAACGTAGTCGGTTGCTAGGGGGAAACCCTTTGTATAACCGATGAGGCCTGCCCAGTGCGAGTGTGTTAAAGCTGGTTTCAACCGGCCTAAGCCCTCGTAAACGGCGGCGGTAACTCTGACCGTCTTAAGGTAGCGTAATCCCTTGTCGTTTAAATGACGACCCGCATGAATGGCTTAACGATTCCCCTACTGTCCCAAATTTCGGTCCGGCGAAACTGCTTTTATGGTGAATAGGCCATAGACCCGCAGGGGGAAGAGAAGACCCCGTGGAGCTCTGCTGCAGCCTGTCGTTGTTGTATGGTAATGGTTACATAGCGTAAGTAGGAGCTGTTATGCTAACGTTTTCGGGCGTTAGATAGGCACCGATGTAACACTACTTTTCCACAACTGTACAACTAACCCATACGTGGGAACATCGATTGGTGGGCAGCTCGGCTGGGGCGGTACGCTCTTGAAAGAAGATCAAGAGCGCCCAAAGGTCAACTCATCCTGGTCAGAAATCAGGAGTAGAGTGCAAGCGCAAAAGTTGGCTTGACTGGATTCTTAAAAGCATGGAATCCAGCTACGAAAGTATGGGCTAGCGATACGTCGAGCGTCCTTGATGGATTTCGGTGGTTTCAGAAAAGCTACCCCGGGGATAACTTGTAAGTTTCCGGTAAGTTAGGTAAATTAGGTTGTAGAGAGTTCTAGGTCTTCTAGGAAATTTTTTTGCGGTAATAGATTATGGGTAGATAATCTTAGATATTTTTTTCTAAGAAGGTCTAGAAGCTCTGGAAAATTTACAGGTCTCAAAAATGGACTTGTGGCGGGCGAGAGCTCCTATCGACCCCGCGCGTTGATTCTCCGCTGTCGGCTTCCCCTCACCTGGCCGTGCAGAAGCGGCCAAGGGTACAGGTGTTCACTGGTTAAAAGGGGACATTAGCTGGGAGAAAGCGCAGGATTCGCAAAAATGGGTCAGTAAGAAATAATTAGAAATAAGTGGTAATAGTACTACCACTATTTATGATTCTGATTTAAATTTTATTTCTTATTGATCCTAGAATCTTGGCTTTCCAGCAATTCAGTACGTCGTGATCAATGTGTGAGGTTTTCACTCTTTCCCTGCGTGTTTTAAGATGAAGTAGTTAGCTATAGCTTAATGCTAGCAATGACACTACTATACCGGAACACGCTATATAAAAATAGGAAATTATGATTTTGGCGATGACTGAACCGTCCCATTACCTTCTATAAAACTCTTTTGAATCGAGAGTTTTGGTGGAACAGGTAGCTTATGAGCCAATAAAGAAAAACCTTACACAATGACGACAAAGACAGTACGGTCTATATCTTCTGCGGGTGTTGTTGCCTGACTCGAGGGATGAGTAAGTACGAAAGGAACGCCCATCCGTAACCTCTGGTCTACCGGTTGTTAAGGCACTGCCGGGCAGCTACGTTATAATAGTTAATCCCTGAAAGCATCTAAGGGAGAAACTAACGGGAAAAATAGGCAACATGCTGGGGGTAGACGACCCCCTTGATAGAACAGGGATGTAAGTGCCAAGCTTCGGCGAGGTATTCAGTCCGCTGTTACTAATGCAATTTTAGCTCAGATCAACTCGTTTGCACCTACTAACTTCACTAATTTCTTTAGTGATTAAGAATTAGCTTTAGCTATATCCAAGAACTGGAATTAAAATAAACCACACAATGTATTCTCCAAAAAACAAACCAATCAAAGAGACTATTGCAGAAAACTTATACATTTTGCTTCCTAATTTATGTGTTTTATTCCAGACTCTGTCGCTAGAAAGTGTCCAAGGTGTTCGAATTCCTATAAACCAATTTCTTTTAGCTTTACCCAATAGTATTCCAATAAAATAAAACAAACCAGCCATAGCAGGTATGATCATAATATTCATAGAGTAAGTAAATCCTAGATTCCAAGCTAAAGTTAAACCATAGATATAAGCAAAGAATAATAAAATTAAAACAAGAAACATATCAAAATACCTTTTAAACTTTTTTATGTTTTTCTTTAGTGGATCTATCTTAGGTATGATTAAGAATATGATTAATATTACTATAGCGAATAGAGGCATTAAATACATTCCAAAGGGTTTTGACATATAATCATTAACCTCACCTTTTGCATTCCAATGACTTGCCATAGAATCTGGCATTGCTGGATAAAAGTAAATAGCTGATGCAAACATAACCAAGATAATAAATAATGAGATGTAAATTGTTTTCATAATTATAATTGAACTAGTGCATTTTTAAACTTACAAATTCTATTTTTTATTAGGTGAGCTGGGTAGACAGCTGCCGGTAGTTTAAAACTGCTGAGGAAGCTCTGTCCACCTTTAGATGCTGTCCCAGGAGGGACTAGTCCGAGAGGGTTAAGCTGTTGGAGAAGAGATTTATGTTTCTTTCTCAACACATGCTAGCAAGGTGCAAGACCAAGTAGGCTCTGATGATGAAAGAGGAGCGGGTAGGTCGCTTAGTTAAATGCTGTCAAGCGGTTCAAATGATACTCATGTTTGTGGGTTGATCTGCTTCACAAAAGACAGGCTATTCCTAGCACACCTACTATTTAGTTGAGTGTGTTGTTTAATACGCTTTGATATAAATGATATATTATCCATAACATTTATATATATACTTATATATAATATTTTATAAGATAAATGGTTGGTGTATATAATGCAAAAATTAGCTAATGAAACACATAGAGTAGGAAGGCCTATTAGTATTACATTTACTAGTATGAAAAAAACTATTCACTATCCAACTATGAAAACTGTGTTAGCAGTTGAAGATGTTATAAGAAATAGCAAAGACTATTTAACAAAAACTGAAATACGAAATAGGTTGGATAAACAAATAATGATGCAAACATTAAATTTCATATTAGCTTATTTAGAAGATTCTGGTAAAATAATGATTACTAGAGATGGTGTAATATGGACTAGACATGATAATTCTAAGTTTTCAAAATTAGTGAAAAAAAGTAAAGGCTATAAATTATGAGTGCTTCTATCCATTTTTTAGGTAATGCTGAAAAAGAATATGAACAACTAATTAAAATTGTAGAACAACAAAAAAAGAAAGAGATTAAAAAATCTATTGAACAACAATTAATTAAGTCTATAAAAGATAAATCAGAACTTATTAAAAATGGAATAGAAAATAGAAAATTTTATGGTGAAAAAATACAATATAAAGATATACCTAAACAGTTAGAATGCTTTGGACATTTATGGAAAGTTAAGTTAACAGGCTATTGGCGAATGATATACACAGTAGATAATAAAAATATGCCCGAAGTTGTAGCATTTATTCTAGAAGTTGTTGATCATAATAAATATAATAAACTTTTCAAGAGAAAAGACAGGTAAATACAGAAAATTATAAGAAATACCATATTAGAATTATGATACAACTAATCCATATTTAAGTTTTACTGTTCTATTATAATTATGTTAAACGAAGATAGAGGCATGTTACCAGATTATGTAATATTTGGAGAAAGGATGAGAGAAATTTTTCCACAGACATTTAAACAAAAACCATTTAAAAAGTATTCTGGATTAAATGTTTGAGAATAGACACACTATAAAGCGTTACCAGTACACCGCCAATTGTCGTATCAATAAGGCTTAAATATCTTTCTAATAAAATACAATATGGGTGAAAAATAATGAATATTAAAGATTTAAAGGTTGAGACAATTAAAGCAGAAAAGTTACCTGAGCTTTCATGTACAATGAGTTGTCAGTAAGCGTACATATTTTTTAATTTATTTCTCATTGTTAGATGTGATGCTATGAAAAAAAAATTAAGTAGGTGGGCAGCTGTAAAGAAAAGAGATGGGCAGGTAAGGGTATTTCATTCTATTTTTGGAAATATAATGAAGATTGATGAAAATGTTATTAAGCTTCTTGAATTCATGAAAATGCCAAGAACAATTAAAGAGGTTTCAAAAGAATTTGATATCGATGTTAAAGAAGTAGAAAACATAATCGAAACATTTGAAAAAAACAAATTAATAATAGATGAAGACATAAATGAAAACTTTGATAATACTGAATATTTTAAGTCGTGTTTTGATTTTGAAGATATGGTTTTAAGATTCTATGTTACTGAGAGATGTAATTTTGGATGTGAATATTGTTTTGAAAGAAAAGAGAAAAAATTACATGGTAAAAATTTAGACCTTAAAACCGCAGAAATTGCAGTAGATGGTTTTATTGAATATTGTAAAACCGTTAAAAGACTTCCAAAATTAGTTAAAATTTATTTCTTTGGAGGAGAACCATTATTGAACTGGGATGTAATTCCAGAAATATTTGAAATGGTCAAGAAGAAAGTTTATCCACTATTTGAAGAACATCTTGTTGGTATAACAACAAATGCTGTGCTAATGACAGATGACATCTCAAAATATTTGTATGATAATAATTTTGTAATCTATCTAAGTTTGGATGGTGTTGGAAAAGCAAATGATATATGTAGGAAATATGTGGATGGTAGGGGTGCATTTGAAGATATCGATAAAGTTTTAGATAAACTTATAAAAATTTCCGATAAGAAATTTATAGAAAACAATATAGGAATAACATCAACAATAACAC
>JAFCGF010000084.1 GCA_017608295.1 Candidatus Woesearchaeota archaeon
AAAAGTAAGCAAAAAAACGAAAATAGGCGAAAAATTAATTTTTATATATAGCTGTTTTTCAGTATATTTAGAAAATACATGCAAAAACATGAATACAGGAATACATTGCATGGGGTGCAAGAGGTCGGAAGTTCGAGTCTTCTCGCCCCGACGATAGGAAAGGCAAGGCTTACATGAATTGTAAGCCTTGTTCTATTTTATAGTGGTTGAAACATTGGTTGAAACATCGAACAATTTTGCAATCTCTTTCGATTAATTTCCAACAATCCTTTAACGAAAGTATTTTACATGCCTTTTTCGGCAATCACCTGTCATGTCAATAACTATTTCCTGCTTTTTCTTTGAAAAGCAACAGATTTGCAGTATATTTACCCAATCCCAAATCAAACAGCCATGAAAACATTCATTCATTTATTGCGAGCTGCAACCGCGAGCAGAGCGAAAGTGGTCAGCGAAGCAACCTTCATCATCCTGATTGCTCTTCTTTTCAGCACATTTACCCTTTAACGCCCAGGTAGTGCAAATTAACCAAACCTTTTCATCCGATACGATCCTGGCTCCTTTCTCAGGATCAACACCTGTCTATTCACTTTCCATGTCGGGCGGAGTAAACCTGTTATCCGATTCCAGCCTGGTACGGGTGGTATTGATCGACACCTATGGCAATCATTACATGGTTTATGAGGCATATCCGCTGATTACGCTTGAAAATGCCTTTGATACCCTCAATGCTTCCGATGAAACCACCTATCTCGATGGAGCGGTTTGCGACTCCCTTCGAATTGATATCATCAGCGCATTTCTCGATCTCGACAGCTTGAAACTGGATACGAATTACATTCCCAATGCCACAGAACTGCAGGCCCAGGCCAAATGGAATCACGATTCGGTGAAGATTGTTATCATGAACCAGCGGATTGTGGAAGAGAATATGTATTGGAGGGCGGGGAGGAGCAATTTATCGTTATTGACTCATTTCGAGAAAGAGCAAAGATTTTCTCAGAGATACTTCCTGGAAGGCTATGATTTCTTTATTGGTGGTGTTTATCAACAATTAACCGGATCAATTCCTCCCGCTGCAACAGAAGAGATTGTCAGTGGATTCGATTGGAGAAAACGGCATTATGCAGATTATAATAATTCGCCTTATTATAATCCTTACGGTTACGGATGGATTACTTCATTGAAACCACAAATCGGAAGCAGTACATGCTGGGCATTTTCTACTACTGCACTGGAGGAAGCATATGCAAATCTCTATTTTAATAACAACCTTAGCCCAACTATCCCGCCGGGGGTGAATCATCAGATCAATATGGATCTCTCCGAAATGCAGTTAATTCGATGTTACGGAAACGACATATTAGAATGTGATGATCCACAAGATGTTGTTAATGTCATGGCTTGGATTAATGATCATTATATGATGGAGGATGATTGTTTTCCCATGGATTGTACTTCTCCTCTACCAAATTGCCCGACTTCCTGGCCATCCACCTGTGACAGGATAATGACATCAGGATCATCTTCAATTGAAAATACGAATGAAGATGTTGTAAAATCAGTTTTGATAAAATACGGACCAATTTCATGCAAATTTACTTATTCTACTTATGCACATCAAAGGGTTCTGGTCGGATATGGTGTTGCAAAAACGGGTGATACTGTTTACGAAGGTACCGGACCCGAAGATCCTCCTATTATTCTGGATGAAAATTGTCCTTTTCTTGGTACAACAGAATGGATTTTTAAAGACAACAATAATTTTGTTCCAATACTGAGTCTTGAATATATGACATCAAACTTTAGTTACTATATGCACGGTGAAATTGACAGGCCTGTTAATGGAACCCAAACTCCTATTATATGTACAGATGAAGATGGAGACGGATACTATTGGTGGGGGATTCACTGGGATAATAATGGAAATCAGGTTGATCCTATTGATTGCAATTGCCCACCTGGGGTTAAGGTTGATGAAGAGGATTGTAACGATAACGATGTTAATTTGGGCCCATACAATCTTTCTGATCCGGAAATTCCTCTTTATTCATGTATTCTAAACGAATGTATTACACAGGCCAATCCATTGTATATCGAATCAGACGATACTTGGACAATCGGAGAAGGTGACAGGCATATAAACCAGGATATCATAATAAACACTGGAGTTACTTTAACTATCGAATGTCAGGTTTTTTTAACGCCTCAGGCAAAGATCATCATTCAACCAGGAGGAGTACTAGAATTGTCAGGCACATATATTAACCCTGCGAGAATAAGTTCAGGCTGCGGAGAATTCTGGAAAGGAATCCAACTCTGGGGGGATCCAACTCAAAGACAAACTGCTGCCAATCAAGGACAAATAATAATTGAACATGGAATAATCGAAAATGCTGCCTGCGGGATCATGACAGGCAATCCGGATTATATACCGGAAGGAGGAGGACAGGGAGAACCGTATCCTGTTTATCCTTCAGGAGGAATTATTCAGGCAAAATACGCGATTTTCAGGAATAATCATATTGGTATTGAATTTTACCCATATCGGGATGGGGATGACGCAAACAAGAGCTACTTGCGTGGTTGTTTATTTATCACCGATGATGCACTTCTAAATGGCTCCACGCCTGATTACTTTTTAAAACTTGATGGAATTAACAAATTAGATATACATGGATGTACATTCCAAAATACCCGGGATGAAGATCCTCAAATACTTTATACCCAACGCGGGAAAGGAATATATCTGTACAATTCTGATATTTACATGAATGACACTATAATGGATTCTTATCATTTTGATTTGATTTTTGAGAATCTGGAATACGGAATAAATGGACTTCACAGCGGTTTAGGCCCTGCCTGGCTGACGTTACATAATGCTTCCTTTTTCAGTAATCAATCAGGGGTATATCTTTCCGGTTATCATGAATTAAATCCTGTTGCCATTTATGACAACGATTTTGACTTTTCGTTTAATTATGATAGCGATAACCAGTATGGGATTTACCTCGATCAATGTTCCGGGTATGAGGTTCAGCTAAACACCATGACCGGAGATTTAGAGCTTGATGGAAATCAATACGGAATTCTTGTTAATAATTCAGGAGCCCGGACGAATTATATCTATGATAATGATTTCTATGATTTGCATTCCGCTTTGCAGGGACAAAATGTAAACCGTGGATATTATCTCCCGGATATTGGTGTCCCCCTTCCTGAACCAGAACCTGAAACGGGTTTGTGCTTTAAATGCAACAACTTCTATAATTGTGTAAACGATATTATCGTGACCGATGAAGATGTTAATCCCGATCCCGCATCAGGCATTACCTTATATCAGGGATGCGATAAAGGAGCTAATTCTCCTACTGCGCAAAAAGAACCTGCCGGGAATACATTTTCTGCCATTGAGGGGCAGACGGATCATGTCTACGATATTGATATGGATGAGAGTGTACACAATATCATTTATATTCATCATCATGACCATGATTATTTTCGTGTTATCCCTGATAAAGAGGACTATGTGCATAATCCTGATAAAGTCACGCTGGAAGAACACAGAAGTCCATATGCAGTATATGATCCCACTGAAAGTTGCCCGGATTATGAATACCCGACGGATAACCTGGATTCGTTGGAATTTCTGTTCAATGAGTCAAAAGAGAAAATAGACAGCCTGATAGCACTGCTTGTCCAGATCGTCGACGAAGGATCCACTGAGGAGAAGAATGAAATGGTGCAAACAAGCTTACCAAATCAATCTTCAGAGGTATATCTTGATCTGATGGGGAATTCACCATACCTTTCAGATACGGTTCTAAGATCGTCAGTTGAAAAAGAGGAAGTGTTATCCAATGCCATGATTACCGATATTATGGTGGCCAATCCGCAATCTGCCAAAAATGATAACATCCTTACTGCACTGGATGAACGGTTCGTTCCTTTGAGTGACTCCATGTGGGTGGAAATATTAAAAGGAGTGGATACCGTAGCCGACAGGGAACAGATTGAAGCGGAACTTTCAGGCTGGATTCAGCTTAAAGAAAAATTGTTTAACGCTATCTGTAAATTATATCTCATGGATACTGTAAATCAGGGATCCCAGGATAGCCTGCTGATTTTCATGAAGACAGATCATATTTTTTCAACCCAGTTTTTGCTTGCAAATTTCTACATTGACCGGAAAATGTTTTCTTCCTCGGATAGCCTGCTGGAATCTCTTCTGGAATATTATTCCATCAGATCCGGTGACGATTCCACCCGTCAACGGTTGCAGGAGTTAATCCCAATCCTCGAGGAGTTGTTTGTAGATACCGTCGGAAATCTGGTTCCCGACAGCGCCCAGCGATTGGAATTACTCGTTTTGTCAGAAAACCCGGATATACCAGGGGTTTTTGCAAGAAATATCCTGATCGCAAATGACTTTCTGGAATACAGGGAACCAATCTTTTCGACTTCATCCCTGAAAACGGTGAGACGGTACCGTTATACCAGTTCCGCTGAAAATAAGTTGAGTTCTGCATATAAGGTTTATCCTAATCCATGTAATGAATATCTCACTGTTGAATCAATCCGGAATTTACACGCAGCAAACATTGAAGTGGCTGTTTTCAACAGCAATAATCAACTCATAAGTAGTCAAAGATTTCCTGTAAAAAGAAACATATTGATCCTCTCTTTTAAAGAACAGTCTGCAGGGATTTATCTTGTCCGGATTATTCATAACGGTTTGTCTGTTGAAACCCACAAAGTAATTCATCTGGATTAATCTCCCAAAAATCATTATAAAGATGAAAAGAATAGGTATCATCCTATGTATTTTAGGTTTATCATCCTCTATAATTGGTCAGGAGTGGGTGCGGGAATATGGTGATACAATTAATACATATACCTATAAAGTATTTGAACATTATGACCATGGTTATATATTTAATGGGTATAAAAGGCGTGGTTCTGTACACCCCTATGGCTGGATCATGAAGACGGATATCAATGGCTACGAACTGTGGCATAAATTATTTGGTGATGAAACATCCAATTCACCCTTGTTCGGGATTGATCAATACCCGGACGGGGGATTTATCACCATCGGCCAGACGAGCATAGGCAGTTCCGACTGGTCGGCGTTGGTGATCAAAGTCAATGCCTGCGGGGAAAAAGAGTGGTGCCGGATTTTTCACACTCCCGGCCGCCAGGTATATGGCCTCGACATCCAGAGGGTTCCCGGAGGAGGCTCCATCGCCATGGTGGGCAACTGGGGGTATGATTATACCAGGACCTTATGGTTGCTGGGACTGAATGATTACGGGGATATAATCTGGGAGCAGGCTTATTGTACCGATACCATTTTCTGGGACCCGGAAGGTCAGCAGCTTTACCGTACCCGCGACACCACTTTTATCATCACCGGGTATGTATATTCTCCGGATTCGGGACAAACGAAT
>JAFCGF010000038.1 GCA_017608295.1 Candidatus Woesearchaeota archaeon
GGAGAAGAATTCCACCTTGTCCTTGAGGGCAAAACAATCACCAACGATGCAATCGGTCAAGGTTCAGCAACGCGGGAATACGTATTTTCCTGTGTTTCAAAAACCGCTCAATTGCTGGAGACAGTCAACGAGCGCATGATTGCCAGCCGCCTGACTGCTTCATTTCCCGCCGGTACCATGGCCTCGGAACTGCTCGACACAATCATGTATAATATCGGCCCATGGTCGCTGAGTGTTTCCGATTTTCCTGTCGGTACCAAGACAATTGAGTGGGATGATACGCCGCGAGCAACAGCCCTTCGACAAATCTTCCCCGGCGGCAGCGAGCTGGATCAGGAATGGGTGATCAACACTTCAGCGACCGGCACTCTGGAAATCAGCCGTTTTTTTGGCAGCATTGTTCCGGAGCTGCTATCTGATGCGGAACCGGACAAAACTATCCATTGTTCATCAAAATCATTGACACCGCCGGAGGGATTGTTGTATACTGAGGTTAGAGTCAGTAATTACAGCCAAGAGGCGGGCGCGACCGGGCTGACCTTGGAGGTTCACGAAAACGGAGATGGCACAGGCGAGTTTCATATTTATTCCGTTCCATTTACAGATCAAGTTGAGCTTGATACCTCGGCTGTTTCCGGGCTAGTTGTAGCGAGAGTGGGGGTTGAGGAAGTAGAGGTCACCGACAAAGATGTCGAATTTGTTGACGGCACGGCCAGTACTTCCAAGCCAATTTATTCAGCTGTTGAGATTGACTGGCTGAATAATGACAATCTTAACCCGGTGATAGCAGCAGAAAATAGAACGTTGATGACCGAGGCAGAACCACTTAATTCAGTCGGAAACGCAACCTACACGACCAAACTAATAAAATACACCTACAGTAACGGGCGCGGTAATGTTGCTCAGGTTCAAGCGAGGTATAAAAAATGAAAGGATCAAGTATATGACCAATTACAGTGATAGCATTTGTAGAGATTGCCTGCACGATGAGCCTTACTGTAAGTGCGGGGGTAGGCCAAATTATGTCCGTTCTACCGTTCCCAATAAACCAACCGCACCTCCGCCTCGCCCGCCAAAGCTGCGAATGAGAGACAGTGGTTGTAATAAGCTTTCTCTCGCAGAAACCATTTTGATGAATGAAAATAAGTCTCTTCATAAACTGATAAGGCGGTGCGAATTAGATAATGCTGAGCGATTATGTCACGTACTTGAGCGCGCTACACGCGAGCACTTCAAATTATTGCGTGATATCGATCCTACTGTATTTGATTATATTAAGGGAGTAATAAATGAAATCCACTGAGAATATATGACCAAAGTAACAACGCTCCTTCACCCACAATCATCGGCTGAGGTCTCCGATTCCCAGCCATTCCTCGACCCAGTCGAGCACCCGGACGGCAATATCGCTCCGGGCGATGCTATCTTTCTGCTGTTTCAGACTCCGACCGGAACGGAATACGACCATGGAGTTGCGAGCGATGGGCAGTCACTGACCAATAAGGGGGATGTCCAACGCGAGCAGCTTCAGGCCGGTCTGGAACTTACAAATAACACGCGAGAAATCGCACTGACCTACAGGCCGACAGGTACCCCAAAGGTTATTTTTTTTGGAAGAACTCTCAACTTAGATATCAGTAAACTCAGGGGCGGCGTGGTTTCTCCATTGAAATACGATGGTGAACCTATCAAATTCAACGTGACCTATCAAGCAGAATTTAAACAACTCAAACATACCCCTGCACACCCGACGCTGGTTGATACGGATCTGGGCGGAATCCTACATGAGGACTACAGAGGGCAAGGTGATCATGCGAGTTGGCCTGTGGTATACGAAATAACATATGGCTAATATCAATATCATACGTAAACTGTCTGGCATACCCGCCGAGGAGTTGATCACGAAGGAGGTGGTCGATGAGTTGATCGTCTCCCCGCAGATTGCCGAGGGCCGGGCGCAATATATACTGGACAGGCAGGGTCGCAAGTGGTTTGTTTTGGCCGCCACCACTCAGGCGACCGTGATGCTAAACAGGCTGGATGTTATAGAATTTTGGCTTGATGGGGAGCGGGAAATTGGTTTTTTTCCGTCGCATCCCCATGGCCGGAAACAAATATCGCAGGGCAAATCTAGTATGAGCTGGGACATGACAATTTTATTTTTAGAGGGATTATGAGCAAGGGAATGATAATTGGGAATGCATTTGATCAATATCGAGTTCATACCATTGATGATCGTGGATGGTGTATCGCTCAACTCTATGGTGAGTTACGTGTAGGGATGTGGTATTTGCAGCATAATGGCACATTACATAATACTGTTAATGGGCACAGTGGTGGTTTCTATCCTACCTCACAATCTGCTATCCGGTTTCTACATAGTTACTTACGGAGACGATCAATCTCATGAGCAACTTCAAACGCCTCGACTTAAAATTTACAACCGCGCTGGAACCGGTCGTTTATCTCGTGCCGTCCGATAATTACGACCCGACCGGTAAGGATGGGCGGTTGATTATCCGGTCAACCGCTGGCGTTGAGTTGTTCAACAAGATTGGGGCTGCGGCGGGGATCACTGTTGTTGACCATGTGCTGACGGATGATATTTTGTTTCCGGATGGCAGTTCTATCGCGGAGGGTGAGACTGTTAAGGCGTTTCGGATCGCTCCTGATTTGTCTGGGTTGGCCGTGGCTGATCCGTTAAATGTATCAATGAAGCGCAATTGGTATGGGTTCACCCCGGAGATTGATAAAACCGGCTGGGGGCTGGAGGGCCACTGGGATATTTATCCTGATACCGGCCCGGTTCCTCACTGTAACGACAACGCTGAGACCGGGGTTCAGGTTAGCGGGTCGGTTCAGGTTGGCGTGTTTTTTCCGGGAACGCAAGGAGAGAGGGGGGATACTGGCTCGCCGGGTGCGCCAAACCCAGAGGATTATGCACTGATTGCAAATGTGCTTGTGCTGGATAACACGGTACCGTTCATGCCAGTTAATGATTATGAACCAGTAACTAAAATTTATCAGGATCTGAGTTTTTCCGCTCATTTGACTGCTTATAATCATGACGATATTGATACGGCACTTCAGCCGGGTGATGCTCTTGATAATCTCGATACAACAGTGACCGGGGCGGAGCTTGATGCGGATCATACAAAACTCATCGGGATAAATGACGGTGCAACGGCTAATAGTCCTGATGCCACATTGCTTGACCGGTCGAACCACACCGGTACACAGGCGGCATCAACAATTAGTGATTTTGACACCGAGGTATCCGGCAATGGTTCGGTTGCCGCTAACACAGCAAAAGTTTCCGCAGACGGTTCAGTTACCACTCACAATGATGTGACAGATGCAGGTAGTGGATTAATAACCACAGCAGCAGAAAGGGTCGCTTGGAATGCCAAACAGAATGCATTGACGTTTGATCTCGTGCCAACCGATGCCAGTACCAACCCGGTTGAGAGTAATGGGGTTTTTGACGCTTTTGTCACTCATGAGGCACACGAGGATTCCCACGCAAACACAGAACAAACCCTAACAAATAAAACAATTGGACTGCTTGATAACCATGTTGAGTCGCCCTATGTAGCGCAAAAGGTCAAATCAGCACTCCCAGGCGGAATAGCCGCCGGAATAGCGGTAACTTTCGAGAGTATCAATCCCGGAACTGAAATTTACACGGTGCACCCAACAGACCATACCGCCGAATTTACTAACGGGATTTTAACAACAGACCTGCCCGACGACTCCGCAATAGGCGTGGCCGTGCAGGTTGGGCGAGCTGAAAAATTACCCATTTGGGATGCTTCGTGGGTCGCTGGTGTAACAATTCTTTTTGTTAATGGTTCTGGTGTGCTCGTTTCAGACTGTCCAATCGCGCCGGACAATGCGCAACCTGTTGCCCTCGTAATACGTAAAACCGGTTCCACAACCGACCTGCACATATTGATTGGCCCGTCATTACAACACGCCGCCGATGTGCAATTATTAACCGGATCAGGTACCCCAGTAGTTAATAACCTCCAATCCTATTTAACAAATATTGGCAGTTCTGGTTTTTTTGATGGTGGTGAGGTTACGGATGCAGGCGGCGGACAGGTTGCCGTCGCCGTATTATCAGGCATGATCCGCGACACGGCGGATTCAACCGCAGAATTAAAATCATTTGCATCGACCGGAACTGTAGGGATCGCAATCCCCACAGACACAGTAAGATATATTTTTTGCAATAACTCTGGAGTGATAAGTGTTGATGTAAATGAATTTTTAGAAGCGGAAAACTTGATATTGATTGGATGGGCTGTCAATGAGGCTGGGGTAATTGTTCATGTCGGAAATCTTGGTGTCCGTCTTGATGAGTCGATTGGGCAAGCTGGTCGATTTATCCGCAGGGTACATTCAATCACTCGCGATAAACGCCGCGGTGGGTTATTTTTCGGAAACTCAGGAACGCGAAATATAATTGTGTCCATGGGGGTACTATGGTGGGGACGCACCGAGTACCCTATTAGCGCAAAAGACACATCCGGGGCCGACACATTCGATATCTACTCCTCCTCTGGAAAAGAGGCATCTGATGTGCAGCAGTGGCCGAATCTCCAGTATGATAACGGTGGGACACTGACCAACTTAGGGGCAAACAAATGGGGTGTGTTATGGTTTTACCTCGAAACTGATGAGGATATTATATGTGTGTATGGTACAGCAGTATACAATACACAGGCTGCGGCGGCACTGGCGGAGGAACCTCTCAGTAGCGTCCCGGATCGAGTCACAGCAAGTGGTGTGTTAGCAGCAAGATTAATTTTTAAATCCGGCGACGGTGCCTCAGCGTGGTCTTCCGCTTTCAAAACTGCCTTTTCCGGGGTCGCTGTGTCTGACCATGCTGATTTGTCTGGCATTGGTATAAAAACACATGCCGAATTAGACATACATTTAGGCAGCATTATTAACCCTCACGGCGTAACCAAAACGCAAGTTGGTTTAGGGAATGTAGATAATACAGCTGATCTATTTATAAAAGCGGCTTCAAATATTACGCTTGTAACTAGTTCTGATTTACTTGGTTTGGGTGTAACTCCAACTGCTAAATTGCATGCTAAAGGCTCAGGCTCAACTAATGCTACGTATGCTTTGAAGATTGATAACTCCAGCAGTGTTCCTCTAATGTCAATACAAAATGATGGTCAAACATCTTTTTATAGTACAATTTCATCACTTTCCAATATTTTTGAGTGGTATTCTGGTTCTTCTACTCTAAGAAGTCAAATATCTGGATATGGAGGGCAAAGTTGGTTCCTCGGAAATGAGGAAGGAGAAGCAGGGAGGATAGTTTATTCCACCCCAGCAGGATTTCCTGGTATTGTATTTTTTGATACGCTTGGGGCAAATAGAAATCAAATTAAATCTATTCATGGAGTTGGATTGGCAATGGCGGCCAGTTTAACTAGCAGTCCCGGAGCAGACAGATTATTTGTTGTTCCTGATGGTGTAGGCATAAATAAAAGCTCAGTATCCGCTGAATTACACATAAAAGGCTCCGGTACTACAAGCGCAACATACGCTTTGAAAATAGATGATAGTTCTGATAACACTTTATTGTATGTTCGAGACGATGGCGTAGTAATGATGGAAGGTTTACCAACCGCAAGTGCAGGCTTACCAACTGGTGCTTTATGGTCAAACGCAGGCGTAATTAATATAGTTTAATTTATAACAAGGCACCACCTCTATGTCAAAAACAATATGCTCTGCCGTGTTCCTTGTACTGCTCGCCACTGGCACCGGTGCGCTGTCGGCGGATAACAAACGACTGGATGACCTTGAGGAGCGCATGGATGCGGCTGAATTTCAAGGTGCGCCGACAGCCGCCGATAGCGCAAATCGAGAAATAGGCCACCTGCTGTTTGAATTTCGCGATGAATGGCGAGATTCCTTGGCGGAAATGAAATTTCTTAGGAAAGACATCAATTTAAATACGCATGAACGAACGGCAAATACCCGACAGATAGGAATCAATAGAGGGGATATTAAAAGCAATAGTGCGGGAATATCATTAAATACTGGATTACTCATCGTGTTGGCTGGCCTTATAGGTTGGATTGTGAGAAAAATGAAGAGTAACCCGGACAAGAAGAAAAAAGAAAAATCAAGAATTATCACAGGAAGGTGAATCATGGGTAAAGTAGGCAAAACGAGAGATCAGTGGGGGAAGTTTATCGGCACCGTGGGTCTGTGCGTCGGCTCAGGAATCCTCGCTGGGCAATACGCTGTGCTGGGCGATATGACAAACATGCTCGTTGCAGGTGTTTTTTTAGCACCACTCGGCGCATATGGCAATAAGGTTCGCCGGTTTGGGGCGGATGTGCGGTACAGGGCAGGCAAGTTACAGCGTACGGGTGATGGCGGTCAGGATCAATGGACAGTTATCGTCGCAAAGCACTGGGTGCCATTTTGGAGGTCACCGCTAGACCATTTTAAACTCCCGTTCCATGCGACCGAGGTCACGGTTGACACTGGCGGGTATGCAGCCGGATCGGTGAGGTGCGGCAAGCGTCCAATTACAGTGATTGCTGGGCACGAAAAAACCGTTGTGCCAATCGGCAGTGACGATTCTGCACCATCAGCAACAAGGCATGAGGTTGCTCGCCTTGCAACCGTAGCCGTCAAGGCTGATATTGGCATGCGTAATATTATGGCCTCTGATACTGGCTATGATGATCTGACAAAATTCCAGCGTCAAAAAATGAGTGAGAATGACTTTTATAAACTGCTCGGTTTATGTATCCTGAAGCGCGATGGATTAAAGTTGTCATAGTACCAACTCGCCCTGCGCGTATTTCGCAGAGCGAGGCCGTGATAATCCGATATCAGGTCAACCTGCCTGATAAAGTCGGTGTTATTCTTCACTGTCCAGTTCTTTCTTGACTTCTGGCCAGCACTGCGGGCAGTAATGCCCCTCAGAGAGATCATGCACATGCCAGCCTGCGTGGATAACATCGCCTTCCGTGTCGCCATAAATCTCCACAGATCGACAGCAGTCAAGAGCATCACATGTCATTATTATTTTTATCATGGTAAATTCCCCTTTAAAGTCTCCGCTGAATACGCAAAAGCGACTTTACCCTAGATTTGCAAACTGGGTGCACAAGCCCTTTTTGATCATACTTGGCCAATGTCTTATTGATCATCACCCGTGCTCTCTCCGGATCGCCGTAACTGAGTTTTAGGAAAAGTGCTGCGCTGAATTTCCGGGCGATCATGATGTCAAAGTCCGGATGTTCAAAACATAAAGAAAAAACCGTTCGCTCCGGCGATTCAAAAACGTTTTCCGCGCTTCACGAGCCACAGCCCGCCTTCCAATTCTCATCCTTTTTCTGTTCCCCGTTGCCCGGCCTTGTTTTAGGATTGTTTTCGGTTTCATTATTCCCTCCGGTTAAATTCCTGATATTTCCTCATAATTCTCATAGTATGTATACTGTGCGTTCGGGATAGGCAGGTCATCATTTATGAAAACTTCAGCGTCATTTTCCAGTGCCTCATCCACATCCACCCAGTCACAACTCTCATTATCGGCCTGTAACGTTATTCCGGTGTCAATATCGTCGATAGTAATAACCACTCCACAGGAATCATTATTTAATGCATATTCAACAGCCTGCTCATAATTTGCCGTTAGGTAAACCGGGCCATTAATTGTGCCACTTGCTTTTATTGAATGAGCATTTTCTCTTGAGGTGCCATGATATAATGCTTTCATTTCGATCTCCGTTGAAGTTTTTCTTTCCTTTTCTTTACCCTATACTTTATTATATGCGATATTCGCATAGCTGTCAAATAAAAAAGCACCCGTTGAAAGAGAAAATCAGCGGGTGCGGCGATCAGTTTAAAATCTCGTCAACCAAATCCAGTATTTGACCAGCAGGAGGCCGCTTGACCGGCTGCAAGTGCCTCGTTGTTTGATATTCTGCCTGACCGACTGGCTGGGCATACACGGGCCGTTTTTTGGCACTGTACCGTAGGGCTGGCGGTTGTGGAAATATTTTCCCCCTTGGAACATATCCCAGGGTTTCAAAGAAATGTTCGCCAACTTGAACCCCCTTACTTGTCGCCCAATCTGGGATAATCACCTCTGGATTGTAATAGTGATCTGCGGTAAAATTCTTCACCCTTTCTAAGCGCAAAACTCGCTCGGTAAAATCAAGCCATTCCCCAAATTTTTGAGCACCGGAGCGTGTTGATAAACCAAGACGCTTCTGCAGACTCTGTTGTGACCCCAAATCATCCCATGCGGAAAATTGCCATTCCCGATGAAGCTCAACCGCCAAGGGTTGCCCGGTCAAGCGACTGCGATTTTCTGCCACCTGGAGAATGCGCAATGCCTCACCCAAAGCATCCGGGCGATGCAGTGAGCCAATGGACAACTCGCCGGCAAATGTCACGGCCAGCAATACCCGGTCTCTGGCTGTATACGGATTCGGAATATATTTGACCGTCTCAATCCGTTTTACAATGACACGTTCCATAGGGCTGTTAACTGCCCGACATCCTGCGTAGACCAGCATTACCGCCAAGATCGCAGTAGCTAAATAGCATAAAATTTCCTGTATCATTCACACACCCCGTACGTCACCATTTTTGCCGCAGGAAAGGTATATGTCCGCCCGTCGCGATCACATTGGATATCACCAGCCGGTACCTCGTGCTGGTTCCAATATGATTCGCGGCCCTCGTCCTGCCCATGATGAGGGATCTCCGTATTGCCAACATAGCAGCGGTCAAAATCCGCCGGTTGCCCTTCGCAAAGTACCAGAGATTTTCCGCCATCTGGGCCGCCTGAGGTAGTGTGGTGGAATTGGGCATTGTTACTGCTGCCAGCAGAAGTCTCCGTATTGGCATCGTCATGATCGTGTTCTCTTGTCGAGGTCAACCCATCAATCAGTTTACCGCCGAGGGAGTCCGCCAACTCAAACCCCTGCCCTGTGATCCACGCAGTTGTACCCATCCTCGCCACATTGCCGATAAGGTTCAACCCGCCAGAAATCAACTGCTCGCTCATTAGTTGCGGCTGGATATACTGCGGTGCTGCTTCGGGCACCTCGTCCGCCGCTGAATCAATAGTTGCGGCAGGGCTGTTAAGGTTGATATTCGCATCACCAAAAACAAAAATTGGCTGACCAGATTGCTGCGGAATGTTAGCGGTTACCGGCGCGGGCGGATCAATACCGCTAAGTATCCGCTTTGCCTGCTGTTTGAGCCTATCGCAATATTGCGCCTTCGTTTCATCCTGATCCTTGCACATGATCGCATACAAACCGGTTATATCAATTTGAGGCCGCTGGATAACAGGGGCGGAGGCAGGTGTCCTGAATGTTGCCAATGCCGCCATGCTCAATTGATGCTTAGAGACCGCCTGATTATAGTCCGCCATCGCTGCCCGTTCCGCACTGCGCTCGATGCGAGTGTTGATTTCATCCGCCTGCTTTACCCTGCGCTCGTCAATCCGCTCGATAGCGGCACAGCCTAACAGTCCCTGCGTTACAGCAGTTAGCGCAAGTAACAAAAAATACATCTTCATGCGATTTCCTCTTTATCAAAAACAATATTATACGGCAGTACGTCAATCGCCTGACCGCTAATACCTCTCCCAATATGCAATACCTCCACGTCACCGGTAACCGCACCTAAAAGTGACACCTCAAAAGTGTCAAAATAAAAAGAGCCACCGACCTCCACCCGCGCCTTTATGACACCATCATGGTTGCTCAGTATCGTTAATGTCAAGAGGCGTTTAAACACATCAAACATAACCGCAATTTGATAAGTCTCACTGACCAAAAACGCACCAGGTAGAAACTCCGGGCCGGTACCAGTCTCAACAAATTCCGCGCCGCAGAAATCGGACGTGCATTTGAAGGAATCCATCCATGCATGTTTTACCAATCTCGGACTGACTGGCGAGGCTGCATGATCGCACCGTGGGCATTTATTATTCATCGCCACCCCCCGTATCAAACAGCGATCCCGGCGACCCGACCTGTTGACACAGAGATTCCACCTCAGCGGCGCGCGCATGGGTCTGGTTTAATTTACTGGCAACAATTGCTTTAGCGACATCCTTAATTGCTGCCTGTATTGTTGGGTCACCAATTATATTTGCGATATATATCTCGTCAATCCGGTCGTCGATCTCCTGTTTAAATTCCGACAACTCTTCTAATGTGGCTACAATAGCAGTGATTGCGGTTTGCTTATTTTGTTCTGATGCCATTTTTAATATACCTCCAAAAATGCTATTGATGAATATTGCTCATGAAACAATTGCCTCTTGAGCCGATATGTACTTTCCTTTGCTGTCGATGGTGATTTTACATCCTCAACAACGACAGTACCAGGGGTGATAATATCACTACACAGAGAAACATATTGAAAATCAGGGATATATTTCCGAGCTGCCATCATTCTGCCGGTGGCGGAATCCCTAACACCTCCAAGGCTGATTTTGAAAACCGGCTGAAGAATCAAATCGCAGATAATTCCGTCGTTAACCATTTGCTTAAGTTCAATGTACCGAAACATTTCCCGCCGAGAATCAAACTTGTACCCATCGCACTCAGGTTTCTTTTTGGATGTGTTGTATTTGAGCCGCTTCATACCGAATACCAGACGATATCCGAGAGCATTACATACGGATTATGGTTCATGTTGCTGTCCATAAAAAACACCATGCCCAAAATTGTTGTATCATAGACACCAACCCTCATAATATTGTCAGTCCCGATAATAGTGGTTTCCTTTCCCTGCGCTGCTGATTTTTCGAAAATGTTAACTAATGACATACTGCCCTCCATTGGTATGATATCTCTTTTATCAGCTGTTTTCGAATGCCAAGATGTGGGCGCGTAAGGCGACCGTATAAGCCTTCAACGTTTCATCGCCTAGCTCAATTCGACAGTCAAAGATTTCCCATAAGTTTAATGTTACTAGTGGATCATCTCTCTCAAGTGCCGCGTGGCACTCATCAATTGTAGTTGGCACTTCGGTCATCCATTTAGCATCAGGTTTCATTATTGTTACCTATATTTAAGATTCTTCCAGCAGCTTCAACCGACCTCGGATCTCCGTAAACCTGCCCGCATTCACACAATGAGCTAGCCGACACACTCACCGGTTCAGTGGTCATCCTTAAAAGATCTGGGTATTCCGATATTTTAAAAACACCCTCTGCACATGAGCAGCACAATAAATCTTGATCAAACTGCATACCAATAGCGACAGTGTTCATCGTTCCGTCAACTCGCAGTATCTTGTTCCGAGTCCAGTAGAAAAAGTCTGGGCTCGTTCCGGGCTTACCAAGTAAGGTAACACCTTATCAGCATATTGACTTTCTAACGGCGAATACCCTCCATCTTTTTCCCGTTCAACCTCGTACTGCTCCTTGGTCAGTCCCCAGGTGTCACCCAAACGCTCCGAGATGACAAGCATGTTCATAAAAATCTGCTCATGCTTACACGATTGGAATACGCTGCCCATAACAAAACTACCTTTAAAATGAGACGGCCTGATCGATACTGATTCCATGTATTTTCTCCAATTATTATTGTTTTAGCTTGTATCTATAACCTATTTTAAGGGTCATCTGTTATCCGCAAGTCAATGCTTGTTTCCTGACCCTCTGTAAGTATTATCGCATATTATGACGTTTTATACAAGGATAATCGGTCACGTCACAAAAGAATCGTCATGGATATTTAAGGTTAAAAATATCATATAAATTCTCCACGGTACTCGACGTATCTGGCGCGTCCTGCACCGCCTCAGCAACCGCGCATGTGTCACACACATACACGGTTCCTTTTCGGATTTTCCCTTTAATGTCGCCGCAATACTCCCCGCAATATTGACAATAAATTTTCATGGTATTGTCTCATCCCTGCAGTACAGTTTCAATATTTACTGCACCAATAATAATGCAGTCCATCGTTATCATCTCCACATTCAGAGCAATATTTCGCTTTTTTCGGTTTTTTCCTACGCAAGACTCTAATCTTCTTCTTTAATTTCTTTATTTTCTTTTTATTACCCATTCGAAACTCCTTAATATTTTTTTAATAATCAATCAACTTAGTGGAATAAATTCAGCATGATTCGGAGCGTAAACAATGCCACACCCTAATACGCCCTTCCATTTTGCATATTGCCCATATCTGGCCGCCAGCGAATCGGCATCAAAAAGACAACCGCAATTCATGCCGAAAATGGTATCTCGGTAATTACTCCGATATGCCACCATAGCATAACTGTGAGTATGTCCCTGACAAAAAGAAGACCGTTTGGCAATGGCCGTATTGATCGCACCATACATACCACCCGATCCGATCCCGTGCTCGATCAAGACGGCACCGTTAAATATCGTATGATACAGCGGTTCAATCTTCCAGCCTGCACTTAACCCATATAACTCATTTTTTTCCTTGAGAATACCCGGTGCAAGACCAAGCAGTTTAATTTGTCTGCTGGGAATTGCATCGTGATTACCTTCCACCAAAACGCCAGTCGGGAAAGCTTTATTGACCGAATCACTCCACTCCAATGCTTTTTGATATTCGACCTCGGGTGATGGGCTATCGGTCTCGGATACAAAGCGGCTCATGGCGTGATGATCAAAAAAATCGCCCGCACATACGACCGACCCACACCCGTGAGCGGAATAGGTGTCCTGTAAAAATTCTAGTGCCTTTACGTGCTGATACGGCGCATGAGTGTCGCTAAATACGAGCACAGGTTTATTCTCAGTGTCGATAACTCGCGACGGAGCACCGCAAAAAGAGGCGATTTCTTGCCGGTGTTTAAATGCGCTCAGTGCATTGCCCGCCTCATGACTAGATATGTCCAACATTTTTGCAAGACGCGCCCGGCTTACCGTATCGCCCTGCTGATGCAGGGCGGCAATCTTCTCAAAAATTGCAAGAAATTTCATACACCTCCTTCGACGCTGCACCATACATGCAACTGCTGCACTCTCGATCATCTATCGACATTCTGCGCCCTCCTGTCCAATCGATACTGCTGGTTCCCAACGAGTGCCATCGCATTCCGCACAGGGAGACTCATAAGAGGCTGTCCACATGTGAGCACATTCCGTGCACCGCCCAAAACCATCATACCCCCTGTATTGTTCAAAATATTGCAGAGACCTCTTGCTGCCTGAACAATCCGACCCGCCGCAACAGGGCTTTGCCTTCATATCCATTTCCCGAATGACCATAAGAATTACAGTCACCGCCCTCATAAGGGTGATTCTTTTCAGTGGTTTTTTACACCTGACAATATAGTCATATAGTCCGATCAGCGTAACTCTCAACATACGAGCATCGCTCATGCTTATTTGAGATATATCACCAAGGCGATTTTGCACTTCAGCCAGCAACGCCTTTTCAGCACATTGTTTTTTCATTTGATCACTCCATATTGGGTTATCAGTCCAGTATGCACCAATGCATCATTCAGCGCATTTTTATAATGATTTTCGATGCGCTCAGGTGCCCAGCCCTGCGGCAGTTGTTCGAAAACCCCGTGTGCAAACCCCAGGGCATATTGTGTCACGACAAGAAAATCATGCACCAACTCCGGATCGTGTCGCGGGTCAAGTGCTGTATTTTTGATCATTCCGGCCATGACAGGAAACACATTATAAAATACCCTATATGCCTCGATACCTCTATGTTCCCGGACAATTTGGAAAGCATTTTGTGGTCGCATATTACCCTAGTAGGTTATTGTGAGATTGCCTTCAAACTTATCGTATTGCGATGTATAACAACTATCGAGCAACGTTTGGATACCTGTCGCAGTTGCGATGTCAAGTTTATGTGACCCTTTGCTGTACACAAGGATCGTGCGCCGTTTGACATTATGTATCACATTTAACCAGTGATATGCATCTCGCAAAAATTGTGTCAATCCGCTGGCTTTTCCGCTGTCCTTTCGGTATGCCTGCTTTTTTTTTGCGGTCACCTGTCTATCCTCTATTACATGGTAATGTGCGTAATTCGTCAAGAATTTCTTCAACCCCAGGAAATTCCGTCTCGTCGAACCAGTATAGGCCGTCACATAGGTATTTGGCAAAATTAGATACAATGCAGCATGCCTCATCTAGTAACAATTTCGCTGCTGGAATGGACGGAAATATTACATAACCGGCCTCTAAATCAACCAACATCCCATGCGCCGGAACACCAAATGAATATTGAATTTTGGCTTTTTCGATAGATTTCAACGCGCGACCGGCTGACTGAATTATCAATGTCGCTGCCGCCTTTTTAAGGTTAGACCATGCCTTTCTCATGGCCACCGAAAACAATGCCCACATTTTTTGCTTATCTTGGATGAGTTTTTGATACTCATTTTGCCTCATTATCTTCCATGCGCTCGCTGTCAAATTCATTTGTTCCTCCTGATTTCATATTTCCGCCCTTGGTAATACGCCTGACCTATCGCTGCCAGTCTTTCGCTGGCTCTTATCATTATACTGCCTATGTATGTAGTGTTGGGCCGATTGTTAAAATACAATCGTTTTACAAACCCGGATTTGTCCCTAGCAAATAATCCTACTTAGCTAGATCTTCATCTATTTATTTTCTACATTAGTGGGTACTCGCCATTGCGCAACCTCCCTTCGCTAATAATTCAGGATCAATATTGAATTCCTCTAACCTTTAAGGGTTTTTCTTGTTACACCTCAGTCGGATCTTTGATATATCATCACCTCCTTTTCTGTTTGGCGCGTTTTTAGCGTTCAGTTTATGCTTACTTTTTCCATTTTCCTTCAGGCTGGAGGGCCGCTTCAAAGCTTTTTGATAGCTCCACGCCTCATCCAATTCGGCTCCACATTACTAGACGACCTGATGCTTCAACGCCTACTATTTTACTCTTTCAAAGGGTCATCTGTAACCACAATTCAATGCTTGTTTCCTGACCCTCTGTAAACAGTCTACCATGGTGGGATTTTTTTTACTAGGATAATCGGTCATACCTTGAAAATTAAAACGGAACAGAATTGTCTCCACCGCTCGGTTCAACCGGGCCGGGATCAAAGCCGCCGCCGGAACCTCCCTGACCGCCGCCTTCACCGCGTGGAGTCAGCATCTTCATTTCGCGGGCCACAATTTCCGTTGTATAGCGGTCATTGCCGTCTTTATCCTGCCATTTTCGGGTTTGGAGCTTGCCCTCAATGTAAACTTTTGATCCCTTACTTAGATATTCACCGCAGATTTCAGCCAATCGCTTCCAAGTAACAATTGTATGCCATTCTGTTTGCTCCTGCATCTGCCCATCCTGCCCCTTCCAACGCTCAGTTGTGGCAACGCGGAAATTGGTTACGGATACGCCAGAGGTTGTTGTTTTCTGCTCTGGGTCGGCTCCAAGATTACCGATTAAAATGACTAAATTTTTCATATAAATCACCCTTGCGATTTTCTTTCGCGCTCTGTTTTGATGATAATATCACGCAACTCCGCACATAAATCTGGGTATACTGCGCAATTAGATTGTACAGCATGATCTATCAAAGATATCGCCGCCGCTTTGCTGCTTTGCCACCTAAATGTAACACACACGGCAAAATCGTCCAGATACTGTGCATATAATGGAGTGTTCTCCCGTGCAAACTCAAAAAATACCTCCCTGCGGACTGGAACAATTACAATCCGAATTAAGTGGCCACTTATCAACCTGCGGTAAATTTTACATTCCTCTAAGGGTTCAACTGACATGGCTCAACACCTTCAGAATTCCAACACAATCCCGTAGCGGCGTGTGTCCGGTCAAATCCATTTTGACATGTAACTCGCCACCTAAATCGATAACCACAATAATCTGGTACCGTGAGGGTTTTCTACACACCAAAACCTCGTACCGGCCCGGTTCGGTGATTTCACTCCACGGCTCCGTCGGCATATGCAGAGTTTCGCACCAAACATGAAATTCCTTCAATTCGCTCGGTGACAAAATCCTCTCGAAGCGTTTGTAATTTTTCTGCATCCAGCGCAATAACTTCAATTTGGTATTTTTCCGTAATGCCTCTGATTTGCAACAGTCAAGAGCGTTATTTACTACTTCCACTTCAATTCCTCCACTTGTTTTGTCACAACACACTCAAAACCTTCAAGTCGTGTCTGTAGTTTTTTTACATTTTCCAGATAATCTAGGTCGTTAACTGATACCCTGACAATAAATAAATTATCAGGTGCGGAAATCTCAGTGCAAAAGCTGACAAAATCAAGCCACTGAACGGCTGGATTGCAAAACTGTGCCGAATAAAGCTCGTGCGTTGTTTGCCACCTATATGAGCTGTCGATTTTCCCCAATTTTAATCGTTTACGGTGTACCGATTCTATCCCAACCTTGACCTCTAAAACACCGTCACAATAAATAAGACCGTCCGGTGACGCTCCATGCGTTTTGTTATCAAAAAAACCGCCCGCTGCCACCTCGACAAATCTTGTCGCCTCATAAAGTGCGATAGCGACCGGCTCCTGTTGTATGCCATGCGTCATGTGGGCATTGGCAAACCCGTCATCAATGATTGGTCTACCGGTCACCCGCTCCTCTGCCAGTTTTGCCGCCAGTCGCAATGCCGGTTCACCAAAAACTGGTTCACCGAGTTCATTTTTTTTACCATAGTGAGCCATAATCTTTGACATCTCCGAGCCAGTCACTTTACCGGCCCGGAGGTCAAACCATGCATCGGTGCGCTGTTCAATATCTACCCAGGGCATCAAGACCACGCTTCGCAGGTTTTTAAATCCTCACAGGATGAGCATTCACTGACCTGCACAGACCGATTATGCGATATACATTTAAAACCGGTTTTCATATTTTCTGCCTCTGCCAGTAGATCACGCTCTATTGCAGCCGGAATTGTCCGATGCTTTTTAACCACTGCCAGTCGACCGTCGAGCACTGCCGATATAGCATTAACCCACTCCTGCGGTTTGTTTTTATTGAGGTCTGGTTTT
>JAFCGF010000039.1 GCA_017608295.1 Candidatus Woesearchaeota archaeon
TGGATATCATTTTCGTAATCTTTCAGAGAACGAAAGAGTAACGTTTTGAATAGATTTTAAAATGTGGTACCTCTTTTTACCGGTGGGTGGTATCGGTTTACTCTGTGGTTAAAACATAGGATACCATGCGAATCCGTATAAAGTGACCATACCACATTTGTGCTGAGACTGGATGTCACCAACGGATCATGTTTGAAGGGTTCGAATTTCATCCTTTCCCTGTTCTCATTTGTCAACCTGAATAATCCATCAAAAGTGGAAGCAAACCACAGGGTACCAGACGGATCTTCAGTAATGGCTCTGATATCACTTAAACTCATTGTGAACCCTTCAACTTCATAGAAGGTATTTGTAAGTATGTCCTCTTTTCGCTGACCATACAATGATCCACTGCCCGCAATCCAGATATGCCCTTTTCTATCCTGCAACAAGTCATTGATCCGTACGTAATCGTATGGAATCTTTGAAGGAAGCTCAATATGATAAAATATCTCAGATTCCCTGTCGAACCTATCCAGTGAAGCAGCCGTCCCCACCCAGAGATTATCATTGGAATCTTCCATTAGTGTAAAAACAAATTGATAGGATAAACTGTTTGGATTGGCAGGATCAATGGTAAATCTTTTTCTGAAATTCATTTGCCGGTCATATTGTAGTAATCCTCCCTGGCTGGTGCCAATCCAGAAATTGCCTTTGCTGTCTTCCAGAAATGTGGCAGCATCATAGGTATAGGGTTCCTGACCGAACGGTCCTATGGTAAAAGAAGAAAAGGGATTCCTGTTAAGGTTGAGTTTGACGAATCCTGTAAAACCCGTTGCTACCCATAGGATCCCCTGTTTATCTAGATAGATATCTAATACCGCATCAAAGAAATTGCTCCGGGGATCATCCTTATTGTAATCATAGCGTGTTACCTTGCCTGTGGCTTTATCGAATCGGTTCAAACCCTTTGTTGTCACCAGCCAGAGCGACTTACCCTCATCCAGCGGATTGTCGAATATAGTCCGGATGTAACTATTGCTTATGCTATTGATGTTATCCGGGTCATGCCGGTATTGTGTGATCCTGCCTTCTGCCTCATTATATTGAAAAAGTGCGTCAATCGTAGTTATCCAGAAAGTGCCGTTGGGATCTTCAACAAAACCGTTCGTCTGCTGATCTGCCAAATCCCCTGCCTCAGGAACAAAGGAGGAAATATTTTTGAATTTCAAAGAACTTTTATCGAGTAGGTACAATCCCCGATAGGTGCTGATCCACAATCTGCCCTGGCTGTCTTCCGAGATGAAAGAGATCCTGTTTGCCTGATCTATCGTATCAGAATTGACATGGAGAATGGTATACTCACCTGTGGAGGGGTCAAGATTCAAAATACCTGAACTCTTGGAGGAGGCAAGCCAGAGATTTCCATCCTGATCCTCTATACCTGTGTGAATCAGGTTGAAATCAAAATCGAACATAAATCCGGGCTCTCTCAAATAATGGCTAAATGATCCCGTATTTGGATTATAGATGTTCAGCCCGCCTGAATAAGTTCCGATCCAGATATTCCCGCTCCTGTCTTCAAACAGAATCTTATGGATCATGTTCCCCGAGATAGATGTAGTATCCATGGGATCGTAATGAAATTCCAGGAAATCATTCCCGTCATACCGGTATAGACCGTTTTCGGTGCCCAACCACATGAATCCTTTCGAATCTTTGAATATGGAGGTAGCCATTTTGACAGGCAGTCCTTTCAGGAGCGTGTAATCAATTGGTCCGGAGGTGCCGGATTGAGGAAGTCCACTAATGACGAGCGCACAGAAGAAGATAACCGACAGTAATGATATTTTAACAGAGTAGGGCATCCGGTCAGGTTTTGAGTTTGCAGGGGCAACCGGATCGGTTGCCCCTACTCAAATAACCGGATAAATATAAGAAAAATTAGGGAACAATCGCGGTAACTGGTAGCAAGAAGTTGTTTGTATTATTAGAAATTATACTTGATTTTTGTATAAATCATTGAGTTATCGTCATAACGGCCAAACATACCTCTTTCATCGCCAACGAAAATATTTGATCCCAGTAATATTGAGAAACTATCACTAAAATCGTAGGTGATTTTAGGTCTTATCAATGCATCACCATAGTTCAGTCCAACATATGAAAACAGTTCAAAATGCAGTGTTTCACGCATGGCATCGTATCGGGCAAGGAATGTCATCGTATTTTGAAATTCAGCTTCTTCGATAAAATCGTTATACCCCATAATATACTTCTGAATAAACTGAGCGCTCAGTTTCAGGTTGCCGATGCCATAATCAAGCCCAACGACATAGTGCAAATAATCTTTTTGTGTAAGAGCTCCATCCGCTGTTGGATCAGCGGTCTGAAAGTATTTCCCATTATAATAAGCAGCTTCACCCCGAAGCACAAAACTCTTGATCGTTGACGTAAATGAGCCCCCGGCAACAGTAAGACGGTGATGCTCGGGAGTGATCAACAATCCAATTAGCACAGGCAAATTGGTTATTGTATCAATTTCAAATTGTTTTTCAATATACATACTCGGTGTAGCATCCCAGGTATATGCCCCTATCAAATCAAAATCGATGGCAGAGGAGGATAATGAATACTTCAAATAAACTTCACTGTTTGAAAGGCTGGGGTTTATTTTTTCCTTTGAATAATCAAAAGTTGGCGGAGCCGGAAATTCCGGAGGCTTGTACCATATCGAACCCGGTTTGGGAAACTCATTACCGGCATAAATCGGTTTCCAAATGAATTCAATGGTACTGTTGCCAAAATAAAAATCAATTTTTGCTGCATATACACCGATGCGTATCTCATCGAAATCCGGCAACAAAAACTCCGACAAATCCAAAGGAGAAACAATGTCGGTAATAAACACTCCATCGGCTTTTCCCCATACTATTTGTTGCTTCCCTACACGGATATCAATACTTTTGAAATAGAGATCCAAATAAATCTCTCTTAGCCTAAAATCAAGGCTATCTATACCATAAAGATAGAGCATGGGATTAGCTTTAAAAGCTACTCTGTCACCCATTTTTTCAAAATTTAAATTGAGGGTATTTTGCAGCATATTAAAGTTGCCGTTTTTATATAAAATACCTGTATAATTTCTTACGAACCCATTGATATCGACCATTTGGGCAAAAGACTCCTGCCCAACAAGCAGTAGCAGAAATAATATTATTCCTTTTATTTTCATGACTTTTTAACTTGTATAACTGAATCACATCCCCCTCATCATCATCCTTTCAGAAAATTTGGAGGCCGGAATATTTGTATCGATCTCTACATTACTTAACACCATGGTAGTACGATGATTCTTTTGCACATTCTCCATTTCGGAACTTGTGACAACCAAAAAGCCTGAGATTTTTTCAAATTTCTTAATCTTTAATACTTTCAGAAACTCTTCATCTTCATCATAAAATTCCTTTTTTAAACCTATGAAGTTGTCTTTCCTTATCCATGTTTTTGTTCTGGAGTACATATATTCTTCATCCTTTGGTGTGCTTTCAACTATGTAATAATCAACGTCATCGATTGTTTCTTCCCCAATAAGTTCATGAGTATCGTCATCCAATTTACGGTCTCCCAGATCGTCGTAAGTAAAGTCGGAACCCATAAAATAATCGCTTTTACTATCGCTGGATATCCTTTTGACCTTTTTTAAAGCCGGAAGATAGATCCACTGATCATCACTCTTTTCAGAATCGTATTCCCAACTCATGAATGAAGTGTTTTTTACATCGGCAGGCGACTGGAAAAACATGATGCTTTTTTCTACATCACCCATCTCTTTTTTGAATTGTTTGATCTTTCTGATTCTTTTTTTGTCGTTTTTATTGATAAGGGTCATGGTAAGGTCGGATGTTTGATCGTCTCCTGTTGGAAGGTTGTAAACTTTTTCGATAATCTCCCTGCCACTTAGTTGCTGTGCCATTAATTGTCCTGTAAATCCGGTTGTTATTATTAATGCAACTAATACTGATGTGATTTTTAATATTTTCATTTTTCTTTTTTTAAATGATGTAATTATTTAATGGTGTAATGGTATAATGGTTTTCCTTCATGGCTACTTTCAATAAATGATTAATAAATCTACTTTAATGACATTGTATAATTGAATAATTGAACCATTGTATAATTGTATCATTTATTACTGTTCTTAAAATACAGTTTTGAAACATTCAGCAACACAAGCATAATGGTAAGGGTACCCACAAAACTTGTGAACATATTCAGAGATACCAATGCGCCCAGTTCACGGTTGGGTGGGAATACGGAAAACAGCAACACCAAAAACCCTGCAATTACAACAATGGCATTAAACAAAATTGCCCTGCCTGAGTGCGCCATGGTTTTTTGTGCAGTAAGTTCTTTGTCGCCTGTTTTTTTAGCATTCACGCGATATTGCTCGATAAAGTGAACTGCATAATCAATCCCAATACCAATGGCTATGCTCGATAGCAAGGCTGTTGTTGTGCTGAGAGGTATATCCAAAAAACCCATTACGCCAAAACTTATCAATGCTGTTATAAGAATAGGAACGGCGCCGATAATTCCGGCTTTAATATTTTTAAACATAAATGACAACAGTACGATTACGATAATTATTGAAAGTATCAAACTCATTATTTGTCCTTCCAATATTAAATCGGTAAATATCAGTCCTTTGTAACCACTGCCGGCATATTTCATATTAATATTCATTTCTGAAAAATCATCCTCATAAGAATCGATTATGGTTATGGCCGAATTGATAGCTTTTGAATTATCGCTTTTTAACTGAAAAGTAACATTCAGTTTTGCATAATCGTAGTCGACTACTTTATCAAGGTTTTCAGGGTCGCCCGACATTTCGTAAAGCAGCAGGTACTGGGCAATCATGTCGCGGCTGTCGGGGATAGTATTGAAGGCCTCATCATCGGCATTCATAACCTTGTTCATGCGATTTATGTAATCGGCAAGAGAAAATGACGTTCCCACAACATCAAGGTCGCTCTCAAGTTGGTTTTGCATTTGATCAACCAGTCTGAGTGCTTCCGGATTCTTAAACACATCTTTTTTGTCTCCTGCATCCAATATGAGGTTTAAGGAAGTTGTTCCTCCAAAATGATCGTTGATAAATTTATCGGTAAGCACTATCTCGCTCTCCTTTTCAAACTTATCCAGGAAACTTGAGTTAATCCATATTTTCTGCATTCCTATTATTGAAAGAACTATGATTATAGCGGTAGTAATAATGGAAATGTTTTTCCGTTTCACAACCCAGGAAGCAAATTTGTCAGCAAAGCCAGGTTTCCCATTTGTTTGTTTTGCTTTGGCCTTTCTAACTTTTGGCAGACCAAAAATCATAATTCCGGCCGGTATCAGGGTCAGAGAAAATAACATGGCCGCTAATACTCCGAACGCTGTAAAAATCCCAAAGTATTTAATTGGATTAACCTGCGATGTAAGTAAAGAGATAAAGCCGGCCGCGGTTGTTATAGAGGTCATTACCACCGGGCTCCACATGTTTCTTATCATATCGATAACTGCTTCTTTTTTCCCGGCATCAGGATTTTTGCGTTGAAATAATTGCAGATGGCTATACAGGTGAATACCGTCGGCAACTCCAATGGCAATAAGCATAACAGGGATCATTGTAGAAACAGCGTATATAGGAATGTCAACCAGCGCCATCAATCCAAATGCCCATAACACACTAAAAAACACAACTGCCATTGTGAGCAATGTACTTTTTACACTTCGTAGCATAAAAAACAAGACAATAGTAATTACAAGTAGTACAATCGGTACCATCTTTTTCATATCAGCAGGGCCAAGGAGGGCCATTGTACCTTCCACAATCGGACGGCCGGCTACATGAATTTTAATATCATCGGTTTGGAATGAGGATGTCAATTCAAGAATTTCATTGTAAAATTCCTGGCTGAATACATCATCCCTGATTTCGGCAATAATAACTGTAACGGTCTCATCGGTTGAGACAAGACGTCCATAAATCATTTCGTTATTTCTAACATTTTGCTGTAACTCCTTAAGTTGTTCTTCGGATTTCGGCACCCTTTTAAAGAAACGCTTCACATCCATCCCCTCTTCATCACCTACAATATTGTCAGCAGTATAAAGAGATGTGACATCTTCTTTTTCAATCTCATCCATTTTTTGCAGCATCCTGGTCAGTTGCTTTAAAGTATCGATTGTAGCTGTATTATAAATTCCATTTTTATTTTCCAGGGCCACAATAATACCATCGTTTATTCCAAACCATTCTTCGGCCTGGTCACTATAGACAAAAGCCGGATGTTCCTGTGGCATATACTTGTCCAGATTGGTTTCCATCCTGGAGTTACTCTTCATTACCACAAAAAACAAAGCGCTGATCAAGATTATAACAGCCAGTGTTATCCATGGAGTATTGAGTAGTTTTTTTAGTATGTTTTCCATTTTGTACTTATTAATTATTCTCTGAATTTATTTTTCTAAAATTTTACTCAATACAGCTATTAACTTTTTACCTTCCGCACTTAAACTAAAATTGTGATTGTTCAGATCCCATTTTTTTACTAGCAACCTTAATGAACCCATTGCTATTAAAGCAAGGCTTTTTTCATTAATATCTTCCCTTACAGTTTTTTCTGATTGACCTTTCAAAATAATATTTTCAATCGTTTGTGTATTCAGGTTTAAAATCTCAACTATTTTAATTTTTAAGACTTCTTCATTTTTAAATATTTCTTCTGAAAATATAACTGAAACCATTGATGGGGTTTCAGAAAATAATTCGAGCATCTTCGAAAACATGAAACTGATCTTTTCTATTGCCGTGGCTTCATATGTTTCCATCATTTCGGAAAGCATAATCGCCATCTCTTTAAAATTATTCAGAATACGAAGAAGGATCTCTGTTTTGCTCTCAAAATGCCTGTATATTCCCGGTTCAGATATACCAATAGCTTTTGAAAGATTTCTAATGGTCAACCCCTGTATCCCTTTCTTATCAATGATTTTGATAGATTCATCAATGATTTGCTGTTGTCTTTTTGTTAGCATTTCCAAATAATGTTAGTTAGCATTCGCTCGCAAAAGTAATACTAAATTTTTAACGAACAAGTTTTTTAATTATTTTGTGAATTGGATCAGCGTGAGAAGGCTTTTCATTTCATTACATGATCTTCCACATTCGAGAGACTGGGTAATCCAGGATCTCTTAATTGATCTTGCAGTTGATCAACATCAAAGCTTCTGAGACCAAGATAATGTACCAGGTTTAAAGCACTTCTGCGATAAACAGGATGGACATTTTCAATTTCTTTTGTAATAGTTGTAGATTTTTGTCTTTTTTTGGTTGAAGTTCTTTTTTTGCAAAATAAGTATGATATTCATGTGTCTGAAAAAACTTTACTGATGTTGCATGGAATTTGCGTTTTCCGATTTTCTTTTCTGAAAGATTGATCCATTCTTTCCGCATTTTTTCAATCCGTTCGATATAGTTGTCCTCTGAAAGATGCATGAGGTCCGCATCACAAAGGACTCTGGAAATAAGATCTTTCGGTTGCTGTGGCACAATGGTAGCCAGAATACAATTTTTTATAAGGGTTATTATACCTTCATCAATGCCTTTTGAAGTTAAAAATTCGGCAGCGATTCTGGCGCTTTCCTCCTCGTGACCTTCAGGACTAATAATATAACCTGTATCGTGAAACCAGGCACAAAGTTTTACAATATTTATTTCATCATCTTTTAAACCACTAATCTTTCCAATAAACTCCGAGTTATCAACTACATACTTCGCATGATCGATAGTATGAAATTCTATGTTATCAGGTAATTTTTCGGCCAAAAGTTTGGTTACGAAATTCCCGGCTTCTTTTACTAAATCAACATCTATTTTATTCATTGGCATATCGTTGTACTCTAATTTAAACTTCCATTAATGAGAAAAATTGCATGATCGAATTGCGATTAAAACATAAACCTAAATGTAAAATCTATCATGCTATCTTCGTTTGACCTATTATAAGTTATTGTCAATGCTGTATAATCAAACGGTGTTAGCCATATTCTTATTCCATAACCATCATGCCACCTCCTGGAATCTTCTCCTTTTACCCACACCCGGCCTATATCATTAAATATCAGAATGCCTGTTTGTCCATTAAATACACGACTTTTAATATTCAGTAATTTGAACCGAACCTCTGTATTCTGGTAAAATGAATGATCTCCTGCAAAACGATTGCACCTGAATCCTCTGAGGTTCGTTTTACCGCCCAGAAAATTTAGCATGGTAAAATTCATAATCCCCAATATTAACAGCTCCTCACAATGGATGAGAAAACAGAAAATAGAGGGTAAAATGGGGGTGGTCAATTTAAATCGGCCAAAGGGGGGTCACTTTGCTTCGGCCAAGAGGGGTCACTTTACGCGGCTTGTGCATTCTTCATGGAACAGGTGAAAAACTCAGGACACTGGCATCAGGTTGGAATGGGAATTTCTTAATGGCACCGACAATTTTTTTACTATTTTCTTGTTTTTTAAGAAATGTTTCTTATATTTGTCGTTATGAACAAGAAAGATTTGATAAAATCCATCTTGAAATCCTGGCAGGATAGGTTACCCGTGTCGGTAATTCCCCGGGAAATCAGTCTGCCGATTGATGCTCAAAAGATCATTACAGTTGTTGGTGTACGAAGATGTGGCAAGACATCTGTTTTATTTGACACCATCAACAGGTTGATCCTAAACGGGGTGCAAAAGGAACGAATCCTGTTTTTTTCATTTGACGATGAACGGTTAAACCTGAAGAGCGATGAATTTGACCTTATTCTTCAGGCCTACAGGGAACTCTACCCGGGTATTCCTTTGAAAGATTGCTTTTTCTTTTTTGATGAGATTCAAATGGCAGATGGATGGGAGCAGTTTGTTAGAAGGATCTATGATGCCGAAACGAAGAAAATCTATTTGTCCGGTTCCAATTCACGCATGCTGGCCACAGATATTGCTACCTCTCTCCGGGGAAGGACCCTGCAATATGAGATCTTTCCGTTGAATTTTAATGAGTTCTGTAATTTCCGGAAATTGGATAAAACGACCTTCCTGCCAACAACCATTCCTTATCTTATCAATGCATTCAGAGATCTGATGATGAAAGGCGGTTTCCCGGAACTCGTGTTGAATAGATATGCGGAGTTGGAAAGAACGCTGCAGGAATACTATTTTGTACTTCTCTACAAGGACATTGTTGAACGTTATGAAATCCGGAACATCCCTGTACTGAAATATTTTGTCACCAGGATGCTCTCTAATCTCTCGAAACCCACATCCATCAATAAAGTCAACAATGAACTGAAATCAGCCGGATATAAATTTGACAAGAATCTGTTGTATTCGTTAGCAGAATACCTTGAAAATGTATTCTTTATGTTTCGAATGGGTCGGTTTTCCAGAGATGTCGTTCTCTCAGATTTCACCAATAAAAAAATGTATTTTGTCGATAATGGGATGATTCAGGCTCTGACCCGTTCATACCAGGATGATTATGGCAAATTGTTTGAGAACCTGGTCTTCCTCTGGCTACGTCAAAAAAAACCATTCCAGCGGGGACTCCTTTACTTTCAGGAGAAAAAAGAGTGCGATTTTGTCCTGTTTGACAGAAACAAACCTGAGATGCTGGTACAATGCTGTTACAATCTTGAAGATCCTGATACCAGAAAACGGGAGATCGAAGGGCTGATGGAGGCTTCAGATTATTTTAATTGCCGAAATCTGAGGATTCTCACTTTTGATCAAGAGGAAGAGATCAAAGTGGATGGCCGTATTATCCGGATTGTACCTGCATGGAAAGAGATGCTGGCTGAATAACAGACCTTTTTAACGTTTCACCATTTTCCTGGTCCCGGTTCTGTTTCCAGCCATAATCCTGAACACATAAATCCCTGCCGGCAACGACCCGGCATCCCAAGTCAGCCGGTTTGTCCCCTTCTGTCCATGCTGTGAAATTTTATCAACCTCCTGCCCAAACTGGTTCAGGATGGATATTTCAACTGTTCCAAATTGAAGAAGATCGTATTCAATGGTTGTGAATGAAGAGAACGGATTCGGATAATTCGTAATTCGAAAATCGAAAATCGGAGATTGCAAATCGTCTATCCCTACACACCAATCAACTTCATAAGCACCCATATCCGGTGGGGTTGACGCAGGCAAAGGCCGTGGAAGGTTTCGGATATCATAGTCGGGGGAATAACACCAGCCATAATTGTCAATATACATCGAATCTGTACCTGTTCCGGCACAAGGTGCGTTGACACAGGAATCAATGCAGTAATTTCCGATTGTCGGATCAATAAAACCCGGATCAGCATCTATATTCCCAATTCCAGTCCAGCCACCTTGAATATTAGAATAATTAACCGATGAAAAGCTATTATCATTAAATATTGCAGGACCATAATATGCACTGTTATCATAAATTATGGAATTCAGGACGATACAACTATCTTTATAATTATATATTCCTCCTCCGATGTCAGCCGAATTTTGAACAATTGTATTATTGATGATAATTGTTTCACACTTTGAGGTATCTAATATTGATATACCCCCTCCATTTGTAGCTGAATTGTTATAAATCAGGTTATTCACAATTTTTGCCGTACTCCAGATCAGGTTGATCCCACCACCACGGCATGTTTGTGCATTTGAAAAATAATTATGAGCGATTATATTATTCTCGATGACAAGCGAAGTGTCCGTCTTCCAGGCACTTATAGCACCCCCACAGGTGCTCTGCGAGGATTGCTCATTATGCATGATGACATTGTTATTTACCTGCCCGAACACCCCGATCAGGTACATCGCACTTCCATAGGCACTAGAGTTAGAACCAACGCCTAAAGATTTATTATGGGAAATTGTATTATTGGAAACTAGTACCTTACAGGAGACGGGTGGTGAAATACAAAAAAATGCTGCTTTTACACTGTTTGATTCCGCATGATTATTGGTTATTTCATTCCCTGTAATTGTGGCATCACATGCTATTGTAAATGCAGATCCTGAGGCATCCTTATCTGCAGCTGTGTTTTTTAGGTAATTCCATCTGAATTTGTTATCTTTGATCACAAGATAGTCGTCCCAATCATTATCTGCAAAATAGTATAATCCTCCTCCTCTGAGATTGACCCCAGCAAGGTTATTTACAATTGTATCACGCTCAATATAATTATTCATGATCTTTGCCCCTGAGTAGTAACAGAGAATACCGCCACCACCTCTTCTGGTAGTTGGGAGGTATGTGCCTTTGCCACCAGTTATTGTAAATCCCTGGATAATAGAGGTCGTATCTTCATCTGAAATGAAATAAACTACGGATGCACTGTCGGGATGAGAGGGTTGGCTTCCATCGATAATTGTGTTTGTTATATGCATTGTATCACCATCCATTAAAAAATTACTGGCCACCGTTATTGCTTTACCCTGAAAATTGATGTTCTCAAAATAGGCACCATCAGCAACCAATACTGTATCTCCATTAGATGCCGCATCAATCCCCGCCTGGATGGTGGGTTGGTCGCCCGGCACATGGATGATTTGTGCGAAAACAGGTGAAACGATGAACATTAAAACTGCAATTGTAATTGTCAATGTTTTCATTGTATGGTCCTCCGTTGGTTTCTACCAATAAAATTACATCAAGGAGGAGCCGGAATTCTACCAGCCATGTTGCAATTAACGAGAGATATGTTGCAAAAAGAGGTTTGTAGGGGCGACCGGCCCGGTCGCCCCTACAAATTTTTGATAAACTCGGAAGGCAGGAGGCCAAATTGCTTTTTAAAGCACTCGGCGAAATAGGCCGGGTTGGAAAATCCCACTTCCAGGGCGATCTCTGAAATATTTCCTGTTTTGTGTTCTAGTAGCCTGGCTGCATGATGGAGCCGGATAGCCCGGATGAATTCTGTGGCCGATTGATTGACAAGAGCTTTCAATTTCCTGTGGAGCTGGGTTCGGCTGAGGTACATCTTTTCGCTGAACCGGGGGATGTCGAAGGTTTCGTCCGAGAGATGATCCTCAATGATGCTCTTGGCCCTGATGAGGAATTTTTCATCCAGCGATATAAGTTCTTTCTCCCTGGTTTTTTCCTTTTTGGGGAGATCTTCTATCCCCATCTCCCGGAGGTATCGTTCCCGAAGCCGTTCCCGCCCCGCTATCAGGTTCCGGATCCGGATCTGGAGCTCATCGGGATCGAACGGTTTGGTAAGAAAATCATCGGCACCGGTCTCCAATCCTTCGAGCTTGCTTTCCGGGGCTGCACGGGCTGTCAGGAGAATGACCGGAATATGACTGGTGCGTTCGTCGGTTTTCAGCTTCTCACAAAGCTCAAATCCATCCATCCCAGGCATCATCACATCACTCAGGATCAGGTCGGGAATCTCTTCTGTAGCTTTTTTCAATCCTTCGTTACCGTCTCTGGCTTCTGTAATGTGGTAAGATTCATCAAGGTAGCTGCGGATGTAGGCCCGAAGGTCGGTGTTGTCCTCTACAATCAGGAGGAGAGGCTGCTCGTTTCCTACCCCCAAACCCCCTAAAGGGGGCTTACTCCCCTCCCTTGTTGGGGAGGGGCCGGGGGTGGGGTAGGATTGATTGGCTCCGTCGAATTCCGTTTTGCTCCGGTTGTCGATTGTCGATTGTCGATGTTCGATATTCGATATTCGGTGTTCGATATTCGACATTCCATCCTGAACATTTACCTCCTCCTCATTCAAATGCTCTTTCCCAAGTGGAAGAATAACCCTAAATGTCGTTCCTTTACCAACCTCACTTTCAACGTAGATAGTACCCTGGTGTAGTTCGACCAGTTCCTTAGTTAGGGCAAGGCCGATGCCGGTGCCTTCCTGGTCGCGTGTGTAGGAATCATCAGCCTGGTAGAAACGGTCGAAGATGTGCGATAAATGGTCAGGAGGAATGCCGGGGCCGGTGTCGGAGATCCGTATAGTGGTATGGTGGTG
This sequence comes from Candidatus Woesearchaeota archaeon, assembly GCA_017608295.1. The sequence continues at coordinate 13,029 of JAFCGF010000039.1, forward strand.
GGGTGATGTGGTGGGGGTAGTGGTGCTATGGTGCAGTGGTGCAGTAGTGAATTGTCCCTTTGTCCCCTTGTCCCTTTGTCCTCTTTCACTGCCTATTGCCAACTGCCCACTGCCAACTTCGATTTTGATAAGACCACCTTCCGATGTAAATTTAAACGCGTTTGATAGCAGGTTGTAGAGAATCTTTTCGAGTTTTTCCTGATCAATATAAACCTGAATATCTTTTTCTTCAGCCTGGAAGACCAGGTCGATGTTTCGCTGTTTTGCCAGGGATTCGAATGATTGGACATAGCCATTTACCAGTTCGACAAGGTTCACTTCCCTGACTTGCAACCTCATCTCTCCCGATTCCAGTTTAGAGAGGCTCAGCAACTGGTTGATCAGCCGTTGCAGCCGCCGTGCGTTTCGCTGCATCATTTCCAAGTCCGGCAACCCCTCCTCTAAAACCACCTTTCTGAGTTTTTCAAGCGGACCCAGGATCAGGGTAAGCGGGGTTCTGAATTCATGGGAGATGTTGGCAAAGAAGCGGGATTTAATTTTATCCATCTCTTTCAGCTTCTCCGCCTCCACCTGTTCCAGTTCCAGATCCTGTTTCAACCGTTGCCGTTTCAGGTCATACCGGCGCCAGGCAACGATCAATCCCAATAAAAAAAGAGCATAGAGTGAATAGGCCCACCATGTTCTCCAGGGAGGCGGCAGGATCGTGATCGCAAGAGAGGTTCCGGCTTCGTTCCAGTACCCATCGTTGTTGGAGCCTTTTACACTGAAAATATAGTCACCAGGAGAAATGCCTGTATAGTTGGCATATCGCCTGTTGCCGCAATAGACCCAGTCGTTATCGATCCCTTCCAGCTGATAGGCATACTGGTTCTTACCGGGATTCATGTAATCCAGTGCAGCAAATTCAAGAGTGAGATAATTTTGGTTGTAGGAGAGTGTAAGTTGCTTTAACATGGTGATGTTGGTATCGGTAACGTACGGTTCATTACGGATCTTCAGATCTGTGATAAAAACCGGAGGGATTTGAGTGTTAATTGTTATACTATCGGGGTGGAAATAATAAAAACCATTTTGCTGGGCACCTCTGCCAGGAACAAAGATCTGTCCGTCGCTGCTTTTAAACAATGGGGTTGTTATATGTTTTTCAAAAGGTAATCCGTCAGATAGGTCAAAAAGTTTCGGGGTTTCACCCGGTATGATATCTGGCTTAAACATCACAATACCTTTCCAGGTGTTCATCCAAAGATACCCGTTGTCATCTTCAACGATGGAGAGGATACTATTTTCACCGATCAACTCATTCTTTTCGTAAACCTCAATAAATTCGTGACTTTCATTCATCATAAACAATCCTTCGGTTGTTCCTACCCAGAAAGTCCCGTTTTTACTTTCAAAAATACATTTTGGGTTGCCTTTTAAACACCTGCTGTCGTTGTTACAGTCCCCAACTCTCTGGAAAGTGATCGAATCAGAGCTAAGTTCATTCATACGAAACAATCCTTTATTGGAAGCAATCCAGACAATACCGAAGTCATCCTTGTATAAATCACTGATCCATGAATCTGAGAGTTTATCATGATTTGCCATTCTCAATGGTTCAGGCACCTGCTTTTTACCATCAAACCAGAACAGTCCCCGGTTTGTAGCAACCCATATAACCCCCATGTTGTTCTCAAGTATATCGTTGATCCCTTCCGGGAGCAGTTGGTCTTCCGGGATGTTAAACTTCAACTTTGTAACAGACTCTTCGTCTCTGTCAAATAGATAGATCCCGGCATATGGCCTGTTCATTCCAATCCATAATCGATGTTTAGAATCTTCCAAAATTTTGAAAACACTATAATTGAGAATGAGACGATCATCGAACCTTAAATTAAACCGTTTCATAAAGTTCAGCTGTTGATCATACTTTATTAATCCGCCATTTGGTGAGCCAATCCAGAGATTACTATCCTCATCTTCATAAAAAGTCACTGCAGAATAACTATGTTGATTTATTCCATGGGACATGAAAACTTGATTGAAAGGCTTCAAACGAAGATCAAATATATCAATGCCATCCGGTCCCGCAATCCAGAGTAAACCACTGTCATCAAGGAACAGTGCGTTTACATGATCGCTCGACAAGCTTTCAGGATTAGTGGGATCTGTGTGAACCCTGTGGTACAATCCCGAATTAAATTCATATGCATTCAACCCCCACCATGTTGCGATCCACAGGTAATATCCATCTGCATCCTTATATTCAACAATGTCGGTAATATGATAATTGCTTGGATATTTGGATCTGTTTTTATTCGGGGGCACCCACTCAAGCTTCCCATTATCATATTTAAATAGTAGATGATCTGTTCCGATCCAGAGAACTCCATTGTGGTCTTCTGCAATACAATTGATGATCTTATGCCAGTTTTCAATAGGTTCCACAGGGAGAACCAGTTCGATCTCTTTGAAAACCTTCCGTTGTCTGTCAAATTGATAAAGACCGCCATTGGTACCAATCCAGAGCATCCCTTCCTTATCCTGGAAAATGACCTGAACCTGATCTTTCTTATTGCCGGGGTACAATGGATCCTGTTGAAAAACGTTAAAACGACCTGATGAAGGATCAAAAAGATTTAACCCATCGTGTGTTCCAACCCAGATTAAATCTTGATTATCCTGATAGATTATATTCACCCTGTCATGACTGATGCTGGTGGGATCGTCCGGGTTGTGAGTGTAATGGGAAAAAGTTTCTGTCGCAGCATGAAACCGGTTCAACCCTCCATTGATTGTTCCGACAAGTAAATCTCCATTCGTGTATTCTACTAAAGCCATTATAGAATTCCTGGAAATCGATGTTGAATCATTCGGGTCGTTTTTATAGGCTTTTACATTGTATCCGTCATAACGGTTTAATCCCCCTACAGTACCAAACCACATAAAGCCCTTCGAGTCTTTGATGATGCATCGAATATAATTTGAAGACAATCCTTCTTTGGGTGTGATATGCCTGAATTTAAACTCCTGTGATTGGGAAAGAGCCAATTGCGTTGCAATGATCAAAAGGAGCACTCCCCAGATGGATATGACAGGATAACGGGGCATCAGGTTGGGTTAGGGCGTCATAAAGATAATAAAAAAGAAGTGAAAAAGATGCAGCGAGACAGCATGGAGGTTGCTTCACTATTTCTTAGTTAGCGATATACATGATCGAGGTTGCTTCATCACGCCACAGGCGTGATTCGCAATGACACGGTTTCAAATTAATTAAGCCACCCTGTCATCACGAGGACCCCGCCTCGGCGGGGGACGAAGTGATCTCGTTCCGGCAATCTGTCAGCTATGAAACCGATGAAGCAACCTCGTTTCGGAAAGCAGCCAACTAAGGTGAAACCATTGGTAGGGGCAACCGGACCGGTTGCCCCTACAGACGTTATCTCACCAAAACCAGTTTCTTCGAACCGTATTTGCCCCCAGCCACGATTCGGCACACATATATCCCCGCCGGTAACGACCCGGCATCCCAGGTAACCTTGTTTTTTCCTTGTTGGCCGGCATGATCAATGTTATCGACTACCTGTCCAAACTGGTTATATATTATGATCTCCACATTTACAGGCTTTTCCAGTTCAAATTCGAGGGTCGTAGAAAAAGAAAACGGATTCGGATAACTCTTCAATCGTAAATCGAAAATCGGAGATCGGAGATCGGCCACTCCTACCGCCGGCATCCCCCCTGTCTTCACAATGTGAAACTGCACCGCTCCGCCATTGCTTTCGATCCGGAAGGCGAGGGAGTCGGTCAGGGTATCTACGGGGGTGTAATAGATGAAGAAAGTATAGTCGAAGGGACCTTCCAGGGTGATGGTGGTGTCAAAAGTAGTGATGAACTCGGTACCCTCCAGTGAGGTGATGGAGGTAAACCTCAGCGTGTCATTGGCCCGGTTGGTAATGGTCAATGGAATGGGATCTGTGTTCCCAATCGCGACAGTATCATCCG
>JAFCGF010000100.1 GCA_017608295.1 Candidatus Woesearchaeota archaeon
AGCGCCGGGACATCCGGTCTTTTTGTTTGCTGCTTCTGAGAATGATTGGATTTTAAAAGTTAACCTGACCGATAGAGAGATCGTTCAGGTTAGTCTCCTGGATTCTGCCATAATCTCTTTTGACGCCTATCCCGGTAAATGCTTTGCTGCATGGGTATCGGAAGTAGGGAGTTTCTCTGATCCTTATACCGGTACTTATGAAGTTGAACTTACACTCCGGGAGGTTGGTGATTTGCTGGTGTCAGGTTTTATCGGTAGAACGGATATCATTCCAAATGCAAAACACATCACTATGATGATTCCGGTAGATGCCTTGTTGGAAGCAAGCGAAATGAATGGTGTCGTATATGTGGTTGTGGATAACCATCCCGTGAGAAAACGAATTGAAATATCAGGAATCAGGGATGGAAAGATACTGGTTAGCCATGGTCTCGATTCAGGTGCGGTGGTGGTTACAGATGGAGCAGCATTTATCCGCCCTGATTCAGAAATAAGGATAAAGTGAAAAGTTAAAGAAAGGGTTTGATTATGAAACTACCAGGTTTTGCGATACGAAATTATCAATTCACCATCCTGGTGTCACTTTTATTAATGATCATAGGAATCAGTTCTTTTCTTACCATGCCCCAGTCTGAGAATCCTGTGATATATGTGCCCGGAGGAACCGTATATGTCATATATCCGGGTGCCAATCCGCAGGACCTGGAACAGCTTGTCGCTTATCCCATTGAAGAGGTGCTGAATTCCCATTGAAGAGGTGCTGAATGAACTTGATGACATCAAGATGATCCGGACCGAATTGAAAGATGGAATCGCTGTGATCAGTGTGGAATTCACGTATGATACCGATGCAGAAGAAAAATTCGATGAGGTAGTTCAACAGGTTGAAAGCGTTAGAAATACATTGCCCTCCGAAATCGTTTACCTCGATGTAATGCAATGGTCCAGTGGTGATATAGCAATGATTCAGCTTGCATTTGTCTCTGAATTACTTCCCTATTCTGAGATGGAGAACCAGGCTGATAGACTTGAAAAAGAGCTGGAGAGAATAAGTGGCGTAAAAAAAGTAGAGATTTTCGCATTACCGGAACAGGAGATAAGGATCTCCCTGGATATGGAATTAATGGCTGAAATGAATATCTCGATTAGCCAGGTTGAAATGGCTATCCGCAGTAATAATGCAAATATTCCGGGAGGATCAATCAAATTGGAAGGAAAAAACTTTGGAATTAAAACAAGCGGGGCTTATAATAATCTCGACGAGATCCGGAATACGGTTGTCCAGTCGTATATGGGTAAGCTAATACATCTCAAGCAGATAGCATCGATTAATTACGGTTATGAAGACCTGAATTATTATGCCCGGTTTAATCGGGAACGGTGTATCTTTCTTACCATCCATCAAAAGGAAGAGGTGAACGTGATCGATCTGGTTAAGGAGGTCAAACCTGAAATTGAGCGGTTCAGGCAAACATTACCTGTTGAGATGGAGCTGGAATATGTCTTTGACCAATCGGAAGTGATTCAGACACGAATGCAGGGATTCACGCGGAACCTGTTGCAAGGGGTCTTCCTGGTTGGTGTGATCATCCTGCTATTCCTGGGTATCCGTTCAGCGATCATCGTTATCCTGGCTATTCCGCTTTCTATCATTATCGGGCTCTCCTTTGTTGATATGGCTGGATTTGGATTGCAACAGATCACTATTGCAGCATATCACTATTGCAGCATTGGTTGTCGCTCTTGGTTTGCTGGTCGATAATAGCATAGTGGTGGTCGAAAATATCCGACGGTTTATACGGCTGGGATATAGCACAAGGGAAGCTGCCGAGAAAGGTGCAGCCCAGATTGGCTGGCCGATTTTCAGTGCAACATTAACCACCCTTCTGGCATTTGTCCCCATTATCATGATGCCGGATAAAGCTGGCGATTTTATTAAAAGCCTTCCGGTTACTTTGATTGCAATTCTTTCAGTCTCCCTTTTCCTGGCACTGACACTTAATCCCTTGATAGTGAGTTGGTTCTTCAAAAACCTGAAGCAAGATGCAAAAAGGCGTAACTTCATTCCGGTCCTGTTAACTCGTTTTATTGAAGGCCCGTACAGGAAAAGCCTTCGTTTTTCTCTTCGACGGAAAGGTATAATTCTTACCATTGCTTTTCTGATCCTGGTCGGATCTCTTGCCATGTTTTCCCGGGTGGGAGTGAGCTTCTTTCCTCCAGCGGAGACACCGGAATTCATGATCAGGGCAACCCTTCCTGAAGGAGCCAACATTGATAAAACAGACCAGGTAGCCCGGTACATAGAATCTGTACTTGACAGCATGGACCAGGTGGATCACTTTGCGGCTAATGTTGGTCATGGCAATCCCAGAGTATACTACAACATCTTTACGAAAAATTATGCATTGAATTATGCTGAGATATATGTAAAATTAGTTGATTATCAGCTTGATACATATAAGAAAACAGTGTCAGACTTGCGGCAGAATTTCAGCAATTATCCTGGTGCAAAGATTACCATTAAAGAGTATATGCAGGGAGTGCCCAGCGATGCACCAATTATGGTATACGTTCATGGCGAAAATATCGATGTACTATCGGAACTGGCAAAATCCGTTCAGAAGATTCTGGAAGATATCCCAGGAACTATTAATATTGATAATCAATTAGATGTAGCCAGAACAGACCTCTATTTTAATATCAACAAGGGGAAAGCAGGAATATTTGGTGTTCCGGTATTTGAGATCGATAAAGCCATCCGTACCGCCATTAGTGGAACAAGCATCAGCAAGTTCAGGGATCCTGATGGAAAGGAGTTTGATATCGTACTCAGACTACCTGTTGATGAGAAAATAGTATTGGATGATTTTAAAAAGATTTATGTTCAATCCCTGTCAGGAAGTTTTATCCCCCTCTTTCAGCTTGTTACACTTGAATTCAAAAAAGCTCCGGGTATAATAAGTCATTATAATTTAGAAAGATCCGGGCTTATAAAATCGGATATAGCTCCGGGAGGGAGCCTGGATGAGGTATTGGATGAATTGATCCTGCAACTGGATCAGATACATTACCCGGATGGACACAATTACTGGATTGGAGGTGAACTTGAAAACAGGACCGAATCATTCGGTGGCATGCGT
>JAFCGF010000004.1 GCA_017608295.1 Candidatus Woesearchaeota archaeon
TGTGCGTTGATGTATGTCCAAACCAATGTAAAATTTCGTTGTGTCCACCTCCAATTATTTGGCATATTGGAGGTGAAAGGGATTAACCCTTATGATTTCTCATGCCATCTGATTGTGTAAAAATAAAAAAAATCCGGACCGTTACCCGGCAAAGTGGTGTACCACACCCCGAGTTATCGCCTCGGGACGCTGGGAAATCTTTCCAACAATCCTCCGGAAGCTAGAAGATTAATAAAGCAGAGCTCGTTTTTAAGTCAGCATGGGGGAGAGTGAGCTTACGCTTCTGCTGACAAACGACGACGGCTACAGGGCCAGAGGCATTTCTGTCCTTGCAGACTATCTTGAGGGAATCGCAGATGTAAGAATGATCGCTCCTAAGGGAAACCGTAGCGGAGTGGGGCACTCTGTCACGTTCGGCGAGAAGCTTGTTGTCGAGGAGCGGAACTACAACGGTCGTGATATCCACGTTACAAGTGGAATGCCTGCAGACTGCACAAATTTCGGCCTCGAAACACTCTTTCCGGATGAGATTGACATTGTGGTCTCAGGAATCAACCAGGGCAGGAACCTGGGGAACGACATCTATGTGAGTGGGACTGTCGCAGGAGCGAGGGCAGCGGCATTCTCGCCCCATGACATGGTGGGTATTGCAGTCTCTGCAGCGTCCGATTCTGACCATGAGTGTAACTTTGAGCTCGCTGCCGAGTTCTGCAGGGATTTCACAGAATGGGTGTATGGGAATCTTCAGGTCCAACCCGAGCTCTTCAAGAACATATACTTCAATCTCAATGCCCCTGCAGCAGATGATATCAAGGGCATTGCCCTGACCTATTCTTCGCTGGACAGGGGTGCCACGGGATGGTACGAGCAGGTGAAGCACAGGGGAAAGAAGACGAAATACAAGAGGCGGTGGAAGCGCCCCGAAGACACCACTGAAATCGGCTCCGACATCTGGGCGACCCAGAAGGATTACTTATCCATCACAATACTCTCATTGGACTCATGTGCTCACACTGAACTCGAAGAGCTCCTCATGGAAGAGTTCACATTCAGGGAGTATTCCCTTGAGGCATTCTAGCAAAATCATTATATACTTCCCAAGGCAGGATACAGGGCATGAGTGATTTCAAGCCGACGATGAGCCATCCGGACATTAAGATACTCGTAGTGGATGATTCGCAGTTCGCGAGGGAGCTGGTACATAACTTCCTCAAGGAGGCAGGCTTCGAGAACCTCATGGAGGCCGACACACCAGAGGATGCCATCTCGATGGTGCTTAAGAGGAAGCCAAACCTCGTGCTTCTCGATATCGACCTTGGCGGGCATTTTGATGGTGTCGAGGTCCTCAAGGAGATAAAGAAAAAAAGGCCTGAGACAAAGGTCATCATGGTCTCTGCCTTGGGACAGAAACTCATTGAGGAGGAAGTGATCGCAGAAAATGCCGATGCGTTCCTCCTCAAGCCGTACAAGAGGCAGCAGCTGCTCTTCGCCATCGGTCTTGCAATGGGTTACTCTATATGAAAATGGTCAAGATACTAGTCGCGGACGATTCTGGGTTTGCCAGAAGCATGCTCAAGAAGTTTCTCCATGAGTCCGGCTTTCCGGACACGCTCTTCGCCAAATCAGGAAGAGAGGCTGTCGAGATGTTCAAGAAGCACAAGCCGGACGTCATCCTGATGGACGTCTCGATGGAAGAGGAGCGAGATGGTATTGATGCGCTGAAGGCGGTGAAAGCCCTTTCCACTGAGGTAAAGATTATCATGATAACCGCGCTTGCAGAGGAGCTCATCAAGGACGTGGCAGTCTCGGAGAACGCTGACGGCTATCTCACCAAGCCATTCAGGAAAGAGCAGGTCATCAGGGCATTGGGCTTTGTGCTCGGCTACATCCCCGGCTAGTTCTGCGAAAAGTTAATAAAGCTACCAGATAAGGTCAGTTTCACCGTCGAGGTACACACTATGGAGTTCAAAATCAACAAGAAAAAAGTTGGCAAGCAGAATGAAGATTTCCACAAAGAAGACATGAAGCTTGCCTATACATTTGCCAACAAGCTCTTCGAGGAATTCGGCAGCTTCCTCAAGGCAGTGGTACTGTTCGGAAGCACTGCCCGCCAGGACCGCAAGGAGAAGGACATAGACCTCCTTGTTGTCATTGATGATGTCACTGTGGATTTCACTCCGGAGCTGATTGAGACCTACAGGATCATCATCGAGAAGACTATTGTGGGTATCTCTGAGAGGCTGCACGTCACGTCATTGAAGTATAGCACATTCTGGGAATATGCCCGCTCGGGAGACCCTGTCGCGACCAATATCCTGCGAGACGGAGTGCCGCTCATTGACAGCGGCTTCTTCAAGCCCCTGCAGGCATTGCTTTTCGAGGGCAGGATACGGCCGAGTCCAGAATCTGTGTGGACTTATTTCGCCCGCTCTCCGAGGACACTGCACAATGCCCGCTGGCACGTGATGCAGGGCGCCCTTGATTTATACTGGAGCGTTGTAGATTCTGCACACGCCGCGTTAATGATGTTCAACGTGACACCTCCGAGTCCCGAGCATGTCTCAGAGCTGCTCGATAAGATGCTTGTTTCAAGAGGACTGCTTGACAAGAGGCATGTCAAGACCATGGAGAAATTCTATAGCCTGCAGAAGCAGATTGTGTACAGGGAAGTGAAGGAGATTGACGGAAAGGAATTCGAGAAGCTCTATGCTGACGCGAAGGAGTTCGTGGACACGATGAAAGGTATCATAGAGAGTCGCGAGTTCGCAGCCCCTCTTCCCGCTGATAAGCCGACGAAAAAAACAACCAAGAAAAAATAGTTTAACAAAAAGTATATATTACCATAAGCTAAAAATGCTTCTGTGGCCAAAGAAAAATCTCAAAAGCCCCCTGTCAAGCGAGGGCAGCGCAACTACCCTGTACTTTTCCTCCTGCTGATGCTGGTCATCGGCCTGGCACTCTGGCTCACAGACCTTGCGAGTAAGGGATGGGTTTCGAAGGGCGTGCAGAACTTCTTCATCACATTAGGTTTCTTATGGTGGGTCGGCTTGGTGGTGTATGTCCACATATTCCATAAAGTAGTGCTTTAGGCAGTAGAGCACGTCTCTTGCTATGCCGCGTCAAGGAACAATCTTCTTAAAGCGATGAGCATCTTTCGCTGGCATGAGCTTTGACCAGGAGAAAGAGTCTGTTCTTTCCAGGGCGGACAGGTCTATCAAAGGGAGTGTAGACAAGCAGGTAGAAGGGATTATCTCGTTCCTCAACAGCTGTCCCGACTACTACACCACAAGCTCCTGCTCAGGAAGGATCTCTGTCCTCGCTCCGGGCAAGACCAAGAGAGATGAAACAACCTGGATACTAAAATCACATGAGCCCGTCGAAAAAGGCCAACTCATCAAAGCGCTCTCATCCCTGCCAAAAAATAAAGTCTGGCTCCGCATGGAATCCCTCATCCTCCACATCACATCACGAGACCTAGACGCTGCCAAGCTAATTCTTCAGTGCGCACAGGACTCTGGATTGAAACGCTCAGGGCTCGTGCTGCCCTTTGACGCGGCCCGCATACTTATAGAAGGGCACGACAAGCTCAGCGCACCTATTGCTGCAGAGGGCAAGCTTCTCGTCGACAACAACTACCTCGCGCATCTCCTCGACGAGGCGAACGCGAAGCTCAAAAAGAATTTCGAGCGCCTCGGACGCTTTGAACAGGTATGCAAAGAGCGAATCTCCGTCGAGAAATCAACAGATTGACTCCTTCTTCCCGCCAGTATACAATATACAAAAAACAAAAAATATTTAAACATCATAATTCACAAATCGAAGAACGGCGAGGCTCATCGTCGTCGACAATTTACAAAAGGAGAACAACATGGCGAAAGCAAAAAAAGTAGCAAAGGTTGGCGTCAAGAAAGTAGCCGGCTACCTCTATTTTGTAGACAAGCAAGGCGACATCTCCCGTGTGGCGATGTCCCGTGGCGGAGTCCGCAGAAAGAAAAAGAAGGTTGTCCGAAAGAAGGCCACTACTCGGCGCAAGACCACCGCCAGGCGCACTGTGCGGAAGAAGACCACTGCGAGGAAGAAGACTACCAGGAGAAAAGCTCCTGCTAGAAAGCCTGTTCGCAGGTCTGCAAAAAAGACTACCCGACGCCCGGCAAGGCGCAGAAGGTAAGTTTTCCCCCTAAAATTTTATTTTTTTTCTTTCTTGATTTTTTTGTCACAGTTACCTCTTCTTGACCCCAATTGTCCTTATAAGCGCAGAAATCCTTCTTACATATAGGATGACATATCTGTCCGGCTCAGGCCAGGGGGCGTATATCCCCACTCACCAAGCGTCGTACCTTCCCGAGGGAATCGGGAGTATTGCCATATACGAATCCATAGGTGCCCCCGGCCAGGGTGGACAGGTATACATCTCGAACCTGGAGGTGAAAGTTGAAACTGTGGAATCTAAGTCATGGGAAGCTGGAAGGGCTTCGAGTCTGGAAGAGTACGTCTCCGTACCCTCCCCCGAGGAACATTACTGCAACCGACTCACTTCTGACTACGTCTTCAGTCCGAAGCCCTTCCTCAGGCCCATGAGGCCAAGCTGCCAGTTCATCGGTGAGGCATCTGATGTCGAGGAATATGTGCGAGAGGCCTTCCGCGAGACCACAGGCAGCGAACTGCCGGATGACATCACCTTCCACGTATGCTCACCATTTGAATTGAAACGGATTCACAAGCAGTTCTCAGGCTCATGGAGCCCGGGCATCATGGGCTTTGCCATCAACCGCGTAGGAAAGGGGCAGAGCGAGATTTTCGTGAAAGAAAACTTCCTCGACGAGCTTCTTATTATCATAGGCCACGAGGTCGGCCATGTTATGTCCGAACCTCTGCCGAGCAAGCGGGACGAGGAGGCAAAGGCTTTTGCCTTTGAGATGGCCTGGATTCACGCTCTCCACGAGAAGAATATCGCTGGTCTCAGAGAGAACCTTGTCCTCGACACTAAGCCCGCCTCTAACGGACTCCACGATGTCGCATTCTCCTTTATCCAGAAGCTTCTCGACTCAGGTAGGCAGGCATTCGACATCTTCTCAGGGCTTGTCAGCGGAAATATCTCCCTTGAGCAGCGCCTCGAGTTTATTCCTTGTTGATTTAGTCATTTCTTAGTAGTAAAAACAGAAAGATTTATATACTTCAAAACCCCTTTATTCTCTATAAAGGTGATTCATGATGAGTAGGCGATATATGGCGGCGATTCCGGTTCGGACAGACGGCAGAAGGCAGAATGTTCTCTATCCAGCTGAAACAGATCCTCTTGCAGGAATCTATCAGAAGCTTCAGGAAGTGTACCATAATACAACTGAAGATGTGCAGCAAGCCTTCCAGTCTGCAGTGGAACCCCTCATAGGAGAGTTAGAGGCTCTCGTAATACAGTTCAGCGGGAATGACCACTATTCCAACAAAGGAGGCCACAAGGAGCGCTCCATAGCGAATGACAGGAGAAAGAGCGGGGGCCACAACAAGCACTGGAAGAAAGAAGATAAAAAGCAAAGGGAACGCGGATACCGCGAGAATAAACAGCGCAGGGAGAAGCGCAACAAGTAATTCTTCTGAGAATAGTCTTTTCAGAAACCTATTTATAGCATTATCCTCCTACGGGAAGGCATGTCACAATCCAAGAAATCAGGAACAAAGAAAGTAAAAAAGGCGGGGCGCCGGATTCTCGTCACGAGCGCGCTGCCCTATGTGAACAACGTGCCTCATCTCGGCAATATCATCGGCTGCGTGCTGTCAGCAGACGTGTTCGCGAGGTTCTGCCGCTCAAGAGGCTACGAAACCCTGTACATCTGCGGCACTGACGAGCACGGCACCACAACAGAAACCAAAGCCCTCGAAGAGGGAGTCACTCCAGTTGAGATCTGCGACAAATACTATGCCCTTCACAAGGAAATCTACGAGTGGTTCAACTGCACATTTGACGCCTTTGGCAGGACGTCGAAGCCAGTGCACCACCGCATAACCAAGGACATATTCTCAGTGCTCCACAAGAACAGCTACATCGTCAAGAAGACAGTAGAGCAGTCATACTGTGAGAAGTGCGAGCGCTTCCTCGCCGACAGGTTTGTCGAGGGAGAATGCCCGCACTGCCAGTACGAGGACGCCCGAGGAGACCAGTGCGAGTCCTGCAGCAAGCTTCTCACTCCGACAGAACTGAAAAAGCCCAAATGCAAGGTGTGCTCATCAACTCCAAAAGTAAAGAAGTCCACGCACCTCTTCCTCAACCTCGAAAAGCTCCAGCCCCAGCTTGAGAAATGGGTAGGGGCACAGTCAGGAGAGGGCTACTGGACCGACAATGCCAGAACCGTAACTACAGGATGGTTCAAGGAAGGCCTCAAGCCGAGGGCAATAACGAGAGACCTCAACTGGGGAGTGAGTGTTCCCCTGGAAGGATTCGAGAGCAAGGTGTTCTATGTGTGGTTCGACGCTCCTATTGGCTACATCTCCATCACAGCAGACGCCTTTGAGGACTGGGAGCGCTGGTGGAAATCCAAGGACGTCGAGCTCTACCAGTTCATGGCGAAGGACAACATACCTTTCCACACTATTCTCTTTCCTGGTACACTCATAGGCACACAGGATTCGTGGACCATGCTCAAGCACATCAACTCGACAGAGTACCTCAACTACGAGGCAGGAAAGTTCTCCAAGTCGAGAAACATCGGCGTTTTCGGCAATGACGCGATGGACTCAGGCATTCCAGTCGACGTGTGGAGATACTACCTGTTGGTCAACAGGCCTGAACGGTCAGACTCGACATTCACCTGGGACGATTTTGGTGAGAGATTGAACAACGAGCTTGTCGCCAACATAGGCAACTTCGTCAACCGCCTCATGAGCTTCCTCAACAGGTTCAATGACAGCGCGATTCCAGACGTGAACCTCACCAAGCATGAGGAGGGTTTCTGGAAGGACGTGGTCGAGAGGGAAGAAAAGATAACTGAACTACTCGAGCAGGTCAAGCTGAGAGACGCACTGAAAGAAATCATGTCGCTGAGCAAGCAGGGCAACGGCTTCTTCCAGAAGAGCGAGCCCTGGAGGGTCATCAAAAAGGAACCTGAGCAGGCAAAGGCAGCACTGCTCGCGATGGCCTATCTGGTGAAGGACCTCGCAATCCTCATCGAGCCCTTCCTGCCAGACACCTCGAAAGAGATGTTCAGGCAGCTCAATATCGAGCCGCGCACCTGGGAAGACTTAGGAGTACACTCCCTAGAGGGAGGCAAGAGAGTAGAGAAGGCAGAGCCCATCTTCTCCAAGATAGAGGCAGACACGCTTAGGGAACTGAGGCGAAAGTTCTCAGGAGAATATGTCGAGGAAAAACCAACAATGGACTCGCCAATAGACCGGCTCAACCTCAGGACAGCGCGCGTCCTCGAGATAAAGGACCATCCAGATGCTGACAAGCTCTATGTCATGACTATCGACTTAGGGACTGAGACTCGCCAGCTCGTCGCAGGGCTGAAAGGGCATTATACAAAAGAGGAGCTGCAGGACAGCATACTTGTTGTGGTGACCAATCTCAAGCCAGCGAAACTGAGAGGAGTGTATTCGCAGGGAATGCTTCTCGCAGCTGAGCAGGACTCTATTGTTGAATGCCTTTCTCCTAATGTGAAGCCGGGTATCCGTATCGGCCTGGGAGAATATATCCCTACATCAGAGCCAGAAGAGCTCGAGTTCCCCGAGTTCAAGAAGTTCCTGCTCACTGTGAGCGACAGCATTGCACATCTTGACGGCAAGCCCCTCACTGTCAAGGGAAAGCCCATCACTTTGGAAAAAGTAAATAAAGGACCTATACTATAAATCCATTAGGGGAGGCTTTAATGAGTGGCCAAAAGAGGTGGGGAAAAAGCTTTAGCATTCTGATGCAGGCATATGCTGTTATTGGCTTAAGTGTTATTGTCATGCTTATTCTCTCGTCGACAGGCGCTGCCCCCTCTCTAAAGGAATACATCACACTCGAGAGCAGAATAACTCCCCTGGTAGACGCTATTCCCGATACATATTCCCTTACCTCGGTGAGCGGGGCTATCGTCGCCGAAGAGCCAGTTAAGGAATCTGAGCCCGAACCTGTTGTTGAAGTGGTGTTGGAAGAAGAAATCATAGTTAAAGAAGAGCCAGTGATGCCTGAGATTATTCTCGAGTTCGAGCCTGCATCTGCACAAAGCCTCACCACGCTCGTGACAGCAGACGATGTCACTGTAGGTACACTCACAGTCACGAATCCCGGAAAAGCAGTTACAAATGTCAAGGCATCTATCCTCTCCCCTGAGGGATTGTATATCCCTGATGAGGTGAGGTTCGGCTCGCTGAAGAGCGGGGAGTCAAGGAGCGAAGAGGTGGTGTTGACCTTCACTGACGCTGTGCTCGCGAATGTCTCTTTCGAGGTTCCTTTGACCATTGTAGTGGGCTTCGCAGATGACAACAATTTCCTGCATGAGAAGAAAAGTTACTGGACATATCCTGTACTGAGCCACCGCATCCTCGACAACGCCCCGAAGGGGTATGTGCGCTTCATCCCGAAAAAAGACGTTGTCCTCGAGCAGTACGTGGCACAGCACCTTGGCGGAGTGCGGGCAAAAGATTCAATTGAGAGCCAGAGGCTGTCTGCGCGGTGGATTTTCGAGAGCCTGCAGACACTCGAGATAGAGGTGCTTCCTGATAATCGGAACGAGGCGCGCTTCCCCGCAGAGACCTTGAGTGAGCGAAAGGGCTCTCCCACAGATTTGGCGATTCTCTTTGCCGGGCTGCTGCATCACACTGGCTTTGACACCGCACTGGTCATCCAGGGCGATGACATCATGGCAGCGTATGTTGACTCACGCGGCTACGTCACTCCTGTGATGGCTGACGCTGAAGATTACAACGACGCACTCGACCTCGGCCTGAAGAAGATTATGGAGGCAGAATATGAAGTGCTCCGCCTTGGCGATGGCTGGTCACTATATTCCAGCGCACGCTTTCCGAGCGGATTGCTTGAATTAGGGGACTGGCCTGCACTTACCCGGCAGAACGGCAGGTGCACATTAGAATATGTGGCTGATGAAGTGACGAGAGCAAAGGTTCCAGTCCGGCTGTCCAATACTGGAGATGCCCCAGGGCTGGGATGCGTCGGGCTTGTCGCGTATGTCGGCGAGCAGCGCTCAGGCGAGAAGTTCATGTGTTACGTTGTGAAACCAGGCCAGATGATTGACACTGAATTGACGCATCTTGTCATGGGTGACGACCCAAGCTGCGAAGACCTCTAGGGCTTTCTTGCTATAAGAACATCATACGTGTACTCTTTGGTCTTGGTGCGCTCTTCGACGGTGAAACCCGCGTCTTGCATTATCTCTGCAAGCGAGTCGGCAGAGCCAAGGTGCTCGTCCAGTCCTCTCCATTCCATGAAGGCATTGTAGGGCTTGCTGAAGCGCTTGAGCATCGGGTGGTTCGAGATGTTTATGAGGTCCTGCGGGATGGGCTCTGAGAAATACACTCCGCCTGGCTTCAACACCCTGTATGCTTCCTCGAAATACTGCTCCATCATTTCTCCAGGCAGGTGCCTCAGCATCCCCAGGGAAGTGACGCAGTCGAAGCTCTCGTCTGGAAAGGGAAGTGAGAGCACATTGCCCTTTGTGAGCGCAATCTGGAGATCTTTCTCAGCGCATTCCTCGAGCTGAGTCTGGGAGAAGTCGATACCATAGAGTTCGTCGCAGATATTTTCGAGCTCAGCCGAGTACACTCCTGTTCCGCAGCCGCATTCAAGCAGTGTGGCGACTAAGAGATTGTGCTCAGTGAGATAGTCCTCGAGGATGCTACGCAAGTCTGCTGCGTACTCTCTCTGGACGCTAAAGAACTCCTCATAATGGGTCCCGAAGCTATCGTAGAAGTCTTGGGTGGAGTCTGATTTGATTCCAGTATAGACAAACCTCGCAAAGTCAAGAATATCTTTCCAAAGCGAGCCTTCCCCCATAATAAGGATGGGAATCTGATGCCCTTTTTTAACATTTTTACCTCATTTTTACAACTTTTTAATAGTAACATTTATATATCTAAGAATCTCCTTATAAGTCAGGTGACTATCAATATGGCAGAAACTCCAGAAAACAATCTTGCAGGCTCAAATTATGCGGCACAGGTAGACCCCAAAACTGCATATCTTCTTGGAAGAATGGACAGCGGTGGTTCAAAGGCTGAAACTCCTGCTCCTGAGTTTATTGTAGTGTCCGAAGAGGAGACAGCGCAATACGCAGCTGCACGAACACCAAAAGAGATAACAGACAAGCTTGAGGCATCTGATAATCCTGCAAAGACACTTGAAGAACTCGCGCTCACTCCTGAGGAACAGAAGCTGGTGGGAAACTCACTTAACCTGAGTTCACTCTACGAGATGATTGAAGAATTGACCGCTTTTGGCTTCCCGCAGGAGCCCAGGAACATGGACAAGCACACCCCTGGAGTAAAATCTGTGCTCAAACTCCTAAAGAAAGAAGTCAAGGCCCGCAAGGATTATGGTAGTATCTTCCAGACAGGAGCAGTGTATGGTGAAGCCGCGAGACTGCAAGATAAAGTGGGTGAATGGGGACAGGCACGAATCACCCCCAATCAAGACCCAGCCACCGGAGAGCAGGATGGCTACACCATAGCCATCGCCAGAACCATAGGCATCAACCACACCACTGGCGCCACCCAGGAGATTGACGTTCCTGAAGAGCTTGCTCCGCCTGAGTTGATAGAGGAGTTGCAGCCGCTGATAGAGCAGTACATCACTGCGTATGAGACCCAGATGGCGACACAGGGCTCAACCCCTTCAATCCATAGTCAAACCATCGTAGAGAAAGAGCCAGTGGAGCCCATGAAAGACGGAGGCAAAGGGAGAGGCGCAGGCGGCCTCGCTACACTGGTGGGCGGCACGAACGACAAAGGACCAGGTTAGACCTCAGCATTGCACTAGGCTAAACCCCAGCTTTTTCTTTTTTATTTTTTCACTTCTTCAGCTGAAGTTCTACTACAGCCTCTATATGATTAGTCTGGGGAAACATATCGAACAGCGCTGCGCTCGCCAAGTCATACTTTGATAAGCGCTTGATATCTAATGCAAGGCGCCTCACATTGCACGAGACATACAC
Organism: Candidatus Woesearchaeota archaeon; assembly: GCA_017608295.1. Next base: position 11,145 of record JAFCGF010000004.1, read on the forward strand.
TATCTTCTCAGGCTCCAGGTCCTTCAGCTGGAACAATGCGCGGGGGTCCATCCCTGAGCGGGGAGGATCTGTGACTACAACAAGCGGCTCAGCAAGCTTCAGCCGGCCGATCTGCTCTGCCCCTAATCTCATCGCAGTGGCATTCCCAATAGCGTTCGCGGTGATATTACGCTGAGCAGCGTCCACGCAGCCCTGGAAGGACTCGACCATCGTGACGCTGTCAAAGCTATCCGCATTGACGATGCCAAACGTACCGACTCCTGCATACAGGTCGAGGAGGTGCATCCCTTTTGAGCCCTTAAGCAGTTCGTGGCAATACGCCTGCATCTTCTCTGCCACGAGATGATTGTTCTGGAAGAAGCCCTGCACATTGTACTCAAACACCTTGCCGAGATACTTCGCCCTGAGCCATTCATCGCCCTTTACGCAGAAGAACTCCTCTGAGATGCTCTGGTCGCTCTTTGCAGGGCAGGACGTGACAGTGAGTGTGTCTGCCGATGTTCCAGATGCAAATGACTTCACTCTCTCTACTGCATCGCCAAAGCCGCTTGAATCACTGTTCAGCACGAGCGATACTGAGCTGCATTCATGGCCTGTGCGGATGACTGCATACTTGTACGTTCCTGTGTGATGCCTGAGATGGAATGAATCAGCTTCTGAAAAGAAATCGCGCACTTCCGCCAGCAGCGCATTCACTCTCTCCTCTGCAATAGGGCATCTATCGACATCCACAACCTTCTGCCATTTGCCCTTCTGCCTCAGCCCAAGCCCGGAAGGATGGAACACGAAATCCATTCGGTTCCTATAGCCAAAGGCTTTTTCGGAATGAATTGTGATATCTTCAGTATTCAGAACCTGGGAAAGGCGCTTTTTCTTGTTCTCGAGCTGCAGCTCATAGTCAATATGCTGGCTAGAGCAGCCACCGCACCTTCCAAAATAGGGGCAAAGAGCATCAGCCATAGAACAAGGCAACTGCCTTTCTGTTAAAAATGTTTACTCATTGGGTCGGTCTGGTGCGATAGGCATCTTGTACGGGCTCTTGTTGACCTCTTCGGTCAGCTCGTAGTCAGGGTTGCCCTCATCGTCGTACACGCGGCGCCAGTACCATCTAGGGGGTTTATGGACTGTGTGCTTCACACCAGTCTGAACAAATCGCTCAAGGCCCCTTTCAATCTCGAGAAGGTCATCGAGCAGCCCGCCATCAATTGGCCAGTTACCGCCTGCAAGGTCCCAGTCCCATTCCTCGGTCATGCGCTTAATCATCGCTGCAGATTCGCGCTCGACCTCCTTTATGTCTGTTTCATCCATGATTATCAGCCTCTCCCCGCCTCCGTGATGGAGGTTATATTTAAAGCTATCGGAATGTGCGTTCTATTTGTATATTAAATTTTTGGTCATATTAGTGTATTTTTCCATTTAGTACACATTTCCCCCTGAGGGCTGCCTCTAAACCCTATTTTGAGTGGTGGAAAAAAATACTTGTCACAACTACACAGTAATACTAAATAGAAACATTCTTAAATCAGAGCAGTTTTTATTCTCTTATGGGAGACTTGCTTGACATCTGCCAGGAAGAGTACGAGAGATTCCTTCCCCTGGTGGAAGAATCTGCCGGCATAAGCCTCTCACACCTCCACCTCATGGAGGTTGACGATTATCTCGACTACATCGAGGAGCAGAGGCAGTTCACTAACGAGCGCATGATGAGTTGTTACTATACACCCTGCAGGTACAATCACGGCTCCAGATGGGGTGTGGACAGGGATGTGATTGTCGTCAATCCGCAGGTGATGGAACAGAGAGGGGTGGATCCTAGATATATCATGATACACGAACTCAGCCACGCTGCCCATGGTAAACTTGAAAGCGAATACTTCTCTGAAGCAGACGGCGAGACGTTCATCGCATTCACAGAGGGATTCGCTCTCTTCTTTCAGACGCACTGTGTCCCTGGGCTTAATGACGAGCTCCAGCAGTACTCGAAAGACCTGGCAATAGGATTGCTGCTCGCCGACGATGTAGGAAAGTCAAATCACATCATAGCAGGATTCTCCTTCCCCAGATTCAAGTTTAGAGGCTACTCGTTCTTCAAGAGGACAACAGACCTGATGCACTCCCAAGATTATGCCTTCGAGATGCTCAAGAAGCCCCCTGAAGACTGGCTCGAGATTCTTCATCCCATGTATTACCTTGAAAGGGTGGCTGGCGATGAGTGAAGAATATAGGGGATTCATAACCTACTGCTTCAGCGACTGGGAAGCAGACTCTTTTAAACGCGCCCCAATGAAAATCAGGGACGGTGAGCGCTCTGAGGTACCCCAGCATGGCTCTCTTGAAGGGCTTGTCGAGGGCGAGGATTATTATCTCAAGCCAGACCCGGATTTTGATGAATTGACCTACGGCATCTGCCACAGGAAGCTACGGGAGAAAATTCAGCCAGGCGACTATCTCTTCTTCAGGACTAATCACCGAGACCAGCAGTTCATCATAGGCTACTTCCGCGTTGCGGACAAGGTAGAGGGAGACAGAGGGCCAGTGCTTATCGCTGACCCAGAGCGCTCACGCTGTATTGACTTTGATTTCAAATTGAGCGAGGACAACTGGGATGTTGTCGAGACTCTGAATCCCCGCGCCAAGGGCAGATACGACTCAGAACGCGCTGACAGCCGCAATATGATGGCTCTCGGCAGAAACTACCTCATCCTCGACCAGGAAAAGACAGATTACCTTCTTGGGCTGCTTCAGGACTAGCTGAAGGAACTTCCGCCCAATTCTTCGTAGAGCTGCAGTATGCGCTCTCCTGCCCTTGGGGTCAGGGGGAACGCGCCCATCTGCTCGCAGCAGGCTGCCCCTGCAGCATTGGCGAGCTTTGCGCAGTCTTCTAATGAGAGGCTGTTGACAAGGCCTGTTATGAACCCTCCGAGGAAGGCATCTCCTGCTCCGGTGGTGTCGACTGGCTTGATTTCAGCGACCTCTGCTGTGAAGCTCTCTCCCCTGCCGCACACAGCGCAGCCATTCTTTCCGTCTGTGATTGCGCAGATCTTGTTTGGGTTTCCCCTGCCGAAGCGCTTCACCATATCCTCTGCCAGCTCCAGCGCGTTTATCATCCCAGGAAAGAAGTCCATCGCTGCCTCTTTCGTCGGCTTAATGATGTCTGCAAGCTCAAGTATCTCCAGGAGCTCTTCCTCAGTCCCGAGCTTCGCCACCTCGACAACATAGTGTGGAGGCAGGTCAAGGTCTACGATAGTAAGTCTGTTATTGCTTTTTGCTGTCTTCAGGACATGAAGCACAGTGGAAAGCGGGAGCTGCGAAATCTCTGTGGACACGGCCTTCGCGCTTTTCAAATAATCCTCATGCTGGCTCACAAAATCAGCATGGGTCTCGTTTATCGCAGCAGGTGCCATATAAATCGCACGCTCACCCTTTCCATCAACGAATATGACAGTGAAATTCGACGATGAGCCGTCAAGAGTGATGTGCGAGGAATCGATGCCGAATTCTTTCATCGCAGAGCGCATCATCTTTCCATAGGCATCATCTGCCTGCTTCGCGAGCAGCCCGGTTTTTATACCGAGGACTGAAGCCCATCCAAGGTGGTTGAGCGTGACGCCGCCTATGAGTTCCTTCATCATCGCGCCAGGAGCGTGCGGCACGAGGTTCCTTTTCGCCTCAGGCCCAGCGATGCCGTCAGCGCGGTACACCACGTCGATGTTATTGCTTCCGACACCAATGACAACTGGATTCTTTAACATGCTCCTCGAGAATGAATCCCTCGTTTATAATGCTATCGCGCAATAACTCTTCCCATATCTTTTCCGTCTGTAGGGGGCATACACTTATAAATGAAATCCAGTTCATCGAGTATACTGAGCCTTTTAAAGGGTTCAGAGAAATAAAGGAAGTAAACAAAATGGATAGAGACTTTAAGCCCAGGCGAGATTTCGACCGAGGGCCCCGCGAAATGCACAAAGCAACATGCGCCGAGTGCGGACAAGAATGTGAAGTTCCCTTCAAACCGGACGGAAGTAGGCCGGTTTATTGTAGGGACTGTTTCCAGAAGCGCAGGCGGTTTTAGGAAAGAGTAAACCCTGCGCGGTTCGTTCTACGCAAAGACCTAAGCGTGAGACGGTACCTAGTGTGAGCTTTACTCTTGATAGACTAGCCCTAATAAAGCAGAGATATACTTATAAATGAAAGATGGTTCATTGAGTATACTGAATCATAGGATTCAGAGAAATAAAGGAAGTAAAAAAAATGGATAGAGACTTTAGGCCCAGGCGAGATTTTGATCGCGGGCCCCGCGAGATGCACAAGGCAACATGCGCCGAGTGCGGACAGGAATGCGAAGTACCGTTCAAGCCGGACGGGCGCAGGCCAATCTACTGTAGCGACTGTTTCAAGAAGCGCAGGCGGTTTTAGGAAAGAGTAAACCCTGCGCGGCTCGTTCTGCGCAAAGACCTAAGCGTAAGACGTTACCTAGTGTGAGCTTGATTATCTTTTACTTACACCATAGCAAACGTCGCGCATGAAACAAAGGTTTTTAGATAGCTCAAGCTTTCCTCTGGGCATGGGGCAGCTGGAATGCGAGGTTCTGGAATCTGTGTTCAAGGTAAACGGAGATGCGTTCAGCAAGCTTGTGCAGGAAGTGTACGGGCAGGAGGATTATTGGATTAGTGCTGATGAGCTGCTTAACAGCGGAGATGTGATTCTTTACGAGGGCATTTCAGGCGTTCATGATAACTGGGGAGAGGGGCGCATCACTGAATTCAAGGACAGGGGACATTACAACCATCTTGCCCGCACACTATTAGAAGACCTGTGCAAGGAAGGGTACATTGAGCCAGGAGACTACCTCATAAACGCACACTGACATTCCAGATTCTGGAAAGATTTATAGACTTCTTTACCAAAGAGGGGACTACCATGAAATACAAGAGATCCCAACTCACCATATTCATCGCTGTCGGACTCGTTCTGGTATTCGCCGCTGTGTTCATGTATTCCCTCTCCAGGCAGAGGCCGGATTCAGGGCCAGGCACGATTATAGGCGCACAGAACACGCAAGACTCGCTCACTCTCCTGACAGAGACATGCCTGGAGCTTGCCACATTCGACGCGGTGATGGAGTTCGGCTTTGACCAGGCTATCAGCACTCCCCTCATAGAAGAATACATCGAATCTCATCTTCCCTCATGCTTTGAAGATTTCACATTCTACAGGGAGCAGGGATTCGATGTCAATACTGGGGATATAGCTGTCGACGCCACAATCACCAGTGAAGCCCTCACTGTCGACCTAGATTATCCTATTACGCTCTCAGGAGGGGATTCGATTGTCAGCGTTGAAGGCACGAGTTATCAGTTCCCGAGGAAATACCTCAGCACAATCAACCCCAATGCAGAGACAGTGGTCACGACCAAGGACCGCAGGACGCTGCTTATCATCCCTGCAGGAACAGAGGCAAGCCTCAACGACCAGCCTCTTGAGCGCGTGGGGATAGACATACTCGACAGGGAATTCAACGGCAACTCTAATTCAGTCCTTGCCGGAATGATGGCCTTCGCCGGAATTCCGCATGGAGCAGTTTTTTCAAAGCCAGTTACCCTTATCCATTTCTACGACCAGAGGGATGTGCCATCCACAATCTCAGAAGTGGACGTGAGGCTCGGCTTCTACAGTAATGAGTTAGGGAGCTGGGTCGGGATGCCCACCACTGTCGACGCTGATAATAACATCCTGACCGCGACGACGACTCACTTCTCCCCCTACGGCGCTGTGCTGAGGTGCACTGCTGAAGAGGACATCACGGAGTTCCATGCAACACCTGTCGTGAAAGAGGACTGCGCTCCCTGCGCTGACTGGAAGACAGGAAGCGCCCCTTCTGGAGTCGGCGAGCTATGGATAGAATCTGACGGCATCACAACCGGACACGGCATAGGTCTTGACACTGAGGGCTATGAGCTTGAGGTGTGCGATGGCCCGACTAAGGTCACCACCCAAGTATCCTCCTGCTCCAACTGCGACGGGGACTGCAAGGGCGAGCTTCCCGGGCCGCCAGCGAAATGCCTCGAGTCACCGAGCACTGGAGAGCTCGGCGTATGCGACTGCGAGTTCACATACTATTCATATGAATCCGCTGAATTCAAGGGGTACGCCATGGTCGAGGTAGAATTCGCGGATGGCGGAGACTCCTGCATCTGGACTGAGGAAGACCGCGACCCGAGCATAGCGAAGAAGGACAGCGACGGGGAAAGCGCGGATTACGATGATGCAGACATACAGATAGACACAGTATGCCCTGAAGAAAAAGGTGATACGTGCCACATCACGCAGTGGCTATTTGAAAACAGCAAGCTCTCATTCCTTGAAACGGCGACGAATGCGCTTGAGCCGGCAGATGCCTGCCTGGAAGCTGGCGTGACTGTAAAGTTCAGCGGGTTCGGCATCCAGAGCGAGGGCTCATACTACGCCTGCGAGACCGACGGCGATGAGGCGGATATGCCGGGCATCGGCGGCGGGATAAACGATATCGCAGCATCGGTGTGCGTCTGCGAAGACCTTGACAGCGACGGCGAGGACAACGTGTGCAAGTGGACACTGAAGCCGGAGGAAATTTCTGGCGGTGGGGCTGTCACGGACCATTATGTCAATGAAGGAAGCGATGGTGGAGGAGGAGCGGAGGAGCGGCGTGAGAAAGACAAGTGCCCTGAGGGTGACAAGGAGCCCCAAGAGTACCCCACCTGCCCTGAGGATTTTGAGGAAAAATACTTGCACAAGAACTTCACCTTCAACCCTGAGATGAAGCAGGACACGAGGACAGAGAAGTTCTGCGACAAGTACGGAGACATCCCTGAGATGCAGTATGCCGACTGGTCCCTCGATGACGACACCGCCTACTACATCATGGGCTCTGTGATGCGGAAAGACAGGTGCTGGTTCCTCGTAGAGGCACAGAAGAGGATTGATGACAATCTCGGGAAGCCGGACTTCTACTTCGAGTTTGAGGATGCCAACAACTGGCTTGCGCAAGGGGAAGACTGGACATTTGAGGACAGGTGCGCCCGGCCAGAGGAATCTGCCTGCATACCACGAACTGAATGCGAAGAGCGTGGCTCAGTCAAGTTTGAAGGCAAGCACTGGGGAGAATCCACCAATGGAAATGCCTGGTGCACTGAGAAGGCTACAGAAGTGACTGTGTGCTGCTTCCCTATGGGATTGGCCTAGTCTCTTCCACAGCGTCGATTGCGTACCCTGACATCTCACTGATTATAGCTCCGTAGGCGGGATTCGGGGAAGAACTCATCTCATTTTTTCGATGATTTCCGCTATCGCTGGCCTTCGACCCATAATCTGCTCCAGGCGGTTCGCTGAGAACAGGAGGATGTTATCGTCGCGGTAGTCAAGGTCTTCAGGAATAGCAAGGATGCGGGCGTGGTCGAGGATACCATCCGTATTGATGAAGTTCAGCTCATGGAGCTCCTCATAAAACCTGGCCACCCTCTTGCTGCGGGATTCGTCGTCGAGAAGCGCCTCATCAATGATTATCCCTTCAATATCACTGAGCGCCTCTGCACGCCTCTTGACTATCTTATCAAGTTCGGTGAGGCTCACTCGGACTGCTCCCCCAATAGCCTGCTGCACCACATATTCTCCCGCTAGCTGGGATACAGTATAGGTATTGAGGTCAATGAAGTAGTTGAGTATTCTCTGCTCAAAATGATTGATGTCACGCTTTACCCAGTCTCTGTCTGATTCTCCCTCGTGTCTTTCAACAGGCCCGTACAGGAAGGGCTCGCCGATGTTGAAGAACATGAGGTCACGCTTCCAGCCAAGAATCTCGTCTCCTACCATGAAATCATAGGTAAGTCCTACTGGAACGCACTGGATAAGGTCTATTGTGCCGTCTTCCTGCTCAATCTTTGCGACATTATAGGCACCGGACTTGATATCAGGGATTCTACCATCGGTCTCAGTCGTGCCTTCTGGGAAGAATACGACGTGCCTGCCCTTGGAGTATTCTTCTTTCAGCTCCTCTAACATCTCCCAGTTGGCTGCCTTCATCTCCTTCAGCTCTTCCTCTGAATCAACTCCTTCCCCGAGCCAGGTGCGGTACACTCCTGTGCAGAGCGGGCTCATGAGCCAGTTGATGAATCGAGAGAGGTTCTCGTGCTGGACAAATTTTCTCTTGGTCGGTATCTTGAGGTCTGGGACGCCTTTGTCGAGAAGCCAGGCCGGGAACTGCAGGGCGTCATACCAGTGCTCATGCTTCACGAGCCAGAGGAACGGGCCTTCTTTCATTTCTCCAGTCTCGTCCAGAATGTTCTCGATGCCCGTCATCTGGGTGGATTCTGTAAAGAACGGGTCTATAGCCTTTGCTACGAGACCAAAGGGTATATGCATCGCTTCCTTTGCCAGCTGGGTGAGCGAGTCTTCAGGTTCCTTCTTGAGCACGTCCTGGTCTGCCATCTTCCTCCTCCCGATATCAAAGAAGCGCGGAGTGTTTCTTAAGCGTATCCAGAGCAATATGGAAGATTATCCCAGATGTCAGTGGTAAACGTTTTTCCTGTGACCAATAAGAAGGATAGAGATAACCTTTTCTGATAGATTAATATCTGCGATGATTCTGTATTTCCCCACTCTCAGGCGGTATTCTTTTTTTCCTTCTAAGCGCTTGAAGAACTGATGAGGATTACTTCTAGTGCTATCAATCTTAACGAAAATCCTGTGGGATAGTACAGAAGGAAGTTTTTCTAGAACTGAAGCTGCCTTGGTATCGTACCTGACTTCATAGGCCGAGCCTCTTCTTGACTTCGTCATGGCTCACATACTTCCCTTTTTTCATCCTCTCCCGTGCTGCCTCGATTGCTTTCACTGCCTCGTGGCTGAGCTCGGGCTCAGTCTTAGCCTTCTCTGCGATGAATATAAGCTTGCTTATCACTTCGTCGTAAGATTCGTTCCTGTACTCGCGAAATCTATCGAGATGGTCCTTTGTTTCTCCGTGGATTCTAATGGTTGTTGCGGTCATGAATATCACATATACCTATGTATATGCATGTATATTTAAGGCTTTCTGCCTAATAACTGAAAAAACTACAAGAACAATGAGATGGGTCGGAAGGGATTTGAACCCCTGACACCACGGTCTTCAGCCGTGTGCTCTCCCAGGCTGAGCTACCGACCCTTGAATGCGCAGCATTCAAGCTGTCGAACCGAAGGTTCGATGCTGCGAGGATATTGTTGGGAGAGAATGGCGTTTATAATCTTTTCGATGATAGTAATATTCATATAGGAGTTGTGTCCTCCCAAGCCAAGAGGTATTCATATGAAACGAATGACATTTGTTGCGACCTGTTTCGCTCTGCTCATAGTTCTCTCGACCTTCGCGCTCGCGCAGGGTCGGGGTACACGCGTGTTTGTGCAGAGTGGGGACAGTGCCGCTAACGGACTGCTTCGCGCCACATTCGGCGTGACGCACAACTTTAACAACGGCTTCACCACTGAACTCACTGCAGGACAGCTCAAGGCCCTGGAGAGGATAGCTGGTCGGCTCGGCATCACGATTGAGCCAGTACCGGTGTGGCATATTTCCGCTCCGCCCGGAGCTTGCAGCCCATGGCCCCAATGCAGGGATTCTGATCCTGAGCCGGATCCAACACCCAGCCGAGATTTCTTCCCCTCTGACCAGACTCCGTGGGGGATTGAGCTTATCTACAATAATCCGAGTATTGCATCAACCAGCGGAGGCGCTGGCGTGGATGTCGCCGTGCTTGACACAGGCGTGTTCGCTGACCACCTTGACCTGACCCAGCGTGTCGTGCAATGCAAAGACTTCACCAGAGGGCCAAAAGTAAGGAAAGGTTGCGCTGACGGCAATGGGCACGGCACCCACACTGCTGGCACTGTGATCGCGGACGGCGGAGCCGATGGAGAGGGCATCTTCGGAGTCGCTCCGGATGCCAATCTTTTCGCGTACAAGGTTTGCGGCAGTGACGGATCCTGTCCGTCTGATGACATCGCCAAGGCTATTGAGACCGCTGCCGACAATGGTGCCGAGATAATCTCCATGAGTCTTGGTGGCGATACAGAGAGCATCCTGGTTCGGGATGCCATCGCCTATGCGGTCAGTAAGGGCGTGCTCATCGTCGCCGCTGCCGGGAACGATGGACCTGCTGATGGAAGCATCGACTGGCCTGGGGCCAACGCCGATGTGATTGCTGTCGGCGCGATTGATGTCAATGTGGCTGTGGCAGATTTCAGCTCCCGCGGAGTGAATGACGGTGACTGGATCGTTGAGGCACAAGAAGTCGAGTTTGGAGCGCCTGGAGTAGCAGTGCTGAGCACCTACAACAACGGCGGGTATGCGACTGGCGATGGCACCTCAATGGCCACCCCGCACATCGCAGGTCTCGCAGCAAAGCTCTGGCAGGGTGATGCGGCAAGTACCCGCACGTATCTGCAGGGACTTGCAAGCGACATCTGGACAACTGGCGACGACACCGCTACCGGCTTCGGCCTGCCTCAGGTCCCTACTAGTTAGGTACTTGAGTTTTTTATTTTTAGTAGACAGTCCTAGCCTTTGCTCTCCAAGAAATTATCAAAGGACAATTTCATCAACATCGATTTTCCAGGGAATCTGCCCAAAAGCATATAAGCTCCTGCTGGAAACAGCGTAACGATGGAGGACTCTGCCAAAGAGATGTTCAAGCTGAGCGCCCAGCTCAAGCACTATAAGAGACGGGACATACAGGAAGAGATAGCCCTCCACTCATTGGATAAAGAAATCGCGTTCCGCTACGGCAGCAAGGGCTTTGGAAAACGCCCTGATATCATCTCGTACCCTACCGACGTATTGGCAGCTGCGAAAAAGGGCTGCTCATCATTCCACGCCTCACAGGAGAGGTGGTCTGACATCCTGGCATTGAAGCCTGGAATGCGGCCCAAAGAGTTCGAGGAAATCCGTATAGGCTGGGACCTTGTTCTTGACATCGACTGCCCAAACTGGGAGCACGCGAAAATTGTCTCAGACCTGCTCATCAAGGCCCTCAAGAAGAAGGGAGTGGAAAGCATCAGCTGCAAATTCTCAGGAAACAAGGGATTCCACATAGGAGTACCCTTTGAGACTTTCCCCTATAAGGTACAGGGCAGGCCAGTAGAAACAGCGTTCCCTGACGGCGTGCACAAGATAGCAAGCTATCTCGCCTACCTCATAGATTCAAAAGAGATGGATTATGCGCTAAGCAACGCGATGCTAGCATTAGGAAAGGAGAACATCGCAAAACAGCTAGGGCTGCCTATTGAAAAACTCACAGCAGAGAAGTGCGAGAAGTGCGGCCAGCCAAAAGAGATGCAGGAAACACGGACAGAATACTTCTGCAGGAACAACAGCTGTAAATCATTCAACCGCACTGCGCTTGCAAACGAGAGCAAGAAGATCAAGAACATATGCCCCGAGTGCGGTGAGCTCCGGGACAAGATAGTCACCAATCCCGAGGAAGAGGAGCGCTGCAAGCAGTGCGGCGGCACCTCGTTCAAGCTGGGCTTCAACTCATCACTTGTTCTTGACCTTGATACCCAGCTTATCTCAGCAAGGCACATGTACCGCATGCCCTGGTCCATGCACGAGAAGTCAGGGCTAGTCTCTATTCCAATAGACCCAGACAAAGTGCTGGAGTTCGAGAAGGAGATGGCATCCTCAGACAAAGCAGAGATTATCAAGGAATTCAGGTTCCTCGACAGAGAAACAGCAACAGAAGGAGAGGCGACGTCTCTGCTCATTGACGCCTGGGATCACTGGGACTCGATTGGGGGAAAAGCAGGCAAGCTCCTTGAAGAACAGAGAGAAGCAGATGAAAAGAGCAGAGAAGTCGAGATTCCTGATGAAGCAGTTCCTGAGGAGCACTTCCCGCCCTGCATCCAGCTCGGCTTCCAGGGGATGCGCGACGGCAGAAAGAGGTTCATCTTTGCCCTGGTCAATTTCCTCCACTCTTTAGGCTGGAGCTATAAGATGATTGAAGAGCGCCTGAAGAAATGGAACGAGCTCAACCCAGAGCCGCTGAGCGACACCCTTCTCATCGGGCAGGTAAGGTATCACAAACAGATGAAGAAGCGCGTCCTGCCGCCCAACTGCAAGAACAAGGCATATTATGTCGATATTGCCATCTGCAAACCGGACGGGCTCTGCCAGCGCATCAAGAACCCAGTTTCTTATGCAAAGAGAAAGGCAGGCGTGGGCAGGAAGGGCAAGAAAAAACGTCCAAAAAAGAAGGAATAGATTTTTAACGCATTCCGGAACCCCCTTCTCTGGTGAATACAAATGAGTGTTGAGATTCCATCAAAGCTTGAAGTGCTTATCACTAAGGACGATTGTGCTGTCATCGGCACGGGCTATGATTACTATTCCCAGCTTCAGATGGTAGTAGTGTATCATGCGGTGTCAGTCCCTCGCCATGAAATAGACCCGGATTTTGACTTCAATCTCGACATCTATAAGGTGTATGAGTCGTATATAGGCAGAGTAGCGAATAAGGTTGAGAGTGCACACGTCCCCATGCTCAACTTGAGAATCAAGTTAGGGGCATACCACCGCCCAGAGGACATCAGACAGTATCTTAATCTGGAGGAAGAGTAAGAAAATGGACGAATCAGTTGAAATCCCATCATACCTTGAAGTTATCATCACAAAGGAAGACTGCGCTGTCATAGGCCTTGACGGAACCCTTTATGATCAACAGGTATATCTCAAAAACGCAGTCACTGTACCGCGCGAGGAAATCGACCCAGAGTTCGACTTCAATATCGACCCGTACAAGGTGTTTGAGGCTTATATGAGGCGGGAGAAAAAAACGATTGGCAAGATCTGGGTGCCATATGTGAATATCAGGCTGCAGTATGACTACTTTGAGCCGCCTGAAGATATCAGAGAGTACCTGAATCTTGATTAATACAGGTGAACAAAATGGACGAAACAGCCACCATCCCATCAAGCCTTGAAGTTTTGGTTACAAAGGATGACCTTGCAATCATCGGTGATGGATTCAAGTTCTACGATACTTATGTCAAAGTAAACAATGCACTTATTGTCCAAAGGGAAGATGTGGACCTAGAATTCAATTTGGAAATTGACACATACAAGGTATTTGAAGAGTATGTTACGAAACAGAATACGCGCAAGTCATTCATCAGGGTTCCCTTTGTGAATACCAGGCTCCATGTGGAAGGATTCCATCAACCTGATGACATTTATGAATTCCTTAACATAGAGAGACCCGCCCCAAAAGAATAATCAGTTCTCGAGGATGCAGTAGGTTATCTGCACCTGTTCAGAGCCATGCGACTCTGGATAGTGCTCTAATTCGAGACCCTGCGCTGTGAAGAACTCATGATGGGGCTTGCTCACAGGATATTTTGTCCCATCTGCGGGAATAGTCTCCATATAACGGGGAGCCTCAAGCACAGTTTGCTGGCCTGAATCCACAATCGAGCCCACCCTCATGAATTGCCGCTTATACTTGCGGAACCTGTACGCATCGAGAGAGCCTGCTGCCTTCACAATCTTCTCGCACCTCCGGCGCTGAAATGTCCGCAGCGACAGGCCAGTTATCTCGCGGTCAGCGTCGAACAAATACACTGGTCCCAGTGAATAGTGCTCCTGCACGCGGGCGATGCGTTTCTTCAGGCGCTCAGCACGCCGCTTCGGCCAGGTGAAGAACGGCACATACCTGTCCTTAACACCGCACACCACGTTCGTCACGTAGCTAGCATACATCTCAGAAGGAAAAGTGGGAGAGGGACTAACCCCTGATCGCCCCCATCTCCCGGCTGTAACCATCACAATCCGAAGGATTGCGTCATTTCCTCTTGCGAGGATCCCAGGGGAATATGAAACACGCGGAGTGGACTTAAGTAATTTTCGCACAGGCGCATCAAGCTCAGCCTCAGACACACACCTGCACAGATAGCCAGTCTTTGAGTTCAATGTGCCCGGAACCCTAAATATGCGCCTTGTGTCATAAGTGATTGGCGCGTCAATCTCAATCCCTTCTGCAACAATCTCGTCAGCCAGCTTTTTCCTCTCTTTTTGCGCATACTTCTCTCTCTTCAAGGGGTCAGCGATTTCTGCTGTAAACGGGCAATCATACACTGCGTGGAAACCCTTTCCGCCGCTGAACGCGAGGTACCTGGGCTTGAGGTTATGGTGCTCTGAAAGAAAGGAGATTAGGGATTTTGTGATGGCCTGTGCCTTCGCAAGGTTTTTACGAGAAAGGGGAGGCACATCAATATCAAATACCAGGTCAGCCCCAAGGAAGAGGTTCCTGCTGTACCTGCCAAAAGAATTATCGTCATCAAGAGGAACAGGCCCGACAACAGTCGGATTCAGCCAGCGGCCCACACTGTAATACACGTCGAGCGGAGTTTTTTTCACAAGCACCTGCTGCAATTCCTCAGCAGTACGTATCCGATGGGAAAGCTTCCTGAAGCCGCGCTTTGGAAGATGAAGGCGGAACTGCCTGTGGGAAAGTGAAGGTATGCCGGACAGATCAGGGGCATTCTCGCTGTAGAACTCGCGGACCTGTTTCATTTTCTCTCCTGAATGCGCTTCTTCATGCCCTCGATATCTGCCACCATGACTACCATGCTCACGCCAATGCCTATGGCAATCGCCCATATCCCAAACATAGGAAGCAACACCAGGAAGAAGAACAGCACCCCCACCACCAGTGAGATGAAGAACTTATAGGCGCTGAAGAAACCTTCCAGGCTCTTGACACCATAGAGAAACCAGCCCACTGTGGCAAGCGTTATCACCACCTGGATGGCCCAGGCAGTCTGCGGCGATTTAATCCAGACATACACAAATCCCGCGATAATCGCGGTGATGCCTATGGCAAAGAGCGCTATGAAGAAAAGATTCACAAACGACGTGTTTCCCCTGCGTGCCATGCTACTTCTTGATGAGCTTATTGTATGAGCGGGATTCTATGAAGGCTTTCAGACCTGCAAGCTGCTTCAGGTCCATCCCCTGAGTCTCGAGCTCATCGAGCTTTGCCTTGAGATGCTGCCCCACCTCTTCTGCAGGCTGGCTGCCGTCGAATTTCGCAGCAGTGTTCGACTCGGCCCACGCTACAAGGCGGTGATAGCCTCTACTGGACGAGGAACCGCCACTCCAGCCATTCACCATGAAGAACAAGATAATCAATCCCAGTGCAATGAACACCCAGCCAAAATAGGCCAAGGCAATCACTCCAGCAATCACCACTATAACAAGCATCAAATTCTTATTTATGCCAAACAGGGGCTCAGGGCTAGTAGCTCCAGTCATCGTGACTACTCAGTATCATCGAAGGCGCGGAGCACCTCGAGGGGAATAGCAAACACGACAGTGTTGCTCTGGTCAGATGAAAGGTCGTTCAGAGTGTGCAGTGACCTCAGGTGCAATGCCCCCCGTGTGGAAGCCAGCCTTTGAGCTGCCTTAGCGAGGTTCTCTGCAGCAATTCTTTCACCGTCTGCCTTGATGATGACAGCTCTTTTTTCACGCTCTGCCTCTGCCTGCTTTGCCATCGTCCTAATCATGTTGTCAGGCAGGTCAATGTGCTTCAATTCCACATTATTAACCTTGATACCCCAGGCGTCAGTCGCAGCATCGACTACCTGCTGTATCCTGCTAGACACATCGTCCCTATGAGTAAGAAGCGTGTCGAGCTCCACAGTTCCGACGACATCACGCATCGTAGTCTGCGCCAGTTGAGATACCGCATAGTTGTAATGCTCCACCTCAAGAATCGATTTCGACGCGTCGAGTACCTTATAGTACAATACAGCATTGACCTTGAGTGAGATGTTGTCCTTTGAGATGGCGTCCTGCGGGGGCACGTCATTAACGATGACACGCATATCCACACGGAACCAGGACTCGATAATAGGAATGACTATCCGCAGTCCAGGCTCCATATGCCCTACATAACGTCCAAGGCGGAACTTAACGCCGCGCTCGTATTCGTTGACTATCTTCAGGCCTGAGAGCACAAGCAGAACAAATGCTCCGATGCCATACCACACAAATCCTACCATGTGTTTCACCTTTTCTTCTTATCTATAGCGAGTTTCACGATATCCTTCAGCTTCCCGCTTGAAAATCCCCTCAGCATCGCGACAGGAAGAGCGACAACTATAGTATCGCTCTTATCAGAGCTGAGGTCGTTGATAGTATGCAGCGTGCGCAGGTGCAACCCACCTGGAGTTTCCGCAAGCTGTTCTGCTGCCAGGGCGATGTTTTCGGCCGCTATCTCCTCACCCTGCGCCTTGATGATGACTGCACGCTTCTCACGCTCTGCCTCAGCCTGCTTGGCCATTGTGCGCTTCATTCCTCCCAGCAAATCGATGTGCTTGAGCTCCACGCTCTGCACCTGGATGCCCCAGAGGTCTGTCTCAATGTCTACTATCTGCTGGATGCGGTTAGACACGTCCTGGCGCTGGGCAAGCAGAGAATCAAGGTCCACTCTTCCAACGACATCTCTCATAGTGGTCTGCGCCAATTGGCTTGTGGCATAATGGTACTGCTCCACCTCGAGGATGGACTTAGTCGCGTCCACGACTTTATAGTACAGCACAGCATTGACCTTAACGGTCACATTGTCCATTGTGATGGCATCCTGTGGCGGGACATCAACGACAGCGACGCGCATGTCCACGCGGAACCATTTCTCGATGACAGGGATGACTATCCTCAAGCCCGGGCTCATCATACCGACGTATTTTCCAAAGCGAAGCTTAACGCCGCGCTCGTATTCCTGCACCACTTTTAGGGAGGCAATAATCAGGATAATCACAAGGGGAATCGCAATGATACCTAAACCGATTCCAAGAACCATTAACGCAGCAATCGCAGTCGCAAAATCCATAGTGAGTAACCCCTCTACGCTCCCCAGATGAATAACTATATAAAGATTTTGAGCTACGCCTATCCTCGGGTGAAATTCATGTATGACATAGCTATTATCGGAGGGGGCGTCACTGGCCTTGCCACAGCGATGTACGCGCGCAGGCTGAACCTCAACACGCTCATAATCTCAGATAAGACAGGTGGAACAATAACGCTCACTGACAAAGTAGAAAATTATCCAGGGTTCAAGCTCCTGACAGGATTAGAGCTTGCCAACAAGATAAAGGACCACGCGATGCAGTATCAGCCTGAACTTGTTGAGGAGCGAGTCGATGATATCCAGTCAGATGGTGAATGCTTTACTCTCGTCACAAACGGCGGCAAGACATTCAAGGCCAAGACAGTCCTGTTCGCGACTGGAACAAAGCACCGCGAGCTCAAGGTGCCTGGACACGACAAGTACAAGAACCGCGGAGTGCATTATTGCGCCTTGTGCGATGGCGCCTTCTACAAAGAAAAGGTTGTCGCGATTGTCGGTGGAAGCGACAGCGCTGCCAAGGAAGCCCTTGTATTAGCGCAGAACTGCTCGAAAGTATATATCATCTACCGCAGGGAGAAGCTCCGTGCAGAACCTATCACATTGAAGCAGGTCGAAGCGAATGACAAGATTGAAGTCATCTACAAGACTAACGTCACTGAAGTTCTCGGGGATAAATTTGTGACTGGTGTGAAACTGGACAATCCTTACAATGACAGCGACACGCTCGAGCTTAACGGAGTGTTTATCGCGATTGGACTGATTCCCCTGTCAGAGCTCGCAGCGAAGCTCGGCGTTAAGATTAATGACAAGGGAGAGATTATAATAAACCGCATTAGCGAGACCTCAATGAAGGGAGTGTACGCTGCAGGCGACGTGACTGACTCTGAGTTCAAGCAGGCGATAACTGGGGTCGGCGAGGGAGTGAGGGCAGCATACGAGGCATTCAAATACGTGAATGAGAATGCATTCGTGTGTTGGACTATGACAGAGCCGGAGCAGGACTAAAGATTAAAGTATCTCTATCCCGAACAGCGGGGGATACTGCTGGCAACCGAAGACATCTGACTCTCCCACTCCGCCGCTCGGTGACTTCCTTTTGATAGTGAACTTGATTGCCATTCCAAGGTCATAGATGACGAACTCGACAATATCCTCTTCCTTCAGGCCGTAAAGCTTCGCGACAGCCGTCTTTGAGAGCGCCTTGCTCTTCTTGACACGCGCATAACTCTCATCAGTATCAAAGATGATATCAAAAGTAATCAGGTCTGGGCCTGCGTTCTTGCTGCGTATAGTTTTCGCCAACTCATGGAGCGTCGTCATTGCCCGCTCACCTCCTCGAGCTTCACTTTCCACAGGTCCATCGGATGCTCCAGCTTCATGATGTGATGGATGCTCCATTTATAGACTGGAGCTGCTTTCAGGACATCTTCAGTAAGGATTGCAGCACCGCCAGCAGTGCCCTTCGTTGGAAGCCGCGCGTAGAACAATCCGCGGGAGGCGAGTGTCGCTATCTCCTCAGCGAGGGAATCATGCTTTGCCACAACCTCGACGACAATGCCGAGCTCATGACTTTTAATGTCCTTGATAGGCTCTATTTCGCCAAGCACGCCATTCCTACCATACACGTGGTAGAACAAGGTATAATCTTCGCCGTCTTTGCCATACAACTCCTCGACTTTGTTCCGGGCCCAGGCCTCTGCCTTGTCGATGTTTGCTATAGTATTCGGGTCGCGGATGCCGACAATAGCATACCTGCGCTCACCCACATACGCGCTGCCTTCTATCTTGACCCAGTAGTCGTCAGACTCCTCGAATAGCATACCAGTTACTTTGGTAGTCTTCTCGCTGATTTGCTCATACTTCACTTTACGCAGGTCCATCCGCCCTCCTGCGACTTCCTCAAAGTAAGGATTCTTTCTCTCGTACATCGCATGGCTTGCCAGCGATGCAGGGGTGCAGCGTTGCTTAGGATGGTATGCAGTAACGCTAACAGCATCAGACGTAATCTCGCCGATGATGCTTTCCTTTCCCATATAGGGCTCTGCGCAGAAAGACGCGCACTCCAACACTTTTCCTAGATAATATGATTGCGCCTCTGGAAAGCCCTTGTGCAGTGCCAGTGAGGCGAAGATGCACACATCGCTGCTCCGGGAAGTGAGGATAACCTCTGCCCCGCCCTCAAGCGCTTTAAGATAGGGCTCCACACCCATCACAGGCACAAGATTACTCGTCTGTTCAAGCTCTTCGAGAGTAAGGGGAGAACGGCCATCCAGCCCACGAAGCTCTTCCCCTGCGGCCATGCGCTGCCTCAATATCTCCTTTGTGAGGGTATGCTTCACAGTTGCTAACGTAAAGGGCTTGAGCTTGTGCTTTTTCGCAAGGTCTTTCACAATGCCGGCGAATTTCTCCACTCCCTTATTGGTGCCAATGTCATTGCATGAGCCAAGAATCATCGGCACACCCAGTTTCCTGCTGGCAAGAAGCATCATCTCGATGTCATGCACCTGCCACGGAGTCGGGCTCACCCCTGTATCAGAGCCCAGGGGATATGGGCCGATGTCCGCGCTTCCAGCATCAGCACAGATGGCATCAGGCTTGTGCTTGAGAGCCCGCTTGAAACTCCCCTCCTCGCTGCGGGCATAGCTGAGGTGTCCGTTCGGCACCAGGATTGTCATGGATTCCATAGTATTGGTACGGAATGGCATCCCACTACATAAATATTCTGGGCGGAAGAATTAAGAACGCACATCAATTCTTGCACACACTGATGGCGTACGAGATTGAAGTTAAGATTCTGGAAGTGGACCAAAAGGCACTTGAGGACAGGCTGCTTGAGCTAGGAGCAAAGAAAATCTACGACGGCATGGTCCGCACAACGTATTTCAAGGGCAACGGCCTGAAAAAACTGAACATCACCCTTAGAGTAAGGGATTTCGGTGACTACACTCTTATCACGCTGAAGCGCCTCATCTCAGAGCACGACGCAAAGGTCGCTGAGGAGACAGAGGTGCGCACTGCACACTACAAACAGACCGTACACCTGTTCGAGACGCTTGGCTACAAGAACAAGTACGAGCTTGAGAAGCACCGCATTTCCTATTCCCTTGACAATTTCCGCTTTGAGTTCGACACGTACGACAGTATACCTACATTCATGGAGATTGAGGGGCCTTCATACAATGAAATAGTGCGCATCGCTGAAGAGTTAGACATAGAAAAAAAAGACCTCAAGCCACTGAGCAGAAGCCAGCTGTTCCACAGATACGGAGTAAAGTACTGAGTACTCTTCTTAATGAAGGATTTCCCGCTTCTCGAACCACATAATCGCCACTGCCAGGAACACAACCCCCATCACGAGAAATTCCAGTATGGACAGCATCGGAGAGAAATAAATCCAGCGCTCACTTATTCCTCGCGAAGTGGATGTAGCTGCCCACGACGCCGACGATGAAGGCAATCGGGCACACGATTATTCCAAGGATAAAGAAGAAGGGCTCGTCCACGACTTTAGGGCTGTCGAGCAGGACAGTGAGCATACCTGACACCAAGTTATGAAGGATGACACTCACGAATGCTGCGAATGGCGCTGCGCCAGCGATGAGCAGGTAGGTCCTCAGTGGCTTCTTTTCCTTGCTCTTCCAGGTGAGGATGAACAGCACCAATCCGAGAATACCGAAGAGCAGGATAAGGTAGATAAGGGCCATCCTCCCTATGCCCGCCTGCAGGAACTCCCGGAAAGCCTCCCAGAACATGGTCACGACGACGAGCAGGAAGACTGCCACAAGAGCGCAGAACGTCCAGATGATAACTGTGCGCTTCTGTTCAGTTGCCATGTTGCACCCTCACCTTTCCAAACTCTTCAAGCACGTTCGTCTCTGCATTGAATTCCTCAATGAGCCTGTCCCACAGCGGGACGAACTCCTGAAGCTGCTTCCAGTAGTCTTGCTTGAGACGCGCTGTGAAGTCATCTATAGATACTCCCTGCTGCTCCACCCAGGTAAAGTAGCCGAGGTTGAAGACTCTCTTCCTGTCGACGCGGCTCATCTCGAGGAAGTGGCCTGTGGACAACCCGAGGAGATAGCGCCCGAAGGATTCGGCAGCCTTAAGAGAAGTGAATTTGCCCCCAAAATGCTTAGCAATCGCCTTCTCGACCTCACTATAGTACATCTCAGTTGAATCTGTCGCCACAGTGAAGAGTACATCCTTTTCGCCCCAGCCGTAATATTTCGCTGCCTTGATTGCCGCGAGGATGTTACAGATGGAGCTGATGCCCAGCAGGTGGAGCGAGTCTATGGTCTCTTTCGGCACACCGCGCTCCCTGAGATATTCTTTTCCTTCTTTGGTATTGAACAGGGTGAGTAAGCAGTCTGTATTAGCGTCAGAGACTGCCGTGACAACATCTGTGTTCATCACATTGTGGATGAGAGGCACGTGCTTGTCCCCTATGCCCTGGATATTGTGGCCGCCGAAGCCGTTGTATAATAGTGTTGGGCATTCGAGTGCCTCGACTGCCACGATTTTCAGATTGGGGTGATGCTCCTTGAGATAATCTCCTGCTGCTATGGTTCCTCCTGAGCCTGTCGCTGAGATGTACGAACGTATCTCCTGCTCGGGATTCTGCTTCTTAAGATGAGAATAGACGAGATTGATTGCCCTCCCTGTGCAAAAGTAATGGATAAGGGCATTCCCGAATTCACAGAACTGGTTGAAGATGATATTCTCAGGGTTCTTGTCGAGTTCGTTGCACTTGTCGTAGATTTCCTTGACATTGCTCTCACACCCGACTGTCTTGATGATATCTTTCTTGGGGTCGAGCGTCCACGTCTTGAGCCAGTCAAAGCGCTCCTGGCTCATCTCTTCTGGTAAAATGGCGACGCCGTGGCAGTCCATGATGCGGCTGACCGACACTCCGCCACGGCAGTAGTTCCCTGTCGAGGGCCAGATTGCCCGATGTTTTGTGGGGTCGAACTGGCCTGTGATGACTCTCGGAGCAAGGCAGCCGTAGGCAGCCAGCACCTTATGGGTCTGAATCATCGGGAAGTGCGCCCCTATGAGCACGACAATCTTCGCTTTCACACCGGTGAGCTCTTCTGGCAGGACGATATAATGGGGAAGCTCCTGCAGCTCTCCCTGAGGATTATTGAACCAATGTATTCTGAAGAGGTTCAGGGGATGAGGCTCATTTGGGTCGACATCTTTGAGCAGCTGCTGTATCTCCTGCGGGATTGTGGATGGATCCATCAGTTCTCTGAATGTAGGCAGCAGTATCTGTTTCTCCTTAAACTGCCTAACTGTCTGCTGGAATATGTCTTTGTCGATAATCTCTTTCTCAAGGCCGAGCTGGGTCATTGTGCATCACTCGTCTCTAATCTAGCCCTCGAGGATATAAACATTTGGCTCAAGGAGATTATACGTAAGTATACCACAGCATACTCCTGCAAGCGGATTTTTCCACAGTAGAGAGATAAAACTTAAGAAATCAGAGTTTTCTTAACCATACATGAAGACCGCGCTCGTCATAAATCCTCATTCCCGGCCAAATAAATCTCGCCTGGGGAAAATACGCCGTAAAGAGAGGTTCGAGCACAGGCTGGTCCGGCAGATTGAGGATATCATTGACACTGAAGTGAAGGTGTACCACGGCGCAGAGATGCTGGATGAGGTTCCAGACCGAGTGGTGGTATATGGCGGCGACGGGACCGTCATGATGGTGTATAACCAGCTTTTGACGATGACTGACAACACTCCCCCTATACTCCTTGTTGGCGGAGGGAGCGGCACCTACTGGACGAGAAATTTGGGCATCCATACTCTTAAACAGAAGAAGCGCCTTGAGCTCCTCAAGACAGGAGGGGTGAAGAGCTTCCCGCTCATCAAGGTCGAATACAACGGCATCATGGCACCTCACGAGGTGTGCTATGTCGATTCATTTGGTGTAGGAGACCTCTGTACGTGGATACATGAGGCTGAAACCATAAAAGGCGAGTGGGGAAGCTCAAAAAAGACGACAAAGATTGAGCGGGCCACCTACATATTCTTATCATATGCCCTGGCAGGCAAGGAGTATCTCGCCAAGCTTGAGCGTGAATATACCCTAAACTCAAATCAAGAGGAGTTCGCAACCATCCACGGCTCAATACTGCCTCTTGTTGGCCTTGGGGTAAAGGTCTACAGCCCTGGAGAGGACGGCTTTGCTGTGCAGTCCACCCCGCTTGGGCCCAATGCGCACCTTACCACATTAGTTGAGATGGCTGGGCATGTTGTCGGGCTTGGTGACGAGGAAGTAATGCAAGAACTCTCAATCGCCACAGAAGGTCTCGTCCCGATGCATTTCAATGGCTCTCCGTTCACGTATGAAGGCGACCACATCAAGCTCACCTATGAGCCAGATAAAGTGAATTTCTTCTGCCCGTGATGCGATACTTTTATATCTCGTCACATATGCCCTTCACCCATGAAAACAGTCGGAATCATAGGAGGACTCGGCCCCGAGACCACAGCAGAGTTCTACTTGAGTATAATCTTCTCCTGCCAGGAACTCGATAAGAATCACCGGCCACACGTACTCATCAGCAGCGTTCCCATTCCCTACGCAATCGAAAAGGATGCAATTGAGGAAAGCAAGGGAATAGAGCGGTTCATCCCATACCTGCAGGAGGAGGCTCAACTCTTAGAGAAAGCAGGGGCTGACTTTATTGTTATGCCCTGCAATTCCCTTCACGTATTCATTGAAGAAATCAGGTCAGCAGTGAAGGTTCCTGTATTGAGCATCATTGAAGAAACCACCGCGTTCATCAAGCAAAAAGGCCTTCAGAAAGTGGGGATTGTTTCAACTTCTCTGACCATACAGAACAGGCTCTATCAGAATGCATTCGAAAAGGAAGGAATCGAATTTCATGAGCCAGACTCACTCCAGCAGGCGAAACTGGGGAAAATTATTCATAACCTCGTGAATGGAATGCAGAAGAACCAGGACAGGGAAGAAATCATCAAGACGATTGAAGGATTTGCCGGCAAAGCAGACTGCGTGATTCTCGCATGCACTGACCTCCAATTGCTCATGCCAGAACATCCCACATTAAAGATTTTTGACTCCATGCAGATTTTCTCAGATGCCACAGTGAAGATGATGCTGGAGTAGTTGAGACACATGGACAACATCAATCTTAACAAGAAAGCGTGGGATGCAATTGGGAAGAAAGTCGCATCACCCTACATGAAGAACGACGCATATTTGACTCTGTTTGAGATGTTCTGTTCGATGCTCTCCAAAGGTGCCAAGGTGCTCGACCTCGGATGTGGCCCAGGCATCCCGGTCACCAAGATACTCGTAGATAGGGGGTTCTCAGTCGTGGCGCTCGACTTCTCTAAGTCGATGATATCTCTCGTGAAAGAGAATGTGCCCGCTGCAGAGCCTGTCCATATGTCGATAACTGAGATTGATTATGAAAATGAGTTCGAGGGCATTGTGGCAAGTTACTCCTTGCTCTGCCTAAACCCAGAGCAGTTCAATGAAACTATCCGCAAGATATCGGCCGCACTGAAACGGGGAGGAGTGTTCTTCCTCGCTTTGAATGAGCCAGATGGGCCTGTGCCTGACAATTATGAGCACATCGAAGAGCTCATAGGGCAGACCATGTACACTCGCGGCTATACTGAAGATGAGATTAGGGATATGCTCTCAGGAACACCCTTTTCAGTCACCAGAGTGGCGAGAGGCACCGTGACTTCCAAGGAGTTTGGCACAGAACACTCACTCATCATGCTTCTCAAGAAAGACTAAGCCCTTGGAGGGATTTGAACCCCCGACCTGCTGCTTGCTCATGCCTGATTATGCAGGCATACGAGGCAACCGCTCTAGCCACTGAGCTACAAGGGCGTTATTTCTTCTTGGCTTTCTTTGCCGCTTTCTTCTTCGCTGGCTTCTTGCTCTTTGACTTCATAGCAGCAAGCATCGCGTCCTTATCGTTCGAATGCTCCCGCTGGCAGTGGATGCACACAGCGTGCTTCTTGCCTTTCTCGTCCTTCACATAAGTCCCCAAAATCTTATCTAAAAACGTTTCTTCAATCTTCCCTTTGCACACGGAACATTTCATCACAACACCAGAACTGTATCAGCTTTTTGAGTCTTTCGCAAGGCAGGCCTTCACAAAGCCCACAAAGAGAGGATGAGGCTCAAGAGGACGACTTTTATAGCAGGGATGAGCCTGCGTCCCAATGAAGAATGGATGATCAGGCAACTCAAGCATCTTCATGATGTCCTCGCCCTTGGAATGAGCAGAGAACACAAGCCCGCCCTCCTCCAATGCTGAGACATACGAGGGATTCACCTCATACCTATGGCGGAAGCGCTCAGACACCTCAGTCTTACCGTACAGCTCAGCAGCAAAGCTACCTTCCTTCAGCACAAGCATTTTAGCACCTAAACGCATGCTTCCCCCCATTTTCTCAAGCTCCTTCTGCTCAGGCAATAAGTCGATAACTGGATGCTCTGGCTTACCTAATTCAGTCGAACCGGCGCCTTTCAAAGAGCATATATCCCTGGCAAACTCAATCACAGCCATCTGGAAGCCGAAGCACAGCCCAAGATAAGGCATCTTGTTCTCCCGCAAATGCTTGACAACAGCAATCTTTCCCTCAGTGCCGCGCTTCCCAAAACCGCCGGGAACAACAACACCATCCACACCGGCAAGAGCATCAGGTACACCTTTACCAGAATCAAGAGGCGTGGTCTCAATCCACTGCACATTCACCTTAGCATCAAGAGAAGCTGCAGCATGGTCCAGTGCATGCACTATTGAGTGATAGGAATCCTTGAACTTGGCATATTTTCCAGTGATGCCCACAGTAATCTCATGCTTAGGTGATTGCACACGCTTCACAAACTCATCCCACTGCTTACTCTCTCCATCAGTATTATCCTTCAGGCCAAGATGCGCAATAATCTCGCTGCCTATACCACTCTCCCGCAAGACCTGCGGGACAGAATAGATTGTGGACACATCCTGCAGGCCCACGACCCTTTTCAGCGGGACGTTAGAATTAATAGAAACCTTCTCGCGCACCTTCATCTCGACAGGGGAATGCGACCGGCACACAACAACATCCGGCTGGATACCCTGGGACTGTAATCGCTTTATCCCCAGCTGAGCAGCCTTAGACTTCTGCTCACCGAGAGACGGCGGCTCCACAATGTATGTAAGAGACACAAAACACATGTTCTCCCTACCCTCCACATACGCCATTTCACGCATCGCCTCGATGAAGTAGCTGTTCTCAACATCTCCGACAGTACCGCCGACCTCGATAATCACGACATCAGCCTTCTGCTTCATCCCGAGAGACCGGATAAACCCGATAACCTCGCCTGTCACATGGGGAACAAACTGGACATCCTTACCTAGATAACCTCCTGCACGCTCCTTATCAATCACAGTCTTGAATATTTTTCCAGAGGTCAGGTAATTGTCAGCAGACAGGCTTTTACCAAGAAATCGTTCATAATTCCCGAGGTCCATGTCGCATTCAGTGCCGTCATCCAGCACATACACCTCTCCGTGGCGGAAAGGATTAAGCGTGCCGGCATCCACGTTCAGATAGCCGTCGAACTTCAGGGGAGATACATTCAAACCAGCGTCCAGCAGCACCCGCCCCAGTGAAGCGGAGAATATGCCCTTTCCCAAACCAGAAATCACTGTGCCCAACACCACAACGTATTTGGTCTTTCCCCGAACATATCCTTCTGGCGAAGGCAGGTAAAACTCGTGGTCATCGCTCTTTGTCGCAGCCTCATCCAACATTTCAGTACCCATTCAGCAGTTCACCCCATAAAGAGAGAGCAGGTCATCTTTAAAAGACCAGAAAAAAGCCGTATATTTATCTCTCGGCATTAGTAATGAAAGACGTCCAGCGTATATAAATATTTGCCACTGGGAAAGCATATATAAGCACGAACGTCACCCAAAGTAACAATGGAAATCCTCGTTCATATCGCATCCAACGCCGTCCTTGGGGCGATTCTCATCAAGCTTGGCATCATCGAGAGCTTCGGCATCTTCCTGCTCTTCATCAGCTTCGCATTCCTTATTGACATTGACCACATCATATTCAATATCATCACACTGAAGACCTTCCGCATAAGCAAGATGATTCCTGTGATGAAAGAATATCACAAGAGGATGGAGCCGCATCTCTATATCTTCCACTCACCGGAATTCCTCTTAATCACAGCAGTGCTCGCACTCTCACACTACATATGGGGGCTAATTCTCGCGAGCAACCTCCTGCATCTCTCCCTGGACACCTTGGCCCATTACATGCACAACAAGGACTTCAACGAGTTTCGTGCGTGGAGTGTATCATTAGCTCTCTGGAGACACCTCAGAAAGAGGAAAAGCATTTAAATACGCCAGTACTCCGACGTGATATCATGGAAGTCAAGATTCTCGAAAAGAAGAAGAGCAGAGTCCGTTTCACCCTGAAAGGAGAGAGCCACATGCTGAGCAACCTCATCCGCACCTACCTCTGGAGGGTCAAAAACGTCAAGGTCGCAGCATACACTGTCCAACATCCACTTCTCGCTGTACCTGAAATCATCGTCGAGACAGCAACAGGAGAGGCAAAGGACGCAGTCATCAAAGGCGCAGAACTCATCAAGAAGGACAACAAGGACTTCCTGACGCAGTTCAAGAAAAAGGCCAAGTAAGTTATTCTGGACCGTATTTCGCTTTCTTTCCCAATTCTTCCTCTATGCGCATGAGCTGATTGTACTTTGCAGTCCGCTCTCCACGGGCCGGGGCGCCGCACTTCATCTGCCCGGCCCCTAAACCAACAGCCAAATCAGCGATGAACGGGTCCTCAGTCTCCCCTGAGCGATGAGAGACCATCACGTTCCACCCGGATTTCTGGACAAGTTTCGCTGCCTCAACCGCCTCTGTCAACGTGCCTATCTGGTTCACCTTGAGCAGCAATGCGTTGCAGCTCTTATGCTTGAGCGCGACCTTTATCCGCGCGGGATTCGTGACAAGCAGGTCATCCCCGACTATCTGCACCTGCTCTCCAAAGGCAGAGGTCATCTCGGCGAAGTGCTCGAAGGCATCCTGGTCAAAGGGATCTTCAATCGAGACAAAGGGGTAGTCGTCAATCAGATTCTCGTACTTGACCAGCAAATCTTCCCAGTTCAAGGTCTTGCCGTCAATTTTATACACGTCATCAACAAAGAACTCGCTCGCAGCGACGTCGAGGGCAAGCTTCATCATCTTCCCATGTCCCGCCTTGTCAATCGCTTCTATAATCAATAACAGCGCTTCCTCAGTCTCTCTCAGAGGAGGGGCAAAGCCGCCCTCGTCGCCCACGTTGATGGCAACCCTCCCATAATTGGACTTGAGCAGTTGCTTTAATTCATGATACACTTCCGACACAGCGCGCATGCCTTCTGAGAACGTCTTCGCACCCACTGGCACGACCATGAATTCCTGGACAGCCAGATCATTACCTGCGTGTTCCCCGCCATTGATGATATTGCAGAAGGGCGTGGGCAGGAGCCATTTTTCCTTCGGCTTGAGCTCGGCGATGAGATATTCGTACAGTTCCATCTCTGCATGCTTCGCCCGCAAACGTGCAAGGCTAAGGCTCACACCAAGCAAGGCATTCGCTCCGAGCTTGGACTTATCCGTTGTGCCGTCGAGCTTGACCAGCATGCTATCCACCTGCTCCTGGCTCTCGACCTTCATACCGATGAGCTTCTTCACGATGACGGTGTTCACATTGCTCATCGCTTTCAGCACGCCCTTGCCGTGGAAGCGTTTCTCGTTGTCGCGCAGCTCCAATGCCTCATACTTTCCAGTGGACGCCCCGCTAGGGACCATCGCACGCACGCTGTGCTCATCAGAGCGCATCTCTACTTCTACAGTGGGATTCCCCCGCGAGTCCAACAGCTCGCGGGCCTTTATGCTTTTGATAACGACTGCCATAACCACACCCTGTTCTCTCAAACATATTAAGGTTTTGGTCTGAGCGGGAAGTTTTAAAAAGAACGCTCATCTCAATAGAACCATGCAACCCTATCCGCTCCTCCTAGGAGTCGCGTTTGCCGGGCTTTTGGCAGGAACCTACTCAGACCTCAAAACAAGAGAAGTGCCGGACTGGATCAACTTTGGGATGATATTCGCTGGGCTCGGCATCAGGGCAATCTATTCAGTCGCGCTCTTTGACTACATGATTGTTGTCCAGGGCCTACTCGGCTTGGGATTGTTCTTCCTTGTGGCGAGCCTCATGTACTACGGCGGCCAGTGGGGAGGCGGGGACGCGAAGATGCTCATGGGACTCGGCTCATTGATGGGACTCGACATCCCAAAAGCCATTCTCCTCTCAGAAACACCCGACCTATTGATATTCTGGGTCATCCTGCTCCTCGTCGGGGCAGTGTATGGATTCGCTGTCAGCATCTACCTCTCAATAAAGCATAGAAAAGCCTTCAAAGCAGAATTTATGCCCATCTTCAAGACAAGCAGGATTCGCCTCGGAGCAGCCCTTGCCATCGCCCTCATCGCCTGCGGGATTTCGCTATTCATGCCTGACGCGATGCTGAAGATGCTTTTCTTAGGGCTTGCCGGAGTTGTGCTCTTCACCTACCTACTCTGGGTGTATGTCAAGGCTGTTGAGAAGGCGTGCATGCTCAAGGACCTGCCAGTAGACAGGCTCACAGAAGGGGACTGGATTGCAGAGGATGTGGTCATCGACAAGAAGCGCATCTGCGGACCGAAGGACCTGGGCATTGAGCGCAAGCAGATAGAGGTGCTGAAGAAGCTTGCAGCAAAGGGAAAAGTAAAGACAGTCCGCGTCAAGGAAGGCATAGCGTTCCTTCCTCCCTTCCTCATCTCTTTCATTCTCACCTGGATGTGGCCTATTAAAGTTTATTTCCTGTAGAGTAGTAAATAATAGAAAGATTTATAAACCACCTATCCGTTCTCCAATATAGAATCAACAATCCATAAAGAAGGTGATATGAAATGGCATCAAAACAATTCGAAGACCCAACTGACCGCGGAGATGGACTTGACCCAGTACACAATCCGCAAGGTTTATACGAGCATATTGAAAATGAGAGAAAAAGGATTAAGCGAGAGGAGATTGCCCCTGTTCTCGAAGACATCGCTGTTGAGGTAACGACTTTCGCAACAGGCACTCTCGCTGCCGCGACAGGCGACTTTCCGGCTCTAGGTGGATTCAACGGCATCCGTGAGCGCATCAAGATGGGCATCACATATCTCAGAGAAAACGGATTCTTCGATTGGAGAGAGGAGACCATTGATACTGTAGCGTTTTATTGGAGCACTGCAGCTGGCATCACCGGCGACTACCCCTCTCTCGGCGGCTACGAGGGCATCAGGGCACGCGTCGAGTTGATGTATGACTCCATCACCTCAACGGACTAATAGGCTCAGCAAACTTATTATAATAGTCCTGCCTAGGCAAAGCCATGACACTCAAGGCTGTACTTTTTGATTTGGACAACACCCTCTGCGACACGCGCTCACTCGTCAGGACAGCGCGGTGGGAAGCGTGTGAGGCTATGCTCAATGCCGGCCTGCCAGCGAATTCTATCAAAGAAGCCTACACCAAGCTGGACAAGGTTGTGAAGGAGTACGGTTCAAACTACACCAAGCACTACGATAGATTATGTGAGGCCTGCGGCATCAAGCGGAAGCCGGAAATCGTGATGTCAGGCAGGATTGCCTATCACAACACGAAGTTCGCCCTCATCAATCCCTTTCCCAACACAGAAAGGACCCTGATGCGCCTCACCAAATCAGGCCTCTACCTTGGGATAGTGACCAATGGATTCACAGACAAGCAATGGGAGAAAATCCTGCGGCTGAAAATAAGGCATTTCTTCGATGTGATTGAAGTATCAGGCAAGGAAGACCCGCACATAGGGAAAGAAAAGATTATCAAACGCGCACTCAGGGATTTGGGGCTCACGGCAGAGCGGGTAGCGTTTGTCGGTGACAATCTCAAGACTGACATCGCATCTGCGAATCGCCTTGGGCTCACCACAGTCAGATTCATCCCGCTTTCTCTCTCAAAAATTCCAAAACCAAAGAATAAATTGGAGAAGCCGGACATCACCATCCGCAGGATAGAAGACCTTCCTGAAGCACTTGACCTATAGGTTCTTCTCAACCCATTCCAGGCATTTCTTGAATATGTCCATGTGGTCAAATCCTAATTCTAAATTATGAACCTCGTCCACAGGCCACCACTTCATCTCTGACGCTTCTCGGCTCGCCACAGGCTCTACACCAGAATCAACAATCGCGGCATACGCAAGAGTGATTACCCTTGCACGGGGATCTCTGTCCGGCTTATCAAACACATCAACACGATGCAGCTCAACACCAGATATTCCTGTCTCCTCCTCGAGCTCACGGATAGCAGCGTCATCAAATACTTCTCCCTTGTCCACATGGCCGCCGGGAAAGGTCCACCTGCCTTCCTCAGGGCTATGCGCCCTTAAGGCGAGCAGGACATGAAGCGCCCCACCTCTCATAGAGAACAACACCATGTCTGCCACGAGCCGGGCAAGCTCGGGATTAGTTGGCTCTCCCATGGCTCACTTTTTCTTCTTAGAAGATTTCTTCTTTGCTACTTTTTTCTTCTTCGCAGGAGCTGTCTTTGCCTTCTTCTTCACAGGGGCCTTCTTCTTCACCTTCAGCGCAGCAGGCGGCTTCGGAGTTTTGGGCATAGTGCCTAATGGAGGGGAGACGTGCGTGCGCGCTTCCTTTACACCGCGATACACTGCGGCGCCAAGCACTGCTGCCGTAGCAGTCTTATAGGCAAAAGACGCCACTTTGACTGTCCCCTTCACTGCCTTCACCGGCAATCTCAATATTTTTTTGAGTACCATTGTGAATATAATCCGGGTTTTGCAGCTATATAAACATTTGCTCAAGGGAAAGATTTATCTTATCAAGCTCCTGTTGAAAGTCGAAAAGTTCCCCTCAGTGGAGTGAAAAATATGGCAAAATATCCAGGAATAAAGATGAATCTCATCGGCAATGACGCAATCGGGCTGCTCGCGAGCAGGGTGTGCGACCTCTCAGGCGCGTATCCCATCACGCCATCGTCAGGCATGTCATATATATATGCAAAGGCAGTGGCTGACGGCATACCAAACGTATGGGGGCGTGTACCGAAGTACATCGAGGCACAGTCAGAGCACGGCTCAGCATCCATCTCAGAAGGCATGGCCATGACAGGATTGCGCGCAGCGAACTACACATCGAGCCAAGGCATCAAGCTGATGAACGAGGTACTCTATTCGATTGCAGGCAAGAGGCTGCCGTGCGTATTCCACATAGGCACGCGGGCATTGACAACGCACGCCCTCAATATATTCGACGACAACTCAGACATCATGAGTGTCGCGGATACTGGGTGGGGCATGGTGTTCGCGAAGAATGTCCAGGAGGCAGCTGACCTCGGATTGATAGCGCGCCGCTCAGCAGAGCTTTCCGAAACTCCCTTCTTCAATGTGCAGAGTGGGTTTTTCACCACAGCGACATTGGAAAGCATACAGTTCCCAGAAGATGACATGATTCGCGAATACCTCAAGGAAGACAGGATGCCCGGCAAGGACGGCTGCCTCAACGGCCAGCTCATAAATTTCATGCATCCAAAGCAGAAGCTCATGTCCGGGGTAGTGCAGGGTCCGCAGCCCTATTTTGACGGCATGGCAGCACAGCGTGAACTGCTCGATGGAGATTTTGTCTTGGAACAGGTGCGCACTACCATGGCAGAGTTCACCAAACTCACAGGCAGGGAATACAAACCTGTGATGACCTACAAGGCAGAGGATGCAGAACACCTCATTATCATGATGAATACGCACGCTGCAGACACTGCAATGGCCACAGTGGACTATATGCGAAGCAAGGGAAAGAAGGTTGGCATAGTGAGCATCGTGGTCTTCACCCCTTTCCCCACAAAGGAGCTTATCGAAGCAATCAAGCCTGCGAAGGCAATCACCGTCCTGGAAAAACTCGACCACAGACTCTGCCATGACAACCCCCTCACTGCGGTGGTAAAAGCAGCACTGCTTGATTCAGGCAAGACTCTACCAGTCTATTCCTGCTCTGCAGGCCTGGGCGGTGTCGAGATAACACCAGGGCAGTTCATCGCGATAACTGAACACATGGAACAAGGCGAAAAGAAGAAGTTCTACTTTGTTGGGGCGAACAGCCCGCTAGCAATCGACGTGAAGGAGGAGCCGGACCTGC
Source organism: Candidatus Woesearchaeota archaeon (assembly GCA_017608295.1). Next base: position 44,344 of record JAFCGF010000004.1, read on the forward strand.
TGCCCGAGGACGCGTTCACTTTTGTAGGCGGCTCACTAGGCGGCTTGGGTGCTGTCGGCATGAACAAGTTCATCGCCTCCCTTCTCCAGGAGCTCTCAGAGGGAAAAGTCAGGGCTGCTGCACGATACGGCGCTGAGAAAATGGGATTGCCGACTAATGTTGTCACGACCATTTCCAAGGAACACATCAGAGTGCACTGCCAGCCGAACAATGTGCAGGTATACATGGCTATGCTTCCCGCAGCTCTCGAATATCCAGACATGAACCGCATTCGGAAAGGAGGCACGCTCATCATCGAAAGTCACCTCACCGAGCCAAAGGATATTCTCGCAAGCATTCCTGAAAGCGCGCAGAAGCTCATCCGGGAGAAGAAGCTTGCCGTCATCGCGGTCAATGCCACGGCAATCTCGAGGGAAAACGCGCCACCCGGCTTCAGGGAGCGTATGAAGGGTGTGGTGTTCTCAGGAGCCCTGCTCCACGCATATTTCCATCACTCTGAGGGTAAAGATGAGAGCTGGGAGCAGCTTGAGAAACGCATCGTTGAGGCGCTTGACCATCTCTGGGGAAGAAAAGGAAAGAAGATTGTGGATGCCAACCTCGTATGCGTGCGGGAGGGATTCAATAGCTGTGTGCAAATTCCCGGAGGAGGTGATTGAAATGGAAAAAAACGTCAAGCTGGGAGGGTGCAAAGGCTGCCCTATACCGCTGCCGCAGGATTTCATCGATGGCGCCTCAGGAAAAAAGGAACTGCACCGCTACATAGTCGCAACAGGGCAGATTCCGCACGGCACAGCAGCAAAACGGGACTTTAGCCACTTCTATTCTGATATTGTCCACCTCAACGGAGATAAGTGTACAGCCTGCATGAAGTGCATGTTCATCTGCCCTGACAGCGCGCTGCACCCTTTTCTCGTCGAGAAAGATGCTTTTGAGAAAGAGCTCGCGAAAATCAAGGACGAGAAGATCGTGAAGTTCATCAGGGGGCATATTGGCGGGCCAGTCTCGACCAAAAGGTACGAAAAGGTTGCAGAAGGCAAGGAGCTTGTGTTCCTCCTCGCGACAAGCAACTGGAGATGCAAGTCCTGCGGATTATGTGTCGAGGTGTGCCCTACCAAGGCGCTCAACATCGAGATGAAGCACGAAATCAAGGACCGCCTTGGCGCTGACCCGGAGTACCTGTACACAGGATTATGGAACTTCGCGCTGAGCCTCAGGTCTGTGGACAAGAAATTCATCACCACTCCGCTGGATACCATGCTTGACCATGATGCGGTCGACGGCTACACTGGGGGCGCTGGAAGCTGCTGGGGATGCGGTGAGACGCCTTTCATTAGGATGACCATCGCAGAGACGATTCGCAACTACGGCCCTGAATCCATGGTCATCGTCGCCGCTACCGGCTGCAATACTGTGTACGGCTCAATGTACCCTTGGAATCCCTTCAATGCGGCATGGATGAACTCGCTCTTCGAGAACGCCTGCGAGGAGGCTATGGGCATAAGGCTGGGGTTCGACCAGCAGGGCCTGACGGACAAGAAGATATGGGTCTTTGCTGGAGATGGCGCGATGTACGACATTGGTTTCGGCGGACTGTCAAGGATGCTCTCGAGCGGTCTTGACATCAAGGTTCTTGTGCTGGACAGCCAAGCCTATTCCAATACAGGAGGACAGGCATCGACAGCGACGCCGTTCATGGCAAATGCCAAGATGGCTCCCGCAGGAAAGGTCATCCCCGGCAAGCGCGAGGTCAAGAAAGAACTAGGGCTCATCTGCATGGCGCACCCCAACACTTATGTGGCGCAGGTCTCTCTCTCGAGCATCGCCCACATCCAGAAGGCTATCAAGGGTGCGCTCGAATACGATGGGCCTGCGGTTGTCATCGCGTACACGCCATGCATACCTGAGCACGGCATCCCGAAGAACTCTGCAGTGAGGATGAGCCAGCTTGCTGTAGAGTCAAGAGAGTTCCCACTCTTCATCTTCGACCCAAGAAAGGGCGACACCTTCTCTGGAAGGATAGACCTCGGGGGCAACCCATCCATCGAAAAAGACTGGCATACAAGGGACGGCATTGAGATTACCCCTGAAGTCTTCGCGAAAGAGCAAGGCAGATTCAGCCACCTCTTCAGGCGCGACGACACCAAGGAGGTCATCGAGACGCTCAAGACGGAACGCCTGAGGTTCTGGCACTCGCTCCAAGACTTGGCGGACGTGGTGACAGATAAGATGAAAGCAGAGCAGAAGGAAGAGGTCAAGGCTAAGCAGCCCACTTCATGACTATTTCATCCTCTTGAGGTACAAACCAGGAAAGATAATCTCCTTGGCGGCTTGAGGAGGATTCACCAACACCTCCTGGGGCGCTATGCCAGCGCTGTCCACAAACTCAAAGAACAGATACCCGGCTGAATAGAAATCATTTGATTCTAAGGTGACTGTATTCTCCATATCCATCAGCTTGGCAGCATCGTCGTGGAACTCGGCGACAATCGAATCAAGCAGCTCGTCTATTCCCTCAATACCATAGTCTGCCCTGAACAGCCCGAGGGAGACGTATTCAGCGAATCCTTCCCTCATGATATCCTGCAAAGAATACGGGCAGCGCACATCCATGTCAACAATCTGCTCCTGCACTGCATGGCCAAGCTCATGCACAAGACCTCGTGCGAGCTCCTGCTCAGTCACTAACTTGAGCTTTGGGCCTTGGAGTATAGTGTTGCTCACCGGATCATAACCAAAGAGGGTATTCTCATTCTCAGAGGTAAGAATGCTCATGCCACATCTCCGGTAATTCTTAGCCAAGATATGGTAGATGGGGCCGGTCACGTTCCACAGGGCGCGCTTCAGCGCGGAGTCATCTCCGCCGGGAATGTGATTCTGAAGATATTCCTCCTCGATTATCTCTCCCAAGTAATCCCAGGGTTTCAGGGAAATCTCCCCGAGTTCAACCTCAAACAGGTCCTCCAGCGTTGGGATATAAAGGTCCACCATGCGCTGGCCTTCCTCGAGCTGCTTTTCAGGAGTAAGTATCATTCCTGCTTCACCCTCTCAATGTAGAGCTGTGGATTAAGCACTTCCTTGGGTGTCTCAGGGGGATTACGCAGCACGTCTCTTGGGTCAATGCCTTTATTATGAACCTTCTCAAAGAAGAGGTAGCCGCTTGCATAGGTAATTTTTCCTACAAGCCCCATACATTTCTGATGTCGGGCTTCATCAGCCATCAAATGACTGAACGCAACTCCCTCCAGGAAACTTCCAATAAACTCAATATCATACTCATCCCTAAAGAGATTGAGTGAAACATACTCAGCGAATCCCTCCTCGACAGCCATCCTGAGACCCCTGGGATGGAGCTGGCTGGTGTCAGCAATCTCATCCCCGGCAGCGTGGGCAAGCTCATGAACCAGGGATCTCGCAAGAGTCGTCTCAGTCATTTCCTGAGGATTAGGTCCCTGAAAAACCATACTGGCAAGGCTGTGGTAAGAGAAAATCGCATCGCTGTGCAGAACTGTAAGCTGAGCCATACTTACACTCTTACCCACTCTGGCAATGAACTCATGGGCTGGGCGGGTCAGTCCCCAGGCAGCGTGTTTCAGCCAGGAATCCTCTTCTGTCGCCCTGAACATATCGAGATACACCTCGGCCAAAACATCGCCCATGTCTTCCCAGGGCTTCAGGGGAATCTCGCCGAGCTCGACGTCGAGCAAATCCTCAAGTTTGGGGATGTAAAGCTCCACCATGCGTTGGCCTTCTTCAATCTGCTCTTCTGGAGAGAGTATCATTGGATAAGCACCCTGTTTAGATATTCATCGGGATGGAGTATTTCTGAGAAGTGTTGTGGCGGATTGAACACTATGCTCTCTGGACTGATGCCTGTCTTACACACCTCGACGAAGAACCTGTATCCCATCCAATGGGGGTCGAACTTGTCCTTGTCGGGCTGCGGAGGCTCATATTCCTTCCCTGACATGCGGAAAATGTCCTCAAAGCTGACAAGCATGTTCGCCATAGCGAGATGAGCCATGCTCCTGTCCTGGCACACCCAGCGCGCCTCTGAATCTTGATAATGCGGCAGGAAAGTATTAAGGGCAAGATACTCAGCAAAGCCTTCATCCACATGTAGCCACAAGTCCCTTTCAAGAGGAACATCTTTCTCAGGCACGAACCTGCCGACAATCGCGTGCCCTAACTCATGCACAACCGACATCGCAAGTGTTCCTGAATCAAAGAGTTTGCTTGATGAGAGATACATCGTGTCGAGGTCATTGTAGTAATGGGCGATCCCCTTACATTCCATGATTGTTCCAAGCAGTGCAAATCCAGATTTATCCAGTTCGCCAGTCCACTTAATCTGGCTCGCAAGCACCTCTTCAAGATAAGTCTCAGGATTCTGAGAGTCAAAGGTCTTGCTAAATGCCATGAAATCATCTGCCACATCGCTCGTGTGCTTGATATTTACTTGTGACAGATCAACATCAAACATATCCTCAAGAGAAGGCCGATACAATTCTGCCATCTCGATTCCTTTCTCGACGACCTCAGACGAATGGATAAATGTCATGGTTTTATCCCTTCAGCATAACGGTCTGGCGCGGCGAAGTCCATCAGGGATTCAGGCGGCTCCCTCAGAATATCCTCAGGCGAAATGCCAAGCTGCTGCGCTCTCCTGAAGAAGACGTAACCCAGATTATACTCTATGTCATCATCCCCATCCAGGTAGTCCTGTACCTTTAGTTCCATCAGGGCCTCTTTGAGTACCTGGCCTGCGAAATCCTCCCTGTACCTTCTCCGCATCTCTTCCGGATCAAAAGTCCCTTCAGGAAATTGTATTGTCTTGTAAAATGTTGTAGCGTGTTTCACATGGTCCCTGCGGTCTTTAGCCCCCAGTTCCTGAGCCTCAGCACCAGAATAATGATTAGCGAAGGCATCCACCTCAATCAGCTCTGCAAATCCTTCCATGATTAACTTACGCAGGCTCTTGTCAGTCACGCTCTTAGCCCTCTCATCTTTCATGAGGCCATAGTGGACAGCGTGCGCGAGTTCATGGGCGATAGTCTTCGCGATTTTGCTCTCTTCCTTCGCCTTTGAGCTGACTACATAGATTGAGCGCATCTTTCTCCAGTGCTTTCCAGCTATGCCTTCTAGGCGCTCCTCAATCTCCTGGCGCTTCACCAGGAATACCGGCTCTGTACCTTCATCTTTAAGGGCATCTCGGATATAGCCTCTCCTACCCTTAACAGAATACTCACTTAGGTCAACATCAAACATCTCCTCGAAAATAGGCTTATACTTCTCGAAATACATCTGTGCGACTTCCAGTTGGTCCTCCGGCTGAATCATGCTCTCTAAATCGAGGTTTTAGTTTATAAATGTTACTATTGAAAAGTAGTATAAATCTAGAGGTAGGTTAGAGGTAGGTAAAACAACACATATAAACGCCTTTTCTTTCTCTGGAAGCATGCCAGCGAGGAAAAAGCGCGTCATGGTGTTCGGCACATTCGACCTGCTCCATGACGGCCATAGAAGCCTCTTCAAGCAGGCGAAGCAGCACGGGAACGAGCTCATTGTCATTGTTGCGAGAGACCAGACAGTAGAAGAAGTCAAGGGCAGGAAGCCGATGCTCAACGAGGAAGAGCGGAGAGCACTCGTCGGCTCAGAGGCAGCTGTTGACAAGGCGCTTCTAGGGAAGGTTGATGACAGATACGCCCTCATTGAGAAGCTCCAGCCAGACATCATCTGCCTCGGATATGACCAGGACAGCTTCACCAAACGATTAGAAGAAAAACTCGCAGAGCGGGGGCTCTCGCCTAAGATAGTCCGCCTCAAGCCTTTCAGGCCGGATATCTACAAGAGCTCAAAGCTCAAGGAGAATCTCGGAATAAAGCAGTGAACTATTTTTCTTAAGGTTAATAGACGATAGATTTAAATAACATTTATTCCCTTGATATCACACCATGGGGGATAGAAAACATAGAAGGGATGTTAATCGTATGCTTGACGGCTACATAGACCAGCTCCCCGGAAACCGGCGGACTGTCAGCACCTACCTAGGCAACATTCTCAGCAAGAGGCCGAAGAGAAAGGCAAGGTCCCAGGCAGAGCCCGGGCCAGTCCAAGAAGAAGCCATTGAGGAGATGCCTGAAGAAGATGACATGATTGAAGACACCTTCCTTGAGGCTGAGCAGCAGCACCAGGAATCTTTCTTCGACAGGGTCTTGGGATTCTTCAGGGGACCGCCGAGGACACTCTCAGAAGAGGACACTCTCGGGGAGATGGAAGTCGTTGACCTTCCAGAGCTCCCTGAGGAAGTGGCAGCTGAAGAAGATATGGAGGACATGGTAGATGTCACCGCAAAGCCCAGCGCACTCCGCATGTTCCTTGACAGCCTTCTCGGCAGGACCAGCGAGCCTCCTATGCTCAACGAGGATGAGGACGCGAGAATCACCAAGCTTGTCCTCTACAAGGACCGCACAGAGAAAGAAGTGCGATTCCTCCTCCAAGTGGTAGACAATCTCTATCCGAGAGTGTACAAGCGCACGCGGGATGAATTCGAGAAGTCACCTGACTTTGTCATCTACCGCAAGATACGCAAACGTTACGTGGTCGGGGAGGAGTGAATCCCTTCTCACACACATGGCTAACAGACCAGGACGCAACGCTGTTCTACGACAATCACTGCTTTTCACTATCGCACTCCTGTTTATCTGCCAGGCAGCAGCAGCGACAGTAGTGCACGACACGTGGACGCTGGTCGGCAACCCCATCACCGTCGCTGACAGGGTGATTCAGACCGCTGTCGATGACTCCTGGGAAAAGCTTCTCCTCACTGGCCCTGAGGAATCGTACATCATCACCAAGGGTGACTGCAAGCAAAGCAAGTTCTATCAGTACTGCTACATCGACAACAGGTACGAGCTGGACGTGTACGGTGAATGGAACATCTACACCCTCAAGGCAACGCCGGAGATACACGTCAAGATAACAGACATCTCTCCACTCGTCTCCATCACGGGTGTGGTCAGCCCCACGAGCATAGCAGTCAATGAGGAGGCCATAATGACAGTCACGGTGAAAAACACCGGCGACCTTGGAGCCACGAGCCTTATCTACGAAGACACCCTTCCGGATAACGCAATCGTCATGAGGACAAGCATGGGGGTTAGCACATCCATGGCACGAAAGGTCACCTGGGACGGCAAGTCCCTCAGGGGAGGTGAGACCAAGACCTTCAGTTACACATTCAAGCTGATAGAGCCCGAGGACTTCAAATTGGGAGGGAACCTCACATACATCTACAACGACCAGGAATACACCAAGTCTATGGCGCAGAGCACGGTCACTGCGATAAAGGAGAAGATGACAATCTCCACGTTCGCTCTCTCAGCAACAACTGCAAGCATCAATGACGAGATTACACTCACAGCAAAAATTGGAAATGCAGACCAAAATTTCGACGCTAAGGTCATTAACTTCAAGATTCTTGTACCCGCAGACCTCACAATCATGGAAACTGACTCCAAGCTCAGTGGCTCAGGCAGGGCATTCACCTGGAGCGGGACCATCGCTCCCCTCAACAACAAGACCTTCGAGATAAAGGTGCGCACCCAGAAATCAGGCACATATGAATTCACTGCTGACCTGGAATCCGATGTCCAGAGCGTACTTGGACAGTTCTACAGGGAAAATGCAAGCAAGGAATCGACCTTGAATGTCAATCTCGGAAAGCTGACACCAACTGTCACCTTCAGGCTCAACAAAAACACCCTCAGCGGTGGAGAAGAGAGCGCCGCGAGGTTCTATCTCCAAAACGCGGACCATGACATCTCATATTTCGACATTGAATACGGCATTGAATCCGAGCTCTTCTACGACATCTCTGACACAATCCGCTTCATCACTCCAGATGAAAAGAGGCTCATCCTCATCCAGGACTTCAAAGCGCCTGTCCTACAGAACGCAAAGACCTTCCCCATAACATTCACAGGAAAGTATCGAACAGAGAACTACGAATACTTCACTTTCACCCTTACTCCCTCTGTCAGTGTGAGCAAGGAGACGTTCGAGCAGATTCTAGATCTCAATCTGAGCCTGCCTGCCGAGATTATAGCAGGCACGGATGCAGATGTCAGCCTGAGGGTTAAAAACATCAAGACAAATGACGTGACCGGTGTCAAACTCACTGACACTCTCACAGGCGCTGAAGTCACCAGCGGTACCCCCTCAACAACCATCTCTGCGATAGGGGCCAACGCCACCACCATAGCATACAGATACACTTTCCGCGTCCCAGAAGGAAGCACTGACAGCGAGGTCCTCATCAATACAAAAGTAGAATTCACCTACAGGGGACAGCCAGTCATCATCTACACAGAAAAGGCGGCATCGATTGTCGCTGTAGCTACTCCTGAACCAATTGAACCTGGAACCCCACCAGGTGAGACTCCAACAGAGCCAGGTGAGCCTGAACCGCAGCCGCCAGAGCCCGAGCCACCTGAAGATGAGGAAGAAAGCGCGTTCAAGAGATTCATCAACAGCATTGTGGACTTTTTCAGCTCGATATTTTAATAGATGAAATGGATGTTTTTTCCGTTCCCGCACCATAACGCATTTATATAGTGGCCCATGCTCTTGCTACTGAGGGGTAGGCTACATTCCATTTGTTCTGGAGGCATATCTCACAAGAGATTGGGGGGAGTGTAATGAGTGACACCAATTATAGCGAAATGAAGCATGACATGGATGATATTCTTGATGAAAATATTGCCAAATACAAGCGTAAGAAGCCTGCATTGAAGGCGCTTGGCATCGGTGCCGGTGTGATTGCAGCTACAGGTCTTGGAATTCTTGCCGCAAATCACTACAACCAGGTCCCGAGCATTGACGAGGAACTCTATGTTGAAGGCCAGTTCCTTGTGGAGTTTGAGGATGATTTTACAGTTGATAGTGTGGACAGGCTTAACGATAAGCTCGAAGGCGAGACCTACGAGCACATCATAGGTAACTGGTATCTTGTTGACATCGACGATTCTCTTGACGAGGAGCAGTGGATGGAGCGCTTCGCCCGCGCTAAGAGCGTCGAGGCAGTGAGCTATGACATGGTGATGAGTATTGACGACAGCTATGTTCCCGAAGACCCGTACTTCCACTCTGAGGGCTCATGGGACCAGGATTATAGGGACATGTGGGGCCTGTGGGACAGCGGCGCACTGGAAGCGTGGGAGCTCAGCACCGGAAGCGAGGACGTGGTTGTCGCGGTTCTTGACACAGGAATCGCACATGACATCCCAGACCTTGAGAACATGATGTGGCGCAACCCAGGCGAGACTCTCGACGGAATAGATAATGACGGAGACGGCGCGATTGACAATATCTTTGGCATCAACACAGTTAACCCTGATGCCACTACCTACGACGGGCATGGGCACGGCAGCCACGTCGCAGGAACTATCGCTGCAGAGCACAACGAGATTGGAGTTGCTGGAGTAAACGCCCAGGCACAGCTCATGGCTGTAAAGGTTCTGAGCGATAGCGGAAGCGGCTCAATGTCTGGAATCGCACAGGGCATCAAGTGGGCAGCTGACCATGACGCAGATGTCATCAACATGAGCCTCGGCGGGCGCTCTTTTGGACGGTCAGCCGTCGACGAGGCGATTGAGTACGCCACAAAGAAAGGCACTATCATTGTCGTGGCTGCGGGAAACAACGATGGCGACGCAAAACACATCACACCTGCGAACCATCCAGATGTCATCACTGTCGCTGCACTTGAGCCGGACGGGAACCGCACAGATTTCTCCAACTGGGGGGAAAAGGTTGATGTCGCAGCCCCAGGACGGGGCATCCTTTCCACCGTGCCTGAAAAGCACAGCATCCCTACAAGCCGCTACTGGTGCACCAAGGCAGAGGACGGCAAGACTAACTACTGCGAACTCGCTGGAACATCAATGGCAAGCCCGCACGTCGCCGGTGAAGTCGCCCTTATCCTGTCAGTGAGGCCTGATTTAAGAGGAGACACAGAGGCTGTGAGAGAGATTATACGTGAAGGTGTCACTGAGTTCCCAAGGGACCAGGACAAGCCCATCGGCACGGGAAGAATCAACTTCGGGCTCGCATTGCTTGAAGCTTTGAATAATGACTAGACTCAAGGGGGGATAGAGCATGGATGAATTAACCAAAGAATCAATGGACACCTTAGACAGCGCAATCAAGAAGCACAAGCCGAAGAAATCAGGCCTGAAATGGCTGGGAATCGGCGCAGGCGCTGCACTCGCTGCTGGCCTTGCGTATGCCGCAGTGCCCAACGAAGAAGTGCCTGAATACGAGCCCGGACAGCTTGTCGTGCATTTCGAAGAAGAATTAGAGCTGACAATCGAGGCTGACGGCAATCTCGCCACGCAGTTCAAGGAAGTGAATGCCATCAATGACATGCTCAGTGGTGAGAGCTACCGCCAGATGGCAGTGCATTCTGACGAGGATGACTGGGACGAATGGTATCTTGTCGACATGGACGATTCCATTGACCTAAATAATGTGATGAAGCAGTTTGAGAACGCAAACGGCGTTGAATGGGTCGGCTATAATCTTATCATGGGAATTCCAGACCTGCCTGAGGTTATGCCCTATGAGGGCGTCAGCTTTGGAAGTGAAGAGGGAAAGATTCCTAACGACAAGTTCTACCACACCAGCGGCTCAATCCAAGATGGCCTCGAGGACTTATGGGCTCTGAGGAGAGCCGGAGCTGCAGATGCATGGGAACTCACCACAGGAGACAGAAACATCGTCTTCGCGATTGTCGACACAGGCATCGCAGATGACCACCCTGATCTCATAGACAACATGTGGCGCAACCCCGGAGAAATCGCAGGGGACGGCATTGACAACGACAACGACGGCTTTATCGACAATCTCTTTGGTGCGAATACCATCGACCCAATGCGTGAGACCCGTGACGGCCACGGCCACGGCACGCATGTTGGCGGCACTGTCGCCGGTGTCGGGGACAACACTATAGGCGTCGCTGGAGTGAACTGGGAGGGCCAGCTCATGGCAGTCAAGGTGCTAAGCGATAGCGGAAGCGGAAACATGTTCGGCATCGCATCAGGCATCGTTTTCGCGGCTAGGAACGGCGCTGACGTTATCAACATGAGCCTCGGCGGGCCTGCAAGCCCGATGATGCTGCCAGTCGACCTCGCCATAAGGTACGCGACTCACAAGGGTGTCATCACAGTCGTCGCCGCAGGAAACAGTGACAGGAATTCAAAGTATTTCAGCCCTGCCGACCATCCGCACGCGATAACTGTTGCCGCTCTCGACCCGGACATGAACAGGGCATTCTTCTCGAACTATGGGAAGCTTGTCGATGTGGGCGCTCCTGGCATGTGGATTCTATCCACTGTACCTGAAAACCACCAGATTCCTGACAAGTACCCGGTCATTGACAAGATTTACGCTGCATTGCACGGCACCTCAATGGCAAGCCCACATGTAGCAGGAGAAGTGGGGCTTATCCTCGCTGTGCGGCCTGACTTGAAGGGAGACTACAAGGCAGTGCGCGAAATCGTCCGCCTGGGTGTTGAGCCCTACTCAGAAGTGGATCGCGATAAGCCCATAGGAACAGGCAGCATCAACTACCTGCTGGCTGTCGAAGAGGCAATCAAGTACGGGAAGTGAGCTTCCTTTGGAAGTATTTTTAGGGGGATAAGCGAAGCTATGGCCTACCAAAAAAATGCTACTGAACGCACAATCCGTTTTTAAATGAATGAGTTATAAGGGATTGAATGTTTTCCTCTTTAAAGTGACACAAGCTTTATAATAGGACACTCGATTCTTTAGAGTAGATTTGAGGGGGAATAGACGTATCTATCACTGGTACGGCAAAATGTCTCTCTTGCAATCACAAAATTTAGGGGGGAAACAATATGGACGAAGTCTATAACGAAAGTATCGCAACGCTCGATGGCGCAATCGAGAAATATAAGCCAAAGTCAAGAGTGCCTACAAAAGCCCTGATGATTGGAGGGGGAGTTGCTGCTGCTATGCTCGCAGGAGGATATGCACTAGTTGGAACTCAAGATGCTGCTTCTGAGTATGTGCCTGGCGAGTTCATCGTCGAATTTGAGGAGGGCTTCGAACCTAGCGACATGGAGAGCCTGAATGACAGGCTCGAAGGCGAGACATATGAGCATCTCTTTGACAACTGGTATCTCGTGGACATCGACGATTCCTTAAACCTCAACACGTGGATGGACCGCTACGAGGATGCAGAGGGAATAGAGTATGTACAGGAGAACGCGATTGTGACACTTGACTACATCATTCCTGAATTAAGTGACGAGCAGCTCGCAGAGCTTGAGGACATTGTGAACGGAAAGATTCCGCCTAATGACCCGCTCTACCATAGTGAAGGCTCTTGGAAGCAGCCGTACAATGACCTCTACGGACTCCACAACACAGACGCAGCCGAGGCATGGGAGATTACCACCGGAAGCAATGCCATCAAAGTCGCCGTGGTTGATACTGGTGTTGACTACAACCACGAGGACCTCGTTGGAGCAGTTATAGAAGGCTGGGATTTTGTGAATAATGACAACGACGCAATGGACGACCAAGGACACGGTACGCACGTCGCAGGAACCATCAGGGCGAATGCCAACAATAATCTAGGCATTGTCGGAGCTGACTGGAACGCACTCATTGTACCTGTCAAGGTGCTCAATTCCCGCGGAAGCGGAAGCTTCGCGGATGTCGCTGCTGGCATCGCCTGGGCTGGCGAGCACGCTGATGTCATCAACATGAGCCTCGGCGGGCCTGCTGGAAGCAATCAAAAGGTCGTCGACGAGGCTATTGACCACGCCATCGAGCACGACACCATCATCGTCGTGGCTGCTGGCAACAGCAACGGGGACACGATGAGGCACACGCCTGCCAACAACCCGCACGTCATCGCTGTTGGAGCGACTGACTACAGGGACGCGAAGGCTTCATTCTCCAACTGGGGAGAAAAGGTCGATGTGTCAGCTCCTGGAGTGGGCATCCTCTCGACGCTCGCCTCGGACCACAAGTTCGGCAACAGGATTCCAATTGTCGGCGAGCACTATGGTGTGCTCCAAGGAACAAGCATGGCATGCCCGCACGTGGCTGGCGATGTCTCGCTTATCCTCGCGGCAAACCCTGACCTCAAGGGCGATGTCGAGGCTGTCCGCGCGGTTGTGCGCGCTGGCGTCGATGAGTGGGGCAGCGAAGACGACGACGGCAACACGATACCGATTCCGCCTAAGCCTATTGGCACTGGAAGAATCAACTACGCTGAAGCGGTCCTCGAAGCCCAGAAGTAAAATCACATACCTGCCTTCGCAGGAAGGTAGGATTTAGGAGGGAGAAACATGGAAGATAGCTATAGCCAACTGCAGAGTGAAATGGACACTGTCATCGACGATGCTGTCGATAAATACAAAAGCAAGCCCAACAAGAAGGTGCTTACAACAGTAGGGCTGGGAAGCCTAGCGCTTTTAGCAGGTGGCTTTGTGCTTGCCTCTTCCAATGATGCGGTTCCTTTGCCAGCCTATGTGCCAGGTGAGATGATTGTCTCGTTCGAGGAGGACCTCACTCCTGATGACATGGAGAGGCTGGACACTCTGCTTGATGGAGAAATGTACGAGCCGCTCTTCCCCGCGGGGCACGAGCTCGACAACATGTATGTTATCCATGTTGACGAGGATGAGGACGTCGAAGCCCTCTCAGGAATGTTTGCCAGCGCAGCAGGCGTCAAGTATGCAGAACCTAACTACATCGACACCCTTCCTTTTGAGGTGACTGAAGGTTCACTGTCAATCGCGGATGTTCTCGAAGGCAAGGTCCCTAATGACCCTTTCTTCCACAGCAGAGGGTCATGGGGGCAGGAATATGCTGACATGTGGGGTCTCCACACAATACGGAGTGTCCAAGCATGGGAATTATCTACAGGCAGCGAGGACATCATCGTTGCGGTTATCGACACAGGAATTGACTATAACCACCCTGAGCTTGAAGGAAGAGTGCTCAAAGGCTGGGATTTCGTGAACAATGATGACGACGCGATGGACGACCATTCCCACGGCACCCACGTCGCAGGGACAATTGGCGCCAACACAAACAACAAAACTGGAGTCGCTGCCATCAACTGGAACGTGAAGTTCCTGCCACTGAAGGTATGCACTGCATCAGGCGGCTGCCCGAGAAGCGGAACACTCCAGGCGATTGCGTACGCAGGAGACCATGATGCAAATGTCATCAACATGAGCCTCGGCGGCATGGGAAGCCCATCTTCATACGATGAGGCCATCCGTTATGCCGATTCAAAGGGAGTCTTCATAGTCGCTGCAGCTGGCAATAGCAGTGCTGACACCTGCAACTTCGTGCCGGCAGCTCATCCGCTTGTGTTCGCTGTGGCTGCGACAGACCCGGATGACAACAGGGCAACCTTCTCCAACTGGGGCAAGTGCACTGATATCGGAGCCCCTGGTGTGGGAATCCTCTCATCAATATCTGAGATTAATGTGGTTCCTCCGCGCTACCCAATTGTTGCTGAACAGTACGCCGCGTTCAACGGCACCTCAATGGCATCTCCGCATATGGCGGGAGTGACCGCACTGGTGCTCGCCACAAACCCTGAGCTGATTGGCAACAGGGAAGCAATTACTGAGCTTCTCCGTGAGTCCGTCGATGAAGTGGAGACTGACAAGTACATCGGCACAGGCAGGACCAATCTGTTCAAGGCAATCACCAACGCGCTGAATTGGGAGGAATAAACATGGCATATGACACGTATGATACTGTGAAGTCTGAGATGAACGAGACGCTTGATAGCGCTATCGACAAGTACAAGCCACAGTCAGGGAAGAAATGGCTCATCGCCGGAGTGGGAGCCGCAGCGATTATTGCGGGAATCGCGCTCTCAGGAAAGGATGCTGGCCCAGAATATATTCCTGGAGAGCTTGTCGTGAAGTTTGAGCAGGAGCTCGAATTGACAATTGAAGCAGACGGCAATGTTGATACGCAGTATGATGCTGTCGACGCATTGAATGATATGCTCCAGGGAGAGCGCTACGAGCAATGGATAGAACACTCAGATGTTCATGACATGGACCAATGGTACATCATCTCAGTGGATAAGGACCTCAACATCGAGAAGCTGATGGAACAATTCGCAGATGCTAACGGCGTTGTTTCTGTGGAGCGCAATGGCTGGATGTCTCCTGACTATTTCGAGCCTGACCTGACAGACGAGCAGATTGCGTCATTTGAGGAGATGCTCGAAGCAGACCCGCGCATCCCAAATGACCCTTATTACCACACTGAGGGTTCATGGAAGCAGAACTTCAAGGACCTCTATGGCCTGCACAACACTCAGGCAGCAGAGGCTTGGTCAATAACAACTGGAGATGAGAACATGCTCATCGCCGTGAGCGACACAGGCGTGGACCCTAACCACCCTGATTTTGAGGGTCGTGTTGTCGAGGGATACAATTTCACCAACGATACGACTGATGCGATGGACGACCATGGTCACGGCACTCACGTCGCAGGGACAATTGCTGCCAAGGTCAACAATGGCGTGGGCATTGCCGGTGCCACAGTTGAAGGGAAGATTCTCCCACTCAAGGTATGTAACGCGAGTGGCCAGTGCAGCTGGACTGATGTCGCGCGCTCATTTGTGTATGCAGCAGATAAAGGCGCGAGTGTCGTCAATGTGAGCCTCGGAAGCAGGGGCTCGACACCGGATTTCATGGATGAGGCAATTCGCTACGCTACTGCTGAAGGAACGTACATCGTGACCTCAGCAGGCAATTCCAACGACGATTCAAAGAACTGGCTTCCGGCTAATCACCCCTTAGTATTTGCCATCGCAGCGACTGACCACGATGACGAGAAGGCAAGCTTCTCCAACCACGGCGAGAAAGTCGATGTTGGAGCACCTGGAGTAGATATTCTATCACTGATGTCATCACAGAACCGGCTCGGCGGAAGGCCAAAGGTCGGCGACATCTATGTTGTGCTAAGCGGAACAAGCATGGCATCTCCGCACGCTGTCGCTGATGTCGCGCTGATTCTCGCAACGAATCCTGAGATTGACACGTGGGAAGAGCTTCGGGATGTGCTGCGCGCAGGTGTCGATGAATACGAAAAAGAGCAGAAAAAACCTATAGGCACAGGAAGAATTAATTATTACCTCGCTGTCCAGGAAGCACAGGATTAAATAGTTCAGAGATACTGTTCAAGGTCTGCTTCGCTCATAGAAAGCACGCCGCTCTCCAGAGCTTTCATAACATAACTCTTGAGATAGTCCTGCTCCAAATAATGGCATGAATCATAGAGCTGCTTGAAGCGCTCAGGACAGTTCTCAAGGAGAAGCGGGGCGAAGGCCTTACTCACAGATTCCTCGACAGCCTCAGCTACCATCACGTACCCATCGAATGCTGCCTGCAGGCTACTCTTGATTGTGGTCAGGGCGAACCCCCCTCCGCGAAGGAGGTGTGAAAGCTGCCTCAGGAATTGCTCACCTTCTGTCTCCGCACCGAGTATATTCTCAAGAGTCTCTACAACATCGCGTGTCCTGCTTATGTAATCATCCTTGCTCCTAGGAACATGGTCTCCGGCATACATCTTGAAGTCGCTCCAGAATGTGGGGGCAATCTTCTCGAATGAATCCCTCAAAGTTCGTATCTCCTGCAGGACTTCCCACTCTCCAGAGAGGATGTCGTCAATAATCTCCTCGTCCAATCCTCCCCAGTACTCTTTCACGGCATCGTACCTCATGTCAAGGGACTCCAGGGCTTTCATTAGGGTGTATTCCTGATTATCAGCTTCCATCTCGCCAAGAATAACATCAAAGCGCTCCTTGTCGTTGAGGAATATCTCAGGAGCATAGCACCTTCCGACTGCCTCATCGACCCCGGCAGCAGATTCTTTCATTCTCGTAAAAAATGCCCTCGCCTTGAAGTCTGCATCTCTCGCCTCCCTGGGCATGTGCTTTGTCATGAAATACCAGTCAGAAAAAATAAGGTGAAAAGTGGTTTTGCTGTAGCCTAAGTCACCGGGCTGAGAGCCTGAGAGTACTTCCATAGTGGTTGCCAGGAACTCGAGGTTATCCATAAGAGATTCCTCTGTCGATGAGAGCACAATCCTATACCCAGGTGATGACACGAGCAGTGAAGTAACCTCATCATAGATCTCTTCCCATCCTGCCACCACTGCATGGAACGTTATCTGGCCTGTAAGAACCTCATCAAGGCGCTCGATGTTCTCCCTTTGCGATTCAAAGAATTGCCGCTCCTCTGCGAACAGATTTTCAAACTGGCCATAATCGTCATCTGTGAGCATCATTATTCCCTTTCCAGTCTTTTGCTCAACGTCGCCTCATCTAGTTCGAGGATGCCAAATTCCAGCATATGGTAGAGCTTGCGCTTGGCATACTCTCTCCCTTTGGGAGTCATATCAGCGTATATCTCATGGAAGCGGTCCTGGTTTTCACACACAATCTCATGGATGTATGTCTCCCCGACGAGCTGGTCAAGGTTCCTCGAGCAGACGCTGAGTTGGTGGAGCGTGTCGCTGAAGCCTGGCCAGTAATCATTGCGCATCTTGGTTTGTTTGGTTAGCACATTTTTCATGAGCTCATTCGCAAAGGGTATGTTCACACTGTAGATATCAGTGACCATTGAATGGAAACTCTGGATGTCGCTGAAGAGCCAGAATCCAAACTCGGAGTCCAAGAGCCATCTGTGTCTCATGCTATTAAAGAATCTGCGGTCCAGGTTCACTGCCCTGCCATGGAAAGTGCGGTTGCCCCTGATGACATATTCAAGCCGGGAATACTCTTCTCTCTTCTCTTCGAACAGCTCAAGCTTCCTTGAATAGAACCTGTCGAGCTTATCGTATTCCTCTTCAGTCAGCTCAGCCATCATCAATCCTCAAGGAACTGTGGCACCCATTCTGCCATGAGCCAAGAGAGGATGCTGTCATCGATAACTTCATCACTGGGGACGCTCACCGCAATCTTCGAGCGCTCGGACAGCCCAGAGTAGAGACCTGCAAGCTCTTCCCTGTTCTTCATCTTCCCAGTTCTATGGCTCATATAAATGTCGCGCAAAATGAACCATTCATCAGGCAGATGCACCATGACATCATCCCGCGCCAATTGGTGGAACAGCTTCACGATGTTCGTTCCGCAGTCCTTAATGAGTTCAGTGGGAAACGCAGCCTCTTCAAGGGTCTCCAATCCGACATCGAACAGGGCACAGTCAATCGTGTCGTAGTCAAGGTCAAGATAGCCTGCCTCAAAGAGGCAATCCATCAGCTGGCCTGTATCTGAGATACTGACAACAGGCCAGGGGCAGCCCTTGCCAAAGGGCAGTTCTCCGGATGCATGGATTATGAAGGCCTCGCGTGCTGGAATTATATCGAAGACAATATCATCCACGCTCTCGCGGAATGCAGTATAGCGAAAGGGTTTTTTCAGGCGTGCATGTGCCTCGAACCTCGCCGAGGACATCCTGTATAGGTCATTCTTGTCATAGCGAAGGCGTCCAAGTGATTGCAGGCCTACTGCGCAATTGTCAAGCTCCTCTCTCCGCTCACCAAACAGGTAATCATCGATGGTCTCCTCGCTCAATGCCAAGAGGCTTTTCTGGCATGCACGAGCATTCCACGCAGCCTTGCTCGGCGTCGATGCCCTCACATAAAGGTCATGCACGCACACACCCGCGCCGACAAGCTGATAGCGTGGCGCCTTCCCATTAGCAAGGTTATTCAGCACCTCGCCGAGGTGGTAGCTTCCTTTGTCCCCCACAAGGGCATAATGGCTTCGAAGGATAAGTGCCTCCTTCGGCAGGACACTCAGGATAAGTGCCCTGAAGGCAGTTCCTGCCGCATTCACTATGTCCACAAGGCCTGTGTTCTCTCTCGGTAGCGCATCAATTGTAGACGAACCACTGCACTGCTCCTCGGACAGGATGATAATAGTTCCATTGAGATAATTACCGCCCAGCACTGACGCCACTTCAGGGGAATATCCTGTGCGGTCAATGTGTAATGCGCCTGGTACTGCCTCATCCACATAATCGCGAAGGGAAGAATAACCCTCTCTTGGAGTGCATCCAAGAGATTCAAGGGCAGTGAAGTAGCGGGATTCCAGTTCTGCACCTAGTTCTAAGAGACCCTCATGCATCCGTTCATTGGCCTCATTATCGATTCCCGCGTCATCGCCTGAAAGGTACATCCCTTACCTCATACTGAATCCAAACCCTTATCAATCACAAGGTCACGGTGGTTCTCGCTCAGCCACTCCTGGGCATCTGTCAGCTCAGGGTTAAGTTCCCTCAATGAATAGAGGAACTCGACAGCGACCTGCTGCTCGGCATAATGCAGCCTATCAAAATTCCTCTCGAAGGTCTGCGGCTGCACGAACAGTGAGCCCACCCTCTGAAGCGTATCTCTCCCATAAGACAGGAGCTGAGGTATATTCTGCCTGGTGACATTGCTATTCACATAGCTGAGCACGTCAACAAAGGAGCACTGCCTACCCTCTGCCTGGAAAGAGGTGTAGTTATCCAACGTTGTGAGCAGCTCCTGGAGGCACTCCTTCTCCACCGCCATGGGCTGTCCCTTGAGCGTCATCTCGATTTCCACGCCGTCGTTGGTCTTTGCTGCGATGAACTCAAAATCGACCATTTCCTCGAGCAGGAGCAGCTCCTCATACAGGCGCAGCTTCTCCTCTGACTTCACCCGTGCCTCAAGCTTCTTGATACTCCTCTCCTGAAGGTTAATGCCGTCAAGAAGTATCTCAACAGAACCAGAGATATAGTGCACTGCTGATTTCTTGGACCCATACGATGCGTTGATGTGCCTCTTGCCGTGCGGCAGTGTCCCGAGCATGTCTATCGCGTTGTACGTGGACTGGACGAAATTGCCCACTTCCTGAAGGTCGAGGAGATACTCGTCAAGGTCCTCGAGGGGGATACCGCTAATCTCAATGTCTCCCCAAGCATCCAGCTCGATTGATATGCGGCTGTCACCATCATTAAAGACAAGGCATGTGCCTCCGGCAACCTTTTTGCTCAATGCGGATTCAGTAAGGACTGCTTCGCTTGCCTTTTCATTGAAAGCATAATCTGCCCCAAGCCTGCCCGCAAGCCCCAAGAAGAGCCCGTAGCGGTCAATACTCAGGGTAAAGCCAGACAATGCGAGCTTACGCTTACCCTGATCTGAGATAATCAAGTCTCCCATCTTCGACTCCTCGTGAGCCTGCTGCTCGATATCGAGGTCAAGTTCAGTGAGCAACTCCAGCTCAGCCATCAGAAGCTTGACATCCTGCTTAGGCATTGAGGACATGAGGTCGCCCATCACAGGCACATAGCCGTCGTGCTCGCTCAGGCCAAAAGTACTCCTCACAATATCAACGAGAACAGAGGTTTTCCAGCCTGACTGCACAAGAGAGGCCACAGCATTGGTGTAGCGCGGGATAGCCTCGGCATTCGAGAAGAACGCGTTGTACTTCGAGACCACAAGCTCAAGGTCTGGAAAACTTTTTGTTGTGCGCAAAAGCTCCTCAAGCGAGGGGTAGAGCTCCTGCGTGTTGAGCCTCGTGTTCTTCGCGGTTACCTGCAATGTCTCGAAGACTTGCTTAAACCTCTTGGATTTCTTAGGTACAGAGGGTGTGTCCGCAATCGCCTCGAGAAGCGAGGGCGGGATAAAGAGCTTGTTGAGGAACTTCCACATCTTCCGCGCTGCGTTCTTGTACTGGGAGCGCCTCTTGATTATCTCCGGACTATTGCCGGTGAGTTCCTTGGAGTCCACTGGGAGCATCTTCTCTATTGAGGGGAAGTAATTAGCGATGCGGTTCTGCACCTTTCCCGCCATCTTAAGATTATATTTCTTCTCTTCCGTCTCTTCACCATAAAAGGGACTGTTTTGCCCCTGAGTTTTCCTATCCCACTCCCCAATCAGCTCAAGGGCAAGATCATCCAGTATCTTTCCCTTGCTCTTATCCTTTGACTCATAGTAAAATGCCATATGCCTTCACCTTCCGTTTTTCTGCGAATATTCCCCCGTAAGTGTCACTTCTTCTTTTTCTTCTTTGGTTCCTCTGTATCAAGGGCAAGCACCTCTGCGAGCTGCTGCTCAAGTTCCTTCTTCTGCCTCGTCAGTTCAACCATCTCCCCTTCCATGCGCTGCATCTCATCTGTCTGCATGCGCCGGAGGAGCTTCTCTCCTTCAGGGCCGAGAGTTTCGAACTCGTCGTTTATGTCCTTAGCTTCTGCTTCCTGCATCTTCTTCATTGCCCTTGACTGTCCGAGGCCAGAAGTGTAATGGCGCTCTTCCCAGGACTTGACCTTCTCTTCCATATCATACTTGAGTTGCTGCTGGTCGTGCTCCGCAGCCTCCTTAACTGCACTGAGGAGGTCCTGCCCGGACACTTTGCGCTTGCGCATATTCTTGAGATACCATGCCTGTTGCTTTTCGGGACTTTCTTTATAGAGTGATTTATCAATCTCGAACAGCCCAACATCCGTAAGAAGCTGCATTGCTGCGTTTCTTATCTGCCTGCCGTTGTACTGATTCTTCTTGGCGACTTCAGCAATCTGCTTCCACTCTGCATCACTCACATCAAGATACTTGTTCTCCACTCCCTTACTGGAAAGATCCTGTGATAATTTCATGAGCTCATCAAGAGTGGTCGCGCCAGGGCAGTACACCTGAAACTGCGCAATCCTGTCCTTCAATGCCTTATCAATTCCATGGGCACGGTTAGAGGTAGCAAGCACTATCCAGTTACCGTAATACTTGGTTTTCAACCCCTCAAGGAGGTTAAGTAGCTCTTGCAGGGCGTTCTGCTCTGCCTGACTCGTGCCTGATTCGACCTGACTACGATTAGAGAACAGCGCATCAATATCCTCAACAGTGATGATGCCAATGCCATCAGGGCTCATACCCTCAGCAAGGATCCCCTTCAGCTTCTTCGCGGACTCGCCCACGTACTTATCCTTGAAGACCTGGCTTACTTCGACCACTTTGACCTTCTTATCAGTCAGCTCGCCGAGTTCGTAAGCGTACTTGATGGCTGCCTTAAGAGTCATGGTTTTTCCAGTTCCTGGGCCTGCATAAAGGAGAACTGTCCGCGGAATTTCTCCGATGTCCATGAAGGGGTTGTGCTGTTCATGAGGATCATACAGGAAGAGCTTCTCCAGCGAGTATTGGAGCAGCTCTTTGGGCTCGTCGTTGCCGATGATATCCTTGAAATCCACATTGAGCTGGAATTCTGTCTCATCCAATGCATGGGAACTCACCCGATAGTCAAAGCCAGAGATAGTCGCCTCGTGAAGGCCAAGAGGGAAATCAAAAATGTCTCTCAGTGGAGCGTATTCCTTCTTCTCAGCCTCATCAATGAGGTGCTCAAGCAGGGAGTTCACGAAATTGAAGGTCATGCCAGTGAGGTTGCCGTCTTTTGTGAGCTCACGAGGAGTTCCTCCCCGGGTAGAGTTCTTCTTGTAGATGAATCCTTCGCCGTTCTTGATTCCGAGGTTGACCACGAGACCATGGGCATAGAGCTTTGTGTACTCATCGAGTATTGTCTCCCTGTCATCTGTAAGCTTGAATTTCTGCTGGGGCTTTCCCCACACCTTAGCCTTGTAAAGATCCTTGATTTTCTGGAACTCCTCGACATCCTCGAAATCCACGATGTCTTCGAGCTCAGTGAGGGTCTCGACGCAGCCGGCATAGAGTGAATACATGGTGACAAAGCGCTCTTCATCCTCAGTGAGGTTGCGGCCTTGCTGGCCCATGAGGTGCGCCGTGAGGTCTTCCTGCAGTGCATAGAATACCGCAGTGCCATTGGTCAGTGCCTCTACAAGGCCCGCTTCCTTCTGCGTCATGCAGTATTTTCTCTCCAGCTTTGTCTCGAGCTTCTCGGTATAGGACATGTCCTCGCGTTTCTTTCCAGGATAATCTTGATGGAGGATATCATGGAGATGAACTGCGTTGAACTTGTCTGCCACATATTTGCAAGCATCCTTGAACTTTGTTTCATCGAGTTTAAACCCTTCACCTGATTCTGACAAAAGTCTCACCCCCAGTACTATAAAGAAATAATGAATCTGATGTTGCATCTCCTATGCTTTCCAGAAGCTCGGTAAGAGGTCCCTCGACTCCTGTCGAAGGCACATAGTAAAATGACTTCTTTCCCGGCTTCCGGGCTGTGTACTCATCCAGCTGCACTTCCCCTCCGCTGAAGATAGGTTTCCTCTTGAAAATACTGGATATGTCCTTTCTTTCCCTCTCCACTACATTCTCGGAGCCCGCAAGCAGGTACTCCTCGGGATTCTCCTTGACAATCTCAAGGATGTCCTCGGGCAGCTTTCCCTCTGAATGGGCTGAGCTGCTGCTGTAGAAGGGCCCAATAGTATAAAGTGTAACTCCGGCGGGCTCAAGATTTTCCTCAGCGACAAGCGCGTCGTACACCAGTTCAGGAGGATAGCCTGCATAAAGATCCATGAGATTGGTGAATTTCCTTGTGAGCTCTTTTTTACCGGTGGCGACATCGCCCTGCTTGCCCCTCTTAACGTAAAAATCGACAATATATTTGAGGAACAAGCCTGCGCCCTCTGCCCCGAATACCTCATCCTGCACAATAGCATACGTCCCTACGTGCACTCTCCACTTCGTGAAGCGGCTGTTCCAGTCTCGCTTCTCGAGGCGTGCATCCATGAAGGTAAAGGCAGGAGGCAATTGTCCCGGGCGTGCTGTCATCACATCTTTGACATCGGCGTCCACAAGATGGTCATCCTCAAAGAGCTTATGGTAGAAGAGGGCACGCGCCCTTTGTGTAGCTATCTCGTTAAGGGTGTCCACGGGTTCCACATCAGGATAGTCAAGCAGCTCCATCATCCCTCGCTGGGTGAGCTGCGTGACAAGCCCTGCGTTCCTATCCATCTTCTTATATACTCTTTGCGAAAGGGAGCCGGAGTCATGCGGCGCCGGAGGCTCGTAGATCTGGCTTGACAAGTCGAGCTCAATCCTTGAGTTTATCCTGTCAATCTTATCAAGCACATGGCGCTTCTGGCCGAGCAGCGTGAGGAGCTGCCAATGCGTGGGAAGTCCAGAGTCCTCCCGGTCAAAAGCGAGGCTCTCGAAGAGCGGGTCTGTGTTCTCTCCCAATGCGGTGAGAAGCGCCCTGATATCGGCAAGCTCCGCCTGGATAGGAAGATTCATCCTGCCGAGTGTCTTCAGGGCGGTGTCGATGTTCCTCAGATAGGTATCCTTCTCCTCGCCGGAGAGCTCAAACTCGCGGAGGTACTCCTCGGAAATCTTCTTCTCGCGAAGTGTTTTCTCTTCGCTTCTCTCCGAGTCCTCAAGCAAGTCCTGCTCCATATCTTTTCCCCACTCACCCCTGGAGGGGGTATTACGGGCCCCTTCACGGTGAAGGGACCCTGTTGGCGTTGCAGATTTACTCTTCAGCCGCAGGCTCGTCGTCCCCTAAGAATGGGTCGCCCAGGTCATAATCATCCGGGCCGGCTCCTCCAAGCTCGTCGATTTCCTTATCCAGCTGCTCGCTGTCGTACTTGATGCCCCGATCCTTAAGCTTTTGACGGGCATCCTGCAAATCCTGCATCACACCATAGTTCTGCACCAGGCGTGCGCGGACATAACACTCCTCGAGGTGAGTCTGGACGCGTGCATCGATGAAATTACCATCCATGACCTTCCTTCGCACCTCGGGAATGACAGCGCTAATCTCACCAGTCTTGGCGAGCACCGGGTTGACTACTGCTTTGAGAATCTTGTACGAATCAAGCCCCTTTGTCAGTGCCTCAGCAATCTTCGCGCCGCTCACAATGGTCTTCATCAGCGGCTTAATAGTGTTTGTCGTGAGGTTAATGTCGTGCTGCAGGGCCTCTGCCTCCTCAATCAGGACGTCAAGGGTTCCCCTATACACACGGACGGTCTCCATCACGTTGTCCGAGAGGTTATAGAGGTAGGTAGATGCTCTGAGCTCCTTTCTCGCCTCGAGCCAGGAGTTGTGCAGGAGGTCTTTCTCCTCGTCCAGCGCATACTTCTCTGCCGGAGTGAGCTCAGCTTGTATCTTTTCCTCGAGCTGCTCCTGCAGCTTCTGGAGGTTGACCATCTGCGCCTCAGCTGACTCAAGCCTAGGGATAGATTGCTTCAGCTGTCCTCTGATTTTCGTCATGTGCTTGTCACAGTCCGACCTCTTCTTCGTGACGTCCTCGCGAATCTCCATGATGACTCCGATAAAGTCTTGGAAGTCTGCGAAGAGGTAGTTGAGCTGCTGCGATATTGGCATATTCTCATAACTCTCCCTCAAGCCGAGGATAGCCTTACCATAGCCCACCATTCTCTGCAGCTTGGTCTGGTTGTCCTCAAGGGCGTCTGCCTTTGCGAGGCGCTCCTTCCAAGTGAGGGTCGCGGTAAGATACTCTCCCGCCTTCAGCTTGATGCCCTGGAGCTCCTGGTTAATCTGCTCCAGCTCGCCAATCGCATCGTCAGATTCGATGCTGTCAAGGTACTGTTTCGTTGCCGCAGTATCCTCACTAGTCATGTCGAGCATCTGCTCGAAGGACTCTTCCATCTCTACATCCATCTCGTCAGTCAGTTCCAATTCGTCTGCCATATCCATATTTTTCCACCCCCGATCTTAATATCAAAAACCTAATCCTGGTCCTCGTATCTCTTCTGCTGTTCCTGGTCCTCCTTGCGCCGCTCGTAATAGGTGCGCACTCCATATATGACGCCAAGAGTGCCTCCGGCCGCTGCGCCGATGATATTACCGACAATCGGGACGACGCTTCCAATAGCGCCGCCAGCTGCAGCGGCAGGCACTCCTGCAGCAGCTGCGTGTGCGACCAAGCTCTTTACTCCGCCGCCTACAAGGTCATCCAGCGATGCTGATGCCTTTCTCATAGGGCTGTTCTTCTTCTTCTTGCGCTTCTCAGCCACGCGGTCCAGTGTCGTGTCCATGTCATCCATATATTCGTCAAAATTGAATTTTCCTTCAATGCCGTTGTCGTCATACATTTTTTGTCTCCTCCCTGTTCTGGTTATCCTCCGTTACATTCTCCTCTCTTTTTTCCCCATGCAGATTCTACATGAATATGATGTCAGATGCCCTCCTCGTCCCTGACCTCTTTTTCTATTTCCCGCTCAAGCTTCCTCTTCTTGCGGTTGGCGTACCAGGTCCTCAGGCCGTATGCCCCTCCTGCGATGGAGCAGACCCACGGGGCCCTGCGGCCGATGATTGGAATCACGCGGAGGGGGAGGAGTTTCTCAAGGCCCCATCCCATCGCAGCACCAGTACCAACATACGCAACAGCAGAGCCAGTCTCACCTAATGTCTCGGTGAGCTCCTCGGTGAACTTCTCGATATTACTGGAGAATTTTCCCTTCTCCTCATCTTCCCGTATCCTGAGGCGCTCTTCCAGCTCGCTGTCTACTGAATCGTAAAATTCCTGTTTCCGTTCCCTGTAGTCTTCGTCTTCGAACATTGTTATCCCCCTCACTCCCCCTCTTTCTGATTGTACATCTCAGCAACTTCGCGGAGTTGGTCTGCGTATTGTGTGAGCGCCGTAAACTCATTGCGGCGCAGTGTCGGATCCTCATCCTTGAAGACAACCTCATCTATGGATGTTGCCTTCTTGAGGATACTAAGCATGTAATCGACATCTGTTGTGGCGAAGCCCACAAAGTCTGTCACGAGTTCAGTGCGGACTTCCGGGTTGTCTTCTCCGTAGCCCAGATCCTGCGGCAGAACCTCAGCATCGTGCAGGACATGGTAGGCGAAGTTTCTCACCTGGTCCGCGTCTTCTCTCAGGATGGGCCTGCTATCATTAAGGTATTCGCCGATAATGGCGTTGATACCTTCTACCTTGAGGTCTGCCGAGAGCGCGTATTTGCCGGCGACCATCCCTGTGAGCGAGTCCCTGAATCTGGCCTTTTGCTCCTTGTACCAGTCGCCGATGAGGCCGCCGATGCCCTTCTTCTTCATATAGGCGACTTCATCCTTGGTGTTCTCGACGCTCTTCTTTCCCTCGTCCTTCAGGCGGTCTCCGAGAGCCTTGATCTCCGCCTTCGGGTCTTCCATAAGCTTATTCAGGTCCACTTGGTTCACCTGTGCCTTTATCTTATTCGTGACTTTCTTGATGGTCTTGCTTGTGACCGCACCGCTAAGAGTGGCGAGGATGAGCTTCACCAGGGGTGAATCCTTCCAATCGTCATCGTCTGCGGGGTAAAGCTCACTCATCTTCCTCCTCCGTCTTCATGTAGGTGGCGCGTGCCTCCTTGAGGGCATCCCCTATCTCGCCTTCGAGGATTGATATCTCGTTCTTGGTGAGTGTCGGGTCTGGGTCAGAGGAGAATTCTCCCCTTCTCAGTCTTAGATGCATGAGCAGATAGTCAGTATCAGTTGTGCCGTAGAGTATGAAATCCTCGAGGATTCCCTTCCGGGTCTTCTGATTCTTTGCCCCTAATCCCAGGTCCTCAGGAAGGACTGAATAATCATCCGCAAGGGCTGTGACAAGTTCATATACGCTGAGGGCCTGCGTCTCATATATTGGCTCTCCCAATCGCTCGCCTATCTGTCCGGCGAAGCCGGGGATATAGAGCTGGCTCGGTGAGGCGAGCTTTGCCTCGACCACCCTGCTCACCTTGCTCTCGATTCCCTCACTGACTTTCTTCGTGGCGTCCATGGCCAATCCGCCCGGACCCTTCTCCTTGATGGACTCTCCTGCTTCTTTGAAGCCGTCTCCGACCTTCTTTCCTGTGCCGACGATAGAGTCTCTTGTGTTCCCGACTGCCTTGGCCACGCCCTCGCCGAGGTTCTTGGCCTTCTGCTGAAGCCTTGCCCTGATTCCTTTGAGGCCTGTGTCGAACTGTTCCTGTTTCTTTTCAAAATAATAGTCTTTATCGAGCTTGTAGCCGCCGACTTCCCTGACCAATATGTCGCCCCCCTTGAGGACATCTTTTCCTAATTGGAGGACAATGTTCCTGTTGGCTTCCCACACTTCCTTTGTGGCTGCGTCCGCCGCATTGCCCAGGCCCCTGAAGAATTTCCTGACGAAGCCATCTTTCTTCGGGATTTCCCCGTCTTCAATTCCCTCAAACTCCTCATCGATTCCTTCCAACCCCTCTTCTAGTGATGGAACCTCCTCTTCCGGAAGCTCGTCTTGTGGAAGCTCATCGTCCCAGAACTCGTCATCAATATCGTAATCAGCGCCCTCAGCCATAGTATTTCCCCCCTCGTACTTGATTGTTAACCAGGACATCTGCTCCCCCGGAAACAGTGTTTGGATAGCCGCTTCTGTTGGCTAAAATCCCGTGTCCCTACCCCCCTTTTTCTTTCGCTGTTTCCGTCTAATTTATAGACGATTCAGCTAAACTGAGCGAACACTATACCTTTTTTAAAGGTTTTCGTTCGAAAGTGGAAAAAAACTTCAGAAGAGAACCCATGTTCCATATTGAAGTGGAATTGTTGCTCATTCTTTCCTCTTTCGGGTTTGATTTGGTGATATAATTCCTGCATATAATAATAGTATTATAATAGTCTTGCGATTTGGAAAGCCAAAGCCAATCCATTCAAACCAAGCCGATTCAAAGCAGCAAATCAAACCAAATCAAAAACAACTGGCCTGGGTGTAGCTCACGCTACATCAACACACTATCTGAGATAACATCAACTCGCCGCTTGACCCTATCCACCGGCTAAAGCTGGTGGTATTACGGGTCCCGCAATTTATAGGCGAGTTGATGGAATTGAAAACGTCGCGCTAAAGCGCGAGGTATTAAACCATGACGTTTTCAATAATCTGCTTACTCAGCCGGGGTCTCTTCTTCAGAAGCTTCCTCTTTAGCTAGAGCTTCCTCTTCAACAGGAGCCTCTTCAGCAGGAGCTTCTTCCTCTGCAGGAGCGTCTTCAGCTGGAGCTTCTTCCTCTACAGGAGCCTCTTCAGCAGGGGCTTCTTCGGAGCTTCCACGAGAGACATTGGAGGCCTTTGGGCCCCTGTCGCCTTCGACTACGTCAAAAGTCACTGCGTCGTTATCGTTGATGAATACGCCTTCATTCAGGTCTGTCTTATGGACAAAGTACTCTTTTCCGTCTTCGCCAGCGATGAAGCCAAATCCCTTCATGTCATTGAAGAATTTCACTGTTCCGTTCATTTTTTTACCTCGTTACGTTGTTTTTATCAGAAAAAGACAATCATTGTTTTGGTGAAAGTTATTTCCCAATATTAGGGAGGGAGAACACTCCTCAGTTATAAATACACCCTTTTCATGCAGTTTCCACAGTAAATAAACCCTCCCCTCGTGGTTGGAGTGCGCTCACGACTATTGCCAGCAATGCCTCGCTAATGGAGGTTAGGGTATGCAATTCCAACTAGGTTGCTCTTATACGTAATATGCGCAATATGCGCAACATGCGCTAGAAAGGCAATTCGAAGGCACTTCAAAGGCACTCCGGCAAAAGTGGAATCAGCGTTTTGAAAAAAGGGCAGAAGGTTTAAAAAATTGCATCCATCCCATAGGAGATTAACGGGGGACAGTATACTGGAGTGAAGTGGCGCATCATTAGTGCCAACAGACTGCCCCTTAGCGGGAGGATACGGTGTACTTCGATTCTGGGCAGGAAGGAACAGACACAACCCTAGAGGAAAAAGTAGACGAGGAAGAGCTGCACACACTTCTCGAGACTGAGACTCCCGTAATAATAGCAGAAGAAGTCGAAGAAGAGCGAGACCTCGACGAGCTTCTCAAGGACTACAAGCCAAGCTGGCTCATGAAAGGAATCGTTGACATCCTTAAGAAAACCCATCTTGGGGAAGTTGATTATTCCGAAATGGGTGTGTACGAGACGTTCGTAACGAAATACGTCAAAAGGCCGACCACATCTGTGCTAGGATTCTTAGCCAGGGCAGTGGCAGTGGGGGGTACATCAGGAGATATCATGAGGAACGCCTCGATGTATCTCGAAAAAGAACTCGGAATAAAAGAGACCCCGCTGGAATACACTCGGAACAGTCTCATTTTCTGCGGCACATATGGATTAACCATGACTGCCGCCCTCATGACAGGAGCGATAGTCATGCCAGCGCTTCCTTTTGTCCCAGCAGTAGTGGCAGGATATTTCGCAGCAGTCAATCCCTTCATCTATGTGGGAGACCTATTCAGAAGGACCTACCTCTACAGCCAAGGCAAGCCTAGCGGACCAATCTATTTCGAGATGGGATGGTGGGCGAAGAATCAAATCCAGGACCATATCATCAAGCCAACGAAAGAACTCTACCAGACGAAGATACAGCCCGCACTCTCAGAGTTCTACGACAACAAGATTGCCCCTGCCTGGGACAAGGCCAGAGAATGGTACATTGACAATATCCAGCCGAAATTCGATAAAGTAAAG
The DNA here is from genome assembly GCA_017608295.1 of Candidatus Woesearchaeota archaeon. Next base: position 74,780 of record JAFCGF010000004.1, read on the forward strand.
GGCTATTTCGACAGGGAGCCGCTTTCCGTTGAGGATGAGTATTCACCCGTACCGCTGGCAGTGCCATTCACAGAGGAGCCTCTTCTGGAAGAAGAACCCGAAGAGGAAACTCAGACAATAACTATTCGGCTCGGATAGAGTTCTCAGCTAAACTAACGGTAACCGACTGCCTGACTAATCCTTATCAGAGATATAAACAGCATCCATACACCTATAATGATAGCCAGAATGCTCCATCCTTTTCCGCCCAATGAAGAATCGCGGCCATAGGCCTTAATACCTCTGATGCCAAAGACAATCCCTGCCGCACTGGCAAAAAAACTCACAAAGCCTGCTAAAGGGACTAACGAGGCAACGAGATTGATAATGAACGCAGCTACTACAGCATTAGTCGCATATTTCGCATCTTTGTTTCCCATGGGTTAAGACTTCCAAGTTAGTATTAAAATATTTATCGGCAATAAAAAAACATTACCCAGACCCAAATCAAACTTCTTTATGGACTAATTCCTCGAGCTTGCCTGGCAGATCCTTCTTTCTTGTGAGCGTACACACCACAAGCCAGTTGCCTTTGTAATTGTCCGTGCTGCTCTGCTGGAGAAGCTTGCCCTCAAGATAGATGAGCCTAGAGCGGTTGTTGAAGTGCGGCCCGCCATATCGGTCAGTCTCCTTATACATCAGGTCGACATCCTCGACGCAGATCAAGCCCACACCGGAATCATCCATGCCTCGGCCGAGCATCTTCTTCAGCCTGTCATTAGAGGCGAGAGGATTATTCTCGATGACATATTTGCTGTTCACCTGAACCGCGTTATAAGGCACTCCTGCCTCTTCGGCCATGTCCTTGAACTGCCTGAACAGCGACTGCACAAGCTCTGCGTTGGCGTCGGAATCACCGCCTTCGAGCAGGATGATATACGGAGTGTCAGAGTCCATTGCAGGGTTGGAGTTCGTCTCGACATCGTATTGCAGGATAGTCTCCCAAAGCCCAGTAAGATAAGCAGTCTGCTTCTCGGGATTAGGAATCTTGAGTATCACATCCTCAGCCCCGTCCTTGAGCTTGCCGATACCGTCCTTGGTTCCCTTGGCGATATTGTCCCAACCTTCCTTAGTCTTCTCGCCAAGAGTCCCCATGCTTTCAGCGGTCTTCTCGCTGAAATCTTCCATGTTCTCCTTGGTCTTCTTGGAAAACTTGCCCAGATTCTCCTTGGTACGTTCGCTCGCGCGCTTCAGCCGCCCGGCGAAGACGCTGCCTGCCTCCTTAGCCTTCTCACCAAGCTTGGCGTCCTTGAGGTTCTGCGCAGTCCGTAAATAGGCATTCTTCAGGGCTTCGCTCGCGCCCTCAAGGCGCTCCAACGCGACCTCGCCGCCCTCCTTGAGCACTTCTTCAAGGGTCTGCTGCTCCTCCTCGGTCAGCACATCCTCCTCGAAGAATTCGTCGTCGCTGGCAGTCTCGTACTCTTCCGGAACAGTATCGTCTTGCATATGAATCCCTCCTATAGCACTTCCTCCTGCTTGAGCAGTTTGTAATAGTCTAGAGTGTAGCCTCCACGAGGGTCGCTGCCCAGGATTGACTGCACCTTCAGGATGCCCTTGAGCATCTTTTTGGGATAGGTCCATTTCCAGATGGCCCTCATGTCCTCGGCGGACAGGTCAAGGGCCTGAAGCTCGTTGTACACCAGGGTCTTGACAAGGTGCTGCCTCTGCCTCACGGTATAGCGATCCTCGCCCTTATCAATCTCAGAGGAAAGCGCAGCGTTGGCCTCCTGCATCAGCTTAGCTGCGAACGAATGGCCGATTGCGGCGAAGCGCATCTCCTCGAGCATATAGTCATATCCGGCGTCCGGCTCATGCGCTGCCATGTCCTCGATGACGCGGTCAGCGCGGAAATTTACCTTGCCCTCATTCGATGTTCCGTCGAGGCGTATACACTCGTGCACATAAGCCCAGGTGAATCCTGGCTCTTCGCCGGGCAGCACGCTGGTGCTGAACTCGCAGGTGTCTGTGGTGAGGTCTGCCCGCGCAGCCGTGCCCATCACCTTGGCGAGTGAGTAATCGTATTCAATGTCAATGTCCCTCAGGGCAACCTTATCGAGGTAGTGCCTGAGGAAGCAGTTGGCATCTCTCAATTTCTCCTCGATGTTGTCCTTTGTGATCTCCGGGAAATCCTGGCCGCGGTATTTTTCCCGTACAGTGTGGTATCTCTCTACCTGGTCCTTGAGGTCCTGCCTGATGACACCCAGCTCAGGTATCTCTGCTGTGACCTTGTCAGGGAACATCTTCAGCATGAGCAATCCCTGGTTTATGAAGTACGCAGTGGTGAGCGCCTTGTGAACGTATTTCGCGGCGGGGATATCCTCCCACGGGAACGGAAGCCCGGCAAGGACGCCGCCGATGCCTGCCAAAGTGTAGCGCGCGATTTTCACGGGCTTCTTTTTCGGCTTGCGCAGCTCCTTATACGCCTTATTAAGGAACTTCATCCCTGAAGGAGTATGTACTGAGGCATTGCCTATAGCCTTAGCATACTTGTTGCCAGTAAGCTGTGCGACGAGGTTTGCAGGTATTCCCAGGGCCTGGATAACGCTCGCCGCGTTATTCAATGCAGGCACGGTGATGACATTTGGGTCGTCGATATCACCCTTCTCAGGGTCGTAGAGAACAAGGTCATCAATGAGAACCCTGTCACCGCCGTCGTAGCGCTCGCGTATCCACTCAAGCTCCTGGAGGGATTCATCTCCTGCGTATGCCGCGATGGAGGCGTTGAATATCTCGTCGAGGTGAGGAATTATTGCCTGTTTTGTGGCGAGCCGTCCATCTGACTCAAGCGCCTTGGTGATGTGCTCAGAATGAAGCACTCCATCCTTGATGGTGAATCCGTTCTCGCGGACAGCGTCGACGAGTTCTGCAAGAGTGAGTACCGGCTTGGGCGCGGGGAGGAACAGCGTTGTCGGAAGCTCAAGGACGAAGCCGGGGTCTTCCGGCGGCTCTTCTTCAAGCTCCTCAATCGTGTCAAAGATCTCATCTATACCTAAATCATCGAAGTCGTCAAAAATATTGTACTCGTCTCCTGGAGTCTCGTCGTCTGCCATGGAATCCCCCCTTGTGATGTAAGAAACGTGCGTCTGTGCCTAGGCGTCGTTCCCTCCCCGATAATGAACACAATAAATGATTTGTGCTACATCTCGGGGGCTTTCAGGATTGTATATAAATCTTTCTTGGAGAGGGTGAAATGGGTGTTCGGGAGATGGTCACTGAGATTCCGAGACCAATCCGCCCTGATTGACCCACGCAGTGGCATCCTCAGTCGCAAGCTCGCAAGAATCTGTCAGGGATAACTCCTCAATCTGATAATGATAGAAGAAGGATGAAAGGAAAACATCCCCTGCGCCAGTTGTGTTTTTCACTTCATCATTGGTTTCCACAGGGACTTCGAATGAATCATCTTGCGTGAACACAAGGTTCTTCTGCTTTCCAGTGACGACAATGACCTCCAGATTCTGATAGGAGAACAGGTCCTGCAGAGAGGACAAACCGAGGCTCTCGACGATGCTCTTCTGCTCAAAGGAGTTCAGCTGAAGGTAGTTGGCCCGCCCGATAATCTCGTCGAACAGAATCTCATCAGGAGACATGTAACCAAGATACTGGCCGGGAGTGTACAGCACATAACAGTCCTCAGGCAGGTCCTGAAGGATTTCCGTGGCAATCTCACTAGGCGCTGTTGGAATGAGAAGGTGTCTCAAATAATCAGTTCCTGAATCGTACGAGGGAAATGGCTCAGACACGTTCTCTTCCCAGGCAATCTCCTGTGTGGAGTCCGCATGGTTCTCAATCGTACAAATGGAAATCTCCCCGTCGACGACGTGTATCAAATCCTCATCAATGCCCTTCGAGGCAAGATGCGACAAATAGTCCTCGCTGAATTTGTCTGTGCCCAGCACTGAGTGGACTTTAGCGACGTACCCATAGTTCTCTGCCAGGTAAAGGGAGATGATACCTGCCGGCCCGCCGTATGTCTCGACCCCGTCAATGACGTCCTTTGCGAGATGCCCGCATATGAGGGTGTTGTCTGTCTGCGGTCCACAAATGCTGTCCATATCCATTGTATCACATCAGGGGTTGGATTTCGCTATATAAACTTTCGTCATTCGTTAGGCGTGACTTCAGGCATTCCCACAAGCATCGGGTCGCTGAGGAATCCCTCTCTCTTCAGCTCGTCGATGATGTAAAATACCTTTTTTGACCGAATCTTGAACTGCTCTTCCATCTCCTCGATGAAATCCTCAAGTTCGCGTATCTGCTTGAAGATAACCTCAAAAAAGAAGTCGAAGTCGTTGTTGATTTTCATCAGGGTGTTAACGCAGGAGCTCTTGAGCAAAAAATCCCTGATAGCATCCCTCTGCTCGCGCGACACCTTGATGAGTACAGTTGCCCGCGTGGCATAACCCAGCTTCGAGAAGTCAAGCAGCGAGGTGTGCCTCTTGATGAGACCCTCCTCATGGTACTTAAGCCGGTCATATATCGTGCTTATAGGAATCCTCGTCTTCCGGCTCATCCTTGTCAGTGTCTGTCTCGCGTTCTGTCTCAAGTTGCTCACAATCAGCAAATCTCTCTTCGGAATCATTGTTCCTTACCTCCACCTAAGTACGCTAGAAGAACCTGTGTAATAAAAAACGATAGTTGAGCTGGACTAAACGTTTTGGCATAGTGGTTTTAAACCAAATGGTTGAAAAAACAATAATTTTAAAAATTGCTTTAGATTCCCTTCAGGCATGTCAAAGGGCACAGTCCTCCTCACATTCGAGCCGAAGAACGTCAAGGAGATGATTGTATTTATTCTTGCTCACGAGTTTCCGTTATCAACTAAAGAGTTGAAAAGCAGAATCAAGAAGTACTACAGCAGGAGTGTATCTTATCAGGCGGTCCACAAGGAAGCGATGAAACTAGGCAGGGAGGGCCTGCTCCTAAAACAGGACAAGAAGTTCCAGCTCAATGCGAGATGGGTGCAGAAATTCTACAAGTTCGCAGAGGCACTTCATATCAATTATTCAAAGGCCCGCAAGTATCCGCTTAACATCCTAAAACTCCGTGAGGACGGGGACATCATCACTCTGGACTTTGATTCCCTCAATGAAGCAGACGACTATTTCATAGACGTGATGGACTATTTCTACCAGACACTCAGCCCAGATGAGCCAATAATAATGCACTACAGGCACAACGCGTGGCCCATACTCCACGCAAAGAAACAGGAGGAGATTAGCACGGCAGGACCGAGGGAGCGGAGGACCTACTGCCTATGCGGATCTGACACTCCACTTGACAGGTGGTGCACTGATTTCGAGAACAGCATAGGCATGAACGTGAAGATTGTACCAGGAGCGGCCAAGCAGTGGGGAACCCATGTATATGGCGACCTCATTCTACAGTTCCACAGGGAAGCCACTGTCAGCAGGAAGATGGATGAATTCTTCGAGAAGAGCACTTCGATTGACACTATAGATCCTAGCGAGCTACGCGAGCTGTTCGACCAAAAGGGCAACTTCAAGGTCATCGTGCACAAGAACAAGCTCATGGCTGATGAGATAAAGGCTGAGACAATGAAGCATTTCAAGTGAGGATATCCCTGCACTTCTTGACAAACAAGCGCGTCTTTAGTATGATGTCGTTGACCTTCGCCTTGCTGAATTCCCTCTCCGATGAATACGATGCATTCTTCCGCTCCTGTTTGCTCTGCACATAGAATAATATGTCGTGGTCGTCGAGATAGAGCGAGTTCAACATGGCAAGCTCCTGTGCTGTCAGCTCTTTCCGATAATAGTACTTGATAAGCGCGCAGAGCGTGGCGTCATGGTTCTCTGATTTCAGACCTTTCCGAAGAATAAGCGCCAATGCTATATGGTAGGCTGAGTAATAACATCCCACAAGTGCCCAGTCAGTGTATCCCTGCTGGAGTGTATTCTCTGTGAACTTAAGATTATGGGCTGCCTTCTCAGTATGCCCTTGCACTTTTGTCTCATCTACCTGCACGTTTTTGAGCGCATTGGTGTCTAAGTACTTGGCGAGCGTTTGATCGAGCAACTCATCCGAGCGTAAGAGCCCTCTGAGATGGCGCTCTTTCACCTATGAGCACCTCGTAGAAAAACTTCTGGTTGAATATAGGGAATCCTGTGGTAAGTGCTGAGAGCACAACCATATCTTTCCTTTCCTTGAGCTCTCTGTTGAACTCATGCTCTGTGAGTTGGAAGGAATGGATTCTTATGCCTGTCTGCGCCATCACGTATTTTTTTGCGGTCTTAGTATCTGTTCTTCCGGAGAAGACCTCAAGGAGATCTACATCAGAGTCCTGGTTGAAGCTTTTATCTGCAGTGGAACCGAAGACTACCACAAGCAGCGGTTTCTTATTGAGGCTACTGAGGTAATCTATAATGGCATGTCTTCTGAGGCGCGGCAAAGCATTGAGCTTCTCGTCGTCGAATAGGGGGAAGAGTCTAGGGATATATTGTGCTCTCACTGCAAATTTCTTGAGGTTCGCTTCCTTCTCAGTCCAAAGAATACCTGCCTTCACTAGGGTGTTGAGATGCCTAAATGCGCTGCTCTCGTTGAGCTTCGTCTTCCGCGCGATTCTTCTGAGGTGCAGAGGTACGTTTCTGTTGTCGTAAAACAGCTTCAGGATTCTCCACACAGCAGGCTTCATAAGTGTTTTCATTTTACAAACAATTGTTTGAATTATTCAAACATTTATTAATTTTTACTTTCTGCCAAGACCGAAGAATCTCCGGGAACCACCCAATCTTCCGAAAGATTTCCGGACACATAGGAAGACCTCCGTTCTCGTCGTGGATTCTCCGCTTTTGCTGGGAAAATCCAGTTTAAAACTCGTTCTGTTCCCGTATTCACGCGGTAAGCGTTAACCGCGCGGAGGGTGCAAAGATGGAAAGTGGGATTGTGCGCATCGTTTCAGATGCAGAGTATACCGTGCGTGGGGAACTGGATTGGATTCCCCACTCAGTGCCGCAGATTGAGATTATCGGCCTGCCAGGACAGTACATATTTCCTGGGCCTGAGTGGCCGGGTGAGCCGTACAGGCCAGAGCTGCCGACGCCACAGTGGCCAAATGAGCCGAGAATCCGGCTGCCCGGAGCAGAGATCTATCTAAGGTAAGGATAATGGAACTTGAGCAGATTGCGCTTGAGAACTGCATTCCTGCCACTCAGATTTGGGAGGTGCTTTCACCAGATGACGATCTCTCGGTGAGAATCTATCTGGGGCAGGTGCCAGAGGGCGAGAAGCAGGAAGAGGAAGCAATGGTAACACTTCTCCCCGACGAGCTGGTCGAGGAGGACTACGAAAGCGAGGAACAAATCAATACACTGCCTGAGGACGAAGACACATCCTTCTACAGGAGTGAGGACGAGACACAGGAATACAACAGGAGATATGAGACGGAGGGACAAGAATGGAACCAAGAGATTTGACAGACAAATGCTACATTGCACCGCCACACATGGGCAATGGCTTTGATTGGCCATCCACACCATTCCCAAAATGCTGCCCTACCTGCGGACAGCCATGGTCAAGCGGATATGGTGGCGGATTTGGCACGTATGACAAAGACAGATTCTAGGGTTAAAAAAGAAGTGAACAAACAACGGAGGTAAACAACAATGGCAACAGCACTTGAGCAGATGGTCGACTGCTATTCGACCGCAACAATAGGGACAACGTACCAGACTCTGGACAGCTATGCAATGGGTCCGGTGTGCTCCATACCCGGCCCGCACCAGAGCGGCATGCTGGATTTCAACGGCATGTTGAAGCCCGGAGTCTATGAAACGATGCATAGTGCATTCAACAACGACGACTTCCTCGGCGGCTGCAGGAATACGTGGTACCAAGAACCAAGCTACAACCCTATTGGAAGCCAAGATAGTGGATTTCAGGTCGGCTCCCGAGGCAATATCATGCACGGAGTGGAGATTGGCATACAGGAACGCTACGATTTCAGCGGCCACAATAATAATCCCGCGCACATTAACTATGACTTAATTGGTGCAGATGGTGCTTTCGGCCAGAAGGCTCTTGGAGATTCTCATTCGATGGACCTTCCTGGCTTTCAGGTGTGGTAAAGATAGATAAGAGAAATGTTTTTTATTTTAGGTTAATTTATTCGAAAGGAGGGATTAAAAATGCAGAAGCAAATCATAACAGCAATAAGCAACAGAGACAAAGCCATTTGCTATACAATAGAGAAGAATGAATCATACTTCAGGTTCCTGTTTCTTCTCCTGAAGGATTTCAATCTGAAGATTCCTGATATCTATGATGGCTCTGGAAACCTGCCTGATATTAACCAAAATGACACGTACACGTTCTACGGGAACAAAGACATAGATATTGTAGAAGTGTTTGGAAAGGACAGAATATTCCTCATCATCGAAACAGATCTCCGTGACAGGCTCACCAAGTTCATGGAGACTAACTGCGAATTCCAGAAGAAGTAATCTTCTTAAATTGGAGATGAACCCCTCTCTACAATGGGAGATGAGAACGGGCTTACGGTCCTGCTGGTGAACGACGACGGATACACCGCCGAAGGCATCAATACTCTCGCAGATTATCTCGAGGAGATTGCTGACGTTCGAATAGTCGCTCCGAGGGTGAACCACAGCGGTGTCGGTGAAAGGACTAGTGAGCATGTGTCTGCCGAGCGGATGGAGCATAATGGCCGCGACATCTACGTGGTCGACGGCACTCCTGTTGATTGTGTGAATTACGCTCTGACCGAACTCTACCCCGGAGAGATTGATATCGTTGTCTCAGGGATTAACCACGGCTATAATCTTGGTCCTGATGTATATATCTCAGGCACGATGGCTGCTGCCAGAGTCGCATCAAGGGACTATGATGTTGTTGGAGTGGCAGTGTCAGCAGACACAATAGAATTTAGTAGCGAAGACTTTGAAGAAGCATGCCTCTCAGATAATTTAGAAGATTTCATTTTCAAGTGTAATTTTAACCTTGCTGCTGAGTTCACTTTGGAATTCCTAAAGTGGTTAGATAACGAACTCATAATGGGTACGCAAAGCAGCCTGTTCAAAGAATGGTATTACAACATTAATATTCCTGCCATCAAGAAGTATCAGGAGCCACAGGGTTTGGCCTTGACCACCTTAGGGTCAGATTACACTACAGACGATTATACTTGGGTCAATATAGATGAAAAGTGGAGATTAGTGAACCTCTGGACGAAACGAAAACTCCAAGGTAAACCCGGCTCAGACCAATGGGCAATTACCCGTGATTACCTATCTCTTAGCATATTAAGTTCAGCATTACAAATAAAATCGATTAATGAAATGAGAAGAGAAATTGGTTTGCCTGAAGACATTGTCACTGAAATCAATTTCAACACTGAAGATTATACAACTGAGAAGTCAAACATAATTCAAAGGTTACAGAGCAGTTTTTCATACCTAGTCCCCACACACATTGAAATGCAGTGGGTTAAAAATCCAATAGACGAACTTCCAAAAATAGTAAATAGAGATTTATTCTGGGACGCAAGTGTAGATGAATGGGAGGCCACACTCAATGGGCCTCACGGAAATCCCTATGCCCACAGAGATGATTTAGTTCTCAATGGCATGTTCTATAACCGATGGGAAGGTACTGAAGCAGGAAAAGCGTTACTTGAAGAGCAAGATAGATTTAACAAATCACGTCTGAAAGATATTGACAAATGGGCCATCAGAAATGGACTACTTAAGATTTCAGAAAGGACATACTTATCACGAGGAATGTACAATGCTGAAGTGATAGAATGGACTTTAGATTGGGATAAAGGTTTAGATATAACACTAAATGACTTACTGGCTCCCACCTCAGACGAGGAGGCAGAACAGCCTAAAGGTACAGACATTCAAATAAGTGATGAAAAGGTTGATAAATCAGCCTAAAAGCAAGAATTCTCAGATTATTTTGACCAACACAGGATGGTGGCACAAACCGGGGACTTTAGGGGGGAAACATTTATAAATCAGGGAAAGAATTTACTATTCAATAGTAGTTTAAATGTGGTTAGAAGATGAGTGAGCAAAATCAGAGGCGTCTACGAAAAGAAATGCTTGACGAGATAGATGATTCTCTCCCGCAGCTTGAAGAAGTGAACAAGCTCGAAAGGAAAGTCAAGAGAAAGAGAAAACTCAGCAAAATCACAGATGACCTTCTTCAGAAAGTACAAGACAGCCAAGACCCCATAGAAACAATCAAAGGTGACTCTAAGCTCAGAGCTCTCGCTGCAGCCGCAGCAAGAGAAGCAGCAAAACGAACAGTTGGTATGCGCCCTTACGATGTCCAAGTTGTTGGTGGGCTTGAGCTTGCTGGAAACGCAAAGGCTTCAAATGTTCTCGGGCTCAAGAAGGACATGAAAGGCAATATCGTCGAGATGCGCACTGGCGAAGGAAAGACACTCACAGCAACAATTCCCCTCTATATCGGCTCTCTCCTTGACAAAGGAGCCTGGCTCATCACTGTCAACGATTACCTCTCACGGCGTGACGCCGAGTGGATGGGTCCTGTGTATGCGGAGCTCGACAGGACTGTTGGTGTTCTCGCACCGAGAAACAAAGAGAAGCTCCATCCCAGTTATGTATACGAAGCAGACGAAAGTTACATAGATTTAGTTCAACAAATTCGAGATACACTAAGTAATCATGACAATGATTCTTCTGAAGAACCACTATGGATATCCAAAGAAGATGATCCTCTAAAGAGAGGATTCTTTTCAGACAAAGGTCTTGAAAAGCTAGTTGAAGAAGAGATAGTGACAAATGAAGCAATCATCGCACTCAGATATATTTCTAATGCAGAGGATGTCCTCACAAAGATGGAATTTGAAGCTCCAACAATTACGGAAGTTACATCAGCTGGGAGCAAAAGAGTCGTCAACCTTACTAGAGAAAAGTTTAAGGAGAAAATCTTGGAGGAGAATCCTTTACTAAAAGGATTGGTTGAAGGTCAACATTATATTACAGATTCAAAATTACGAAGAACCACCTTCACATCTGAAGGCATTGATTTGCTAGATGAGAATGGACTTATTACATCTCCAAAAGACAAAAACCTCACTCCATTCTGGTCTCAGGCACATAATATCGCTTGGGCCATTGAACACGATTTGCTTTACGAAGACATGCCGCATCTTCGGCTTGCTACTCGTAAAGAAGCATACGATGCTGACATCACATACAGCCCGAGCCACGAAGTGGTTTTCGACTGGATGCGGGACAATCTCGCGAAGAGAAAGGAAGACCAGGTTCAGCGAGACGAACTGCCTGGCCTCATCCTACTCGACGAGGTCGACTACATCCTGATTGACGACGCCAGAACTCCACATATCATCACAGGACAAATCAAAAGCCCATATCAGTTCTATGAAAGATTCTTTTATGTGGAAGATAGAGAACTCAGAAGCCATCTTGATGACTTTGAGAAATACGAGATGAAGCTGTCTGACCTTAGAGAAGATATTGAAAAATCCCAAGCTGTACGTGATTGGCTCATTAAAGAATTACTTCCTTTGAGAGATATTGTTGAAGGAAAAACAAAAGCAAGTGAATCAAAACGAAAGAAAACAGCACAAAAACTAGAGGACAGCTTAACAAATCTGGGAGATGGCCACCCATTCATTGAATTCTTCAACAAGTTTGAAGAGGGAGTGCACTACAACAGATTGACAGAGCGCACTGACCTCAAGCACTCTTACTCACTCAGCGACGAGGGCTACCAATTCCTGTTTGAGCATGAGGTCATCAAGCACCCGTTCAACGTCGACGGGATGGACGAGACCAAAGATGCCATGGGGCTGGGCAAAGTGTACCACTTCTTCAACCCAACGGAAGTGCCCATGTCCTATATTGATAAGACGCATCATTTCGTGTTCAATCCTGCTGACAAACAGCTATGGCTCACAGAGCTCGGCGAAGAGACACTGAAACAGAAGGGCATCCTTCCCCCTGACGACATTGTGTTCAAGTGCGGAGAGGTGAGCACTCTCATCGCAGAAGAGCTCCTTCCGCTCAAGCATTCTGAGAAAAAGAAGGCTGGGAAAAGGCTTGAATCCATCTTAGGCGATACAGATCCTCAGCTGAAGGACGCGTTCAGCCAGCTCCTCGAGGGACTGCACTACCACAAGAAGCCCAGCGCTGACGGCAGGGAAGACTACTTCGAACTCACTGAAACAGGTTATATGCACCTCTTCAGCCACGGCGCAATCCCTCACCCAAGCGGAGATGCAGACAGTGTCAGTATCAAGAGGGGCGCAGTCAACCTCCTGAGGGCGATGCACGTGCTCAAGGAGTACGAGGATTACACTCTTATTCCAGACGAAGAAGGCAAGCCAAAGGTCATTCTCGTCGATAAGCATTCAGGACGATATATGCACGGCCGCAGATTATCAGACGGCCTTCACGAAGCAATAGAGGCTATCCATGGCATCCCCATCGAAAAGGGGGGTGCAGAGACTCAGAAGATCAGCCAGCAGATGTTCTATGAGCTGTTCCCCTGGGTGGCTGGCATGAGCGGCACGGCAGTGTCCTCATGGAAGGAATTCGAGGATGTGTACAAGCTCGTCGCAAAGTCATTGCCGACAAACATACAATGGAGATGGCTCATGGGCGAGCTCGAGAGGACAGAAAAACCTCACAGTATTCTCGACGATAATGGAGAAGAGAATTTCACAATCGATGAAGTCATCTATACAGACTCTGAGACAGGAGAACAGTTCTTCGAGAGACTTGACCTGCCGCACGTGCTCATCGGCGCGCTGAAGCAGGAAGAGGTCATGAAGGACCAAGAGCTAAAGAACGCTCTGCTCATGTACAACACCGCCCTCGGAAGAAATAAGGACAACTTGCTTTCCAGAGCCAAGTTCACCCACTATGTCGGTCTCGTCGACGAGACGCTTGACAGGATCCAGAAAGGACAGCCCATCCTGCTCCACACCGTCGACCCCAATGTGTCTATGGACCTTGGCAAAATCCTCGAATACGAGGCAAGCCAGAGAGGCATTGAATTGGACGTGAATGTCCTCTATCACGGAAACCACGACAATGAAGCGAAGATTATCGCTGAAGCTGGAAAGCCCAACACCATCACCATCGCGACCAATATGGCTGGTAGAGGAGTGGACATCAAACTCACCGACGAATCAAGGGAAGCTGGAGGGCTTCACATCATAGAAGCCCAGTCCCAGACATCAGCGAGGAACTCGGACCAGGTCAAGGGCAGGGCAGCCCGCCAGGGCGACCCAGGAAGCTCGATACCAATCCTCTCGACTGAGGACCCTTACATGGGCGTATACGCTGACAGGGTACTCACAGTCATGCAAAAACTAGGATACGACAGCCACATCCTCTCAGAACCGAAGATATCCAAGGCACTGGACGATGTGCAGCAGCAAATTGAGGAAAGAGACGCGGAATACCGCGAGAACACTCTTGATTATGACAAAGTGCTCGATGTCCAGAGGACCAATTTCCTCGATAAGAGGCAGGAAATCCTCGATATCAGCCCGGATGAGATGAAAGAAAAAGTGCTGGAACTCTATAGCAGCTTTATCAGCGACACCATCAATAAGGCGATGAAAGGCGACAAGATTGATTATCATATCGTGGCGCAGCACTTCTCCCTGGCGCACAGCCCGTTCGAGGCAAAGGGCATCGCGGATGTCCTGCAGGACAAGACGAAGAGAGAGCGCCTCAAGAAGATGTACAAACAGCAGCTCGATGACATGGTCTCCATTGGCTTCATGGACCGCCACGGAGTAAGGCAGCACCTTAATGAAGAGGAGAAGGACATTCTTCTGGAAAAAGTTGAGGAAACATTGGACAATGGCAGGCTGCCTGGAAGGCACGCTGTCCCGAGAGAGTACCGAACAGACATGCCGATTCCGCTGGACGGGCAGTTGCTTGGACAGGCGCGCGCCAGAATGGACACCGATCAGTTCATCTCGTTCATGAAGAAGATGTACTCAGCTAGCATCAACTCGCTTGTGGAACAGCAGGCCATCCCCTCAGAGATTGGGCTGCAGGCCTACAAGGACATCCTGCAGAAGCTCGAGTCCCAGAGGGAGGTCATCGAGAAGAAGGAGCCGCTCCACATCCCCACTGCGATTCCACTCACCACCCGAGAAAAGGTACCAGTCCCATATCAATACGACTGCACTTTCGAGCTCCAGATAGAGGGGCTTGATGAGGAGAAACTCTACGACACCCTGGTTGACCACATCCAGGATGCTTACGCATCAAGAGGCACTCCAGAGGAGCAGCTTGACTCGAGCAGGCAGGGCATCCTCAAAGTCATGGACACGCACTGGAGAGACCACCTGCTTGATTTGGAATCCCTGAAGACTCAGATGAGGCATCCCAGGATGGATCCCAAGCAGCAGTACGCCCTTGACGGTGGAAACCTCTACAACTGGATGCAGGACAGCATAGAGCGCACGTTCGCAATCAATTATTTCCGCAATGTCGCCCCAGAGCAGGATAAAGAAGAGTGAATACAATGGATGAATTGAAGATTGGAGTTGTAGGTTATTCAGCCCAGAAGTTTGACGAATCTGAAGCAGAAATCATGATACAGGATGCCTTTGACGTGCTTCAAGGATTATACGGCTCGAAATCCTTCGCTGTTGTCTCCGGACTGACAGACCTGGGCATTCCTGCAACTGCGTATAAGGAAGCGTCTGAAAGAGGATGGAGAACTGTCGGGATTGCGTGCTCAAAGGCAGCTGAATACGACTGTTTTCCTGTTGACGAAGAGATTCTTGTAGGGGATGAATGGGGAGATGAGAGCCCCACATTTCTTGATTCCATTGATGTTCTCGTGAGGGTTGGCGGTGGAAATCAGTCCATGCGAGAGACTGCAGAGATGAAATCCCGCGGCAAGCATGTCATCGAGTACGAGCTTGCAGCTGAGTAAGAGGTTACACCATGCCTGACATCGACAAGGTTGTCGACGGACTGGGAAAGCATATTGACGAGCTAATCAAGCCGCTAGTGCAGGCACTGTGGGATATCAGCTATGACACAGACATGTCCTGCGAGGGCCACATAGACTGGGGCAGAGGATATCCCTGCGTAGATGTTGTGGAGAACAAGGACATGATGCCCCTCATTGAAGCCCTGGATGCATACAACAGCCAGAATCCTGAGGTCCATTGGGAACTCCAATGCTATGACATGTATTATAAGACTGAGATATTACCCCGATTCAAAGAGAAGCCAGAGCCACACATTTTCTCTGCAGAGCTCAAGCCCGAGACGTCAAATGGCTTCAGAGCTCAGATGAGCAGGATGGAATCAATACCTATGCATGAGGAGGAAATGCAGAAGGCGAAGGAAAGCATCCCTCTCCTTGCTGAATTCCTCAGAGACTACTTCTCCTAAAGAGGATCAGTCTGCGCGCTCGATATCCACGATATTCTCATACATGGAAAACAGCCTGACTCTCCAGCCGTATTTGCTTATTGTGACTGTAGTGCCGGTATCTTCTAATCCTTCAAGTTCAGCCTGGAAATCAGATGAATCGAATTTCAGCCGATACCAGGCGTCCTCGTTCCTGAATACATGCGGCTCTCCTTCGCCATCAAGAGTGAAGGCAAGGTACATGTCATTATGGTCTTCTGCGCCGGTGACGACCACATCTATAGTATCAGTTTTGAAATAACTGTAACCTGCGTAGCCGCATCCGCCAAGAATGGCTATGCCGCCAATACTCAATGCTGCAACAGTTGCTATTTTTCCAATATCTCCCATAACTAAATTCACCAACGTATAATGCGATGCAGGCATTCTTAAAGGTTTTGCAAAAGAAAAGAGGACTTTTTCCAGCCAAAGATTCAGCTTCTGCCGGAAATGCGCTCAGTACAGTGCTCAACCGATAGGTTTTTATGTGCTTCTGGGCTCGCTAGTATCAAATGCGTAGGAGAGGTTCGTGGCGAAAAGAGAAGCCCTGGCATGTGCGAGCGTGGGCAGGCTTCAGGAAATTCTGGAAGGATTTCTGGAGAATAGTCTGGGAAGAGGATTCGCTGCTAAGCTGGACACTCAACATACTGCTCGCATTCGTCCTGATGAAATTCATCATCTATCCCGGGCTTGGCTTTGTGCTTGACACCTCACACCCTGTTGTCGCCGTAGTCTCAGGGAGCATGGAGCACCAGGACATGGTGTTCGAGCAGTGGTACAGCTCCCAGAGGGACTTCTACATGAACTATGCCATAGGCAAGAACGGATTTGAAGAGTTCAAGTTCAGCGACGGGATAGACACGGGAGATATCATCATCCTCACAGGGATTCCGCCAGAAGACATAAAAATAGGGGATGTCATTGTGTTCAATAAAGGCGGGCCAGAACCCATAATCCACCGGGTGGTGAGGAAGTGGATTCATGAAGATGAATATTACTTCGAGACCAAAGGGGACGCCAACAGCGGCGTCAACGAGCTCGACAAGAACATCCACGAGGACAACGTGCTCGGAAGGGCAGCTGTGCGCATTCCCTACCTGGGTTATGTAAAAATCTGGTTCACCAACCTGATAGTATGCAAAATCAATGAAAACGCGGCCATCTGCGCCGCCCACGGATGAGGTGCTGATATGTTTTGCCAGAAATGCGGTTCGATACTGCTCGTGAAGGAGATCAACAAGAAAAGAGTGCTGGTGTGTAGCGGATGCGGCGCCAAGAGCGCGGAAGCTGATTTCGTGCTCTCTGAAGAGGTGAAGAAGCCCGAGACCAAACTTGAGGTGATTGAGTCCGAACCCGAAGACACGTTGCCGCTGACTGAAGTAGAATGCCCAAAGTGCGGTCACCTGAAGGCCCACTGGTGGATGCTCCAGACTCGAGCCTCAGATGAGGCTGAAACGAGGTTCTTCCGCTGCCAGAAGTGCAAGCATACCTGGCGCGAATATCAGTGAAATGAGATTCGAAGAGATAGACCAGACAATCGGGAGTCTATTTGGGATATCTCAGGACAGAGCAAGAATTCTTTATGAGTGGATTATAGAGCACAACATCCAAAACATCCTTGAATTGGGATTCGCACACGGGAAATCTAGCCTTTATATGGCTGCTGCTTTGGACGAGATTGGTTCTGGATCGATAACGACAATTGATTTCCAAGACGCCAGGAAACGCAAACCGAATATTAGCACATTAATGACACAGGCTGGATTAGACAGATACATCAAACCAGTCTATGCTGAGAGATCTTACACCTGGGAACTGATGAAGCTCATTGAAAGCAATACCTACAGGAATAGTTGCAACCCCATATTTGATTTTTGTTTCATCGATGGAGGACACACCTGGTATCCCACAGGTTACGCGTTCTTCCTGGTTGAGAAACTTATCAAGCCAAAGGGATGGGTACTGTTTGACGACCTGAGCTGGACAATCGAGGAAGGCATGCCCGAGGAGTTCAAGAGGAACATCCCTGAGGAAGAGAGAAAAACCGCTCAAGTGGAAAAGGTCTTCTCATTGCTGGTCAGACAGCACCCAAATTTCAAGAACATCAAAGACGATGGGAAATGGGGCTGGGCTCAGAAAAAGGATTAACTGAGCCAGCGCTTAAGATACGGGCCTATCTCCCTGACAGCTCCTCAAGCACGTCTTCGAGGATGTCTTTATGCCTTTGAGGAACGCCCATGATACTATTTTCAGCGTAATCGACAAGGGACGTTACCCCTCCAGGGTTGATAGCATACAGGCGGGTATCTAACCGGGGCTGTTTGCTGAAGCAGTCTGTGACTGTAGTGCGCCACTGGGGCAACCCATCTAACGTGATGACGTACCAGCTGTTAATAGTTATCAGCCCGTTGCCTTCCCCTAGGCTCGTTGTAATACTTCCTGCGGAATAGTTTCCTTCATGCTGTATTTCCGTCATTTTTACCTCATCCTTGGTAACCTATTTTTTGCTATGATAATCAGTTGTTCATCTGGTACGTCTCCGTGTTGTTCCAGTGCCTTCAGCTGCCCTGACAGTTTTGCTTTTATCCCCAAGGGATAATCTGTACCTAGCACTATCGAATGTGCTAAATCCGAGTGTTCCTTCAGTGCGCTTCCTATGATACCTGCTTTGATTCTGTTGTTGGACAGGCTTGTCTCGAAATAGGCGTTGTCGTACTTGTGTGCGATCTCCAATGCGCGCTGGATACCGTATGCAATGGGGAATGGTTTTCTGTCTTCAGACCAGTATTTCTTTGCCACAGGATTATTATCGCCTACTTTCCTTGGGTGTGCGAAGGCTCCGCCGTGGCCGATGACGAACACGTTCTTGGGATTGTTTCTGATGACTTCCTCGTAGAGGTCAGGATGTGTCAGGTGCGCTGTCTCTGGCCTGTCGTCAGTGTGGAACAGTATTGGTAAATGGTTCATTTTCGCAGTCCAGAGGACATCTTCCAGATTTTCATCAGTGAACTCGAAGAAGTCCTGCACTGGATGAATCTTGATGCCGTATACGCGACCATTCATAGTCATATTAGTGAGGGTATCTTTCCCCTTCCAGAGAAGGCCTGTCTTTGGCCTGACTATACCGCGCTGCTCATACTCCTCGAATATGTGTTTCCACTCTGGGAACTCTGCCTTGACTTCATCGGGGAGCGCAGTGGGCATCCTAACCCAGTACCAGCCACGGATTTTTGTGTCCGGAACATGCTCCTGAACAACATTCAGGCGGTTCAGGTCTGAGAAGATGCAGTACGCTTCCTCGACATTATCTCGTGTAAGGTGGTGTACTAAACCGTCGAGATTCCAGGGGTGGCCAGAGTCTCCGTAGGTCTTTCCCCGTTGTTTGCACACATAGGGATTGTACATCTCGTAGCTGTCAATGTGTATGTGCGCGTCTGCTAATGGTATGTCGTCGTATTTCATGGTAATACCTCTCTCCAGCCTTCTTCATCGTCAGGGAAGTAAAGGTGGTTGTTGGTCTTCTCCATCTTCACTTTGCTTCCAGGTTTTTTTCTCCTCCAGAATTCATGTTCTTTCTTGAGATAATCGAGTATGAAGTATTCTCTCCCAGAAGGGCTAAGGTTTTCATCCTCCCCATGCCAGTAGATATTGTCTGGATTCACGTAGAACTCACTCTCAGAGGCACCAAAGCCGATATACCTCAGCTCCACCTTTCCAATTACGTGGTATGTTGAATGATAGCCATCATGCCCGATGCTTGTGGTATCCCCATGATGAGTGATCTCAGTCCACACTGAGCTGGTGCCCAACTCACATAAGTATGCTCCGTTCGTCGACAACTGAAGACGTTTGTCCTCCTTGCCATCCAAACCGAATCCAACACAGAAGATATTATCTGTTATCATTGCTATGCTCATATCCATCTTGAAATCGTTGTAGCCCAGGTTAAACAGGGCCTGGACAAGAGGGTCCAAGAGATACGTGTTGAGGTACTCTCCCAGATATCCGTCAGCAAAGAGGCCAGTCTCAGCAGCATATGAGATGAGATTATCCAGGAACTCATTATGGTCGAACTCTTCGTCAATGCGGGATTCTATGAATTCCTGCATCCGTCCCCCAATGCATTCACAGGTGAGGCTTCCAGGGTAATTCTCTACCCTGTCAATCGAATCGTCAGAGGTGAATTCCTGGACAAGATTGACAATGAGTTGCAGGTTCGGAACCGGTCCGCCCGGGATGTAGGGCTCACTGTCGCTCTTCTCGGTTTCAGGAAGGTCATCAAAGCCGAGGTCTCTGCTCATTTAGGCTTCACCTCCTTCCAATCGCCGTTGCCGTCAGGGAAGTAAAGGCTGTTGCCATTGGCGAAGAACGCCCGCTTCTTCTTGAGGAACTTGACAATCTCCTTTTCTGACTTCCCATAGTCTCTGTAGCTCTCACTCCCACTATCTAAGTAGACTCGGTCGTAGATTCCCTTCGGGTCGAGATAGAACTGGCAGTTCTTGGCTAGCTGGCCTATATACTCAACATCCACTTCTCCAATCACAATGAATGTGGAGTTCTCTGCAAGAGGACCCACTGACTCGGCGTCTCCGAGGTGGATGATTCGCGCGTATTCAGCTAGGTTGCCAAGCTCGTGAGCATTGAGATTCTTGAAGGTGACCATAGCAGGGCAGTGCTCCTCACCCTCCAGATCATAACCGAGACCGAGCACATCATCGTCAGTGTTCCAGCTCTTGAAGTCGAGCACAAGGTCATTGTAGCTGAGAGTGTAGAGCGCGGAGATAAGAGGCCCAAGGACAAGCCCGGTGTCTTTTCTTGGTCCCACTCGCGCGCCTGCTGTGATGATGAAATCCTCGAGGAACTCGTTCGCGTCGAAGTCCTCATCCCTATACCCTCTGATGAGGTGCTTGAGGCAATCCTCATCACCCATCCATTTCAGCTCAGGAGTCAGTGTAGGGAACTTGTCAGGTGTACGGGGAGTATAATAATGCTCAACAATAAGGTCAATGAGCTCGAAGTATTTGCTCTCAGTGCCCGGCTCATAGTGCTCACTGCCTGAGCGCTCACCCAGGATTAGGTCATCTAATGACAGGTCGCGGCTCATGGGGGCACCACATCCAGCTTTGGCTCAAAAAGCTCTGTCCAATCATCACCGTCTTTTGAGATAAAAAGCCTGTTTCCCCTCCTGAAAAAATTCCCGTCTAGCTTGCTCAGGCGGGATGTGCCTGGAGGGTTCCTGTGGAAAGCGAGTATTTTCCCCAGGGGACTCTCTCCAAGGCACTCAACATCCGAATTAAGAGCATATTTACGGACATTCCTAAGATAAAATTCGCAGTTGATAGCATCCTCACCAATCTTTCCAACATGGTCATCAAAGTAGAATGTTGAGTTCTCACACTTCCCACCGGCATACCTTGAGACCCCATCAAATTCCACAATGCAGTGCTTGAGTCCCTCACCAAGCCACAAACAATCATATACGTTTGACGCCTTTCCTTTCTTAATGGTGAATGACAGGGGATTGGATTCAGTTGCCCTCACACCATCAAGGATAGAGCTCGGTGTCACAGGGAGCTGAGATAAATCAAGAGTGAGAGATGAATTTCCCTTAAGATATAGGAGCGGTATGACGTATTCGAAGATTATTCCTGAATTCACAATCTGGTTATCACGGGCATCAGCCTGCAATCGGGAAACCAGGCCATCCAGGAACATCTGGCCATCGAGATTTTCCAGAGTCCTCAACTTAATATCAAAGTGCTTATCATATTGCTCTTTCCAATCAGCACTCGCCCAGTGTTTTTTGCTGAGGTAACTATACACCATGTCCCTAACTAATTCCTGCTGCGGCTCATAGTTCATACCAGGCTCATAGGGCTCGTCCTGCCTTTTCTCTCCTCCAGGGAGTTCATCCAGTGAGAGGTCGCGGCTCATTCTTCCCTTGTCACCTCCTTCCAGCGTGTCTGGGTCCATGTTTTCCAGAGGAACCGCTTCTCTTCCTCACCATCATATACATAGAGCGTATTCTTCCAGGGTGACCTTGAGTAGAACCAGAAATCCTGCCTCATAAGCGACCAGGTGCTCTCAGGCTCCTCATCCATATACACGACGCAGGATTGGGGAGGGAAGCCCGTAGGGAGGCTCCCGTAATTTGATACCAGCTCATCCAGGTAGATTGTGCATGACTCCGCCTCAAATCCTATATATTCTGCTGAGCCTTTGATAATGAATTCTGTGTGGTATGCCTTTGGCCCGACGTACTCAGTATTCCCTATCAGCTTGAGCTTGCAGTGACGCGCACGGTATCCAAACCACGCCTTCCCGGGTCTTGCCAGCGTCGCTCTCAGGGGATTCTCTGGTGTGCCTTCAAGATGGGATGTGGGGTCGAACTCCACCTCTGGCTTCTCGAGGAGATTATAATCCACAAAGAAGTCATTGTGGCCCCGATTGTAGAGTACCTGCATGAGTGGGATAAGGATGTTGTTCATCCGTCCGCAGGGCATATCTTCAAGATATCTCCTGGTGCCGAGCAACACTCCCTCGACAAGAGCGGCCCCGTTTTCTATTTCATAGGGTTCCAGGAGAGTGGTCATGCGCTCCACCCGCTCCTCATGCACCGGTTTAGAGTCGCGCATTTCCGCTATGGACTTCACCAGGGGTTTTTCAAAGAGCAGCTCGAGGATTGTCCGGACAAGCCCCTCGTCCACATTGGCTCCTGCCACGTAGGCTTCCCGCTCCTCAGGCTCAAGCACATCCTCAAGTCCAGAGAAAACGTCCTCGCGGCTCATCCGAGCACCTCCCAGTCGCCGTCTTTTAGCACAAGCTGGTCCCATCCATCCTTGCCGTCCGGGATAAAAAGTTCATTCCCCTTATGGAAGAATGTCCTCCACGAAAGCCCACTAATGGGCTCATACAGGCTGTCCGGCTCTGGAACTGATTGAAGGCTCACTATTGAATTCCTCAGGTGAAGTCCCAATCCATAGCGCTCTGAATGGATCTCAAACTCACAGCTCGAAGCATCCGAGCCATAATCCAGACTTTCAAACGTAGGGACTGCATAAGAGACAAATGTGCAATCCGTGCTATCCCTTCCAACCTGGGTCGCACTCCCCCGCAATGTAAGCTCACAATTTTTACAACGGTATCCAAATTTCTGACCCACTCTTCCCGAATAGACTACTGTAAGGGGGCGGTCTCGCGAACCCTCAAGGTACATTGCCATATCCAAGGTATCACATTCCGGAGAAGGCATTTGCATCAGGAAATCATTGTACCCAAAATCATAGAGTGCCTGTAGTAACGGTGAACAAAATGGATTAAGGGACTGGAAATGCACACTTGGATCAACAACCGGACGCAGTGTCAAGGCAGTTATCACCTCGTCCAAGAAGCGGT
Source organism: Candidatus Woesearchaeota archaeon (assembly GCA_017608295.1). The sequence continues at coordinate 97,639 of JAFCGF010000004.1, forward strand.
TAGCGTCAAAATCCGGAGTGATCTCCGGCTCAATTAGCTCAATGAACCTATCTGAACACATGCGATGCCCTTTTGTTGCCCCCTGCCAGTACAGAGAGGATATAGTCCCGTCCTCATGCTGCCGCACTATACGGTCAACAAGGTTTTTATGAAAACCCGTGGTGCCCGGGACATAGGGCTCTCTCTGGGCAAGCTTCTCCAGTTCCTCAAAGCCCTCCAGGCGGCTCACAGGGTCACCTCTTTCCATTCGCCGTTCTCGTCCGGCTCGTAGAAGGTGTTTCCTCGCTCGAGAAGCTTCTTGAAATACGCCTTGGGAAAAGGAACATCAAGGTTCTTCACTCCCTCGCTGAGGAAGAACCTGCAATCCACTGGACCGTTGTCAATATCAAGGTTGTCATAGTAGGTCGCGACCATAAGCCCTGGATTCAGCGTATCGAGATAAAAATCAGAAGATTCTGCCCTCCATGCTGGGTGAGGGGAGTGCCCATTCAATCTCAGTATGCAGTGCTTTGCCTTTTGACCAAACTGATAGATATTACCTATATATGAGCATTCAAGTGGCCGCTCAGGAGTGCCCTCCAGCACATATCCTACTAAGGACAGGTGCTGACGATTAGAGGACCTGACCTGCAAGGGAGACAGGTCTATGAGGAAACCATTATCTCCTCGGCTATAGAGGTGCTGGACCACGCTGTCAAGGACATAGCCCTTGGGACCAATATTCTTCCGGTCAATCTCGTCAGCCAGCCTCATCACAAGGGCGTCGAGCAGGGTGCCTGCCTCAAGGCCTAGCGGGATGATATCCTTAAGCAGCTCCTCCATGCTCTCATGCTCGTCGGTTGGGTGTGTGTGCGAGATAATCTGCTCTATGAGGGCAGGGTCTACTTCAGCGCCCGGCTCATAGGGCTCCTGGTCAGAGGGCTTGTCAATGGGAAGGTCATCGAGAGAGGTTCTGCTCATACTGCTTTCACCTCCTTCCAGTTTCCTGCCTTGGTCTTCTTGTACAGCTTATTGTTATCTTCAAAGAAACGCTCGAACATGAGCTCCTCAACATGCTCTTTCTTCACTGCGTCTGTAATCTTGAAGTTGCACTTAAAGCACGGGCTCGGCGTATCCAGCGCATAGATGAGCTCCGCCTCCATGATAAAGTCGGTGGTGCTGGCGAATCCCGCGATGTTCTTCGCGTCACCGCTGAAAGTGATAGACGACCTGTTGGCCTGCGTACCCCCGTAGTGGCAGTCTCCGACTATCTCCATCTCACAGTACTTGACATTGATACCAAACTCAGTTGCATTTCCCTTGTAAAGCAATTTCAGGGGCTTACCAGGCTGGCCAATGAGGTCATTCGCCATGTATTTTGGTGTAATCGGGACTCGTGAGAGGTCGATGATGAATTCATTATAGCCCAGGTCATAGAGCGCCTGGACTGCGGGGTCGAGGAGGCAGCTTGAGAATGTGATGTGCTCGAGTGTAGTCTTTTTCAGGATTCCTTCAACAAGGGCGTCAAGGAATGCCTGGGCGTCGAAGTCTTCTTCAGGGAATCCGTTCACAACATCAGTGAAGCGCTCCACCCAGATGTTACCAAAACTATATTCATTAATAATGTCCATATCTGAGAGGCGGCTAAACTTATTCACAAGATTATCCAGAGCTTCGGAATCATAAGGGAGCTTTCCAGGCTCGTAGTGCTCACGCTCTTCAGGAGTGATGAAATCCTCAAGCCCATCGAACTTACCCACGAAGGCACACCCCCTCCCAGCTGCCGTCTTCCTTCAGGAAGCACACCTTATTGCCCTCGCCGTACCAGGTCTTGGCCCTGAGGCGGTTGCGCTGCATCTCATCTGGATAATGATGGATATAGAACGTGTTGTGCTCTCCTGGATAATTGAACTGGCTGAATAAGTGGAGCTTGTTAAGCTCCTTGAAATAAAGGTGATAGGTGCACTGCTTACTACTCACTGCCAGGGTATTCACAGGGCTATATAGGTGGAACTCGCTGGCATACGCGTTTGATGCAGCCCAGTCAGAGGTACCGTAGAGTTCCAGCCTACAATGCCTCGCCTGCGTACCAAAGTCCCCGAAGTCACCGCGGTACGCTGCATTGAGGAGCTTCTGAGGGCTGCCGCGGAGGTTGAGCGCAGGAGTGAGGTATTCTATCCCTGAGAAGCACGAATAATCCTGCGTAAAGTCGTTGTGGCCGAACCTGTGCAGGGCTTGCATGAGAGGAGTAAGGAGAACATTCACTGCAAGGTCCTGCATCCCCAGCTCAACCCTGCTATGCACGTGCCACGCGACATCGTTGAGAAAAGTGTTGGCATCAGAATCAAATCTGCCTGAAAGGAGTTCCTCAATATGGTCTGCACAGCGCTCGCCGTTGTAGCCCATGCCTTTTCCTGCATCATACGCAGGATACAGCTCCTTAAGTGTGCCGTCAAGGTAGAGTGAGAGCAGCTCATCTATCAGGAGGTTCTCGCAGAGAGAGCTCGGCTGGTAATGCTCGCGCTCTCCACAGAACGGTCCGTCAGGGAAATCATCGAAGATGTCCCTATTCACTGAGGCACACCCCCTCCCAGTTCCCATCGTCCTTCAGGAAGCACACCCTGTTGCCCTCGCCGTACCAGGTCCTGGCCCGCAGGCGGTTTCGCTGCTTCTCATCAGGATAGTGATGGATGTAGAATGTGTTGTGGTTGCCAGCATTGTTGAAGTGGCCGAAGACGTGCAGATTTTCGAGCTCGGTAAAATGGATATGGTATGTACAGTAGGCGCTGTTCAGTGCCAGATTCTGAACAGGACCATATAAGTGAAATTCGCTAGCAAAAGCTTGTGAAGCCGCCCACTTAGAGCTTCCGTGCAGTTCAAGAGTGCAGTACCACGCTCCCGTCGCGAATGTGGAGAAATCACCCCGATACGCGACATTAAGCTGGCTCTCGTGAGTGCCCCGGAGATGGAACGCAGGACTAATGTGACCTATGCGGGAAAAGCAAGTATAATCCTGGGTGAAGTCATTATGGCCAAGCCTGTGGAGTGCCCCCAGGAGCGGAGTGAGGAGGCGTTCCGCTGCACTGGCTTGCTTCTTAGGTTCCAATATAGTTAACACCTGCAAGGTGACATCGTTGAGGAAGGCATCAGCCCCACCATTCAGCCCCTCTGAGAGGCGCTCTTCGAGAAGCTCTGCGCAGCGCTTGCCGTTGTAACTGTCTTCAGCGAATTCAGAAAAATATAATTTCTGGAGCGTGCCATCGAAATACAGGGAAAGGACTTCCTTGACAAGGGCATTATCATTAGGCTGGCCAGGCTCATAGTGCTCGCGCTCTTCTCGCTCTCCTGTAAGCTCCTCGCCGAGGGAGTCGCGGCTCACGGCTCCACCTCCTTCCATTCGCCTTTGTCATCCAATTGATAGAGCGTATTGTTATGCCCCCAAAAGTTCTTCTTGAGTATAATATCAACGGGTTTTTTCAGGCGCATAACAGTCTGCTCTTCCACAGGCTCAATGACATGATAGCTGTTGTTGGCGCCTGTGCGCTGGACACATCCGGCGTGCTCAACATAAAAGTCGCAGTCAACAGCATATCCCCCAACGAAGCCATGCTTACCCTTTAACGTGAATTCAGAATATTCTGCTTCCTCTGCCGCCTCAATGACGCTGCCCACCATATTGACCTTAACATGCTTCGATCTCCCAAAGAGTTGGGAGAAGCTTCCCTTGAGTGTTAGGTGGAGCGGGTCGTCTTCTGTGCCGTGCATCTTCACCCCAAATTGAAACCCGAGCCGGTAGTCTACAGCCTTCAGTGCAATGAGCGGCGAGAGGTCAAGGACAAAGTAGTTGTGGCCCAGACCATACAAAGTCTGGACCAATCCTGTGAAGAGGTTTCCTGCCCGCTGGAGGTGCGATGGAATTGCATCTTCATAGATAAGCATCACTACTTGGTCGAGCAGGATATTTGGCTCAGGAATCTCGCCATCATAGGTCTCGATAAGAGAGCTCAGGCACTTCACTGTAGCGAAAAGGTATGTTTCTCCGTGATGGGTGAAATCATACGGGAAGCCATTGTCTTCGTGCCGGTAATGCTCCAGGATGAGTTCAGCAAGGCCGGTGTCTGCGAACTCCCTGCCGGATTCATAGGGCTCTCCCTGCTCTCTCCCCTCCCTCTCAGGAAAGTCCTCGAAGATGTCGCGCTTCATTCAGGCAGCACCTCCTCGAAGTCGTCCACGCCGTGCACGAGAATCTCCTTCCACTCTCCTTCTCCATATGGCACGAACAGCCGGTTCCCCCGCTTGAAGAATGCCCACCTATGCAGGTAATTGATGGTCTCGGCATCCATCTCTTGGCTGGTGCGAAAGACGCAGTTCCTATTTCCGAAATGATTCAAGTGTGATCTTGAGTCCAAGAGCGTGTACTCACAGTTTTGTGAGGTCCAGCCCACAGTTTGGGACCAGCCTTCATGTGTGATGATGGAATCGTATGATTTGTGGCTGAGTGTGCGCGAATCTCCCTCTACAGTCAGGGTGACTAGGGAGGTAGCGTAGGCATACATGTCGCAATCTCCCCTATAGTGTGCGATGAGCTGCTCGTCCATGTTGCCTTTAAGATATGAGGCAGCAAATTCCTGCTTTCCTGGAAGAATGGAGAAATCGACGACGAAATCGTTGTGTCCCTGATTATAGAATGCCTGCACAAGGGGGTCGACGAGACGCAGGCAAACAAATTTAGCTCCCTGAAGTTCATAATTCATTGAGGCCTGCCAAATAATCTCATTAAGGAACAGATTCGGATTCGCTATAACTGCCCCCTCAAGCGCTGAGCTCAGCTCATTAAAGAATTCAGTGAAGTGAATCCTGCTCCAGTCCTGGCAGCTAGTATTAATGTGATTCTGGCGGAGGGTATCATACATATCCATAATCTTGGAGACGAGCTCTGACTCGTAGCCTTCGCCTCCTGGAGCATAGGTCTCGCGCTCCTTCCGCCCCTCTCTCAGCTTCTCATCGAGGATATCGCGGCTCATCGCGGCAGCACCTCACTCCATTCTTCTGAATCATCCGGCACATACAGGGTATTGTTCCGCTTCCAGAAACCATGATTCTCAAGGAACTTGAGTGCTGGCTCTTCAGGTTGCAGCTCTCCTAGAATATATTCAGAGAGCATACTCTCACAATAATCCGGTTGATACAACCTGAACTCACAACCACTCGCCCACTGGCCCAGAGGTACGAGATGAACCTGTTTCGTTACTGTGAACTTTGAGTCAGTCGAGTCGTTTCCCAAATGGTACACTTCGCCATCCAGCACAAGGTCGCAGTTTTCCACATACTGGGCAAACATCGTGACATCTATACCAAGGAACATGGCCTTCAGTCTTCTGTCAGGCTCTGCCTTGAGGTCATGGGCAAGAGTAGTTGCCAGAACAGGCCTGTCAAGGCTGTACAGTGCAAAATCTATCACAAAGTCGTTATGTCCTCGGTTATAGAGTGCCTGAAGCATTGGTGACATCAGTTCAGTGAGCATAAAGGAGGACGCCCCCTTTGCACTGGCTTCCAATACCACTGCATCCAGAAACTGGCGGGGGTCTATGTCCTCCTGAACGTAATTTGTGATTATGCAATCTAAGTCTTCCACTTTTTCTCCATAGCTGAGGAAGACATTCTTCATGTACGTGTTCTCCCAGTATAGCTTGATTTCATCGAACAGCTCAGAGTAAGCGTTCAACTCAGCAGGAGTATAGGTTTCTCTCTTCTTGGAAGAGAGTTCAGGGAAGTCATCAAAGAGCGAGCGGCTCATCTCTCCCTCACCTCGAACAGGTCAGGCTGAGTGTCTGGATGGATTTCCTCAATACCATCATCAGTTACCTCATAAAGATGATTATCGCGATGGAAAAAGCCGCTCTTCAACAGCCGTTTCAGCTTGAAAGATGACCTGGCATGCTGGACGTAAAAGTCTGTGTTGGTGGGAAGTGCATGGCACTTGATGTACCCTGGCGATTCAATGTGGAAAACGCAGAAGTCTGCATGGTCCGCGACTGACCAGGATGAGTGGCCAGACAGAAAGAATTCCGAATGCTTTGCGCGTTCCCCAATAGAAGAACATTCCCCGGAGTATTCAATAGAACAGTAGTGAGATTTATCTCCCACATCATAGGCTTTCCCTGCGTACTTCACGGTGAGAATCTGGTCTGGCTTACCTCTCAGGCCACCAAGTACGCTCCAGGGCCTGCAGTGCACATTGGTAAGGTCAAGGAAAAAGCAGTTGTGTCCCTGATTATAGAATGCCTGGATAAGTGGGTCAATCAACCAGCCAAGATTCATTATTTCTTCCTGATTGAATCCTGAACAGCGTGCAACAATCGCATCAAGGAAGGCATCAGGATTTGGAATTTCTTCGTCTCCAAGCTGTTCTTCAATGAGCTCCACTGAGCGGCCCCTGAACCGCTTTGAAACATCTCCAGTATAGAAGGAGACAATTCTATCAATCGTGTCCGGATTGTAGGGCTCGGAGCCAGGCTCATAGTGCTCTCGCTCTTTGATTTCCCCTTTCAGCTCCTCGCCGAGTGAATCCCGCTTCACGGCCTCACCTCCTTCCACTCGCCGGGGTTGTCCTCGTCAGGCACAAGGAGCTTATTGCCTTTCTCATAGAACATTTTCCGCTTCCTGATGTAGCTCAAGTGGCCTTTCGTCGGATTCTCAACATAATAACTGCAGTCGGAATTACGGCCTGATGTCGAGACCCCCTGCACTGACTGGAGCTCGAAGGTGCAGTTGCTGGCCCTGTCTCCTGCCCTACTGCTGACCTCGCCATGAATAATCACATCTGAATAATGGCTGGAATTGGCAACACTGTACGCATTGCCGAAGAGTTCGAGATGGCAATAGCCCATACTCGAGCCGAAAAAAAACACATCTCCAACACAGACAAGCTCGAGCGGCCTCTCCTCATTACCCCATAAGGCGGAGACAATCCGCATGGGTTGCCTCTCCAGGCCTGATATGTCCAGGTGGAAACCATTGTAATCATGCTCATAGAGCGCCCTGAGTACTGGCGTGAACAACGCGTCCAAAGACCATTCATCATTCTTTCTCGCTCTCCAGCTGTACTCATCGACAATCTCAGTAAGAAGAGCGTTGGGGTCCACCTGTTCAGTCTCCTCTAAATAGGTAGTGGCAAGCCCGTGTACCCTCTGGGAGATAGTACTTGTGTTGCCTCCCTCTTGGAATGAACTCACCAGAGTATGGACTATAGTCGCATACGAAGAGGATGAGCCTTCTGTATATGAAGGATTCCCGTCCCTGCTGCCGACGCCCTCCAGTTCTTCTGTGAGCATATTACGGCTCATGGAGTCACCTCCTTCCATTCGCCGTCTTCGTCAGGAACATAAAGGGAGTTCTTCCAGCCATCTAAGAACTCAGTACATCTGAGGTTATCTAGCCATTCCTGCTCACTTTCTCCGAGAGGCTTTGCCAGGTAGTAGTCGCACTCTGCTGAAAGTGGTGTCCTGTAAGGGACATTCTTCTGTGATGGGACATAGAAGCGGCACGAGTTCGCGAATTCGCCCACAACGCCATCCATCTCCTGCAGCCTAAACACACTGTGCTTTGCCCGGGTTGCAGCATGCGACTCCACCTTACCAAAGATAATGAACCGGCAGTGCTTGGTGTAGTCTCCGAAGCAGTGCGTGTCACCCTTGTACGTGAGGCTCAGGGGCTCGTCATCCTTGCCTTTGATGTAGCACATCATCGTATAGGGCATCTTTCCAATAGGGGAGGTGTCGAGGAAGAAGTTGTTGCCTCCAAGGTTATAGAGTGTCTGGATAAGCGGCGAGAAGAGCGTGCTCATCTTTGCGAGCTGGGCGCTGGATGCTTTCTGGCTCAACTCTGACACGACATGGTCAAGGAACAGGTTATGGTGGAACTCGGTAGTGACCACCGGCTCAAGAATGCTTGTGCATTTATCCACAAGCCTGTCAAAGAGGTCAATCATGTTGTGATACACAGATGCCGACAGATACGTGTCCTTCACCTCATCGAACAATACGGTCTGGATAATCTCCTCGACAAGCCCACAGTCATGCTCGGGGCAGCCGGGCTCATAATGCTCGCGCTGCTCCGGCGCCTCTCCCAGCATCTCATCGAGGATGTCCCTACTCACAGTTCCACCTCCATCCATTCGCCTGGATTATCGGGGTCAGGCTCAAAGAGCTTGTTGCCGTTCTTACAGAATAGCGCAGGTATCTTCGCATTGAGATTACCAGTACCGTATACGTTGCAATTGTAGGCGTTTCCGCACACGCTCACTCCAGCAAGTGAATCTATGTAGAAATCGCACTCCTGCGCTCCCATCCCCAGATAAAGTGTCCTGCCTAGCTCATTGTGTATGTGGAAGGTGCTGTTCTCTGCGTTGCAGGCGATGTCTAAGCAATCGCCGGACAGGGTGAGTTCACAGTGCTTCACCAGCCAGCCGAAATAGTTGAAGCCAGAGGCGTTGAGGGTCAGCTTCAGGGGCCTGTCTTCCTCCCCATGAAGAGCGCTGATGAGGTCCTGCTTGCCAAGTGAGTAATAAGAGAGGTCAACAGTAAAATCATTGTGGCCCTGGTTATAGAGAGCCTGCACGACAGGGCAGAAGAGATATTCCAGGTTATGCTTTGCATCGGCTGCCCTGAAGAGCAGCGTGTCAAGAAAGCTATTTACCTCATCAGGCCTCTCTTTCAAGGGCTCGAGCATCGGGGAGATGTGCTTCACCACGTCCTCAAAGCCCACTGTCCAACCAACGTCATCGCTGTGCACTTGTTTAAGGGTGCCGTCCATGTGCTCCCTCACAAGAGAGTCGATGATGTGCTGCAACTCGTAGAGCTGGGCAGGCTCGTAGTGCTCTCTCTTTTCAGGTGTCTTCCCTAGCTTCTCATCAAAGATGTCCCGGTTCATGGAGTCACCTCCTTCCATTCACCGGGATTGTTCTCATCCGGCACAAAAAGGGTGTTTCCCTTCTCGGCGAATTCAGTCTTCTTCAGGACGCTGAGATAATTTTTGCTGACTCCCTTCTCGACATAGTAGCGAGAATCCGTGCTGGTGAAATGCGTCGTGGTGTGCACTGGAATAGGATGCGTGCTCTGGATGTGGAATTCGCAGTCCTCTGAAGCGCCGCCGACTGACCACACCTCATCATGGCACACAAACACCGATGACTTGGAACGCCAGCCTACATGGCCTGCCCTGCCAAAGAGCTCTATCTTACAGTTCTCAAGGTCAGCTGCAACGGACTCCTGATGAAAATCCTCAAGATGGAGCGTCGCTTCGAGGGGAGCATCTGTGCCATGGAGGTAGCAGAGAAGATTATCCGGAGAGCCGATAAAGGGATTGATATCCATATCGAAGCTGTTGTAGTCCATCATGTACAGCGCCTGGACAAGGGAGTTGAGCAGGACATGCAGCTTAGGCTGCCACTCCTTAGTATCCCGGGTATAGGTGAGCACATCCTCGATGAAGCGGTTATGGTCAAATCCCTCAAGCCGGGCGTAGTCTATCACATCATAAAGGACACAGGCGCGGTTGAGGTGAGTATCTGGGTCGTTGAAACTGTACCTGATTGCATCTAGCTCTCCAGATAGATAAAGGTCTGCGACATCCTTCACGAGCGAGGGCTTGTAGTGGAGGATTCCCGGCTCATAGGAATCTCTCGCTTCCTGCTCGCTCTTCAGTTCCTCCCCTAAAATATCGCGGCTCATGGAGTCACCTCCTTCCAGCCGCCTTTATTGTCAGGGATGAGCAGGCGGTTGCCGTTGTCGTAGAACTCCTTGTCAAGGTATGAGAGGAATGTGTCATCTCCATGCTTCAGGGTCAGCCTGTAGCAGTCGCTGAATTGATAGATAGACAGGCCTGAGAACGAGCCCAGCATTTCGATATACCTCACAGGCTCATAATCAACAAATTGGTTCTCCTCTGCCCTGTCCATTTCATAGGAATCTATTCCCTGCAGACGGAAGACGCTGTTATGGGCCTTGAAGCCTATCTGCCGCACTTCCGAGCCGATGGTGAAATCGCTGTTCTTGCTCCAGCAGCCCACGTTCAGCAGACCGCCCGTGATCTTCATGTTGAGATAGTGGGAGAACTTCCCTACCTCACAACCCTTCTGCCAGGTCTTCTGGGGGATAATACAGGTCAGGTCCATGAGTTCATCTTCTGAGCCCTTCACATGCCTGAGCATATATTCTGGGAAATCTCTCAACAGGGCGAAATCAAGAGTGAAATCGTTGTGCCCCCTCTCATACAGCTCATTGAGCAATGGAGCCATGAGATAAGAGATGTTCTGCACATGGACGCCGGTCGCCTCTGCCTCAAGCCTCTGGCAGAGTGTGTTGAGCACAGCAGAGCCTTCTCCTTCAGCGAGCTCGCCAAGCTCAGGCAGGAAATAGTCTGTGATGAGCTTCAATGCCCTCTCATTGTAGGTCTCCTTGCAGTTGAGGTACATCTGCGCTATGTGGTGGCCGAGCTGGTGCGTCGGGTGCTCTTTGCCCGGCTCATAGTGCTCGCGCTCCTTACCAGGCTCGATATCAGGAGGTAGGCGGTCAATACTCATATCTCGCGCACCTCCTTCCAGCCGCCGTTTCCGTCAGGGACAAGAAGCTGGTTCTTGTCATCGAAAAAGTCACTCTTCACCCTGCACGTGTCTCCGGTGCCGTCGCTCTTCGAGAGACTGATTCTCATCTCAGTATCCTCCCATAAGCCGCCGATGTAATGGGCATCAATATAGTCAGGTAGCTTGAAGACGCAATGCTCAGCGCCGTTTCCAATGAGGAGCGAGTCTGTCGTCTCGTAGCTGCTTCCGTGATGCTCATGTGTCTGCCCGTGTACCCTGACCAACTCCCTTTTCCCAGTGTAGATGAACTCTGAGTGCGAGGCGGAACAGCCAAGGACATACACATCGCCAGAGATTGTCAGCCTACAGTGGGAGACATTTGCGCCGCAGTGATATATCTCTGGCCCATTGAATGCGAGCTCTAGTGGCTCCTCCTCTGTACCATGCAGCTCCCTTACCACAGTCCAATAATAATCCCGCTCAAGGTGCGATAGGTCAAGGGAAAAGCCATTGTGGCCTTGTGAGTAGAAGTGCTGCATCAACGGAGAGAAGAGATAATTGGCAAAGAACGTGTCCTCGCCTGAGATTTCCATGCGGGAGATAAGCGTATCGAGGAATGCCTGACTGTTAAACTGCTCTGGAATCGCAGTCCCCACTATTGCTGCAATCTCATCCACGCAGTCGTCGAAGTAATCCAGGCCTTGGTACAGCACACCATTGCCCTCATAATCTTGGTTGAGGTGCCATCGCAGCACCTCTCCCACGAGCGTCTCATCGAAGCCGAGGTCAGCAGCGTCGTAGTGCTCTCTCTCTGACATGCCTTCCTGGCGCAGCTTATCATCAAGGATATCGCGGCTCATTCCCGCATCACCTCAGGCAAGCTCTTATGCGTTGTGAGGTTATTTGTCTTCTTGAAGAAGCCCTTCGCCCGGCCAAGGGTGTGGACCTTCAACAGGCTGAGATGCCACTGTGCCAGGTCCTTGAGGGACATGTCTTCTTTCTTGTAAATATCATAGGAACAATCGTTGCTCATCCGTATGTCAGGACCTATGAAGATTGGGCTGGCACTGGGCAGGAAGAACGTGCAACAACTCGCATCAATCCCTGCATATTGCGGCGACACATGATGCAGGAATTCAGAATAATCAGCATCGTGCCCGGAGATCCCAACATAGCCGTAATGAGTGAACCTGCAATGCCTCGCCCTACTTCCTGCATTGTACAAGTGCGAGAGCCCAATGATTGAGAGCGGCCTCTCCTCAGTTCCCCTGAGCTGATAGCCCAGGACACGCTGCTCCCATTCGATGGGAGTGAGGTCGACAGTGAAATCGTTGAAGCCGAGGGTGTAGAGCGCCTGCAGGAGTGGGTCGAAGAGGTAATTGAAATGCGGGAGCTGCCGTGCATCTGTATATTCTGCCACAGTCTCCACAACTGCCCTGAGGAGGGAGTCAGCATCGAAGTCCTCATGTTTCACTATCTTTTCGAGAAGCGAGGCCATCTCCCCAGAGCGCTCATTGAAGCCTTCAAGAGGTGATGGCCCTATCCACGGCATGATTGATACTCTTACCTCAGAGAGGGCGCCAGCCTCATGCCTGGTAAGCAGTTCCTCTGCGAATTTCTTAAGGAAAGGCAGCTCTTGAGGCGCCTCATAGCTCTCTGAGGGTATGATATCGCCCAGCATCTCGCTCGTTGGCAGTCTGCTGCTCATTCTGGGGGGAACACCTCCTTCCAGTTGTCCTTGCCGTCTGAGATATTGAGTGAGTTGTTATTCTTCCAGAAGCTATATGGAATTGTTGCTTTGAAAGAGCGGTTCTGCCTCTTCAAGGTCAATTCTCCTATGCCCGGTTTATCATCCAGGATTTCACCAGCCTTGAAACTCTCGGTATCAAACTCTATCTTATCAATTATAGGCAGGTAGAAAGAGCAATTGGTGCAGTCAAGCCCAATAAGGTCAAAGGCACCCTCCAGTTTGAATTCACAGTCAGAACTCTCCCATCCCAGGATACTCACGTTACCTGTTACATAGAACCTACAGTACTCTGCAGATCTACCTATATTACTGTGACGGTACCTAGATGGATCAATAGGAAGGTGGCAGATAAGACTAAACCGATTAGCCTGTGAAGCTTCAATATTCAGGCCAATATGGTCCGGTTGGTGTGTCTGATGACGCAAGTCAAGAGTGAGATTGTTGTAGCCAAGATCATAGAGTGTCTGTACCGCCGAGATGAAGAGATAAGCGGATTCCATAGATTCAACTTCAGATGCCGTTTCCGCAAATGCTTGCACCAGTGAGTCCAGGAATACCTGAGCATCAAAACCCTTGTCATCCAGTATATCTGTAAGACGTGAATAAAAGTCATCGCGGAATCGCCTGTCAAACACATGGGGAGGGGTATGTACAGACCAGTATTCCTCGCTCTCAAGGAAGGTTGAGACCATCTCCTCCACCAAAGCGTAGTCAGGGGCTTCTGCAGCCTCGTATACCTCCTTCTCCATCGACTTCTTCTCGTCGCGCAGCTCCTCACCAAGGACATCGCGCCTCATGGGAACCTCCACTCTTTCCACGAGCTGTCTTTCATCTTCACATGCAGCCTGTTCCTGTGCCTGTAGAAGTCATTCCTGTAGAGCGTCAGTGGTGCAGCGTGGTCAAAGAGCGTAGGCGGTGAGTGCACATGCACTGAGCAATCCCAGGGGAGGCTAGACTTCTTGCATCCGCGGAGCAGGCTGTCAAAGTCCGGCACATGGAACTCGCAATCGCTCGAGCCCCCGCCGAAGTATTTCACCCAGCCAGCATAGCGGTAGGTGCAGTGCTCAGATTCCCTTGCAGTATAGTCTGCTCCCCCTATGAGAGTCAGGTCACAATGCTTGTTGTTCACACCGAAGAACTCCCCTACATCACCAACGTACGTCGCTGTGAGCGGATTGTCCTCAGTGCCCTCAAGGTGAAATGCTGTGTTCGACAACGGCGTTGCAAGAGAGTTGAGATTAATCTGGAAATCATTGAAGCCCTGGTTGTACAGGGCCTGGAGCAATCGGTCAAGATACTGGAGCTGGGGCCAGTTAAAATGGGGATTCATGTCCCCCTTGGTCATGATGACACTGTTCAGAAAGATGTTGACGTCGAGAATCTGGTCATGGTAACGGGCTATCCTCTGCTCAAGGTTCTCGATATGGTGGGGGACGAGCCTACCCATTGCCTCCAGATAGGGCACATCATTGTCTTCAGGGCGGCGGAGACCCCACCTACCATTGTCGAAATAGCCCATCACATCCTCCAGCAGCTCCTTGGGGAAAGCAGGAATACCGGGCTCATAATCAGGAATATCTGAGCGCTCGCCAGCCAGGCTCTTGTCAAGCATATCGCGGCTCATGGGAACCTCCATTCTTTCCATGAGCTGTCTTTCATCTTCACGTGGAGCCTGTTCCTGTGCCTGTAGAAATCCTCGCGATAGAGCACTAAGGGTGCTGCACGGTCGAAGAGGTCAGGAGGTGAGTGCACGTGCACTGAGCAATCCGTGGGGAAGTAGGACTTATTTACGCCGCTCAAGCCTGTGAGGCAGCTCTTCATATCAGGAAGATGGAACTCGCAATAGCTTGAGCCACCACCAAAGGAGTTCGTCGCACCTTCCAGCGTATACATGCAGTTTTGTGATTCACTCGCAAAACCTAGTGCCTTGCCGAGGAGCGTGAGATTGCAGTGCTTATTCGTATTACCAAAATAGTTGCTCACATCACCAACGTATGTCGCTTTCAGCGGATTCTCCTCTGTGCCCTCCAGCCTATAGGCAGCGTGAGTCAAGGGAGTAGCAAGGGAGTTGAGTGTGATGTGGAAGTCGTTGAATCCCACATTATACAATGCCTGGAGGAGCCTGTCGAGATACATGAGCTCAGGCATTCCGAGCTTAGGATTCATATCGCCGGTCTCCTTCAGGACGCTGTCTATGAAGATGTTTGCGTCGTGGACTCCATCCACATGTGGAGATATCATCTTCTCCAGGTTGCTGATATGCATGGCCTGAATCGCCCCCATCTCCTTGAAGAGCAGGGCTCTCCCCCGGGGATGCAGTTCCATATCCTTCTGGAAGTACCCAACGATGGATTTCACAAGCTCAGGAGGACAGGCAGGAGTGCCTGGCTCGTAGTACTCATCCCTATCTGAGCGCTCCCCCGCGAGGGTCCTGTCAAGCATGTCGCGGCTCATGGGTACCTCTTCTCATTCCAGGTGCCGTCCTGTTTCATTGCGTATAGTCTGTTCTTTGCCTTGTAGAAACCCTTATCGTAAAGCTGGGAAGCAGCAGAGAGGTCAAAGATTGATGGTGATTCTTTCTGGATGCTGTGCACAAACACTCTGCTTTTTTGTGGCATATCATCATCCCCGTAAGTCATACAGAAACAGCTCTCCATGTCCTGAACATGAAGATCGCAATTGCTCGAGTCACTGCCAAAGTATCCAACCCCACCTTCAAAGCGGTAGGTACAGTGTTCCGAATCATTTGCTGAATCTCCAGCATTACCCATAATAGTAATGTCGCAATGTTGGTTATATCTTCCAAATACTCCTTCCACATCCCCAACATAAGTTACGGTCAAAGGGTTGTTTTCAGTGCCTTCGAGATTATGCGCTGCACTCCACAGGACTGTCGGCAGGACGTTGAGATCGATGTGGAAGTCATTGTAGCCCACATTGTACAGCGCCTGCACCAGCCTGTCGAGAGAAAAGAGCTGGCTCCATAACTCGCCGTATTGATCATAGGGATTCATGTCACCTGAGTTCCTCATCACGTTGTCGATGAATATGTCCGCATCAAAGGAGCCATATTTTGAGAACATTTCCTCAAGGTCCTCGACATGCATCTTGACGACCTTGAGCACTTCCTCTTCATCATCTATATCCAATCCTTCTGGCAGTTCTCCCAGGAGATTCTCAAAATACTCCAAGACATCCTCACGCAGCTCAGGAGCGAAAGTAGGATTGCCTGGCTCATAATCAGGAATATCTGAGTGCTCCCCTGCGAGCTCCTCAGACAGTATGTCGCGGCTCATGGAGTCACCTCCTTCCATTCGCCGGGATTGTCCTGGTCTGCGATGAATATCCTGTTGCCTCGCTCAAAGAAGTCAGGGCTGATATCACCCTTGGGCTCTGTGCGCTTCCTCCGCTCAAGCTCAGCAGTGAAAGAGAAGCTGTAGTCCTTAAGAGAGTAAATGTCGAGCTCGTAGATGCCACGGCTCGGCTTCTTGCCCTTTAGCTCTTTGTACACATCTCCATGCTCTGCTTTGGGAAAATAGAAATCGCAGTCCGCAGCCCCCCTGCCTATGTGGGCTGACTTGCCGTTGATAATGAATCTGGAATCCGTCGCCACGCAACCCACATCGTACACGCCCCCCGACACTGTCAGCTGCGCATGCTGGGCGCCCAGTCCACCTGAGAATAGCTCACACTCTCCTAAGGCGATTGATGCCCTGCTAAGGATAATGTTTAGGAGGAGAGGGTCCTCCTCATTTCCGACCATGGAATGCATCACATACCTCGGGTTCTGCGGCCATGGCCTGAAATCAAGCACCAGCTCGTTCTTGCCGTACCAGTAGAGGTGCTTAACCACAGGTGAGAGGAGGAAGTAGGCATGCTCAAAGACCTCCCAATCCTCATGCACAGTCCATTCCTCAGCTACATTCAGCGTCCAGATGACATCATCCAGAAAGCCCTGGGCTTCCTCTGGCTCCATCACTCTCAATTCTTCTGCATGCTCGTGCACTGTCGAGGACATCATCTGAATATCTGAATTCCGTATCCTCCTAGGGCTCCCGATATAAGTCAAGTACTCTGTCACAAGCTCCTCGACGAGTTCATGATTGTGGATAGAAAGGATTCCAGGCTCGTATTCCTCTTCAGACCTCTTCTCGAGGTCAGGCATCCCGTCAAGCATATCACGGCTCATAAGGGCACCACATCCTTTCGTTCAGTTATCTGCTTCCATCCGTCTTTATCGTCAGGGTAATAGAGCTTGTTGTTCTCGTCCCAGAAGGGCCAGTCAACGACCGAGCCGAGACCCTTCTTCGCGTAGAAGGTGCAGCCCACAGTGCCTGCACACACATGGCCTGATTGCTCAAGCTCATACGTGCAGAACCTGCTGGTAAAAGCGAGATTTCCTGCTTTCCCGTGCAGGAGATAATGGGAGTTCTCACTGCCCCCGCCTGCTGAATGTGCATCCCCATACAGCTCCAGGACACAGTGCTCGTTGCCGTGGCCAAAATTCCACGCATCCCCCACGAGCTTCAGCACAAGGGGGTCTTCCTCAATCCCGAGGAGGTCACAGGCAAGGTCATCGACTTCAGAATGCTCATATCTTGAAAAAGGAGTTATATCCAGCTGGAAGTTGTTGTAGTTCAAGTTGTACAAGCCCTGTACGACCACATTCAGGAAAACATCGAGGTCGTTAATCATTACATTATCAGTCCAATTGGTGGAGAGGCGGATGACAAGCCAGTCGAGGAACGCATTATGGCTAAAATCATCATCAATCCCTCTTGAGAGTATCTGAGTGGTCTCGATAACCGATTTCTGGAACGTGGACTGCTCGAAATACTCACATCCCTTTGACTTTTCATCATAATACTCAATCATCCTGTCCACAAGTGCGAGGTTACCGTCCCCGTCCCCTGAAGTGTAGGAGATGTCAAGAGTATCCTTGGGAGAGTGCTCATACCCATCGAACATGCTCCTGCTCACAGTTTCACCTCTGTCCATTCACCGTCGTCATCCGGGACATAGATTTTGTTGCAGTCCATCGTGAAAGTCTGCCACAGGTTCATGACATCAGGATTCTTCCTTAATTCCTCAACATCAATTCCCTCCTTCACATAATAGGTGCATCTCTGCGGCACAGGACATACTGCGGCGTGGCCGTCAGCGTATTGCTGGCTGTAGTACTCAACTGAATCAATGTAGTCCAGCAGGATTTCAACATTCATTGAAGGAAGATAGAATTCACATTCAGTGGCTCCAAGGCCTGCATATTTCAACTCTCCATCAAGAGTGAAACTACAGAATGAAGCGCCAGTTCCGAGTTCCCATGGTTTGCCTCTGTAATGGACAGTGAGGGGTTCCTCTTTAGTTCCCTTTAGATCTTGTCCCACTTGGCCGACGTTAATCCAACAGCTTAAGTCAAGAGTGGGATTGTTCAACCCGTCATCATAGAAGCACTGAACAAGATAATCTGAGACTCTCAGGCTAAGCTCGGTGCCAAAAGGTGTCCCATAGTGCTTAAAACAGAGGAAGTATTGGTCAAAGAATTCTTCTGTATCGATACTGCTCAAATCTTCAGGTAATGTTTTGTACACTGCTCGGATTATCAGCTTCCTAACAGTCACTGGTGCACTGGCAACACCTTCAACTAAGTGGTGAATCAACTCTTGTGCAAGTCTTGATTCAATACTCTCTTTACCTTCTAGGTACACTTCCCTGCCTGGCTGAGGCTCCACATCAAGCCCGTCGAACATGTCGTCGCGGCTCATTCTGGCAGCACCTCCTCCCATTGTCCTGCTTCGTCGGGCACATACAAATAGCATCTCTCATCTCTCCAGTGCGGTGAGAAGAAGTGACTATCTTCCAGCCAGGCTTTTTCCAAAGCGCTGACTTCTGACGAAATAAAGTAATTGCACCCATCTGCATATTTTGGAGGTCCTCCATGATGGCCGCGCTCTTCCCTCACATCTATTGAGAGGGCGCTATTCAAGTAGAAGTCACTGTTCTTGGCAAGCCTTCCAGAGTATATCACCTCATGAGTTGAGCGGAATACTGATTCCTCTGCCTTGAATCCCAATTTTTGCACATCACCAACTACAGTGATATCACAATTTTTGACATAGGCCCCTACATTAGCTGCATAATCAGTACTGACAGTCAGTCTCAATGGCCCCAGTGATTCGTCTGCCTTCCCGCTCAGATAGCTCGCCACTTCCCCGGTTTTCAGCGGAAGACACGTAAGGTCCAACGTCAGGTCATTGTATCCACTGCGGTACAAGGCCTGAATAAGGGGATTGCCAAGCGTGGTGAGACGCGAAAAATCTATCTGCTCATCCTCTATGTCCTGCCTGGGGTGGAGGCTGTGAAAAAGGATTGTGTCCAAGAAGAGCTGAGCCTGAAAATCCCGAGGCAAGTACTCCTGGAGCAATTCTTCGAGATACTCGCACCTATGGCGATGTTGCTGGTACATGAAGCCTCCAAAGGAAGAGTGGAGCCTGGCTCTGTCCAAAGCCTCATATAATGTGGCCCCGACAGCTGAATCCGCAATCATTCTCCTGAGGATAGTGTCTGCCAATTTGACATATGTACTATCTCCCGGTTCATAGTGCTCCATCTCAGACTTTTCGATGGGGAGTTCGTCGAGAATGCTGTCGCGGCTCATGGAATCACCTCTTTCCACTTGCCTTCGCTATCCAGTCGATAGAGTGTGTTCCCGAAGGTGATGTTGATACCAGGCACTCTCGCAAGGAGGGCCTTCAATTGTCCCCTCGTTCGCTCATATCTGGAGTACCAGAAGGGTTTCTCCCTGAGCACAGCCATCGCATCGTCTCCGATATCCTCTGTACGGATGAAGTAGGTGTTGTTCCCCCGTGTGATGAAGGGACTCGCGTAGAGGAGTGGCTCGACTGAGTCCAGAGTGAAGGTGCTGTCCCTGGAAAAGCTTCCTGCGCCTTTGAGGGGACCGTACATGTTTATCGTGGATTTCCTCGCGCCGACTCCCATTGAGGAGGCAGTGCCCTCATAGTCCAGCTCCACATGGCGCAGTCTCCAGCCAACGCATGCGGCATCTCCCTTGCAAGAGATAACAAGAGGATTCTCTTCGTTCCCATACACCATGTCAAGGAAAGAGAAGGGGGTGAAATCCAACTCAGTGAGGTCAATGTGGAAATCGTTGTAGCTCTGCCTGTATAACGCCTGCACTAGGGGTGCGAAGACAAGGTCAGTGTGCTTTGCCTGTTTTTCTGTGATGAGCCTCTCTTCGATGCTTGGAATCATAGGCGCGCAAGCAGCTATGAGCGCGCTGGGGTCGAAACGCTCACGGGTGTAGGACTCTAACACCTCATCGAGTACATAGACGGACTTATGGAAACGGGCCTTATGGTCCCGAACACTGAAGTACGCATCGAATATCTTGCCCTCTTCATAGGTCTCCAGGATGCTCTCGAGCAGCTGTCCGGGATAGTCCAGCTTGCCCGACACATACGCCTCGCTTCGCTTCTCGAACTCGAGACCTTCCAATCCGTCAAGCAGCTTGCGGCTCATTCTGGCAACACCTCCTCCCATCCGCTCTTACCATCAGGGACATAGAGCTTATTCTCATGGTCCCAGAAGCAGTTCATCTCAATCTGCCTGAGGAGGTAATCATCTGTCTCATCCACATAGAAACTGCATGAGCCGCAAATCTTGTATCCAGATAATGAATCGGATCCCTCATCAAAACAATAGGCGCTTCGGTCCACAAAGGGCATTGAGGTCATATCAGGAATGTAGAATTCTGAATGTGTAGCCCCAGAAGCGACTGCATTAATTTCCTCTCGCGGATTGTTGATGCGGATGACAGAGTGCTCCGCGTATTCTCCCACAACTTGCGTAGTGCCACTGAAACCAATATAGGCATAGGCTATGCGCCATCCCAGCTGTGCACAGCTTCCCCCAATGCATGTGACTTTCAAAACATTATCCTCTTCTCCCTTCAGCACAGTGAAGAGTGAAGAGTAGTTTCCTGAGGGGGGCACACAGGTAAGGTCCAGCGTGAAATCGTTCAGCCCTGCGCTGTGCAGCGCCATCATCGACTCTGTGAGCAGGTGGTCAAGGTGAATGAATCGTGACGGGGCGAGAGACCAGCCAAGGGTAATCGCGTCAAGGAACATATTGTAGTCAAAGTCAGGAATGTAATCCAGCTGTTTAGGGACGTTCTCCCGGATAAACTCAGTTGTTTCCTTGTGGGTGCCGAGCTTCAGGCCTTGCGCATTCCCCAGGAGCTTCTGGACAAGGACTGAATCGTAAGGAAGCGGGCCGCCTGACTCGTAAGACTCGGTGAGTTTCTCCTGGCCTTCAAGCGCATCCCTCAGGTCATCGAGAGTCATTCTAGGGGAATCACCTCTTTCCAGCCGCCTGCTCCGTCAGGAACCCGGAGCGTGTTCTCTTTCAGGAAGAACTTCTCCGGCAACGTCTCAAGGTCAATGTCATCTGAATCAGCGTAGACAGTGCAGCGCTTCATGAGAGTACTTAGCTTAGGAGTATAGTGGGCAGGCACATGAAACTCGCTGTCCTCTGACACCATCCCGAAATATTTGAAGCTGCCCTGCAATGTAAGGATTGAATGCTTTGCGCCGCAGGCCACGTTCACTACAGTGCCCTTGTACGATAGGTCGCAGTAGTCCAGCCCTATCCCTACCTCTTTGATGTCGCCGATGCACGTGACCTTCATGTACCTGTCCGGCTCTCCTCTTAGATCACAAGCAATAGAGTTGAGCCCATTGGGATAGGTAGTAGGATACGGGCTGACATCAAGCAGGAAATCGTTGTACTGGAGGTTGAAGAGTATATGCATCACAGCAGAGACGAGGTGTCCGCCGCTTGTGAGATAGGAATCTGTCGCTTTTGCGTAGAGCTTGTGGAGCAGCCCGTCGAGAAGTGCATTAGGGTTGAACTCATCTCTGGGATAGAGGCAGAGCTTATAGGCAGCACGGCCGATGACAGGCTCGAGATTATCCCGTGTCTCGCTGAAATCCTCTTCAGGGATGTCAAGGTAGAGCTCGAGAATCTCATCCAGGATTCCCTCGGGATAGCCGAGCTTTCCAGGCTCGTAGGGCTCACGCTTCCCAGTAAGTGAGTCGTCTTTCAGCTCCTCACCGAGGATGTCGCGGCTCACTCAGGTTTCACCTCGTACCACTCCTCGTTCTCGTCCATGAGATAGAGCGTGTTGCCTCTCATCCAGAATGCAGCCTCCTTGAACCAGTCTCTCAGGAGGTCAACGACACTTTTCTCGGAGAACGTGCGCATCGTGAAGGTTGGGGCAAACTTGGAGAGGTCAAAATCCTTGATGCGGAAGCTCGAGTCGGTTGCTCCCTGCGCAAGGGCTATGAAGCTGCACGTGCCGTAGAGTGTGAGGTCAGAATCGCGCATAGCGAAGCCCACTACGCTTGAGTTTCCATGGAAGCTTATCTCCGCGAACTTGGTGAGTGTAGCGAGATTATTGGCAGTGTGCACGCGATAGCGCACCTTGAGGGGGTTTTCAACTGTACCGCGCACATACGGGCCAACGGCATCTATCTCAGCGCCAAGGCGCCTCAGGTCCAGCTCAAGGTCATTATATCCCAATGTATGGAGCGCGTTGACCAAAGGGTCGAAGAAAAGGTGTGAATACTCAACATTGGAGGAAGTTCTGCCCACCTCACCTATGAGCTCGTCGAGAAAGGGCTGGGCCTCGAAATCCTCAGTGATGATCTCTGAGAGCTTTGATTCCATCTCCTCTTCTCTCATGCGAACCTGAGCGACAAACTCCTTGGTATTGGCCACCTTAAAGCTCTCATTCATATAGAACTCGCTCACGAACTCCTTCATCGCCTTGGTGTCGTAGCCAAGGTCAGCTTCCTCGTACACTGTGCGGTCAGGGTCATTATCTAAGTGCAGTCCGTCAAACACGTCTTCTCTCGGCATTATGGCTTCACCTCTTTCCACTCACCAGGATTGTCCTCATCGGGGATGAAGAGCTGGTTTCCCCTGTCGAAGAAGAGCTTGTCGAGAAGAGTCTCCTTACACTCATCCCCACACTTGAACGTGACAGAATAGAACTCCTGCTCTGGCATGTCTTCAAGGTATCCGTACCCTGTTATAGTAACCGCAATCGGGTCAACCAACAGTATCTCCTTAATCTCCGCGTCCTCCACTCCATACATGTAGAATTCGCTCACAAAGGTGCTCTGTCCTATCTGGTGCACCCTGCCCTCTATGTGGTATTCGGAGAGACTGCTGTCCACCCCTACTTCCTTGGCATCACCTACTAGTCGGATAATGGCACAATCGTTATTAGTACCCACTGTCACGCTTGGCTCCTCATTTTCCCCAGTGAAGACCACAATGGAGAGGGGGTTATCCTCATCGCCTTTCAGCTTCTGGCAAAGAGGGTTTGGCTGGCAAGGGAGGTATCTCGCGTTGTAGACGAGGTCATTGTAGCCTGCGCCATGAAGTGTCTTGAAGACAGGCGCGAAAAGATTCTCGTCAGCCCAGTGGATGACCTTATCATCACTCTCCCTGGCGAGTCCTGCAAGGACATCATCTATGAAAGCCTGGGCATCGTAGCCCCCTGCGGGATTGATGAGTACAAGCAGGTTATTGTCTATGTAATCACCAAGTTGTACCATACTGTCGAACCAGTCCCACGCCCATGCGTCCAGACTTGCGCTCGAAGTATGGTGTTGAGGGATTACCTTTCTCAGATAGTCAAGGAGGCATTCTACCAGTGCCGGGTCGGTGACTGCCTCGCCGGGCTCGTATCTCTCTCTCTTCCCTTCTTTCCTTTCCTTGAGGATATTGTCAAGCCCTTCGAACATGTCGCGGCTCATTCTGGAGTCACCTCCTGCCACTCATCGTCCTCTCCCTTGTGGAAAAGCTTGTTCTTCCGCTCGAAGAAGCCCTCGTCCTTGAGGGTCTCGGAGATGGTCTTCTGCCCCCCGAGTATCGCGTCATAGAGCTCGTTCTTCAGCTCATCTTCACTGAAATCATCCTCGCCCGGATGGAGCATGTAGGACTCCTCATCGATGTACACGTCACAGTCCTCTGCGCCGTATGCTATCATGAGATACTGGCTGTTCTTGGAAAGCATGATAGTCGAGTTCTTCGCGCCCTGGCCAGCAACCATCACGTAGCCGCCGAGGGCTAATGTCACATTCTCGATATTCTCTGCTACACGGTGGCTGTATCCGTTCCTCACCATCAGAATGAGGGGGTCGTCTTCCTTGCCCTTGAGGTCGCAGCCGATGCCGCTCACGGTCTTGCTTCCCTCCAGCGCTATGAAATCGAGAAAGAGCTTCTTGTGCCCATTATTGTAGAGCGCCTGGATCAGCGGAGAGAAGAACTCGTCGAAATTCTGTGAAAATCTAATGGTCTCGGACTCCTCTGCTTCCCTCAGCATATGCTCAAGGAACTGGTTTGTCTCAAAATTAGCTTCTGTATTGGCTTCCAGCAGCGTAGAGAACTCTTTTACCAGCTGTTTCCTCTTTTCGGAAGGTTTTTCCACTGCTTTGTATGCGTCAAGAAGGAGTTGTGGAAGAGATTCGTCGTACGCAGCGATGCCTGGCTCATAGACGTGACGCTCAGTTTTTTCGAGGAGAAGCTCCTCTGTGAACAGGTCTCGCGGCATAGTGGTATCTCTATCTCAAAACGGTTGTTTTGTGTGCAGTGGAAGCCAGTGTGTAGACAATGCGTCTACGACGGTAGAGGAGTGCTCTAGCCTTTATAAAAGTTACCCATAGTTGTAACTCTAAAGTTGTCAATTTATTCCATAAGTGCACTGTAGTGATTGAAGCCGATGCCCCAGTATGGAAATGCGTGCGCCTTATACACAAAAATGCTCAGAATACTTAAATATCTTAAAAGCAACTTGAAAAAAAGGTCATTCCGCGATTCAGAAGGAAGTGATGGCCAAGCAGGCGGGGGAGTTCTTTAGCATTTAGGATGACTAGCAGAAGCTAGAATGGGAACACAGCTTAGAACAAAGGGGTGATTCGAGATGAGAAACATAGCAACAAGTAAAGCAGCAAAAACACTATTCGTGATTGCACTGATGATAGTCGCTACCCTGGCAGTCTCTGGACAGTTGACAACGCCCTCGCGCATCATCTTCGGCGATGATGAAGGCGAATACCAATTCAATCCCAGTGACCCTTCTGCCGAGGAACTACCGACGCATGAGTTCTATGCCGGCGGTAACAACATATTATCTGTGTCTGATGGACTACTCGACATGAGTGGGATGACAGAAAACCCACAGATTGTCATGAAAAATAATCCTGATGAAGGTCGTGGTTCGTTCAGTTTCGCAAACTGGTGGGATGGTGAAGGGAAATTCGGCTACCACATGACTATTCCTGACGGTGAGGGAGAAGAACGCAATCTCTACACTTTCTGGTACAACAAAGAAGAAACTGGCCCGCAAAGGCGGATGGATATCAATCTCGACAGCAGCAAGAATGAGAAATTCTCATTGAATGTCGATGACGCAGGGGCACAGATTACATATGGTTCATCAATACCTGAATGGATGACAAGGCTCCCAGACATTACACCAGGGAAACAGCCCAAATTCCGAATGAGAACTGACAGTATTTCTTATGACGGCTTTGCTGGTCAAGGCACTAACCTCGATGAGGGTACACCCTTCCACTTCGTCGTTGAGCCAGAAGGTATGCACTATAGTGTCGAGGAAATGAGTATTTTCGGCATAGACAGTGGTGGCGCACTAAATTTGAGAGATTCCTCAGGCAACATGCTCTTCTGGGTTCTAGAAGATCCAGATGGTGCACTCCAGATTCAGTCGGAAACCAATGGTTTAAGTCTTCAGCTTGAAGATATAGACTTTGGCTTCTCAGATGGTCTCCTCGACCTATCAAAGATGAACGAACCGACTGAAGTAAGGCTCAAAAGGTTCGAGAGCATGCCCACGTCTGGAGAGTTATTCCATGATGGAATAGCCCTAGTTAAACACGAGGGGAAACCTTACCTTGTGTGGAATTTCGAAGGGACGCTGCTTGAAGTGGAGTTCACTAATCTAGTCCCTTAGGAGGATTTGCCATGAAACCTCCCAGAACAATAGGCTTGCTGGCGGCGCTCCTGCTGATGGCGCTGCCTGCCCAGGCCCTCACGACCATCACTGCCGATGACACCAGGTACGAGAGCTTGACCTTCACTGATGACATCCTCATCAGGGACTCCTCGGGGCTGTGGTTCGAGGACGTGACCTTTCTAGGTAGCGTGACCATTGAGTCCACGACAGGAAGCACTATACATAACTCGCGATTCCTTGGCTCGGCGTATGAGGTGAGGAGCACTGCCCGCGACAACTTTTGTTATGGGAATGAATTCCTCACAACCCAGGTCACTGAAGCGTACGACACCTTCAACACCTGGTGCGTCGACGGCATCGGCAACGACTATCTCAATGGCGCGACCTACGCCGGGCCAGACCCGGGGCAAGGGACCTGTCCGCAGGACGAGGACGGAGACGGCGTGCTGGACGAGGACGACATCTGCCCTAGAACAATCCTATACGAGGGTGTGCCGACCGAGAAGCTGAACCCGAATCACTATGCTGACATCGACGGCGACACCATCTTCGAAGTGACTGTGCCCAAAGGTAGGAGGAAAGTGATTGTCGACTCCGACTATACGCTAGCGGACACCTATGGCTGCTCATGCGAGCAGATTCTCGCCATCAAGCCGGGCAAGGACAGCGGCGAACTCAAGTACGGCTGCACTCTCGGCACGATGGAGACATTCGTCGCAGGAGATGGCTGGGCAAAGAAGGCCTCGATGGGCGCAGTGACGTCATCCGCCACTGCAGTGGCTGCCACAGGTGTAGGGGCTCTCGCCATCGCTCTCGCGGCAGTGCCGGGAATAGCGCTATACAGGAAAAGAAAGCTCAAGTAGGAAGAAGATTACATGCGGGAAAAAAGCCAAAACAAAGAGGTGAGTACTAAAGCAGGTAAACAGCGATAAAGGACCATGTAAGGGGGTTCTCTGGAGCCCCCCTTTTTCTTTTCCTTGAATTGCAGGGAAACGCATTTAAAGTTCAGGTACTCCCACAGCCACTATGAAAGCAGAAGAGAAGGTCGATGAGAAGGGCATCACTGTCAAGAAGGCAGAAGACATGCCCGAATGGTACAGCCAGGTTGTATTGAAGTCAGAGCTAGCGGACTATTCCCCGGTGCGGGGATGCCTTGTCATCCGGCCATACGGCTACAGGATATGGGAGCTTATCCAGAAGGAGTTTAACCACAGGCTCAGGCTCCACGGCGTCAAGAACGCCTACTTTCCCTTATTTATCCCGGAATCGTTCTTCAAGAGGGAGGCAGAGCACGCAGAGGGCTTTGCCCCTGAGGTGGCGTGGGTCGCCACCAAGGAAGGCGAGGAGGGCGAGCGTTTGGCTATAAGGCCGACTTCAGAGACGATCATGTACGATTCCTATTCAAGGTGGATCAGGTCATGGCGGGACCTTCCGTTATTGATAAACCAGTGGTGCAACATCGTCCGCTGGGAAGTGAAGGATGTGAAGCCTTTCCTGCGCTCTCGTGAGTTCCTGTGGCAGGAGGGCCACTGCGTGTACGAGACTGAGAGAGAGCGGGATGAAGCGACTCTGCTTTATCTCGAGGAGTACCGCAGGCTCATAGAGGGCCAGCTCGCCGTGCCTATCATGAAAGGAGAGAAGACAGAAGCCGAGAAGTTCGCAGGCGCTGACAGGACCTATTCAGTCGAGGCCTTCATGCCCGACGGAAAGGCACTGCAGTGCGGCACTTCCCATGACTTGTCGCAGGGCTTTGCCACTGCGTTTGAGATCAGCTTTCTGGGCCGGGACGAGAAGAAGCACATCCCGTGGCAGAACTCCTGGGGCATCTCGACAAGGCTTATTGGCGCTCTTGTGATGCAGCACGGGGATGACAAGGGGCTTATCTTACCTCCTAATGTCGCTCCTATCCAGGTCGTGATTGTTCCTATCATGTTCTCTGACTCCAAGGCAGAGGTGCTGAAGAAGGCCCAGGAATTGAAGGAATCACTCAGCGGGCTCCGCGTGCATCTTGACGAGCGGGACGAGTATTCTCCTGGCTGGAAATTCAATGAGTGGGAGATGCGGGGCGTTCCGTTGCGGATTGAGATCGGCCCGAAAGACATCGAGAAGAAGACTGTCGTGATGGTCCGCCGTGACACGAGAGAGAAGGCGTTTGTCCCGATGAAAGAGGTTGTGGAGGGCGCCACTGAGTTATTGTCCACTATCCAGAGCGCGATGTTCGAGAAGGCGAAGGCGGCTGTCAAGGATTCCACCACCAAAGCAAAGGGATGGAGGGATTTCGCCAAGTGCATCGAGGAGAGGAAATTGGTTCTTGCTCCCTTCTGCTGCAAGCCCTCCTGTGAGGAGGACATCAAAGAGAAGCTGCCTGGCTGCACCACGAGAAACATCCCGCTCGGTCCCAAAAGGGGCAACGAGCAGAAGTGCGTGAACTGCGGAAAGGAGACCCTGATAGACGTGTACTTCTCCAAGGCCTACTGAGGTCTTACCCTGCAGTCCCCTTAAAATAATACGCCAGGAGAATCAGCAAGAAAACGATGAATAGCACAATATACTGAATGACCTGTCCCTTTTTCCCCTTTGGCACCATTGTATGCTCCAAATGATTCCTTATTTTTAAAATCTTCTTTATTTGGAAAACCTCGTTCGTCAGATAGGCGACATAGACGACAATCAGAATAAACGCATTCGCGAACATGAAATCCCATCTCTGGACATTATCCACGCTCATGAGGACTCCATTGAGGGCACAGAATGCCACTATCGCACCGAATATCGCGCTCAGCACACTTCCAAAGCCGTCCTTCAGGACATCTTAAGCAGAACACGTATTCATTAAGGTTATCTGAGATTTTCCGAAGGGTTTCCGGGCTCAGATGCTGGCCATGCATTTCAGCTTGGGATAGAGCTGTTCAAGAAAGATGAGGACCCTATGCGCATAAGCCATATCGAACCTCTTACCGTAGTACTTGATGCCGTTCCGATGGAAGCGCAGGGTGTTCATGAAGCGAACGTCTTTTTCTGAGAATTGAAGTTCGCGCATGTATGCTACTTCTGCCTCATGTGCACTCTCGCCGCTTGCGGTATAGCCGTCCTGTAAGAGTTTTGCCCGCACAAGCTGGATAAGGACATCATACGCCGCTTCCACATAATAGTTGGCGTCATCGTCAGTGATGCCCATGCTCGTTTCCATCTGCTGGAGGAATGCTCTTCGCTTCTCCGCGTCATCGATGAGGGAGGATGCCCTGTTGAGGTCAGGCGTGCGTTTTTTTGCGATTCCCTGCTCAAGGAACTCCCTGAACTCCCTCAGGGGCTTCACAGCGCGCCCTCCAGCACAATTCCGTTGAAGAGGTTCATCCTGAGGTCCTTGCCAATGCTGTCCAAGGCTGGATACGCTTCGAGATTAATCTCCCTTTCCAGCATGCGCTCGAAGCGCTCGAGTTTGAGTTCTTTCCCTTTTGAGCCGATGATTGCGATGTCGATGTCTGAGCTGGTTGTATCCTCTCCCCTTGAGTAGCTTCCGAAGAGGATGATTGTTGTGCCCGGGAACTGGTCCGAAAGGTGGTCCACTAATCCTGACGAATAGAGCATGTCGAGGTTCTCTATGCGTTTTCTCCTGTAGCTCTCCGGATTGTTTCTGTCCATGGCTATGCTGAGTCGTTTTGAGAGGGGGTCTTTCTTCACGGTGATGAGTGCTGCCTTCTTTGGTGCTTCAAGGGATTTGGAGATTGCTGTCGGTGAAACATCGAGGGCTATTGCCATCCCTCTCTGGGTGAATGATTCCCCTGCATTGAGGTAGAGGAAGCGCAGCATCTCGTGTTGGAGGATTGTAAACCTAAGTTTATATGTGTCCATTTTAGTTTATAGATATGAACTAGAGTTTATATATGTTGCTATTGGATTTCCGAAGGGTTTCCGGCAGCACCCAGCACTCTGCTTTTAATCACTCTTTAGTTATAAAAAACAGCAAGATATATAAAGAGTAGAATCAAATAAGCCATTATGCCCCCCACTATTGACGGAAACCTCGTCCCAATGTCCTGTTCAGGCGCATATATCATAGATTACCTCTGTGAGGTAGGGGAAGATGAGCTGGCGGAGCATGCCCTGGAGAAATATCTCAGGGATACGCCGTTCCTCAGCAGAAAGGGGACATGCGTACAATTCTTCCCGGCACTGCTCGAGTACCTGACTGAGGGCAAGTACAGCTGCAAGGTGTTCACCAGAGATTTCGACCTGGATGAGATATTCGAGAGGGATTATCCGTATGCATCTGAGTTCACCACTGATCCTGATCGGGTCAACTGGCTGAGCAGGAAGCATTTCCAGGAAGGGAAATTCCAGGAGTCCCAAGGCAAGATACTGGTCGCAAACCCCTCCATTGTGACTGTTGATAATTTGGAGACTGGGGCCTGCCATTCAATAGTGCACCTCGGAGACGATAATATCATTGACAACGGAGACTACGTTGATTTCGACATATCGAGGCATTACGTCCGGATGATACAGGATGTGTACAAGAACACGCCCCTGAACAGATTTCTGCGGAAAATAGGGATGCCTCCAGAAGATAATCTGGAATACTCTTATGATTAAGCTCTCCTACTTCACTGCCTTTTTCACGTCCTTGAAAGACATTCTTCCTAATATAAGCTTGTGCATGGTGTGTGAGAGCATCTCTATGGGCACTCTTACTTGCTCTGTGGTGTCTCTGTCCCGGATGGTGACGTCCTTCTTTTCCAGTGAGTCAAAGTCCACTGTTATGCAGTAAGGAGTTCCGATTTCGTCCTGGCGTGCGTATCTTCGTCCGATGGAGCCGCTTCTATCGTACTGGCATGCCATCATTCCCTGAAGCTCCTTGAAGATTTCTCTGGCAAGCTTGACCAGTTCAGGCTTGTTTGCGAGCAATGGGAACACTGCCACCTTGACAGGGGCTAATCTTGGGTTGAGGTGCAGCACTATATTGCCGCGCTCCTTGTCATCCTCGTAAGCATCGAACAGGAAGGTGAGGAAGCTTCTGTCAACTCCAAGTGAAGGCTCTGCTATCACGTGGGGCACTATGGATTCTCCCTTCTCCTGGTCGTAGATCTCGAGTTTCTTTCCTGAATGCTTCATGTGCTGCTGCAGGTCAAAGTCTCCCCTGTTGGCTATGCCGAATAATTCTTTCCAGCCGAAGGGATAGTTGTATTCTACATCCCAGGTGTCTACTGCGTAGTGTGATAATTCGTCAGGTAGATGCTGTCTCAGCCGTAAGCTTTCCGGTTTGACACCCAGGTCACAAAACCACTTATGGATAAATGCTAACCAGTAGCCGTGCCAGGGTGTTTTGATTATACCTTTTTTGAGTGCTGCTGACAGTTTCATTCCCTGCATGTCTTTGTTTTCCTGTTGCATCTCACTCGAAAACACCAACATCTCATAATCCTTTAACTCATCCACATACGGACAATTCATCATATCATCCGGATGGATAAAATACTCTATCTCCATCTGTTCAAACTCACGACATCGAAACAAGAAATTCCTAGGAGAGATCTCGTTGCGGAAGGCGCGGCCCATCTGCGCAATACCGAACGGTAGCTTTAACCTGGCGTTCTCTTGAACTAGCCTGAAATCCGCAAACATGAGCTGGGCAGTCTCCGGGCGTAAATAAGCAACGCTTGTCTCGTCCACAACAGGCCCTATATGAGTGGTGAACATCAGATTGAATTCCCGTGGCTCCTTGACATCTGCTCCGCATTTCGTGCATTTGAGGTCATGCTGCTTGATGAGTGCGAATAGCTGCTCCTTTGACATTCCATCTGTCTGTTTGTCTATCGCTTCTGAGACAAAGATGTCTGCCCTGTGTTTCGTGTCACAGCCAGTACATTCCAGGACCAGATCAACAAACCCTCCAACATGGCCTGACGCTTCCCACACCTTTGGATGCGCCACTATGCTTCCGTCGATACCAACCACATCCTCTCTCTGGTGCACAAACGCTGTCCACCAGGAGTCCTTGATGTTCTTCTTCAGCTCGCTTCCCAGCGGCCCATAGTCAAAGAATCCAGCCAAGCCCCCATATATCTCAGAATTCTGATACACGAAACCCCTTCGCTTGCAGTACGTCGCCATCCCCTCGATGGTGAGCGCAGCGGGAGCTTCCTTTGCCTCAGCTTTCGCCTTCACTTCCTTACCCTTCCCTTTAGTGCCTTTAGTAGTAGTATCAGCCATGCCCCAGAGTGAACCCCCGCCGTATTTAAAGATTGCCCAGAAGGCACAGAGTTATCCACAGGATTTGGTATCCCATTTCCCAACAGCATTTGGGAAGGTTTTGCAGTGAAATGAATGCCGCGGGATGCGTGGTATCGAGGTCATACACAGCATTTGGGAACTCGCTGTTTTCCCGCTGTCCTTCCCCACAGTGAAGCCCTGTATTCCTGGCTTCAGCAGATGGGACTATGTGTTGTCAGTGGTGGCGCAGAGCATAGATGACTACATAGACACCACGAGGCAGATACGCACAGATAACCGCGGGATACTCCGAGACCACACAGAGCTCATCAACATCATAGAGATATCTGGCCACGAGGACATCGCTATTCGCTCATGGTTCTGCTCGGAAGAAGTCGAAGAAACATTTTACCTGAGCACAGTCTATTTCTGGGACTACAACGGGTCAGCAGCAGGGGATTTTAATGAGGTAAGCAGGGCAGACCTCAACGAGGGCTCGATAAGCGGGCCGGTCCTCCCAACGCAGCCTGAGGTCGACACATCAAAATATCACGTCTCTCCCACAGTCCAGGAGCGCATCATGTACCTCCTCGGAACCTGTACTGAAACAGAAGCTGACTGGAGTTATGACTCTCAGCTTAATCGCCTTGTGAAGTACCGCAACGCGCTGGAGCGGCCGAATGAGATTCTTGCTTACGCCAATTACAACTTTGAGTATATTTTCCGCATGGACGAAGAGGAGAACTTCTCGCCGTACGGCGGCTACTGCGACGGCGGCGAAGCAATAGACATAGTTCCAGAGGATGAAGTAGAAGGAATGAAGTTCGTTGACTAGAGCCATCTAACCCACGCGGTTTCAAGCCTAAGCACACTACAGCTACTTCCTATGCTTGCGCTGGATGAAGAAAAGATTTATTAACTAGAAGTTAATAACTATTAACATAATGGAAATAGAACAGAAAATACTCCTCCACCTGTTCAAGGACTTCATCACAACACACACGGTCACATCAGTGGCGAAACACGGAAAGCTCAGCAGGCCCGGCGCCTGGAAGCTCCTCAAACGGCTCGAGTCAAAAAACCTCATCACCCTCAAGAAAATCGCACCAGGGAAGACCAGCACAGCGATAGCACGAATAAAATTAGACAACCCCCTTACAGAAAAGTCATTGGCGCTCTCACTCACAGAAGAGGCACTTGACCAAAGAAGATGGAGGGCGAACTTCGCGGAAACAGAGCAGCACACAAAGTTCCTCATACTCTACGGGAGCACGCTTCACTCCGAAAAAAAGGCGAATGACATTGACATCATAGGCGTAGCCACCAACAAGAAAAGCTTCACCCCTCTCCGGAAAATCTCCGGAAAAACGCAGAAAACATTAATGAAGAAAGTCCATGCGCTCTTCTTCACAGAAGAGGAGCTCGAACAGGAATTAACCAAGCAGAACAAAGCCATTACTGATGCTATCAGGAAAGGCGTTGTCCTGTTCGGCCAGGAAAACTTCATCAGGTTCATGAGAAGAGCGAGATGGCTGCCAGGCACAGGGTGACACGATGTTTCTCAGATGCAAGAAAAGACGAGGACAAGGGAAAGAAGCACAAGGGGCTGCTATTCACAGGGATCGATGAGAGAAAGGCAGAAGAATACGTGCAGAAGGCAAAGATGAACCTGGAGCTCTGCGAGCTCTACAAAAAACGCCGACTGGATTACAAGATACCTGAGGAATGGTTCTACACCCTGTATTACTGTGCTTTAGCCATTCTCGCAAAATTCGGCGTCGAGAGCAGGAGCCAGCGGTGCACAGCACTCTTTCTCAGGTACGTGAAAGAGAACAGCCTCATCACGTATGATGAAGACTTCATCGACAGGATAACAGTGTACAGGGAGAAAAGCGCAAGGTCTGACATTGATGAGAGGGAGAACGCCCGCTACAGCTCATCAGTACGAAGCGAAGAGGTCATCCACAGGTATCACCAGATGACAGATGTGTGCAGGAGGTGTATCTCCAAGTGTGAGGAGATAATCTATTCCAACAAGCGATTCGCACTTCCGAAGGAACTTAGGGAACTGATATAACACAGCTACGTTTCACGTCCACGCGCACTACTACTACCTGTGCTTCTTCTGGATGAAGGCGACAATCAGGGCGAACAAAGCCACTAAGAGGGCGAACCCTAATTTAGACCGCGTATCAATATAACGAATCGTAGCGATAAAGGCAGTAAACACAACCCCGATGAACAACCCGTAGGAGATGCTCCGCTCAACAGGCAATAACATAACAAGACTTCCAAGCAGGGACAGTATCATCACACCAACATAGCGCATCGCCTCGGCAGACCTGCGATCATCCTCATATTGAGCAAAACACTCCTGCTGCTCAATCTGGTAAGCCTCCTGCTCAGCAAGAGAAGTGCAGTTGCAGTCCTGCCTCTCAAGAGGCATAGCAACCCTGTAATCATCATAATAATAACCATGGCAGGTGTTTTCAGGCAGTTCAGGAAAAAAAGTGTTCACGCCGAGAAATACCATAGGAACAAACAGCATATACACAGCAAGACCATACACAACCTCTTTCCAATCCACCATGACAAAAGACACAAACCCCCACTATTTAAGGCTTGCTAATCAACAGCAGAAAAAGACACTAGCCCTTCTTGAACCTGTAGGCAAAGACCTCCCGAGTGGTCTTTCTCCCCTGACAGGAACTGTCTAACATCATCTTGAAATTGATGAGACCGGCCTTGCGCAGCCGTTTTACGCAGTTCCCGACAGAACCGAATGAGACGCCCAGCTCATCGGACAGCTGCCTGGCAGTGAACCACTGCTTAGGGCTCTTTTCCAGAAAATCACGGATTTCCCATTGTCCCATAAGGTAATGGAATATAGAGGACTATAATAATGCTCTGTCAGCGCGCGGAAGAAGAGTAATCTTACTCAGACTTCGCACGGCTCCATCGCAGCACCCACTAGAATAGTGTTATAGGCTCCTGAGTCGTACAGCGCCTGGCACTCAGCCTTGACCTCAGCCACCTTGGACGGCTGGGAAGAGAAGCACTCCTCAGCCCTCGCCAGGCACCTTTCCAAGCCTTCCTCACGGGTCTCGACAATGTCATCTTCAGAGATGTATACCATCTCAGGTGGGGGATCTCCAGGCTCTCTTCTGACCACTTCAGGGGGCTCATCCTCCTCGTAATGGGTGCTGTTGACCATAGGCCTGGTGGGAACGGGCTTGACCTCAATCTCAGCAGAGCTAAAGGTCCTATAGCTACTTACTGGGTTCATCTTACTTACAACCTCACAGCCTGACATCAGCATCGCAATGAGCACACACACTATCATCATCAACGTCCTAGCCTGCATCAGCATCACCTTGCCAAGCTAACCATAGGACTTCCACTTAATAAATTTTAGGTCACATGCTCAGCACCCTGGGAAAAACCTATAAGCCAAGCCGCAACCCCTCCTGTCATGACAATAACACTAGACAGCGTGGCTGACATCCCGACAGACGAGACAACAGTGCTGTTCATAGGGGAAAGCCACGTTGAGGACGTGTGGCCCGAGGCAAGCGCTATCCTAAAAGAGTACCAGCCCGACGCAATCTTCGTGGAGAGCAACTATCACCGCTCAGACGCAATATGGACTTTCCTCGACTCCTACGCTGAGCTGGAGAAAGATGTTATCAGAGAGGCGTTCGATACAGGAACCAGGCCAGCCGGCCTCAGGGAAGAAGCCTCAGAAGGACGACCCCCTACAACCCCCTTTGGAACTGCCTCAGCATACGCTTACATCCATGACCTTCCCATCTACGCATTCGACTGGGAGGAGCACGATCCAACATCATTGGATAACATGCTTCGCCATTTCAACAGCAACATAAAGCCAGATATCCCGACAGACGGGGAGTTCTTCCAGGGCTTCTGCGACACAGCGCAGCAGCTCCTCAGCGAGGAGCATTATCTGCAGATAGAAGAATCACTCACAGACCTCAATCTGACAGAATCATACGATGAATACTGGATACGGCCATTAGCATGTATAGCAGGCATGTCAATAAGAAACGAGTACATGGCTCTGTCAATCAACGCAGCACTCGAGACAAAGCAATACAAGCGAATCCTCGTGATAAACGGCGGCAACCACCTCAGGCAGTCTCATACACTGGACCAAATCGCACTCCAGGAGAAAGTCAACCTACAACACGTCTATGTCATCAACGGCATTGACAGCGATTTAGAAAAGCAGGAAGCCAACAAACCCCTCTACCTCCCCTGGGAACAACTGGACTGCATGCAAACCCTAGTCCAGCTGGGAATTCTCTAGCTGAACAGCCTGCGGAGCCAGTTGAAGAACCTCGCGATGAATCCAGGGCTATCCCCGCCACCACCGCCACCGCCAGACCCACTGGTGCACTCGATGCTTATAGTCTCACTTAGGGTATTGGCCTGCTCCTCAGCACCATAGGTTATCTTGGATGAAACCCCCACGTTCCCGACGCTCTCGCAGGTCAGCTGGACAGACACTTTGGTCAGGCCTTTTGCAGGCAACGTACGGAAAATCTTACAGAGATTCGCAGTGCAGGAGTCTGCGCTCTCGACAGCTGCAAAAGACGCGCCGCTATCGATGGTGAGCACGACATTGCTATCCACTTCATCTGAGGATGCGCTATCCAAAGAAATAGTCACAGAAGTGGTCTCTCCTACAGGAAGGCGGGACCGGGAAGCAGAAAGAATAGTTGTTATGGGATCAACACAGCGGCCATTTTCACCAAACTGAGAAGTGCATTCCCACTCGCAGTCATACAAGCGGACCAAAAGCTCGCAGACGTGAGAGTGCGCTATTTTGATACTGAGACAAGGGAAATAACAGAACTCGCGGACGAGGTCACTGTCGGACAGATGATGCATGATTTCGAGGATGCGAGCGCGAGATTCAGGCTCACCGCAGCAGTGGCAGAGTGCGCGGAGATTTTCAGGGAGAGCCCGTACGCAAAGGACAGCAATCTTGTCTCTGTCCTTGCAGTCGCGGATGGCGCAGTCCGCACCATGAGTCCCGACGACAGGACCATTGAATTCGTCGAGCTCGTCAGGAAAGCGAATTCGCTGCAGTAGAGCAGAACAGCAGGCTCTTAGGCGCAGGCGCTTCAGATTGAGAGCTATCGTCTTATCTTACAGGAAGGACAGCCCTTAACAGGTTTTCCCTTGCCTGAACTGCGGAATTTCTTCTTGCACGATTGCGAGCAGAAGACATATTTCTTGCTGCCAACAGACTTGGTGTAGCGGACAGACGTCATCTCCTTGCAGCACCAGTCGCACTGCAGTACCTTCTCTTTTTTCAAGAAAGAAAAGAAATTATTAACCATAGTTATGCTAGAAACCCCCTTGGTTTAATAATCTTATCCTAATGAGATAACGAGACAGCAGGGTTTTAGGCACACACGCTCTGGAAGAGACCAAAAACACCAGGAAGAATGTATTACTACTCCTCGACGCGCTTCTTCACCCAGTTCACTGCACCGATAGAAAAGCCCATCCCATAGGTGATGAACGCAGGCACAAGATAGCGAACCATCTCGTACTGCTCATCTGGAGCCAGCAACTTGTCAGCATATTTGAAGCTTGCGGCCCCCTCTTGATAAAGCCTAGTCGGAGCAAAACTGCTTCCGAGTAGCGCATACCACCAGTCAGACTTATGCCTCTGGTAGTCCTGGTGATGCCCTATCTCATGAGCAGCCACAGATGACACATTCGAATACACGACAACAGTCTGCGTCAGGGGGTTGTAGTAATCACCGCGGGCAAGCTCAGCCCACATCTCCTCAAGGATAGACGTCGGAACTCCGAGAAACAGCCTGGCAAGGAACGGATTCCTCTCTTTAACATCATCATCAGTAAACAGCCGGCCGAAATCCTCCAAGGCGCCGGTGTGATTTATCCTGACAGTGATTCCGGAGATGTCCTCGTTCTCTTCCAGCATCTCAAGAACACGCTTGGCATGTTCCTCATCAAGGCCCTTGCCCATATCATAGTCCAGAAATAGCATTTTAACTCCAAGCGAGCCGAACCAGCCCAATACCCGTGAGATGCCCAGGTCCTCGTCCTTCACAAGGCGATAACGGTCAGTCTCTATCTCAAAATCCTCAGTGAAATCTATCGAGGCAGTCTCAAGCGGGCCATCGACAGTCATGATGTACTCAGGAAGCTCTCCGTCACAGTCAGAATATTCTTCCATCACGACAGCTTCATCCAGTGAAGGCTCCATCATATGCTGGACTCCTCCAACCACATAACATCCCAGCATTCCGGCGAGCCCTGCGCCCAATATCCCCAGTTTTATCTTCTCAAAGTCTACCATGGTATTTTCACATACAAAAGGGGTAGAAACACGGGATTAAAACCTTTCAAGCTGGGAATACTACAATCCCGCACTCAAAAGAATAATCTGTCGGGGAACGCGCACCAAAAACAAAGAGGCAACCTTAAAATAGTCAAACATCCAGAAAAGGGGAATGGCAATCCTTGACAAGCTCGAACAATACGACTTCAACGACACCAAGGGCATTCTAAGCGTCGTGGCAGTATGCATAGCAATCAGCCTCGTGCTCTTTTCTTTAGCCTACATCAGCGAGGGCATAGGCTGGCTCGGAGACAGCGAGCACGGCTGGGTCGGCTGGAACTGGCTCAGGGGAGCAGGAATAGCAATAGGAATAGCAGCAGCCCTCGGATTCATCGCAAAGGGATGGCTCGCAAAGAACGCAAGCAATACAGAGAAAGCACGGCCACTATTTGGCAAGCTGGACCTCAACGCGCAGAAAGGCCTCATGGGCCTGGCCGCTCTGAGCGTCTCAACAGTCTTCTTCTTCAACGGCATCTTCTACAGACAGGAAGCATTCAGGTGGCTATGGGCAGCCCAGGCAAATAGTATCAGCTGGATGTTCACAGAATCGTCAGCCTGGTTCACCTCATCAATGGTGATGATTATCATAGGTATAGTTCTCTCAGCAGCAGGATGGATTCTCATCGCGCTCCAGTGGAAGAGCGGCACATCTAAACCCTCAATGCCCTCAGCTCCCACAGCTCCCTCTGAACAAAAAGAATAATTATAAAAAACAAGTTAGATTCCCCGCCCCAGGGGACTTTTCATGGCAATAGACAAAGACATACTATTTCATTTCCAGCAATACGACTGGCAGGGAGAGGATGCTATCTTCCTCGACCTGCTCAAGGGCATGGACAGGCTGCTCGAGAATTCCAAAGACTTCGCAGAGAAGGATGAGCACACTGGCTGCATCCTGGAAGACGGCGACGTGGTCATGCCCTCAGGCCTCACGACCATTCTCGAAAAAGCAAGAGAAATGATGCTCGTCGGCATCACCTCCAGCTACGGGGGAGAAGCCCCCATCATGGCCTCTGTCCTCTGGTACGACATGCTCGCTGCAGTCCATCCGACTGCGCAGCTCACACAGATGCTCACAGACGACGCGATAGAGATCCTGGACCTCCTGGCCCCTGATGACATGAAGGACAACTACCTCCCGAAGATGATTGAAGAGGGATGGGAAGGCGGCATGGTCATGACAGAGCCGAACGCTGGAAGTGACCTCGGCGGCATAAAGGCGACAGCCACAGAAACTGAGGAAGGCACATACGCGATAAACGGGGAGAAAATCTTCATCACCACCCCTAACGCTGAGCTTCTCATCGTCCTGGCGAGAGACGCTGACACAGCAGCCGAGACAGCTGGGACAACAAAAGGCCTGAGCATGTACCTCTGCCCGAAATTCCTTGATGACGGCTCAAGAAACTCATACAAGATAACCAACCTCGAGAAGAAGATGGGCATCAAGACATCTCCCACAGGAAGCCTCTATTTCGACGATGCAGAGTCCTACCTTATAGGGGAGAAGGGCAAGGGCATGAAGCAGTTCTTCAACCTCATGAATTTCGCCAGGGTGGCAATATCATGCCAGTCCCTCGGCATAGCGCAGGCAGCATTTGACTACGCCCTTGGCTACGCTGACGATTCAGAGGGAGCGAGGAAGCAGTTCGGCAAGAAGATATCGGAGTTTCCTGCAGTCAAGAGGATTCTCGTGGATATGAAGCTCAAGGTGGAAGCCACCCGGTCACTTGTATACGCTGCAGCAGGGGCGATGGATAAGAAGAAGGCCCTTGAGCATACCCTCGCGCAGGACCCTGAGAATGAGGAGCTGCAGGCAGAGGCACAGGCACACGCCTCAAAGACATATACGCTCGTCTGCCTCGCAAAATACTTTGCCCCGAAGCTCGGAGAGGACGTCACCTCAGACGCCATCCAGCTCTGCGGCGGAACAGGCTACATGGAAGAGTATCCAGTCGCAAGGCATTTCAGGGACATGAAGATAACAGACATCTACGAAGGCACTGGGCAGATTCAGGCCATCAAAGTGTCGACAGATGTCATCAAAGGCAGGTTCGACGAGGAATTGGACTCAATCGAAGCATTCCTTCAGGACAGGGAGGACAGTGCCAGCACTCTCCTGAGAGAAGAGCTCACCTCCTTCAGAGGCGCGATTACTGATATTGCAGCAGCAGACAGGCCGATACAGGCACTCTACCAGGAGACTCTCACAACAGAGCTCGCGAAAATCTATTCGTGCTACCTGTTCATCCAGCAGTCAGAATCCTCAGAGAGGAAAGGCCTTGTCGCAGACATCTACGCCTCGACAATGTTCGAGAGCGCCAACAGCAGGATATCAGCAGGAGACGATACTGTTCTCACTCATTTTGAGGACATCGTGTACTCACGGGAACTCAAAGAGTAGTCACTCAGCAGGATTCTCCACCTTGCCCATGAACAGGTAGTTGCCAGTAGCGTTCTCCTGGATCACAAACAGGAACGGCTTGTCTGCGCGGAATTCTGGAATAGGCACAGGCATAGCGCTCAGGCACCTGAACACCACAGCAGTCGCAGCAGCAGCCTCGGTCCCTTCCTCGTTCACATCAACAAACGCCTGGTGGATGACATCGGATATCGCCAGCCCACCGAGCCCGTCGATGCCCGAGAAGTCCGCATTGCTAGAGAATGCGGTCGGCATCCCCATCTGCTGGAGAGTATCCCCCAGCCCGTAGTTCGCTGTGAAGGTGAACTTTGGCAGGTAGAGGTGGACCTGCTGCTTCATCATGCTGTCGCGCAGCGAACGGATAGTCTCGACATCAAGCCCCTTCTCGAACTCTCCCATGTCCTCAGGCAGGAGCACAAGCATCGAGAGCTCGTCGCCCTCATAGTCCAGCCGGATAGCTTGGACGCCGTCCTGAGCAGCGTACATGAAGTCAGAGTCAAGCTTTCGCATGAGCGGAGCCTCGACAGTCGAGCCGTCGGAGAGGTAGAAGTCCTCATCAAAGGTGTTCTTCTTGTCGAACTGCTCCTTCCAGTCGCCCTTGAAATAGATGGCATTCGTCAGCACGAGCCGGGTCAGCTCATCGACCACACCAGGCTTGAGCAGCTCTTTGATTTTGTCGTTGGTCAGGTCCTCAATGTGAGCATTAATCTCCTCCCGGGCGCTCTCGCAGTCATTCTCAAAGTCGACGGTGTGCGCGTCTCCGCCATAAGAACCGGTCAGGACATCCACATAGTCCTCGAGCAGCGCATACCCATCCTGGGCCCAGAGGTCGTTCGCTGTGTGCAGTTTGTAGCTCGCATCCTCAGGATTGAGCAGTGCATACAGCTCCTCGACAGCAGCTCTTCGTGAAGCATCATCCATCTCGAAATGCAGGACATCCTTCATCTCGTCAGCAGTCTCTCCCTTCGCGCCCTCTAAAGCCATACCAAGGGCAGTCGAAATGCTGTAGGGCGA
Organism: Candidatus Woesearchaeota archaeon; assembly: GCA_017608295.1. The sequence goes on from JAFCGF010000004.1 coordinate 139,059, forward strand.
AAAGAACACATTCTCCCCGCTGCCGCTGAACCTGTTGTACAGGTCAAGCGCAAATTCATTGTTCGCTTCGATAAGGTCATCCATAAGCCATCCACCTCAGAAAAGTAAAGCATAACCCACAATTAAAAACCTTTGGACACAAAATACACAATTTTTCCGCTTTCACTCGTCCTTAGGAGCCTGAGGAATATGGTCCATGCCGTCGGGGTCATGGTGAAGGGAATCAGGAGTCTTGTCCCGCAAGGCCTTCAATGCCCTCTTCACAAGCTTCTTGTCCCAGCCTCCTGCCACAAGCTTCTCCCGGATCTGGTCATGGGAGAATCCGGCCTGCTCCTCCTTTGCGACATACGCCAGAAGCTCAGGGGGAATCCCTCCCTTCAGCCTCTCAATAGAAACCTGAACAAACTTGCCCTTCTTGTACACGAAAATTCTCCAGCCGAGAGCGATGACAGAGAGGAATATGCCAATAGCAGAGAATAGTATCTTGAGATTCAGCTTCTTCTCGCAGGCGTGAGTGGCAAGGTTGCATTCATATGTGAAAGTAGAAGAGCCTTCCCCGCAGGGAACGTCCAAACAGCAGGTCTCCTTGGTCTCTCCTGGCTCAGCAATCGCATTGCCGCAGTCGCTTAATGGAATCCTAACAGCGTCAGCCACAGCTATCACTCTCGAGCCCAGGCTGTAAGACAAATCGCTTGACACAGCAATTTCCTCACCGACAATCTTCTTCACGACCATCTCGACATCAAGCGTGTCGCCAGCACCAATCTCCACTGATTCAAGCCTGCACACGCTTCCAACGACAGAGGTGCAGTGCTCGCTTGACACCACTGTCACTCCTGTTCCGGCGTTGACAGAGGCGTCCACGCTCACAATAGAATCAAGAGGATTACTTATGCTAAACGTAAGGGTCACATCCTCGCCAGAACCTGCAATCTCCTTGTCCGCGTTGAGCACAAAGACAAGACCCTTCTTGCACACGCTATCGCAGAACCCCTCACTACACTGGGAATCGCACTGACAATCATCTCCCAACTTCTTCTCGCGGACCTTGACACAGCCGTCCAGGGCGTGGCACTCAGCATAGCCCTCTGAACAGCCGCAGGAATCGTCCATGCAGTAGGTCCCCTGCTCAGTGCAGTCCGCGCTCTTCCTGCTTCGCTTTCCAAGAATAGTCTCCTCGCACGCGTTGGTCTCCTCATTACACGAAGAGCCCACCAGTTCGCCCCTCTGGTTCAGGGTGATGCCATCGTTACCGCAGAAATACGTCTCAAGCCATCGCAGCGACTCTGCAGCACCGCATCCTGCATCGACACAGCAGGTCTCGGCAGTCTCTCCAACATCCTTGTAGCCGTCGCCGCAGATGGGGGTGAAGCAGCCTCGTTCATCAGCGCGCTCATCAGTGGGCCCGCACGTCTCATCACCAGTGCAGGCAGCGTCGTCCTCGCAGTTCTCGCAGGATTCATATGAAGCAGTAATCTCATTGTCGCCGCAGTAGGGAAAATCTAAATCAAATGTCTTCTTCTTGGTTTCGACATCTGAGGTGCAGAGCAGCTTCCCGCTCTCCTCGCAGGACACACTCACCCAGAATGTATTCTCTCCCTGGACTGGAGTAAAAGATACCTCAATCCCATCTGAAACATCCCCATTGCCTATCCAGTCGTCTGCCTTGGTGCCGGGAACAGTCTTTTCCTCGGAATCAAGGCTTGTTGTATACGTGCACAATAAATCACATATATTGTTCTTGTTCTCAACGACAATATTGCCCAGAACCTCAGTCTCGCCCTCGTAGGCAAGGACAAAAGAGTCCTCGCCGCTCGTGAAGCGAACATCATAGGCAGCGAGTGCAGGTGATGATAAAGCCAATAGACAGCAAAGGCACAGCACAAGTGCCCGCAGGTGTTTCACGCCCATACCACCATCTCAGGATTTCACCATTCATATATTTTGTGCTGGGGCGCTCTTGAAAATATTTTTTATCACTCTTAAGGGATTAAATTAGAAAGATTTATATATCGAAGAGACTATTTCTATTGATATGAGACTACAGAAGTTAGGTCATGGAATCCGGTGCCTCGGCAAGCCGGACTACTCCATCGCCCAAGCCCCTCTTGGACTCGTCCATCCTTATTTCTGTGTAGGTTATTCTGACCCTAACACGCACAGAAGAGCACACTATTTCGGAGGCTCTCCAGAAGAGTATCTCAAAGGCCTTGAGAGCCTTATCACTGAACATGAAGGGCCGGTCATTGTGTGGGAAGAAGAAGAACTCCTGAAAGGCACAGCAAAGCACATCGCAAAGCTGGGCAGGTCCAGAGACACCTACTTTATCTCAACAGCCCCATCAGACCCCAGACCTGCGAAGGGCGACTGGGAGGACGTGGTCAAGTTTCTCGCACGCTTTGAGGGAGCTCCCTTTCAGATGGGAGGAGGATATTTCCAACCGCCGAAAGCAAAGAACATTATGCTCAACAGGTGGAACGATGCTGGAGGCTGCCTTGGCTACACACTTAAGCAGATAGAAGACAAGATAGAGTTTACTGTCATCAAAGACATCACCTTCGCCTTCAACGAACCTAGCACCTAGTAAATCTTTCTACTAAGTTAGGAATGCCTATTTCTCAGTCTGGAATACTCTTACAGCCTCGCGACCAGCGAGAAGAGCAGGAGAAACAGCGCGCAAATCAGCATCATCACATAGAACATGAACAATGGCCCGAGAGCTATCCTCTTTATAAGCCCCCGCGTAGAGATGTCAGCCCCTGCAAGGCCCTTGCCCAGCTCGCGGCGAAACAGCAGGCGCGCGAGATAAGGGCTCCTGCCCTGAATCAGGGCATAGATATGGTGGCCGAGATCCTGGTTCAGCCCGATGAGAAAGCCAATGAGCGCACTACCTGCCACCAGTGCTATCCCCAGGGCAATCCAGGGATTCCAGCCAAGGACACTCACTCCAGAGAACAGCGGAAAGGGGTCGGGAAGAGTGATAAAGGAAACAGTCCATTCGACAGGCTCCCTATCAATAACCAAGGAGAGCAGCTGGAGCAGGCGGGAAGCCATGACAACACCATAGCCTATGACATACCCTATGATTCCGCCTTTCAGTGCAGGATGAATCTGAGTCCAATACCTTATTGACCACTCTGCATCCATCTACACTCCTACTTTGCCGTCTTCATCTTCTCGACTGCCTTTTTGAAGGTCTCAATCTGCCTTTCAGATAGCGAGCCGTACCTGAGGTAGTTCACCTTTATGCTTCGAAGGAAGGCATTTTCCCTGTAGAATCTCTCCGGGATGTCAAAGAACTTCTTCATCTTCGGGTCTGTTATCTCCTGCTTCAATTCTCCTTTCTGGCACTCATAGCACAGGACATAGCCCTTTATCCTCGCGACAGGAACATAGTTCTTCTTACAACGGCTGCACTTCTGCTTGTACTTGATTGCCATTATACTTGGGGCCTCGGGACATTTTCAGCGACTGTCTTTCGATGGAGCTGCCACCTGCGCCAGCAGAACAGGCCTGCGAAGAGCGAGGGGATGATGAAAAGCCACTTGAGCCATGTGGCGATGAGCAGCACGCACAGCTCCACAGGGTGCTCAAGAGTCACGAGCTCGTTGCTCACTGAAATCCTCTTGCCCAGAGCAGGTATCTCAAGGCGGACTGGAAGCACACCTGTACGTGTCGGGACTGTAATCCCACCTTCATCAGCAGTCTCCTCCCAATTACCAATCTTCATCGACTCGAACATAGGAGCCGGCTCCATGGCGGCAACGCCAGCATCCATGTAGTCGCCCTCGTAGGAATACCTGTAGTTATCATCATAGTCCATGCTGGTAGACAGTCCTCCAAAGCTGGAGAACACCCCAATAACTATAGCACCGACCACCACGAGCACGATGAGCAGCCCTGCTCCAGCCAGAATCCACTTCAGGGTCTTCCTCTGGATGTACTGGCGGGCCTTCACAAAAATCGTGGCTGCGAGAAGCAGCAGCAGGAACCTGTAGTCAAACAGGAGCAGGCCAACCGCGAAGATAACGTACATCAGGATGAAGTGCTTATCCTTCATCAGCAGCGAGCCAATCAGCCCGAGCACAAAGAGGAAAATCAATGCGGTCTTGAAATTAGGCAGGTCGTTCCCTCCCTTTGCGCCGAATGTCTCGACGACAAAGTAATTGGACGGGATGTGTATACTTGTGCTCATAGTGGTTATCGGCAGGTCAGTCGACGCCAAAGGAACCGTGATGATGTCGATGGGCCACATCTTATGGCGGGTCGTGAAATACACCACGTCCATTTGCCCGTGTTCGGTCTTCGGGAAAGACAGAAAGAGCTTTTCGTCTTTTGTGAGTTTCACTGCATCATAGCCAGTAGAAGCGTATAACGGATCACCAGGGACATCGACCTCGATGTAGTCCACGCCAGTATTGGCATAGTTATAATTCAATTCGCCGATGATGGAGCCCTTCTTGGTGACTGCCACAGTATTCGAGGCGCTTCTCACAGACGCTGCGAGAGAAGGCAATAAATCAAGCTCCTGCACATCCACATAAAATGTATCAGATGCGTCAGCCAGGAACGCGCGAGCATTCGTGTACTGCGGGTTCATCGAGCTTTCAGACAGGTCTATTTCCCGGGCATACGTAGAGATTGTTATCTTCTTCTCAGGCTCGGACTCAATCATGACATTATGCGTGTCCTCATTCAGGGGAACGCGAAGCGCATCAGCACTGAAGAAGCCGGAAACGCGGACAGAGGCAGCAGAGCCGCTCAGGTCCAATACCAGAGAGCTGCCGACCTGCTCCCAGTCCAATGCGCCGGTGACAGAAGAGACAGTCTCGCCGTTTGGAAGCGGCACAGTATATCGGCCGAGAGTGGAGCCAAAGGCCTTGAAGCTGATGAGATAGCTGAACGAATTCCTGATAGCATACGTAAAGCGGAAACTGCCGTCCACGAGCATCGCGACCTTCTCGCTTCGCTGGATGACAACAGTGTCCCTGTACATGCCGAACCTGTCCCCATCGATAGCGTAGCCATGGTCAAGGTCAAAGGTCAGCTCATTCACCGGGCCCTGGACATACAGCCTAAGCTGCCCGATAGTTCGTATCTCCATGTCGCCGACAAAGCTGAACTCTCCCTCGTCAGCGAGGAAGAAGTAGCCGTTGTCATCGAAAGACACTGTAGTGGGCACCTTATCCACTTTCAGGTTCTTGACCACAATGTCCTCAGAAGGCCCGAATAAATACACCTTCACCGAGTCTCCGGCGAGGACCTCGCCGCTGCCATACACAGCAAGGATATTATTTTCCAAGTCACCGGAGAGTGTCATCGCCTCGATGGACACGACAGCTGCCTCTGTCTCGTTCACCACGATAATCGTGGTGGCGGAAACCGCCTGCATCGCGAGGAGCATTGCCAGAAGTGCAAAGATAATCATTACAGCCTTTTTCATACTATCACCTTCTCATCTCCCTAAGCTTCCGCATATATAAACTTTGGCAGAACAGGGCATCTGGAACACTTGCTCAACTGGAGAGAGCAAAATTATATTAACCACTCCAATTTCAGTCAGTCAGGGGGATAATTATGGCACTTGATGAAATCCTTGAGAGCGCAGAGACAGTCACACTGAAAGAGCACCTGATGAACGTGGTCAAGCGCGGCTTCGACGTTGTTGTGAACCGCGAGACCATTGGCACTGTGGAACAGAAATGGCACATCACCGGCTGCTATGAATTCAAGCTAACGCTGAACGACGGCACATATCTTGGAAAAATTGTGGAGAAGGTGAATGTCAAGGAGAAGCTCACCCAGCCAGGCATCAAGGCCGAAATCTACGACGGCAACGACAACCTCATGTACAAACTCGACCAGAATCTCGTGAAGGAGAAAGTGCGAAATCCCCTCCAGCCGAGGGTGTGGGGCACGCTGCAGGACGGCAACCAGAGACCTATCGCGAAGATAAACCTGCATTCTGAGGAAAGCCCCCTGCACTTTGACTTCTACGACGCAGAATCTAACAAAAACAATATCGGCACGATTGACCAGCGGGACAAGAGAGGGCGCCATACCTACGCCATCCGCGGAGAGGAGAACTGGTCTATGGTGCTGCTGACTGCGATGCTTGACCAGCTCTACCACCACACAGACGGAACGAAGTGGTGAGCAACCATACTGGTTAACAGACTAAAGAATGGAGATGCAGGAATCTGTGACGGAAAGCGCAATTTCCCTAGAGGAACGTTTGGAGCAAGTCATCCATTCTGATATCGAGCCACTACACGGGCCAGTCCAGAAGGGCATGTACGCCTGCGACATGCATGTGCATTCTAATCACTCCCATGAGATTCCTCCGCTGGAGGAATTCAGCCCTCTCGCGAAGATGGTGTTGGCATTCGAGCGGGGGATGCATTACTTCGTCCTCACAGACCACAACAGCTATAGTGGAGTCAGGGAACTCAAGGAACAGCTCTCAGGCATGGGGCCAACAGGGGAAGAGGCATTGAAGCGCTTCATCCCAGGGGTTGAGGTTGAAGCCTATGCTGAATGGGTCGGGCACGCAATCCACATCAATGTCTTCGGGCTCAGTGAACCGCAATGGGAGACTATAGATGAAATGTATGATAGAGATTCACAAGAGCCAATGGTGCGTGATTTCCAGGAGCTTCTGCACTATCTCCGTGAGGAAGAGCTCCTCTTCGCATTCAACCATGCCTTCTGGAAACCCATGGAACGGAGAAAATTTCCGCACATGCTAAAAAGGATAATCCCCGGATTCTCAGAGAGGGGCGATTCCATAAGCCTCATGAGCCTTGGCCTCATCTTTCCCGAATTCCCGCTCATAGAACTCAACGGCTCCCGCATCAAGCCGCTTGATGACCTCGCCGAATACTTTGCGCTTGTCCACGGAATACCCACCATCGGGGGATCGGACGACCACTACACTATTCCTCTGGCAAGCACCTACACACTCGCAAAGGGAAATTCCACTACAGAATACCTGGACAACATAGCGCGCGGCGAATCGGAAGTGAAGCGCAGGAACCTGGATGAAGACAGGGCTCTTGAAATGGCAGAGCATGTCATCGAGATCTTCTTTGGCGGCTCATGCGACACCAGAAAATACAGTGAGGAACTCATAAATACCGAGCTGCCTAAACCCCTGAGATGGCTTTTGGGCAAGTGGAAGCCAAGATACCTGCCAAGATTCAAGAAACAATTTGATAAGCTTGGCGCGAAATCCTATCTCCAAAGCCAGTACTCCTGCCTTCCCAGCACATGGCTGCCTGCATTATGGTGGGGAAAGAAAACTCCTGCTGAAGAGGCCCTTGACCGCCTGAAACAGGACTGACACCATAACGTTTATATAGGCTCGTTCTTAGGGAAAGTATGAGGTTATATGACAGAGGCGACTCTGCGAGAGAGGCTGGAAAAGGTAATATACTCATCTCCCGAGCCGATGCACGGACCTCTTGAAGACGGATTCTACGCCTGCGACATGCACGTCCATTCCAACCATTCGCACGAGATACCCTACCTGGAGAAATATTCTCCCCTGACGAAGATGGTGCTCGCCTTTGAGAAGGGGATGCATTATTTCACCTTGACAGACCACGACACATTCTCTGGCGTGATGGAGCTCCAGGACAAGCTCGTCTCGATGGGCAAGGCAGGAGAGGCAGCATTGGACAGATTCATTCCAGGTCTGGAGATAAACACATGGGTGCAGGAGGTGGAGCAGGCCATCCACATCAATGTCTATGGGCTGACGCACCGCCAGTGGAAAGATATCAGGAAGCTCTACTGTTATGAAGAGCACAATGACATTGTATACCACTATGATGAGCTCAGGGAATACCTTGATGACCAGGGACTGCCATACCAATACAACCATCCCATCTACAAGTCCATTGACCCGGGGCAGCTAAGAGACATCCTGAGCAGCGTATTTCCATTTGTACGGGGAAAAGACGACCATCCCCTGGACATGGAGGGGCTCGTGGACCTTATCCCGCAGTTCCCCATGACCGAGGTGAACGGCTCGAGAATCGGCATCCTGAATGACATCGCCGAATACCACGCGCTGGCGAACAATATCCCCATAACAGGGGGGACAGATGACCATTTCTCCATCATCATCGGCACGACCTATTCAGTCGCACAGGGCGAGAACTGGCAGGACTACCTCGCCAATATCTGGGCGGGAAAGGGAGGCGTCGTGAGGCATGACGCTGACGATGAGTTCGCCCGCAGGAGAAGTTCTGATGTCATTGATATCGTGCTCGGCGGCAGCTGTGACACCACCAAATACCTAGGGATGCTCATCAACATGGAGTTCAAGGGAAAAACAAAGGGCATTGTCGACCTCTGGAATCCCAAGTTCCTTCCGCTGATACGCAAGCCACTCACAAAGCTTGGCGCCTCGAGCTTCATCAACAGCCAGCACATAGGCCTTCCTGAAGAGTGGCTCGATGCAATCCAGAAGGGAGAAAAGGCAGACATAACCAAAAAGCTCGAAAAGCTTAAGAACGGGCAGGGAGGATGATTTGAGAGTATGGGTATCTGGACTGCACTCATGATGCTGGTCGGCGGCTTGGCCCTGTTTATGCTAGGCATCAATTTCCTCAGTAAGGGAATGGAGAAGTTTGCAGGGGCGGCGATGCAGCGCCTCATCGAGCATCTCACCAGTAACCGCATCAAGGGCTTCGGCGTGGGTGCCTTCGCATCAGCAACACTACAAAGCAGTAGCATGGTGATGGTCACGATGATAGGGATGATGAATGCCGGGCTCATGGGGCTTGAGCAGGGCATAGGTGTCATCCTCGGCTTTGAAGTTGGGACAACAGTGACTGCTCAGCTCATCGCCTTTGACATCGGCGTCCTCTACCTCGCAGCGATTGCCCTCGGATTTTTCATGCATTTCATCTCAAAGAAACTAAAAAGGCGATATCTCGGCCAGGCGATTCTAGGTTTTGGAATCCTTTTCATGGGCATGGCCCTGATGAAGGACGCGATGCTCCCACTAGGAAACAGTCCGAACGTGATCGCCACTATGGTCATTTTCGCCAAATGGCCGGTCCTGGCTGTGCTGGCAGGGCTTATCCTCACAGCGATTATCCAGTCAAGTTCAGCTACGATTGGCATGGCTATCGCCATGGGTGCTGCAGGCACCATCTCGCTCGAGGCAGCGATTGCCATCGCTCTCGGAGCGAATGTAGGCACATGCATCACAGGATTATTGGCAAGCATTGGCGGCTCAAGGGGGGCTCGGCAGGCTGTGATGGCACAGATTGGCATCGCGACACTCGGCATGCTCATCTTCCTACCCATCATCTCTCCCTTCGCAGGGCTCATAGAACTCACCGCGAGTTCTCTTCCGAGACAGATAGCGAATGCCCACACAGTCCACAATATCTTCATGAGCCTTATGCTCATGCCATTCACCTTCCTCATCGCCCGTCTTGTGCGAAAGTTCGTGCCTGACGACAAGAAGCGGCGCAAGGCAAAGCTCAAGAAATATGACCCTATTGAAGACCCTGCAGGCGCCCTTTCGGACCTGAGGAAGGAAGTCGTACGCTTGGGAATGTGGGCGAAGCACATGCTTGAGCACGCTGAGTTCGCCCTCATGAACCAGGAGAAATCACTGGTGATCAAAGCGCTCCGGGAGGTCGAGTCCACAGAAGAAGACGTCGACCAGCTGCGCTATGACATCGAGAAGCACCTCACAGCCATCTCAGGGCCTAAATTCACCGAGCAGAACAGCAATGAGAGAGTAGCACTGCTCCACAATTCCGTCGATATCGAGAGGGTAGCTGACCTCTCACTTAATCTTGTCGAGTACGCGAAGGAACTTGTCGATTCAAGGGAGAAACTCGAGGAGCATGACCTGTTGGCACTGAAGAGGATGTTCAAGGAAGTGAGGCATGCTGTCGCTGTCGCGATGGAGGCCATAGAAAAGAAAAGCCTTCCCCTCTGCCGCGAGGTACGCACCATTGAGGAAAACATTGACGACATCTATGACATTGAGCACAGAGCGCATCTCAAGAGGCTTGATATGCTCGAATCCGGGGGCAGGGAAAGCGCGGTCTTCCTCGAAGCGATGCGCGACCTGGAACGGATTGGCGACCACACAGACAACATCGCGAAGAGCATGCTCAATTATACTGATAGCGACATCAAGATTTCTGACTGACCATGACACTCTCTCGCCTTATCGAAGAGCTTCGTGCCATGGGCATACGCGATGAGCGTATTCTCAGGGCGATAGAGGAGGTGAAGCGCGAATTCTTTGTTCCACACGGCTACCACCAAGAGGCCTATGCAAACCATCCCCTGCCCATCGGGCATGACCAGACCATCTCGCAGCCCTATACTGTCGCGTTCATGCTCGAAGCGCTCGAGCTGAAGGGAGGAGAAAAGGTATTGGAAGTGGGCGCTGGATCTGGATGGAACGCAGCGTTGCTCGGCTGGCTCGTGAAGCCGGGAAAAGTGATAGCCACTGAAATCATCTCTGAGCTCGCGGAGAGCGCCGAAAAGAACGTGAAACGCGCCGGTATCGACAATGTGCGCGTCCTCTATGCTGATGGCTCCCTCGGCTATGAGGCAGGCGCGCCATTTGACAGGATAATCGTGACAGCAGCTTGCCCTGATATCCCTGCCCTACTTCTCGAACAGCTCGCGGACAGCGGCACCCTCATCGCTCCGGTAGGGGGTTCATTCTTCGGCCAGGACATGGTCAAGCTCGTAAAAAAAGGAAAAAAACTAGGGCGCTCCAATCTAGGAAAGTTCGTCTTCGTCCCCCTGAGGGGAGAGCACGGAATCTAACGGCGGGGCTGAATGCTGCTCAGACTGACGCTATTTGATGTCGTGATGCGCTCCTTGTTCTGCACCTTGAACTTCGCGACATACATCGGCAGCGTTACCTGGCCAATGATGCTCAGCTTCGCCTTCACCCTGTAGGTGATGATTCGCTCCTCAAGCGGCTCGAGGAAGTCAAGCTTCCAGCGCAACACAGTCCCGCGCTTCGCATGCTTGAGAATCTTCTCAGGCTTAATAGTCCCTATAGAAAACTTCTTGTTGACTTCGATGATATCAGGAACAGAATCTGTCACGAGCAGTTCGTCAATCCGCTGGGTGCTGCGGTTCTTCACGTGCAGCACGATTTTCACTTCCTCGATGCCCTGGCCCTTTTTCACCACGACTGCTTCCTTCCTCAGCACCACTGGAGTACGGAGGGTGAAGTAGAGTGCAAGGATAACTCCTACGATGATAAGCGTCGCTGTGAAGAACCTGAAGTCCTGGTTCACGAGGAAGTCTGCCTTCCCTTGTGGAACCAGATTAATGTCCCAGGTCAGGAACCAGCCATCCGAATCGTGCGTGAGCTCTGCCTTGGGCTCTGTCTTTGTGAATGGCACTCTCCACAGGGAAGTCTTCCTCTTGACAGTCTCGGCTGCAGCGATATTACCGTCGTTGAAATAGCTCAGGTCGAAGATAGTCTGGAGGAATCCTCCTCGCTCTCCTTCTGTCACGATGATGTCTGAATAGGCCTTGGCAGTGTAGTAAATCTCAGCGCTTCCCACAGACTCATCGTTGTAATAGAGCGTGACACGGAGCATGTCCTCAGCAGGAGGCAGCACAGGGTCAAAGGTCATGTCTTGGATGACTATTTTCTCCTCAAGGGCGTCAAGAGTGGTCAGGGTCTCCTTCTCAGTAAGGTCGCCGCTGCTCACGATAAGCAGTTCATCTATCTCGAGGATGTTACGGTTCTTGAGTGTCAGGCGAAGCTGGACAGTATCTCTCGGGTCGATTTCAACCGGGAAATCAGCGTTGAGGCTGATGGCAGGCCTGTATGTTCCTGATACGCCGGAGCGCAGGTTCACCTCGAACTCCTGGCGTGCAGACTGCCCACTCTCTTCTGACGTGATGAGCAGGCCGAACCTATACTGCCTTGCGGGGATGGTCTGCTGGCGGAGGCTGATGCGGACAATAGTCTCACTTGTTGAATAGGCAGGAATCGTGATGCCAGTCAGTCCGTGGTATAAGGGATCTGTGCGGAGAATCCACTCTATGTCTCCCTCAAACGTGAGGCGGACCTTCTGCTCAGTCCCGTATGGGTTCGTTATCTTGAGCAGATATTCTGCTGCCTCATCCTTCAGGATGGTGTCTTCTATCACTGTAAGCTCTGAAGTGAGCCCCAATTGCGCTGATGCTGAAGGTAATGTTAGCATGCAGAGAAGCAACAGTGCTATGAATGTCGATACGTGCCTTTTGGTCATTTCCAGACCTCCCCCTAAGTAACAATAATTCCCACATTTCCCCCTTTATATAGTTTTCTGCATAGTCGTGAATAAAGAGAATAAAAAAGGAGAGCGGGCCGGCGCACAACCAGCCTATGAGCTTTTCGTGGTATTTATGTCGATTTATTCATCAGATGATTTTTCATCAGGAGCATCTTCATCAATCTCAAGTTCAAGGTCAGGCTTCTTCTTTCTCTTCTTGCCGCGCTTCAGCTCAGCATCCACCATCTTCCGGTCCCAGCCGGAATCAATCAATTCCTTGCGTATCAGGGTGTCAAGATTACCGCGCCTGCGCGCCCTCTTGATGTAGAGGCGCAGCTTCACCTCATGCTGGTTCGCAACCCGTCTCTTCTTCAGGGCTTTCTCAATCTGCTCGAGCTTCCAGCCCTCCTTGGTAAGCATCTCCCAGATCTTGTGCTCGGACAGGCCCTGGCGGCGGCACTTGCTGATATAGGCGCGCAGCATCGGGTCAATGCCATCCTTTTTCTTCTCAACCTTTCCTTTTGCTGCAGAGAGCTCCCTCCGGTGTTTGACAAAGCCAACGCCAATCATTCCCACAAAGCCAAGGACAACCACACCGATGATGAGCATCACATACGGAGGAATCTTTAGAGATGTCTCATCAGGCCCAGTAGGCTCCTCAGTGACTCCTCCTGTAGGTGGAGTAATGCCTGGCTCAACAGGAACTTCTGGCTCAGTTTCAGACTCTGGCTCAGGAGGCGCCTCTTCAGCTACGACACTGATAGCGAACACCGAAAATTTCTTTGTTGTGGCATTGTAATAGACGTAATTGTTGGTCAGCTTTTTCTCCAGCGTGGGAAGCTCCTCCCACGAGCGGCCGGTGTGCCTCATAAGCAGGACATCCCCGCGAGTATAGCCCTGTTCCTCAATCCAGCTGCGGTTCACCCTGAAATCAATGACCGCGCTTTTGATGTTGTGCGCGAGGTTCTCGTGGTCAATCTCAAGATATCCATACACATCCCTGTCACTTCCGCCCGGATTACGCGGAGGGGTGCTGACCGCATCAGGCAGGTCAGCCTGGCTCGTGACTGATATCTCCACATTTGTCACTCCGGCAAGAAGCTCGACTCTCAGCTTCCGCATTGGGATCTCAGTACTGCTGATAGTCATGTCTATCCCTTTCTGGACAGAAGCGCTGGTAATCCGCTTCGACTCTGTTGTCGCTGTGGACGCGCCAGTCACAATGCCGCCGCCACCGCCGCCGCCACTTGAAGGAGGCGTAGTGGTGTTCACATTCACAGTAAATGTAATGGTGTAATCCTCCCCAGAAACAATGCCTGCGGTGTTGTTGCACCTCACGTAGTAGATATAATCATCATTGGGAAGGTCATTTAATGGCATTGTATGTGCAGTGAAATTACCTGTTAATCTGCCGCCCATCCCACTATAATTCGTGTTCTGTGTCTGAGAATAGCGGCAGGTTGAATTCTCATTGGTTGTGGCAGAAAGCGTGACATCATTATAATTAAAGGAACCGCTTGGAGAATGCGATTCGACAAACGGCGGATGGCTGTCATTCACATTCACCCAGTATGAAACATTGCTATTGGTATAGTTCTGGGTTGTCGGATAATAAAGGGAGATATTATACTCACCCTGTGTGGTGAAGTTCGTTAGGTTCGCAGGGGAGGTTCCACTAGTAATAATGATGCTGCTGTCCATAGAGAGTACAAGAGCTGTACCTAAGTCTCCGGTCACGAGTGAGCCGTTCAACAAGACAAGGGCGTACTCATTAACTGTGATGTTCGATGCGCTCCCGTCAAGGGTAAGATTAATCTCAGGACTCGCCCTGCTGATGGTAAAGAAGTACCAGGGCGTGGTGTTTGAATTGCCTGATGTGTCGTTCGCGCTGCTGCGCCAGGCGTGCGTATCTACAGGGAAATCCATGAGCGTAAGATTCCAAGTCGTGGCGCTCACATTACTTGGAGTATAGTTCGCCAGCACCCCTGAGCGGTTCATCTCGAACAGGACAGTGCTGAGGGAGGCATCCTGCCACGTCACGTTGAAGAGCAACTGCGCGTTCGCATTGAATGTTGTCGGGGTTTCATTGTAGGGATCACTATACTCCGGTGGCGCCAGGTCAGTTACAATGACAAAAAACGAAACCATCGCCGAGCTATAGTTTTGCGTCTCGGTGTAATTCAACGATATGTTGAATGTTCCCGGTGTTGAAAATAAGGTATAATTCGCAACTGTGATACTCTGGTTCAAGAGCGTGCCATCAAGGTAAAGGGCCAGCTCAGTGCCTGCATCACCAGTTGTCAATGAACCATTCAGCCAGATGCTCTGATTAAAGCTGATTGTACTGTTGGCAGCATTCCCGTCAAGGGTCAGACTCAATGTCGGCGCTGCCTTTGAGATAGTGAAGAAATACCAGGGTGTGGTGTTCTCATTCCCGGATGAATCATTCGCGTGGCTCCGCCAGGCGTGCGTTCCTGCGGGGAAATCAGCCAGTGTCAGGTTCCAGGTGGTACTCGTGTTACTCGCGCTGTAATTTGTCAATGTCCCAGAGCGGTTCACCTCAATAATAGCTTCTGTGACAGTAAACTCATCGGTCCACCTCACCATCATATTCAGCTGAGCCAAAGCGTTGAAGCTCAAAGGAGTGACATTCACGGCGTCACTGAACGAGGGAGGTATTGAATCACCGCCCATTGGCGCAAAAAGACCAAGCGTGGGGAGAATACCTGAAGAGAGCGTATTGCCCACAGTATTAAGGCTCGAAGCGGAAACGCTCTCCCAGTTGCCAGCGCTCCCATTGAACCAGTAGAGAACCAGAGTCTCTTCAAGGAAGCCGCTTATGTCATTATCCAGATAATTCAGGTTGAACTCCATAGGACCTAGTACTTCTAAAGCACTGAGGTTCACAATGCTGAGATAATCAGAGATATTCTGCTTTCCGGAAGGGTCTGCCGGGGGGCTGGGGTTAGTATCCAACGCTACCGCTGTTACCAACATTGTCAGATTCACCTCGCCTGAGATAATTACATTGGTAAGCTGATAACCCCCACTATGGAGGTAGAATTCATAACTGTCAGAGGAATTCACCTGATCGTCCGTGAAAGTATGGTTATCCCAATTCACTTCAATACCATAGGCATCTGTTCCGCTCACCAGGACAATATTCCCATCCAGCGTGTTGAAATTGACTGAATTGAAGCATATGCCTGTCGAATTTGTGCCTGTCGCTGATATGATATTGTCCGAATATGTGCTTGTCCCGCCTTCGCCATGATAAATCCCTTGAGACGAATTACCGGACACCGTGATGGAATTGGAAGAGAGATTATTGTTGTTTGTGGTACTGACACTGTGGTCAAAAAATACACCAATGGCAGAGGATATATTGACGACCGTGATGGTATTGTTGAATATGACAGAATCATTCATTCCGCAGGCATAGATTCCGTTGGTGAAGTTGTTGATGCCAGCGAAATTCTTAATAGTAATGTTGTCGTAGCCGACATCATTGTAAATGCCGCTCTCAGACCCATTGCCAGTTATTGTGTACCCATTCCCGTCGAGGATGATATTGCTCGCGTTGATGGTGAAGCACGTCCCGTTCGAGGTGAGATTCTGAGTGAGCGTGGTGTCCGAATCGACAACGCCGCATTCCACCGGAATGTCTCCAAGTGGGGCAAAAAGCGAGAAACTCGTGACATTGCCTGAACTGACTGTGTTGCTCAACGTGTCAACACTTGACGTGGCGACGTGGCTCCAGGAACTTCCACTGTATTGATAGAGAAGGATTGTGCTCTCATCCACGCTTACGATATCAGTGTCTGCATAGCTCAGGTTGAAATCAATATACGAGCCAGCATTAAGGTTCGTGATAGTAAGATAATCGGACAGGTTCCCCTTACTCGCGGCGTCAGGAGGGGGAGTTGTGTTCACATCTACAGTTACTGCTCTGAACAAGTGG
Source organism: Candidatus Woesearchaeota archaeon (assembly GCA_017608295.1). The sequence goes on from JAFCGF010000004.1 coordinate 155,289, forward strand.
CTCGTGAAATTCACCTCGCCGAGGAAGAGGGCCCGGGTGAAGAGGTTTCCTGTTGAGCCATCTTCAACGTAGAACTCTGGCGCATCTGTAGCATTCACCTGATCTTCTGTCAAAGTATTGTTGTGGGAGCCCGCGTCGATGTACACTCCCTGGGATGACTGGCCAGAAGTGAGGATAACATTGCCGGACAGCACACTATTGGAGGCGTCGTCGAAGTAGAATGCCGTGGCAGAAGAGCCCACTGTAAGAACTGTGTTCGACGTGGCGGTGGTATTAGTCACAGTGAGCAGGTATATGCCGTCACCATTTGAGCCAGTTGTGGTGACTGTGTTGCCAGTGAACACACCATTGCTGGAACCCTGGAAGATAACGCCCCAATTGTTCGAGCCTGTTGACGTCACAGTATTTGAATCCATGTACGCTCCGTTGCTGGAGATGAGATACACTCCGTTGCCGCTCGCGCCATCGCTTGTGACAATATTGGAAGTGATGTTGAGGCCTGGTGAAGTGGTTATATACATGCCGTCGCTCTGGCTTGTGTTGGCGCAGGTGATGGTGTTGTTGTAGATGATGGAATTCGCCATCGAAGTGGCGACGATGCCATCAGAGAAGTTATTGATGCCAGCGAAATTACGTATGACGAGATTATTGAAGCCGGAGACCTCCACACCTGTGCCTGAGCCGTTGCTGAGAATCGTGTACCCGTTTCCATCCAGAGTGACACCATCTGACACGACAGCAAAGCAGGTGCCGTTTGATGTCATGTCCCTATCAAGAGTGGTGTCGTGGTCAAAGGCGCCGCATTCGCCGTTGAATTCAACCCAGAAGGGGATGGTGATGGTGGTGTCGCTCGAATTCGCGGTGATGAGCCCACTATATATACCTGAAGTCGCGTTGGTGAGCCCTGTGAAGTACAGCTCGATGTCCGTGCTTCCGAGAGCCGGCAATGGGACAAGGCTGGCGTTCAGCGCGACATTAGCGCTGCCCCCTGCGGATTTCCTCAGCGAGACACTGAGCGAGACATCGTACGCCCTATTCGAGAGTTCAGTAAGGTTGAATACTGTGGACGCATTGAGCAGGGGATTGTAATGCGACCTCAGGTTTAGGATGGAGATAGGGGCGACGAACGAGGCGTTGACAGCTGCGTAAGCGTCAAGCCTGCCTGCGCCCTGGTCACTCACGTTGAAGCCAAGGTCGATTGCCGTCCCAATCAGGGCAGCTTTCACCTGCTCAACAGTCCACGTTGGATGGAGCTGTTTGAGCAGTGCAGCTGCGCCCGCAACATGAGGGGTTGACTGCGAGGTACCGTTGCGGGACTCATTGTCGCCGCCGAGCTTTGTCGAGACGATGCTTTCACCAGGAGCGGTCATCTCAGGCTTTATCTCAAGGGTAGTGAGGCCTGGGCCGCGGGATGAAGTGCTGCTCATCACATCGCTCTTGTCTGTATTGCCGACTGTGAGGCCGAGGCGGGCTGTTCCCGGCGAGCAGATAGAAAATTTCGTGCCGTCGAAATCATTCTTGCACGCAGTGATACCTCCAGGGCCTGAATTGCCTGCTGCGACAATGACAATGCTGCCGTTCCTCACCGCAGCGTCTACAGCCTGGCTTACCGCATCATTAGAATAGCCTGGGCCTCCGAGAGACAATGAGATAATGTCATAGCCTGCTGCCGAAGCATTCTCGAGCGCAGCGATAGTATCTGATGAAGAGCCTGTGCCGCCTGCGCCGAGCGTCTTGTATGCTATGAGCGTGGCGTCGGGAGCGACTCCTTTCAAAGTGCCGTTGGCTGCTGCAATGCCTGCGCAGTGAGTGCCGTGGCCATGGTCATCCACGGGGTCAGCATCGCTGTTGACATAATCATATCCTCCTGCAACCTTACATGTCGTGCCGAGGCATCCGCCCAGGTCAGCATGCGTATAGTTAATGCCGGTGTCGATGACCGCAATCGTGACGTTTTTTCCTGTGATATTGCCGAAGGCATTGCTGAACTGCCCCCACACAAGCGAGCCGTTCACAAGTGGGACACTTGTCTCGAGCAATGCGTAGACTTTCTTGTCCTCCTCAACATGATAGATTTTCGAGAGCCTGGCTGCCTCGGATGCAGGCAGCTCTAACGCAACCCATCCAGAAAGCGTGTGCCTCACCGTGACGTCAGAACTCCTACTGGTTGAGAGGATGCCCAGGCCTCCCGACTGCTGAGGTGCATCTGCTGTAATCCGGGCTGCCAGTTCAGTTGAGGTTGTTCCTGACGGCACTCTCACGAGAACCCTGACTGTCTCGTCGGATGCGCTGCCAACCTGGAACTGGGCGCTCACGCTGAACACTGCACCAAGTATAATTAGAAGCGCAAGAAAAAATGCCCCTCCCAGCCCCCTCTTCATCTTCCTCTGGGGATGAGGAGCTCGGCTATATAAGGATTACCTCTCTCAGACATAGCGCTCCATGGCCTTGGAGATATTGATTGACGAGATGTCCTGCTTCACCAGGGGCTTGTCTTTCAACTGCTTCAATTCCTCTGTATACGTGGGCTTGTCAGCCTCGTAGAATATGCCAATCGGGAATTTGTCGTGCTCAAGCGCCCTGCGATAGGCCTCGACAATATCTGTCTTGTCATGGCCCTCCATCTTGTACACGCGCTCCTTGTACCATGCGAGGGTGTTGACCTTGTTGAAGCTGAGGCAGGGCATCAGCATGTCCACAAGTGCCGAGCCGTTGTGGGCTATTGCCGCCTTTATCACTTCAGCGACATGCTTGGGGTCGCCGCTGAATGTCCTTGCGACGAACGTGGCCCCTGCTGCAAGGGACATCACCATTGGGTGGACTGGCTCTTCTATGTTGCCGTGCGGAGTGCTCTTTGAGATGAATCCCTTCTCACTGGTTGGGCTTGTCTGTCCCTTGGTGAGGCCATAAATCATGTTATTCTGCACAAGGACAGTAATGTCAAGGTTTCTCCTCAGGCCGTGCATGAAGTGGTTTCCTCCAATGCCGTAGATGTCCCCGTCTCCTGCAGCGACGATGACAGTAAGATCTGGATTAGTGAGCTTGACACCTGTGGCAAAGGGGATTGCCCTCCCATGGATGGCGTGGAACCCGTATGTGGTGAGGTGGTGCGGGAATTTGCTTCCGCATCCAATCCCAGAGATAATTGCTGCGTTCTCAGGCTTGATATTAAGCTCGACCAGGCCTTTCTTCACTGCATTCAGCATAAGGTAGTCTCCGCAGCCCGGGCACCAGTTTGGCTTGTCCATGCTTGAGAGGTCCTCGATTGATAATGCGATTGTATCTGCCATCTCACTCACCTCCTCCAAGCATCGCTTTCACACGCTGAACAATCTCCTCAGGATAAATCGGCCTACCATCAAACTTGAGGAAAAGCTCATCCGGCTCTTTTCCAGTGAACTGCTTCACCATGCCTGCGAACTGGCCGTCGTAGTTGCCCTCTATGATAATGCTCTTGTTCGCCTTGTCAAGCATATCTCCCACAATCTGCGTAGGGAAAGGCAGGATATAGAGCGTGTGGAGACAGTTGACAGGAATGTTTTCTTCTTCGAGCATGCGTATCGCTTCCAGGCAGGCGAGCTTTGTGGAGCCCCAGCAGAAGAGCGTGGCCTTCGCGTCTTTTGGCCCATAGAGCTTAGGCTTTGGAATCTCCTTCATCGCAGAATCTGCCTTGCGCCAGCGCTTCTCCATCTGCTCGATGCGGTTCTCTGCAGTGTCATCGACATCGCCGAAGATATTGTGCTCGTTTCCAGAGCCTGTATGGCCGCCCTTTGGCTGGCCGGGTATCCACCTAGGCGGAACGCCGTTTTTTGTGACGAGATAAGGAGTGGACCGACCGTGCTTTTTTGCCATCTCAGCCACTTCCTTGTCAGAGAGGAACTTGCCGCGGTCAATCTTCAGGTTCTTTGTATCATAGATGTCCTGGCTCCAGAAGCTCATGCAGAGCAATTTGTCAGAAAGGATGATTGCCGGCAACCGGTATTTCTCGGCAAGGTTAAATGTCTCGAAAGTAGCGTGGAACGCCTCTTCTAAATCCCCAGGAGCCATCACGATTCTCGGGAACTCTCCGTGGCCTGCGTGAGCTACCATCCTCAAGTCTCCCTGGGCTGTCCAGGTGGGCATGCCTGTCGAGGGGCCTGGCCTAGAGATTACAGCGACCACAACAGGCAGTTCTGCCTCTGCTGCCATGCTCAGTGCCTCTGTCATGAGAGCGAAACCTCCTCCTGAGGTTCCTGCCATAGACCTCACTCCTGTGAATGATGCTCCGAGGGCCATGACCAGGCCTGCGATCTCGTCTTCGGTTTGTTTCACGACTATACTATGCTCTTCTTCCAGCTTTGCGAAGGTGTGGAGTATCTCGCTTGAGGGAGTCATGGGATAAGTACTGTAGAACTTACAGCCGGCCTGGACTGCGCCAAAGGTTATTGCCTCTGTACCTGATATAAGCATCCTCGGAGGAGCGTTTTTCACAATCTTGAGTGTGTGGGAAAAGTCCTTTCTCAGGGATTCAGCTGCCTCGTGCCCCAGTTTTGCTGCCTTGATATTCTCATCTACAACGTTCTGTCCCTTCTTCTTGAACGTGTCAGTGACCACTTCTTGGATATAGGTGAAATCATAGTCCACTAATCCAAGTGATGCTCCGACTGCGACGCTGTTCCTATAGATGCGGTTGCCTGCCTGCTCTTTCGCGATTTTCATCAGCGGGATGGGCACGAGCATCACGTTCTTACCTAGCTCACCTTCCTTGATTTCAACGGATTCCGGGTCGTAGATGACTGCGCTATTTTCCGAGAGTGTGTCCTTGTGCTTGTCCACTGTCTCTCGATTGAGGGCTACAAGAAGGTCAGTCCTTTGTCTTGGAGAATATGCTGGCCTGTCCTCCACATGGACCCAGTAGTTATTGTGGCCTCCTCTCACTAATGAAGGAAATTCAGTGTATGCTGAGACTTGAAGGCCGCCGCGCGTACACGCTCGCGCAAACATGTGGCCCACTGTCATTATGCCGTCCCCTGCCTGGCCTCCCACGCGCCAGCAGAGCCTGTTCACAGCCATGTCATCACCTTCCGGCTTTAAAAGACCGATAGCTTTCTTTATAAATAATCAATTTAAGTATTTTCCTATAATCAGTATCAGGATTATTCAGGTTTTATTCTGCACCTGACTAATTCCGCCAGTGCTCACTCATCTTCTGTCTTTCTGCGCCTTTTTCTCCGCTTGGGCTCCTTCTCGCATGGGAGGATGTAGCTTCACCTGCATGGGGCTACTATAGTGCTCGGAATACATAACCTTATCGTCCGGAAAGCCTCCGAAAAAGCGGAGACAACACTTATGAACCGCACTGGAAGAAAGAATTAAATAGTGCCAAAACTAAGGGATAGCCATGGAACGCAAAGGCCTGTACTCAGTCCAGATGTTTGTTTTGGCGGGAATCGTTATCATCATCGCCATAATCATGCTCCAGATAATGTACGGCGGCGGGTAGCGCAAGACATAAATAGATTCTAATGCCAGAACCAGCCATGGCAATCTTTGACCAGGACATCAATATAGACCACCTGCCCAATGACTTCAAGGAAATCTACGACATCCTCCTGGAGGTGGACATGGCGCTCCACAAGGAAGACAGGCTCATCAGGGAAGAAAAAACAATTCTCGAGGGACACAAGGACCTGCTCGACGACATCGAGAAGCGGGCAGAGGGGCAACACACGCGTGTACTCATCTCCGCGCTGAAAGACCTCGCCGGTCAGCTATGGAAGCTCCACCAGAAAATCTCCTGGACAGAGAGCGAGCTTCACGGCCTTGAGAAGCAACTGAAGGAAACCACTGTCTCGGACTGGAAATCAGACCCGCTCATCAAGTTCCTCAACAAGCTGGAAGAGCAGATGCAACTGGAAGAATTCGAATTATTCGATGAAAAACAACTCATCGAGCAGTTCGAGAAATGCGCCGAACAGGAAGCAGGACACCTTCCAGAAGCCGAGCGGCAGGAACTCAAGGAGGTATTAAACTTCCTCCTAGACCACTCGACACGCCTATTCAGGCTTCAGAAACTCATCCTCGATACGATATCACTGCTTGGAACTACTGAATAATAGCTCTAGCTGTAGCTGCACAGAAAAGAATCTGTATCTCTACTCTCAGATGACCTGCTCGCCGTCTTTCAGCATGTGGATGCAGTTAACAGGGCAGGCCTCGGCAATCTCTTTCTGCTTGTTAAAAGCCTCCTCATCTGGAAGCTCGAGCTGTTCGTGGGTGCCGTTCTCCTTGTCCACTTTCGTGGCGTTGGCGACATGGGCCTTGTCTCCGTCCATGAGCCAGACGTCTGGGTCAAGGGCAGCGCAGGCGCCGCATCCGATGCACTCTGGAAAGTCATGGTCTATAAGGAATGCTGTCATGGTTAATCCCCTCCGAAACGCAAACACTTCCTGTATATAAAAATCTAACTGATTGCCCTGAGCTTGAATTCACGAAGCCCGATGAGGAACATAGGAATACACCACACAATCAGGCCGATAAAGCAGTAGTGCAATGGCAGATGCTCCACGTGGGGCGTGATAAGCGCCCGCATTCCCTCGCTCGTGTACACGTTTGGCAGGATGAGCAGCACCTTATAGAATAGCGGGCTCAAGTCCTTCACCATGCTCAATGGAAAGAACGTGGCACCGAAGAACATGAGGGGCATTATCACTATCTGCAATAATTCAAACATGATGGGCGGCCTCCGTGTACGGGAAGCGACCGCTATCCCAAACGAGGCGAACGTCACGCTCGTGAGAGTGATGATACCGATGAACAGGAAGATATTTGGTATAGTCAATGTGCCGGGAAACAGGAAGTACGCGATGATGAACATGATAATCGCGGATATCGTCGCCTGAAAGACCCCATACAAGAGCTTTTCAAATACAAGCAATGGCATCGAAATAGGTGTCAGGATATGGGCCTTGATCTCGCGCTCACGGAAGAAGCTCAGCCCGACCAGTGCCCCCACTCCAAAAGCAGAGGCAGTCATCGCCGATATGGTCATGATGCCGGGCACCAGTATGTCTCCGTAGCCCCTGTCGAACAGCCCCATCTTTGGCATGAGGATGCCGAATAAAACCAAAAAGAACGTGGGCTGGATGAAGATTCTTATTGAATTTCCATGAAAATTACGCCAGAACACGATGAAGTCGCGGTGCAATATTCCCATGAATGCCTTCAGCTGGCTGCTCATTCTCTCAGCTCCTTTCCAGTGAGGCTGATGTACACATCCTCAAGGGTGGGCTCGTGCAGTGTGATTGAATGCAGCTCAGCATACTTCTGGATGGTCGTCACAAGCAAGGGCAGCGCTCTCTTTCCGTCCTTCACAAACAGCGAGATGGATTCGTCTCCAGAAGTGAGCCTGCTCACATTCTTCAGCGACCTGAGCTCTTTCAACAGCTCCTTGTCAATCGGCTTTGCCTCTGCGATTACGGTATTGCCGCCTGGAAGCATGCTCTTGAGCTTCTCGGGAGTGTCAATCGCCTTGATGACACCCTCATCAATTATTGCTACCCTGTCACACAGCACGTCCGCCTCTTCCATGTAGTGTGTTGTCATGAGGATAGTAACGCCCTGTCGCTTGAGCTGCTCAATGTATTGCCACATGTGCCTGCGTGCCTGGGGGTCAAGGCCTATGGTAGGCTCATCCATGATGAGAATCTGGGGCTCATGCATGATTGCCCGTGCAATCAGAAGCCTCTGGAGCATCCCGCCTGAATAGGTACGGATATTGTCATCTGCCCTCTGGGACAGCTCCATCATCCCAAGCACGCGCTCAGCTGCAGTTTTCCTTTCTGCCTTTCCCATCCCGTAACATTTCCCGTGAATCAGGAGGTTCTCCCTCGCTGTGAGGTCCTCATCGAGCCAACGATCCTGAGGCACGACTCCAAGGAGGGCTTTCACCTTGTTCGGCTCTTTTGTGACATCCATCCCGAGGATGCTCGCCTTTCCTGCTGTCAGTTCTATAATCGTGATCAGTATCCCAATAGCAGTCGACTTTCCTGCACCATTAGGACCCAAGAGGCCAAATGTCTCGCCCTTCTCAATCTCAAAAGAAATCCCCTTGAGAGCATGGATATTTCCCCTGCGATAGACTTTCTCAATGTTCTCGACATGAATAACAGCAGACATAACAACATGTGCAGTTCATGGTCCCCTTTAAAAACGTTGTTCCATATTTGCACACATACACTTAAATTTCTCATCCCATCCAAAGCCTACAATGGCTGACACTGACACCGAGATTCTTTACAAGGAATTAGAACGCTCGCCAAGTACATTTCTTCTCAAGCAGTTCACCGGATTCTTTTCAGGTGTAATGACTATTGTCCGAAGCCTTGTCACCGAAGAAGTCAAGGTTAGTGGACTGGAAAATATCCTCGAAAACGATGAAGTGAAACCAGGACCATTCCTCTGGCTTCCAAAACACGACAGCTGGAATGATATTTACAACATTGTACCTCTATGGAAAGATATTGGCAAGCCTGTCGCAAAGGCAGTGTCGCGGCGAAAAATCATGGGAGACACCATTGGTTCACCTATCATCAAGTTCCTTCTCAGCCCTGTAGCTATTGAGGTGTACCGCACCTGGCTTGATGAAGGGCTCACAGAGGATGAAGAGAAAGCGATGAAAGCGGAGAACTGGAAGCGAATTGCCAACCTACGAAATCACTTTGATAGGGGAATGGATGCAGTCATCTTCCCTGAAGGAACCACTAAGACTGATGGAAGAATCTCAGAAATCAAATCAGGAGCATACAACCTGAGCAAGATAGAGCGCGAAGACGGGAGCCTTGACCTCATTCAGTGTGTACCAGTAGGGACAACATATGATTTCCTTGCAGGAGATACATTCCTTGGCAAAAAGCGGGATTTGGTGTTCTTCAGCGTTGGAGAGATATTCACCTACGAAGCAGTGGAAAGAGAAGAAGAGGAAACAGCCAAGCAATGGGTGAAGCGTGACATTGCGCACCTGGCTCAGCGCATCGAGAATTACCTTATTGACCTCAACACCTACACCACAAGCCAGCTTGCCGGGGACTATATTGTCACAGCAGCTGAAGAAGGAGTGGGATGCATCACGCTTGATGAGTTGGACAGCGTCCTTAAACAGCGGGTGAATGCGCTTTCAACAGTAGAGTCTGCTATCATCGATGAGGCGCTTCTTGAGGAGGAGACGCGCACTACCCGGCTTGAGCGGTTCTACAATGAGATTGTAAAGATGGACTACATCACACAGGACGGAACTCTCAACACTAACAGAATTCTTCTTGAGCCATCAGAGGGTGAGACATACAAAAAAGAGAACATCCTTCTGTATTCAGTGAACAGATTGCGTGGCATTATGGATAAGCGAGAGGAGATTACCAGCGCGATTGATAACTCCAAATAGTCAGAATTCTATCCCAAAGGACTTCAATCCCTTGAGCAGGCGCTCTCCGTTGTCGTCCGACTCCTCAGAAAGCTTGAAGTGGAGCGCAGACATGCCTGCGGCCTGGGCGTTGAGGCAGTTGCTCTCATTGTCATCGATGAAGAGCGCCTCCTCAGGCGAAATGCCAAGCTGTTTCGCGAGCTTGATGAACACCACTGGCTCGTCCTTCATTATCCCTAAATAGCCGCTGCCGGTTATCCTGTCGAAGAGCGGGGCGACATCTTCCCTCACCAGAATCATCTCAATCCGGTCAGTCGGGTTGTCGGTGAGCATGCATATCTTATAGTCTTTTTCCCGAAGAGAGGCGATGATGTCCAGCACCTCCTGCTCCGGCAGGATGGAATCCTCCATCGCCGTCTTGATGATATCATAGGAAACCTCAGTTCCCACGCGCTTTGAGAATCCTTCCACAACTTCAGGAGTGGACATCTTACCTGACAGCCACTCGTCCTGCTTCTCCCGCAGGTACTTCAGGGCAGATTCGACATCAAACTCGACACTCCTGTTAGCCTGTTCGAGAATACTCCTGAACCATTTCCGCTTGTGAGACACCACATCATCAAAGTCAAAGATAATCCAGATGAAAGTCATACTTCAGACAGGATAATACAAGGTATATAAAATAATCTGTCAAAATAATCTGTCCAGCTACCAGAGGTCGCCAGAGTCGTCGTCCCCAGTTGGCTGCTCGTACCCAGGAGAATCGTCCCCGTCATCTGTCCATGAGGCAAGCTCCTCGTCCTCAGGAGTAAGATACTCGACAGGCTTCTTGGGCTTCTCATCTTCCTTTTTCTGCCGCTCATCCTTAAGCCTCTGCTCGAGCTCTGCCTTCTTCACCTTGGCCTTCTCGACACCCTGCTTCACCAGGCCGAAGACAGTGTTATCGGTGAGGTGCAGGCAAGCGTCAGCAGCAATATAGGCCTCGACAACGCGGGCAGCGTATTTGGCAGAGCGCGCCTTCTTGCCCAGGAGTTCCAGCATGCCTGCGAGAGCGGCCCTGTCGCCAAAGCTGAGGCCGTGGCCAATCCAGTATTCCCTCTCCTTATCTTCTGTAAGGGCCTCATCGCGGAGATCGCTCTTCTCGTCGTATGATCCGGTAAGAGACATCTTGTAGCTCTTGACTATGAACTGGAGGTCAAGGCCAGTCTTGTCATAGAATTTCTCTTCAAGCTCAATGAGCTTTGGCTCAAGCTCTGCCTTCTTCATGTCCTTGAATTCCTGAAATTTACTAGTAATCTCTTCGAGGTCTATTCCCATCTCAATCCCCCACATGAATCTCTAAAGTAGTGGAACTTTGGGAATCTTATAAAGCTTTCCGCAGCCAGACAGGAAGGGCATTCCACTCAGAACAGTTTGGGCAGGAACAGCACCACAAGGCTCGCCCCCATGAGCTTGTAGAAGGCGCTCCTGCTCCACATCAGCACCTTCAGGCCGTCGAAGTTGCCGAACGGCAGGAGATTGAAGAAAGCGAGGAAGCCATTTATCCACACTCCATAAAAAAAGAGCGGCTCAAGCCATGCAATCGGATTGATGAGCTTCAGGCCAAGGAAGAGAAGCGCAAGCACAATATTTGAAAGGGGGCCAGCTGCCGCAATCTTCCCAGTCTTCTCCCTGGAGGTATAGCCCTGGATGACCACAGCGCCGGGAGCAGCGAAGATGAACCCAAAGAATGCGGACACAATTGCGACCACGAGGAAGGGGTCGAATGCCTTGAAGAACGCCTGGCAGCCGTACTGCCTTGCAACGTACCTGTGGGCAAGCTCATGCACGATAAAGCCAGCGCCGACAGTCACTCCCGAGATAGCCATCGCGATGACAAGCTCTCCGGGCTTCGCGGTGAACATCGCAAATCCGCCCAGCAGGAGGATGGCGAAGGCGAAGGTTATCGCTGCGTAGCCTTTGGCGATTTCAACGAGCTCTGCGCGGGAGAACGAATGGCTCCTCGCCTGATTCTGCCTAGAGGGGCCCCATTGGCCCTTCCTGCCCTGGATTCTCTTCATCACACGCTGAATCCGCAAGCGCAGTTAAAAGGTTTTTCATCAATGAGGTTATATACATCAGACTCTAAACATATTTAAATCGCCTCTCCTCCCTTGCTCAAGAATGATTATCATGACACAAAAAAATGCAATCAAGAATATGACAGACACAAAATGGGTCTACTTCTTCGGCGAGGGAAAAAAAGAGATGTCCGAGCTTCTCGGCGGCAAGGGCGCGAACCTCTCTGAGATGACTAGATTGGGCATCCCCGTACCTGAAGGGTTCACCATCACGACCGAGGCCTGCATGTACTATTCCCACCATGAAGCCTATCCCCCTAAGCTCGTGGAGCAGATAGACGAGAGCCTCACAAAGCTCGAGCAGGTATCCGGGAAAAAACTCGGAGACGCTGAAAAACCCCTACTACTCTCTGTCCGCTCAGGAGCAAAAGTTTCCATGCCCGGTATGATGGATACAGTGTTGAACATCGGTCTCAACGAGACCACGCTGAGCGGGCTCATTGCCCTGACAAAGGACGAGCGCTTTGCCCGTGACTGTTACCGCAGGCTCATCCAGATGTTCGGTAATGTTGTCCTTGGATTGAAGCATTCCCAGTTTGAGAACATCCTCCACAGAGTCAAGCATGATGAGGGAGTCAGCCTGGACACTGAGCTCACTCCTGAGGCCCTGAAGCGCATCGCCAGCGAGTATCTCGCGCTCATCAAGGACTCGACTGGAAAAGAATTCCCTCAGGACCCAAAAGAACAGCTGCGGCTGTCAATCAACGCAGTATTCCAATCATGGAACAATGCTAGGGCAATCTCCTACAGGGAAATCCATGACATCCCCCACGACCTGGGGACTGCGGTGAATGTACAGGCCATGGTCTTCGGAAACCTCGCCAAGGACTCAGGAACCGGAGTGCTATTCACGCGAGACCCCTCGACCGGAGAGAACGCCCTGTATGCAGAATACCTCATGAATGCCCAGGGCGAAGATGTGGTAGCTGGTATCCGCACACCGGAAAAGATAAGCAGGCTCGCAGAAGATATGCCTGACAAGTACAAGGAGCTCAACGACATCGCGAAGTCAATTGAGCAGCATTATGCTGACATGCAGGACATGGAGTTCACCATTGAGAGCGGTAAGCTCTTCATCCTCCAGACACGTACTGGGAAGAGGACTGCGCAGTCAGCCATCAAGATAGCTGTAGACATGGTTGATGAAGGGCTCATCGACAAAAAGCAGGCCCTCCTCCGCATCAAGCCTGAGCAGCTCGAGAAAGTGATGCACAAGCGCGTGGACCCGAATGCACAGACAGAGAGCATCGCCATCGGGCTTCCTGCTTCACCTGGAGCGGCGAGCGGCGAGGTTGTCTTCGAGGCAAACCGCGCCCATGAGCTCGCCAACCTGGACCGCAAAGTCATCCTCGTGAGGGCTGAGACAAGCCCGGAAGATATCCAGGGGATGCACGCTGCCCAGGGAATACTCACCTCCAGAGGGGGGATGACGAGCCACGCAGCCATTGTGGCGCGCGGCATGGGCAAGTGCTGCGTCGTGGGGTGCGAGCAGATTTCCATCTCAGAGGAAAAGAAAATTTTCAAGGCAGGCTCCTACCTCATCAAGGAGGGAGAGGTCATCACCATCAACGGCTCCACAGGGGACGCACTCGTCGGAAAGGTGCCGCTCATAGACCCTGAAATGAGCCCGGAGTTCAAGATTCTCATGGAGTGGGTAGACGAATATAGGCAGCTCGGCGTGAGAACAAACGCGGACACTCCAATTGACGCTGCAAAGGCAGTCGAGTTTGGGGCAGAGGGAATTGGATTATGCAGAACAGAACACATGTTCTTCGAGGAGGGCAGGATTCGCGCAGTGCGTGAAATGATCATGTCCGAGAGCGAGGAAGACAGGCGCAAGGCGCTCGATAAGATACTGCCTATGCAACGCCAGGACTTCATCGAGATCTTCAAGGTCATGGGCTCACTGCCAGTCACGATACGGCTGCTCGATCCACCCCTGCACGAGTTCCTTCCCGAGACTGAGGAAGAGCTTGAATCCATCTCAAAGACACTCAAGATGAGCCTCAACTCAGTAAAGGAAAGGCTGCACCTGCTCAAGGAACTCAACCCTATGCTCGGCCACAGAGGATGCAGGTTGGCGATAACATTCCCTGAGATTGCTGAGATGCAGACGCGTGCCATACTTGAGGCTGCAAGCGAACTCGCCAAGGAAGGCGTGGAGCTTAAGCCCGAGATTATGATTCCCCTCATTGGGCATGTGAACGAATTCGTCACCCTCAAAGGATATGTGGAAAGGACTGCTAAGGCGGTGAGGGAAGAGACAGGAGTGCATGTGCACTTCAAGATAGGCACGATGATAGAGATTCCCCGGGCGTGCGCAACTGCAGACGAGATTGCGAAGCATGCGGAGTTCTTCAGCTTCGGCACAAACGACCTGACGCAGATGACCTTCGGCTTTTCCAGGGACGACATCAACAAGTTCCTGCCTGACTACTTATCCAGGGGCATCCTGCCGGCAGACCCTTTCCAGACTCTTGACCAGGAGGGAGTGGGGAAGCTCGTGGAGCAGGGAGTGAAGCTCGGGCGAGTCGAGAAGAAGGACCTGAAAATAGGTATCTGCGGCGAGCACGGTGGCGACCCTGCGAGCGTACACTTCTGCCACTCAATTGGATTGGACTATGTCTCATGCAGCCCCTATCGAGTGCCTGTCGCGAGGCTCGCTGCGGCTCAGGCAGCAATCCTCAGGGAGTAACATAATCCGAGGGCTCACCTCCGGCTGAAGCTGGAGGCTTTCGGCTGTTTGAAGTAAAGCAAAATATTTAAGTGAAAGGCACTCTGGAGTGCGCATGACAGCTCCCATCGTGACTGGGGCCGCTATTACTGGCAGCGCAATCAACGAGTCCATCAGCCAGGGCATCACGACACTGTCGAATACCTCTGCGATGCATTTCATCGCTGACTACGGCAGGCAGTTGCCGTCTCTTGCGCGTCACGGGGACTTCTTCGCCCTGCTCATCCTCTTCATAGCGGGATATTTTCTCCTTCTGCTCATCAACAAATTCACAGGCGTCATCGTCCATCTTATCAAGAACACCTTTGTCTTCTTCATCACAGGCTTTGGAGTGCTGTATTTCTACACAGAATTCCGGGCCCGAGCAGCCACAGGACTCACGACTGAAACGATAATATTCGGCGTCCTTGGCATCATCATAGGTATACTCGGGTTGGCATTCGCCATCTACGCAATATTCAAGAAGGCAAAAGAAGGCCGCACAGTTGCGGGCGTACCAACCGATGCGCAGTACAAGAAGTGGAGAAAAGATATTGGCACCACAAAGGCCATGCCTGCAACTACCGAGGAGGAGATTAAGGAGGAAATCAAAGAAGAGCTTGAGGAGGAGATGCACCTCAAGGACATGTTTTCCTGGGACTCTGTCAAGGCAGACAAGAGCATCCTATCGGTTCTGACCTTCATGGTCGTGGCGCAGTTTGGTGTGTTCTCAAGCAAGACCATCGCTGCCCCGAATATACAGACAGGCATGATTCTGTTCGTCGGCTTCTTCCTCGCGGCATTCTTCTTCATCAGGCAGAGTTATAAGAAATACGCAACTGGGCTGATGCATTTCCTCTTTGCCCTTGTCATCGGATTCGTTCTCTCAATCGTGCTGGGCGCTGCCTGGAATGAGATGGCATGGACTGAGCTCATTTCCCTTACCTACTTCAAGACAGACTCACTCATAGCGCTCATAAGCGGCATGGCGCTCTCTCTCTTCGCTGGCAGCAAGGGATGAACGAAACCCTTATAAGGATAATTAACGCGGATGTCAACTATGATAGTGCCTGAGCTTGCGCTGAGCCTCTTCTTTTTCGTGCTAGCCTGTATTTTCCTGGTCAAGAGCGCAGGAATTCTCGCGGACAACCTCACCAAGGTCAGCTCCTACTTTGGGCTAAACGAGTTCGCCATAGGGTTCATTATCATGGCACTCTCCACATCGATTCCGGAGCTTTTCGTAGGCATCATGTCTGCGATAGAGGGGAATACTGCGCTTGCTCTCGGAAATGTCATCGGCTCAAACATAGCGGATTTGACAATAATCATAGGCCTTGTCGTTCTGTTCACGCGCTCAATGCGTATCCGCAGCAAGATTATCCGCAAAGACCTCGTATACATGCTCATCATCCTGATTGTGCCCATGCTGCTCATGCTCTGGCCGCCGACATGGATGCAATCTGCTGCAGGAGGGGCTGATGCTGTCATTGGCAGGTTTGAAGGCTTCATCCTCATTTGTGTATTTGTCTGGTACCTGTATCTCACATTGAAACAGGAAAAAAAATTCCATAGGGAAATCCGAAGGACATCAAAGACTGAAGCGAGAGCCGCGGGCTTCCTTACCGTGCTGGCGATAGTAGTGCTCATGGTGAGCGCGCATTTTGTCGTCGAGTATGGGACCAGCATCTCAGAACAGCTTTCAGTCCCCCCCATCCTCATAGGTATCTTCCTCCTGGGATTGGGCACAAGTCTGCCTGAGCTCAGCTTTGAGATAAAGGCGGTCGCTGCCCGCCACGAGGAGATGGCCCTTGGCGACCTCATTGGCTCTGTCATCACGAACTCGACGCTCGTGCTGGGGGTGACTGCTCTAATTGCCCCTGTGACCGCGAATTTCTTCCTCTTCTTCACCAGCGCGATGTGGATGATTGTGATTTCGTTCATCTTCCTCACATTTGCGGAGTCCGACGGCGGCATCAACTGGAAGGAAGCCATCTCCCTTGTCATGATGTACGTGCTCTTTGTCATTGTCGAGAGCTATATCAAGACCCTGCAGGGCTGACTGATTTTTTTGTCACATTCCTCCTAGAAAGAGTTTTATCACTGTAAAACAATATCATTAGTACACTAACAAAGGTGTCACACATGGTATGCAGACCCCACAGAGGAATCATTATGGGCATGGCAGCTGGCTATCAGGGCAGCAGCCGCAACGAGATGATAGGCCCGTCCAGCATTTACAGCCAGAGGATGAGCATGGTGCAGGACCTTGACCTTGCATCGAACATGAGGGCAAGCACCCGCTCATCAGTAGATGACATGCTGTACGGCAGCGCGATGCAAAACATGGAATTGCCGAACCAGCAGTACAGTTCAAGGAGTTATTTCTCCCCTGAGCGAAACGCGGAAAGCGGAAAGGAGTACACTCCTAGCACTCAGTATGTTGCGATACCAATGGCTGCGATATCCCCCTCATTCCAGCAATTGCCGCAGTCCAGCATTGATGACACCCTTGAGCAAGAGGAGTTCACGCAGTCCAATCCATCCCCAGAGAGAAAAGAGCTCAAGCCTGAACTCATCGTGTATGAGATAGTAGAGGACTATTCAACACGAGACGAGACTGTTGAACACGAAGAAGAGCTTCACACCAGGCAAGAAAGCCTCGCGAAGAGGATTCTTAACGAATTGAAGGACCTGGAGTCACCGGGAGAGCTCGCGCTCTCAGCAGTGGAGATGATGATCTGAGGTGAGCATGATGTGCAATAAGAACGATGCAGAGGAAAAAATACAGAAAGCACGGCGCATCGCATCACGGGATGCGGCGCAGGCGAAGAAGGAGATGCTAGAGGCAGCAGAGATCTACCTCCTTCTCTCAGCAACAGAAGACGGCAACAAGAAGAGAAACCTCGCCAAGGCAGAAGAACTCTTCGCAGAGGCAAAGGGCATGGAGAAGGGAAGCACGCTCACACAGCAGAAGGTCGGCAAGGGAAAGAAAAGGCACAACCCAGACTCACGCTTCAACTCGGTCACGAATCCCAGCGTGAACTTTGATGATGTTGGCGGATTAGAGGAATTGAAAGAGGAAATCCGCTTCAAGATTATCGAGCCTTTGCTCCACCCTGAGGTGTACGAGCATTATGGAAAGAAAGCAGGCGGAGGCATCCTCATGTACGGGCCGCCAGGATGCGGAAAGAGCCTCATCGCAGAGGCCACCGCAGGAGAAGCAGGTGCGACGTTCTTTCATGTCAAGCCCTCACAGATAAAAAGCAAATATGTGGGAGAGGCTGAGAAGAACATGGCTGAGCTCTTCGCCATAGCGCGGCAGCACCAGCCCTGCATCATCTTTTTTGATGAGTTCGAGACACTTGGTGCGGACAGGGATGAGACTGCCTCAAATGAGCGCGGGGTGATAACCCAGCTGCTCACTGAAAGCGATGGGCTGGGCACCAAGGGACAGCAGATTCTATTGTTGGCAGCGACAAACGAGCCCTGGTCTATAGATGTGGCATTAAGGAGAGAAGGCCGATTCGGCACAACGCTATTCGTACCCCCGCCTGATGTGGAAGCGAGGAAGGCAATTTTCAAGATACACCTGAGAAAAAGGCCCCTGCTGCGGGACATTGACGCAGCCTACCTGCTTGACGAGACTGAGGGGCATTCAGGGGCCGACATCATGGGCATCTGCGAGCGCGCTGCCGATGTTCCGTTGAGGGAATATTTCGAGTCCCAGAAAATGCGCGCCATCGGGATGTCTGATTTCCTTCTTGCATTGGAGAATCATACATCCATAGTGGGACAGTGGTTCTTCAAGGCAGAGTCCGAGCTTGAAAGGCAGAACAAGTCAAGTTATTTCCCTGAGCTGAATTCCTGGGCAGAACAGAGCAACAGCACGCTCGAAGGAATCGCCTCGCTCTGAAGCGCTATGCTGATAGGTGCTTCACAAACTCAGTGTAGAGTTTGAGATAAGCCAGGTAAAAGAAACCGAAGAGCCCTGCGAAGATGAACCACCGCTCAGGGCCGCCTAGATTTATGGCTCCTAACCAGAGGCTTTCAGCGTCTACCGACGAGTAACCCACTGACAACGAGGACCAGCCGTCCTGGCCGCACATCCCCCAGGTCTCATAGGAATAGGTCTCTCCTAGGTCTCCCGGCTGCGAGACTGAAATTTTGCAGGGCGAGATTGGCATGATGAGAATCAGGGTGAAAAGCGCGAACGCCGCGACAGCCCCTGTTCGAATCAGGTGGTCGTCCAGCAGGTTGAGCTCAGCAGGCTTCTTCTTCGGCGCTGCCTTTGGTGATGGTGCCTGTTTTTTTACCACCTTCTTGGCCGGGGCTTTCTTCACGGCAGAGCCGTGAAGGACCTTCAACTTCGTTGAAGATTTCTTCACAGTTTTCTTTGCTGGCTTCTTTGGAGCTTTTTTCACTGATTTATTCTTAGGAGACTTCTTTTTTGATTTTGCTGGCATGATAACACTCCCTGGATTCACTCCTTCTTAAGGTTTGCGCTAGCCATCTTAAAGCCAAGCTTGTCAAGAGCGATGACAAGCATCGCGTGACTCCAGGTAAGGGGCACTATGGTTGGCTTGTCCTTCTTATGCGCCTGCTCAGGCAGGTAGGGCCAGTATCGCTCTGCGCTCTTGAGAACCCAGCGGACCTGCTCTTCTGCCTTATCTAGGTTGTCGGCATCAGCGTGGTACATCGCGGCGAAACAGCTGAGGATAATCCATGGGCCGCCTCCTGTAAAGGTTGGAAAGCCGTTCTTCATCGCGCCGCAGTACACGTCTCCGGGAAAGCGCAGCAGCCCTCCACGAGAGGTATTGTCCTCGAGAATCTTATTCACTGTCGCAACCATCTTCTCATCAGTCGGCTGAAGGATTCTGCTAGGCCACACCAGCCCGAAGAGCGAACTGTCAGTGACAGAGTCTACCTTCCTACTCGCGTACTTGGTATGGCGATAATGGTCCTTTCTCACTGGAAAAGTCCTTGGAAGCACCTCTGAATCATCATACGCCTTGTAAAAGGCTGCGTGCATCTCCCTCTCCACATTACGGTAGCGCTTTGTGCCGAGATGCTTACCTGCGAGGTGAAGCCCGCGGATGCACATCGCAAGAGAATAGAGATGGTGGCGCCCTGGTTCTGCAATCCGTTCTTCCCAGCAGTCCCAGTAGGGGATGGTAAAGCCTCCGTGCGGCTCTAATGCAGGGTCCCACAGTGTGCAGAGGCCATTGGCAGCTGTATCTATAAGCTCGGCGGCGAAGGGGTTATCATCAACCTTCAGGTTCCAACGCTTAAGGTGATGGTCTGCTGCGATGATGACGCTTGCGTTCTGGTCGGGCTGAAACTGGCTCGCCCTCCCTGTTACGAACAGGAGAGTGTCCTTCACTTTCTTTGGAACGCTGAACTCCTCTGGGTCAAGGGCTGTGCCGCAGCAGCTGCCATTGAGGTTGTGCTGAGTTCCGAAAATGCCCTTCTCCTTGAAGCCCTCGCACCTCGTGACGCACCATTCGAAGAATCTTTCAGGGATGTCTTTCATCCCAAGGATGTCTGCTGCCATGCAGGTATAAGAGGAGTCGCGGGGCCATACGCCCAGGTAGTCCTGCGCATCCTTTGGGAAGACTGCGAGCCCGGTGTTTGCAGCGACAAGCGCGCCGTTGGGAAATGAAGATGCCTTGATAACTTCCCTGCTCGCAGCCACAAGCTCATTGAGTTTGCTTCGCTCTTCATCAGTAAATGCCATGTCATCCAAAAGAAATGCGGGGCTTAAATGTCTTTCGCGCGGCGGTAAAGCTCGAGAGCAGCAGGCATCTGGACTGGAGACTCGTCAGCGATGCCCAGGATAGTTCTCATCACTGCAAGTGAGGAAAGCAGTTTTGATTCTGTAGAGAATGAAGGGGGTTGAGGGACTGGAACAGAATCTGAATCCTGCTCAAGTGCGAGCTTGAATGCCTTGTAGGGCAGAACATTATAAATCCACTTATTATAGTGGTCAACATTGCACTTCTCTCCATCAATCCACTTTCTAAGATACTCGCTCCAGTTCTTATCAATTTTGTCCTCAACCATCTCGAGGAACTCATCTCTTCTGCCTTCATAGATTGCCTTCACTGTACCGGCTCCGCACGCCAAGCCATGCAGCACGTTGTAGAAGGCATACACATGGCTTGCGTCTCCTGTCAATGCGATGCGCGCGTTAATCTCGATTCCGCGAAGCGTCGTGGCTGACTCGTTGCTCGAGGCGCAGTGCGCCATCTCATGTGCCAGTATGCCTTGGACTGAAGGCTCGTGCGTATCTGTCGCGATGTAATGAGAATTGATTCTCGAGAGCGGGATGCCGAATAATCGCAGGAAAGGCAGCACACCGTTGTAATAGCTCGCACCACCGCAGAAGCGCTCCTCGAGCTTTGTCATGAATTGCGCCCCTATAATTTTTTCACCAGGCTTGCCGCACACCTCATTGACATAGGGAAGCATTTTCAGTGCCTCGTAAAGAAGGTCTGCATTGTTCTCGACAAGCCGATACATCTCCTTCTGCTCAACTGCCTCTCGTGTGCTCTTGAACAGCGCGATATCCTCGACTATCTCCTCAAGAGTTATCCAATCAAGGTCATCGCTGAAATCCATGGCTATTCTTCCTCATCTAGCTCAGTGGCCATATCCTCAAGAATATCTTCAACAACTTGTGGAGGGACAGCGATTGGAGGATTGCGATATGCATCTCTTGCGCTGGTGTAGAGCTCCAATGAAGAGGTCATGTCAAGCGGGTCTTCCTGGTCGATTTTTTTCCACTTGCGATATAGGGTGCTGGCGAGAACACTCATATTGATGGCAGTGAGCTTCTCAGGGCGGCCAGGGGTCTGGGGAATCTCAATCTCATCGAGTTCTTCTGCGACCGCGAGCTTGAAGGCCTTGTAAGGAACAACACGATATGCCCACGTGCTGTACTCGTCGCCGCCGCGTATCTCGTTGACCTTATCCTCAAACAGCTCCTTCAGGGGAGTGCCCCGCAACTTCCACCGTGTGCTGATAGTCTCCTCAGCGAGGTCGCGCAACTCATCGCTGACACCGATATGGATGTCCTTGATAACAGCTGTGAGAGCTGCCCAGTAGTTCAGCTCAGCGAAGAAGGCATAGCGGTTACTGTCGCTGTCCGGCAATCGCGCGTTCACTTCCATGCCCCTCAATTGGGTTGCTGCCTCGTTGCTTGATGCACAGTGGCAGAGCTCATGCGCCACGACATTGTGCAGCACGCGCTCTTCTGTGTCAGTGCTCTGAAGCAGATGGTTGATGCGGAAGGCTTTCCCAGTCGAGAATGATGTGCCAGCCGGGAAATTTTCATTAATGGCATCGCTCTCCTCCTCTGTCATGAACCTCGCGGTAGGGTAAGGTATGGCCTTACTGCCCACAAGGTCCTCGAGAATAGGGTACATCAGCGCCGTCTCTGCTTCCAGCTCTGCCTGGGAATGGATTCCAGTGTAAGTATGGGAATCCATCTCTGCCTTGGTGAAGAGCAGGTCCTCGAGAAGCTCTTCATCTGACGTCCAGGCGAAATCATCGGTAAAGGCCGGCCAACGCTTGTCCAGTTCCTCGTTGAGGCGCTCTCCTGTCGCGCCGATGAGGGTTCCTTTTCCCCTCCGCTTCATCATATAGTTGATGCCGCCGTACATTGTGAGCAGGTTGCCTGCCAAAGCAAAGCGCTTGTATTTCGTGCCAATCAACTTCAGGATGCCGCCCACTGCAGTGGTATCTGCTACAGAGAGCATTGTGCCTATCTGGTGCTCTTCCAGCTTGTCCTCCTGCTTGGCGCGCTCCTCAAGCTCAGTGAGCTCATCATACGTGCCGGTATGGTTCAGCTTATAAGTCTCCAAAATGAAATCAGCATCAAGTGTATCATTACTCCCCATAGTAACCCCTCCTAAGTAAATGAGAAATGGAGATGCGTTCAAAAATCTTATGCTCAGCGGCTGGAATCTGCCTGCCGTTCTATCTCGAACTTCTTGCTGACAGCCATGGAGTTGCTGCTCATATTATAGGCACCGATAATCTCCTCGGCAATAGCTGCAGCAGCAGACATCTTCTTGTTAAAGCACCGGGCGTATGCACCCTGGGTGAAATAGCGCAGAGCGAGGTCTACCCTCCTCTGGGGTGCGCACTCGACTGCCTTGGGATAGCGGGCTCCGCCGTATTCGATGGTGATAATCTCTTCCCTGGGAGCTCCGTTCTCTATCGCGTGGACATATACCTCGACAGGATTTTTCTTGGTCTTCTGCTCGATGATAGTGAATGCTTTTTCTACAGCCTTGTAGGCCTTCTCCTTCTTGCCGGTGTTGTGCCCGGAGCTGCGGGAGTGCCTTTTGCCCTTGTGGCCTGACTGCATAACCTTATTGATCAGGCGCTCAACAATGAAGATTTTTGACTTATGAAACCTATGCTTAGCATACTTCGCGCCAGTCTTCGGCACGAGCGAGGGCTCCAGAGTAATGTAATCCTTGAGTCCGGGGTCTTTCACCACTATATCCTGGGTGCTCCACCGGTCGAATGCGAGTACTTCAACGTCTACCATGATTGGGTGAAGCAATCGAACCTGGTTTTTAAATGTTTCTTAGGAATAGTCGTAAAAGCCTTTTTATAGCGTTCTGGATTCCTTTTTTGTATGCCATTGGATAAGCTGCTTGACAAGGATTGTCTTGATGACGCCCTGCGTGAGATGGGTACAAGGCACCTGAAAAAGCCCTGGAAGGAGCGCTGGGATTCCGAGCGCCCAAGGAATGGATTCTGCTATCCTGTAGCTGAGGTCATGTATCATTATATTACACCAGAAGGCAGTAAGCCCCACTGTCTGAAGATGGAGGAAGGCACGCACTGGTATCTCGTTGCCCCTGATGGAGAAATCATTGACCCGGTCGCAGAGCACTGTGACGAAGAGTTCCGCTATGAGCAGGGAAAGCAGCAGAACTTCATGACATCAGCTCCGTCAAAGAGGGCGCTTATTCTCGCTGAACTGCTTGCTCTTGAGTGAAACCTCGAAAAGATTTTTAAGAGGAGGCACTGATATGAGAGATATGGCTCGCTCTTCAAAAATAACGTCCGGACCTAAACCAGGGGACGAGGTCCACATTGTCACAACGAACGATGAATTCTCAGGCACACTCATGCCCACGCCAAATTACCAGCAGGGCATTGTCGTTATCAAATTGAATTCAGGCTACAACATAGGCATAGAGGAGAAATCCATCAAGAAGATGGAACTCGTGGCTCAGCACAAGGAAACAAAGCCTGTGGAAAAGGCCAGTGAGAAGACAAAAGACCTGCCTGAGATTGCTATCCTCCATACAGGCGGCACTATCGCGAGCAAAGTGGACTATAAAACAGGGGGAGTCATATCTAGGTATTCTCCTGATGAGTTGCTGGCCATGTTCCCTGAGCTCAAGGACATGGCATGGGTGCATTCAAGGCTCATCAGCAACATGTGGAGCGAGGATATGCGCTTTGCGCATTATAATATCCTGGCCAGGGAAGTGGAGAAAGAAGTGAAGAAAGGCGTCGTAGGTGTTATCATCACCCAAGGAACCGACACGCTGCACTATTCCGCTGCTGCCCTTGCATTCGCCCTTGAGAACATCTCAGTTCCGGTGATGTTTGTGGGCTCCCAGAGAAGCTCAGACAGGGGAAGTTCTGACGCTGCTGTGAATGTATTGAATGCTGCGTATTTCATCATCGAGATGCAGGATAAGTTCAAGGGAGTGGGCATCTGCATGCACGAGTCCATGAGCGATGATTCCTGCCTTATACTGCCTGCGTGCAAGACGAGGAAGATGCATACCTCGCGCCGTGATGCTTTCAGGCCTATCAACGCCCGTGCTCTGGCTCGTGTTGATTACAGGCAGGGAAAGCTTTCTGTGCTGGATAAAGAAGCCAGGCAATGGAAGGCGCCTGAGGGACCATTCGCTTTGAAGCCCTTCAAGGAGGAGCTGAAGGTTGGATTATTGAAGCCTCATGTCAACATGTATGCCAGCGAAGTGAGTGCGTTCAAGGGCTTTTCCGGATTGGTGATAGAGGCGACCGGGCTTGGGCAGATGCCGGTGAACGAGATTGACGAGTTCACAAAAGAGCACACGCAGATACGCGCAGCGATTGGGAAGCTCATTGAGTCTGGGACTGTCGTTGCCTTTGCCCCACAGACCATCTACGGGAGGCTGCATCTGGACGTGTACAAGCCTGCGCGGGAATTACAGGAACTCGGGATTTTAGGCCATCTGTCTGACATGACTCCTGAGACGACGCTGATTAAGCTTGCATGGCTCCTCACTAATCATCCAAAAGAAGTCGGGAAGCTGCTGCTGAAGAACCTCAGGGGAGAATTAGGAGAGAGAAGCGAGGCTGACGAGTTCCTGGTGTGAAGATGGCAGACTGGAAAGCCCTTGGCCTTAAGTGCGGGATTGAGATCCATCAGCAATTGAATACCCAGAAGCTTTTCTGCGACTGCCCGAGTGTCGTGCGCGATGACCAGCCTGATGTCGAGGTGCTGAGGGAGCTTCGCGCTGCTGCCGGGGAAGGCGGGAAGGTTGACGCTGCTGCTGCTGCTGAGCAGGCAAAGGGCAAGCGCTACCTGTATCAGGCGTATCACGATACGACATGTTTAGTTGAGCTTGATGCAGAGCCGCCGCATCCCTTGAACAGCGAGGCGCTGAACATCACCCTACAGATGACAAAACTGCTTGGTGCGCGTGCTGTCGATTTCATCCAGGTGATGCGCAAGACTGTTGTCGATGGCTCGAATACTTCTGGATTCCAGCGGACCGCGCTGATTTCCCGCAATGGAATGATTACCACTGATTCAGGCAAGGTCACTATTCCTGTCGTGTGCCTCGAGGAGGACGCTGCCAAGATAGTGTCTCGTACAATTGAATGCGATACCTATAATCTTTCACGATTGGGGATTCCTTTAATTGAGATAACCACAGGCCCCGACATCACCTCGCCTGACATGGCTCGCGAGGTCGCTTTGCACATCGGGATGCTACTTCGCTCAACTGGAAGGGTGAAGCGCGGTCTCGGCACGATTAGACAGGACATAAATATATCCATCAAAGAGGGGACGCGTATCGAATTGAAGGGCTCCCAGCAGCTGGACCTGATTCCTACTCTTGTCGAGAACGAGGCTCTTAGGCAGAGTAATCTTGTAAAAATCGCAAAAGAGCTGAAGAAGCTGAAGGCCTCTGCTGATGACGAACCGATGGAGTTGACTACGCTACTTGCGAAAAGTACATGCAAGATTCTTCGGGGAGCGCTCGACAATAAGGGAATCATCCTTGGAGCGAAACTTGCTGGATTCGCTGGCCTGCTTGGCAGGGAAGTGCAGCCCAACAGGCGGTTAGGGACTGAGCTGTCTGACCATGCTAAGATTCTGGGGGGAATCAAGGGATTACTGCATTCTGATGAATTGCCTGGCTACGGCATTACTGAGGAAGAAGTTTCTGCTGTTAGAAAGGAGCTTGGATGTGTTGAGAATGATGCATTCATACTCATCGCAGACAGGAAGAAACGGTCTCGGCGGGCCATGGCTGCTTCCCTTGCGAGGGCGCGGTCTGCTCTCGAAGGAGTACCTGGAGAGGTGCGAAAGGCAAATCCCGACGGAACGTCTTCGTTTTTGAGGCCCAGGCCTGGGGCGTCGCGCATGTATCCTGAGACTGATGTTAGGGGCATACGCATCACTTCAGCGATGATGAAAGATATTCAGAATCCTGAATTGCTCGACGAGAAGAAATCGAGGTTCATCAAACAGTATACATTGTCGAAGGATATCGCCCACGAGGTCTCCTGGTCAGGACTCGGAGACTATTTTGAAGACACCCTGAAGAAGTATCCTTCTCTCAAAGCGCAGTTCATCGCTGACACTATTGTAAGCCTTCCAAAGGAGATCCAGAAAAGGTACAATCTGGACATCGAGCCCTCTGAAGAGGACCTTGAGGTGCTGTTCTCTGCTGTGAATTCAGGGAAGATTGCTCCTGACGCGGTGCTGGAGATCCTTATTGCCCGTGCCAAGGGAGAGCCCCTCAACCTGGAGCCGTTTATGCTCATGACTGATGATAAGCTCCGTGAGACTCTTAAAAAGCTTGTCGCCAAGCACAAGGACATTCCCTTCGGAGGCCTCATGGGCCTAGCGATGAAGAAACTCAGGGGAAAGGCAGAAGGCAAGAAGATTGCTTCTATCCTGAAGGAGCTTGCAGGGAACTAGCTTTTTATAGTATTCCGCGTTCCCTTATGTCTGAGGCACACACATGGCAGTACCACCAATACGATTGCGGAAGTTCTGCGACCTCGCAGAGGTCGTCAAGGAGCTGTTCATGACCTACAACGGCGATTATGAGGCAGGAGGGACTGAAGTCCTCTCACGAAAGGACCAAAGGCGAGTCAAGCGCGGGCGCATTTATAATGGTGGCAGATGCGTCATGATGAAGCGGGAGCCCGAGGCCTTTGTGCTCTCCGGAGAGAACTCATTCTTCAGCAAGGACATCTATTCACGTGCCGGAGCGCTCGTGCTATACACAGATCCTGTATCTGACAAGGATGGGGGGCTGGTGTTCAGGGGGCTCACTATCGAATGCACTCCTGAAGACAGGGAGATCGCTGACTTCATCTCAGACTTCTGGAAGGATTTCTCAGAGGACGGACCCGTAAAAGTCAAGTACAAGGACGGCTACTAAGGCCTTGCCAGGAGAACTCCTCCTAACACACCTATTGAGAGCCCGATTATCCATCCTATGAAGCCGCCTTCTACTCCGCCTGCTCCGTAGCCGACGAGGAAGCCAAAGACACCTACCTGGAATGAGGTTAGTGCTCCGAGAACGGCATGCCGGTTCAGAAAGTTGAAAGGCTTCAAGATTTTCGGCTTCTTAGGGATAGCCCTGATAGGCTTGATATAGCGCTGCTGAGGAGGGGTTATGGGCAGCAAGGTATCTCTTTGACCGAAAACACCTTGGTAGTAGGCATCGACCATTTGGTTCACCCCGCTTTGTTCCCTTTATCCCATAGTTTCTCTGTTCCTCCTCGTTCTAATCCACTCTAGTCTATCACCCTCTGTTTTTTGTATTATTTTGTGGGTTAATAAATATATCGCGGTTTTAATCGTATAATTGTTTCATGTATATAAGGAACTAGAGGATTCTGCGCTATTTTGCACATTTTTGTGTATATGTCTCTATAAAAACTTCAGGCTCTAGTATAAAAAGTATACATTAATAGGAAACGCGCCCCAGCAGCAGCGCGATTCCTCACGACGATAAGGGAATGAGCGTGTCAAACAAGGGTTTGAATAGGAGAGTAATCCCAGAAGGCTTCCGGAATAAGAGAGGGAAGTTATATTATTCTCACTCAGCTGCACGGTGCTATGGGGCTATCGAGAAATCCGAGAAAGGCGTTCCTGCGGATGATGCAAAAGCACACGCCCGTGGATGTTCAAGAAAGCGAGCACAGCAGCATGCGTCGGCGCCATAGAGGAGTCCCGATAGAGCGTATAATCAGAGACTTATTCGAGCCTGGAAGCTTGCGATACGTATTTGAGCAGGAGATTACTGAAAATAATCTCAAGAGGAGAAAAGGATACAGGAAATTCGTCTGTTTCTATTCAAGGGACAGAAGAGTAGCGAATAGGTACGTTATCTGCCTGAACAAGAATATATTTATAGTTTCAGTCTTACCAATCGTAAAGAGGTGGCAGCGACATGTCAAGAAATTTAGGCGCATTCCGTTTTGACTATGACGAGAAATTTGACGTCTTGTACCTCTATAAGAACGGCAACTCTCCAGCAGGAGGGATAAGTCTCGGGAATGTATCACTCGACCTTGACAAGAACAAGGAGATAGTGGGGGTAGAGATTCTCCAGGCAACAGACCTCTTCGCACTCCTCATGTCAAAACCAAAATCCACAATCAGGAAAGCATTGAAATCAATCTCACGTTGCAGGCTGAAGCTTCTGACATTCAGCAACATCACATCCCTGCATTTCATCATTGAGACTGGAGAATCACCAATAGATACAAAACTCAATCTCATTTCTGCAGACGCAGATGTGCCGACTGCTGTTGCCGGGGCGTGAGAATTCTTAAAGGCGATAGGCGGGCAGCGTCGAAGCTTTGCTTCGACTGGTCCGCCTCCGTCTAAGGCGAAGCCTTAGGCGATAGGCGGGAATCGAACCCGCGCCTGAGGATCCACAGTCCTCTATGCTACCATTACACAACTACCGCCATATGTAAGATTGAATAGGGAGAACAACGCATTTATAAGAATTGCTAATGGGCTGCGATTTGCTCGACTTTCTTCAGCTCAGATTCACTCAGCTCAGGGGGCTGGGCATACTTGGTGCCGTGCATGCAGTCCCATGAGGCAAGATACCATGATATCGAGCGTTTCAGGCCTTCTTCAAGCGTCGTCTTCGGAGACCAGCCCATCAGTTCCTTGGCAAGTGAAGGGTCGCCGCGCAGGCACTTCACATGGCCCCACCTGTCATCAACATGGTCGACGTGAACTATCTTTGAGGCACGCGCCTTCATGATGCTCTTCACGAGATTGCACACATCAAGAACAGTGTAATTCTCCCCAGTCGCAATGTTCACCGCTGAACCGTCGGGAAGGTTCCGGGCCTTCCACAAGGCTTCGCAGGTGTCATACACATACACCCAATCGCGCTTTGCAAGCCCGTCAGCGTACACTGGAAAGGGCTTTCCCTCGAGAGCGTTCCTAATCAGCTTGGGAATCAGCTTCCTCTCGTCCTGATAGGGACCGTATTGATTGAACGGCCTTATGACCTTGACAGGCAGCCCATAGGTCTGCCAGTAGGAATAACACAATCTATCCGCGCCTGTTTTAGCAGCAGCATAAGGAGAATGCGGGCACAGGGGATGCCGCTCATTCATAGGAGCGGGCTCGCATTGGGAAGTACCATACACTTCAGAAGTGGACACATACACCATTCCCAGCTTATCATCCCTAGTAAGATTCTCCTCGCGGACAGTTTCCAAAACATTGAACGTGCCCATGTAATTAGAGTCCATGAACAGCTTAGGATTCTTTATCGAAGTGTCGATATGCGTCTCAGCACCCAGATGGTACACCCAGTCATAGTTCTTTCCAATAACAGCCTTTGAAACAGTTTCGGGCTCAATCAGATCCTGCCCATACCGCCTATCAAACATCACGACATCGATATCCTCCATCTGGGACAGGTACTGCAGAAAATTAGTCGCAATGAAGCCGCTTCCGCCAGTGAGTAGAATCTTTACCATGTACACCCCTCGCTTCCACAAATCAATATCAATATAAAAGGCTTGCGGAGCAAGGGAAATATTTCAGTCTGCAGGAGATATCTTTATTACATATGCTGAAATTCTGGAGAATATGGGGGAGAAAAAGAGAGGTCTTTCTGCTAAAGCCATAGGTAAGATGCTA
Organism: Candidatus Woesearchaeota archaeon; assembly: GCA_017608295.1. Next base: position 184,961 of record JAFCGF010000004.1, read on the forward strand.
CTCTCCGGAGCGATGATATATGCCGTCACCACGCCTGGCCCTTTAATCCTTAACTGGCCAGAAGACCCCAACATGGATGTGCCAGTATCTGCAGTTATGTGCGAACAGGATTTCAACGACACTCCTGAAGGGCACACACCAGATGTTTTCTCTGAAGAGAAAGCCTTCACCCTGATTGATGTGAACAATCCATTTGATGTGGTCAGCACGTACAGGCTGGAATCACAGGGGCTCCCCCTCTATATCTATGGTAAGGACACCATACAGGACACACTGCCGGAACAAACATGGCAGAACCATACGATTCTTGCGCCACTTACTGCCGGGAGAGTGAGCATAAACGGTGAAAGCACCCCTGCAGAGAAGAGCGAGGCAGATGGTGTCATCGCCGCACTTATGGAAGCCAATGGATTCGAGGAAGTCCCTCACGAGGGCGCGCTCTATGAAACTTTGACTACCTGGATTGAGCCAAATAAGTATGAGGCACCCTTGGAGTACCATGATACGGACACGTATGTGCAGGCAGTGAACGCGTTGCAGAGAGGACGTGGAACAAGAATCATCAGCCCGTTCTCAGGGGATGATCCACTCGACGAGCAGCTGGTGGACAGATGGATCTTTCCCAGCTACTACTTTTTTGAGAGATACAAACCAGGAGAGTATGATGTTTTTCTGGAGGTGAGCCAGGCTGACGGGCGAGTCTTCACAAAGGATGGCTGCACCTTCCATCTCCAGACAGGACCGCGCATCACCACCATCACAAAAAATGGAGACACAGTGGTGGACGTCACTATTGATTATGGCAGCCACACAGAGGATATCCTCGAAGGTGAAGTCCCACTGGATGATTTGGCAGGAGAACTCATACTATATGACAAGACAGGCATGCCCTATCTCTTTGATTTAGGATTGCTCACCTCTCAGATGAATGACAGGCAGATACACGCAATGTGGCTCGCTCCGGTCATGCACTCGATGAATCTCAGCTACTTAGAGTTGCTTGCCCTCAACGGCATCTCAGATTCTTTGGACGCAATTGTCCCTGAGCAACGCCACATTTCCCTGATGCAGGGTGAAACAATTGTGGGTGTTAATCCAAACAAACTTGAGCATTATCTCTCCATGAGAACATATCATCAATACGTGGCAGGATTGATAGGCCACCCCCTAGAAGCCAGCAGGGTGAGCGTGATAATCATCAACCCCCTGGACTCGTCAGGCGAAGGGATGCACAGGAAATATAGGCTCAACGACCCGGATAAGCTCATCGATGAATTCATAACAGAACTGTTCGAGGTGAGCAATGGAAATGCGGTCTACGAGGTGGTTCACAGGCAGGTGATAAACGAATTCCTGCAGTTCACCAACGAATTCATCTTTGACGAGCATTCATTTAATGAGTGCATGAAAGAAGAACATCCCTATTGCGACTCCGAACAACCTGACCGGCCAATGGCCGACCTCACTTTCTTCTTCGAGGAGTATAGCATCTGCGAGAACGTTTGGGAACAGAATATCTCTGAGGTCTGGATTATTGGCCCTCCCTGGATTGGCCTGGAAGAGACTACGATCAATGGCCCAAGCCTGCAACTCGCCACTTGGCGTGTAATGACGCCATCGTGTGGAAAGACGCTCCCAATCATGGGATTCAATTCATCAAGAGGAGTCGCTGAAATGCTCCATTCCTATGGGCACAGGGTAGAGGGCATGATGCGTTATTTTGACAAGGATGAATTCGAAAAGTTTGACAGCCAGCAGGAAAGGTACGGGATAGACATGAGATTATCACATGAGGACCAACAGGATGCCATATCTCTCCCAGAAACGACCGCATGCGGCAATATACATTTCCCGCCAAATGGAGTCAGCCATTATGATTATGGAAATAAGGAGAGTTTTGTCGATTCAACATGCATGGATTGGCTCAATTATCCTAATCTGGTCGGGGAATCTGAAAACATCAACTGCGAGGCCTGGGGATGTAATGAGCAGGGATTCCTCAGCTGGTGGCTCTCGCACATCCCGCATGATGACCGGGGATCAGACAAGCAAGGATCAGAATCAAACTGGTGGCGCTACATCCTCCGGCCTGATGCTCCGGATTAAGAGGTTAATGCACACCTGCCGTCGGAGCACACTCTGCCAGCAGGGCAAGAAGTCTGGGTCCAGTTGCGGCCATTCCCAGTGCAGAACTGCTCCATCACAACACTATCTGAGACACAGCTGTCGAACCACATATGATTCTCTGACTTCGGCGGGCAGAAGGGGCACTCGCGAATCTCAACCCTTCCAAAATCGTATTTATTCATCCCGCCGTCGCTGTCATAGCAAAGGCTCAGCTCATCTATATCCTCGTGCCTGCCCTCCTCGAGGTATATCTGGATATCGCTTAGGTTATCCGCGTCAAGGCATTCACCCTTATAGCACATGTCCTGGAGGCAGGACTGCGACCTGACCTCAGGAAAATTCTCAGCCGAACAGTCAAACTCGTACACGTTCCCCAGATAACAGTCCTCAGTATACTGAGTGTGGTTGCACGCCTCGCACGCCTTGAAGTAGAGCGATTCCTGCTCGTCTCCGGGAGAGATGCTGTAGGCCAGGCGATGCTTATAGCACACCTGCCCGCTCTTGTTCAGGTCATACATAATCTTGTAAGGGGAGTCATCCTCCTTGCGCAGCATCGCCGCAGTGTCTCCTGTCGGTGAGTTGACGCATTCTCCATTTGAACAGTAATTATAGCCCATTTCAGGGCAGCTCTCCTCCCTCACCTTTCGAAAGCGGCCTGTACAATACTGCTCCTGCACTATACCAGACGTAAGGCAGATATCAGCATAGCTCTTTGAATCGCACGTGAGACAGGGCTTCACAGTGACTGTCCCGCCTATGTGTGCGTTGTCTCCACCATCAGAGTCAACACATAACGCAGGGGATTTCATCCGCTCCAGCTCAAGAGCCAGAGCATCTTCAGATACTGCCGCCCTGCAGGCCCCATGGAAGCACACGTCATCCCCTGTGCAGAATATTTCCTTCATCTCAAGCTCATCTGCTTCGCACCAGAACTCGAGTACTGTGTTGGAAGATAGGCAGAAGTCTTCAAAGCGCTCATCCCCCAACACTACAATCCCTCTCTCCCCTGTCTTCATGCCATTATCGCTCTCATAGCACGAGAGATTTCTGGAAGACAACGCGAGGAAGCGCTCAGCGCTGTTCTGCCCGGAAAAAGTCAAGCTCTTAGAGGTGTCCCTCACGCAGGCGCCCTCAAAGCATATCCTGTTCAACGCAAGGCAGTCTATCATCTCGGATTTCAGGAGATTGCCGCCCTCACAATCCCATTCGATGAGTGTGTATTTTCCCTCACAGCTATCATATACATGCCCCACATCACAATCCGCACAATCCTTTACCGAAATCATCTGAGAGACAAGCACATTAGCAGCACCGGAAGATGCGCAGCTTTCAACCAATTTGCCATCAGGCTCACCAACGAAGACAGACTCTTCCTCTTGTGGGGGCTCGTACAAGGGAATCAGCTCATAGGGCTCCTTCTCAGGATTATATCCTCTTTTCAGCCACCAGAGCTTCAATCCGTGGAAAAAGCCCACAGCGTCATACTCCAGGCTTCCCTCCTCAATAGCAGAAAGCAGGCCAATCCTGCCGGTGGCAAGCTCATAGAAGGCCTCTTCAGTCAGGTACACATAGAGTGTGGGCTCAGACACCTCATTCACGAAATCTTCGACGACCAGCCCAGACTCAAACACAAAGCTATGCGAGCCGACAATATCCCATGTGCCTCTGCCCTGCACCCCCTCTACACGCTCATAGAAATACACAATCACGCGCTCATCTTCCAGTGCAGTGAGCAGCAGTTCAGGAAATAATGGCGCATGCGCATTGTATCCCTCAATCAGCAGATTATAATTAACATCCCCACTGAAGCCTTCCCACACCTGGCCTTCATCCCCGCTCACAACAGAGGGGAGTATCATCAGGCAAAGCAGAAGCAAGAGCGCGCCCCTCATCCTGGAGACAGCCATGATATGCACAAGGGAGCATTCACATTTAAAACCTGCGGTCACGAGACAGCAGGACCGTACAGCACAGTGCCGTCAACAGACAGCAGAGGGGTCAATCCCTGGATATCCCGAAGGGTGAGCATACGGACCATGTTCGAGTCGCAGAGGTTCCTGTTGAAAAAAAACATCCTCTTCTCCCCAGAAGGCGCGGCCCGCAGGTAAAGGCAGCCAACGCCCTCGGGATGGATAGTCTGGTAGACACCTCCGTCCGGCTCAACAAGGAAAACGGAGAGAGGCAGGGCATTCTCCTCATAAAGATTAAGGTAGAAAGCCTCAGCATTTTCCTCTGAGACACTAACATAATAATTCTGGTCAAGGCGATAGAGTGTCAAGTTACCTTTTTGCCTTACCTCCAGGTTAGCAAGTTCCGCGAACCCAAGCCCGGGGACTTCCACAAGTCCATGAAGGCTCAGAATCCTGGTAATATCCTCCTCGCGAAGCAGCACATAAAAAAGAGCTTCAGCTTCTCCAGACTCATCGCCGGGGTCAAAGGTTTCGTCGCTCAAGAAGAAGCGTGTCGTCCTCCCAATACGGTCTATATCCTGGGCACCTGCAGATGAGGTGTAGGTCGCAACACTAGAATGCCATTGCACGAGGCCTCCCAAGTCCCACATCGTCACAACGCACGCATCGTCAGGAAGCACCCCGTCAAGAGAACCAAGCATGTCAACAAAGCCCTTAGAACTCATGGGAATGAGCCATCTGCTTGACTGCTGGAGAGCATGGGCAGCTGAGACCACAACGACAAAAACCACGCAGAGTACAAGGACACGCTTCCACTGTATGAGTTCCACCAAAAGTAGTGCCAAAAGCATTATGAGCGGGAGTGAAGAGATGAAGACGAACCGCCTGAAGAAGAGCATGAGCGCAACGCTTGCCAAGAGCCAGCCCAGCAGAAAGGCACGGCGCTCATCAAAACGGATGAAAAGCATAAAGCCTGCCGGAATGAACAACAGGGCCAGTGGCCCGAATCCGACGAGCACATCTTGAAGCCCAAGGGGTTGGAGTTCAGAGACTGTAGAGAAGAATCCCCCACCTAAATTAAGAAACTGGTCCGGAGTGAGATAACTTATGCCATCCTGGAAGAAAACAAAGAGAAGTGTGAACAAAACAGTGATTACTACAAGCACAGTCCAGCGCACGATGTCCGAAGGGGAATGCCTGATCAGCCACTCAGGTAGTGAAATAGTACGCTTCCATATGGAAGCCCAGGTGGCGAGCAGTGCTACCAACATAGCGCCGGGGAGCCACCACCATAGCAAAAAGAGATGGCCCTGTCCTGTTTGAGGTGTAAGGAACAAAGACATCAGGTAAAAAAATGAACTCGCACAAAGTGTAATCAGGGCGCATCCGGGAGGCGTGCTTAAATGAGTCATCCATTTTCTTGTTTTTGAGGAGGATTTATGCCTCTTCCCCATAAACAAGAACCATTTCATAACTAGGGCCGCGAGCAGCGCCATCCAGTACATCACGACAAGGAAGAAGAAGCCGTTCCAGAGCAGAGAAGTTATCCCAAGCATACAGCCAGACAAGATGGAACCCCTTTTTTCTCCGCTCTCAGACTCAAAGATGCCTATGCCAAAATACAGCGCGAGAAGGAAGAAAGGCAATGCGAGGTGCTCTGGCTTGAACGTGAGGGCAGCGGAGCGTTGGATATGGCTGAAGCTCACTGAAAGGACAAATATTGTGATGAGCGCAACCTCATTTGAAAAAAGGCGTTTGACAAGAAGATAACCTGCGATGACAGTCAGCAGGACAGAGGTAAGAACAGTGAGCACTATGGCTGTCTTCACAGAGAATGCGAACGATAACAACCAAGGGACAAAGTACATCCCGCGGGGCGCTCCCTCAAAAAGGCCCCAGGGGCAGCGCGCCAAGGAATTATGGTTAGTGAGTTTTCCTGTCTCGTGGGCTTGGCGCACAACAGCAGCGTGAAAGAATGAATCGGGCCCGAGGAATTCTCCATGCAGAAGGGGATACGAGCGCATGGCAAGCGCAAGCAATAGTGCGATGACAAGCAGTATAAATACAATCTTGCCATGCCAAGCCCTCTCGGAGGCCATCCCACCGAGAACGAGACACAGAGCTTTAAGAATCTTGCGAGTAAATGCGTTCAATATGCTTTGCATGTGCCGCGGCATCAAGCTTCGCAGGTTTTGCCTTATTTCTCCGGACTGCCATCACCTGGGATAATGCCTCGCTCAGCTCGACATCAGAGGGTAGCGCATCTTTTGGGCCATAGAGCCAGCCGTGCGCTACACGCGAGACACCATCATCACCAGATGAATCGCCGAGAAGTTCAGGCATCCCTCCAAGGCGCGGAGCCAGGACTGGGATGCCTGCTGCGACTGCTTCGTGAATCACAATAGGAGAATTCTCAGCCCAGCGCGACGGAACAACAAGCACGTCGAGTGAGGAGAGCACACGGGAAAGCTCCCTCTGCTCAAATCTGCCTTCGAATGAGATTTTGTCCACGATAAGAGGCGCGGGAATCGCGGAGAGCGCATGAAGCTCCTTCAAGTAGCCTGGAATAGGGGCAGGTCCATAAAGCGAGAGCATGGGCAGTTTTTTTGCCGTACCTTTTGCCATCAGTCCCACTACCATCTGCCTGAAGGCGGAAAGCAGATGGTGTGCGCCCTTATGCGGAACGAGCTGGCCTATGAAGCCGAACGTGAACTGCTTGCCTGAGCCTTTGCCTGATTTTTTGCCTGAGCTTTTTTTCAAAGCGTTAGGAGCGTGTATCACTGTGGGAATTGTCTCAACATTCTTCTCGATGCCTCGGCGTGCCATCCAGCCCTCATACCACAATGCGAGATGCTTTGATGGAGCGATGAGGCTATCAGCAGAAGATAGCGCAGCGAGCATCTCCCTCTCACGATTGAGAAAGAACCACGCGTTCGCGAGCTGCCTCTTGCCCGGGCTGTCCCCACCGGAGCGCTCGAAACGAGATTCAGGCAGGCGGGAGAAGATAAAGCGAAGCGGACTCGACAGCATGGAGCCTGCTGTCCGGGAGACCGCGCGCATCGCCCGTGGAACAAGGCCTGACTGTTCGATGCAGCCCATACACTTCAGCTCCTTTGGTCCTGAGCACAGCTGTCCATCAGGCTTGCGCAGCACTCCCTTGTAGCAGGCATACCAATAGTCATGCAGCGTCAGTACTATCTTAATGCGGGGGAAGCGCTCTTTCAGCTGCGAGATTGTCCTCACTGAGAGCCAGTAGAGCTGATGGATGTGAACAACATCAGGGGAGAAGTCCTGCACTGCCTCCATAATGCGCTCCTCAACATCTACATTGAACGCAGTCCAGTACAGGGAATTGCGATTGGGATTTGTCACCTTATAGACCTGAAGAGAACGCGCTTTCTTTGATGTGCGTGATGTGTTTGGAACCCACTCTACCAGGTTCAGCCTGTCTCTGATAAGCCGGCACCGTGCTCCCTGAGGGAGGATAAGAGGGTACAGTGCTGCGACATCATGCCCCTGCGAGAGCTGCGAGGACGCGAGGTGCAGCACATAATGCTCAGTCCCTCCAATGCCCTGGGGAGGAAAGCTGTGCAGCACATGAAGGATTCTCATCGCTTTGACTCCTTGGTGCCGAGCCACTGGCCAAGACCCTGCGCAAATCTATAAGGGACACTTCTCGCGAGCGCGCCGAGCTTCCGTCCAAGCGGAGAGCTGCTGATGAATGTGAATCCTGCGTCCTGGGTCGCGTTGTGCACTGCGTGGAGCGGCACACTGGCAAGATGTTTCCTGCCACGGAAGCCGAGCATCGCCCTCAGCCTAACGTCCTGCCGCTCCCGCTCAAACACGCCTCTGAGCGCATAGTCATGGGTGTGCAGCACAACAGATTCAGGCATGAAGGCAATCTTATAGCCCTTGCTGCATATTCCCTGCGACCAGCAAAGGTCCTCACCAAAACCCGGGGGCACGTCTCTCTTATCGCCAAGCGCGTTTTCGTAGGCGTCAGCAAATTTCAGCTTCTTCCAGGCGCTTCGCTTCACGCAGGCGCTCACATGATGATAATAGCAGTCGCGAGCGCTCTCTGAGGTAAATACCTTCAGCTTTTCTGATGCTGCGTCATCCATGAGCACGTCCCGCTGGCTCAGCGGACTCGCGTCGAGCCGGGGCAGTATCCTGCTGTAGCTCGCAGCCAGCTTCAACTCCCCTTTGATAGTGAAGGGCGCGAGCAGCGACTCCAACCATACAGCATCAGCAGGCATTGCGTCCTGGACCAGAAGGACCGCGAAGCGCGTCCTGCATAATGAAAGGGCGAAGTCGCGCGTGCGCGCATGATGAAATTCTTCTTTTGGAATAGTGAGCAGCCTGATGAGCCTTTCTGCCCCTGCGATGCGAATCGTCTCCTCTACCTGCTCCACAGTCTTATCTGTCGAACTGCTATCCACAACAAGAATCTTCGAGACCGGCATCCGCTGGAACATCACCCCACGAAGAACTTCACTAATAGTGGCAGCCCCGTTGTACGTGGGAATAACCACAGTCACAGATGGACGGTTGCTCTTTACTCGTTTGGACATTGTGCTCACAATTGATGGTATTGAATATAGTCTCTAAAATCAGGCGAGGAAGCGCTCATATGTCTTCTCGAGCCGCTTCACCAGCATGCTCCAGTCGTACTGCTCATGGCAGAGTGCAAATGCTGCCCTGCCCAGCCTTTTAGCCACATCCTTCTTCCTCAAGATCTCAACAATCGCCTTTGAAAAATCATCCACTGTCGAGCGGACAAGGGCATGCTCACCATCGTGCAGGTGAAAGGCACGGCTCGCGTGCGGGCTCGCCACAATCGCCTTTGATGCAGCCATGTACTCGAGCATCTTCAGGGGAGTTCCGGTTCCCTTTCTAAGAGGAGCGACACACACAGACGCCCCCAGCAAGTAGGGCTTCACATCATCAACAGCCCCCAGAACTCTGACACCTGGTCGGGACTTGAGCCATTCAGGCGGGTTAGGACCTATGAACACAAACTCAACCCCGCGGTAGAGCTTCTGCACTTTGGGGATTATCTGGTAATTAAGGCGCCACATCGCATCGCGGTTAGGATAATGGAAGCCTGAGCCGAGAAACACTACAGTCGGATATGAAAACTGCTGGGGCTCTATGCCAGAATAGGAGCTGCAGTCCACGCCGTTCACCATCACCTCAATACTTGGTATGAAGCCACCCCTCCTACCCCCGTACAATCCCTCTAAGCGAAGGGCATCTGCCTGCGAGACAGCAAGAGTCAGGTCAGCAAGCTCGACAGCAGAGCGCTCTGCACTCACTGCTGCCCGCACCTGGCTTGGCGTGTATTCGCCCATTGCCTCCAAATCCAAGGCCGAATCCTGCTCGACGACATGCGAGATGAGTACAAGCGGAATTTTCATCTTTTTCAGTATGCGGGCTGTGCTCAATAAATAGGGCCTCTCGAGCTGGACAAGGTCAATTCTATGCCTGGCGTGGAGCTTCAGGGCTTCCTTTAATATGCCTGGGCTGTCCTGCCAGCCGAAGAGCGCACCCACGAGCCTGCGCGCAGGCTTAATCATCCTCTCCTTCTGGGGCACCTCGATAACAGTAAGGTTTTCGAGCTCATCATCAGGCACAGTGCGCTTCACGCGCGTGGCAGAGGGATTGTTTGAGGGACCAACTATCCATATAGAATGTCCGCGGTGCGCCAAGGCCTTTGCCTGGGACAGCACTCGCTGGGCGAAGCCATGATTAGCTGGCAAAGGGCTCTGGTGTGAGAGCACAAGGATGTTCATCGCGCATCATCCCCTGCATATTTGCCTACATCTCTTCCCGTATGGTTTGACCACACATAATTAAGATATTCGCCAAGGCGATTACCGAGGACTTCTGAGCTGAATAGTTCTTCAACAAACTTCCTCGCCGACTTGCCAAGACGTTCCATCCTCTGGGGATTGAGGCAGAGTTCCTCGATTTCTGCTGCGAATTCAGAGTGCTCAGCGATAATGAGATGTTCGTCATGCATCACCTCAAGCCCTCGGGCCCCGTGCTCAGTACTCACCACAGGCAGGGCTGCTGCGAAGTAGTCGAGCATCTTTATCTGTATGCCTCCTCCTGCGAAGTTTGGGTTGATGGCAAGGTCAGCCGCGGTGAGCAGCATTTCCAACTTTTCATCATCCACAACGCCGTGCATCACAACATTATCAGGCACCTCCTTTGGCTCCGGATGGAAGTCAGGATAATGCGATACGCTGCCTGCGATGTGGAAGTGGAAGTGAGGCATTGCCTCGGCAATAGTGATTATCGCCTCGAGCGCCTCGATATTCGGGCGATAGTACGCCCCGACGAAGAATGCGATACGCGCGTCATGCCTGATGTCAAGCGCTTCCCGCGCAGCCTTTTTCTCAGTATGGGTGCGCTCTTTCTTCAAGGGTACTGAGTTTGGGAGAGGTCGGATTTTATTGGAGTCAGCAGTATAGTGCCTCATGTATTCAATCTCATCCTCCCTTGAACAGGCGAGCACAAGATGGCTCTTTCCAACAGCAAGGCGCTCGATGCGGCGCACCTCGGCAAGGACGGGCGCGGCGAGCAGCCTCGGCCTGGAAGCAAGTATCTGCTTGGTGAGGGTATACTCGCAGTTGTGGCCGTCGTAGATAAGCACTTTTCGTTTTCCCTCGCGGCGCGCCCTTGCCGCGGCCTCAACAAGGATGGGAAATCCCCAGGGGTGGCTCGCGATGAGGATATCCGCGTCTTCAGCGTGCTTCAGCACTGCCTCGCGATAGGGCTTGTCCCTATGTGCGGCTATGCTGCTGTACACATCGAATGATTCTTCCTTGAGAATCCTCATCTGCATCTTCCGGATGACTGGAAACACCTTGCTCGGCGCGACAATCACTTCAGCAAGCCGCCCGCTCACCTTCTTCTCTCGCGGCTCCGTCGCATTGAGGTCTAAGCCTACATAAGTCACATCAAAGCGTTCCGGCAGGTTCGAGAAGAGGTGGAATATGCGGTGAGGCCCCCCCCAGCGCACCGGTGTGAGGGGCGCGGTGTCTGTCACGAGCACTTTAAGTGTTTCAGCCATTTGTATTCTTCTCCTCAATCCCCAACTGAACAAAAGATATGAACTGCCGGTGATATAAATGATTTTCGAGATTATACTCTTGTGCAGGGCTCTTCCTCATCATCCGCGGGAATCATATGCTCAAGAGGGGATGGAACCCAGATCTCGTGGAGAAGGAGTTGAGGCGGTTCATACATTTTAGACTTCTGACCCCTTCAGTGATGAACACGACAGATTTTAATAGAGCACCCATCATTTCAGGGGTTGTAATGGAACAGAGCAGATGGAAAATATACGCCAAGATTTTGCTTTATATAGTGGGGCTTATCATATTTCTTGAGTTCTCCTCTTCCCTCGTGCTCAACAACCTCATCTCCCCGTCGCGCATGGAACACTTCAACGGTCTCTTTCTGAAGGCGCCAACAGAATACTGGATGCTTCCACACCCTTACTTGGGTTACGTGACTAAAGGCTATATCACAGAGTGGGAGCGCTATCTCGGTTACCTTGGTGAGGACAGAAGGGACAAAATCTATGTAGTGGCACTCGGCGGGTCGACGACTGAATCTGGGTTCCCCTCCTATACTGAACAGTACCTCAACGCGAAGCTAAACAAAATAAATTCTTCGCTTAAGGTTATAGTATTCAATTTTGGCGTTGGAGGGTGGAGTTCCCTTACCTCACTCCAGAATTATGTGTACTTGGTTAGATCCCTTCATCCTGACTTTGTCGTCATTCACCACAATTACAATGATTTTGACATTTGCCGGCAACTATTCCTACAGGCTGTGCCTTATTATCCGCAGATAAGCGCCTGGGAGAGGACAGTTGTCAGAAACAGCAGGTCCTACAGACTTTTGAAATTTGCATACCTCTTATCATATAATCCTATTCGTTATGGTAGGGGGGTGGTTTATAATGAACCCAATCTGCCCATGCAAACGCGCATCTCGTCCTATCTCAACAATAATGAGCCCCATCCTGACGACATATTATATTTTCAAGAGGATTTCACAGGTGGAAAACCACAGTCGCTTGAAGTCCCTCCCGAGTTTCCGCTGACTGAGATTTATGAAAGTCTCATCAAGTACACGAGATTTGATAATTCCACACCAATCATAACCACGCAATACCTAAACTGTCCAAAGTTCACCGAGGCAGGCGAGGGTGAGCGTGAACGCTGCGAGAATGAGTCACGCGATATCAACAATCTTCTCAAGGATATAAGCGCAAAACACAATGTCCAACTGGTAGACCTCGACGCGGAGATGGCCAGCTATAATTACTTACAAAAAAATGACGGCGTCCATTTTGTTAAAGAGGGCATCAGGATAAAGGGTGAACTCGTCGGCGAGGCAATCTTCGAGATTCTCAAGAAGCAATACAAACTCAACGGCAGTCAAGGAGAGCCTGGCAGTTGAAGAGACATCACGCTCTTTTCAGGTACACCCAAGCAGTGAACAACAAGTTCAGCACAATTATTTAAACCATTTGTTCAAATTCACTCAAGTATGGAGTTTCGCAGCATCGTTACCCGCCTCATCCTCATTGTGGGAGTGATTGTCTTCTCCCTGCTCCTGATTGAAGGCGGTTTCAGGGTTGCGTACTGGGGCTCTCCTATAAAAGCACCGGAGTGGATGGCAACGCCCAGATATGCGCCAGGAGAGCTTCCCCAGCCATTCACACCAGATGAAGTGCTCAAGATTCCTGATTCAGTCATCTTTTTGGGCGCTTCATCTATGGCTGGTAGCTACCCAATAGAACAAGAGGAACTGGTACACTCAATAATAGAGAGAGAATTAGGGATACCAACAATTAATCACCCCCTTCCAGGGAGTGGTTCACGTGATTTGGTTGCTTACGCAAGAGCAGCCGCACCACTCCATCCCAAGGCAGTAGTCATTTATTTTGGACATAATGACGAAACACGCCTCACGTTCGAAATTACCCGGCACCCCGGTAGTTCGCGGCTCATCGAACTTGTGCCTACAGAGGTGACCCTTCATCCTGCAATCAACAAGATTGAAGCGTCCATCATCCTGAAGAGTTACTTAGCTTATTGGCTGTACAGCCATTCCTCAACTATGGGCAAGAGGTTCAGATGGTATCCCAGCATGTCTCTTGATGATTACAATATTCTCAGGACCCTGAGCACAAACGTAACGCGAGGGAATTTCCTACAGATTAGAGATTGCCTCGAACAAGAGGGGGTGCATCTCGTGCTAATGACTGTGCTGACCAATGTCCAGACAGATTACGGGAACATGACTCCCCGGGACATAAAACCCGAATGTGGTGGCACTATCTATTTTAAGAACGCTTCAAGACTTTCCTCTTGTGAGATTGTGGAACAAGGAAGGCAAGCCCTCGCCCAGGGAAACCGTGAGGAGGGTCTCCGGCTATTGCGGAACGGCATGGCGTATGCAAAGATTGGAAATTATAATCCTGTTGGCGCCACCCCTTGTGTCAACAACATGATCCGCACACTCGCTGAGGAACATGACATCATTCTCGTTGATACTGAAAAGCATTTCGACGAGATTTTCATAAAAGGGGAAGTTGAGTACGGATGCGACATGTTCGGCAACCCCAAAGAAAGGTTCTGCGACTCACTCCATCCTAATGCAAAGAGCCATAGGGTCATGGCAGAATTACTCGCCCCAGTCCTAAGTCAACTGACTGAGACCAAGTGAGCACAACCCTAGTTCCGTTATCACTCACTCTTCCCGAGCAAGAATTACTTTCTGCCAACAACAAGATGATTAACCAGTAGCCAAGAGAGTGAGGCAAACCGGAGGAACTCTTCAATCGACTGCTCGAAAGGGATTGTAAAGAATGGACAGAGGATAAAATTTTTTGATTCTGTAATCTCAAAGCCATGCTCTTCCAGCAGCGCAACAAGCTGTTTCATCGTGAATGAGTTGATGTGGACTTCCTCTTTGAGGTAGCCGATTCTTTTGGCAATCGCATCATGGAGCGGGTTCGGGGCTGTGAGGATAAGCATGCCGCCTTTCCTCAAGACACGGCAACATTCTGCCACCATTCTTACAGGATGGTCCAGATGTTCTATCACCGCAGTGGCTATGACAATATCGAAAGCATTCGCTGGAAACTGCAGTTCCTCGGCGTTTCCCATTCTCAGATGTATGGTCGGGTCCTTGTTCGCCTTAATGAGTTCCTCGCTCAGCTCGAGGCCTACTGCCTGCTTGAATTCGAATGTCTTGTTCAATCGACTCAGGAGCAGCCCGTCAGCAGCGCCAACCTCCAAACATTGTGAACCCTTCGGATTCTTGACACACCTGGTGATAATATCCTCTATTGCAGCAATACGCCTCTTAAGTCTATAACGCAAGCCTGACCGCCCAACACGGGCCCGGTGGTACCTTACATCAAGAATGCCTGCCATCTATTACGTCACCGTTGTCAATTATCTCTCTCCCGCACATACACAGCGAATTCATTCATGGCTCCTGCTTCAGTCTTTTTGTCCAACTGCATGATGAAGAGCGGGAAAAATGTTGTATCCTGAAGCCTCCATTCCCTGTAGCTTGTCGATAGCATATCCCTCTTGATAATCTCTGCTACCGGCGTGTCCATGAACCTCTCATCGCAATCCTCGTACACAATGACGTCGGATGCCTCGATGAGGGGGAGCATCTCCTCAAGCACGGGCTCTCCATAACGCACCACACCCATTTGCACATACACAGGGTTCCATGTGGTGATATTAAAGTAAAGATTTCCTTGCATATTGAGGTTGCGCAGGGCCATCTCCTGCATAAGGATATTGGAGTTTTCCATATCTAAAGAAAAGAAGATGACGCTTGGCGAGCTGCCGGAAACGCGGGACTCAATCTCATCCATGATAACCACAACATCAAAGTCTCTCTGTGAAGGAAAGAACCGCCCATAGTAGTTCGGCAAGGTCAAATCGCTTTCACGGGGACATGCAAGGCTGGGGCAAAATTCTCCCATCAGGCTAATTGTCACAAACTGGATAACAAGCACCAGAAGAAGCATACCCACCAAAGCATAAGGGATGTGTTGGGCATATTTCTTCAACAGGCGGGCCACCACGGGTCTACATTCAAGAAGACCAAGAGATGTGATAGTGGCTATAGCAGGGAAATAGCCAACAGTGTATCGCAGCTGGGTGAATGCGTCATTCCTGACCATGAGCCAGAAAAAAAGCAAAGGGAAAAGGAACCATACCAACACAGCATATCTCTCCAGCGTCCGTTTTCGTACGAATACAAGCAGCGCAAAAAGGAAAACCAACAAGGCGGGAAGCGAGAGTTGTGTGGAAAGGATACGCAGCGGATGATAGGAAAGGGTGCGTTCAAGCCAGGATGTGTGATAAGTCGCCAGGGTTATCTGGACAGAAAACATACGGCTTCGCAGATACATCTGATAGTTGAAAATGAGCCAGGGCCCGACGAAAAGGAACACTGGCAACGCGCTCAGAGCAAGGTTCCGTAGGAGCGCCCAGCACCCCAGTGAATCAGGTTTTCTCAGCCGCACCACAGCCGCGCCAACCGCCAAGCAAAGCGGAGCGATGATGAAAAAGACAGAGTTTGGATACGTAAGGAGAGAAAATGCAACCATGAGGCCAAATAGTACTGACTCCCTCAACCGCGTGAAACGCTCGCACTTGATAAGGAAGTAAATGGAGAGGGGAATGAATGCTACCATAGCGTACTTTGGATTATAAGTACGAGACAGCGCGAACATGAAGGGAAATAATGAGAGGAAAGCAGCGGAGAGCAGACCTGCCAGACGGGAATGCAGCAGCTCACCCAGCTTGAAAGTCCCAAATATAAGAATGGCCAAAGGGAAAAGATTGCTCAGCATCGCGATGTCCTGCGAAGGACCGAAGAGGGCATAAAACGGCAGGCTCATGAAGAAATACAGAGGAGGTATCGAGTTTTTGTGGACGTAGAAAAAATCCAAAGGCGGGAGACCCTCACTGTAATCATGACTCGCCAGACCATAGAAGAGTCTGACGCTTGAACGATAATCAGTACCCATATCATGGATGAAGGGCGTGCTATCCTTCCAAATAACCCAGTAATTGATGGCAGCATGCGTGAGGAACAATGCTACAAGCAGAAGAGGTATGACAACATCACGTCTGTCCTTCTTCTGTGTCATTTGTTGAGAACCACCATCTTCAGCCCTGCCTTCACGTAGCGCTTGAATTCGTCAAGTGACTTGACCCCTAGGAGCGTCTTGGCCAGGATTGTTGGAGTGAAGTAGAAGCGTACATACGCCTGCTTTGTTAGCGCGAGAATCTCCTCAGGGCTCAGTTCTGTATACGGATTTGGAAGGGGCTGCTCAGGCACGTTACCCAGGATATACTCCCGCCAGAAATCATAGCCGAGGTCTTTCATGATTGTCTCGTAGAGAGGGGTATTTGGCTTGCCGAGCATCATGGAGAACTGCGCATAATCAAGACCTAGACTTTTCGCGTATCTCACAGTCCTTTCAGCGCTATCTCTAGTCTCACCGGGGTTGCCGATGATAAAGAAGCCCAGCGGCATGATGCCATGCTTTTTTGTGAGGGTGATAACCTCGTGCACCTTCTCAAGGGGCATATCCTTCCGGATGCGCTTAAGCGTGCAGTCATCGCTCGCCTCGATGCCGTAGTAGATTCTCACGCAGCCGGCGTCAACCATCGCCCTGAGAAGTTCCTCGTCCACATTGTCGATGCGAGAGCGGCAGCTCCACACTAGGTTATAGTTCCGTTTCTTCAGGCCCGCGCATATCTTCAGGAGCCGGGGCTTGTTGATAGTGAACACTGCGTCAAAGAAATCTATCTCGCGGATACCGTGCTTATGGTAGCAGTTGTCAATCTCGGCAAGCACGCTCTCTGCTGACCTTATGGAGAAGGGCACCCGAGCAATAGCACAAAAGGTGCATTTATACGGACAGCCTGTCATGGTCAGCATGACGGTGAAATTTTTCCTTTTGGAGATGTACTGATAATAGCGCTCATTTCTTATCAACTCACGCGCTGGCAGAGGATAGAGATATAGTGGTTCTTTGTGCTGTGAAATCTTATTGATTCGAACTTTCCCACCCTTTCTGAAAGCGACTCCGGGCAGACTCGCGAATATCCTCTTTCCCTCAAATTCAGTGAGGAATGCCCTGAGTGTCTCGCGTGCAGTTCCCAGGATGCCGAAATCAATTTCCTCATAGGTCATGCACTCGTCAGGATAAGCCGTGAAGGTGATGCCTCCCACGAGTACCGGCAGGCTGAGTCGCTTCTTGAAAAAACGGAGCCAGTCAAGCGTGTCAAAGAAGTTGTACACTGAATGTATGCTGAAACCAAGCATCTCGGGCCTGAAATCCCTGACTCTCGCAAGGGCCTCTTCCTTTGTCAGCTGCTCAGCGTACGCATCAACGAGAAGCACCTCGTGCCTTACCTGTTTGAGCATGGATGCGACATAGAGCAGGTTAAGTGGCGGGTACTTACCGAATTCGTCATCTACAGTCTGCAGGTTCTCATTGAACTTCTTGTGGAAGTATGGTGGATAGACAAGAGCAATTCTCATGTGAGGTTCCCCACGCCTGCTTAGCACCTGGTACATTTAAAGTTTTTCAAATTCCATCCAGTATTTAAAACGTAATAGATAACTCTATACCCAACGCTTCAACCCCAGCTCACCTTTCTCGCGGGTTTCATAGTAATCCTAAAGCAGCGTACTCCTCACAGCGCTGAACAGCGAATCCGCATCACCCTCAAGATAGCATGGATACAGGCAGGGGGTGCGGCAGCGCCTGATGAGCTTACGCTTCTCTTCTGCGCGGGGGCTGTGCCACGCACTTTTGATGTCAATCTCTGCAAGGTCAGCGAATTCCCCCATGCAGCTCCATAGTTTCCCGTCCGGAGACACAACTGCCATGACATAGCCTGCGTAGCACTTCACAGCGTCGCGTATCTCGTTGCGGAAGTAATTCTTCATGCTCTCAAGGTAAGCCTCTGAGTTCCCTATAGGCGCGCCTTTGTTTTTGAGCCTGACCAGGGCGTCTATCTGCTTGTCAAGCTCTTTCACGCGGTTGAGCGGCACCCGGTGGGGATTGCGTATGTCAATGCGCCTTATATTGAGGTTGTCGTCATTCACAGGCTGGAATGTGATGGAATCAAAGCCGTGCTCTCCCGCGAAATGAACCATGTCCGCAAGCTTTGTGAAGTTATCGTGCTGCACCACAGTGGTGAGGTTCAGCTTGAGCTTCCTTGACTCACGTGCCTTATTGAGTGCCTTGACAGCGCGCATAATCTTCTCGAATGAGCCTTTCTTCCCACGGATGGCATCGTGAGTCTTCGCATCAGGGGCGTCGATGCTCAGCTGGAGCCGGGTGACGCGGGAATCCATGATGCGCTCGATTCCCTTCTTCGTGAGAAGCATCCCATTGGTGGTTATGTTGATGTCGAGCCCTTTTTCTGAGGCATAGCCGATAATATCATAGATGTGCTTGTGCATAAAGGGCTCACCTCCAGACAGGTCGACTGTCTTCACGCCCCAGTCGGCAATCTCATTGAGGAAGCGCTTCGCATCCTCAAGAGGCATCTCGACAGCAGGCTTCAGGCTCCAATGACTGCACATCCTGCATTTGAGGTTGCACTTTGTAGTAAGTGTAAGAGTCACGCTGCGAGGCTTGACCAGAGGCTTGGAAAGTGCGCGGGAGGCATAAGTCCTGCCGAGACGAGAAATTTTCTCACGGCGCCATCTCTTGCGGAGATTCATGCCCATCTTCAGTGCGCTCAGGACACGGCTCATCGAGTCTCGCCCCCACGACAGAGTTTCCTGCGCCCTTCAAGAGAATCAAACCTGTCCACAAAATCAGGCAGGCAGCGCTCGCAGCCATTGAAGAATTTCCCATCGTTGAGCTTCCGCCTGAATGCCTTCATCTTCTCGGAGTGCCACAACTCTTTCAGGGGAGTATCGCGTACATTGCCCAGCTCGTTCTCGAAGAAGGAGGCGAGGACACAGCAGGCAAGCGCACTTCCGCGGGAGTTGATGAAAAGCAGTTCCCAGGGCGCGAAGCAGAAGTCAGGCATCTTGTGCTCTGAGAAGCCGTGGTTCATGATACTGGCAAGATTAGTATAGATGTCGTGCTGCTCTGCGAGCCGCGCTCCTTCTTTCAGCAGGGTGAATGGCTCGGGCTTCCGGCTCAGCAGCCCCATGAATCCCTTGCTGCCTGACATCGCTTTCGACATCGAGAGATGCTGGTTGCTTCCCCACTCCAACAGCGTGGAGAATTGGATTGCGCTCGCTCCTGACAGGACTGCGAAACGCACTATATCAGGCACGTCGTGATAATTGCGGGCTGTGATGACGAACGCAAGGCGTATAACCGGCTCATAGGCCTCACGTTTCAGCTTGATATGGTTCAGCATCGCAAGAGCGCTTCGCGTCTTCTCAAACACGCCCTTACCGCGGATGCTATCGTTGAGCCTCGCTGAAGAGCCATCGAATGAGAAGGTTATGTCGTCAAGGCCAATCTTCACCAGCTTCTCCAGCGTATTCTCGTCAAGAAGAGTCCCGTTAGTAGTGAGAGTCACCCAGAAGCCGAGCTTCTTGGCGAGAGTGATGATCCTGAGCATATCCTTCCGCGAGAATGGTTCTCCCCCTCCTGTGAGGTCTATCTCGCGCACCCCAAGCTCAGCGCAGTCATGCAGTATGCGGGAAATCTCATCAAAGCTGAGCTCATCTTTGCGGTAGCTGTTTGGGTTGACGTCTTTTTCGAGGCGCCAGCAGGTCTCGCATTGGAGATTGCACCAGTCTGTTGGAGAGATGATGACTTTCTTCGGTCCAGCGGGAGTGTCTGAGGAAACGCTCTCGAACAGCGCCCTCTCTTCCTCTGAGATGCTCTGCTCGCCAAGAACTGTGTTCATCGCGCACCCTCCGGCTCGGCTTCGGCTTCAGCTTCCTTCCCAAGGGCATCGCGCAAGTCGCGGTTGTTTGTGACAAGAGTCGAGCAGCACCTTGCGCACTGCTCCAGCAGGTTGTTGTTAAGCATGCGCTCTCTCAGCTGTTGGAAATATTCTCCATGCCATATATCGCTCAGGCTCTTGTTGTTCACGTTATCTGGGCTGGACTGGTCGAGGAATCCGCACGGCCCCACCTGCCCGTCGTATCTGATGCCCATCCTGAGGAAAGGCTCAAAGCAGGGAATCGCATCTGCATGAAGTACCTCCTGCATCCTGCCTGTCTTCTCAACCATCACCCCATCAGCATAATTGTCGAGGTTCGTGGCAATACCCAGAGAGCGGGCAGTATCAACAGCATCAGCAGCGATGGCGCTGAATTCCTCTCGCTCACCCGCATTCATCTTCAGCGCCTCTCCGCGCTCTGAATAGACAGTTATAGGCTCGACAAAAAGCGCATCCGCCCCCTGTTCAGCGGCAACTGACAGCATCTCCGGCAGCAGGCGGAAGTTACGGTTCATGAGCACCACACCAAGCTCGACAAAAGGCTTTTCCATCCCCAGTGAGCTCTTGGCCGCTGCAAGCAAGCCAAGGGCTGCCATCTGCTTCGCGAATGCTCCGGGCCTGCCGAGCATCTCATCTCCAAGCGCAGCATCTGCGGCGTGGAAACTCATCTTCACATGGTCGAATCCGGATGCGACAATGCGCCTCACGCCCTCTTCTGTGAAGAGCGTGCCGTTCGTGCAGAGATAGCCCTGCATCTCATGGTTTTTGACAGCGCACATGATGTCAACAGTATCTTTCCTGACTGTCGCCTCGCCGCCGCCGATAATCTTGACCTCGCACACACCAAGCTGTGCCGCCTGTTCAAGGATGTCGTGGTACTTCGCGAGAGGCATCTCGCCCTCGAATGAAAGAGAGTCAGCGCCCTGGCGCCAGCAGAAGGGGCAGTCGAGATTACACTTCAAAGTGGGGGCAAGCTCAATACCATACGGGCCAGGAGATTCGCCGCGTTTCCATAGCAGGAGGCGGGACACGCGCTCATCCAGTGTGATCACCATCCAAAGCCTGCTTGAGTTCATAGTGTAGACTACGGTTCTGGAGCACCTGGCCTGCATTGCATATTTTGCACCATTTGAGGAAGTTCCGCGATTCCAGTGTGCTTCTAACATGTCCCATGAATTCCCCTGTCCAGATGTGCCTGAGAGAAGAGTCCTTCACATTCACCGCCTTATCCTCAAAGACGCAGCATGGCCCAACGCTTCCATCAGTCTTCACGACGAGATGGTACCAGGGCTCGTAGCAGGGAATCGACAGGAATCCGTCCTCCTTAGCTGTGCCATCAGCACCAGCAGTATCAGCGGCGTACACATCCGGCATCTCGTTCTTCTTTGTCACGAGCTGGCTCTCAGCAAAGCGCGCCACATTAGTGTACACTCTCAATTGCTCTGCTGCGCGCTGCGCCCCATCAATCTGAAGCTGCAGATTTCTCGTATCATCATCAGACAGCCGCAGTTCCTCTCCCATCTCAGAATGGATTGTAAGGGGCTCGATGTTCACCGCGTGCACTCCCATGCCTGCTGCAAAGCTCATCATCTCGGCGAGCAGGTGAGCGTTCTTTTTGCTCAGCACAGTATTGAACGCGATGCGCGGCAGATGCACGTCAGCCTCGTTCTTCGCCTGCCTAAACATCTCAAGCGCAGCGAGTATTTTCATGAATGTGCTCTGACCAGACGCCTTGGCCTTGTGGGGGCGAAGCCAGTCATTGGTCTCTGCATCAGGTGCGTCTATGCTGAACACGATAGTGTCCCAGTGCATGTCCACTATAGCCTGCACACTCTCCTCATCGAACAGTGTGCCGTTTGTCGTGAGGCTGCCTCGCATCCTGTGCTCCTTGATGCGCGCCATCATCTCGAGCACAATCTTCTTGCGCATCAGGGGCTCTCCTCCTCCGGTAATCTCTATGTGCTGCACTCCAAGCTCAGCTGCCTCATCTACAAGCGAGAGCATGCGCTTATCGCTGAGCTGGTAGCCTGAGGGGAAATTCTCGCCAAACTGGGGGTCGCGCATCCAGCAGCTCCTGCAGTTGAGATTGCACAGGTCTGTCGGGGAGATGTCAAGCGTATACGGCTTTCCCTCTCGCCCACTCCCCCACTCAACTAATCCCTTAACACGCGGGTCGCCCATCATTTTCTTATCACTGCTTTTGCTTGTTCGACAAGGCGTTTTGGGAATCTATCGAGCTGCTGCATCTCAATTCTGATTTTACGATTGTCCACCACTTGGCTTGGATTGCACCTGGCGCAGAAGTCAAGCAGTTTTCCATCCTGGATATTTTTTCTCAGCATCCTGAAATAGCGGCTGTTCCAGATATCTTTCAGGCTCTTAGTGTGGGCGTATTCAGCTGTATAATCAAACATACAGCACGGCCCGACCCTGCCATTCGCGCGGATAATCATGTTCCACCAAGGCTCATAGCAGAGTTGGTTGAAGTATCTGCGCGGCTTGCTGCCATTTTCTGTTCCAGTTCCCTCGCTTTCAGCGCTCTCCGCGACTATCTGCTCGTCCATCTTGTTGGCGCTCTCCACCAGCTCAGTCGTGAGAAATGACTCGAAGTTGTTCTCCATCTGATATGTATTGCACAGCTCAAGAGCCCTCGCGACATAACGGGGCACATCCTTTGCCTGCTCGCGGCTCAGCTTCAGCTTCTCGCCGTCATCAGTATCAAAGGCCTGCACGACAAAAGGCTCGATGAACACATTGCCCACTTCCAGTTCATGGGCAAGCTCAACCAGCTCAGGCAGCCCAGCATAGGTCTTATTGCACAGCACCATATGGATATTGATTCTTGGCCTGTCTGAATTGAGTTCTTTCTTGATTATGTTGATGAGCCGGATGTTCTTCAGTGTGAGCCTTGCGCTTCCCTTCTTATCCCGCAGTTCGTCTTGCAGCTTTTCATCTGCTGTGTCGAGGCTTATTGTTATCTCATCCCAGCCGGCGCGAACTATCCTCTCAATACGCTCACGATTAAGGAGAGTGCCGTTTGTTATCATGAAACCGTACATGCTATGCTTCTTCACTTCCTCGATGATAGCCATCGTTGTCTCGGGGCGCATCCACGGCTCCCCTCCCCCTGTCACGGTGACGCGCATCACGCCAAGGTCCGCTGCCTCTTGTATGAGTTCGACATAGCGTTCAGTGCTGAGTTCGTCAGAATAATCCAGGCAGGCAGAGTCGCGCTGCCAGCAGAAGAGACAGGCAGCATTACATCTATCCGTAGGATTAAACTGGATGTGCAAAGGTCCAGGCTTTCTGCCTGCAGACCATTTAAGCATGCGGTCAACGTGATGGCTCACGTGCCTATTGAGATCCATCAGCATTAACCTCCAGCCCGCACTCTCGTGCAAGGGGAACCAGGTCTCGGCGAATCTTCACATTCTCCATGTGCTCGTTGGCATTGCAGTGCTTGCAGTACTCAAACAGCTTATGGGACAGGACCTGCTCTCGTGCCCGTGCGAAATACGGGCTCCACCACACATCGGCTAGGCTTCTGCCGTGCAGGCTTATCCCTTCGTCTCCAAACAGGCGGCACGAGCCTGCGATGCCGTTCGCGCGTATAGTAAGCAAATAGAATGGCTGGAAGCAGTGGCTGCCGAGAAAGCCCTTAAATGGCGTGTCCATCAGCTCGTGGATAGTCTCCAATTGGCTGCTCTTCTCGACCAGCTTCTTGTCCAGGTAGCTGTCAAGGTTCGTGCGGATGTCATGCCTCTTCGCAATCTTCACTGCCTTGCGCGCATAACGCGGGAATTCCTTTCTCTGTCCCTCATTAAGTGATGTCCATTCCTCCTCCTTGCCATAGAGGATAAGGGTCTGGGTATTGAAATGCGTCCCGCCGAGCTCTGCGAGCAGCTCCACAAGTTCAGGAAGAGAAGTATAGTTGCCGCTGCTCAGAATCGTGTTGAAGCCAATCTCTGGCATGAAAGAGCCGAACTCGTTCTTGTAGCTGAGCATCCACCGCAGCGCCTGGATAGAGCGCTCATGGCTTCCATCCTTTGCCATGAGCGAGTCGTGCGTCTTGGCATCTGGGGCAAGGATGCTGACACGGATCCTATCCCACTTCAGCTTGACGAGGTCGCGCACATCATGCTCCTTGAGGAGCGTGCCGTTCGTGATGATATCTCCTGACATCCCAAGCTGCTTGATGCGCTTCATCACATCTATGGTCACGGGCCTGAGCATGGGCTCCCCTCCCCCAGAGATGAGCCAGTCCTCTACCCCAAGAGAATGCGCCTCATCAACAAGCGAGAGCATCCTTGCGTCAGGAAGCTCATTGCTCGTATCCAGCATCCCCCAGCGCTCGTGGGAGCGCATCCAGCAGAAGACGCAATTCACATTGCACCTGTTCGTGGGGTCAAGGTGGATACTCACAGGACCCTGGGGATTTCCCTTGGCCCATTCAAGCATCCTTTTGACACGTTCGGTTTCCATGCTCCCTTTCCGCAGTGGTAATCACTGGAGTTTTAAAGGTTTTGGACAGTGAGGCTCTACCCTAGAAAGGTATACCTCGCATCCGTGATATTAGAGAATCGCCATAGGCACAAACAAGGACATGTCTTTGACCCACATAAGAATCTGCGAATCACTCCAGGTCAACGTCTCTCAATTTGAAGGGCTAGGAGGGAGTCAAACGTCTAAAGGAATGCGCATGCAGAACATCAAATTCCTCTGCAAGCTTCCGGCGTACAATGCCCAAAAAGCTGTGAACTTCTTGCCACTCCAGAGTTTTTGCATGGCACAGCACCACAAGGCTTTTTAATGGTCTAATGTCCCAGCGAACTGGGCGCGGGCATTGGAGCACTTTCCGCCATTCCGCCATAATGAGTCAGAGAATCATGAAGAGCAAAACTTTTTTGAGATTCCTAAAGATAGTCCTAGTAGTCACCAATGTGTTCTTATCACTATGCATTGCCTTGATTCTAACGAATTATTTCTTTCATGAAAAAAGTCTTGATGAGTTATGCTATGGATTTGGAGACGAGGTGCAGCAAGACCACTGTTTGGCTGTTCTGGAAAAATGCAGGCCTGGAAATGTTCAGGACAACCCCTATGAATGGTGCGTTGCCCAATCTTTTGCCTACAATGAATTGGAATTTGCAAGAAAAGTCTGCAAGTCATCAGGAAACGTCAGCACCCAAAAATATTGTTTTGCAGAAATCCTTTCAATGTATGATAAGAACTCTTCCCTTGCGCAATGTGACCTCATTAGAGAAAAAGACCTGATGTTGGAATGTCGCATTCACATCTTGGGCGCCTTTAATGCTTTTGAGGCTCTGGACGTGTGTGAGTCTTATGATGAGGAAGAAAGCAGAATGCACTGCACGATAAGCATTCTACTTGATAAGATGTATAATTACGAACGTGCCCAATCATATTGTGAACAGATCCTAGATAAGAATCTCAGGGATAGTTGTATGGGACGGATTGAAGACGCGGTTGAGAAAAATGAAAGGGAATATGGGACATACTAATGGATCAATGAGGACTCTTGGTTTCCTCATTGTACTCGCGACAGGCCTTGTTCTTGCGCGGTCATATCTTATCCATGCATCCGTGCTGGAGAGCAAGGTTCATATGGTTCTTGAGCAAAACACGAAACATATCTCTGGTCACCTGATATCCGGTCCACTTCAAGGGATCCAAAGATTTGATATACGTTATGAAGTGCCACAAGAGGAATCTGACGGACACCATATTCACTTCTTGAGGGAGAGTCAGAATCCAAACATCTATGTGGAACCAATCCCAAACTTTGTAGAATACTGGGATGGGGAAATAGTGCTTGTTCCCGAAACAGAGATCAGAATCAATTCTGGCGGTTTCAGGGGAGGGGAATATTCTGTCGAGAAGCCCAATAACACCTACAGGATAATTGCGCTTGGTGACGGATTCACTTTGGTTCTTGGATTGAACCTGAACGAGAGTTGGCCCTGGCTTCTGGAGTCAAAACTCAATCAGATGGGCCTTGAGAAGAATGTTGAGGCGTTGAACCTAGCAGTTCCCGGGCAACACACCCTTGCCCTAGTTGAAAGATTCAAAGAGACAGGGCTGAAGTACAAACCAGACCTGGTGATTGTTCAGCTACTGGGGGACAGGCATCTGATAAATGATACCCTCTGGTATGAAATATACGAGGGACTGAGAGAAAAACACCTGGGCAAATTGGACGAGACTAACAGACCTCTTGCTGAATATATGTATCTTGAGACCCTGACAGACAACATCTACTTTGAGATGATAGCGAACCAATCCTACGAAGAAGCCTATGCTGTTGCGACCGAGCCGATGGGCCACCTTATAACCCTATTGGAAAACGAAGATATCGGGTTGATTGTAGTTATGCTCTATGCAAATGATGAAGAAGTGAGAATTTGGAGGAGGATATCAAAGGAACGGAATTTCAGTTTCATAAATTTAAGAAAAGAGGTATACTCAAAGTATCCCCTAGAACAGATGGAGATGCATAGATTATTTATTCACCCAACTGCTTTTGCCTGTGATAAAATCTCGGATAGGATAATTGAGGAAATGCTAATCACTGAATATATGAGATAGAAGATATGGGCGTGAGTAATTCAGATTCAAGAAAGGCATTGAAAGCGCTGGTCATCATCTTCTGGCTGATAACCTTCTTTGTTTTATTTGGCAGGGTGAACTTTTTTTCCTATAGGGATTCGCCAGCAACAGGAAAGGAATTGCTCTCTTCAACAATGAGAGACCTTGAAAAACCCCTCTATTCAGAAGGGTACACAGAAATAATGGTGCAGTCAAATAATTCCCTATTGGTTGTTGAACTGGTGCCCAATTCCAGTACATTGTTTGACGGGCTTGGTGTCAGACTTGACCGGATTACGCATATCAACATAAATTCCCGGGGGTTAAGGGACTATGAATACACGGTTGAGAAACCTGAGGATGTCTTCAGGATCATTGTTTTAGGGGATTCCTTTACCTTTGGCCAGGGGGTTGAGCTGAACGAGACCTACCTAAAAATCCTAGAAAGAAAAATCAATGCCCTACCAACAGAAGAAGACTATGAGGTGCTTAATTTTGGGGTGCCGGGCTACCATCTTTCCACTGAAGCAGAACAGTTCAAGGTAAAAGCCCTGAGATATTCACCAGACCTCATAATTGTCGGGGTCACCCTTTCAAATGAATTTAAAGAGAACTACCATAGCAGTCACCGTCTGGACTGTATCCATAATCAAGAGTGGTGTAATTCAAAAATTGAGCAACCCCTTCGTGAGTTTTATGACACCAGTTCCTCAGAGGGGGTGCCAGTTGTCATTGCTTTCCTCATCCCCTATTCTGCATTTTATGAAGAGGGTCATGAACTGCTAAAGAAACTTTCGGAGAAGCATGGCTTTTATTACCTCCAGGTGGATTATTCGAATCGGGCTGCAACTGATCCACTCCCTTTTGTCCCCAGGGATGGCCACCCAAGTCCCTCGGGTCATAGAATCATCGCAGATAGTATTCACGAGTATCTTGTTTCTTATGATTTGTTGTAACTTGGGGGCTTGAGGAACCACCCTAAGATAGCAGATGTCACAGATAATTACAGTTGAGGATGAAGCATTCGCGCGAGCAGCCCCGGATGGCCTTCCGCTGCTCCTCTGCCTTCTCTGAGGTCCAGAGTGCAGCGAGGTCATCTTCAAGTGCGCTTCCTATGGGTGCCATGTTCCAACAGAGATGGCATTGCCCCTGCTCGTCGACGTGCAGCGTCCTAAGGCCCACCCTACATTCTCCGGGGTAAGGGCCGGGCATCTCAAAATACTGCCGCATATGCTCCATATGAGAGATGCTGTTGCTGATTAAGGAACCGCGCAGCTTCATCTCCTCCAGCTCGTCAAAGGCAGCGTCCACTGAACGGATATCAGAAGGCCACATCTCGCTCTTTTCCCACCAGTCCGGAGCGAATTCCGCGTCGAAGGTGCTGCAGAGGGCCTGCAGGGTGATTCCCGACAAGCCCTTATCCTCAGCGAGCCTCACGATCTGCGGCAATTGGGCAAGATTGCCTGCGTGCACCACGCTCGTGAACGTGACATCCAGTCTGCCCTGCCCATCTCCTCCTGCTGAAAGCAGTTCTGCCGCCCGCAACGCTCGCTGAAAGGAGCCAGGGACACCGCGGAATCTATCATGCGTCTCCTCAAGACCGTCTACAGATATGTTCACCGCGCTGACACCGCTCTCGAGCAGCCCATTGGCTATCGTCTCATTGATGCGGTGGCCGTTCGTCGTGAGGGTCATGCGGACGCCAAGGTCTCTGGCGAACGCCAATAGTGCCAGCAGGTCCTTCCTCATCAAGGGCTCTCCTCCGGCGATGTGAAGTTCGAAGGGACCGAGCCAGTCGTGCAGTCGCGTGATGACACGCTTGACATCCTCAGACGAGAGGTCCCTGCTCTTCTTGCGCTTCCAATAGTCACAGTGGCTGCACTTGGAATTGCATCTATCCGTTATCGAGAGGTGAACCACCTCTGGTTTCTCAGCAGGAACAAGAACCTTGGTGTCGCTGCCCACCCCTCCATTCTCGCGAGAGAGGGCCAACGCTGTCTCCCGCCTCTCACGCAGCTCGCGGGTGAGGGACACCATCTCCCGTTCGTGGGTGGCGAGAAGCTTACGCAGGTCAAGGACCTCTGCGTGGAAATCGGCAGCCCGCCTCTCCGCTTCGAGGAACTGCTCCACCTTCCCCTCGTTCTCGGTCTGGAACTTGCGGAAATTCCCGTATTCTGCGTCAAGCTTTGTCAGGGCGACCCTCAAATCGCGGTCCTTTGCCTGGAGTCTATTCCTCAGTCGTGCGATGATCTCATCTTTCGTCCCCTCACCGACCACATCAAGCTTGAGTTTGTTGGAGATCTTCGCCAAGGGGTGCTCGCGCGCCACAGCGAGCTCGTACGAAAGCTGTCCGAGGTCCTGCTCGCGGCGGGAGATGTCGTCGCGAAGCTTGGATATCTCCTCTCTGAACCTGTGCTCTCTCGTCTCTGCCTGCTCCCTGAAGCCTTCAAGTTCATTCTGTTTCTGCTCCAGATCCTTTTCCAGCAGGTGCATCTGCACTGTGAGGGCTCCAATTTTCTCAAGGGGGGCATCAAGTTCCTTCCGCAAAGAGGATAGAGTCTCCTCATGCTTATCCTGTTGTTTCTGGCTCCTCGTCTCGAAATCTGTCAGCAGTTCGTTCTTCTCACCCTGCCACGCTGCTTCCGCTTTCTTTATTCTCCTTTCGTGACGCTGCAACGCCGCCTGATGCGTCTCGGCTAGGGTTTCCCGCTGTTCGCGCAACCTCTTCTCATACTCAGCGACCATCTCCTCTTTCTTCTCCAGCCAGGCAGCCTCAGTCACCTCGAATTTCTTCTCAAGATTCTTCAATGCTGATTCATAAGATGTCACCAACGACTCCCTCTGGCTCTGGACCAACTCTTCGTGCCTCTCAATCAGTTTCTTCTTCTTTTCATCGAAGGCCTTCTGGCGCGCTTCCAGTTCACGCTGCCACTTGGCATTGACCTGTTTGAGCTCCTTCGTGATATTCCGCTGCCACTGCTCCTCCAAGGCCTTGAGCCGCTTCTGGTACATAATCCTCTCAGTGCGGATTCCCTCTGACTCGTAGACCACGATTTTCCGGAGACTCTCGAAGAGATGTGTAAGGAGAGCAGGCAGCTTCCCGCTGTCAGCGTTCTCGAAGAGCGCTGGTAGCACGACAGGCAGCGCTTGGTACAGGATGCGGTAATCCTTGTCCACATAGAAATGCGAGAATGTGCTGAGCGCGTCAGGCAGCATATCAGGCTTATGCTTCGCGATGAGCAGCAACCTATTTCGTTCAGTGTAATAACGCGTGAATGATATGCCCTCCTGGCTGAGCGCAGAAGCGGTTCCGTTGTAGAAATGATGCACTACGCTCTTAGGCACATAGAAGAGTTTCCAGCCCTTTTTGCGCAGTCTCAGCGAATAATCAACATCCTCATAGTACGCGACAAACCGCTCGTCGAGCAGACCAACGTCATCGAAGCACTCCCTGCGGTAGAGGACTGACACGCCGCAGAGACTCGGCACTTCGCCCATCTCGTCATACTGTCCCTTATCTTCTTCCTCGAAGCCGCGGTCCCCCCAGTGGAAGTTGGGCTGCTCATAGTGGCCTGTGGTGTGGATGCGCCCGCTCAAGAGAAGCACTTTGCTTCCCACTGCACCAATCTCAGGGTTTAGGTGGATAACATTCACCAATTCCCGCAGCCAGGGCTTCTCGACGCTGGTGTCGTTGTTGAGCA
This sequence comes from Candidatus Woesearchaeota archaeon, assembly GCA_017608295.1. Next base: position 215,300 of record JAFCGF010000004.1, read on the forward strand.
GGCACACGTACTCGCCTGTCGCTTGCCTGATGCCAGCGTTGTTCGCCTTGCAGTAATGGTTCTCCTCCTGGCGGATGAGCTTCACGTCAGGGAATTTTGACTGGATGAATTCCGCAGTCCCGTCAGACGAAGCATTGTCAACAACAATGATCTCGACTTGATTTGGGGGGTAATCTATTTCCTGAAGAGAGGGAAGGCTTTTCTCGAGGTGGTGCTTTCCGTTGAAAGTGGGGATGACTACACTCACACGTGGCAGCGTACTGTCAGGGATGTGTGCAATTGTGGGTGAGAATTCTCGTGTCGGCTGCGATACTGGAGATGCCTGCGTCGCTTCCACCACCTGCCTCAGGGTGTATGCACCACAGCCAGCGCATTTCCTCCTGGAGGAGGTCTTCGACTTATAGGCAGTGATGCGCTTACCGCACTTGTCGCATACGAATTGCAGCCGTGCCATTATTTCCCCTAGATCAAATTCCCAGAATTCTCAAATTCCACTTAGCTTTAAAAGCTTTTGCTGATGAGATTAGTGCAAGTCTCTCGGCTAGAGTATTCCACTCAGGAAAGATTAGGGCTCAGAACCCCAGGACTCGTCTCATTAATGACAAAGAGCACCCAAGGAAAAAGCTCCTCCGCCAGCATCTTGTTGCCTTCCGCATTATAATGGTAGTCTTCCCTGCTCAACCTATGCTTACGACCTCCCCACATAACCTCATCTTGGTTTTCGAAGCTCTGAAAGGTGTAGTAGCCGCCTGCATCTACAGTGTCAGGTTGCAGGATATATTGATCACTCTCATCATATACCCCGAAGGGGACACCCAACTCCTGCGTCTTGTTCAACATAAGAGTCAAATACCTCCTTATACAAGAGTATCGCTCCTCATCTCCTAAGGAAGAGAATTGTCTGGACACTTTTTCATCGATTGGCAAGGAGCCGAATTGCCCAGTATTAGTGGCGTTCCAAATAATTTCTCCCCCCAGTGATTCAAGCTCCAAGGCCAAGAAGCATTCAAAGACATCACTCTCTAGTGTCTGAAGGAGGACAAAGTCCGGCGAATAGTTGAGATATTTCATAAGCAGACAGTACTCACCGTGAGGATCGCCCCCGGGATACCCCAGGTTCCAGACCTCAAAGGTGTAAGTGCTGTTCAAGCTGTTCAGCTTGCGTTCAAGAATCTCTGGATAGGCTTCATCATTGTTTACTCCCAGGCCAAATGTAACTGAATCCCCAAGCACAAAAATACGATAGGTGTTTTGTGCCTTCTCAACAGGATAGTCTCTACCGCGGAATCCGATAGAATTAATACTTATCACTGATTTTGGGAGCCTGACCATCCAACCATGGTATTCTCTTGTGCAGTTAGGAACAAAATAAGCACTAACATAACAGGGCGAAAGATATTTCTCATTGAAACATTCAAGGGAGATTTTTTTCAGGTCCAAAGGCAATACTCTAATTCGAAACTCGTCAAGAACAAATTCCGCGAGTGATATGCCGCCAAGAAATCCCGCCCTCTCAACGGCAGCATTCAGAAGAAAGAAGAAAAGGATAACAGTAACAATCAACAGGGTGACGTTACGCAAGAGTTGCTTACCCCCCATCTTGTTCCATCAACGGAGACAGATATAAAAATATTGTGCCCCTGCTTTCTCGCTAATTCGCACCATGCCCAGAGATGGCCTCCAAAAGGTTTATCTATCTGCAGGGAAACACGAGAAGACTAGAGGTGCTGGGCAGGCAAGGGTTATCCGATGGGAATATGTGCACAGAAAGAGCGCAGAACAGCAGCTAAGCTAATTATCCTTCTTGCTCTGTTCGTGCTCATGAGCTGCCATAAATCCTCTCCTGAGAACCATGGAGTGCTTGAGGGGAAACCCTCCGATGAACCACAGATGAGCATTCAAGAGGATGTTCGCAATTTCAATAAGGCTATCTCTGTGAATCCGAGATTAAACGATTGGAGTGAAAAATGTCAGTCCCTGTGTCACTCCCTCACTGACCCGTACCTCGCTTATATCTGTTTACGAGTGAGTTATCGGCCACACATGCGTCTTTTCGTGACGTCCGAGTTCCACTATAGCTTCTACAACATGGATCAACCAAAGCTTGAGAGTCTTCCTGTGGTGGAGGGGTGTGGAAGTAATGAGCCGCTTCTGAACCTTTTCTGCACTTATAGCAAAGTAGCTCACCTCGCACGGCAGGACGAAAAAAGGGCAAATTCCATCTGCGACATGTTTGAGGATGATTGTCTCAAGGGAGAATGCGAATTCTACAGGGCAATTTCTGCAGTGATGGCTCTCTCAGAGAATTTAACTAGTGCAAGAGATTATCTCTTCGACCATTGTGAAGAGATTAACCATTCCTGGTGGAAGTCTGAATGTTTTTTTCTCCTCGCTGATGAGTTGTCACAATTGAAAGAGCCTGACATTCAGGACATTGTCTTGGCTTGCGAGAGATCTTCAGATATTGAACCAAGCTTTCTCTGTTTCAACCATCTAGCCTATAGTATGGCATCAGAGCGTGCCTTGGCATTTTGCAACGCGGTCAGAGGAAATGAAAGATATAAACGGGAATGTATCCTCGGCCTATTCCCCGAGCTTGGGGGCAGTATTTTTGAGAGTATGCCTTCAGCAATCACAGCTTGCCTAGATCTATCGGAGGATTATCAGAAGTACTGCTTCAGGGCAATTGGCAACAGGGTGTATGAGGGATTGTACGACCCGGATAAAGAAGCCAATAAAGGTCTCAACAGGTCCACCATGTTGGAACTGTGCGGACTTATGCCGCAAAAATATGAATATGATTGTATCTATGGTGCCTGGATAAGAACCGCGGATGAATCACAAGGGCATCTAGATTGTGCTGAGTTCCCGCAAGACTACACCTCTCGTTGTCAGAAACACTTAGCCTTTATTCAGGAAGCAGTAGACAACGGGCTCGCAGACTGGGATGGGAGCCCCACACTCTTGGGTTTGCCTGAGAGCACTAGCAATAGCCTTTCAAGCAGTTAATGTGCGCAGATAACATCAACTCGCCGCTCAGCCATATCATAAATGTACAGCATTTATGAGTGCCAGAAATCTCCGATTCAAAGAAGTGGTATGCCACTTCTTGAACAAGAATTCTACGAATTCTTTGTTTCTGAGCATAGGGTAAACCACAGGTTTATCATTCCTGAAATCCATTGGATTTCAGTTAT
>JAFCGF010000085.1 GCA_017608295.1 Candidatus Woesearchaeota archaeon
CATATAAGTTTCCAGCTGTTCCATAACCACAAATATTCGCTGGTGTTGCTGTAACATTCCCCGAGGTACTGTTTACTGTCACCGAAATTGAAGAAGTGCCTTGGCCTGAGTTTATCGTCCATCCTGATGGGACAGTCCAGGTATACGATGACACATTCATGGCATACGCTGAATAGGTTTGTGAGCTGTTTTGACAGGCAGTTGAATCTCCGGTAACTGATGCTGCCCCGGGTATTGTGATTATTGTAACATATAAGTTTCCAGCTGTTCCATTACCACAAGTATTTGATGGTGTTGCTGTAACATTCCCCGGGGAACTGCCTACTGTCACCAAAATTGAAGAAGTGCCCTGGCCTGAGTTTATCGTCCAATCTGATGGAACAGTCCAAGTATATGATGTGGCTCCTGATGCCGACGCTGTATACATTGCTGTGCTGCTCTGGCAAGAAGGTACACTTCCAGATACAATAGCTTGGCCTGGTGTGGTGTTTTTATACCCATCATCACTCCCATAGTTTGCAGAATGTGCACTGTTTATATTAAATGCTGCGGCATGTACTTTATAGGTTTGTGAACTTGTTGAAGCTCCATAATCATCGTATACCACTCCTGTTACTCCATTGGGTGTTAATAAAGTAATTCCCCGATATACATAATACCGGGTTGCATTTGGAACAGCATCCCAGATTACTCTTACCTTATCACAATAGGTGCTATCAGATGCAGTTACATTTGAGGTAGCTGGTAAATTGAAATGTATATCTAATTGGGGTGTATATGATAAGCCGCCAGTATAACCATCTATATCACAATCTTCGGCGTCCTCATTTCGTTCAAAAAATCCCATTGCAAACCAATTCTGAGAGAGGGAAGACTGCAAATCTCCATACATGGCAGTTACATTATTGATCGTCTTGAGGCCAGTATTATCACCACAACCATCACATTGTACATAGTCAGGGGGATTGTCAATTTGATCCCACAGTGTAGGTCTGGATGAAGTTACAGGATCAACATACAAACTACTTATGACTAATTCGTGAGAACTTGGTTGTGTGGATGCACTATTAACATAAAACATCAAATCTACCCCAACAATTGTAGAATTATCCGGAATTTGACTTACATTTATTTTTGCCCATCCTCGATATGCATTTGCGGCCGAAGTTCCAGCTTTAATCTCATCTGAATACTTAGAATTCCAATCTACTCTTCCAGTCCAGTTTGTACCATAATCTGGATATGCTGTCCAAGATTCTTGGGCATTGACAGAAACTAAAATAATTGTCATTATTAAAAAAAGAATAATTCTTTTAACCAATAATTTAAAAAATAATTTTTTCATGACTATTTTTTTATTAGTGATTTATTGCATATTAGACTTCAAGCAATTTTGGATAGTTTTATAAAAATAAATAATAGGTTACTCTTTAACCAGCTTTTCAATGTATATCTCATTGTTGCAAACCAGCTTTAGAATGTAAATTCCTCTCGGGTAGAATGCGAGATCAAAATGGAAGTCTTCCCTGCAAGGAACAGTAGTAGTCAGGATATTTTGTCCGACCAGGTTGAATACCTCAACGTGGATCTGGTCATCCCAGCAGTCAGCCCTGAACTGGATATTGACAGTTCCGCTGGTGGGATTTGGGTAGACAAGTATTGATGCTTCTTCGTCCATAACGACGGGTTCATCATCATGCATGGGAACCGTACTATATGGCGAAGGAGAAGGAGACGGACATACCGGGTATCCTATCGAGAGACTTGCATAGCTTCCGGATAACGCTTTGAATCCGGGTTTCACCGCAATCATTGATCCTGCAATTGCAATTAAGCTACCCCCGTTTTGAATGACATATGAACCGCCGGCTTCCGGGATCGTGATCGAAAACACAGCCGTGTAGCAGGTGTCTTCACTGTTCACTACCGTATCACTGGGGACGGTCACATGATCATTGATCAGGTAAAAATAATCTTCTACCTCCCCATTCTGGGCCAGGCCTGTATATGACAATCCGGTAAAAGTACTGAACCGGAAACGGATATAGGAGAGCCACGTGACAGCAGAATCAGGTATGCTGTAAGTAAGTATATTTGGGCCACCATTAATTGGTTCATCTGTAAAGATCTGTTCTCCCGCATCGGCCCAGTCGCCATCTACATTGAAATCACACCAGGCATTGAGATATCCTGATGTGGAGGCTGTTACTGTAATGGTATCATCTAACCCTGCCTGGTGGTTTGTCAAAAAAATAACGCCATCCTCGTCAGACAGGTTTGAGAAATCATCGCCCGTTGCTGATATATTGGGTTGCCCGTCCGGCTCTCCATCGATCAATGACCCAAGGTAGATGTTTTGATCAAGAACGTGCCGGGCTCCGTCATTGGCCAGCAGGGTAGGATATGTCGTATCAGGAGCATCGCCAAAGTCCAGGTACTGGAGCGTATCAACCATGCACTGGCAATCCATGGCATCAAGATTATCATCAGGGGTCAGGCCCAAACTGACCGCTGTAATATATGGCATGAAAGTTCCCGTAAAATCAGTGAAATAAATCTCTGCTGCAGAACCGCCAATGATACCCAGGCTTGGCGATCCCGGTGCCAGTGAAAAGAGGGCCATATCCAAGCCGGGGTCGAGAAATCCGGGATCATCACCGTCGAATAAACAGAGTGCATCAAGATCATCCTCCTGCACCAGGCCGATATCGATTATCCCGCTTGCAAAAATTCCATAGAAACCTCCAGACCCTGGTGGAGCCATTAAGATATCGTCCGCCGAGGTAATGCCATCAACAGGTATAGATGGGGGCCTGAAATCCGGAACAGGCAGGCCAATCGATGCTGAATTTGTATCAATGGAGAAGAACACATTGTTTGTCAGAACATCGAGCAGAGTGTCGCCATCGATATCCTCTCCAACATAAAAGATGTTATTCATCTCCAACGCATCCGTGTCTTCGGGAATATCCCCTCCGGGCCATCCGGGAGGATTGTATGACTGCGGGCAATAGGTGCCGGAAGGGATAACGTTGGTAACAGTCATGTTGAAATTCTGGCAGGTAGGGTCTTTTTCATCATACAAAAGGGTGTTATTGTTATTTAGCGGGGAGTAAAAAATATCCGCTCTTTGTTCCGGGGGGGCTGGAATATCGGGACCGCCAAAAGAGGTGCCTGTGGTGAATTCGAAGTCTACTGCTGTCATTGGGGCTGCCGCTGAAAGGGGATCAACCGAAAAGGTTATGACCGGGTAGTTTATGGGTTCAGGGGTCACTTCATCAATCCCGAACGACAAGGCATCTACATTATCGCCATCATAGTCAAGCCCCAGTAATGATGGTATCATGCGGCCAATAGGAGGCCAACCGATATTAGGTGGATTAGGCTCAGCAATGGCTCCACCGACAAATTCGCGGTTGGGAAACTCCAATGGCCCGAGAGAATTATTGTGCAAATATGCTTCGGGCCTGACTGAAAAAATCGGGCCCTCAAGTTTGAAGGAGCCGTTTGTTATGAATCCCACCGGTTCACCTATTGGTGTGAAAAGAGTAATGGTGTCTCTATCATGTTTATGAGGAGTGCCAACAGGTGGGATGCAGAGGATCTCTGCCTGGATATGCCAGGGTTCTTCAGTGTGCAATATTAAGTCTCCCTGCGCAGTGGTAACTGTTAGTTCCATATATACATCAAAAAAACTTTCAGCGGGAAAGTCTGATCCGGGATCCAACGCGATTATCTGCCCGGTGGATGTTGGGGTTGAGGCTATGGCAACACCAAGAGAGTGAATAAGGTTTCCGTTGCCCTGGAGTTGCATGGAGACAATTTGCGTGTCGATATACCTGATACCGGTACTCGGAATTGTCTGTGGAGAGCCTCGCTGAATAGTGGCCGGGCCATTTACGAAAATTACCTCTTTCTCTCCTAAGGATTGCAAGTATATTTCCATCGCTCCTAATGCTTCTTGTGCATCATTGCCCATATTTGGAAATAAAATACAGGGATTATAAAACTGGCTTTGGACAATAGAAGAAAAGAGCATAATGAAGACTGAAAACACGGTTAAACGTGTAAGTGCAAACTTGTTTCTCATGGCTGGACTAAATAAACATGCATTTTTTCCTTAAGGGGAATGAAGGAAAGGCAAAGATTGTGCCATTCGTTTTAGGATGCACGTCCATGTACTGATAAACGGGTATTCATGAGGGATTCAGCGAATGCAAATCATCTATTACCCCAGAAAAACGGGATCAGGATACCACGAAAGAAAGAAAAAAAGTTTAAATAATCGCACAGGTGTGTGGTTTTCAAGGATAAACCACATAATACCCCGGATTATCCTGCTGGAACTTCTGTATTGTCTTCGCTAAGAAATCAGTATACCCCTACTCCAATTTACGGCTGTTTAAACGAATGTGGGGGCAGACTACATCCGCATCGAGATCGTGCGTCTAGGGGTGAGGGGTATGAAGAAAATCGAGATTCTGGTCAGTAGTTTAGCGTGAAAAATTGATTATCTGCCAATATCTAATATTTTCGTAACTTGCAGATGAAATCCTTAATAGTTATACGCAATTAATCACTATAACTGATTCCATGACTCACCTCTCGCTGCATTATGGAGAGATTAAACATCTAATTTATATTTGCTTCAATAAAAACAAACTTGACTTTTGCTGTTTTCTGTCATAACTTTGATAAATAAATAACCTTATCCTAATAATTCGAACATTCACAGCACATGGCACCTAAAAATTTCATCACAAACGCAGCGAATAAGCCTTTTTTCAAGTTCATATTGGTAATCTGTTCTTTTCTAATCCTTGCCCACTTTGGGATAGAAGTTATGGGTCAGAAAATAGAGATGACTAAGCTAAAGGATGGAACCATATTGAAAAAAGAGTATCTTCATGAAGAAGATTATACCTGGTCTCCAAGCAAGTGCATACTTTACGTTAAAAGTAAATTTGAGAAAAAAAAATGGGAAAAAAAATTGGTGCTTGGTGCCCAGGAATACTATGATGTAACAACTAAAAAATTTACAAGGGCAGATCCGGCTATTATTTTGTATGAAGGAGGTCCCGAAGAATTACTTTCGTATCTTAATCAGTGCGAGGAAATTCTTATTCTCCAACCCGTTTTCGAGGATAAACACATGATGAAAAATAACCAGGTGTATGTAACTAAAACTATGGGGACTCCTCACATAAACATATATTTTGGTGGGAAAGGCTGGGTTACTATTGGAGCTAAAGCAATTAAAAGAATAAAAAAACCTTTCCTCAGATGGGCAAAAAAACAGGATATCCACCTTGATGAGAATCCTCTTAAGAATAAATAAAGAAGATCTAAACAGGTAGGATGCATCATTCTCTCTCTTCCTCTTAAGAATAAATAAAGAAGATCTAAACAGGTAGGATGCATCATTCTCTCTCTATATGGTACGAGACAGAAAACTCTGCGAAAATCCAACACCCCTGCCCTGAATTACTGACGATCACCCCCAAAGTGGGGATAGAGGTTAACCGGATGGAGATCGTGCGTCTATGGTCACGGGGTAAATGAAAAATTGAGATTCTGTCTTCTTCTTTCATACCCCTTAATCGGGTTAAGGGGCGACAGGGAATTAAATCCCACCATCTTGATTACAGCAAGCTCACTTATATTAACCGGTGATTACTTCCCGGTCGCTTTGTGTGCGTCTGGGCGCATTATATGGACATGCCGGTGCCTCTGACCACCTTGCGCCGATTTAAACTTGCCACCGTATATGTCTGATTTTAATACATCTAAACTGGTTTATTCCGATCGGCCTGGGGTGGTCAACACCGCCGGCTTGTCCAGATAACAGCATCGCAATTACAAGAATTGTGA
>JAFCGF010000040.1 GCA_017608295.1 Candidatus Woesearchaeota archaeon
TCAGAATCTTCGAAATCACGTTTCCATCAATTCATGTCCAGCTTACTGGAAATTATATCGCCGGTGTACTCACTACTCTAATATCAGACACTTCTTTGTTTCCGCATAATCCCCAGCTTCAATTCTATAAAAATATACACCTGCCTCCACACCGGTCGCATTCCATTGGTAATTGTAGTTACCAGGATTTAATCTACCTGATACAAGCGTTACTACTTCCTCACTGAGAATGTTGAAGATTTTGAGTGTAACTTGACCGGTTTTATTTAGATCAAATTCGATAGTAGTCGTCTGGTTGAAGGGATTCGGGTAGTTTTGCATTAAACAAAAATCTTTAGGAATATAGTTATCTCTATATCCAACAGGATTAACATATTTATAGTTTTTTAAAAAATTCCAAATTTCGACCCCTGCATTAATATCCAGATTTCTATTTCCCGCCCATAAATAATCAGCGGTTGCGCCAGGCCAGCTATGCCCTCCATTGATCACTTTGTAAAAGATAAGGTAACAGGATAGTGTCAAGTTGAACGCAACCGTTTAAATCAGCAAAATAATTAATGGTTTGATCTACTGAATAAATATACGTATTACCATTTATCGATATTAAAGAATCTGCTGTTCCATGAATATGAAGAACCGGCATTGTATGTAGCAAATTGCAATTGGCTGCAGTACCGGTTGAAATAGGCCCACTGACAGATGCGATGGCTGCAATACGATTACTTAACTGACAGGCAAGTTTGTATGACATGGTACCACCGGCGGAAAAACCGCAGGTATAAATCCTTTCATGATCGATGTTGGTGTAATGATTACTCAGGGTATCAATCAAAGCATTGATAAATCCAACATCATCGACATCGGGAGCTGGCCAATCAGGATTTTCTCCACTATTCCAGCGCCTTTCGAACGCATTAGGGGTAACAAGAATAAATCCGGACGTGTCGGCCACCAAATGCATCTGTGTATAGTCCATTTCTATCTCAGCAGTCCAATCATAACTATGTAAATAAATTACTAAGGGGAAATCAAATTTGTCAGCATAGTTATTTGGTAGGAACACCATATAATCTCTGTTGTGTCCCTCAAAGTTAAAGCTGCCTGGTATACTTTGAGCATATGAATCTTTTTGTGAAAAGAATAAAGCAATTAAGATCCACCCCAATAAGATCATCTCCCGCAATTTTATACACGACAAAAACCAATGAATAAAGTGTGGCATAATTTCTTCCTTATTACTGTAGACTTAGTTACCCCGTTTTTTGAAATAGTTCTTTATATGTATAATCTATATTCTACTGCCAATATCCACATTACCATAAATATACAACATATTCTATTGTCAAGCAATTAGATAAAATAACCTTTAATCAAATGGTTTATAATTATTAGATCTATTTAAGTCGGTTGCTGTCCCTACTTACTGAATGGATACTCTCTTTTTTTATTCCCTTGACTTTTAATCAGTTTTATCTTAATTTTATCTATTGATAAACAACAACAACTGAATAATGAGGAACACATTTACCCTATTCCTTATATCTCTTCTGTTTGCTAATTCTTACTGCCAGGAAACAAGTACTCTAACTGATCCACGTGATGGCCAGGTTTATAATATCGTCAAAATCGGGAATCAATGGTGGATGGCAGAGAACTTGAAAGCTACTCAGTATACCAATGGTGATCCTATTACCCTGGTAACGGAAACAATAGAGTGGAGTGACCTCACGACAAGTGCTTATTGTTACTACAATAACGATTCGGTGACATATGCTGAGACTTATGGAGCGTTGTATAACTGGTATGCTGTAACCGACAATCGTAATGTTTGCCCTAATGGCTGGCATATGCCTACCGATGTTGAGTGGACAACATTAACTGATTATTTAGGAGGAACTAGCATAGCGGGTGGAAAACTTAAAGAATCCGGCACAATCCACTGGGCAAGCCCCAACACAGGTGCAAACAACGAAAGCGGTTTTACAGCTCTTCCAGGTGGCTATCGCTACTATGATGGCTTATTCGATGATGTTGGTACTTACGGTTACTGGTGGACTTCTACAGAAGTAACATCGAATACTGCCTACGGGCGGATCCTGGGCTTCAGTATTTCAGGCGTAAATATATACACAACCCATAAGGTATTGGGCTTATCAGTTAAGTGTGTTGAGGATTATTATCCAATTTCACTTGATATGACCTCGGTAAATACATCAACAATTAATGGAATGGATGGATCCATTGATCTGACAGTCGTTGGAGGGACAGGACCCTTCACCTATTCCTGGTCAAACACAGAAACAACAGAAGATATTTCCGGATTATCAGCGGGAATTTATACTGCTACTGTAACAGATGCTTTGGATAGTACAGCGATTGACAGTATCCGGATCTATGACACCTTTATTGATGGAAGAGATGGTCAAGTCTATAAAGCTGTTACCATTGGAGATCAGGTTTGGATGGCTAAGAATCTGAATACGTTTACAGATAATTCATCTTATTACAATAATGACAGTTCTGCATATGCAGATACATATGGAAGGTTATATAATTGGGCTTCAATTATGAATATTGACCAATCCTATAATACTACTTCATATACTGTTATATATCCACATCAAGGGCTGTGTCCGGATAACTGGTATGTACCTGGTGAAAGTGATTGGCAGACTTTAGTTGACAATTTTGGGGGTGATGGCACTGCTGGCGGAAAACTAAAAGAAGCAGGAACAATTCACTGGAATGCCCCGAATGTAGGAGCAACAAATGCAAGCGGATTTAATGCTTTGCCTGCAGGTTACATGCATTCCGGGGGAGTTGATTTCTACAATCTAGGTAATGGAACAATGTTCTGGACCAGTACAGAAAGTTACAATGAGGGAGCATTTAACCGGGCATTAGGCAACGACATAGAGTCGGTTTATGGTCAAAGTGATAAAAAGCTATATAGCTTTTCACTCCGATGTATAAATTATTCTGGTATAGATACATTGAAAATAAGCCTTGAGGGATACAATGTATCATCTATTGGAGGTAATGATGGATCAATTGACCTTACTGTTATTGGTGGATTAGGGCCCTATTCTTTTAGCTGGTCTAATGGAACTACATCCGAAGATCTTTCTGGTATATCTGCTGGTATGTATATTGTAACTATAACTGACTCAATGGATAGTATTGGGGTTGACAGTATCCGAATCTATGATACATTTATTGATAATAGGGATGGACAGGTTTATAAAGCTGTTACTATTGGGAACCAAACATGGATGGCAGAAAACCTGAATGCCATTCGATATGACGATGGAACTTCACTGGTTGAAGGTAATGGAGTTGGTGACATATCCGGTGAATCTTCATCAAAATATTACTTCTACTATGATGACGATTCTTCAACTTATGCTGATTTGTACGGTGCACTGTATACTTGGGTCGCTGCAATGGATAGTCAAGCAAGTAGCGATAATAATCCAAGTGGTGTTAAGGGAGTGTGTCCTGATGGATGGCATTTGCCTAGTGATTCAGAATGGAAAGAAATGGAAATGTGTCTGGGCATGAATCAGACAGATGTTGAGAATAACGGTTACCGTGGAACAGATGAAGGCGGTAAATTGAAAGAAATAGGCACAGCATATTGGAACAGCCCTAATCTAGGTGCCACAAACTTTAGCGGATTTTCAGCTTTACCTGGTGGTTACCGCTACCCGGATCATCACAGCAGTTTGGATTACAGAGCCCACTTTTGGTCTGCAACTGAATACAACAGCGACCAGGCCTTGTACCGGTCATTAGATTATGAAGAATCAACAGTTTGGCGTTATAACTGGGCTAAGGAGAATGGGTTTTCTGTAAGATGCTTGAAAAATTCACCTCAATTAATTACCATTTATCCATACAATGAGACATTTGAATCAGGTTCAGGAGATTGGTATTCCAGAGGGACTAACTCCACATGGCAGTGCGGTAAACCTTCTGGACCAACTATAAATTCAGCTGCTTCAGATACAACTGCTTGGATTACAAACCTTTCGGGGAATTACAATTCAAACGAAATCTCTTTTGCTTATAGTCCAATCTTTGACTTTACCAGCCTGACTGATCCTGCGGTTGAAATGAAAGTCTGGTGGGATATTGAAGGGACCTACGATGGATCCTGTTTTCAATATTCAGCAGACACAGGAAAAACCTGGATTACTGTTCTTAAGAGCACGGATTACATATGGTATAACAGATCTGACCTTGTCACCCTATTTAATGGTGTTGGATCTATAAAAGGCTGGTCTGGTGACGGGACCTTTGGAGAAGGAAGTAATGGATGGGTTACTGTCATGGCTCCTCTAACTGAGCTTTCTGGTGAACCTTATATCCAGTTTCGTTTTGCTTTCGCATCCAATGTATCATATGAAAAGGACGGATTTGCCTTCGATGATGTCAAGATTTACAGTGATCCTGCAGCTGGAATAACATCATTAGACAACAATAACAACCTGAAGATCTATCCCAATCCGTTTAATGATAAAACCATCATTGAATTCAAGAATCCTTCAAATGAACCGTTCAGACTAACCCTGACAGATCTATCCGGAAAAGTTGTTAGAATAGTTGATAATATCACTGATTCTATTTATGAACTGGATAGGGATGGTTTATCAAAAGGATTTTATTTCATCGAATTAAGAGGAGAAAACATTTATCGAGGGAAGATTTTGATTGAATAATAGTCAATCCTTTCCCCTGATTTCAAACCAACAACTATGCAAAGAATATCAATCATTGCTTTACTATGCCTTGTTGCTATAACAGTTTATCCTCAAGAAAAACGCTTAGCCATAGTAATTGGCAATAGTGATTATCAATATGGTGGATCACTTGATAATCCTGTAAATGATGCAAGGTCAATGGAGGAGATACTCAAAGCTGTTGGATTTGATGTTATCAAATATGAGAACCTTGATCAGAAGATAATGCGACAGGCAATTGATAATTTTGGTACTCTCCTAAAGAACTATGATATAGGATTGTTCTTCTTTGCTGGTCATGGTATTCAGGCAAAAGGATTCAACTATTTAATACCTGTTGATGCTACACTTACATCTGAAACCGATGTAGAATATAATTGTGTAAGGGCAGATAGAGTATTAGGGAAGATGGAAAGTGCCGAGAACCAAACAAATATAGTGATCCTTGATGCCTGTAGAAATAATCCGTTTGAACGTAGTTGGACCAGAGCCCCAACTGGAAAAGGATTAGCTTTTATGAATGCTCCAACAGGATCATTAATTGCATATGCAACATCTCCCGGCAATACAGCCTCTGATGGTATGGGAGATAATGGACTTTATACATCTGCATTGCTCACCTATATTGTTGAACCCAATATTACTGTAATAGAAATGTTTCAGAAAGTCAGGACTACTGTTAGAGAATATTCAGAAGGCAACCAAACACCTTGGGAATCCACATCACTAGAGGGAAATTTTTTCTTCAATGGAAGTGGAGAATCATTGGATGTAAGTATTGTTCAAAGTCAAATCAAGACAGGTAATAAAATTGAGACCTCAGTTGGAATCTCTGAAAAGCCATATAACATAAATGATTCTGTGTTTTTCTTCGCTGGAAGAAATAGAATAATATTTGGTCGAATCGTTGGTATTCATGAAATCACAAGCTTACATCAAATAAGTTATGCTTCTGGAAATAAAAATAAGATTAGTTTAGTTGAACGAGAAAAAATACTGAGAACCGAAAATGAATATGAAGGATTTAAAATTAATGATCGGATCGCTTATGGGGTTCTGGATGCTCAAAAGTTTACTCTATATTATGGTCCGATCAATGCAATATTCCCAAGCATTGGACAAATTCAAACAACAACTGATAATGGGAGGAAAATTTTAGTTTCTTTTAATATGTCAATTGTTCTAGATAAAAACGTTCAATTAATTAAGAGCAGTTTACCTAAAGGGAAATGCTCAACTGGAGAGGAGGTATACTTTGTTAACAGTAAGGATTATAAATTACAGAAAGGAATTATTGTCAAAATTGGAGCAGTGAACATAGAAATTTCATATATGGATAAAGGAATAAATAATTATTTAAAAGTTCAAAAACTTCGTGTCTTTAAGATTGCAGCGATTTGAATTTTGACCTTCCCAACGAACTTTCTATTATTTATTAGCGATTCTTCTACTCAAACCACAGGTTATAAGGTGTTCGGGTTACTCTCATCAGGTATGGTGCAATTCATTCCTCCCTGTCAAAAACTTAATAGATGAGCGTCCGTTGTGATGCTTTCTTTTCAAAATGCGATATTTTTTAGTAATTGACCAAATCTATTCCCTCGATATTTAGAATAAATTTTGGATCACCCATTATCTATTATAGATGTAACAGTTTTACCACAATTATGGTCACCAAATTCTTTTAATACCTTCTCTTTTTTATCTTCATTTAAATCATATTCAGAGCACCAGCAAGCCTCAATCTTTTTACAGACGGATTCCTTATGAATGTTATCAGAATTTGTTTCTTCTATTTCCTTGAAGTCTTTAGTTTTTTTAAGACCAAGAAATACACAATATAATGATGTAAGTAAGGCTAGGAAAATAACTAATACTAAGTAGCTCATAGGTTATTCTATTAAAACTCAATCACCCCAAAATTATTGAACAGATTCATAGATTCAATACACCTCTTCTTTAAAATTAATGAGAATATTAGAATCAGAATATCTTTATATTTACGAAAGGTAGAATTAACTTAGTAAAAAATGTTTAATTAACAGGAAGAAAGAGTCTTAGTGGATGTCCTCTTTCTAGCATAATTTATATATTAATAATAATTATACAGACTAAACCAAATCAAAATGAAAAGGACTATTTTAACACTAATTGTTGCACTATTTTCTATTGTAATGGTTGCACAACTTAACTCTGGAGACAAAGTTTTCGTTATTTTTAAAGAGACAAAGGGGGAAGTGAATAGTAATGATACTGCTGCTATAAAGGATCTTAGAAGTTATTTAGAAGATAAATCAACCCTTATAATAGTTGATTCAGCAGATGACGCCGATTTTACTTTTATCCTATCCGTTTACCAGATTAATATGGGAAATAGGAAAGGGAAGGTGGATATCATAGATAGTAAATCCAAAAAGATGATTTTTGAATCAAAATGGGAAAAAGGAACTGGTAGTATTTCTTATCGCTGGAACCATTCCCTGCATGCAATGTCAAAAATATTTAGGAAGCAAATATTTAAAGAGTATCCTGCAATTGAGAAACAGGAATAAGATATCTGCATATATCTGTTTTTCAGATTTCAGATTTATCTCCATAATGACTATATATAAGTAGGGACAGCCCCCTGTTTTATTTCTACAAATATTCCATTCGGACTACCTTTGACAAATGTGTAGGGCGACTCATTCCAGGCGATTCCAAGTCGCCTGGTCGACTCGGTTGACCTGCCTACCGCAAAGGCAGAGTCGGCCTACATGGTTTTATGAATATCGATTAATTATCAGGATTATTTAAGTCGGTTGCTGTCCCTACTTACTTTAATTTGTTGCATGCATTGCACTTGCCTGGGGAAATGAATGAAATGCAACGATACTATCTATTATCAAAGAGCAATTGACTCAAGTTATATTATATCGTAACTTGTATCTGATTAATAACCAAACAACTATTTCGAAAACTAAATCATAGAGTCATGAAAACAAAAGCAACATGTATCATGTTGTGGGCTTTTCTATTGCTCACAGTTAATGTTTTCTCACAAGCACCACAAAAATTCAATTATCAGGCAGTGGTCAGGGATGATGTGGGAAATATAGTAGAAGATCAAGCAGTAAGTATTAAAATCAGTATTCTTGAAGGTAGTGTTGGTGGTACTGTTGTTTATAGTGAAACACATTCGCCAACTACCAGTTCACTTGGGTTGGTAACACTGGAGATCGGAGGTGGAACAACATCTGATGATTTTACAGCTATTGATTGGGGAAGTAATACCTATTTCATGAAAGTGGAAATGGATGCCACAGGAGGAACAACCTACACTGAAATGGGAACAAGCCAGATATTGTCAGTTCCTTATGCATTACATGCAAAAACAGTAGAGACAATTAGCGAAACTGATCCGATATTTGGTTCATCAGTAGCAATTGGTATTACAGAAGTAGACACAAGTAATTGGAATAATGCTACTCAAACTATTAGTATTGCTACTAATAAAATATCTATTTCAAATGGTAATACTGTAACATTGCCTGATGGTTTAACCAATGTGCCAATTTATACAAATATTGAAATTTTAGCACTAATGCCTGAAAATGGGCAAGCTATATATAACAGCACCGAGAAATTATATCAAATTTACAACGGTGGTTCTTGGTTCTCTTTTCCTGCTTCATGCTGGCCACAACCAACTACAGCTAATGCTGGCACTGATCAAACATTTACAGATGGTACAACTACTGCTACCCTTTCTTCCAATATACCCGAAACTGACCATGGTACAGGTTCATGGACTATTATTAATGGTACAGGAGGTAGCTTTACAGATGATACGAATCCTACAACTTTGTTTACAGGAATACTTCATGAAGTATATACTTTACAATGGACAATATCAACAATTTGTGGCAATAGTGCTGATAATATTATAATTTCTTTTCACCAAGATGGACCAGGAAGTACATTAACTGATATTGATGGAAATAGTTATATGACAGTATGGATTAACAACCAATTGTGGATGGCAGAGAACCTTAAAACCACCAAATATAATGATGGTTCAGACATAGCTTTAGTAACCGACAATACTGAATGGAGCAATTTAACAACAGGAGCTTATTGTTGGTACAATAATGATGAAGCAACATATAAAAACACTTACGGTGCATTATATAATTGGAACACTGTAACCACCGATAACCTATGCCCTACTGGCTGGCACGTGCCCACCGATGCTGATTGGACAATCTTAACTACATATTTGGGGGGTGAAAGTGTTGCAGGTGGTAAACTAAAAGAAACCGGAACAACTCATTGGACAACTCCTAATCAAGGAGCAACCAATGAAACCGGTTTTACTGCCCTGCCGGGTGGCGACCGTAACTTTCTTGAGGGATTCTATCACGTTGGTTCCAGCGGTATTTGGTGGTCATCTACAGAGAGTTCCATTACAGCTGCCTACACCCGGGTCATGTCCAACATTTTCAGCAATGTAGGGAGGAAAGAACACAATATGAAGCATGGTTTTTCAGTTCGTTGCTTAAAGGATTAGTTTATTCTATTATTTATTGCTTGGTTATTTCTATCATAAAACTTAAAAGGTTCCCGGAGTAAAAGTCACAGTTAACTAAGTAATCAATATCAGGTGCTCCGGGAGCTTTTTTGTAATTTTAGAATTGAACAAAGTAATTACCTGGAAATATTTAACTACAATTTCGACCCGCTAAATAAAAAGGAGGTAACGTATGGCAGAAAATAATAATTCTGGATTTTTAAAAATTGTTTTGATAATCTACGCCATTGTTTGTTTAGTCTATGGTTTAGCTTATTTCTTTGCCCCTGATACTTTAGTGAATATGTCAGGTGGAGAACCAGTATATCATGGTTGGCTTCGATGGTCTGGTGGGGTTTTAATTGCCCTTGGAATTGGATCCATCCTAGTATATCTAAAGCCAAAAAACCAAGGTATTTTTGTAACAACGATGGCCTTGGGAACCCTTTTTGCTGGAATTGCATTGGTATGGGCGTGGATTACAATTGAAGAAGGAGCTAACGTATGGTTCACAGCTATGCCAGCAATTGTTATAGTGGTTCTTTCTGGGCTCCTATGGTGGGGCCGACAACAGGCAAAAGACATTCTGTATTCTGATTAAGGTAGATTAGTCAAGATTTTTTCCTGTTGAGTGATTTAATTATCAATTACCAATTAATTATTCTACTTGATTGTAAATTACAATTAAGAAATTCGGGTCGAAATTGTTTTTTTATAATTCTGAAGATAATGGTTGATTCTTAATCTCCACAACCACCCACACATTTCACACTTCATACACTAATACCCAATAAGGTCCATTACACTAAATAGCTGATCACATAAATTAAAGGGTTAACCAGTAGCTTGAATTACGGCTCATTTTAAAGCCATCTAAAACACTATCTTATATCACTGAATATAGAGTATAGCTCAAGCTACACAATAGAACCAATCCAATTCCTATTTACACAGTTGGAGACTTGTACAAAAAAGAGATTTTTCGATTATTACATGATGATCTATTGAAGAAATACAGAGAAATTTTAAAATATCCAGATATGAATTTAAAAGGTTTATCAACTTATGATCTGTACATCCTGGCAGTATTTAAAGACCAGGATATTATGGAATCATTAAAAAATGAACACAACAAAACGTATAAACGCCACCGGAAAAGGTACAAAGAATTGATTGCCAACATTAGCGAAAACAATCTTTATTCAGAGGTTGAGGATAAAATTAAATGTAAGTGTGAACAATTATTATCAAGTTGAGGAATTGATCTTTTCAAGCTTGTTATATACTTGAAAAATGGGGACAAATAGGAATGATTAGAATTGATTATTTCCGTTATTATAACGTTAAGTAACGGGAGTCACGTAAATAATAGATATTAAGTTCTAATTACGGTGGATGCACAAAATCCAGGAACTCCAGTTTAAAAAACTGAATAAAACTGCAAGAAAATCAATGAATAATATATATTATTCTACTTTGACATTTACTGCGTTCAATCCTTTTTCACCTTCCTGCACATCATAGCTTACTTTATCTCCTTCAGATATCTTTTTGGTTAATTCATTTTGATGCACAAATACATCTTTACTCCCATCATCAGGGGTGATGAATCCATACCCTCTGGATTCATTGAAAAATTTTACTGTTCCCTTACTCATGATTAATAATTTAAATTTATGTAAAACACAAAGCTATTATTATATCTTTTCATTTGATTGTTATATGCGATTTTAATTTTATTATTGTGCCTAACGGTTTGGCAATATGGCATGAAGCGGATTACGAGTGATTTCGTATTAACCAGAAATGTAGTTGAAACAGGTGAAAACCATCCCAAATATGCACTTCACTGCTTTTTGCTATATTGCGTGTTATGGGCTGGGCATTATTCATTTTAAAGCACCTATAAATCAATTGTGAAAAGGTATGGTAGTTATTTTAATTTATCTAACATTTGATTATTGACGTCTAACTTTAAAGGATTTATTCTATCACCCCAATAAACAGTTGTATGTGGAAATGGTATTTCGATATTATGCTGGTCGAAAGCATATTTTAGGCGTTTTCTATATTCTCGACCTACTGTCCATTGTTGAATTGGTTTAGTTTTTAAACGGGCTTTAATAATAATTGCACTATCCGCAAACTTGTCTAAGCCAAATATCTCCATTGGTTCAATAATTTTATCCTTATATTCCGGATCATTCTGTAGTTCGTCTCCAACTTGTTTCATTAAATCCATCACCACTTGTGGATTTTCTTTATATGCAACACCAATATCAAATACCATTGCAGACCAATCTTTTGTCATATTTGATATGTCAATAATTTTACCATTTTGGAAAATATGTACAACTCCGGAAAAATCACGAAGGGTGGTAGTTCTAAACTCTATCTTTTCAACCAATCCACCTGTTCCATTTATTATTGCTACATCACCAGAACGAATATGATTTTCAAGAATGATAAAAAATCCGGATATAAAATCCCTTACCAGTTCTTGTGCTCCAAAGCCAACAGCCAATCCAATGATACCAGCACCTGCCAATATTGGGGCAATATTTATACCGAATTTTTGCAGTATAATCATTACAAATATTACCCAGAGAATAATTTTTATTAAACCATGAATAATAGATGTTAGGGTAAGAATCCTTTTTTCTGCTTCAACTGTGTCTACCTTATCATTCTTGTCAGCTCGGTTTAAAAGAGTTCTTTTTAACTTTTTAAGAGAAAAACCAATTATTTTAAATGCTAAAAAAAATAGCACTAACGTAATTAATAATCCCGGCAGTTCATTAATTAACCAGTTTTGGCCGTTTTTGAAAAGTTCTGTCCAAAAGGTGGAATCTAAAATTTGTTTCATAATTATTTATTCCTGTTTTATTATTAGTTCATTCATTTTGCCTTGCCCATAACGGTCTTTATAAAAAATCGTAGGGCTTTCTGAGCTACTTTCCTGTCGGCCTAATAGGATGTTTTTGAAAGCACTAAACTTCATAAAATCCTTGTCAGTCCTATGTTTTTTATATATTGTTAGCTGCTGGGCGTTCTCCATCGTCATTATACTTTTTTTTAAAATTTTGTTTTGGGTTTGCCGTAATTTTCGGGTAGGCTTTGTAAGCTCTTTTACAATTTTTGGCTTGTGTGTCTGCTTGTATAAATTGCAAATGTGCTTGCAAATAGGATTAGACTAATTAGTTATCTAAACATTTCCTTATTTTTTCTTTTAAATTGTTTTAATTGTAATGAACCATTCCAATTCCAATACTCAAAACTTCCTTTATGCTTTACAATCTTTGCCCATTCATTTAAAGAATCGATAAATAATATCCCACAATTTTTTAAAATTGTTCTTGATATCTTTTAATTTTGTATTTACTATTTCCCTTCTTTTTAATTCTTCAAGAGCAGACTTTATTTGATTTTCAGAGTAGGTGGATTTGTTTGCTGCAATCCACCTAAGCTGATAGTCTGATTTTTGAGTCATATTTTCTGAATGTGCTATAGAATTACCTTAATATTGTTTATTTACATGCATCTATCCAAACGCTCAAAAGGGATTCAATCTCTTTATTTTGATAATTCAATTCTGCAACAATCTTTTTGCCTTCATCGGATAATCTTTTGTATCCCCACAAGCATCGTCTTTTTGTCTCTATTAGATTATTACGTAAAAAATAATGAGGCAAATTTACATCAAAATACGAGATACTATCTGCATCCTTCAGAATATCAACCCGATCTGTACCTCCGGTTTCATGATGCCGTACCAGAAAAAATACCTCATCATTCATTTTTTTAGCAATGTCGGATGCTTGCATAATTTCTACAAGGACATTAGCACTGTTTAAGGCATGGGCATCTTTAAATGCATCGTAATCTTTGTAATCCTGTCGACTCACTTTCCGCTTTTCAATAGCTCTTTCAATATCATGTCCTAAAGCAGCTATTTTTAGACTCTCGTCAGCATCAGGCTTTAGTTTCAGCAACCATTCCAACGTGTTTTTTGAATGGATAGGATCTTCAGGAACAGATGATCCTTTAATTACCTCTTCAATTTTCCTTATTACTAAATTAATCTTATCCATTCTTATATAAAAGTAATACTCTCCTCACATTTTCTGCGTTTGTCATAAAAGCAATTAAAATAAGAATTAAAAGAGGTTGATTTACCAGCGCTCCAAGAAATATGATGAATGTTCTAACGTCACGTCCTATCCTGAAATAGTGCATTCCCGGCTTGAGTTTTTTTTGCATCAATCCATCATACTTATCTGCTGTATAACTGTTCATAAATGTCCCGATAATTGCCAAAAATCCAATGATAATGTACAGGAACCTGCCATCAGTCAAATAAACATTGTAAGTCAACCCAAAAAGAAGCAATGCATCTCCATAACGATCCAAAACAGCATCAAACCATCCACCAAACTCAGAAGCTTTAAACTTCAATCTGGCTATTTCGCCATCACATCCATCAATAACAGATGCTATTTGAGCCAGAATTCCCCCTATAATTAAATTAATATATCCTCCTAAAAAGAAGAACCCTGCACCCGATACCCCTAATATAAAAGCCAATATTGAAATATGGTTGGGTGCAATTTTTGTGTTTAAAAACAATCTTGTTAATCGTATAGACAGAGGCCTGTTTATATATCTTGAAACAGGCCCGTCAGAAGTCTTCTTCAAATTACTAATAAGCAAGTTTTCAGCTTTGCTAAATGCTTTTTCATCATCCACATCGATCCAGTATTTATCCTGAATATCAAATGTTTTGGCATTGCCGTTACCAGAAAGTATCCTTATTCCGCCAGAAAGAGTGCTATCGCCATTAGATAAAAAACTATCTTCAATAGCATGAAAAAGAACAGGAGAACAGAGAAAAATTCCTGTGTCGTAAGCATTATATTCTTTTATTTCTTTTCCAATTGCTTCTATTTTGGTTCCATTTACAAGAACTTTAGTAACATCATCAATATCAACCAATTTGTTTGATTCAATATTATGATCAACAGCTAGGATAATTTCATCCTCAGAAATTTGTTCTTTTTTCAGACCATCCAGAATGGAATAATCAAAAAGATGGTCGGCCATTAGCAGAATAAATGGCTCTTTGATCAAGTCTCTTGCTTTGAGCACAGAAATACCGTTACCTTTTTCCCATTCTTCATTGACAACATGAGTGATGTGGGTGTTTGTTCTCTGGCCTAACTTATCCAGATAACGCCTTACTTTCTTTCCTTCATAACCTGTTACAACGTAAAAGTCATTAATACCGCCTTTCCTTGCAGAAAGTATTGTACGTTCAATAAGGGCTAATCCCAAAAGCGGAACAAGGGGTTTTGAATCACCCTTGTCAGATAATCTGCTTCCACGGCCTGCTGCAATGATTAAACATTTCATCCCCTTTTTAAATTCTCATTTAATTCTGAGCATAATTCTGATGGAGTGTTAAATGGTGTGTTATTTTTTCCAGCTATGAATTTCTCCGTCAACTTATATGCCTCATCATCTGTAAATTGTTTTGGCGGGTGCTTCATGAGAAAGGCTGATGGCCCGTGAAGAATACCTCCCTGACCTCTTTCAAGAGCAAGCTTACAGAATCTAATTGCGTCAATGGATACTCCTCCCGAATTTGGAGAATCTTCAACAGACAACCGTAATTCTAAATTCATAGGTACGTCACCAAAAAGTTTTCCTTCGATTCTAAGGAAACAGATCTTATTGTCTTTTTGCCAGGGCACATAATCACTGGGGCCAATATGGATGTTGTCGTCATCAAGCCTTTCTGCAAGAACGGACTGTACTGCTTCAGTTTTTGAAACTTTTTTAGATGCAAGCCTATCTCGGTTCAGCATATTAAGGAAGTCCGTGTTACCCCCAGTATTTAACTGATAAGTCCTTTCAATTTTAGCACCTCTTTTGTTAAAAAGATCAGCTAAAACTCTATGAGTAATTGTCGCTCCAACCTGGGCTTTTATATCATCCCCGATTATGGGTAAGCCTTTGTCTTTAAATTTTTCTGCCCATTCAGGATTGCTGGCTATAAATACAGGCATGTTATTGATGAATGCCACACCTGATTCAAGGGCACATTTGGCATAAAACTTTGTTGCTTCTTCGGAGCCTACCGGAAGATAATTAATTAAAATTTCAGCCCCTGATTCTTTTAATACATTAATTATATCTTCTTCCGATGCTTCTTGTTCATCACTTATAATGAAGGTTTGCTTATCGTCATAATCTTTCATTTGGTCGGAAAAACCATCCAAAATTTTCCCCATTTTTACGGTAACTCCCACTTTAGGTACATCTTTGCAAAAAACGGTAGTACAATTAGGCAATTCAAAAATAGCCTCAGATATATCTTTTCCTACTTTTCTTTTATCAATGTCGAAAGCAGCAACCACTTCAATATCGCCAGGCATATAACCTCCTATATCCCAATGCATCAATCCTATTGCATCTTTCTCGTTTTTGTTTTTGTAAAATTCAATTCCTTGAATTAATGAACTAGTACAGTTTCCAATTCCGACAATCGCTACTTTAATTTTTTTCATATAGATATCAATTTTAAGTTATTTTAATTTCCTTCCTGAAAAGTTAAGTTGTGGTTTGAACTTTTTAGAGTGGTCAAAAGGCTGCAAAGGTAATAAAATTTACTCTCTTTTTCTGGGTTGACAAAAGCAAACTCTTTTGCAATTTTGGGATTGTTTGTTTGCCAGCGTGAATTGCAAATGTGCTTGTTATGCTAATGGCAAATTCTGCACCTTGGTAAATTTTTTTTATACTGTCTTTTCATCTGTCCTGTCACTCTTGATTTTCAGTTTTCTCATTTCTTTACAGAGTTCATTTTCAGTCAACCCGTTTTTATTTTCGCCTTGCAGGTAAAACTAGTGTATAAAGTCCATTAATGGCATTTATTTATATAAAGTGCCATAGTTGGTCTATTTATATGACCTTTGTTCATGGTTAGAGGGGGAGAAGGCAGTTAGATTTTCTTCAATTTCACCATACCATTCCGCCTCAGAGGAACGATCTCTGATTGCATAGGGTAATCTACCAGAGAAAGTAAAATCCTTATTAAATCATGCGGGGTTTGTAGGTATAATCTATTAACTAAGTTTTATGTTTGTGTTAAATACCCCAAAAGAAATTTTTGCTTATCTAAAAACTTAACCTAAGTACAATACGTTTTTAAGAAAAGAAATAGGCATATGATATAGCTTTTGCCAGAATCATTATAGATCAATTGGAAAGTGGCTCAATGGAATTAGTAAGAGATAAATACATTTCAATGAAAAACAATACATAAAGAATTTATCATTAATTACTTACTTATATTGTTGAATCGTCTGAAATAGATTCAATTAGAATACTTAGTGTCACATTCTGTACAAAAACAACACAAAAACACCTTTACCCATCATTTCTCACATGAGAAAATAACTTTTTTGTTACCATTTTGTTACCCAAAAAAACAAAAGCCCCGATAATTCAGGGCTTTTTGCATATACATAGTAGCGGGGAGTAGTGAAATATCTAACTTGAGATTATAACTTGATTTCAAAAAGGTCGTTGATTTTATTTCTTTTTAAAGGTATGAATAATTGATTCCTCGGTAACCTCTTGATTAACAGCACAACCCAGATAGTCTGCAATTGGTTCAAAAATACCCTGCATACAATCCATGGCATCTTTAAAAGAAGCAAAAGGATTGCCCTCAGGGAGGTATTTTTCAAAAGCTGCAACTGGTAATATAATAATGACGGAACCATCATCTTTTTCTTTAATAACCATTGGTCCATCAGCATCAGTTTTGAAATTTTCCCAATTGAATATCGTCCCGTTTACTAATCCATCAAATCCTTCTTCTTTATTCCAGCTTGGAGCAAATAAGTTTCCAATATATTTACCATAGTCATATGGAGAAATATCCTGTGATTTTGCAAAATTAATTCCTACTGCATACATACTCCACCATTGATATAGTGTCCGGTTGTGTTTTTGTTCAGGAGTTCTTTCAGGTACTGTAAATTTCTCTTGTCCGAAGGCGCTGCCAATAAAAACCAGGCAGATTGCAATACTTAGTAATTTTTTCATGATAAATGGTTTTAGGTTAGTGTTGTTTGATTATTATTCAGGTGATTGGTCAAGTAAAAAACAATCTGAAAATCAATCCAATACAAGTTATGAATTTTTGATATGAAAGTCAATTATTTGGTTGATGGTTTGATGACCTACAGTGTATAAAGGCAATGCCTTTATATTCATATTGTCAATAGCTATTTATTCCCTCTAATAAATTTACGATAATCAAACAATTAATCCAAGAGGTAAAAGTAGGATAAGCAAGACGGGGAATAATCATATAAGAAATTTGTTATTTATGTGTTCATTTACAGCATGTGAGCATAACAAATCATGCAGGGAGATATACCAAAGAATTATTGCAAAAGGCAAATCAAAGAAGCTAGCTCTGATTGCTGTGGCCAACAAGCTACTTAAACAATCATTGGCGATAGCTAAATCTGGATTATATTATGATGAAAATTTCAAAAGTGTTTATGTAAATATTGGTTAAAAAGGCTTGGATTTTAGCACAGTTCATTGTTATGGGCAGTAATTGTTCTATTTTTAAATTTTAGAATCAAACAGAAGGTCTAACATTTTAAAAAAATCACCTTCATTGTAATTTGATTTATTTTCGGTGTCAACTCTATGCACATAAATCATATCAAAGTTAGGATAAACTCCTAAACAATGCATTCCTGCCCCAGTATGAAAAAATGAATTCC
>JAFCGF010000013.1 GCA_017608295.1 Candidatus Woesearchaeota archaeon
AGACTGACAATATACTTCTTGTTCATAACTAATTCTCCATAATAAGATAACATCCTGTTTATAGAGAATTATCGGCAATGCCGAGCAGAATCTTTAGTTATGACAAAGCACTAGGTAGTAAAAGCGGATTGTCTTTCAACGGATTGTAGGCATCGGGATGGACCGTGCGCGCGAATGTGTACCCTTCCGAGGCAAGCGTTTTTATTAGGGCTATATTATTCCCAACTCGCCCACCAGGGTAGGCAAACGTTGTAGGAATATTAATTCCCCAACGAAGGCATTTGTCCTCAATATAAGTTACTTGCTCTGTGAACTCTTTCAGAGAAGCCTCTTCTATATCTATATGACTTTGTGTGTGATTCCCAATCTCAAACCCCATGTCGGCTAACCGCTTTATCTGCCTCCAAGTCATAAATCGAGTCGTATCCCCAAACTCTGGAAACTCACAAATATAAAACGTCGCTCCAAATCTGTACTCCTGTAACATTGGTGCAACAAATGAATAGTTGTCTTCGCGGGCATCGTCAAATGTCAACACGATAAGTTTGTCCGGTATCACCTGTTTAATAACAGACACACGGCCTTGGCACCCTATCAGCAAAAGTAATATGACCACAACACCAAATAGTATTCTCATCTGACATTTCCCATATGACGTCATAAACAATTTCTTTTCCTATTTTAGCTTTCATGACAAGGTAATGAACAATTGATAACCAACTCTTTGGAGGGACGCTTTCTACTTAGTTGACAACATTTTGAGGACTCCCATTAAGAAATGCCTTGATGTTATCAACGGTTGTCTCCAGTAGGCGCTTTCGAGCAGAAAGAGTTGCCCACGCAATGTGAGGCGTTATATAACAGTTGCGGGCTGCAAGAAGGGGATTGTCGGCGACGGGAGGTTCCTGAACAAGAACATCCAATCCCGCGCCTGCGATCATCCCCTTATTCAAGGCTCCTGCCAGTGCCATCTCATCAATTAACGGGCCACGACTCGTATTGATCAGGAATGCTGTCGGTTTCATCATCTCCAACTGCTTCCAGCTAACCAATCTTTCAGTCTTCGGTGTGAGAGGGCAGTGCAGGCTAACGATATCACTTTGTTGAAACAACGCGTCTAACTCAACGGATTTGATGTTGCCTTCCAAGTCTGTCGGTGTGACGTTATCATTAACCAAGATGTGCATTCCAAGAGCGGAGCCTAATTGCCCTACAGCCCTTCCAATCCGGCCATAACCAATAATCCCCAGTGTCAAGCCGGTTAGCTCTATCAAAGGAAATTCCCAGTAGCAGAAATCCAAAGATCTCTCCCAAGCTCCCTGCAAAACCGACTGGGAATGCTCACCAACGTGCTGACATAAATTAAGCATATGGGCAAAAACCATCTGGGCGACAGACTGCGTTCCATATTCAGGCACATTCGTCACAATAATACCTTTTTGACTTGCGGCTTCAAGGTCCACTATATTTGTACCAGTCGCCAGAACACCGATATACTTCAGATCAGGAAGTGCCTCGATACAGCTTTTGCTCAGCACCGTTTTATTTGTGAGTACGATAGAAGTATTCCGGGCCCGATCGACTACATCGTCTGGCAATGTCCGATCATGAACCTTTAAATCACCTATAACCGCCAGGGCATCCCAACTCAAGTCACCTGGATTAAGTGTGTAACCATCGAGAACCACTATTCTTATATTACCATTCACCTTCTTCACCATATTTCTCCCTGGTATTTTGACTAAATACTCTTGCAGCGTCATCAATTGCCTGAAGAATCTCTTCCGGCGCTTTGCCTTGCGAATTCCGTGCCGCTGCTATCAAGGTTTGACATTCGTTCGAATCCATGAACCGGGCAGCTTCCAGCAAGCGATCTTCATCACGTCTGGGAATAGCCAGAAAACCATGTTTGTCAGCATGAATTAGTTGGCCGGGTTGAACCGGGCAGCCAAACACGACCACCTCGCAATCCCAACGCACAGGAACGACATGAGCGTGCCCAACACAAAACTGACGCGCTATGAGTTTGAATCCCGCATTACAGATTTCATCAACATCTCGGATCGCCCCGTCTGTGATCGAACCTACACAGCCCAGGGCACGATGAATGTTGCTGTTGACTTCGCCCCAGAACGAACCGAAAGCGACGGGTTTATCCAAATCTTGGACCACAACAATCTTCGGGCCCGGTACCGATGCAACATAGCGTCGGTATTCACTCCAGGCGTCTCGGTTCGTATGGATATGCTGCGAATTGCCCGGTTCAATAACCACCGT
The DNA here is from genome assembly GCA_017608295.1 of Candidatus Woesearchaeota archaeon. The sequence continues at coordinate 2,278 of JAFCGF010000013.1, forward strand.
AACAGCACGGCCCACCATGGGTCCCATCTGCGACATGAAATCATGACATGCCTCTAGATTAAAATTTTCTCTGGCGCTGTCACGTTCGGTTATCTGCTCCCACCCATTGTAGATAGTAGGGGTATTCCATCGTTTCAGCTCGAGCAATTCGGCATAGCCGAGTTTCCCATGGTGACGTTCATCACCGTTCATCGTCTGTTTTCTACCCATGTTTATTTCTCCTGCTTCTCTATGTGCGTTCTTAATCTTCGTTCTTCCTGTCCACCACACACCGGAATCCGATCGTTGAGCAACGGTCCAGGCCGGGCCACACCAACAGCATCTTAGTCACCCGATTACAGGGCTGCGGCCCTCCGTCAACGTACCAGTCTGAACCTTTGGCTTTAAAATACGAGCCTCCCCGAATCAGGCAATAGCGTGTTCGCCCGTCGTCCGTTTGTTCGCTCTCGGTCCATTCCCATGTATTACCGCACATATCATAGCATCCAAAAGGCGAACGCCCCTTGGGAAATGCGCGTACGCTCGTGGTGTCGTCACCCGTGTTGCATCGGCCCGATTCTATCTTGTCACCCCACGGATACTCCAGACGCTTGGGCCCCTCGGCTGCATATTGCCATTCTGCATCGGTGGGTAGTCGCTTCCCCGCCCACTTGGCATAGGCACGAGCATCGTTCAAATCGACGTACACAACGGGATGGTCCTCTTTACCTGCCGGCGGCTTGCCGTCGACCCAATACTTCAGGAAGTTCTTTCTATGACGCGGCAGGTAGCCCGACGCCTTCAGGAACGTCTCGTACTCCGCGTTCGTTACCGGAGTCAAATCGATCGCGTACGCCGACAACCCTACCTTCAGCTCCTCAGGGAGTGTATCGTGGAAACCGTGCGGGAATGCGCCTTCATTGAAACCTCTTTTGAGCTTAACGGTAGCAGCACAGATAGCTGCCATGTTCGGGGGCAGGTTGTCTTTACCGTATTGTTTTGTTCTTGAAACCGGATGAAGCACCTGCTGCTTGCCCTCAGGAAAGGTGGGATCCCAGTTTCTGCCGGCGAATATCTTGGCTTGTTCCTGCAAGAATTGAGTGAAGTCCTCCTTTACCGCTTTTTCAGGTATGGCCAGGAACCCGCCGATGCCCCGTGCGTCGATGTTTCCGTCAATATGAGCGACACCTTTTTTCAGTGTCACCTTGGCCGGCCGGCCCTTGATCAGATCGAAGTAGCGTATGTCTTTATTATGATGTACGGCAAGCAGGTTCCCACGGTATGGTTCATCCGCCCGGTTGACGAGTGTCCATAGCCTTAAACCATTGCCCTGCCACAGGCTGACAAACACGTTGTCTCCCCTGTGATCTACGAGTGGAATCCATCCTTCTCCGGCAAATAAGTGGACATAACGACGCTGTATCGAAATCATCGAACGCAAAATCGAACGTGCACGTTCACTCCACCCATTCCAGCACCCGAACCGATTCTCCCAGACCAGCGTGCCGGTGCCGTTCATCCAAGAGACCTGAAGTTCGCCCGTGCGATCCCTGATCCACCGGTTGGTCGGGCGCACCACGTGTCTGCGCTCCAACCACTTGCTCTTCAACACGCCCGGCGCGCGGCTGTCCTCGAAAAGCCACTGCCGCCAGGGTTTGCTTTGAGCCCAGGACATCTGATGTTCTGCAACATACTCGATGGGGATCGGCAGTTCCGTGTCCATGACCAGACCGGCTCGGACCTTGTCCAGTTCGAGGCGCAACGGCGCGCATTCGTACCACGTGTCAAGATAAATGCCGTCCGCATTAATGGCTTCCGTTACTGATATTAATACCTCTGCGTCGGTCTTGTGTTCCTTCCGGGTTCCCTTGTCCCAGGGTTGGAAAGGCATAAAAACCTCGATGCCGTGCTGGTGGAAGGCCTCGGTCAGGTCGCGTATGCCTTCCAGGCCGCCCGGCATATCCCGGTACATATCGGTTTGATTTCTCGGGCCAATGCCCATGATCGGGTAGGCAAGCCACAACACGACACTATCATATCCGCCAAAGGCCCTGTTTCCATACTCTATGAACTTCTTAACCCGATACCTGCCCTCGACAGGATCGCATAACGTTGTATCCCACAGCATGAAGAATCCCGACACGTAATTTGACGGAACCCAGTCGTACGCCTTATCGCTGTAGTACGAATGATCATACGCCAGGGCCTTGCGCTTGTCCTTGCGCCACGCGGCCAGCCAATCGCGCCAGAAAGGCCAGAGTTGCGGATCATCCGGTACTTGAAAAATATCGTCGAAGGTGAGTTCATCGGAAGTGTATTTTCCATCCGGAATATTCATGCCACGCTTCTCGCTCAGTTTTTTCGCATGCGCCTCGCGATGAAATCCATGCTGTTCCTTCTCCAGCTCCACACGCTCGTTCATCCACTTGGAGAATGTCTCCTGCAACGCTTGCGCGGACGAGTTCTCATTCGCGTTCACATGCTGCAGAAGCAACAATATCAGCACGGCAAAAGTCAACGACATCATTCTACTTGTCATGTTGTCCTCACTTTTTCCAGTTACTAGTTAGCAAATGAAAATGAATACAGTTTCGCAGTGTTAATAACGAATTCCAGGCGCACCCGCTTACCCTCCAGGTCTTTATCTTCAAGCCACTGAACAGGGGCGTCTGTGACCGTTTTTCTGTTCTTCTTACTTATGGTGATTTTATTACCCTGTTCATCTTTGACTGCCACCATAACAAACTCTCCCGGCGGTATATCGGCAGAGAGGCAAAGATTCTTGCCAGCGAATATCATCGGTTTGGTGGTTACAATGGCCCAATATCGGGTGTTTATGGGTTCGTAACCGGCAAAGCCATCGGGGCGCAGCGTTGCCAGACAGAAGAAACCGTTTCTCCATCCATAGTGATAGCCGTCATTGCCGCCATAGTAGATACGGATTTCGTCATCCAGGAATATCGGTGTGGCGGCGGCGTATATGCAGCCCCAGTCATAGGCCATTTCCTCTTTTGAATTGGCAATCAGCGGCGACCCCGGGCAAACACGGTTCCATTGTTTTGTATCAGGGCTCCATGCCAGTTCGGTCCATACGTGATCTGCCTTCTGGTCATGAATCGCTATCAGCCCGAGATACACACCTCCGTGGTAAAAGGTCGGCATGGCGTAAGTCTGGAGATTTTTGTCTACCCCTTTGAGTATCACTTCGGCTTTGCTCCATTTGATGTAGTCCTCACTCTCGATTCTGGAGACCAGGCGTCCATAGTCGGTATTTGAACGGGTAATTCCAACATACTTGCCCAGGGTCGGAGCCCAGAACGCATTGTTATGCGTGTCGCCTCCGGCATTGCCTTCAGGGCAGGGCAGGGATTTATCCCAGTGGATACCGTCCGCGGAAATACCGACCGACATAACGTGACTTTTGAAAATCGCCTTGTATCGACGGGCGGGGTCGAGGTCCAAAGGATCCTTGAATATACCAACTCCGTGGCCCCAGATTCCCGGAGATTCCCGCATGATGATATTGTTCTTCTTGGAACCGTCGAATTCTACTACCCCTAATTCAGGCTTGTCCCATTTGAGACCGTCTTTGCTGGTGGCGTAACAAACACCTGTTTCTCTGTTGCCCGGCGGCTTGTACTTAGTTTCACGCTGCTGGGGAGTCATTCCCCTGGCGGAATGGTCAACAATGAACGGGTTGTACCAGCACTTATAGATTTTCTCTTCTTCATCATAGATGACGCTGGCGTAGAGATTGTCGAATCGGGCTTCCCATGGTTTATCTTCGCCAAACAATGGATTTGCCGGATGCTTTTTGGCCTCGCCCAGCGTAAGTTTCGCGTTTTCAGTGCTATCGATGATACGCGAATCCAGAACAAGAAATCTATTACGATCCATTCGCCGCGAACCGCTCGTCTCATGAGCCCATGAAGAGCCAATAACCAAGATAGTTGTGACCGCTACAACGAGACTTATTCGTACTCTCAAGCCGTTCCGACGCCCTACCGTTGCGGAGTATCCATTGTAGCGGGTGGATGTATTCCACCGCTTCAATGCAAGCAATTCTGCTTGCGTCAGCTTCCGGTTGTTTCGTTCATTATTATGCATCTTTCTGCCTTCCAGATCGTATACGTTGGTTACAAATCCGATCTTTGGTTCAATTCCGCATCTTGGTCTATTTGAAGCTGAATGAGTATAGTTTGGATTCTCTTAACTCAAATCCAAACTTGCTCTCTCTGCCCTTGAGTTTCTTAAATGAGAATCCATCTTTCCATTTAATAGGACCGTCCGTCACGGTTTTCGTGATGAGTTCGCTCTCGGCCAGTTTCTTGTTGTTTTTGTTGAGGGCGACCACTTTGACATAGCCCGATGGTGCTACGTCGGCGTTTATGCAAAGCGTATTGGCCACAACTGAAACGGCCTTGGTGGTGAGCGACCCGGTCTTGTTGCTGCCTCCGGCAATTTGCTCATAACCCGCAAAACCATCGGCCCGCAGATGAGCAAGGGCAAGGTATCCGTTCCGCCATCCCATGAATCGGCCATCGTTAGCGCCGTAGTAGATGCGTATCTTGTCTTTGCCGATAAGAGGCTTTGCCGCAAATACACAGCCCCAATCGTAGTCTCCATGAACCGGACCATTGGGAATCAGTGGCACGCCGGGCTGGACCCGGTGCCAATCGATGCTGTCCGCACTCCATGCCAGTTCGCACCACTGCCTGCTTGCTTGAATGTCAAACAGACCAACCATGCCCAGGTAAACGCCGGCGTGTTTGACGACTGGCATATCGTGAATCTGCATACGCAAATCGAGACCTTTAATTATAATCTCGGGTTTTGACCAGTTAATAAAATCATGCGAATCAATCTTGGACACATGTCGATGTCCCATGCTTCCGTACAGGCCCGTAGTTTTTTCCCCACCCCAGTGACGAGTGATGCCCACATACTTGCCGAGATCTGCATCCCACCACACACAGTTGTTCGTATCGCCGTTATCAACCGGGCCCACATTAATCGCTTCACCCCAGTGAATACCGTCCGACGAGAACCATACTGCACTGTTTTCGCTCTCCGGGTGGAAGGCCTTGTAACGCTTCTGCGGATCGGCCTCATGCAGGTCCTTCATAACCGTTACGCCATGGTTGAATACGATAACGATATTATTCTTTTTGCTGCCGTTGAACTCGATCACTCCAAGTTCGGGCTTATCCCAGTGGATACCGTCTTTGGATGTGGCATAGCACGCGCCATAATCACGAAAGCCTTCTGTCCATTTAGACCATGCCCGCTTGTCAGAGGGTATGGCTTCACCGGGATTGCCTTCGCCCGGACCAACTTTGATGAATATGCTGTACCAGCACTTGTAAATCCCTTCTTCCTCGTCAAAGATGATGCTGCAGTAGGGATTGTCGAAACGAGGTTCCCATGGCTTGTCTTCTTTGAAGAGGGGATTATGTTCGTCCTTCTGCACCGTGCCGACCGTAAGCTGCACGTTCTCGGTACTCTCGATGATACGAGAATCCAAAACCAGATATCGGTCTCGTTTTGTTAATGAACCTGCTGCGATAACAAGATTCCCTGCTATCGCCAGGAAGGCCACAACAAAAATTAATGAAAACTTAATCCTACTTTTTTGTAATCTAACCATGGGTAATGCCTTTCTTATAAAAACCCCTGTTACTTTATTTGGAACGCGTACAGTTTCGTGTTTCTCATCCTGAACTCCAATTTTACGACCTTACCCTCTAATCCCGTAAGGTCCTGGTTATCTTTCCAGCGAGGTTTGAAACGCAGTTCATCGACGCCTTTAGACGCCCGGTTGATATCCCAGCCGTACCCGCGGTATGGCTTATCATTAGTATCGAGTACTTCAACGAAGAATTCACCTTGAGAAGCATCGACATTGACTTCAAGCGTGTCCCCTTCCAGCTTAAACGGCTTGGTCGTAACCTGGCCCCACTCATCCCTGGCCTCTAAACAAACAAAGCCGTCCAGACGCAACTTTGCCAGACCAATCTGACCGCCCGGACTGCTGGCCGATCTAGGGCCGTGGTGCTGGCCGTAGAAACCTGCATAGTAGATAAGATGCTCATCTCCTCGGGTGATGATCTCGGTTGTAGCCTGAAGAATGGCCTTGTCGAAACTACGATCCGGCCCACGTGGGATAAAGGGTTTTCGGGCGTATACCCAACTCCTGTCAAAATCTACAGCATCTCGGCTGGTTCCGATATAGAAATCAATCACATCTGCCTCAGGACGCTTGTCGGGATCAACTACCGGGATCCTACCCTCAGCCCCTGTCAGTTCCCCCACCGTCAGTACGTGCATCAATCCGAAATAGATGTTTTCATAGACCCAGACATTCATCGCTTCCATTTGATGAACCGCAACGCCCGCTGCTGTTTTTTTACATAGATGATCATTGACTATAACCGTAGTCAGTGTTTTCCATGCCTTGGGATGTGACAGAAGGTCGTTACCCTTATCATGAACCATGATACGTGTCGCGCGATCCTCCGTTAATCCACCCTCAGCCCCCAGGTCCGTCCGTGTCAGCAGCAGATAACGGCAGCCAATAGGATCCCAGAGTATTTGGTTATGCGTATCCGCGGCTCTTCCGGTAACCGGTTCGCCTTTGTTGTAAGCTCTCCAGTGAATCCCATCAGAGGAATAAGCTAAAGCAGCCTCACAATCCCACGGATTGCCCGGATTATAAACCGCTTTATATTTCTCCGGGTGTCCCCAGGGAACGGTCGGATCGATCATGAGCGAGGCTTCGTAGAAGGTGCCGCGCATTTTTCCACGATACGTAATGAGATTGCTCTTGCCATCATCGGCAATTAAAGGCTTAGTCCAATGGATGCCGTCTTTCGACTCGGCATAAGCGGTAAGATCCTCAGCCGAGGCACGGTACAGCATCTGGAATATTTCTTGCCGCTCGTTCCACAAAACCGTCGTACGGTAACCTACTCCATTGTGCCCGGTTTTAGGCAAGCCATCCGGGAACTGCTTAGTGGGGTGAAAATCGGTCGGCAAACTAGCCTTCATAACCACACCCATTTTCCTGGGTTTGCCTAACTCGCGGGTTACATTCTGCTTTTGGGCGATGACGTAATCATCAACCAGCAATTGCTTCTGTAAACCGACCCGCACCAACTCGGCATCTACCGCCCTCGTAGCGAAAAAGATCATCATCAAACTAATAAAACAAGCCGAAGTTTTTGTCATTTTTATCCCTTTACTTGGAATGCATACAGCTTCGTACCGCGCAGATAAAACTTGAGACGTATGGTTTTACCCTTCAGCACGGATATATCCTTGTTGTTCTTCCACTGCGGTTCCAATCGCAATTCATCGGTGTCATCATATAATTTGGCTTGCTCGGCTGTAAAACCGGGGATCGGCTCACCCGCGGCATCCAAAATCTCCACATAGAAACTGCCGCCCCTGACATCAACGTTGACCTGCAGTGTGTCACCTTCCAGTTTGAAGGGTTTGGTCGTGATGGTTCCTAACCGAGCATTCGCCTGCTGGCAAACAAACCGGTCCAGAGGCAGTGTGGCCAGGCCGATCTTGCCGCTCTCTTTTTTGGCCGAAGCGGGACTGTGATGTTGGCTGTACTGACCTGTATAGTAGATAAGGTGCTCATCCCCTCGAGTGATGATCTCGGCGGAAGGTTGAAGCATGCCCTTGTCGAAACTACGATCCGGCCCGCGCGGGATAAAGGGTTTTCGAGCATAGATCCAACTCCTGTCAAAATCCTTTCCGTTCCTGCTCGTTCCGAGATAGTAATCAAGCACATCTGTCTCGGGACGCTTGTCGGGATCAGCTACAGGAACCTCGCCCTCAGCACCTGTCAGTTCCCCCGCCGTCAGCACGTGCATCAATCCGAAATAGATGTTTTCATAAACCCAGATGTTCATAGACTCCATCTGAAACACGGGAACGCCTGCTTTCGTTCTCCTTTTCTCAGGATCATCGACATTGACGTTGGCCAAGGTTCTCCAAGCTGCGGGATGGCCAACCAGATCGTTCCCCCTATCATGCACCATGATACGGGTGGCACGTGATTCCTTCAGTCCGTATATTGCTCCCAGGTCGGTTCGGGTAAGCAACATGTAGCGATTTGCGATAGGATCCCATAGGATCTGGTTATAGGTATCAGCAGCTCTTCCGGTGACCGATTCTCCATCGTTGTAACCTTTCCAATGAATGCCGTCAGCGGAGTAGGCAATGGCACACATGGTATTTCCCGGGTTGTATGCCGCCTTGTATTTCTCCGGATGGCCCCAGGGAACAGTCGGATCAATCATAAACGAGGCTTCGTAGAAGGTACCTTGTGTTTTTCCACGGTACGTAATGAGATTGCTCTTGTCGTCATCTGAAATCAATGGCTTGGTCCAATGGATACCGTCTTTCGACTCGGCATAAGCGGTGAGATTCTCAGCAGAAGCACGGTAGAGCATCTGGAAACACTGGCGCTTGTCATTCCAGACAACAGAAAGGCGTCTACCGAATTCATAATACCCGCCGGTTTGAGGCAGGCCATCAGGGAATTGCTTTACGGGATCAAAATCGGTCGGCACACTGGGCTTCATGACAATCCCGAGTTTCTTGGGCTGGCCCAGTGCGTACGTTATATTCTCTGTTTCAGCAATCACATAGTCATCTACCAACAACTGCTTCTGCAAACCAACCGGTGCAAGTTCATCACTCGATGCGGTGCCTGTCCATAAGACCACAATAGCTAATATCCCAAGCTCGCCGACTTTCTTTATCATCTTTTTCCTTCCATTTTCAATCTGTAAATCCTATTCATCCAGCGATCTGCAGCAGAATCCCCAGGGACCTTCTCCGTTTTGAATTTTCAACACAAACTGGTTCTTACCCTTCTTGAAACCTACTCGGACACGATCATCGTCTTCGGTCACCCCTCGGATTAACCAGTTCTCATGCACAAGCTCACCATTGAGCCAGACTTTTACTCCATCATCTGACCCGATGCCCAACGTACACGTTCTGTCTTTGGTCATCTCTATCTGAGCCCAGAAATAGCCAATCTTAAAATCTATGTCTTCTTTGACCCACTCTTCCAGGTCTATACTATTGTATTCGGTCTCTAAGACAGCCCATTGGTAATCGGTGTTGTCAATTGTTATCTTTGGCTCAAAATTAACCACATCGATAGAGTCTATAGCAAAGACACGTCTCTGTTCTTCATTTGAAATTTCTATATCGTCATCATCTGCATCGACATAAACGTTATCGCGACCTGGATAAGGCATAGGACCGAGAACAAGCCATTTACGCATGAACTCGCCCGGTTTAAGATTATCATATGTCGCATCATCCAGGCCCATTTTGCTCTCTGTTACTTTGAGTCTGAGCCACAGTTTAGCCAGTTCTTCGGATGTGAATCTGGAAGAGGCGATCGGACCTGGCTCCCAGCATTGCTCCAGCTTCGAGGGTTTTGTTTCTATGTTGGGTATTATGAATACTTCCTTGCCGCGTGCGCCTCTTTCTATTCGGCCACCAGCTTTCACGACTGCCTGGCGGGTGAGTTTCTCGCAGACCGCCACCAGTGAGTCGAAGTTGTACGGGGTATGACTGAATTTCCCCTTGTGGTCGAGGGCGGACTTGAAACGCCCGGGGATATTCGAGTAGCCGATACTCGTACAGATGATCCCGGCCGCATTGGATGGGTTACAGTCGGAATCCTGGCCGCAGCGGGTTGAAATAATGATCGTCTTGTCGATATCACCTTCGCCGTAGAGCAGTCCCATGACGATGTAGGCACCGTTGATCTTGGCATCGATGTTCTCCTCGTCGTTACACGAGAAGCGGCGATAATTTGGATTATCGTTGTACTTGTCTTCGATGCGTTGCCACGTCGCTTCCCAGTCATCGGGATGCTGGTAATACCAGTTCAAAACGTCGGTAATGCACTCGTAATATTGGCTGCCCTTGGGGATACACTTCAGCCCTGCGCGCACGACCTTCTCCATATCCTGCTCGAAGAATGCCTCAGCATACATCCCGGCAACGAACTGACCACCATACAGGCCGTCGCCATAATTCATTAGCCTCCCAAACAACTCGCCCAATCGGATCCCGCTGTTCGGTAACCCGGGTGAGATGAGACCCGCATAATCTGCCTCGATCTGATAGTCGATGTCGTCGGCATGATCATTGAATTGCGGATGCCCGGAATCGGGCGGGGCGATGCCTTTCCTTAAGTTGTGACGCCCGCATTCGTTTGCATGCGCCAAATCGTAGCCACTGTTGGCGAAGTCGATGCCGGCCTGTCGGATCGAAACGTCCAATCCGTACACTTCAAGCGATCGAAGGAACGTCATTTCGACGTATATATCGTCCTGATGGAACTGGTTGATCATCTCGGGCTGCCATTTCGGGATCTTGTCTTCCGGAATGATTTCGCCGCACCAATAAAATTCTGTGGGACCACCCCAGCCAACACCTGCCATCTGGCCGATCCAGCCGGCCTTCATCTTGTCCATATAGGTGCTGACGGGAAGTTCCCGAAATTCCTTCGCACTGATGGAAGTAAGAGGAAGAACAAATAAAGTAATGGCCAGTATAAATAGGTATTTTTTCATTAATTCAACCTCCACTTACCAGCTATCCGTCCTGAACGGTGGCGCCGGCAGCCCTTCTTTGTTACTCAGATTGGGCTCGGCCTTCTGATCCCATCCGAACCTTACCGCCACGGGTTTTTCAATCTTTTCATTCGATACAATCACAGTGTCACCATCTATGAGGGCTTTTGCTTTGACAAATTTTTTGTCCTCGTCCGCGATCTCGAACCATGTCAGATCCATACCGTCGCGAGAGGTCAGGCCGGTACCGACGTGGTCGAAGCTGATGACGGCCTTGTTGCGTTTAACCTTCATCGATTTGTACAAGGGTCCTGAATAGACCAGTTTGTCCATACCATAATCATGCGCCAATGCCCAAAGCGCCAGGCGTTTAGCGACATCCTGCTTTTTCGAGGGATGTATATCATACGGATCACCGATATCGACGGTGACAGCCATCCCGGTATTAGGTATTTGCAGACAGGCCGTCTGAGCTTCCCAAAACAGTGGGAGTTCCTCCGAATCGCCATAAACAAACGGCGCCAGTTGAACATAATAAAACGGAAAATCGCCCTGGCCCCACTGCGACCGCCAACTTGCAAGCATTGCTTTGAATTTATCGTAGTAAAGCATCCCGTCGTTCTGGTTACAGTTTGCCTCACCCTGATACCAGATCACGCCGCGCATAGCGAAAGGCACGATCGGATTGATCATCCCATTATAAAGACAGGTCGGCTGTTGTTTGTCTGTTGCCAGAGGATGCACCGGCCATTTAGGGGGTGCCGGAACCCCTTCACCGGCTGCAAAAGCCCTTTGGGCCATGGGCAGGTAAACCTCTAATTCCTTTAAGGCCTCCGAGACATGTCCGCGGTGAACCTGGTCGGACCCAGCGATATGTTCAACCGCACTACTTAGAGAGGGGACTTGCCGTAATGCCTCGATCGTCATCCACGGTTCTATCTTGGAACCGCCGTACGACGACTGGATAAGCCCTATCGGCACCTCGAGTTGGTTGTTTATGGTTTTCCCAAAATAATAAGCCACCGCGGAAAAATTGTCCGCAAAATGTGGATGACAGACCAGCCAGGAGGCATCAACATCGTCTTTGGGGTTTTCCGCTATGGTATGGGGGATCGTAAACAAACGAATGTTGGAATTCGTCGCGTTCTTGATTTCCGCTCTCGCTCCTGTCGACCGCTCGAGAGGAAATTCCATATTCGACTGTCCCGAACACACCCATACCTCGCCAACCATTACATTGGTAAAAGCGACAGTGTTATTAGCCCGGACGGTCATCTCGAAAGGTCCGCCTGCGGGCATCGCCGCGAGCCTTACCATCCATTTGCCGTCACCGTTAGTCTTAACGGTCTTACTTTGGCCGCAAAGACTTATCGTCACTTCCTCGCCGGCATCGGCGAAGCCCCAGACAGGCACAGGCATCTGCCTCTGCAAAACCATGTTATCACTGAAAACGGCCGGCAACCTGACATCCGCTGCACTTACCGAAAACAGCAAACAACACAATATGAACGAAAAAACATACTTCCTCATTTAGTAATCATCCTTATTAAATTACTCATATGTCACGGATTACCTGAGAATCTCGGGTTAACATTTCTGTGATTTCCCATACCTAATCATCCAGCATTCTGCAGCAGAATCCCCAGGGACCTCCTGTACTCTGAATTTTCAATACAAGCTGGTTCTTTCCCTTCTTGAAATGTACCCGGATACGATCATTGTCCTCGACCACCTCTCGTAGTACCCAGTTCGAATGAACGAGTTCACCGTTGAGCCAGACTTTTGCCCCATCGTCGGATCCGATACCCAATGTACCGGCTCTGTTCTGGGGCATCTCTATCTGAGCCCAAAGATAAGCCACTTTATATTCTCCATCTTCCTTAATCAACTGTGTCAGGTCTATGGTACTGTGTTCTGTCTCTATGACAGACCATTTGTATTCTTTGTCACAAATTGTTGTCTTTGGCTGGAAATTAGCAACATCGATATAGTCCTTATCAAAGATGCTTCTTTCTTTTTCTTGCGACATTTCTACGCCTTCATCAATTATGTAAACATAAATGTCATCAAGACATGGATAAGGCATTGGCCCGAGAATAAGCCATTTGCGCATAAACTCGTCTGGTCTAAGATCATCATATGTGGCGTCATCTAGGCGCATTTTACTTTCCGTCATTCTGACCTTGAGCTGCATTGTCGCAACTTCTTCGGGCGTATATCTGGAATTAGTGATCGGGTCGGGCTGCCAGGACTGCTCCAGCTTCGAAGGTTTTGTTTTTATGTTGGGGATTACGAAAACTTCCTCACCAGAAGGATCCTTTTTAATTCGTCCGCCGGATTTGATGACTGCCAGGCGGGCTAGTTTCTCGCAGACCACTGTGAGTGAATTAAAGTTGTACGGAGTGTGGCTAAACTTACCCTTGGGATTCAGAGCAGATTTGAAACGTTCGGGAATATTCGAGTAACCCATAGTTGTAAAGAGAACACCGGCTGCATTGGATGGGTTACAGTCGGAATCCTGGCCGCAACGGGTTGAAATAATGATCGTCGTGTCGATGTCACCTTCGCCGTAGAGCAATCCCATTACGATGTAAGCTGCGTTGATCTTGGCATCAATGTTGAAACGGCCCTTGGCGCAGGAAGCCTTTCTGTAATCCAGATCGAGGTTGTACTTTGCATTGATAAGCCTCCATGTCCTCTCCCAGTTATCCGGGCGCTGGTGATACCATCGAATTACGTCACTGATACATTCGTGGAACTGACTGCCCCTGGGGACGCAATCCAGGCCTGCCTGAATGATTTTTTCGACGTCATTTTCAAAGAAGGCCATGGCGTACATACCGCCAACGAACTGACCCCCATAAATTCCGTCTCCATAATTCATTAGACATCCAAAGACTTCGCCCAATCTTATGGTTTCATTCGGCAAGCCTGGGCAAACAAGGCCCGAAAAGTCGGCTTCGATCTGGTAGTCAATGTCATCGGCGTGTCTGTTAAATTGGGGATGGCCCGAATCCGGCGGCGCGATTCCGACGCGCAGATTCCAGCGGCCTGCACGGTTTGCATGCGCCAGGCTATATCGGGTACTGGCAAAGTCGAGTCCCGCCTGACGACTATCGATGTCAAAACCATGCACCTCGAGCGTTCGTATAAACGTCATCTCGACATAGATATCATCCTGTTCGAACTGGTTGACCATTTCGGGTTTCCACTGTGGCAACTTGTCGACGGGAATGATCTCGTCCATCCACTCGAATTCGGTGGGACCACCCCATCCCACGCCAGCCATTTGACCGATCCAGCCGGCCTTCATCTTGTCGATGTAGGTGCTGACAGGAAGTTCACGAAATTCTCTCGCGCTAATGGAAGTGAGAGGAAGAATAAACAAACAAATGGTCAGTATTAGCAGATTCTTTTTCATAACAATAACTTCTGTCGAGTCTTCTGTTTTGATTTAATCTGATTCGCCTGATTTCCTTTTTGTCGTGTCGAGGTAAATTGACTTAAGATAGGTCATTACCTGGACCATCTCGTCATCTGAGAGGGGACATTCATAAAACAACACCCTGGCAAGTTCGCCGTCGAACGATTCCTGGCCCGGATGCTGCCATGCGTCACGTTCTGTCCCGATAGCCATTACAGAAGCGTTTGCATTGGGATTAACAGGGAACTCCACCGAAGCGTACGGTACCGGGCTGTCGACAAAGACATCCGTTATGACGGTGCCGGTACCCGCGGCCAATCGCCCGGCGACCACATAGTACTTGTTTTCCTCAAACCGTGGTCCCATGAGCTTCGGGTTGTCTGCATTGTAGCGACCGAAGGTTATGCCATTGCGCGGGCCCGTCCAGAGATCGCTATCATCCTCAAAGCCAGCCCAGAATCCCTCGCATTTCCTGTCATCGTCACAATTCAGGTTGCCAAAAAAAACACTAACGTCTTTCAGTTTCCCAACTTGGGCATAGGCGTTCATCACTGTAAACCAGGTGTATCCGCTTCCCGTAATAAGATGGTCGAAAGCGTCTTTGTTCATGTTTATCAGTTCATCTTCCCGGAAAACCAGACTGTTGTGTCCGCCAAGCTCGGCGATGTTTTCTTTCAGGGTTGGACGTCCTGATCCGGGAATGTCACGTCCCTTGTCGCGTTGGGCGAAGTCCTGAGCTGCGAACCCGGCTACCTGGTTCTTCCAGTTGGTAACCATGTTGCCGTCCTCCAGGGTCACGTCCTTATCAGCGTCAAGGTCAACGATGAGTCCGTCAGTAATAAGAGTGGGACCTGCGTTACAACCTACCAATAAAAACAGACTGACAATTGTTAAGGTCACAATCTTATTCATGAATGTTCTCCCTTTTTGTGTTTTAACTGGCGTTTCCCATTTACGTTTTCAACAACCTAAACCTCACCAATCCAGTAATCTGAAGCAGAATCCCCATGGACTTTCTCCACTTTGGACTTTCATTACGATCTGGTTATTTCCCTTCTTGAGATCTACCCAGAAACGATCGTCATCTACGACGACCCGCCAGTCTGACCAGTTCTCATGTACGAGTTCACCGTTAAGCCATATCTTTATTCCACTCTCATATCCAACGCCCAACAGATACCGTCTGTCCATGGGCATATCTATCTGGGCCCAGAAATAAGCAACCTTATAATCTGGATCTTCCTTGACTAACTCTATCAGGTCTATAACGTCGTGTTTGGCCTCTAAGACAGCCCATTCGTATTCTTTGCCGTCAATGGTTACCTTTGGCTGGAAATCAACAATATCAATGGAATCTATACCAAAGACGTGTTTTATTTCCCGCCTTGTCATTGGCACACCGTCTATATTTGAGTCGATATAAACATCTTCGCGACCCACATAAGGCATTGGCCCGAGAACAAGCCATTTACGCATGAACTCATCCTCTTGAAAATCAATGCCATAACGGTATATGACGTCATCCGGGCCCTTCTTACTTTCTGTCAATTTGACATCAAGATCCATTTGATAACGCTCTTCGGGCGTGTATCTGGAATTGGCAATCGGACCAGGCTCCCAGCATTGTTCCAGCTTAGAGGGCTTTGACTCCTTTACAGGTATTACGAATACTTCCTTACCGCTGGCGTCCTTTTCTACTCGTCCACCGGATTTAATAACTGCCTGGCGGGCGAGTTTCTCGCAAACCGCTGTGAGCAAATCGAAGTTGTATGGCGTGTGGCTGAATTTCCCCTTGGGGTTCAGAGCGGACGTGAAACGTTCGGGAATATTCGAGTACCCCATAGCCGTAAAGATAATACCTGCCGCATTGGATGGGTTGCAGTCAGAATCCTGACCGCAACGGATCGAAATAATGATCGTCTTGTCGATGTCATCTTCACCATAGAGTAGTCCCATGACGATATAGGCGGCGTTGATCTTGGCATCAATATTGAAGCTACCCTTGAGGCAGGAAGACCTTCGGTAATCCGGATTGAGATGGTATTTCTCATTGATAAGATCCCACGTCTTCTTCCAGTTATTGGGGTTTTGGCGATGCCATCTAATCACGTCGCTGATACATTCGTAAAGCTGACTGCCCTTCGGAACGCAGTCCAGACCTGCCTGAACGATCTTATGGATATCCTTTTCAAAGAAGGCCTCTGTGTACATGCCGCCGACGAACTGGCCGCCGTAAATGCCGTCTCCGTAATTCATCAGCCGCCCGAAGACTTCACCGAGTCTTATGACTTCGTTCGGCAGTCCCGGACAGATAAGGCCTGAGAAATCGGCCTCGATCTGGTAGTCGATATCGTCGGCGTGTCTGTTAAATCTGGGGTGGCCCGAGTCCGGGGGGGCGATACCATTGCGTAGATTACACCGGGCTGCACGGTTTGCATGCGCCAAGCCATATCGGCTATTGGCGAAATCTATCCCAGCCTGGCGGCTATCGGCGTCCAAGCCGTAAACTTCAAGCGTTCGCAGAAATGTCATCTCGACGTAGATATCATCCTGGTTGAACTGGTTGACCATTTCAGGATGCCATTGTGGCACCCTGTCGGCGGGAATGATCTTGCCTTTCCACTTGAATTCGGTGGGACCACCCCAGCCAACCCCCGCCATCTGTCCGAGCCAGCCGGCCTTCATCTTGTCGATATAGGTGCTGACAGGAAGTTCACGAAATTCCTCTGCACGAAGGAAAGGAAGAGGAAGAACAAACAAAAATAGGGTCAGTATTAGCAGGTTCTTTTTCATAACGATAATCCCTTATAAATTTGTTGTTTCAAGAATTCGAAGCTTTCTCATTTTCGTACTTAACGATCTAAGACGCTCTACAAAACCGTCGCGTCGGCCCGAGGCTGAGCGAACGGCCATATATAGATACGGCAACATTGCCAGACTAATTCGCATAGACTTCAAAAGAAGCTCGGTCAAGAAGAATATGCATAGAAATCCTATTGTTTTTCGGCTTTAATGTAGCCTTTTTTGATATGTTGTCATGCCAGGCTGTAAGCTGGCTTGCAGCAACATAGTAGTAGATCACAGCATCACGCAAGTGGAATCCAAATTCCGGTGACGTAGCATCAGTGAGGTCAAATACCGCGATGATTTCAATCAGGTCATGATTAATTCCACTGAGCAGTTGCTCATCCCCATCCACCAGTATCTCATTGGACCATTTGTAATGTTTGCCTCGAATACTCTCAATTTCTCTTATGGGCGCCCGGCATAACCTGACACCATCCGCGTAGGTTCTCAGGGATAACTCAGACGGGAAAGTCTGCTGCTGGTCGAAAGGCATTCCGGGATAATGAGCTGATTTCATCCACGCCATTTGGATTGTTCGGCCATCTGATCTTGGGATATTGCTGAAGGTTTGCGTTGCATAATGGTTTCTTCCGAAGTCAATCGGCATACCCGCGGTTTCCGGAATAAAGGCTGTTCCGTCAAATTGCCCTAACCTGTAACCGGTATTTGAAGCATCGAGAAGGATCCACTTGGTGTTTTTAGGATCTCCATCGACGGGAAGTTCAAATATGTCAGGACACTCATTGAATCCCTCAATTCTGCTCATATACGTCCAATCCTTCAGATTGGGGGAGGAATAAAAGTCAACACCAAACTTATTATGCAGGGCCATTACCCATTTTGAATCCGACTCATACCAGAACACTTTCGGATCTCTCTTGTCATATTCAGTAGCCATCACAGGATTACCGGCGTAAGCGGTAAAGGTTCTTCCCCGGTCGTTACTGTATGCGAGAGCCTGAGATTCCATGCCATCATTATTAATGGTATATATTGCTATTATGACATCATTCTCGCCGGTCTTGAATCCAGCGGTGTTATTATAATCAACCACACAGGAGCCGGAGTAGACACTGTGACCTCCAGCATGCGCGTCTGGCGTGAGGGCTTCCGTCAGCTGTTGCCAGTGGATCATATCGGTACTGACAGCATGACCCCATGGCCCCTCCCATTGGTAGAAAAGATGATATTCGCCGTCATAATAAACAAGTCCATGTGGATCTCCCATCACGCCCGTTTTGGGGCTGTAATGAAATTGAGGCCGGTAGAATTCATCACGACCTCCATCCCATATAGAGTTGAGCCTATAGACATCAAGCGATTCGAGGGTGACCGAGCCTTTTTCGGTGAAGACATTGATTTCCGATTCCTTGTTACGAGGAGAAAAAAACACCCAACTCATGGGTACCCGGCCGCCAACGGTTCCTCCACCGCTGCTGCCCAGGATGGTCGCAGAGTGGCTTCTTGAGTCAGCAGTGTCGTTCTGATCAGAGGGCTTATCTTCATCATTGCCCTGATAGCCGTGCTGATTGTCTCCATCACGCGTGGAGTCGATTTGACTTGCATTGACCTTAAAATAATGCAATAGCGGATTACGAATGGTTGCCTCTCCGCCAGAAACATCGATAGCGACTCGGTAATTTGGGCAATCGACGACACGCGTACTCAGCGCTGTACGGCCATCAACAAATACCTCTATAATACCCTCGTATACAAATGCCTTTACACGGAAAGAGATCCCCTCATCTGGAACATGTGCCATTTCATCGAATACGCCGTCATAAGATGTGAAGTGGCGAATCGCCGCGACCTTCTTGTCCGGTTCGACGGCTATGCGGTAGCCGTTATCAAAGCCTTTGCTGGCTCGGACAACGATATCCACTTTTGTTTGCGGCGTGGAAAGCTCAACATCCGTTTCAAAATAGTAGTTGGAGTTTTTCTCTGGCAGATCAAACATCAGGACGCCACCCTGGTCGTCGGTGGACCGCAGTTGCTTTTTGCCCGGATCGATAACCCACGTGCCGCTACGTATCTTGGTACAGGCATAGAGATATGCATGGCCTTCTGATTCGCGTATCGCTTCGACAAGTTCTGGTATCGGCCGCACGCCCAGGCTACCCTCCTTATTGAAGACAAGCTCACGACCAACGCACATGGGACCGTAGCCTTCCCAGTCAAGATCTCCTTCGGGAGTGTCGTCCGTAGTGAAGAAACCCCAGCCGAGCCATCGCTTTGAATCAGTATCCCAACGCGATGCAGCACTCATACGTTTTGAATGGTAAAATCCACCCAGCTTCCAGGGCCCATAGGGATCATTCGCAACATAGTACCAGGTGGGATAGTCCAGCATAGGCAGATACCAGCGCCCCCCTTTCTCGATCAGTTGCGGGCAACTGCCGTGCCCCCTCACCGAATCCATGAAGATCGGATCGTGCTGGATCCAGTTCAAAAGGTCCTTCGATTTGAACAGCCCCACGGCTACGTTGCCCTGACTGGTGGCTTCGACCAGCATCCACCAGAGCGTTTCCTTTTCGTAGTAAAAAACGTAGCAATCACGAAATTTTTCTTTCTCCAGCGTGTAAACCTTATGATCAGCCTCGGCGATGAGCACGCTCGAGGCAAAGTCGAAAGACCAGAGATTGTCACTGGTGACCAGGCGGATGGTTTGGGGTTCGGCGTCGGTATAGAATAAGTAGTACTTGTTGTCATGCCGCACGACCGTGCCGGTGGCAATTCCACGACCGACCATGGCCGGTTTGTGCTCGTTCCATACCACCAGATCGGTACTCGTGAAGTGAAGGACAACATCAAGATCCTTGCGCAGCGTATACACATGCCACACACCGTCCCAATAAGAGGGAAACGGATCGCCGATTCTGCCGCCAATACTCGGGACTATGAATGGATTTTTAGTCGTATCGTGTACCGCAACAATCTGCTTTAAGTCCTGCGATGCGATACCTTTGCCGCCCAGTGACCTTGACGCACCGCAACACAGTACAAGGAAAAACAACGAAACGGTCACTATGGATAGTTTTTTATTCATGACGGTAAAAGATTTCAAATGGTACTGTTCCGGTAATCAATTAGGCATCCTAAGCGGCCACGCAGAAATAACTTCCCATTTATATGGAGCAAATTGACAATTTATTTCTGCGCGACCGCTAAAATCCAAGTTATTTCTTGACGGCCCCTAAGGACTATTGGCGAACACTCACTTCTAGATCCTTAAAGACCTTGCCGTTTTCATCGGTCACACAGGCGATAAAGCCCCAACCGCCTATCCCCTGAGTTACCTTGACCAGCAGATGATTCCAACCCTGTTTCAGGGATATGTCGACCTTGTCATCACCGGCTAACACACCGCGTTCCGCATTGTTTTGGTGGACGAGTGACCGGTTGAGCCAGACCTTGACACCGTCGTCACTGCCCAACTCCAGCACGGCTTTGCGGGCGGTGGGACTGTAGATACGTGTACGTAAATAGGCGACACGATGCTCGCCACCGATTCGTTCTAGCAGGTCGACTTCTCGATTGTGCCCCTGAAGGGTGATGGTCTTCCAGTCACCGGATCGATCGGTTTCGGGGCCAAAGGCCACATCGATTAACGCACCGCCTTTCACACCGGCCTTGGTGAAGGGGCCACTGATCTGCCAAGTGCTGATAAATTCCTCCGGTGGGCGAGCGCGGTACTGGATCTGTTCCATCTCTGTCTCGGTGAAGCGGCTGTTGGCAATCGGTCCCGGTTCCCAGCTCTGTTCCAGCGCACTGGGGATCGGAGCCTTGACGGGAATGACATACACCTCTTTACCGGGCGACGTCCCTTCCACGCGTCCACCCGACCGGAGCACAGCCTGACGCACGAGTTTCTCACAAACGGAAATCAGCTTGGGGAAGGTGTACGGCGTGTGACTGAATTTACCTTGAGGATCCAGAGCCCGAGTGAACCGATCGGGAAGATTGTCAAAGCCGATGGTGGTGCACAGGATACCGGCGGCGTTGGATGGATTACAATCCGAGTCCTGCCCACAGCGCATCGAGAGGATGATGGTCCGGTCAATGTCACCTTGGCCATATAGCAGGCCTATGACGATGTACGCAGCGTTGATCTTGGCGTCGATATTGAAATCCCCTTTATCACAGGAGAAACGACGGTAATCGGGATTTTCCTGGTACTTGGCTTCAATCAAGTCCCAGGTCTTTACCCAGTCGTGCGGATGTTGGTGATACCAGTTGATCGTGTCGGTGATACATTCATGAAATTGACTACCTTGGGGGACGCAGGCCAGACCCGCGTGCAGGATTTTCTTGACGTCCGTTTCAAAAAAGGCTTCCGCATACATACCGGCCACAAACTGACCGCCATAGAGTCCGTCGCCGTAGTTCATCAGACGCCCGAATTTTTCACCCAGTTCAATGCCCAGATTGGGCATACCAGGGGCGATCAGACCCGCATAGTCCGCTTCGATCTGGTAGTCGATGTCGTCGGTATGATCGGAGAACTGCGGATGGCCGGAGTCCGGCGGAGCGATGCCGCTGCGTAGATTGTTGCGACCGTACCGATTCGCATGCCAGAGTCGGTATCCACTATTGGCGAAGTCAATGCCCGCCTGGCGGATCGAACAATCCAGTCCGTAATCCTCCAGGGTTTTGAGGAAGGTCATCTCCACGTAGATATCGTCCTGGTTGAACTGATTGATCATCTCCGGTTTCCAGGAAGGTATCCTTTCTTCCGGGATAATCCGGCCTTTCCACTTGAACTCCGTGGGTGCTCCCCAACCCACACCAGCCATCTGGCCGATCCAGCCGGCCTTCATCTTGTCTACGTAATCTTTAACGCTTAGGCGCCGAGTCTCTGGACGGTCCGATACACCGTCGGAGGCAGCGCAGGTATCGCAGGCCTGCGCCATGAACAATGATGTCAAGATCAGCACCACACTGCCCCAACCGAAACGAAACATTTTCATATTTCATGCTCCTATGGAAAAATCGCTCGTTTGCTATTCGAAAACAACTGCTTGTTCTGCTAAAAACGCTTCCACACTCTCTCGATCCGGTGCAGATGGCTGGGCCCCCAGCTTGGTCACGGACAGGGCCGCCGCTGCATTAGCGAATGTCACAGCTTGCTCGAGGGAGCGTCCCTCGGCCAGGATTACGGCCAGTACGCCATTGAAGGTGTCTCCCGCCGCTGTGGTGTCCACCGGTTCCACGGGGTAGCTTGGGATCATCCCCTGGAACGTATCGGTGTGCAGATATGCTCCGGCTGCTCCCATGGTGAGAATCACGGTCTTCACTCCCTTACCGATCAGTACCTCCACCGCTTTCTGCGCAGAGGCTTCATCCTGTACTGTGATGCCGGTCAGAAATTCCGCCTCGGTTTCATTGGGCGTGAGGATCGATACGTTCTGCAGCAGCGCATCGCTCAGTGTACAGGCTGGGGCAGGATTCAGGATCACACGGATCACCTGTTCGCGGGCCATGCGCGCCGCCGCCTCGACCGTCTCCAACGGTGTCTCCAGTTGCATCAGGACCGTATCCGCCGTTTGGAAGGCCGCACGCGCCGCTTCCAAGTCCGCCTTCCCAAGATTGTTGTTCGCGCCGGAGGCCACGGCGATACTGTTTTCACCCTGTTCGTCCACCATGATCAGGGCCACGCCGGACGGGGCGGTGTCGTCCTGTTTGACGTAAGTCACATCGATACCGTCCTGCCGAAAGCCCTGTAGGGCCTGTTCGCCGAACATGTCACGCCCCACACGTGCGACGAAGGTGACCTTGCCACCCGCCCGAGCGCAGGCCACGGCCTGATTGGCGCCCTTGCCGCCGGCGGCGGTGTTGAACGTGCCCCCCAGGATCGTTTCTCCGGGGCGTGGGATATGAGGGGCTTGTACGATCATGTCGGTATTGGAACTACCGATGACGAGAATATCTTTCATAGTCGTTTCCTCGTTTAAGGTATAGGGAGTATCGCTATATGGTCTTGGCCAGGATGATCAAGGCCAGTCCGGCAATAAAGAACAGGAACATCAAAGCCAGGAGCTTGTTCGTGCCTTTGGGAGCTTGTGCGAATTCCTTCCAGATGAAAACGCCCCAAATCGCCGCAACCATGGTGGCTCCTTGGCCCAAGCCATAGGAAATCGCGTCACCGGCAGCACCTGAGGCAATATTCGCAAAGGACATACCCACACCCCAGATCGCCCCTCCCAGTACACCGATCAGGTGTAGACGCATGTCACCCAACTTGAAGTAATCACCGTAATGCACCGGCTCTCCGATAAAGGGCTTGATCATCACGATCGTATTCCACACGAAGCTGGACAGGAACAGGCCGATGGAAAAGATCACCACGGCGGCATAGGGTCCGACCTTACCCGCCTCGGGTGCGGCAAAGTCCGTGACCATGGCTTCCTGCACGAGTCGGAAGAACAACCCCATCAAGATACCCGCCACCACGGAGATCACAATTCCTTTGGCTGAGGTCTTCTCTCCTTGAGAAGGGAGTTTCTTATAGGCAATCGCATCGATGATGATGGCCAGCATAATACAGGACACCCCGGCAAACAGAACCACTGCATTGCCTTTCCGGTCGGCGGCAAAGTTGATGATCACACCTTCTACCAGGGCGATGCCGATACCGATGGGAAAAGCCACGGCCATACCGGCGATGTCGATGGCCGCCACCAGGAGGATGTTGGCCAGGTTGAAGACCACACCCCCTACGAAGGCCATGATCAGAGCACGCTGGCTGATCTGGCTGATATCAGCGATAAAGCCTCTTCCCAGTGTCCCTATGCTTCCGAGCGTGAGTGCCATAATCAGCGACAGAAGGACTACCCCCAGGCAGTAGTCCCAGTAGTACAACTGAAACGGCCATTTCTTGGTGGCTAACTTCTGGGTATTGGCCCAGGAGCCCCAGCACATCATGGTGATAATACACATGACAACAGCGATGGCGTAGGATTCAACAATGATCATAGCGGATCTCCTTACCTGTGTTACCGTTCAACTTTGATTACCTATGCGCATCCACGTGATTGAGTTTCCGGTTTGTGTTTTTCACTCGCAATTTACATCGTCTCCAGATGTCGAATCAAATCCTAATCGTTCATGACAGAAAAAACATACAAGCCGTTAACGTTTTTACGCTTATGATTGTTGCATCATACTCGTTTCTGTTCTTTAGAATATATCATTTTACGGCAATTTATAGTCATATTGCGTCAACAGCGTGCTTGGAATTTGAGCTTAAATTGAGAGTTTTTGCATTGGAGCCCCAGACAGAAGGGTATCACATGCGTTGGTACTTAAACCGATTTCAAAACTGCTCTTCAGGTGAGAACGAGCGAAAAATTCATGGACAAGGCTTGAGTTGAAAAGGGCTCGGAGCGTGCTACGGATTCTTGTTTTGATGGAGCAGTTTTTCAGAGGCCTCCATTTTAATAATCTCTAAAACCCTTCATCCAGTCAGGCCATTTGATAGGTCCGCGAGATGTGCGAGTTGCATAGTCTGCTTGATACTCACTGTGCCACAGTAGAGTCCACAGTTCCTTAAGCCCCACGCTTCGGACACTGCCATCCACGAAAACCATATTTATTGCCCCGTTGTGTCGGTTCACAGCGAAACTGCCCAATCCCACATATTCAGCTCCGACCTCAAATTCAGGTGGATCATCCCATGCCTCAGGCAAGGCGGCAGCTCCATAGTTACCGCCGATCAAAGGAATTTGATGGGTGCCTTTGACGTCAAATGATCGCCATGACTTTTTGAGAAGATGGCCTTCGTCTTCATCCCTATGAGTTACGTTATACATCCAGGCATTAAACGCATAGCTGCCCCCAATACCCTGTTTATAGCCAGTACCGGGCCTTATTCCCCATGCCGACAGCGGGCCCAAACCATAACCCGACCCCGGCCCACCGTCGGGCGACTCTCTGTTTTTAGCCGCCATTGGACAATAGGAAACGTCTTTTCCGCGGGTTTGTGCGTCGATATATCCCATATAAGGCTTAAGACTATAGACCCATAAAGCTATATCGTTTAAAGCCTTAATCTGACCATTGTTTTCCTCTGAATACGCGACGGCTGCAATACCCCACTGGCGCAAATTACTCAGGCATGCAACTTTCCTTGCCTGCTTCCTGGCCCTGTTCAAGCTCGGCATCAATACCGCCATCAGCAAGGCAATTATGCTGATAACAACCAGAAGTTCTATTAATGTAAAACCATACCTTTTTTTCATGAGATTCTCTTCTTTACTTTTCAACCCAAAACACATAGTCGAATAGGAATGAACTCTATAATTTTGACTATCTCAGGAGTTCGACCTACATTACTGTATTTAACTCTTAATTCTTTTTTAAAGGAACTTCATATTACGGAAATTTAAAGTCATATTGCGTCAAAGGGATTTAGTAAGCTAGCGGCTTCTAATCTATGTTGCGGATGAGTTTTTGCACCCTGCGCTGTATTCAGCCACCAGCCTGGAATTATTTACGTTTTACATAGACATAGTATGCCCCGCAGGCATTACTGCCACCGCTTTCATTAAAGAATGTATGCAAATAGATAGGGCCCGGGTTAAGGTGAACATGAAAGGTAACAGCCTTATCCTCCGGCGTTACAGGTTTTGTTAATCCTTCGAAACTGTACGTATTCTTTTCTGCCACAGAACGATGGTTTACCCCTCCTATATAAATACTGGCACTCGTAATGGGTAACGCTTTTCCCCCGATCCTTCCATTCCGGTCGGTCATTTTGCACTCCCCCGCGATTGGAGAGTCTGTTTCCCTGGGCCAGCGGCGGAGTTCGAATTCATAGTCTCCCTCCTGCGCAACTTCCAGGCACCAGTAGCTGTTTTTACGAACTCCGCGACTGACCTGTGGTTGCTGGTCTACGAAAACATCCAACCAGTCACAGGCCGTTAACGTTGACGGATTCTCATTCCCGGTACCGATGATGATCTGTTGTGCCTCATTTGCTGTGTCTTCAACATTTTCCCACCAGATGTCAAGTTCCTTCATCATCTTATTCACCACTTCAGGATACTGGTCAAAAACATTGTTCTCCTGCATAGGATCATCAAAACGGTTGTAGAGTTCACGGCACTCCAATAATCTCCAACCCTTCCAAAGCACCCCGGCTCCTTCTTTTCTCACCTTTGTCTGGCTGTGGGGTGAAGGATAGTTCATAAAGCCGGGCATGCGGCTGTAATTAATAAACAGCATCCTGTCTTCTGATATCTTTTCTTCACCCCTCAGTACCGATGCAAGGCTCATACCGTCAAATTCCATGGGTGCTGCCTTTTTTAACCCACACAGTTCCACTAGCGTTGGCAGAATATCCTGGACCTGCGCCAGTCCGGGCACTTCTTTCCCTATGTTTGTGAAATTACCTTCAGGCCATTTAATAAAACAGGGCACCCTGTGCCCCCCGTCCCACAGCTCGCATTTCATACCCCTCATGTTTGCTTTGAAATAACGATGCCCCATTATGCTGCCATTGTCGGTCAGAAAAACAACAATCGTGTTATCCGCCACTTTGTGGTCTTCCAGAAACTCCATGAGGTTGCCCACATTCGTGTCGATATTCCGGATCATGGCAAGGTAGAGGATCAAGCCTTTAAGTTCGTCATTATCAGCAAATTCCGATTCCGCGTAGGCCTTTGTTAATACCTCAATATCTTCATCTTTGGCTATAAAAGGACCATGAGGCGTATTTGTGGGGATGTATGCAAAGAATGGTTTCCCCTCATTGATGGATTTTTCCATGATTTTTTTGGCTTCGCTGAAAAACACATCCGTACAATAACCCTCAAACTGTTTATGTGTCCCGTTATGCCAGTAGATATCATCAAAATAATCATTACCCCAATAGTCAGAAACTGATCCTATATGCGATGAAGAAAACCAGACCGATTCCTGGAATCCCCTGTCCTGGGGACGATAGGGATAGTTTGCCCCAAGGTGCCATTTCCCGAAAACCCCCGTGTTATAGCCATTTAGCATGAAGATTGTTCCCATAGTAGGCAGTTCCGGCCTCAGTAATGCCCGGCCGCTGCTTACATTCACCAGCCCATTGGTGGCTGCATCCATGCCGGTCATCAATTGCCCGCGGGTGGGAGCACACATTGGAGCCGCATGAAAATCACCGAACCTAACGCTGGTTTGGGCCAGCTTATCCAGATTCGGTGTCTTTAATATAGGATTACCATGAATGGACAGTTCGGGATACCCCTGGTCATCGGTCATTATCACTATGACATTTGGACGATCCAGGTTCCCCTGATGTGCAAAAATTGCTGTGGAGGAGATGAATAGTGTAATCCAGATAAATACATACTTCTTAATCATGACATTGTATTCCTTTTCTATTTTTTTCTCCTGTAATTCGCCGCTTGGAGAAACACATTGTGTCTTAACATCGGTCAGTTTGAGTAATTACGGAATTTCAATCCCTCTATCTTTTCATAATCCGCACTTTTGATATTCATACAAGCACCCCAATCTCCTATGCCCTGTGTGACTTTCATCATCACACGATTCCATCCTTTGTTCAAAGTAGTTCTTATAATATCGTCTCCAAATTCCACACTACGTTCCACATTATTTTGATGTATCATGCCACCATTTACCCAAAGTTTAACCCCATCATCCGAACCTAACTCTATAATAACGGGAGTTTTTGCATCTACCCATACGTCTGTTTTCAAATAAACTACACAATGCTCCTTCACTTTCCCTTCTACAATTTCGAAAAAATCTACGATGCCATCCGGCATTTCTATTGCCTCCTCTTTAATCTTTGCCCATTCATTATATTTAGGGCTTATTTCAGGAGCAAATTTCACATCAAACAAATCTACTCTGGTTATACCCGCCTTAAAAAGCAGTTTAGAAATCTGCCATGAAGTAACCACGTCACCAATTCTTTTAACCTCATTGCTTATTTTCCCAAATTCCGCTTCAGTGAAATATACATCCACGTCTTCCCCTATTGGCGTTGCTTCCCAACTTTGCTCAAGAGGTTGTAGTATAGGGGATTGATTGGGAATCACAAATACTTCTTCATTATCAACGATTTCAATGCGCCCTCCAGAATGAGTGATCGCTTCGCGTGTCAGCTCCTCGCACACAGCTAACAACTTAGGAAAGTTATAAGCAGTGTGCGAAAAGTATGTATCATTATCAATCCCTGTTTTATATTTCTTAGGGAGATTTTCCATCCCTAACGAAGTGGCTAATATCCCTGCTGCATTAGAAGGATTGCAATCTGAATCCTGTCCACAACGCATAGATATGATTATGGTATTATCCATATCTCCTTGACCATACAAAAGTCCCATGACTATGTAGGCGCCATTCATTTTGGCATCTATATTGTTATAATAGTCATTCTCATCCTTATTAGCCTTAGGTTTTCCATCTGCGTAATGACAACTAAAGGCCCTGTTTTCAGGATTCAGATTGTACTTATCTTCAACTAATTGCCACGTCTTTATCCAATCATTTGGATGCTCTTTATGCCAGTTTATCACATCTCTTATAGTTTCTGCATACTTACTCTCTTTCGGAATACACTCTAATCCCGCCTCTATAATTTTATGTATATCTGTTTCAAAAAATGCCTGAGCATACATGCCACCTACAAATTGCCCCCCATATACCCCGTCTCCATAATTCATCAACCGACCAAATTTCTCACCTAAATCAATAACTATCTGTGACATCCCCAGAGCTATCAACCCTGAATAATCTGCCTCTATTTGATAATCAATATCATCTGCATGACTATTGTATTTGGGATGACCTGAATAGGGTGGTGCTATCCCTTTTCGCAAATTGTCTCTCCCTGCTCGATTAGCGTGTGCCAAACCGTATCGACTATTAGCAAAGTCAAT
The DNA here is from genome assembly GCA_017608295.1 of Candidatus Woesearchaeota archaeon. The sequence continues at coordinate 31,038 of JAFCGF010000013.1, forward strand.
TCCTGCTTGACGAATAGAAATATCAAAACCATAATCGGCTAACGATTTGAGGAAAGTCATCTCTACATAGATATCATCCTGAAAAGGTTGATTAAGCATATCCTGTATCCACTGCGGCACATCCGATTCAGAAAGATATCTTCCTGTAAAATCAAACTCTGTCGGAGCCCCCCAACCAACTCCGGCCATTTGTCCCAACCAGCCGGCTTTCATTTTGCCACGGTATTCCTCTACGGAAATAGTTCTCTCTTTCTCATTACAGCCGTATGTCAAAGACGAAGCAAAGAGTACAATAGCTATTACTTTAATTTTTTGAAGTGTGGTTTTCATCTAATGCTACTTTTCCCTTTTATCTTTCATTTTGTTTAATAAGGGCCGAATCATGCGACCTTCCAGGCAACATTATATTAATTCAGCCTTTAAACACAACATTGTGTGCTGATTTGAACAGCAATTCATACAGAGAAGCATTGATTTCGTGTACATATCCAGTCCGTACTTCTCGACGGCGTGCAGCGTGACAAACTCGATATCCGTGTCGTCATCGCTGAACGCACCCTCGGCCGCACCGGCGAAGATCGGAATGAAGCCGCGAAGGTCCTCCCGGTTTATGTCAAGTGACGGATCGTCCGCATAGGTGTATATCCTGTACTCACCAGGACGGGGCTAGCCCTTAACCGCCCGATGGACTTTATCCTATTTGCTCCACATGAGCAAGCCGGGCACGATCGGTCTACGGTTTTACCACGGATTAGTTGCCGCCATATCCCATACCTTAATTGATTCGACGGTCATCGATCCTCCTTTACTGAACAGTTCCACACCAAGGCTGTCTTTTCGGGTCGGATATATTCGCTGGGTGATGCACTGCCGTGAGTTGGCGAACACCTCTAAGATTGAGCGGTCGATGAAGATGCGCAGTTGAAGCTTCTCGTCCTCCATTAACTCAAAGGGGGCTGCCTGCTCAGTCACCTCCTGATTTGGTTCATCTCTCATAAAGTTCATGCACATTTCGTAATGCTTAATCGATTTGTCGAGCGATGAGCGTTGCAGGTCGATCTTTATAGTCTTAGCTGATGGATTGCACTCAATAACTGTCTGCTCCTGGCCGTCTGGTGATCTGCATACCTTCAGGCCAAAGGCTTCGGCGTCGCCGGCCTCAATAACCAGTTGTAGTTCCATGGTGTTACCGGCAATACCCTTGAGAAGAATAGTCTCGCCGTCATGAACTGCTATATTATTGTGCTCCTTCTCATGCATCCGTGACTGTTCAAGTTCTTCTACAGGTTCGATAAGAAGCGTTCCATCATCGTCAAGGGAAAGTACGCGCGGCAGGGTCAGGGTTCCGCTCCATCCATATTTCGGTGGATTCGAGAAACCGTCGATGTGCAATTCCTCCCTCCGGTTCAGAACCCACGCCCACATGATTCGCCTGCCCTTGTTGTCGACCAGCGACTCTGGAGCAAAGCAGGTCCCTCCGGACCAGTTCATCCGCTGATGGACTTCGGGATAAAACTGTTCATTCTTCCACTCGCCAAGATAGATGCGGCAGCCTTTCGAATGACTTATACACAGCAGCGCATGCTTATCTCCGAGTCTAAAGAAGTCCGGACACGAAATGTCTTCGATTTTAACATCCACATCGGTCGTATCTTCCGAGAGAAATGGTCCAACATATTCCCATTCATCAAGTGTTTTCGCTTTGAAAACGGTGGCAGGATTACCGCCGAAGACAGCATAATAGGTATCGCCTTCGACCCATCCATGTGGGTCCCAAGATCTATAAAGCTCTGCTTCGGGGCTGCCTTCCTTGGGAATGGGAACGATTGGATTGGACGGCAGTTTCGTCCAATTGTTCAGTTCGGGTTCCGCGCAAGTGGCAATACAATTGCCTGCATCGACACCATGATACAGCATTGTCGCTTCGTCGTTTTTATTAACAAAGCAGTTGCCACTAAAAATTCCCCTGTCTACATCGTTCTCGCCTGGAAATAGTGCTGTCGCATGCCAGCGCCAGTGAAGCAGGTCTCTGCTGGAAACATGGCCCCAGCAATGACCGCGTTCGTCCTGAAAGATATAACAAAGATGATACTTGCCGTTCCAGAAGATAGCACCGTCCGGATCGAACGGCATGCATCGTCCGTCATAGGATACAAAGTGATAAATCGGCCGGTGCGGATCACTTAGCATTAATTCCCGAATTCTAATCTGTCCGGCTACCTGGGCTGGAAGATTATCGAAAGATGCTTTGGCCACTTTCTTAATTTGTCCAACCTCTTTTAACCTTTCATTAGAAGAACAACCGGCCACTAACAATACCAACACAACAAGAAGTTTTTTATTCATTTGACATCTTTTATATAAGTTAAATCGACCAAGCCGGGAGACAACACATAGGACTGCTTGTCAAGCATATCAAAAGTACCACACAAAGCGTTCGATGGGTATGCATAATGGCTACCTCACTTTAAATTAATCTTAAACACGGTTGCATTCTGTTCGATAACAATTTTAGAGGGAACCGTGATCGATAATTCAGCATCCCTCATATTCCAGTTGGCGCGTTTACCCGACAATAGCGAAACCTGAGACACCTTTACATTGCGACCGGCAAAGGCCGTCAGTGTCATCGTACTATTTGCCTTAGGAGTCCCCATCAGAATGGCATATACGGTTTTACCGTCCTTAGAGGTCGTGTAACGAACATCTTTGACCGAATACTTGAGCTTCATGAAGAGATGCGCTTCTTGAAGGTCTTCCGGTGCGGCCGTCGGTCCTTCGCCGGCGATAATCCAGGGACGCGTGGCATAGATGGCCTCACCGTTGGCCTTTAGCCAGGCGCCTAAGGCCAGTAATGACTCACGTTGATCGTTGGGAATCGTACCGTCGGCTTTGGGGGAGATATTGAGTAATAACACACCATTCTTGCTGACCGTATCGATCAGCGTATGCAATACCATTTCATTGCTCTTGATCTTGAGATCTTGGGTGTAACACCAGCTAAACGTGCTGAGCGTATCGTCGGTCATCCAGAGTTCGGGCAAAATCCGCGGTTCGCGCGACTTCTCATGATCGTTCATACTGAAGCTAAGCGACAAGTCATTCTGCTTGCGAACAATGACGACATCCTGATCGCGCTTCTGTGCCTGATTCAGGTAATAGGCCGCAAATTCAAAGCGATCTTTTTCAGGGATATCATTCAGCCAACTGTCGAAATAGATAATGTCCGGATGGTACTGGTCAATGACTTCGGTCAATTTATCCTTCCATATCTTTACGAACTTTTCACGGGGCATGTAGCCATACAAGATCGCCCGTTTGTCATCTTCCAAAATGGTTGGGAAGTTGTTTTTCACATGCTCATAATAGCCCACCCACTGACCGGGCTTCAGATTCTCATAGGGATAGTGGCTGACCGACTGACCGGGTTCTGGTTTCCACAGGTTGTTCCAGGTATGATGGAAAGTTGTAATTAAACGCATATCCTGTTTGCGGATCGCTTTTGCAAGTTCTCCAACGATGTCCCTCTTAGGTCCCATGTCAGCCGCATTCCACGGGTTCACATCACTATCCCACATGGAGAAGCCGTCGTGATGCTCTGCAACCGGGCCAGCAAATCTGGCACCTGCTTTCTTAAATAACAACGCCCATTCGTCAGCATCGAAATACTCGGCCTTAAACATGGGCACAAAGTCGTGGTAGCCAAACTCGGTGGGATCACCGTAGGTCTCGACATGGTGCGTATACTCGGACCGATTTTTGATATACATACGGCACGGATACCATTCAGTACCAAAGGCGGGCACCGAATAGACACCCCAGTGGAAATAGATCCCCAACTTGGCATCCTGAAGCCACTCCGGCGCGGCTTCATGCCTTGAAAGCGACTCAAAGTTCGGTTGATACTTCTCTGCCCCTAGCGCACTAACAGAAACAAGCAGCAAAACAAAAATGATAGATTGACATTTCATTTTCAGAACCTTTATCTTTAACTGACCACTAAGGCAGGTCATCCAATGATAAATAGGTGCCCGGAGTAAACAGTTCATCTGGATTGATAGAGACAAAAGCAACTGTTTCATGTCTGAACTCTTTGCCTCCCTCGAAGAGCAGACCGATATTCCCGTTGGGCAGTACTGTCATACATGAGTAGGCTGATTTACCTGCATAGATAAGTTTTTCATTGGACCAGGTCGCACAGTCATCAAAACTCGCTTTGATAGCCATATAGACTCTATCCCAAGGATTTCCGGGATTGGAAAACAGATACATTCTGTCATCTCCATATTCTCCGTACTCAATAATACTTGCTTGCACCTGTTCATCGGGCAACTGGTAGGAGTGGTATACTTCTGACCATGTTTCTCCGCCGTCTTTGCTGTAGGCGACGGCTCTACATGGCAGCCCATTATAGGAACGCATGTTCATCATTAATCGACCATCGCTCAATTCTACTACCTGGCTCTCATTGCACCCGGGGGTAATGGGTTCACTTATTCGCCAAGTTTTTCCACCGTCGTCGCTTATTAACACATGGGCACCATAGCCCCATCCTTCCTGAGTCACCTTGTGTTTCGGTTCATCGGTAGGGTAGCTATGGTTAGCGGGAATGATTAAACGCCCTTTATACTTCTCCGATCTCATTTGAATAGCTACGCCGGGACCCGTTGCATACCATCCCCAATCGGATAGTTTGCACGACTCGGTCATATCCATTGGCTCGGACCATGTTAGTCCATCGTCATCTGAGTAGCACATATAGGGACGGCGTGTATCTTCGCTCTCCTTACCAGAGTTCCAGGACATAAACAGTATAATCCTACCTGTAGAGTGATCAACTACGGGACAGGGATTGCCACAGGTATTACGGGCATCATCCCATACCTCCATCTGCTCACTCCATGTCTTTCCGTTATCGGTAGAACGTTTCATAATAAAATCAATATCCCCTCCATCGCTTCTGCCTTCACGTCCTTCTGCAAATGCCAAAACCGTTCCTTCTTGGGTAACGATCAACGAGGGGATACGTATTTCGGGATATTGCACATCCTTTTGCCACAATATGATGGGGGGAGCCTGTTGTGCACATCTTCCCAAAGAGGCCCAAATACCAATCAAAACTGCAAAGTGTATAGAATGCTTCATAATAGTACCTATTCTAGTTAATTGTTAATCCCATAATACGGGTTCAAATCCATAGCCATGTGGGTCTTTGTCAAGCAAGGATCCAGGCTTGAACAACTCATCAGCGGAAAATGATATAAAGCGAATGCCCAAATCATCCCAGTCGCTGCCGCCAATCTCGTACAAGAGACCGATGTTGCCATTTGGCAATACCGTCAGGCAGGAGTACTGAGCCCTTTCCCCGGAAATAAGTTTCATATTAGACCAGCTTGCACATTCGTCGAAGCTTGCCTTGACGGACATGGCTGCTCTAATACCCACAGAGGCTGCGTTGGAGAACAGGTACAGGGTCTTGCCCCGGTATTTACCAAATTTGATGATACTTCCCTGGTTTGTAGGCTCAACTAACTGGAGTGCCTGTTGCACTTTGGACCATGTTTCACCCCCGTCGTAGCTGTAGGCGTATGCACGACAGTGCATACGGCTGTATGAGCGCATATTCATCATCAAGGTACCATCGCTCAACTCGACGACCTGACTTTCATTGCAATTAGGACGAATCGGCTCGCTCATACGCCAATTCTTTCCTCCGTCGTCGCTAATAAGCACATGGGCGCCGTAGCCGTATCCACCATCACTTTGGTGTTCTGAGTTATCTGTGTCGTAACTGTGATTCGCCGGAACAATGAGTCGTCCTTTGTACTTTTGCGATTTCAACTGTATGGCAAATCCGGGACCGGTCGCGTACCATCCCCATGCGGGGTCTTTTGCTCCTTTGGTTATGTCCTTGGCTTTTGACCACGTCAACCCGTCATCATCAGAATAAGAGAGGTGCGGACGACGTGTGTCTTTCCCCGTCTTTGCCTTGATATCTCCTCCATGATCCGCACCATGGTTCCAGGTCATGAGAAGAATAATTCTTCCGGTTTTTTCATCGACAACGGGACAAGGATTCCCACACGTATTACCTTCATCGTTCCATACAACGGTCTGTTCACTCCACGTACGTCCGTTGTTTGTCGAACGTTTCATAACCAAATCGATATTGCCTGAATCACCATGGGCTCCACGGCCCTCGCAGAACGCTAAAACCGTTCCCTTGGTCGTGACAATGATGGATGGGATACGAAAACTGTGATAGCTCGTCTCAGTATTTTCCCACAACGGCAAAGCAGCGATTCCCACAGCGGTAGGCATGTCGATGCAACAAGCAACGTGGGTCGCCATGGTCATGATCATGAGTATTGTTGTTAATCCGTTTCGAAGCCCTGCCATCTCAAATCTCCATGCTTAATCCACGAATGCAAGATCCTAGTTGAATGTCTTCAGTCAAAGTGGGGCTAAAAGGCTATGGGAGAACTGACGATCTTAGCCCCCTGGATTTTATCGAACTTTTTTCTTTTTCTCAGTGTCTACACCTATGGAGACGCCAGTTTCGGGGCTTCCATGCGCTCGTAGAAGTCCTCCATGATGGCTTCTCTGTCGAAGTTCTCCCAGATCACGACCTTCCGAGGATTGTCGGGCCGGTCAATCCATTTGCCGTTGGCGAACTTGGGTGCCCCAATAACGACACGGTCCGCCCATGTGGGATTTTTCACAATGGCGACCGCAGCCATGTCGAACAGCGGCCTCTCCGTGGGATGTCCCCTGAATTTCTCAAATAATTCCAGGGCGTAGTCGCCAAAATTCGAGAACTTCCCGCCGTGACGTCCGGGCACCGGCGTGGCAACCGTGGGTCCTTTGCCGGGCATGATCCGCTTGATTTCCACCAGACTTGCCCGCACGGCGTCGGTGCCGCTGGGTTTCCCATACCGAACCATGGCCATTTCAAACGTTACGTCCGAATCGATAATGGGATCCAGCGAAGGGATGTCGTTGTCGAAGTTGTATTCTCCAGGTTCCGGATAGTTCGTGCCCAGCCATACAATCCGAACCTTTTTCGCGATGGACGGATTCTTCTTCAGCGCGAGTGCAATGTTCGTGAGCTTGCCGATCGGCATGAGAACGAGTTCGCGGTCGTCGCGAGCGAGCGCCCGCTCGATGATAAAGTCCACCGCCTCCGAACCATCAAATTTCGGCTCAGCGATGTGTGGTAATATCTCCTCATAGTTGCCACTGGCGCCCTTGTAGACCTTGATCTGAGGATGCAACGCGCAAAGGCGCACGATTCGCTCCGCCTCTTCGGCATGTTTCTCGATCGCCCCCCCGTTGGAAGTCCTGTTGACCGTTATGCCCTCCACATCGAAGGTGCCGCCACTGAACAACATGTACGCAATGGCGTGCTGGTCATCCAGTTCGTTGTTGGCATCCGTATCCAGGATGATCCGGATCTTGTCCGAATCGTTCTCACCGACATTCCCAGCGATGGCCATGCAGGATGCAAAGACCAGTATGATCGCGCAGTGAATAGAAACCATGGTCTTCATTTCTTTCTCCTTCCATCAAATTTGGCATATTATACGCAGTGCAACCGTGTACATTTTCCAATAATGATACTCATTTTCCTTATATAAAAAATGTCACTTTACGACAAGGTTTCGTCATATTGCGTCAAAACTTAGGTTTTCGATAAAATCGATGATTATCAAATGGCTCGCCCACGATGCCAAGAGTCGCCCAAACGGTGCCCCTAATAGGCGGTTATTCCGTGAAAATCGCAATCTTCCCCCAATAAGCGGCCTCGTAACTCCAGCCGTTGGCTTCATTTATCAACTCCAACAGTATCTCAGAACCCGCGTATTGGGATAGATCGACTTGAATATCCCTGGTGTGGTTGACAGTCGTTTCGCTGCCGACGGTCGTTCTGAGGAGTTCGTCTCCGTCAGCCTTCACGACGAGTACCCAGTCGCCCTGGCGATGGTGCCCCACGGTTAGACACACCTGCGTTTTCCCGGCAGGCACCTCTATTCGCTTGAAGAGAACACATCCCACGTCTTCGCTCAGTGGGTGGGTGACCAGCCAGTCCGTCTGTCCGGGCAATCCCAGGTTGCGGAGACCGGGAGGGATATCGTCGTCGGCCAAGCAGTGTTTGGCGCTCCAGCCGGGGGCAAACGTTTCGACAGCCTCGTTAATGTCCGCTATGGTAAAGGGATCTATAGTGATCTGCATCGGCGGCGGGACGATCTGCGCCTGTTCCTTTTCCGAAAAACGACTATTGGCAATGGATCCCGCTTCCCAGCACTGTTCCAGCACACCGGGTATGGGTTGCTTGACCGGGATAACAAATTCTTCCGTGCCGTCTTCCTGGCGCTCCACACGTCCCCCCGCTTTCAGGACGGCCTGGCGTGCGAGGGTTTCACACACGTGCACCAGGATGGAGAAACTATACGGTGTGTGATTGAACTTGCCTTGCTCGTTGAGCGCAGCGGTAAAACGGTCGGGGAGGTTTGAAAATCCGAGGGAGGTGAACAGCACACCGGCCGCGCTGGATGGATTGCAGTCGGAATCCTTACCGCAACGCATGGAGATGATAAGGGTCTTGTCCAAGTCACCTTCCCCATAAAGCATCCCCATGACGACATATGCGCCATTGATTTTTGCATCGATGTTGTTCCAGGGCTCGTGGTCGCAACTGGCGAGTCGGTAATTCGGGTTGTCATGGTACTTTTCCTCAATGAGATGCCAGGTCTTTTTCCAATCCTCAGGATTCTTCTTCCACCACCTAAGGACGTCGGTGATGCACTCGTAGTACTGGCTTCCCTTGGGTACGCACCCGAGTCCGGCCCGAACAACCTTCTCCATATCCTTTTCGAAGAAGGCCTCTGCGTACATACCCGCGACGAACTGACCGCCGTACAGGCCGTCGCCGTAGTTCATGAGGCGACCAAATGTCTCGCCGAGGCGTATGCCACTGTTCGGCATGCCGGGCGAAATGAGGCCGGCATAGTCCGCCTCAATCTGGTAATCGATGTCGTCCGCGTGGCCGTTAAATTTGGGATGACCCGAGTCGGGTGGTGCGATGCCGTTGCGCAGGTTCAGGCGGCCGAATTTGTTGGCGTGTGCCAGTGTGTAGCCGCTGTTGGCGAAATCGATGCCCGCCTGCCGAATGGATACGTCCAGGCCGTACAACTCGAGTGTCCTCAAGAAGGTCATTTCCACGTAGAGGTCGTCCTGCCAAAACTGGTTGACCAGATCCGGTACCCATTTGGGCATCTCCTCTTCCGGCATGATGGAATCCCTCCACTGGAATTCGGTTGGGCCGCCCCAACCGACGCCGACCATCTGCCCAATCCATCCTGCTTTCATCTTGTCGACATACTCATTCAAGGGGATACGCCGGAATTCTTGACGCTGTGCTGACGCAACTGACATCTGCAGCGCGAGGACAACCATCGTCATGACCCTTACTACTCTAAGCCTATGCATAATCATGTTCCTTTCGTTAATCTGTCGCATTTCGATGGCCTATCGTACAGTATTTGCCAGATGGTAGGTCAACCATTGGGGCGGTGGCTTCTCTGGCCAGGCTGGCGTCTCATTGCTTGGTTTCGGTGTCTGTGCATTGCACATCGAGGCGATCATGACCACTATCGCGTATGCAGAGATGTTCTTTTGCTGTATCATCATTTTCCCAGCCGAACATATTTTTCTCACCCTTCCTGACTGAATCATAACATTGTATTCTTCATCATCGTACATATCCCCTACGAACTATTAACGGGCGCTTATCTTCAAGTCCTCAAAAACCTCACCCTGTTCATCAGTCACGCAGGCAATAAAGCCCCAACCGCCTATCCCCTGAGTCACTTTGACCAACAGGTGATTCCAGCCTTGTTTCAGTACCATGTCGACCTTGTCATCACCCGGGGACACATCGCGTTCATCATTGTTTTGGTGGATCAGTGACCGGTTGAGCCAGACCTTGACACCGTCGTCACTGCCCAGCTCGAGCACCGCTTTGCGGGCAGTGGGACTGTAAATTCGGGTGCGTAAATAGGCAACACGGTGCTCGCCACCGATTCGTTCAGATAGGTCGACTTCTCGATCTATTCCCTTAAGGGTGATAGTTTTCCAGTCACCGGACCGGTCGGTTTCCGGGCTGAAGGCCACATCAAATAACGCAAGGCCTTTCACGCCTGCCTTGGTGAAGGGGCCACTGAACTGCCAGGTACTGATAAATTCTTCAGGCGGACGATAGCGGTACCCTGCGCTAGCATTTTCATCAAAACCCGGATTGGGCCCCATCATTTCTGCGCCTACTTCTTCTTGCCATTGACGCAGTCGCTTCAAAAGTCGACTGGCGATCTCCGGGTGTCTTTGAGACAGATCGTTTTGTTCCTCCAGATCCGCCTCGAGATCGAAAAGTTGAACCGTTCCGTTTTCAAAATATTCGAGCAACTTGTAGTTGCCACACCGAATGGCTCCCCCGGGACTCTGCATGCCGTGGTTGCTGTAGTGCGGGAAATGCCAGTACAGGGCATCCCGGTCGAGGGGGGCTTGGCCCTGGAATAGGGGCATCAGACTTTTGCCATCGAGATGTTGTTGAGGCACTGCGGGGATACCGACCATGTCGAGAATGGTGGGATAGTAGTCGGTGCCGATCACGGGTTCGTGGCAAATCGAGCCTACCTTGCCCTTACCAGGCCATTTGATAATCAGTGGTACACGAATTCCACCCTCGTACAACCAACCTTTTGCGCCTCGGAGCGGTAGGTTGGACGTCGAATAGTACTCGTCCAGGTCCGCCGAGGGGATGACTCGATCAGACAGCCCGAAGTTTGCCGCCGACATGCCTCCGTTGTCGGACGTGAAGATAATGATCGTGTCTTCTGCTAAACCAAGGGCCTTAAGCTTGGCGACTACACGGCCCAGGCTCTCGTCGACGCTTTCCACCATGGCGGCGAATTGTGGGTTGTCCTGCCGCTGCTTAATTTTAACCGTATGGTTCGGCAGAACGCGATACGGTGCGTAGGCGTCTTCCCGGATCATTTGATCCTGCTGGGTCCTGGTGAACGCAGTCTTGGAATCGGGATTGCCCTCAAGAATATACGGCCTATCTTCGGGCGGCAGTTGCGAACGCTTCTTTTCGTATTTTTCCACGAGATCGGTCCGCCCTTGAATGGGATCGTGAACGGCAAAGTGTGATAGGTAGAGAAAGAAGGGCTTACTGCTGTTCTTGTCGATGAATTTAAGTGCTTCGTCGGTGAGTCGGTCGGTCAGATAATCGCCCTTTTTGTCACTGAGCCCCTCGAATTTGAACGGTGCATGATAACCATCCCTCGGCCAGCCTTTGTACCAGTTCCTCGGCACCTGGATATCGAATCCCTGGTGCAGCGGCCCCGCCGGTTTTTCACCCAGGTGCCATTTACCAAAATGCCCTGTCCGGTAGCCATGTCGCTTCAGCATCTCAGCCAGCGTTAACTCGTCGAGCGGCAAGGCTTGATGAATGAATGCATTTCTGAGCCGCTGGAACGAATGCTCTCCCCGCCCGGGGAGCCAATCGGTCAGCTTCAGCCGGGTGGGATACTTACCCGTCAGGATGCTCGCGCGCGAAGGCGAACAGACATGACAGGTGGCGTAGGCATCCGTGAAACGCACACCTTCCCCGGCCAGCGCATCGATATGGGGGGTGTCGTAGAAGCGACTGCCATAGCAGGCGATATCGGCCCAGCCCAGATCATCGACCAGAAAAAAGATGATATTGGGTTTTCTGGCTTCTACTGTCTCGGACGCTCCTTCGGCAGTGAGAGCTGGAATCGTTAGAAGACCAACTGAAAAGACGAGACCAGTAAATAACGCAAAACATGTCTTCATGAGCCTTCACCTTAATACATTATCCTACCATCAAAATTGAAAGTATGTCTGCGGTCCGGTCTCGAGGCTTGCGGTACTGAAATACGGTTTCAGCACAAGCTTCGTACCTTTGATGCGGAATGTCGGCAGGTTCCCCTCCTGGTCCGTGCAAGGCGTAAGCCATTGCGATGGGGCTTGCGACAGAATGCTCTTTCCCAGGAAAGGTTGGGTACTGGGCGCACCCTTATTTATCACCCTAGCAAGAGCCCAGGGACCATAGGTAAACGCCACCCACTTGTTACCGTCCTGCGGCATTTCAACGTGACTTTCGAGGAGGTACTCAAAGGTGATCGCGATCTCATCCCCCGTCTTCCAGCCTCGGCTTATCCGGTAGAATCCACGTTTATTCTTCTTCAACAGGTCCTCTTTTCCATTGATCTGGACGGAGGCCAGACGCGCGCCGCATGGATCCCTAAATTCCAGAACAAAGGTCCTTCCGTCGGCCTGCTCGAAACAAATACCGACTGAGGGACTGACCGGATACTTACCCGTCACCTTGATTTTGGCCTTGCCGAAGACTTCTGGCAGGATCGCGCTGCATGGAACCAGGCTGGCGAACGAAATAGCGTCATCCGTTTCCCCAATCAGGTGGCGGGCAAACATTTCCAGTGCCCGTGGCCCGCTCGAAGCACAGCAGGTAATCTTGCTTTGAAAAGGTTGGTATCCCTGATTGACCCGGGTGTAGTAGGACCAGTCGATCCCCGCTGGGTATTGTGCCGCAATCAGGGCATTGAAACAGGCCCGTTCTGCCTCGGCCGCATATTGGGCCTCACCGGTCAATTCCAGCAGAAGCAGATTCATCTGAATCCAAGTCGTTGTGGAACACGTTTCAACCACAGCCAGGGAGGGAGAAAAATCCTCTCTAAGTGCAAAGCACTCCCTGTTTCCGTTGTAGGGCATTTTTGTGCTCCAGGGGCCCCCTGTCACATAGGTGTGATCCGCCCTAATCGTTTTCCATGCGTTCTCAACGGCCTTCAGATATCGCTCATCACCCGTCACCCGGTAAAGTCGCCCGTATCCCAGCAGGTTGGCCATGAGCTGATAGGCCTTGCCTTCCCCTGAATAGACAACGCTTCCCCCTTCCAGCATGGCCCCCATCAGTCGCAGCTTCGGATTGTTTTCACTCATCGCCACGATATGTTCGGCAAAGGTCAGGTATCTTTCTTCTCGTGTCCGTTCATAAAGCATCACAACAGATTCGAGTAGCGTGGTGGCGGAGATTCCCCAGCGCGTTCCGTATTGGGTCAGGTCGTGTTTGCCCTCTCCATACACCTCGATCAACAAATCCACCATTTTTTTACATGCCTCTACAACCCGCGGGTCAGGATGAAATCTCTCATATGTCAACAAGCCATATAGATTATAGCGAAACGTCCAGGTATCCCAGGCATCGTTGTCCGCTGGCGTGACATAAAAGCGATCCTTCACAGCATAGGTCCCCAAGTATCCATTTGCCTCCTGCGTGGCCAGGAGCCGTCCGACGGTCTCCCGCAGGGCTCTCAACAGTTTTTTGTCACGGGTCTGTTCATACACCAGGCTTGCGGCATGCAGCCATTTCCCCACATGCTCGCCCTGGTAGGTTTGATGTCCGGGCCTTGACTCAAAGCCGGAAAGCAGATACCCGTCTTCAGCATCGAGCACGTACCAAAGACGCCCTTGCCGCCACAAATCGACTCTGTCGGAAAGCACGCCCCCCTCTAACATGCCGGACAGCGGCCGCCAAAGGCCATTCGTTTTTTTGGATGACTGATTGATCATTCGAGAGTCAGCCGATACCAAGCCAACATTTAAAAGGAAAACAACAAGACAAACAGCATTCATGGATCGCAATCGAATTAAACGCATGACATACTCCTTTAGATTACTCTTACCTGCCGCTTTTGCGTGCAGTGAAACGCTAAGGCCAACGGTTGACAGGGTTGTGTTTCTCAGAAGCGATAGTCCATTCTCTTTTCGTAAGGTATCAGCTCTTCAACTTCTTGGGCCGCGTGCTTCCTGTAATCCTGCAGGAATCGTTCAAGCAGCTCGGGCTGGTGTTGGTTGTCGAAAGCATGCAGCGCCGGATCCCCGACACTGACCATCCACGACCGGAGCTTGGCGCGCAGGTCGTCGAGTTTTTTCTTATGCTCATCAGCCAAGCCTCTTTCGCCTCGGCAGGTTCCCAACAGGTTCACCAGGCCGCTGGGATCCGCGCGCAGATCGTAGAATTCTTCCACGCTCCGAAACACCAGATGCCGAACACGGGCGGCCATCTCCGCATCGGTCTTGGCGGCCTGTTGCATGGCCTGAAATGTGATTTCACTTAAACGCCCGAATCGGCGTTTGCCGTTGGACCATGGATTGAAAACATAAGCCAACTCCTTGGTCAGGACCGAGCGCATGGGTAAGGCGTCATCCCCGTGGATATGATAGAACTGCGCAAAGACGCAGTCACGATTCTGCTGTGTCTGTCCACTTAACAAGGGCAGGAACGAACGTCCATCCGAGCGCGTTGCCGGCAATCCAACGGCTTCCAGGATGGTCGGTTGCAGGTCGACCGCCGCCATCATGTGCTCCCGGTCAATCGAGTTTTTCTCTACTCTCCCCGACCAGCGGATAATGAGCGGCGTGCGCACACTATCGGGGTAGCAATTGAATTTGGCGCCGGGAAAGGGCATGCCGTGGTCTGAGAAAAAAATCACGATCGTATCTTCAACGAGCTGTGCTTTTGTCAATTCGTCAAGAATCCCACCGACCATGTCATCCAATCGTCGCACGGACGTGCAATAGGCGGCCAACTCGCGTCGAATGGCAGGTAAGTCTGGTAAAAAACCAGGAACGCGGACTTCTTCGGCAGTGAAAGTACGAGAAGCCGGCGCACGTTCTTCATGCCGACGGGTTGCTTGTCCACCGGCGAAGGGTCTATGCGGATCATGCGAATTGGCCATCAGAAAGAAGGGCTGCTTTGACGTCTTGGCCATCGCAAAGAAGTTTTTCGCGAACCGGCGGTAGACGCCCGGATCGCGGCCCCAGAGGTCTTCATCACCGGTTCCCTGCCATCGGTAAGTGACTGACCAGCGGAATAGCTCTTGCTGGCGAAGGGGTTTCCCTATAATTCCACTCAGATATCCCGCCTCGTTGAGAACCGCCGGCAGTGTCTCGGTGTCGGGGCGAATGCGTTGAAATCCTTCCGCACCGTTGTTTGAAGGGTACAACCCGGTAAGAATCACGCTGCGCGACGGCGTGCAAATGGAAACATTAACATAGGCATGCCCAGTTCATGTCGTCTGCGACAATCATCAGAACGTTTGGCCTCTTTTTCGGTGGCGCCATTTGCTGCGCCAATAGACTGCTGGCCAGCATAAAACTGCATAGGCCGGCACCCAGAACGCTTAGGAAATACTGTCTTTTATGATCTTGGTAGAACATCGATTTCTCCTTACCATTCATGGTCTCACTTGCCTCCTTCGTATTCGGGATTCGGCTTCATCGGATCAGCACCAACGTTCGCGCGCCAGGCTCTCAGCTTTGCATATAATTCCATAACCTTTTTCGGCTCGTTATCCGACAGGTCGATTCTTTCACCAAGGTCCTCGCTGAGGTTGTAGAGTGACAGCTTGCCGGTCTCGAACGCTTCGATGAGCTTCCAGTCGCCGGCCCGAACCACACCGGAAGGCAAGCTCTGGGGATGTCCATTGTAATGCGGGTAGTGCCAGTAGATGGCCTCGCGCTGGAGACCGCCGCTACCGGTCAGAATCGGAGCCAGGTTTTTGCCATCAACGTGCTGATGGGGACGCAGGCTCTGCGCCGTCACCGCAAGAATCGTCGGGTAAAAATCCATGCTGATCACCGGCTCGTGCGAAATCGAGCCGGGCTTTGTATGGCCGGGCCATTTGATAATGACCGGTACACGGATCCCACCTTCGTAGTTGGATCCCTTATTGGCGCGCAAAGGTAAATTGTCGGTGGCACCCGCATAACCACCGTTGTCACTGGTGAAAATGATGAACGTCCGCTCATCGAGTTTCAGTTCCCGTAAGGTCTGCATGACACGGCCAACGCTGTCATCGACGCTTTCGACCATCGCGGCATAATCCGCTTTGCCTTGACGACGAGCTTCAGGGATCTGCTCATAACGGGCCACCTTGTCCGGCTTGCCTTGCAGCGGCGTGTGCACGGCATAGTGCGACAGCATCAGGAAGAACGGCTTATCGGTATTGGTGCGAATGAACTTCTCCGCCTCCTCCGCCAGCCGATCGACCAGGTAATCGCCTTCCTGCCCCGACAGCGGGGACTTTTTTTGCAGCACCTTGCCCGTCGTGGGGATCTTCCAGCTTCTCTCAAACGGATAGAAATAACTGCCTGGTGCACCGTAATCGCGGCCCGCTACATTTACGTCAAATCCCTGATGTTCCGGGTAGTAATAGGTCTCGGTTCCCAGATGCCACTTGCCCATGAACGCCGTACGGTAACCGGCCTCGCGCAGCGTCTCCGCAATAGTGACTTCTTCCAGCGGCAGGTTCGAGATATAGCGGCCCTCGCGCAGCTTGTTCCGGGTACGGCTCCAACGGCCGGACGGTAGCCACTGGGTAAGCAACAACCGAGCCGGATATTTACCGGTCATGATCGCCGCGCGCGTGGGCGAACATACATTGCACGCCGCATAACCATTTGTAAAGCGCATGCCTTCCTTAGCCAATCGGTCGATATGGGGAGTTTGATAGAAAGCGCTGCCGTAGCATCCAAGATCCTTCCAGCCGAGATCATCGACGAGAATGAAGATGACATTGGGTCGAGGGCCGGCCGACGCCGTCGCGATCTGCAGGGCCACTATGTTTAACAGAAGGATCAATCGTCTTTTCATTTTTTGTTCTCCATTCTTATCGACTCGAAACGGCTATCCGGAGAAACCTCCGGAGAGGGTATTCAAATACCGAATCTTGTCTTGCCGGTACAGGCCTCATACCCCGCTCGATCGGCCATTTCCATGGTTCAATGCCGCATCGTTCGGCCCAGACACGGTACGCCTTCTCCAGTTCCACTACCTTCTCCGGGAACCTGTCCGCCAGGTTGTGCAGCTCGGTCCGATCCCTGGCCAAGTCATACAATTCCCATGCTTCGCCGCGGAGCGCCACTAACTTCCACTTGCCCTTGCGCACGCCACGGTTGCCTTCGTGCTCCCACCCGATCGTTGGATAGGCACGATCCTTGTTGGCGAAGATCGACGTTAAGCTCAATCCTTCGCAAGGGATGATACGCTGTCCATGGTGCTGAGCAGGATAGGCAACGTCGGCCACATCGACACAGGTCGCCATGATGTCAACGATATGGCCCAACTGATGTCGAAGCTCACCGCTGGCCTTAATGCCTCCGGGCCAATGAACGATCAGCGGCGTGGCAACCCCGCCTTCATGGATCCACCTCTTGTAGTGTCGAAACGGTGTGTTTGACAGATTCGCCCAGGGAAGACCATATTGAGAACTTGACTCGCGACTCCCGATATTCCCCCTGCCGCGGTCACGTCCCCAAACACCACCCTCCTGGCTGCCACCGTTGTCTGATAGAAAAAAGATCAGCGTATTATCAAGCTGTTGGATTTTCTCAAGTATATGGATAATCCTACCGATTCCCTGGTCCATGATCTCAACCTGAGCGGCGTAGACCGCCATGCGCAAATCCATATCTTTTTGTTTGGACGGATCTACTTCATCCCAGGAAAACATGGCAGGATCAATGGGTGAACAATTCCAACGTTTATCGATGATCCCCATACCGACCAAACGGGCATATCGTTCCTCCCGGAGGACATCCCATCCTTTCATGTAGCGCCCCCGGTATTTGGCGATCATCTCTTCAGGGGCGTGCAAGGGCGCATGGGGGGCTGTGTAAGCAACGTACAGGAAAAACGGCTGGTCTGATTTGCTCCGATGATGCGTCTGAATGAACTGAACGGAACGATCGCTAATGGCATCTGTGTAGTAATAATCCTTACCCTGTGCCTCGATTGCTTCGTTATCCAGCGTGAGTGTACTTGGGTTGAAGTAGCTCCCGGCGCCGCACAATGTGCCGTAGAAATGGTCAAAACCTCGCTGACATGGCCAATCCGATCGCTCCTCGCTGCTCATAGCACGATCATGCCCGGACACATGCCATTTGCCCGCCATATAAGTGGCATATCCCGCTGGCTTCAATGCCTCGGCAATAGTCACGGCATGGGTACTTAACGCACCATAATAATCCTTCAAACCGCGTTGCTCGTTCATCCACCGAATGCCTGCCTGAGCAGGGTGAAGGCCCGTCAAAAGTGATGCACGCGTCGGACAGCAGCGCGCGCCGTTATAGAACTGGGTAAAGCTCAAGCCGTTGGCTGCCAGCCCGTCCAAATTCGGTGTACGGATCTCCCCACCGTAGCAGCCCAGATCGGAGAATCCCATGTCGTCCGCCATGATAAGAATGATATTGGGTTTTGTACTTCCTTGTACCGACGAGGAGATATCGAACGCCTGGAGTTCCGCGCACGAGGCAAAGGACTGGTTGGGGTTGTCGCCGCTGGCCGCCCGGCCGATGACGCGTAAAGCAGTGGCTTTGACTGATTTCGACAGATTCACGGTAAAGGTCTGTCCCTCTGTCAGGCCCGCTGATCGGGTCGACGTCGTTTGCGGATAATCGGTTATATGGGCCACGGTTTCCCAGGCCGCTTCCGAATGACGTTTGATTTGCACCTGGGGTTTGCTGCCGCCTGCCACATCGAACCAACCGCCGTCATGGAACAGGGGCCCTTGTATAAATACGATTCGGCCAAAAGTCTGAGCTTCCTCCTGTTCCACAGCGAACCATGCCTCCGGCTGCAGGCGTTCATTAAAGGTCACCACAAAGGTATCCGCGTCGTTATCGGTAATGGAGCCATCTTCGCCGCCAGGTGCATTGCGTGACTCATCGGCGTAGGAGAACAATGATTGCTTGGTTACCGATAAGGCGCCGGCCAAGTGAAGCCACACGGCGTAGCGTGTGCCATCCGCACCCGCAGCGGCATAGGGGACCAGTGTGCAAGGTTGGAATCCGGTTTTTCGAAGCTCTCCTACCGGCACCGTGAAGCGCAGCGGCGCATCCGGCGGAGAGACGCGCTGTAACGAGGCATTGCTGGTGTTCGCCGGCACCATCGCGCGTCGGGGAACGGGCTTGTTGACAGTGCTTCCCTGGTCGTAGGCCAGTACGAAGGGGCCCCATGAAAAGGCACAGCGTCCGGTGTTACCGTGGTCGCCCACGATCATGTCCGTGTCGAGATTAAATGTCACTTCCCCGGTGATACCGGTCCAGTCCTGCGCAGTAAACACGAGTGTGTCTTCCTTCATCACGACCGTGCCGCCGGAGCCTCCTGCGAGGTTAGCGGTGCACGGCTGGGCCCACGCGGGAATGCGTATGCGTACTGAACACGCCATGGGTCGATCGCTTTGAACTTCCAGTCTGGCCCGGCCTTTATGGGGAAAGTCTGTTTCCCATTTTAAAATGACATCCTGTACACCGACCTGCGTATTGACCGTAATACGATCCCACAGATTAACCATAAATGTCGCGGGACTGTCGGGAGATGTAGGGATACGCAGAACCGCGCTTTGCGGCACGAGGGCCATACCGCGCGGACCGCTGGACACGCAGCAGCTGATGCCCGGGCCATAACGTTTGGTGCCTTCAGGCGAGGTGAAATAGCACCACTGTCTTCCATCCGGACGTTGGGCCGCTGAGAGCTGATTGTACAAGGTCTTCTCCAGTTGGTGGCCGAATCGTGTCTCACCCGTGAGTCTCAGTAATTGCCAATTCAACTGGATCCATGTTGTGGTCACACATTGCTCTCCCACATGCGCGCCCATGTGATTGGGCAGGTCATGATCATCGTGGAATTGCTCTCCCTGGCTACACGCACCGGTGATATAGAGGCGTTTATCGACAATATCTTTCCAGGCGTTGAGGACTGGTTTGAGCAGGCCCCGATCACCAGTGGCCCGTGCCAGTTCGCATAATCCCACCAGGTTGGAAAGCATCTCGTAGGCCTTGCGATTGGCGGTCTTGTTGACCTGTCCATGCTCCAGCAGCGACTCCATAATCTTCGGTCCGTTAGGTTCGCTCCACGACGTAACGATGTAACGACAAAAAGCCAGGTAACGATCATCACCCGTCAATCGATACAACAGTACCATCGGTTCCAGGATGCTAGTGGCGGCCATGCCCACGTGCGTACCGGCGGCGATGATGCTGCGTTTTGCCGGGAAAGTGTCGATCAACAGGTCGCCGATCCTGCGGCAGGCGTCCAGAGCATCCCGGTTGCCGGTGTATTGGTAATAAGTCAGCAGTCCGATGAGATTGTACTTGTGTGCCCAGACGTCCCAATCGGCGCCTTCATAAAGACCAAAGCGTTTGCCTGGAATGTAAGTGCCCAGATACCCGTCCGGTTCCTGGGCCTTGATCAGTTCTGTGGCAGCGTAATCGAGTTTGCCACGCAATTGAGGATCAGCGGTGTTGGCCCAGGCCAGAGTTGCGGCATGCATCCACTTACCGATGTGTTCCCCGATCCAGGGATGCACACCGGGCTTCTGCCGGAATCCGGCTAACAGTGGTTCCAGCTCCACCTGCGCCAGACGATTCTTCTCGTTTAGAACCACACGATTTCCCAGCCACCCCTCGACATGAACATCAGACGGCGACAGGACCTCCAGGGCATCCGGCCAGGCTGCCGGCACCACAAAGGGCAGAGGTTGGGCCGCAAGGACGTCCTGAACGGCCGTCACCACCATGAGAAACGCGATTAGGTATTTGCATGAGGTCATAAAGGCATGTTTCCTTTCTCTGTTAAACCGGGATTTGCCACATACCATCACCATTTGTCACGAACTACGTGTGAAATCCGGATAAGGTTAGCTGCATGATTAGCTGGTTGCACCTTAATGATATCGAGTGCTTAACTTGTCACTCGATTGTGCCGAATTCCTGTTCTGCATCGATAGTTTTTTACTTCAACTTCAAATGTGCGAATAAAATCCTACGTTATCCGCATTTGGGACAGCGGTCCGGATAATCGTTAGGCTTTTCACCATAAAAAAAGACATGCCCACACTCTGTACACTTCACAGCCTTGCGAGCGCTGGCCTCTTGGCATTCTTTACAGGCCACTGGTAGCGGCGATTCTGGTGTATTTGGCATGCGAGCGGCAACTTCATCAACTAAAGTGTAATATTCCTTCTTGTTCATCTTATATACAGCCTCGCATTGCTTATTCTCGCACTTAATCAAAACAATATCCCCGGGAGGAATACTATCGAGGCCGCGAGAGCCCCGTTTAGGATTCATCCGTATAACCACAATCACAATAGTTGCTAACAGGCACAAGACAATTGCACCAATCTTGATTATATTTTTTCTGTTTTCTTCCATATCATCGCTCCATGACTACCAACTGAGATTTCCCATTTACACGGTTAACCAACATAATTTTCTTCGTACGCCACTAATAATCTTACGATATAACCCTTGAAATATCAAAAGATTCCACTTTCAAAGCCATTTTGCTATGAATTTGTACGAGAACATGATTTTATGTGCCTCGCCCTCCTGCCAATCTCAGCTTTGGCACAGACATCGAGTGCTCGCACCTTAATAAATCCAAGTTGTTCAGCAATCCTTATCACTACCCACCATCCATGCGAGACTGAACTTGGTAAACATGATCTTCCTATCCCCTTTAAACAGAAGGCCGATCGTTGTATCGGGTAAGGTCGTCAGGCAAAAATACTCACACCGCTCTGGATGGACGACCCTTTTGACCGGCCAGGTCTTGCCCTCGTCATAACTTAATCGGACGGTCATTCTGACTCTATCCTCCTGAAAATTATTCGAACAATCCCATTAAATCAAAACGGTTATCATTCCTCCTTAATGTAAGCGAGGATTTCCTCTTTAACTTCACAATCGGCACCCCCACACCCGACACAGTTTATCACGCCATTCTCATCAACCTCTATACTTTCAAAAAGCTCATTTTGCGAAAAATAGCCTTCATTTCGCGACACGCTTTTGAGATCCATTCCAATTCATTTGGATGGTATAGAATCCCTATTGCAACATCAATCTAGTGCTTTGTCATAACTAAAGATTCCGCTCGGCATTGCCGATAATTCTCTATAAACAGGATGTTATCTTATTATGGAGAATTAGTTATGAACAAGAAGTATATTGTCAGTCTTTCGGGAAAAGAACGCAGTTTATTATTG